>CAMAWT010000030.1 GCA_945862065.1 Flavobacterium psychrophilum | reverse complement strand
GGTGAAGAAAATTTATATTCAAATGAATTAAGATCAAAATGCAACAACTTGTTAATTAATGATAGAATTGAGTTTATTGGAAGTGTTTTTGGAGATGAAAAATACGCACTATATGCCAATGCAAAAGCATTTGTTGCACCTTCTTTTTCTGAAGCCATTGGAATGGTTAATTTGGAGGCTGCAATTTGTAAAACACCAGTAATTACTACTTTTAATACGGGTATAAATCCCGAATGGAACATTAATGGTGGTTTAATGATAAATCCGAAAGTTGATGAACTCACCAATGCAATAAACATTGCTTTAAGTTGGACTGAAACTGAAAGATTCGAAAGAGGAAATTTACTTTCTGAGTATGTAATAAATAATTACAGTTGGGAAAAGAAAGGTTATTTATGGTCTGATATCTACGAAAGTCTTACATAACATTACTCAAGCTTTTTTGTTTTCACTTATTACGAATAACAATTTTAAAAACAGTCGATTTATAAATTCAGCAAATAAAAGTTTTTAAACATAAAAAAAGGGAAAATAATTTCCCTTTCTTTTAAATATTTAAATAGTTACACCTTAGTTTGATAAGGCAGCTTTTAGACTTTCATTTCCAACTAAACCTGGAGAATATGGTTTATCGTGTTTCAGTGAATGTTTTAGCGTATTTGGATCTATAACTATACAGTCATTGTTAGAAAAATAGGGCAAATATCCTTCGCTTGGATTACCAGCAATAATTTTATCATTTTTTGATATAGCTATTTTTGTAAGTGTAATATTTGACTGTTCTTTATTAGTGCTCAATCCAAGACCAATGTTGTATGGCTGAACTCCTTCTGGTAAATCAACGTTTATTTTTTGAGAAACTTCCATTCCTTTGATAGCAATTTTTGTTCGTTTGTCTAGGATTTCGTTGTCATTTTCATCATAAAGTACAACTACACAACTGTCATTTTTTTGATATATAGCTTCAATTGAAACTACATATTTATTTGTAATTTTTGCTGTTGTTTCTTCGTTTTCTTTAGAGTTTTTACCGCAAGAAACCATAAATAGACCTGTTAAGATCACTAAAATTAAATTTTTCATCTCTTTAAATTTTTATAAATATTTTGCAAATATAATTTATTTTAATATAAAAATACATAAGAGAATGTTATTTTATAAAATTATTTATTTAATTTTACATTATATTTTATAATTAAAAAATGTTGAAAAATATAACCTATAAGCTCTTCCCTTATCTAATTGTTTTATGCTTTTGTTTTCCAGTTCTAAAAGAAAACATTTCTTCTATAACTATTGGCCTTTTAATTATTAACACAATGTTGTACAGGTCTAGCATTAAAGATTTTAAAATAGAAAGTTATAAAGTTTTTTTTTTAACGATTCCCTTTTGGATTGTAGTGTGTACTTCAATTTTCACAACCAACATATATTTAAGTCTTACTCATGTAAATAATGCCCTTCTTTTTTTACTAATTCCTGTAACATTTACATACATTCCAAAAGAAATTTTTACAGAAAAAAGGTTAGAGTTTTTTATTTTTATATTAAAAAATATAGGCTTGTCTATTGCCATTATTTATGTCACAAAATATTTTATAGATGTCCCTGCTTGGAAATTTACTATGAATTTTTATAATGAATCAACTTTTAGAAATTATACTTATAATGATTTTAATTGGTTTAAAATTCACCCTACTTATTATACTATTATTTTAATATTTTGTGGTGCTCATTCCTTAAATTTAGTTCTGAAACAAAAAAAATATATACAATTAATTTATGTTTTTTCTTTTATTATAATAACTTTTTTACTGTTAACCAAGCTTACCACTGTATTGATGGTTTCGATAATGTTTTATATGCTTTTATTTAAAAATCCTATAAATGTTTATTACAAAGGAATCATCTCTTTAATATCTGTTTTAGCAATTGGCATATTAATCCTTTTCACCCCTGGTGTTAAAAATAGATTTATGGAGCTTTATAATAGCGTTAATGTAAAACCGAAAGATTTAACATTTGATTCAACCAATATCAGAAAAGCAATTTTTGATTGTTCTGTAGATTTATTTAAAGAAAATTGGGTGCGCGGCGTTGGCTTTGAGAACATTCAATTGGACTTGAATAATTGTTATAAGTCAAATTATGATTCAGATTTTTACAAAAATCACAATTATTTGACACATAATTATTACTTATATATTTTTATATCAAGCGGTATTTTTGGATTTCTATTCTATCTCTTTTATTTAGCTAATATTATCAGGATAAGCTTTAAATCTAGGATGTTTTTGTTTCAATCGTTTGTTTTTACAATTTTAGTTGTATGCTTTATTGAAGATTATTTGTACAGACAATATGGTGTTTTATATTTTAATTTAATACTAATGTGTTTTATTAAATTTATAGAAAATAATAATTCAAGTGTTTCAAACCAAATTACTTAAAAGGTGTTTTGCCTTTTAAATTCTGTTCTATTATAAAATTCTTTGATAATGTTGAAATAAATTCTGGTTTTTTTATGTTTTATACTTCTTAAAAAAGACACCGCAAAAATATAAACGAATGAACTCCATTTTATAAAAACATTTTTATGTATTTTACTTGAAAAATAAAATCTGTTCCTAGTAAAATAATAAAATGAAAAATCTGAAGTTTGTCCGCCAGTTGATCTGCCTTCTTTATGCTGTACTACTGCTTTTGTATATATGTTAACCTTAATGTTAGATAAATAACAACGCCATAAAAAATCTGTATCGTCATAATAAACAAAATATTTTTCATCCATTAATCCAACTTTTTCAAATACATTTTTATGAAATAACATAAAACAAGTTGGGGCATAGTCACATTCTGAAAGTTTATTATCAAACTGTCCGTTGTCTATTTTGTAATTGTTTGTGTGAAAACATTTGGCTCTGAACTTATTTATATGCCCTGATATGAACCATATTTCATTTGAATCATAAAAATGAATTTTAGGAATTAAAATATCATGTTTTTTTTCAATCGACTCATTGACCATATTTTTAAAAAGGGAATCATCTTTTATTAAAATATCATTATTTGAGAGTAAAATATAATCACAATTATCTGTTAGCGCAGCTTTAATGCCAACATTGTTTCCAGCAGCCACACCAAGGTTACTTGATGATGGTAAATACCTAATCTTGTCTTGTAAATTATGTAGTTGTGTATAATCGTTTATTAATTTTTCACTTTCTTCTGTTGCTGAATTATCTATTATATATAGTATATAATTTTTGTGATTTTGACAACTTACACTTTTAAAAAAATCTTCTAATACAGATTCGCTTTTATACAAAACAGTAACAATTCCAATTTTATCCATTCTCATTAATTATTTGAACATCCCTTTTTCTTTCATCTCTGATAATGACTTTTCGTATTCAAGTTTTGGTAATTTTTGAACTAAAACCCAATTTGAAAACTCTTTTAATCCTTGATTTATATCGGTTTGTGGCAACCAATTAATGTCGTTTTTTATTTTTGATATGTCTGCAAAATTATGTCTTATATCCCCCAATCTATAGTTTCCGCTAACTGTGGTTTCAACATTTATTTGATAACAATTTTGTAAAATTGTAGCCACCTCCAATACCGTAGTAGCTACTCCTGTACCAACATTATAGCAATTGTTGTTAGCATTATCGTTAATTATTGATAAAAAAATTGAATTTACAACATCATCTATGTAAACAAAATCGCGGCTTTCTAGTCCGTCTTCAAAAATATTAATGGGCTTATTATTTAATATCAAATTTGAAAACACACTTAAAATTCCAGTATATGGATTGGTTAATGATTGTCCGGGCCCATAAACGTTTTGAAAACGTAGTGAAACACCCGCAATTCCGATACTTTTACAAACATTCATTACAAGTTGCTCTTGAACTTGTTTTGTAATTCCGTAAATTGAAATTGGATGAATTTTAGATTTTTCGTCGGTTGCAACCGCAACTAATGGAGTGCCTTCGTATTGAGGATCAAATCGTTTTTGTTGCATGTCAATATCTTTTCTACTCTCGGGATAGTAAAAATTCTCAAGCTTATCTTTATATTTTCCCTCACCATAAATTGATCTTGAACTTGCTATGATAACTTTTTTAACGCTGTTTTTTGTGTTTGCCAAAAAATCTAAAAAAAGTGCCGTTCCTTTAGTATTTACATCAACATATCTTTCAATTTCATACATGGATTGTCCTGTACCCGTTTCTGCGGCTAAATGAACTATAACATCTTGATTTGGTAATACTTTGTTCCAATCTTCTATGTTTCTAACATCGCCCTTAACAAAGATTACCTTGTCTTTTATTTTAAGGTATAATAATGAATTTTCTGGGTTTTCACCATGTATTTGTGGAGATAAATTGTCTAAAACGGTAACTTTAAAATTATTTTCTACTAATTTTAAAGATAAAGCGGATCCAATAAAGCCTGATCCTCCTGTAATTAATATGTTCATCGTGTATATATTTGAATGGCAAATTTAATAATATTAGACATCTATATATTAAAATTATAAAAAATTTCCAATATCATCTGTTTTTTTCCAAATTTGTGTTTCAAGACAGTATCGCTTTATTATTTTTGCAGGAGAACCTACTGCTACACAATAATCTGGAATATCTTTGGTAACCACCGAGTTTGCGCCAACAACAGATTGCTTTCCAACAGATGCGCCAATGACACAAACGTTTTCACCTAACCATGAACCCTCGCCAATGATTACTTTTTTTAACTGCTTTATTGGTTGTTTATAAATTGGTGTGTTAATGTCTTCATAGTTATGTAAATTATCAGAAACATACACTTTATCTGCCGTCAAAACTCCTTTTTCAAATACTATTTCGCCAGTACAATAAATATGATTAAAATTACCTATTCTACAGTCGGATGAAATAATTAGTTTTGGGTTTTTATGATTTGTTAATGGTAAACTAGCTAGCCAACCATACTTACCAATAATTACATTTTTATTAATAAATATGTTTTTTTTACCTTCACATTTTGTTGGGTTAAAAATTCTAACTTTAGATTCTATTTTGGCAAATTGAACTTTATGAATTGGATAGATAATAAAATAATAAAATAAACTTTGTAGTTTCGTTACCATCGTTTTTTGTTTGATTGCTTTGTAAAAGTATGTTTTTATTTCTATTTTTACAAAAATGTTTTAGCTAATGTTTTTACTAATAATTTAAAATATGAGAAATTTTCTATACAATTTAATCGTTTTATTAAAATCAATGATTAAATACAAAAAAATAGATTTTCCAAACATTGGTTTGATAGTAGAAAACAGTGAAGTATGTGATACATCAAGAGTTACATCGCCTGCAGACATTAGAAATGTTAGTGTTGACTCCTATTCTTATATCTCAAAAAACTCCAACGTTTCTTTTACAAAAATTGGAAAATTTACTTCTATTGGACCAAATTTTAACTGTGGTTTTGGTATTCATCCTCTTAATTCAATTTCTAGTTCTCCTATGTTTTATTCAAAAGAGGGAATCAAAGGCTTTTCTTTTTCTAATGCCGATAGTTTTGAAATGAGAAAAAATATTGCTATTGGCAATGATGTTTTTATCGGTTCAAACGTGACCATAATTGATGGGATAATTATTGGAGACGGAGCAGTTATTGGAGCTGGAGCAGTTGTTACAAAAGATGTTCCGCCTTACGCAATTGTTGTTGGGGTTCCTGCAAAAATAATTAAATACAGGTTTGAAAAAGAGGTCATTGACAAACTAATTCATTTACAATGGTGGAATTGGAATGATGTAAAACTATCTGAAATTTCTAAGGATTTTTTTGATATTGATTTATTTTTAAAAAATAATTCAAATAACTAATTTGTATTAAATAATGATTTTTTTATTCTAATCACATCTTTGTTTTTAATAAAAAATGGTGTGTAAATAATCAGTATTACAACAATATAAATCAACGTAATTATCCAAATATTTGTTATCATTATTTCTAGTTTATTAAACAACATCATACCTGTAATTACTATAAAAAGACTGATCATTATTAATGTTACATTGTATTTTGTAATCATACTTGTTAAAGGAATGTTTTTTTGTTTCTGATAATTATTCAACAAATAAAAAGAGCTTACAGTAACCGATAATGCCCATGAAATTATTACTCCTTGTCCAGAAAAATAATGTCCTAAAATAATCCCAAAGATTAAGTTTAAAAAACCAATCATTATTTGTGCTTTTAAAATTAAATTCAGATTTCCTTCGCCAACACAACTAAAATAGGCTGGTCCAATTAAAATGTTTACAAACATAGAAACTGATAAAAGTACCATTGAAAATAAAAAGGTGGGTTCCAAAAAGCCAATCCATAATATTGAAATTATGGGTGTAAACAAAAGCACTATTGAAATCAAAACTGTTGTAACAAAAAATGTTATAGACATTGATTTATTATAAAGTTCCTTTAAATTTTCTTTATTTGTACTGTTTGTATGCGCTACAACTGGAACCATTACCTGATTTGCATTTACAATTAAAGCTCGAATTTGATTTACAAGTCTTGAAGCCATCTCATAATATCCCAAAAGTGCTAATCCCCCAAACTTACTAATTAATCCTTTAGTTATTGGCTCATACAGCATTTGAAAAATTGAAATTACTTGAAATTTTGTGCCATAATTTATTAGTTCTTTGAAAATCTTTTTATCCCAATTCCATTTATTAAAAATACTAAATGTATTGGTTTTAAGCACAAAAAACAGTGACCCAAAAAGAATAATTATTGACTGAATAACTTGAGCTATGGCGACTCCTTTTAACTTATAAATTGGAACTAAATAGTAACTTGAAAATAATAATAGAAGGGTTGAAAATAAGAAAATAAAATTTTTAATATAATTTTTTTGGAAACCTTCAAGTGTTGATGTAAAAATTCCTCCAACCGAATTAATAAATAAACAAAGTAAGGAATAAGGTAATATTTCTATTGCAAGTGAAAGGTGTTCTTGTTCAATAATATAACCGAGAATGAATTTACTAAAAAAATAAATTAAAATTGTAATTATTCCAAAAATAGAAATGATAGATAATAATGCGGTAAAAATAAGTTTAGGAATGTCTTTAAAGTTTTCTTTAGCGTTGTAATCAGCAATAAATTTTATTAGTCCAGAAGTTATTCCAAAGTTTGCAAGATTTGCAATGGAACTCGTAGCTAAAATTATCGACCAAATGCCTAATTTTTCAATTCCTAACGATTTTAATAAAAAACTGTATAAAAATAAATAAACTACACCAACAATAAATACTTGTAAAATAGTGGAAATAATATTTATTGATATTCGTTTATTTGAATTTATTTCCATTAAATAGTACTTAAAAATTGTTTAGTTAATTTAACAAATAATCTGATTTGTTCTTATGTTCTTAAACTGAAATTTTTTGTATTTATTGTATTTCCTCTAAACTTTCCGTCCAATCCTTAATCTCCAAGCCAAAAACTGACTTTATTTTACTTTTATCCAAAACACTATATTTTGGTCGTTTTGCAGGTGTTGGATAAGCGGTTGTAGCAATTGGTTGTACATCCATGATAATGTTGTTTTTTTCAAAAATTTCCTTCGCAAAATCATACCAACTGCATTGCCCTTCGTTACTAAAGTTGTAAATTCCATAGTTATTGATTGTTGGTTGCTGGTTGTTGGTCATACAAATTTGTACCAAACAATTTGCTAAATCTACAGCATTTGTTGGTGTACCAATTTGATCATTTACAACAGAAAGGGTTTCTCTTTCACTTGCTAAACGCAACATCGTTTTCATAAAGTTGGCGCCAAATTGCGAATATACCCAAGAGGTTCTTATGATAAAATAGGTGTCAAAAACTGCCTGTATGGCAAGTTCTCCATCTAGTTTTGTTTTTCCGTAAACACCAGTTGGGTTGGGTTGGTCTAGCTCTGTATAAGGTGTTGTTTTTTGTCCGTCAAAAATAAAATCGGTTGATATATGAAGTAAAACGCAATTATATTTTAAAGCTGCTTTTGCTAAATTTTCGGCACCAATGCAATTGATTTTGTGAGCCATTTCTTCATCTGTTTCTGCTTTGTCAACCGCTGTATAAGCCGCTGCATTGATGCAATATTGAGGTTTTAATTTATCAAAAAAAGAGTAACACTCTTCAAGATTTGTAATGTCTAAATCGGCTGCGTCTGTAAAAACAAATTGAAAACTTTCGTATTTTGAAGCAATATACTGAAGCGATTGACCCAATTGTCCGTTACCGCCGGTTACTAAAATTACCATACTTTTTTTGCGTCTTTTAATAAGGGTAAAACTAAATCTTTTTCAGAAATCAACAATTCGTTTTCTGATAGTTGCCAATCAATATTGATAGATGCATCATTATAAATAATGCCTCCTTCACTTTCTTTATTATAAAAATGATCACATTTATAAAAAAAAGTGGCGGTTTCGCTCAATACAACAAAGCCATGTGCAAAACCTTTGGGTATAAAAAGTTGTTTTTGATTTTCTGAAGAAAGTAATATGGTAACATGTTGACCAAATGTATCAGATTCGGGTCTGATGTCAACAACCACATCCAAAACTTCCCCTTGAAGCACCCGAACCAGTTTTGCTTGAGCATGTTCGCCCGTTTGATAATGCAATCCTCTCAACACACCTCTCGATGAAAAAGATTGGTTGTCTTGCACAAAATGTACTTTCTGGCCTGTTCCGTTTTGAAAGGTATTTTCATTAAAACTTTCCATAAAATAACCTCTTCCGTCAAAAATTATTTTTGGTTCTAATTCAAAACACCCCTTAAGTTTGGTTTCTATAAAATTCATAATCAATTGCAATTTCAATGACATGTTCAACCATCATTTTTCTAATGATAATTACCTGCCTGATTATATTTATTCGTTCAATAGACTCATTAAATGAACTCCATATCCACTTTTCAATAACGGTTGAGCCAATGCTGTTAATTGATCGGAGTCAATAAATCCCATTTTATAAGCAGCCTCTTCAATAGCGCCAATTTTTAATCCTTGGCGTTCTTCAATAACCTGAACAAATTGTCCGGCTTGCATCAATGATTGAAACGTTCCAGTGTCCAACCAAGCAGTTCCTCTGTCTAGAATACTTACTTTCAAAGTGCCTCTTTTCAAATATTCTTTATTAACATCGGTAATTTCGAGTTCGCCTCTATGACTTGGTTGAATATTTGCAGCAACATCAATCACTGAATTATCATAAAAATAAATGCCCGGTACAGCATAATTTGATTTTGGGTTCTCTGGTTTTTCTTCAATAGAAAGTACCTTACCTTCTTTATCAAAATCTACTACTCCATATCGCTCTGGATCGTGAACGTGGTAGGCATAAATAATACCGCCATCCGGATTGTTATTTGCTTGAAGTAATTCTGCCAAACCAGTTCCATAAAAAATATTGTCGCCAAGAATTAAGGCAACTTTATCTTCGCCAACAAATTCTTTTCCAATAATAAAAGCTTCCGCCAAACCATTTGGGTTTTCTTGAACGGCATATTCAAATCGACAGCCAAATTTTTTACCGTCGCCCAACAACTGCTGAAACAATGGTAAATCATGAGGAGTTGATATGATTAATATTTCGTTGATTCCTGCCCAAATCAAAGTTGATAAGGGGTAATAAATCATGGGTTTGTCATAAATAGGCATTAATTGTTTGCTTACTGCCAATGTTAACGGATGCAATCTAGTACCCGATCCGCCTGCTAAAATAATTCCTTTCATAATGATTTTGCTAATTTAATTTGGATGCTATCTTTTTATAAAAACTTATGAAAATGTTGAATATTAAAAACGAAAAAATAAATAGTAATGGTAAAACAAATTTTATTTTGCCATGAGTTCCTTTATTATTTTTAATGTTTACAACCGTACTTATATCTTTTACAATCAGGTTTGAACTTACCAACTCTATTCTTTGATTTGCTATTTCATTTATTAAATCATTTTTTAATTCGAAAAATGAATTGAACTGATTATTTTCATTGTTATAAACCAAATTGGAACTTTTTTGGTTTTTGGTTAAATTTAAAGTCAATATTCTAATCAATGAATCGGTTTGAGAAATTAACTCCTCATTTTTCTTCATTTTTATTTTGATGTTGTCTTTTGTAATTTCTAAAATTTCATTCAAATACCTGTCTGTGTTTAAATACTTTAAAATAGGTTTAACTAGTTCTTTTTCAGATGTTGCATTTAAAGTTGAAATATGTATTCTGTGGTTCGGATAATTTTTACTTGTTATTTGATCTTTTATAACTGTATTGATATCCGAGTTTTCTGATAATAACTTGACCAACTCGAAATTTTGCGTATTTTGTGCGCTTGCTGCTGATGTAGAATTATTTACAAAGGTATAAACATCTAATATCGGTTCAATCTCTATTAAACTGATTTTTTTTGGATTAGTAATTCCAATTGATTTAAAAAATACCGTGTCATTTTCTGCTAATTTAGAAGCAAGTAAATCAATTTTAGAATATAAATAATCGGTACCGCCCATTTTAGGAGAAACGATAATGTTTGTATCGTAATATTTATTCTTTACATCTAAATAATAACCAAGTCCAGCTCCAATAACAAATAAAGCAATTAAGACAACTAGGTTTTTTTTAATAAATAGAATTCCTTTAAAAATAGATATTAAAATAGAATCAAAATAAGATTTTATCTTTTTTGAAATTTGTGACAAATCTATTTCCTGATTGTCTGTGTTTTGGGTTTCTAAACTCATTTTTTTTTATTTTATTTTATTTT
>CAMAWT010000029.1 GCA_945862065.1 Flavobacterium psychrophilum | reverse complement strand
ATGTATTTTTTGCGACACGCAAAAACAAAGCTAAATGGTGAAATTCCAATTTATGTAAAAGTAGAGTTAGGCAAAGATAGCTTCACTCTTAGTACTGGTAAATCTGTTTCAAATGAGGTATGGGAACATACCAAACATTTACGGATTTATGTCAAATCGGCTAAAGATAAAGTTACTAAAGAAGCCCTTGAGGTGCTTAGTAATAAAATCTTGGTTACTTACTCCAAACTCGAGCGTGAGCTAATCGAGATAACCGCTCAGGATTTAAAAGCAATTTTATTAGGTAAAAGTTTAAAAGAAAAACCTACGATATTACATATCATAGATTTTCATAACGAACATTTTGCCAAATTAGTTGGTATTGGCGAACGCGCACCAGCCTCCCTTCAAAAGTATCGACGCGTAAAAGATATTATTGGGGATTTCAATAAAAGGTATTATGGTAAACCTGATTTCGAAGTTGAAAAAATGGGAAGTGCCTATCTGTATAATCTAGAGCAGTTTATGAAATTTGAAGTGGAGTACAACGGTATCAAAGGAATTAAGAACAATTCCATAGTGAAGTATTTCAAAAATTTGAAAACCATTTGCAATTACGCTATTAAGTTTGAATTGATTCAAAAAAATCCCATTAATTTATATTCGGGTAAAATTAAAACCGTAGAAGCTGTATTTTTAACAACTGAGGAATTGGGTGCTATTGAACGATATACTTTCAAAATAGAACGCCTAGAACGTGTAAAAGACATATTTTTATTTTGTTGTTACTCTGGATATGCCCCTGTGGATGTAATGAAACTTTCTAGGTCGCATATTATCAAAGATAGTACTGGGCAATTGTGGATTAAAACCAATCGTCAAAAAACAGGAACTAAGGCAAATGTGCCGTTTTTACCACAAGCACTCAAAATTGCAAACAAGTATTTGCTTACTCAAGATTTTTTATTACCAAAAATTTCTAACCAAAAGATGAATGCCTATCTTAAAGAAATAGCCGATATCATTGGGATTGAGAAAAAATTAACGTGGTATGTTGCTCGACATACGTTTGCCACAACCGTAACTTTAGGTAATGGTATAAAAATTGAGAACGTATCATCCATGCTTGGTCATACCACAATTAGACAAACGCAACATTATGCAAAAGTATTAGATACAAGTGTTATGGAAGATATGCAAAAATTAATGATTAAATTTAGCTAAAATGACAGTATTTAAATCAGTTGTGCGAACAATTTGCAACTATTGTTCATATTTAGTTGGGGAGGATGTAAATGCAATAAGCATTTCATTAAGAGCCAAAATGTATGAAAGAGATGGATAATTTTTTATAACCTCAAAAGTTATTTAATCAATTTGTATAATTAGTGCAGAATAATTGTCCTCTGAAAATATTTCGCAACTTTTGTATAGTTCTTGGACTATATTTTTATGAGAAGTACAACTTTCAAAAAGTTTTTCTAAATCGGAATCTATCCAAGTTTCAAGTATTCCATCTGTACAAATAAGAAAATAGTCGTTAGGTTTAATATCCTCAATTAAAACTTGCTCTAATTTTATTGGTTTTGAGCTATCTTTAATTGATTTTGTAAGCTCATTAGCTCTTGGATGAAAGAGTGCATCTACAGCACTTAAATTTCCTTCTTTAACCGCATCTGCCACCCAAGTATGGTCTGTTGTTTTAAATAAGATTTTGCCATTTCGAAACTGATATACTCGGCTATCACCCGCCCAAGAAACTAAAATTTTATTGTCTAAAATTTGTGCTATAGCTATTGTGGTTGCCATGTATGCTGTTGTTGGATACTTTTTTTTATATGCGCTTAGTTTTTTCTCAGCTTCTTGTACAGCTTCTGAAATTGATTTTGACTTTAAAAGCGATTCTTTTACAGTCTCTGCAACCAATTTAGAAGCTATTTGGCCATTTCCGTTTCCTCCCAATCCATCAAATACGGCATAAAATATATTTTCGCAAAAAATTAAATAATCTTCATTGATTTTATTTTTTCCTTTATTAGAAATAAAAAACATTGATTTCTCTTAATTTTTTAAACGTTTAGTTTGATTCATACTTTTAAAGATTAATTATGTCAATTGAGTTTATTAATCGTTGTTTTCCCAATCTATAATTTTTGTAGAAAAACCTCCATCTTCAGAAAACGTTTTGACATACTCTTCTTCGCGAATACCTGCATATAATACATTATTATTAAAGTTATATACTAAAATAAAGTTTGTAGAACCACAATTGTGAGCTTGACAGCCTTCGGCAACAAAAATATTATCTGAAAATTGCATAGGCATTTCTGTTGCCCAATTATCTTTTAAAAAAGCATAGCGTTCATTACCAACGAGTTTTTTAAGTCTTTTCATAAATACTGAATTGTCAAGTAATTTAACTTTATATGGGTATTTTCCATCTAGTTTTTTTAAAAAATCCAGTTTATTTATGCTTGAATATTTGTCTTTTGAAATATTAGATTCTTCAATTTCTTTGGTTTTATTTAATTCTTGTTCTCTCTTCAAAAGTTCATTTTCCTTTTTAAGTAGTTCAATTTCTTTTTCTGTTAAACTTTTCTCTTTATCATTTGTTTTAGTTTCATTACAAGAAACTAAAATTAAGCTTACTGCCAAGATTTTGATTGTAGTATTAAAATTAAAATATTTCATAATTATGTGTTTTCTTATTACTTCGTTATGTTATTAGTTTATTTTTTAAAAATTAATTTTATTTTCTTATTTGTTTCCAACACTTAGAACAAAACCAAATTTTTTCCCTGTCTACCTGCTTTATCGTTTCACTTGCACTTGTCATCATACATTCTTTATTATTAGTACAATGTTCTAAGCCTAGATTATGACCTATTTCGTGAAGCGCAACTTTTTTAAGTCTATCTAATAACTTTGCTTTAGAAACGTTCTTTTTTAATCTAAATGTCGAAATCACACAAGAGGTTCCAGGTCTGTATCCCAATCCAAATATTCCCCACTCAGGAAAATTACTACTTTTTCTATGTGCAATATCTTTTTCAGTAATTAATAATAAATTTTGTTTTGAATTGTATTTTTTTAAAATTTTTCCCGCTTCGTATCTTGTTTTACTTGCTGCTAATATGTCCTTAGTTAAACTTAATTTAGGTTTAATTATACAACTGTAGCCATAGAAATTCTCTACTGATTTTTTAATATAATTAACATATTCTTGATTTACATTCCCTAAGGGTTGAATATAAATTGTTTTCGGTTTTGTATTTATAAAAGAAGCGGTTAAGACTAATAATACAAATACCAATAAAATGGTTATTTTTTTCATAAAGCTGATTTTATTATTGATTTAGTAACTACCAATTCATTATTTATTAAATTAATTTCAATTTTATAATTAAGCATATGTTCTTTGCTATGAAGCATACAATCATAATTAATATCTCTAATTTCTAATTCCTCCACAAAGGCATGATATATTGCTTTTGTTCTGATACTAAAATGTTTTAATCCTACTAAGCTGTTAAAGTAGTCGACTAATCTTTCTGGTTTAACAACATCCATAATCATTTTGAAATTTTCATATTTCTCTAAATAGTTAGTTTCATAAACAGGATTTATATCTTTTTTTCTATATAATCTTTTACTGCTTATTGGAATCTGCTCAACATCATTATATAACCATAGCATCAGAGATTTAGTATGGTAGATTAGCATTTGTAGTTGCATATATATAAATGTGTTTTTAAACCTATTATATGATTCTTCAGTATAATAAGATTGGTCTTCCATGTATTCATATAGAAGCCTGTCAAATAAAAATTTTAATACTTCTTCTATAGTATTTTCTTTATAAGGAATCTGTAATTCATCAAACAAAGCAAAAATCTCATTAGAATTAGAAAAAATTGTTATACCAATTTCCTCTTGTTTTAAAATTTCTTTCTTAGTAGAAGAAAAAGTTTGTTCTACCTTATCAAAGCCTAAAATCTCTTCCATCATAGAAAGGCTTATTCCTTTTTTATTTGAAAATAACATAAGATAAATTTTATTTCGGTACAGAAGTAAAGAACATTTTTGAATTACGCAAGTTTTTTGGCAGTTTTCTTTATGTAAAGTTTTCATTAAGATTTAAAATTATAACAAGTATTTACGTACTCAAAATTTTTTATTGCCAAAAATTACCAATCAAATAAGGGTAGTTTACTTTAAAGAAATCACTGATATAATTGGGATTGAAAAAAAATAACTTGGTATGTTGCCCGACATACTTTTGCTATAACCGAAACTTTAGAAAATGGCATAAAAATTGTTAACGATTCTTCAATGCTTTAACATAAAAATAGTAATAACTGAATTCAATTAACTATGGAAATAAACAATTTGCACATTGAAAACCAAATAGAAAAATTATTAAAACCAGATATTGTATGGTTTACAAAAAACAAGCAATTCCAATATAACAACATTTATATTGACGAAATTGATGTTAATTACTTTACGAGTGAAATAGAAATATTTAAAAACTTTCTTTATTACTTCAAGGCTGAAAACCTAATTAATACAAAATCAATTACATCCATAAGATTTTTGTTCCAAAAAAGAATGAATTTACTTGAAAATGAAATTGAAATTTATAAAAAAAATAAATTTATTATTAGCGATATTTATTGCACAAGTACTAATGATTCTGCTCCAAAATCAAATAAAAAAGTGAATTTAAGTTCTTATCTAGAGGAGCCTGATATAAATGATATTTTGCAATGTAAATTTCATTATCATATTTTCTCTTCATTATCGGAACAACAATTAAGAAAAATACTTAAAGACAAAGTAAATGGTGATTTTATCATTCAAAATCTTAAACTTCAATTGATTTTGCAATTACACTATGATAGCATTAATGATTTTGTGAAATTTTTAGATTCGATATTAGAAATGGACCAAAGCTTTAAAATAATCGATTTTAAACCATTTTTTGCTCCTGAAACCAACTTAAAGAATTTATCGAAGCACACAAAGACTAAATGTACTTTTAAATTAAGAAATTACGAGGTAGTTCATTTCTTTTATTTAATGTACCTGTATGATATTATGGTTATGAACAAAAATTCAAATTCCGATAAAAAACGAGCTGATTTGCAACGATTTTTTGAAGAAAATTTCCAGTATTTAGATGAAAATTCAAATCCAAAAAGTATAGTACGATTTCATAGTCAACTAGGTAAGACTGGTAAACCAAACTTCGAAAGAGATAAAAAAGAATTTATTAATAAACTTAGAAATTTTTTAGATGATTATGAAACTAAAACAACAAGTAATAGATTATTAGAATTTAAAAAATAATTTTTCACCTATAGTACACCTAAATTGCCTCTTTTAATTTTTTTCGGCATTGTATTTTTGGACCATTAACTATAAATTTAATTAGTATGGAACAAATTACCATGCCCACCTTAGAGGGGATAAAGCGCTTAGTAGAGCCTTTACACATTAGATTGCAACAAATCGAGGATTCGTTGCAACGTTTACCAAAGATGGTTCAACCATTAAAATTTTATCGTAATAACGATATCAAGCGATTATTTGGCCTTTCAAATAATACCATCATCAAATATCGTGAAAATGGCACGTTGCCATTTACGCGATTCGGTGAGGTGTATTTGTATGAAGTGAAAGAGATTGATAAAATCTTAGAGGATAACAAAGTTAATTTGTAAGTAGAGAGGTTATGGAAAAAATCGTAAAAAAAGACCCATTGACAGGTCAAACGTTCATTCCTAAAAGAAGTAATCAACGATTTGCAACTTCTTACAATAGGAAAAAATTCAATAATCAAATTGCAAATGATTTAAGAAAGGAAAGAGCTTATATAATTGGACCTTTAAACAAATCACATTATCTTTATAAAAAGTTAATGAATGGCAAAAATGTAGCAATATTTTCTTTTGATTATTTAGATGGATATGGATTAAAATTCAATACTTTTACTCATCATGAAATTATAAAAGGTGCTCAAGTTCCATGTTTCTTTGAATTTGCAATTTACATAGATGGTATTTCAAAAACAGTAAAAATTGTACGATATGGTAGATTATAGAGATATAATAACACTTGAAAGAAATTTTAATTTAGAGCACACAATAGCTGAAAATGCAATTCTCAAAAAAAATAACGATATCCTTGTTGCAGCAACTATCTTAGTTGGAGTTGTTGCAATAGGTTTAACGGTATATTATATTGACCAAGAAATAAAGAAGAAGTATTACTATTAATTGCTCGTTTCCTTTTTGTTTAAACCTGAACTATGTTCAGGTTTTTTTTGTTTCTACAACAATAAATAAGCTTGGATAAATTCAGTTATCTTTACATCTAATTTTTTTAAAAAAATATTTAAAAAAACATATCATATTATAAATATTATGCAAAACAAATAAAATGCAGCAGATTTTTCGCAAAAAAATCGGTCTATAAGCAAGCAAATTAATCCATTTTTAAAGCGTTTTAATTTGCTTTAAAGTTGCTTTGAAATTGCATAAGATATGTTTGAAGTATTTTGCATAAAAAGTGCGCTTTGACATGTTTTTGTGATAAATAGAAAGCTAGTTTAATTGTTTTATTAATTATTGGTGTTTCATATTATTATATAATTAATAAAACAACATTTTATTTTAGTAGGAATTTTTTTTGTAGAAATAGTTCTACAAGTTGCTTTTTAGATGTATTTTGTGTTGGATATTGGGATTTTTTTCAGTAGGTTTGAAACAAATACTTTTTTATAACCACTATGAGTAAAACTACTGTAAAAGCCGATATTAATTTTGAACAAGAACTTTGGAAGGTTGCCAACGAATTACGTGGTGCTGTAGCTGAAAATCAATACAAAGACTTTGTGTTATCAATGATATTCTTAAAACACATGTCCGAGCGATATGAGATGCGTAGAGAAGAATTGACGGCTTTAGTACACGATAAAAACTCAAATTATTTTACGACTGACGAAGCAGAAATCAACTATGTGTTGGAAGATGCGGATGAATATTTATCTAAGAATGTATACATCATTCCCAAAGAAGCTACTTGGGAATACTTAAAAGCCAATGCCGAACAAGATAACATTAAAGTAATTGTAGATGATGCTTTTGATGTTTTAGATGCTACTTTGTCTAAGTTTAGACCCGATTTAAAAGGGATTTTACCTCGTATTTTTGTAAAAAGTCAATTGACGGCACGTCAAGTGGGCGGACTAATTAATTTACTTTCTAATCCTAAGTTATCACAAAAGGAAAACCCTGAAAGCGATATTTTAGGACGTGTATATGAATACTACATTGGAAAGTTTGCTTTGGCAGAAGGTTCTGGTGCAGGGCAGTTTTTTACACCTGGTAGTATCGTGCGTTTGATGGTAGAAATGATTGAACCCTATGAAGGTAAAATATTTGATGCTGCTTGTGGAAGTGGGGGTATGTTTGTGCAATCGTTGAAGTTTTTAGAAAGCCACGGAGGCGACAAACGAAACATTGCTATATACGGACAAGAACGCTATGATGGAACACTACGTTTATGTAAAATGAACTTAGCCTTACGTGATTTATCGTTTGATGTACGCTTGGGTGACTCTTTACTAAATGACCAATTTCCTGATTTAGAAGCCGATTATATTATTGTAAATCCTCCGTTTAATGTGAGCCAATGGCACCCAGAAGATTTACCTGAAAACGACCCTCGCTTGTTTGGGCCGAAAGAAGAATTTGCTACTGATGGTAATGCTAACTTTATGTGGATGCAAACCTTTTGGAGCCATTTGAGTAACAAAGGTACCGCAAGTGTAGTTATGGCAAACGGCGCCATGACTTCCAATAACAAAGGGGAGAAAAACGTGCGTGAGTTTATGGTAAACAACAGTATGATTGATTGTATTGTACGTTTACCTGATAAATTGTTTTTAACTACAGGAATACCCGCATGTATTTTTATATTAAGTAAAAACCGAGACGGAAAAGACGGCAAACACCGCGAACGTAAAAACGAAATTCTTTTCATAGATACCAGTAAAATGGGAACTATGGAGAGCCGAAAACTACGTGTGTTTACGGATGCCGATATTGACAAAGTCGCTCAAACCTACCACGCATGGCGCAACATTGGTGGTACTTATGAGAATACAGATGGTTACTGTTACAACGCCACATTAGAAGAAGTACAAAAACAAGACTACAAACTAACTCCAGGTATTTATGTAGGTACCGAAGAAGTAGAAGATGATGGTATCTTGTTCGAAGATAAAATGGCCAATTTACAAGTTACGTTGCAAGAGCAGTTTGCTAAAGGGAATGAGTTGCAACAAAAGATTTTGGAGAATTTTGAGAAAATCTAAAATATGAACATCGTAGAGAAAGAAGCAATTCGTTTTAGTACTTATTTTTTTGAAGGTCAATCATTTTGTGATATTGATTATTTAAAAAGTGCTTTATCGTCTAAATTATATAATTTCAATAGAGATAAAGATAAGTTATATTTTCTTAATGTTCTTAGAAAAGAAGTTGAATTAGAAAAATTAGAGCACGAAAAAAAATGTACTACAATAGATTGTGATATATCTACAGAAAAAGAAACAGGACTTTTTGTGATTGACCAAGAAATTGATAATATTAATAAGAATTATGAATTTGAACCAAATATAGAAGATAAATTTAAAATTGAAGAGCAAGTTGATTTGCATAATAAGTTGAATCAAATTGAAGAACAATTAAAGAATTTAGGATATGGTCAGGAAGTCATCTTTAATGAAATTGATGAATTAAAAGAAAATTTTAATTTGGGAAAGAAAAACTGGTTTCAACTTGCCAAAGGAAAATTTGTGGATTTAACAGTGTCAAAATTAGTTGAGGAAACGGTAATAAAAGAAATATATTCTGAACTATCTAAAGGATTTAAACACTTACCAAAATTGATTGATAACTTACAATAAACCAAATGCCAAACAACTGGAAAACATATAAATTAAAAGAAGTCTGTGAAAAAATTTTTTCTGGAGGTACACCTAGTACATCAAATCCAGAATTTTGGAATGGTGAAATACCTTGGTTGTCTTCTGGTGAAACAGGGAACAGATATATTAGTGGTACAGAAAAGTTCATAACAGAAATTGGTTTACAAAAGTCAAGTGCTAAAATGGCATTAAAAGATGATATTGTTATTGCTTCCGCAGGTCAAGGGAAGACTAGAGGACAAACTTCATTCCTAAAAATCGATACTTCTATAAATCAATCTGTTCTATGTTTTAGAGTAGATAAAGAAATTATTGATTCTAAATTTTTATTCTTTAATTTATCAAATCGTTATGATGAATTCAGAAATATTTCTGATTCATTCTCTACACGTGGAAGTTTAACTAAGGATTTAATTGAAAATCAAATTAAATTAGAACTTCCACTAATCCAAGAACAAAAATCAATCGCTTCAATCCTTTCCGCCATCGACGACAAAATCGAAAACAACCTAGCCATCAACAAAACCTTAGAAGAAATGGCTATGGCGTTATACAAAAATTGGTTTGTAGATTTTGGTCCGTTTAAAGACGGTGAATTTGTAGAAAGTGAGTTAGGAAGTATTCCTATGGGTTGGGAGGTGAAAAGGTTGAATGAAATAGCTTTTAAAAGAGCTGAAACCTATAAGTTTAAAGGAAAAGAAAAAGTTGTTTTTGTTAATACGGGAGATGTTTTAGAAGGTTCTTTTATGCATAAAAATTATATGGATATTGAGGATTTGCCTGGACAAGCAAAAAAAGCAATCTATCCCGAAGATATATTGTACAGTGAAATAAGACCAGGAAATAAAAGATATGCTTATGTAGACTTTGATTCACAAGATTATGTTGTTTCTACTAAGTTTATGGTTATTCGAAACAATGAACTAATCAATAATAAATTGTTATATCGTATCTTAACAAGAGATGAAACAATTACTGAATTTCAGAATATAGCTGAATCTAGGTCAGGTACTTTTCCACAAATTACTTTTGATGCAATTGGTCATATACAATTTGCATTACCAAATATTGATAAACAAAATGAATTTCAGTCAATTGTTGGAAATTGGGAAGAGCAACAAGCCAATAATTTGAAAGAAAACCAAGCCTTAACCCAATTGCGCAATACTTTATTGCCTAAGTTAATTAGTGGTGAAGTGCGGTTGAATGAGTATGTTTCAAGTGATAAGTAATTAGTGATAAGTGATAAGTAGTATGTGATTCCTCCTTCGTCGGAATGACAAAAAAAAAGAGAATATGACAACAGAAGCCAAAATAGAACAAGCTACCATCGATTGGTTAACCGATTTAGGGTATAGCCACATACACGGCACTACGTTTACGTTTCCAGAAAACGAAGTGGTGGATAAAGCTACGTTGTTAGCGTTTATACAACAACAGCACCCACATTTGCCTGCGGAGTTGTATCCGTTAATTGTGGCGGAGTTTGTGAACAATAAAGGCGCTGATTTGTTGTACCGCAACCGCGATTTTCATTTAAAACTTACTAAAGGGTTAGATTACGAATACCAAGACGCTAACGGTAACGAAAAAGCCGTTCATATTTATCCAATAGATTATCAAAATCCTGAAAACAATACGTTTTGGGTAGTGAATCAATTGAGTATTAAAGGCAAAAACAAACGCCGCCCCGATGTGATTGTGTATGTAAATGGGTTTCCGTTAATCGTTTTTGAATTGAAAAACTGGTTTGATGAAAACACCAATTTGCAAGAAGCATTCAATCAAATTCAACACTACACCAAAGACATTCCGCTATTGTTTGAATACAACGTAGCCACCATAGTAAGCGACGGTAACGAAGCCCAACACGGTATGTTCAACGCTTCCAACGAATGGTATGCCGCTTGGAAAAGTAATGATGGCATTACTACCATAGAAGATGATTTTCAGATGCATACCTTGTTATTCGGGTTGTTTCCAAAAGAACGCTTACTGAATTACATTAAAAACTTTGTCTTTTTTGAAGACCATAACGGAACACTGATTAAAAAAGGGGCAAAATACCACCAATTCTTTGGGGTAAACTGTGCAGTAGAAGCCGCTAAAAAAGCCATTCGCCCTTATGGTGATGGACGTATTGGGGTCATTTGGCACACGCAAGGAAGCGGAAAAAGTATCTCCATGGCAATTTACGCAGGCATCTTACGAAGCTTACCAGAATTGAAAAATCCAACCATCGTTGTACAAGTAGATAGAAGTGATTTGGATTTTCAGTTGTATGAAAATTTTGTGTTAGCCAAAGACTTAGTAGGTGATGTACAACACGCCGATTCTACCGATGATTTAAGACGTTTGCTTTCTACAGGAAGTGGCGGTGTGGTTTTTACCACGATTGAAAAATTCCGTTTGAAATTAGGAAATGATGAAACCTTAGGAGAATTAGAACATCCTATTTTATCGGAAAGAGAAAATATTATTGTGATGGCTGATGAAGCCCACCGAACGCAATATGGTTTGTTAGATGGTTTTGCCTCTAATTTGCGTAAAGCGTTGCCTAATGCTTCGTTTATAGGATTCACAGGAACGCCAGTAGATAGCAAAGATGCCGATACGCAAGAAGTGTTTGGAGAAACCATTCACGTGTACGACATCAAACAAGCGGTAGATGATAAAGCAACGGTTCCTATTTATTACGAACCCCGTTTAGCCAAGTTGCATTTAGCCAATGAAAATTTAGATAATGATGTGGATTCCTTAACCTGGGAACAAGAAGATAGTGGCAACTTAAAATGGGCAGCTTTAGAAGATGCGGCAGGTTCACAAGAACGTGTAGAAAAGATAGCCAAAGACATTTTAAAGCATTTTACCAATCGTACTGAAACGTTGCCAGGAAAAGCAATGATTGTGTGTATGAGCCGAAGAAATAGCGTTAAAATGTATGAAGCTTTAACGCAATTAGAAGGTTGCCCTGAAATTGCTGTGGTGATGACAGGAAATATTTCTAAAGACCCAATAACATGGAATCCGCACATTAGAACACAAGAAGCTACCGAAGGGTTGAAAAAGCGTTTTAGAAATCCGAAAGACCCGTTGCAAATTGTCATTGTTCGCGATATGTGGTTAACTGGATTTGATGCACCTTGTGTACATACGATGTATGTAGATAAGATTATGAGAGGACATAATCTAATGCAAGCCATTACCAGAACTAACCGAGTTTTTAAAGATAAACCTTCGGGAGTTATAGTAGATTATATTGGTATTGGCGACCAATTAAGAAAAGCAACCGATAAATATACTGGTGGTGGAGGAAATGGACAACCAACGATTGATATGGAGCAGGCATTAAATATGTTCTTCAATCAAGTTGATATTTGCAAAGCCATGCTACCAGAAACGATTGATTATAGCCAGTGGAAAGCCTTGCGCGAAAGTGATAAAATGTTATTAGTAAAACAGGCTTTAAACGCATTAATTAAATACGATGAAGTTGCTGACCAGTTTATGATGGAAGAAAAAAAATTGACTGGTTTATTATCCATTGTAAAATCACAACCTGAAATTCAGGAATTTGCCATTGATATTTTGTTTTCGCAACACGTTTCAAAAGCGATACGAAATGCTAAAACGGTAAAAGGAAATGGTAAAGCCACTCAAAACGAAATTAAAGAACTTATAAGTAGAAGTATAGAATCGGATGATATTATTGATGTATTTGCGATGGCAGGTATTGAAAAAGCCGATATATCTATTTTAGACGAGCAGTTTTTATTGGGTGTTAAAAAAGACAAAGACAGTATTGCTATTAAGATAGAACTTTTAAAGAATATTTTGTTAGGTGAAATTAGAATGCGTTTGCCACAGAATATTAAAAAATATACTTCACTAAAAGAAGAATTAGAAAAAGTTATCGATCGATATCATTTAAACGCAATTGATTCTTACACTACTATCGCTGAATTAGTAGCACGTGCTAAAGAAATGCAAGACGAAGACAAACGTAAATCGGAATTAGGTTTATCGGAAGAAGAGTTAGCGTTTTATGATATTCTATCAGTTAAAAAAGACATCATCAACGAAGCAGGCCCTATTCAAAACGTGGTGCATAATGTAGTAAAAGCCGTAAAAAGCAACCTTCAAATCGACTGGACTAATAAAGAAGATGCGAAGGCAGCTATTCGTTTAGCCGTTAAAAAAGAGTTGCGTGGGAAAGTAAGTATTTTAGAATTAAATGCTATTCTTCAAGAAATTATGGAACAAGCAGAAGGACAATTTAAAGAGTGGAGGGCTTAGTTTATAATTATGTTTGAAAGTAAAAAAATAATTGAGTTTCAAAATTTCTTGAAGCAAGATACTTTTAATCGATATGAATCTTGGAAACATTGTTACTGTATGTCTTCAAACTAAAGTGGACTTTTCCTAAGAGAGTATTTAGTTAATAATTCAAAGATAAATGTTTTTTTTGATTTGTTGTTAATTTTAATTTTTGGTACTCAATTCTGCGATTAATAATTGCAATTTTCTTTAATTTTTGTCTT
>CAMAWT010000028.1 GCA_945862065.1 Flavobacterium psychrophilum | reverse complement strand
ATGTACGGTGCTTTTGCGTTGTATTGCATTGATTTACAGTTATTTAAGTTATTGATATTCAAAGATAATCATTGAAATTTGTCTTATGAATTTTATCTAATTATTAACTTTTTAAATCTTAAAAAAATGGCAAGACAAAAAGGTGTTATCAAGTATGTTGGAACTCTTGGAGATATCCGACACTTCAAAATTAAAGGACAGGAAGGCTACTTCGCTGGAATGGTTGGTGGACCAACTGGCGACCAGGTGAACACAGCTCCTGAATTTGAGAGAACTCGTGAGAATATGAACGAATTTGGCGCTTGTGCTAAAGCCGGGAAATCTGTTCGAACTGGTTTATCTCAAGTGATGAAACAAATGGCCGACAGCCAAGTAACTGGAAGATTGACTTCTATTATGAAGAAAATCAACCTTGAAGACCAAACGGAAGCCAGAGGTTACCGTAAAATTGAAATCTCTACACAGCGTAGTTACTTAAAAGGATTTGAGTTTGATAAAAACTCTTCTTTCAATGGGATTTTCAATGCTCCTTTCTCATTAACTCACGGAGTTGATAGAGAAACTGGTGATTTTGTTGTTGATGCTTTTAATCCAGCGAATTTGGTTAATGCTCCATCAGGTGCAACTCATTTCCGTTTGATTACTTCGCTTTCAGTAGTGAGTGATTTTGAATACAACGCTACCACAAACAGTTATGATCCTATGGATGCTGACTTGAATGAGGTAAACGATATTCAATACAGTGCTTTCTTGGATTTGTATGCTCCAGTTCCTGCTACAACTGTAACAGCAACTTTACCTGGTGCAGTTCTTCCAACAGCAAATGTTACTGTTTTGCAATGTATCGGAATTGAGTTCTACCAACAAGTGGGAGCAAATTACTACTTGTTTGCAAGTGGTAACTGCTTGAAAGTTGAGGATGCTTTTTAAAATAAGTCATTACAAATCCCTCACCAAAAGTGAGGGATTTTTTGTTTAATCTCAAATCTATCAATACAATGGAAAGCAAAATAATAAGAGTATCACAGGGCAAAGAAAGTACATTGAGCCAGTTATATATTAACGGCATCTTTCAATGTTATTTGTTAGAGGATAAAATTAGAGAAGTGAAAATTCCTTCTCAAACTGCTATACCAAAAGGTGTATTTAGTTTGAAGCTGAACACTTTTGGAGCTAAAAATGTGGATTACAAAAAAGCTTTTGGAAAGCTGCACGAAGGAATGATTGAAATAATCGGTTTACCAAACTTTAGCTTTGTTTATATCCATACCGGAAATACTATTAAAGATACTGCCGGTTGTCCGCTTTGTGGTTTTGGATTTGGTTTTGTTGATGGAAATTACCAAGTTTCTCAAAGTGTTGCAGCTTATAAAATGATTTATCCCAAGTTAGTAACACTGGCGAAAAACACTTCCAATACATTGATCATTGAAAATAATTTTCAATTCTAAAAAGTTCAAACAATGGAAAACATCAATAATATCACGGTACTTTTTGGAACATTAATCACTTTGTTACTCTCTGTTGTGGCTTATTTTATCAAGCAATTACACACCGATTTTAAGAGTATGGAAAAAGATTTGATTGAAGTCAAAACTATGGCTTTAATCATCAAAACTGAGTTCAAAAGTGGCAATGACTTACTGAACCAAAAAGTAGAATATTTAGAAAAAAGAGTAAATAACATTGAATTAACAATCTTAAAAAATCAAGATTATGAAAAATAATAATTTGAATATAGTTGAAAGAGCTTTGGCTCCAACACCAAAATGGTTTAAAATTCTCCGTACTTTTGGAATTGCTTTGGCTAGTATTGGCGGAACTATTATTGCTGCGCCTGTTGCGTTGCCAGTTGGGTTAGTTTCGGCAGCTGGATATTTAGTGTTGGGCGGAAGCATCATTTCGGTAGTTTCTCAAACGGCGGTTAAAGCTGAAGAGCAGCCAGAACCAAAGGAATAAAAAAACAATAAATTGACTTTAGAAGCTCCGTTTTTCGGGGCTTCTTTTGTTTATAACAGTCAATAAATGGCAATTGCTTTGCTTTTCTTCGATTTATTTAAGTGGTGCAATCATATTGCACTTATGTATCAGTTTGCTTGTCTTTGAGGTGCAAACAATCCTAGTCCGTTTGGACCAGGATTGATTTATTTTCTGCAATAGCGGTATAAAATTACTCTTCGCATATCGTTTATAAGGTTGATATTTTCGTGAAATTGTTTTTCTTTTTGTTCCAAAAGTTTGAGAGCTGCAACATTTTTTTTGTGCTCCTCGTGTTCTGCCATCATTAAACTGGCTTTAGGGAAAAACTCTTTTTTGAAATCTGGAAGACGCAAAAACGGAATTACTGAACCTACTAGAAACGGATGCCAGAATTTTGTTTGCCATAAACTATAAGCAATAAAAAAAACACTTTCGCAGTCCTCCTCGTTTTGAAAAATGATAACAAAACTATTCGTAAATGGCTCTTTTTGGGGCTTCCCGCTGTTCATCCCTTTGTTAAGTATAAACAAATGGGGTTTTGTGTAAATCGTTCCAACTCGGTGGGTTTTGATGATAAAATTCAGCATAACATTCGGCTTTAAAAATTGATTAGATTTTCAATTTTCCGCAGATTTTCTCTTGAAATGCAGGTGTGCCTCGCTACCCTCGACACATAAAATTTTTCAAAAGAAAAAAAAGAAAAAAAAAGAAAGCCATCATATCAAGTGGAGGGTTTCAAAAAAGCAAGTTTTTTTGAAAAAATACTACCCGAATGGGTGGAGATTTTTTCAAAAACCCGTAGGGCTTGAACTTGCTTTTTTGTAAACCTGGAACTTAACTTAGCTTTCTTTTTATTTATTTTTTGTTTTGAATATCCAATCCAAATGTTCTTGTTTAATCGGATGTTATACTGAAGTAATGATAGTTGAAATGGAAGATAAAGGTTCTTGGAAGTGTATCAATTTTTTGTAGATGGATGACTGAATGTAATATAAAAGAAAGTGTGCTTTATCCATCTGAAAAATTGATACTCTTCCTTCTACTATTTGATTTTTGAGGATGCTTAAATAGTGTTCATAAATCGGATTTTAGTATTTATTCGGAATGGTGAATTGAAAACGGTAAGCATCTTCAAAAAACAATGAAAACTCTTGCCGAGTGCGATGGGGCAGAAGCGCAAGTATGGGTATCATTTTTTTATTTGCTTATTGGGATGTTTCTGATTGCTTTTATTAATAGCTGATGCCACAAAATAAGTTGACAGTCGCAGTCGCAGTTTGCAGTAGAATTGTGTTTAGTAACGGTATGGCATCGGCTATAGTGAAAGCAATTACTTCTGTGCGTTGTGGCAAATAAAAAATGATACTCTTACTGGCTTTTTTGGTTTTGTGTGTTCTAAAAATGGCTTTAACCATAGGCAACTAACTAAAGGGCAAAGCCATTTTTAGAACTTACAAAAGCAATGCAAACACTTACCGATTTAAACACAAAGTTGCTAAAAACAGTGAACGTGAACGTTCTTAAAAGTAAGTATGACCTTAAAGTTTCTTATGAAATAGTGAACGTTGTTGAAGACAGTGGCGAAGGACGGTTTTTTTTATTGCCGGCTGGTGCGAGGAAGCAATGAAAAAAGTTGTCCTGGAGCCACTGGCAAGCGCGTTGGGTGTGGCGGCTTTTTTACATAATGTTATTATAGTGCATCCTTGATTTTCATTAGAAGCAGAGTGTTTCTTTATGCACTATAATGCCACATTATGTAAAGAAGCTTGGGGAAAAAAATTACTGGCGCAAGTTGCGAAGCGTACGTGTTTTTTCTAAAAACTGTGCCAGTAATTTTTTTTGGAGCGATGGCAAAGGAGTGGCAACTGAAATGTAAAACGTTCTTTTTACCACCGAGTGAAAAAACGTCGTCTTTAACTACTTTAGGAATTAACGAAATGAAGCAAACAAAGAAGGGAGTTTAGGAATACTTGGACTAAACGAGGATTTTGTGCAGCTGAATAAGGTAATGATTATTTAATTGATGTTACTTTCTCTTCTATTATTTTCTTTATATACTCAAAATCCTTATAAAAATTACATTGAGAACTAAAATATTCATTAAAATAATACTCTATATTTTCTGCATATTGTATAGAATACATTTCAATTTCGGATATTTTCTTGCGTATAGCCGATGCTATTTCAACTAAATCTTCACTTTCATACTCATCAAATCCTTCATCTGCTCTTATTTCCATTGCTATTTTAATAAAATTAAAAAAGAAATTATCTGATAAAAATCTAAAATTTGTTTGTTCTTTCTTTTCTATACATTCATTAATGTAATGATAATATGCAGGAATAAAATCATTGTAAGCAATTGCCCAATTTTTAGTTAAGTATTTATCATTGCCAAATTCTATTCTATACCTTTCTAATAATCTCGTTCCTTTATTTAAAAAATTCCTACACAGTTCACTAACTTCTTTTTGTCTTTCTACTTTGTCTAAAATATGATTTTGGTACTTTATTAGATGTTCTTCTAGAGATGCAGAATAAAAATCTACAAAATTGTAAAGGTTTAAAAACATTTTTTCCCAACCATCTTCATCCTTAAAATAATACTGAATTGATTTATAATTCATTAGATTATCCATTTCAAGAATTCTATTAAAGCTTTTATTGGCTGAAAAGTGAGTTGCATTTGATTGAGTAGGTTGCTCTTTTTCAATTTTAAAAAACTTTTCCATCCTATCACCTTGTAGCTTTATTTCAGCTAGAATATTGTTTAATAAACTATTCATTAGCTTTAATCTACTACTATATTCATCAATCACTTCTTTTGCTTTTTCAAATTTTTCCTCATTTACTTGCTCTCTTTGTTCTGCGAAACCAAATATTACAAACATTATTGCAAGGAAGGATAATAACCCACCTATTAATGTACCATAGTTAGATACTTTTGAATTATTAAAATCAATATCAAACCAAGCCCATTTCGGTTCTTCATTGATAATGTCAATAGTAAAAATTATTAGTAAAATAATAAGTATAGAAGAGACACCTATTATTATGGTCTTGATTATTTTGTAGTTTTTACTCATATACCTTAATTTTAAACTAAACTATGCTCTAACTTTTTTTTAAATTTTTTCCAATATGGCATTATTATTTTTATTTTTTATAAAATAATTTCAAAAGAGTTTTCCAAACTTAAATTATAATTAACGAAATGAAGGAAACTATGATTTTGTGCAGCTTAATGAGATAATAGCTATGATTTGACTTTGGTTTTTTTTTGGAATATAGACAACATTAAACCGATGCCAACAATTAGATCAACAGTATTCCAAATGGTTCTGCCTAACGCTATTTTGACAAACGGTTGAAATAATAAGGCTAATCCAACATAAATAAAGATTTCATTTTTATTATTTTGGTTATTTGCTAAATAAGCAAAGTAAGCAAATCCTATCATTGCAGTAAAACGCACAAATTGATAATAACCATAAGGCATTTCTAATAGACATAAGAATAATAGAATGGATAAGATTACTTTTAATAAATTGTTATTCATTTTTTATATGGAATTAAAATGTAATTTTTGATTGAAAATCTTTTGCTTTTTTCAGATAAATAATTAATAATGCAACACCAAAATAAGCTATAAAAAGGCCGATTAGTGACCAAGTAAAGACATCGTATAGCCCGTGAAGAATTGCAGGAATAACGATTGCTAATAAAAACATAGCATATCTTTTAGTTGGAAATAAGAAAAAGAAAGCAATAAAGTATGAGCTAATTCCAGACCAAACAGCGTGAAGAAATGGAAGTGATGTTAATCTTGCAATGTTCATAAAAAAAGAGGTGTTGTAATCTAATTTTGAATTTACTCCTATCTGGTAAACTACACCTTCAAAAACACCGAAACCAATCCCTGAAATTAAACCATAGAATACAACTGTTTGGGGAAGTAATGGTTCTTTAGAATATTTAATAAAAAAATATACCGGAATTAATTTTATCAATTCTTCAAATATACCAACACCAAAAATGAAACCAATTAACCGATTAATAAATGGATTTCCATCTTCAATTAATTTATAAAAAGGATTGAATTGATTAATATCTAAAACAAAAACGCTGAAAAATATTAGAATTTGTACTGTAAAGAAAATTGAGACTGTTTTTTTAATAGAAACTTGAAATGTTTTGAAAACTGAATAAAAAAACAAGCCCCAAATAAGTGAAAAATATAAAGCGATTACATAAAAAGTTACTATGGATGCACCAGTTATTTTTATTAAAAAAGCTGGAGCTAAACCAACTAGAGATATAATTATTAATTTACTATCTTGTTTTAATGTTTTAAAAGAAATAGAATCTTTTGGTAAAAGCAAATTCAGTCCAAGGGACTGAATTTGACTTAAAATATTACCGTTTTTTATTTTATATTTGATATTATTGCGTTTTAATACATCACGAACAGAAATATTCTCACCATTTGCCGATATTACCTTATCCTGTAATAATATTTTACCCTCATAAACATAAGTCTTAATTGCACTTAATTCATAAGGACCAAAAGTTTGATTATTTCTCTCAATTGAATACTGCATTTTCTATCTTGAAAAAATTATTTTGCTAATTCTTCCTCTTCTTTATTAGGAAACATAATGGAAGCAATCACTGATAAAACTAAAATACCACCAATTACCATTAATGAGTAAACTGATTCTATATGATAGAAAGGTGAAATTATCATTTTAATTCCAATAAATGAAAGTATAAATGCTAAACCATATGTTAGTTTACTGAACAAATGGATAAAATTATCTAAAAGAAAAAACAATGCTCTCAAACCAAGTATTGCAAATATATTTGATGTGTAAAGTATAAAAGGATCATTAGATATTGCAAAAATTGCAGGTATAGAATCTACGGCAAAAAGTAAATCTGTAAACTCAATTACAGCTACAACTACTAATAATGGAGTTGCTAATTTTTTACCATTTTCAATAGTAAAGAATTTATCCCCTACATATTTATCACTTACACTAAAGAATTTTCTAATTAGTTTAGCCCCTCTAGTATTATTATAATCTTCATCGTCGTCTTCATCACCAGCTGACCAGGATTTAATACCTGCATAAACTAAAAATAATCCGAAAAGAGTCATAATAATATTTATATCATATTTGAAGCCTTGAACTCCTGCAAGTCCTAATAGTTTATTTAAATAAGTCAATTCAATTAAGAATGCTCCTGAAAAAATAAATAATGCACGAAGAACTAAAGCTCCGACAATACCCCAAAACAATACTTTGTGTTTGTTTTCATTAGCTACATCGAAAAATTTAAACACTAAAATGAATACAAACAAATTATCCACTGAGAGCGCTTTCTCAATCCAATAGGCTGATTGAAACTCATAAAATTTAGCTGCTCCTGCATAATTATAAACTAATCCACTAAAAACCATTGCTAAAGAAATCCACACACAAGACCAAATTATTGCTTCTTTGTTGGAAACCGAATGACTTTTTTTATTAAATACTCCTAAATCAAGTATTAACATTATTACTACCGCTATAGCAAAAGTTACTATTAGCCAAGGATGTTCTGAAAAAATTGGATGATTGTTCATTTGTTTAATTTAAAAGTTGATTTTAATTTTATTTATTTGCCATTGTTATTACTACTACTCTTCCACCATCTTCTTTTGATAATAAAAGTTTTTTACCGTCGGTTAATTCTACCATTGCACCGATTTCTATTTCTTTGTCTTCTGTTACGTCTTTAAGAGAAGCTAATTTTTGATTAACGAAAACCCATTTATTATTATGAAACGTAAAATAACCTACTGGAACTTTTTGTTCTGCTGTTGTCTTTTCGTTTCTAGTTACATTTCTATTTACGTGCCACTGAAACAAATATTGATTATCGTAAACCATTAATCTATGATTTTCTGGTTTCCAAACCGATTCTTTAAATTGAAAGTACAAATCTAAAACAGGTAAAGTTCCTTTGTGAGCAGTACCGCAAAATGGGCATTTAGGTGTATTTGTATTATCAAAGACATACCATTTTTGTTCACAAGAAACATTATGGCATTTCTGCATTAAATCGGTTGTTTTCAGTAATCCTATTTCCCATTCTTCAGCTGTTGGTCTTTGCATCGGATTGTGTAAACCATCAATAAAAACTTTATCAAACAACGTTTTCAAGTACGGGCCCGTAATTGAGTAAGGAAGTTTTGCAATATCTGCCCAAGGTAAGTCCCATTTAGAAACCTGATTTAATTTAGGTCTATTGGTTGTGTCATTTGGATGTTCAATAAACATTGCTTTTGCACCCATTGACAATAAGTCATCTTTTTCAGTGTCTAAATCGTGAACTTTACCGCCTTTTAGTGGATGTCTATGCAATAGAAACATATAAATAAGCACTGGAAGAGCGTGTAAATCCGTTAATCTGTTTGGTAATTTTCTGTTTGGGTCTGTTTTGCTTAAATGTTTTGTTGAAAGAACTTCTGGAGCAATAAATTCAGCTGTACCAATTACTTCAGCAGGAAACATTCCAGGCACCACCAGTCCATCTAAATCAATCATACAAGCTGATTTTTCAACTGGGTCTATTAATACATTATTATATGACAAATCAGAATGTGCTAATCCCATAGCGTGCATTTTTTTGACACCACGAGTTAAATTTACACATACTTGAAAATAGCTTAACCAATCACCTAATTCTGATTTAGCAACTTTTAAAGGAAATTGAGGATTTCTAAATTTTGCGCCAGCAAACCATTTACCATTTTTCTCGTTTCCTTGAATCAAATCACTGGTTTCATAACCTTTTTTAAAGAAAAATTTAGAATTATATATTGGCACAATAATTCCAGTTAACCCATTATGTTCAATAACATCTGTTGGCCATCTATATACTTCATTCAAATAATAATCACCTGCTTCCTTATTTTGAATTTGAGGTAAATAATGATTAGTTATTTTTTGAAGTCTTTCTTTTTGATTAAAATCTAGTTTATCTCTAAAAATGGCTACCACATATTTTTTATCGGGACTAAAAAAAACATCTTTCACACCACCACGCATAGGCTCGCCATTATCTACAAACTGATATGTTTTAGCGGAATCGTTAATTGATTTTACTGTTATTGTACTCATAGTCTAATAGATTATTGCAAGTGTTCTGTCATCGTGATTACCTGGATTCCAAAAGTCCATCCAAGTTGAAAGTTGATTTGCTATTTCTGCATTATCTTTATTGAAATCTACTTTACAATTATCTTCGTTTTTCCCATTTAAATCTTCAAGGAATTCATTCCACTTTTCTATTTTTTCTAAATTGGCTTCGACTACAAATTTCGGGTCATAAATACCGTCCGTCATTAACATTAAATAAGAGAAATCCTCAACCAATGTAAAGCCAAATCGGGTATAAAATTTATCGCTTTTAAATATCTCAGGCATAGTTATAAACCTTGTTCCTCCACCAAATTCTCCAACATCTAACCAGTTCATTAATTTAATTTCGGTTAAATCTTTGTTTAATAATCCTATCGGACAATCTCCAACACCAAATGTTAGTATTGCATATCCAAAATCATATTTTTTGACTAAAGCGAAAATCAAAGTAGCGTGTAAATCTTTTAATGGTCTTTCTAATTGTACTGAAAATTTCTCTAATTCTTTATTAACAAACCAAGCTGCTTTCGAAAGATTATCGGAAACGAAATTGCTTATTTTTTTTGAGGAATCTTCATCTGTTTTATTATGATGATTTAAAAGGTTCTCATCAAATTCTTTTAAATATTCCACCGTAAAGTTTGATTCAAAATAGGATAATACTAAATCACAAGACATTTTAGAACCTTGTCTTGATAAACTTGCAGAACCAGCACCATCTGAAACTGCTAACACACTCCAACCTGTATCGTTGATATTCTTCAATGCAAAATCATCATCTCTAAAAGAACCTACATTAGCGTGACTTCTTCCGCGTTTAGAAGCTATAACTATATTTTTATCTAAAAAAACACTAGAAATAGCAACATTATCCTCTTTCCAAAACGAATCATTTTTATCGCTTTCAATGTCTTTCCACAAAGATTTAGGATCAGGATTTATAATAATCGTTATTATTTTTTCATTCAAAATAGAATCTTCTAATTCTCCATCAATTCTAAACAATAATTTTATTTTTAAATCCCCACTTATTATTGGATTACCAAAAATTAATTCTTCTTCATTATTAAATTCAAGACCAGAATCGTCTAAATCTTTAATTTCAGAATAAATAACATCATTCCAACCTAACTTTATAAAATCAAGTTTTGTTTCATATTTTTTATTTACGGTTCCATTTGGTAATGAAACTGGTTGTAAAAGAATATCTTCAATTCGAGTTTTTAATTTCCAATTTGTCATAATCATTTTTTGATTTTCTTGAATTATTTTTACTGAATTAATATTCTCCTCCTTAGCAATAAAATCATCAAAAAGTGACAATTTACTTGGTGGAACTTCTATTTTATTTTGAGATAAAAATGCTTGAATATATTTTTTAGTTTCTTCCATAAATTATCCTTGAGTTCTATTTACATCAAAACCGCCTTCACCACTTCCATAAGTTCCCTGATTTTCACACCAAGGACAAGTGCTAATTTCTTCATCACCTATACAATGAATTTTTTCACACACGCAAACAGCAAACGCAATTTGATTTCCACAACACGGACAAGTTGGGCCTCCAATTAATTCATCAGTATTTACTTTATTTGAAAAATTGGTGTTATCTGCCAATTCAAAATAAGAATTGTCAACTTGATACGCTCCAACTAATCTATAACTTTTAGTGTCTAATTCAATTCCAGAAAAACTAGTTGGTTTAATTGTTTTACGGTATTTCATTAGGTAAGGTCTTTTAGTATTTTGACATTTACCATTCAATACTACAAAATTATCATCTACAAATTGGCGGTTAGGTTCTGATTTTGTTAAATCAATTTTTTCAATAGTAACTCCGTCTAGTTTTGCTAATTCAAAACCCGTTGCGTTACTTTCAACACTTATACTACTTGTTTTAATAGAATCTGTAACCCATTTGAAAAATTCTTTATAGGATTGCACATTGGTATTTTTGAATTCTAATACTGTATCTGTTAATTCACCTAGTAGATGGGCATCGGTATTGTTTCCAAAGGAAACTGCAATTAAATTTGCAGTTCTTTGCCAGTTTTGTTTCCATTCATTTATAGCTGCTTTGCTATCATCCGTTGGTACTCCATCGGTAAATAGAAATACAATTGGTTTCCAATCGCCTTTTACTTCATAAGTGGTTTTGACAATATTAGTTCTCAATTCGTGCATTAAGTGTCCTAAACCTTTACTCAATGAAGTACCGCTACCAATAGGGAATTTTGGAGGATAGAAACTAACTATTTCCTGCAATGGAACTAATGTTTTTGGTTGACCTGCAAAAACAATTATAGATACAAAAACAGTTTCAAGTGCGTGTGGATCTGTTTTTAATGCCTGAATAATAGTCGCTAATCCTTCTTCAACTTGTTGAATAGGTTCGCCAACCATTGATTCTGAAATGTCTATTAGGAAATATATTGGTAATCTTCTCATATTTTATCTTTCATTAAATTTATGTACAATTCTAAATTTTCTATATCATAACAACAAAAAACAACTTTTTCAGGAAATTTATTTTCCAATAAAAAGGATGTTACTGCTTCAAAAGAAATTGTTGAAGCTAAATCTTTTGGAAAACCATATGCACCAGTTGAAATGTTAGAAAACACTAATGTTTTAAATTTGTTTTTATTTGCCAATTCTAAAGAATTCAAATAGCAATTTCTTAAGTCTTCCATTTCAGATTCGGTTTTGAATAAATATCTTGGACCAACAGTATGAATAATATTTTTACTTGGTAAATTGAACGCAGGTGAAAGCTTCACTTCTCCAACCGAACAACCGTCCAACGTTTTGCAAAATTCTAAAAGTTCTTTGCCTGCTTTTTGGTGAATTGCACCATCAACACCACCACCGCCCAAAAGCGAAGGTCTAGCTGCATTTACAATACAATCTGCATTATACTCTGTAATATCACCAAAATGCAATTCAATCCTCATATTAAAAGAAATTTAATATCATTAAAAAAATTATTAAAAGCACAATTTGCGACATATCAACAGACAAACCCAATCCAACTTGAAAAGGCTTGACAATGTTTTTCAAAAAAATAAAAATTGGAGAAAATATTCTATTGAAAAAATCGAAAATCTTTTTGTATTGTGGGTTCAATTTGTCTTTGTATGGTAATAATTTTGAATATAAAAATAATCCAACAATTAAAATATTTATTAAAATAGGAATTAATTTTATCATATCACAACAGTTATTTCACTTGGTGGAGGTGGTAATGTTATACTCTCTCCCGTACCTTGACTTTTATTACCCTGTTCAATCGTTTCTGAAACCCATTTGAAAAATGATTTCAAAGTTTGACTATCTGCCGAATCCAAATGAACAACGTTATCTGTTAATTCTTTGAGAATAACATCATCTGCTTTAGGTCCTGCTGCACAACCTACAACTGCACCAAAGTTTAAATTCTTAATCTCAGTGATTTTTTCTCTATACAAAGGCATATCTGAAGGCTTTCCATCGGTAAACACAAATAGTAAAGGTTTCCAATCTCCTTTTTGAGTAGATGAACCTTTTATTACGTCTTTTTTTACTTGTTGAATTATATATTCTAATCCAGCACCTGTATTAGTGGGGCCACTTTGTGGACACGTTATTTCTGGAAGTTGGAAACTAACCAATTCCGTTAATGGTGCAATTTCTTTTACTTCTCTATCATAAGTTACAATACTTATCCAAAGAGAGTCCAAAGCTTGTGCATCAGAACGCAATGTGTTAACCATACCACTCAAAGCATTATTCAACGCTTGAATGGGTTCGCCACGCATCGAGCCTGATGTATCTAACAAAAAATATACTGGTAGTCTTCTCATATTACTTTTTACCGAACAATGATTTAATAATGAAACTGCCTAATTTTCGTTCTACACCTCCTTTAGTTGTAGGAACACCAGTTTTTCTAGCAAAACTTTGCTTAGCAGACGTAATTCCTAAAAGTCTATTTAATGAAAATGAAAATCCAAATTTCCCCATATTTTTAGAATTTAAACAACAATATTTAATTCTGATGGTGGAGGTGGTAATTCATTTAATCCTGTAACTTCTTTTCCAGAATCTTCTACTTTTGTAGAACTTACTCCGATTGAAGCGGTTACCCATTGAAAGAATTTACCAATACTTGCACTATCGGCAGTATCTAAACTCACTACATTGTCTGTAATTTGTTTCAAAATATTTGCATCTGCTCCGCTACCTGCTGCACAAGCAACCGTAAAAGCAACTTTAGATTTTTTGAATTCATTCAAACCACTTTGCCAGTCATCAGTAGGAATACCATCGGTCATAATAAAAACCAAAGGTTTCCAGTCACCTTTTTGTTCAGTTGTAGTTTTAGCAACTTCTGTATCAATTTTATGGGCAACTAATTTTAAAGCTTCTCCAAGTGCAGTTACTCCAGTTGCTTTAATATCGACCATTTGAAAAGACGCTAAATCAGTCAAAGGAATAATTTGTTGGGCTGTGCTATCAAAAGTTATCACGCTTAAAAAAGCAGTTTCGATGGCTTGTGGATTTTGGCGTAATGAACTAATCATTATTTGAACTCCATTTTTTACTGCTTCAATTGGTTCTCCTGACATTGAGCCAGATGTGTCCAATAATAGATATACGGGTAGTCTTCTCATTTTATAAGTATTGATTTGTTACTGTGTTTACTGTATCTTGTAATTTTTTATCTTTTGTAGGTTCTCCAATTGCATTAAATTTCCATTCGCCATTTTTCTTGTAGAAAACACCCATAACCATAGAAACGTGACCTGCAAAACCAGAACCGTTGGCAATGTCAAAAGTTGCGAAAACTTCGTTTACTCTTGTTGGAGTTCCTTCATAAATTCTAATAGATGCAAATGGAATGGTTCCAAAATCTTGCCCTTTAAAGCTGTTTAGTACAAAAGCTATACTGGTAACGGCAGGATTTAAATTTGTGAAATCTACTGTTATGATTTCATTATCTAGCCCATCATCACCATCCATATCACCAGTTAAGTCGTCGCCACTATGTGCTATTGAACCATCTGTTGAGCGAAGTTTGCCAAAGTAAATTATATCTAATACATTTTTATTTTCATCGTATAAAGCACACGATGCATCTAAATCAACTGCTTCTTTTGATGTGCCACCAAACCAACCTTTTTTCTCTATTGCTCCCCAGTTTATACCAACACAAATATTTTGTAATGAACTTCCACTACTTTTTACAAGGTTTATTCTTTGTCCTTTTTGAAGATTTATTGCCATTTTTATTTTTATTTAGTTGTATTTATTTAAAAAATCTTCAAGACCACCTCTTTGTCCCATTCCAATAGCTTCAAATTTCCATTGACCGTCTTTATTATATATTCTTCCGAATTCGACAGCTGTTTCAATTGAGAAATCTTCATCTAATTCATATTTTACTATTTCAGTATTATTACTATCATCAACAATTCTTACATAAGAATTACGAACTTGCCCAAAATTTTGTTTTCTAGTTTCTGCTTCGTGAATAGTTACAACAATACAAATCTCCTTAACCGATGGATTTATTTTAGTTAAATCTATTTTAATTTGCTCATCGTCTCCATCACCATCACCTGTTAAATTATCACCAGTATGTATTACTGCATCATCAGGAGATTTTAAATTATTAAAGAAGATAAAATGAGAATCAGAAACAAGTTTTTTGTTTTCCCCTAAAATAAAAACAGAAGCGTCTAAATCGAAACCCGAACCTGTCGAACTACTATTAGTATCCCATCCTAAACCAATTGTAAATCTTGGAGCATTGATATTTTCTCTTTGTCCCTTTTGTAAGTTGATTGCCATAATTTTAATTTATATTAATTGTTGAACTATTTCTGTTTTTTGAAGTATCAATTGTATTTTCACGTGAATTCACTTTTAAAATTTTGTCTGAAGGTTTAACTTCATTCCAAAATTTTATTAAAGCTTCATTATCAGTCATAAATTGGCGTAATCTTTCCATTGGAGACTTTTCAAGCCAAATTTTTAACTGCAAGTTTTTTATGTCTTGTGTAGTATCTATCATTCTTCAATTAGATTAAAGGTTTGAAGATTTAATTTTTTTATCCATTTGTTTATATAAATCCAATCTAACGTTTCTAATTGGGAAAGGTTTTTTATGTCTTCCATTTGAACGGCAGATTGTAATTCTTGTATCCAAATTAGTTTGGATAACAATAAATCTTCAACAGAAACTAAGTAAATAGTTTTGTCAAAATATTCCATTTTCACCCTTCTTTTAAATTCTAATTGTCTGTAATCTTCATTTTTTAGAATTACAAAATCTGCTTTGTAACCAGATGAGTGGTCAATAATGTTAAATAGACTATGATGTTTAACTGCTTCTTTTACCGCATCGGCATCACAATAATAACCTTCTTGAAAATTAGAAACAAAATTATCAACATCTTTTGGCTGCAAGTAAACTACAAAATCAAAATCTCTTGTTGCTCTAGGAACAATGTAAACACCCATTGCTACGCTTCCAGAAAGCATATAAGGGATGTTCGATTTGTCTAATACGTCAACTATTTTATGAAAAAATGAAATCATTTTATTTCAATGTTTTATGTTTATTTGTCTAAACTATTTTGATTGTCTCAATATTTTTTTGATATTCATTAATTTGATGATAATTATTACTAATTGCTAAATGAAATAGCTCGTCACGTTTTTCAATTGAAATATTGTTAATTAAAATACTAAATCGGTCTTCATCGAGATTTAATATGAACTTTATTATTCTTGTATTATATTGAAAATTTGTTCTGTTAACAACATCAACAATATCATCAATGCCTTTTACTGCAAAATAATTGTAATGATTTTCTATTTTTGGATGAATTTCTTTATTTACTAATTCAGCAAAATAGACAAATACAAAATCACCATTTACATTATATTGTTCTAATATTTTATTTACGGTATGTTCGTGACTACCAGTTATTTTTATATCATCAACAAAAATACACAATTTATTATTAATGAAATTTCTGTCAATATAATAGGTGTCATTTGCTATTAGTTTTACTCTTTCATCAAAGCTTAAATTGCCGTAATCGGTTACATATGTTTGATTTCTAAAAATTTTAGATTCGACACTTGCATTTTTATTATTACTAAAAAGAAAGTTATTTAAACATTTTTTAAAATAAAAACATAAAAAATTTGAAGCCGTCGGAATTGATAAATAAGGACTTGGTAGAATAACAATTTCTTTTTTAGATAAAAGTAAATCGCCATATTTTTCTATAAATCCATCAAACAATTCTTCAGCAAATCTTTCCGCATATTGTTTATCTCCAAATTTAAACCAACTATACTCATTCGCATCAAAAGGGCATATATTTTCATCGATAATTTTATATAAACTATAACTACTATTCACTTTTTATATTTTTATTAATAATGCATTAAAACCAAATTTTATTGCTCCATTATAATCTGCTATTTTATTATCTCCTATGTGTATGACTCTTTTTTTCGCTATTGATTTTAAGCTTTCTATTTGATTATAAACCAGCTGAAATATTTCTTTGTTTGGTTTTGAGAATCCAGTTTCATCAGAATAAATTTGAAATGAAAAGAAATTCTCTAATTCGTAATATGATATTAATTTTCTTAAAGTAACCCCTTTTATAAATGCTGTGTTACTTAATATGCTTATTGTTTTTTCTTGTTCAACAATTTCCTTAAACAACAATTGAATTTTAGGATAAATTAAATCTGGTTTAAATTTCATAAATAACAATTCTGTTTCATTATAAAACTGACTTAATTTCTCAATTTCAATTTCATTAATATTAACATTAAAGGCATTTAGAATTAAATAATAAATCTCAAACGTATCAATGTTTAATCCTGTTTTTTCATTTAAATTGTTACACAAAACATCATAATATCTTACAACTTCTGTAACTTTCTCAATTGAATACTCTACTTCAAAAAAATCTTTAAACAATAAATTTCTCTTGTTCTTAAATTCTGGATTTGATTTTATTAATGTTAGCCATAAATCAAAAGAAAGATGTTGGTATTCTGAATATTCTAATTTCAATTTCAATTTTTTAGTTCACATATTTTTTTAGGATATCCACAAAATTATCTGTATGAAGTGGTTCTCCAATGGCTCTAAATTTCCAACCTCCATTATGTCGATACGTTTCTCCAAAAATTAAAGAATGTTTGTTTTCTAACTCTGGGCTATTTGACAGTGTATATTTAGCAATTTCTTTATTGTTTTTATCACAAGCTCTAATAAAAGCATTCTCTACTTTTCCAAATTGTTGATTGTTTTTTATACCCTGATAAATACATACTAAAAAAAGAATTTTTTCAACTTTTGCTGGAAGAGAATCTAATTTAATTATGATTTGCTCATCATCACCATCGCCTTCACCTGTTAGATTATCGCCAGTGTGGACTATAAGTTCACCGTTATTCAAAAGTTGGTTAATTTTTTGCTGCATAGTATTCTTTGGAGTACCCTCTGGAAAGAGCATATTTGAAGTCCCTGTGCCAGATGGATAAGTCATACTATTAAAAAAAATAATATCACCACCGTGTAAACCTACTTTATTTCCATTTGAAAAATTTAGATCACGACCAAGATTCGCAACTTTACCATTAGAGTCAAGCAAAAAAGCGATTACATCTAAATCAAACTCTTCTTCTTTAGCACCGCCGAAGAGCTTACCGAAAAAGCCACTTTCTTTTTGTTTTACATCCCAACCTAAACCGATAGTAACTTGAGATAAATCAAATGATTCTCCTTTGTCATTTTTTCGCAAGTCAATAGTTTGACCCTTTTGAAGATTTATTGCCATATCTTTTTTATTTTATTATTTGTCCTGAATAATATTTCTCTAAAAAGAAACCTAAATCTGCTTTGTAGCCTATGCCAGACGCTTCAAATTTCCATTGTCCATTTCTTCTGTATAATCTTCCGAATTCAACGCCAGTCTCTATTGAAAAATCCTCATCTAATTCATATTTCGCAATTTCTTGACCACTTGCGTCATCAACTATTCTAATATATGAATTTCTAACTTGACCGAAATTTTGTTTTCTTCTTTCAAAATCTTCAATTGTAACTACAAAAAGTATTTCTTGAACATTGGAGTCAATTTTATTTAAATCAACTTTTATTGCTTCATCATCTTCTCCATCACTATTACCGCCAGTAGGGTCATCACCTGTATGTTCTAAAGCACCGTCTGGTGAGTTTAGATTGTTATAAAAAATAAAATAATTTTCACCTAAAAGTTTGCGTTCAGAATTAATCATAATTGCAGACGCATCTAAATCAAAATCATTACCTGTACCTTCATTTGGATCCCATCCTAATCCAACAGTTATTTTAGACAAACCAATATCAATTTTTTGTCCTTTCTGTAAGTTTATTGCCATATTTATATATTTTGAAATTTAATTGTAACAATATGCAATAATAATAAATTTTAACAAATTATGCAAACGAAAGAATAATAGTACAAATAAGTGTAAGGCAAGGAGGGTAACCAAATTTAGTGTAAAAGATATTTTATTTTTTTAGAAAATAAAAATCAGATTTATATGGTTGTTTGGACGCAAAATGGAACGACTACTTTATTAAATTACCTTGTTATGGTCTTATGTTACCCGATTTTTTGAGAAGAAAAAAAACAGAAAATGTTTGTTGCGTTTTTTGGTTACCCTGCCTGCCCTATGAAAATGATGTAAAGCGAAGTAATACAATGAACTAAAAACAAAAAAAGTGGAAACGCTAGTTTTCCACTTTAAAAATGATGATTTTTTGTTGTTTATTCTTCAACAACTTTGTTCCTGTTATCTACGTCTTCCCAAGTGTTTTCTATTAAAGCGTATACTGCTATTCCGTTCTTTTTTAATCGAATGAAGTTGTGTTTTTTTAATGCTTTACCTAACTTGTTTATTGTGCCATCAGTGATGTTTATTTTAGCTTTTTCAGCCAGTTTAGCTGCTATTTGAGAAGCATTTAGAAAAACATTAGCCTTTTCTCTTTCGCAAGGTTCAAACCACGTTAAAAGCAATTCTTCTTCTGGACTATGCAACTGATATTGTTCGTTATTTTCGGTGATGGATTTGATTTCTTCCTGGTCAAACCAAAATCTAAAACCACTTTTGAAAAGAAACAAAGCTTGTGAAAAAGCCATATTAATATCAACATCGTGTTGGTATTTTATTCCTTCCAACTCAAAACAAAGGAACCTTCTGCTTCCTGTACTATCGTTTAAGAACTGTGCTGTGTTGACACTTCCGGCAAAGGATGCGCGTCTCGGCATTGTTTCGTTGTTATGACCGTAGGCTTTTCTCATTCTGATTTGAGTTTTTGTGATGATTTCTTTTAGTGATCCAATTTCGGAACGGTTTAGGTTTTCTAATTCGTCTAAGTTGATTAACATACATTCAGCCAGTTGTACCAACGTATCTTTATTGTTTGGATTTATGGTTCCGGAAAATAAATACTCTTTCAATTGTTTGGGAACGAGCTTTTCAACCCAAGTTGTTTTACCTAGTCCTTGTTTGCCACTGAAGACAATTACTGTGTGATTGATTACTTTATCATCGAGAACACAACCAACCATAGCGACCAACCATTTTTTGAAACATTGCTGCCAAAGGTCTTGTTTTGTAGTAGTTATTGTATTCGCTAATTCGGTAATATAATCAGTCTTTTCATCATAAGTAGGTAAATTGAAAAAGTAATCTTCAAATGGATTGAATAGCTCACAAAAATCAGAATAAAGCAAGTTTCTTAATGATGATAGGTTGGTTTTAATTCTACCTTTTAAACATTCTCGAAGCATTGAATTTTCTATAAAGTCATTCATTACATTCCATTTCTTTTTACCGAAATACTGGAACTCTAACTTACCTGAAACGATATTATGACGAAATACATATCTTGTTGATAAAAACAGTTCTAAACGGTCTATTTGTGTTGGTTTTGGTTTGTCTTCGTCGTCGTCCTCAGTAGTATCTGTAATTGAAAAGTTTTCCTTCTTTTTAGGTTTATTAGGTTGTTCAAATTTCTTATTTTTACCAAACTCGTGAATGTTTCCGTAAGCACTATTGACAGCTTGTGTTACTTCTTTTTCATCATATCCAAAATCGTTTAAAATATATCCCAAAGCATCGTTTAATGTAACGCCTTTTCGGTTTAGGTTACACGCTAGTTGGTGTACAAATACGTTGCGACTACCATTCACGAATTGCACTTTTTTTTCGGTGAAATTTACGCAATGGTTGTAAATAGCGTCGTAATCAGTCGCAGTCACAGTCGCAGTTGGCAGTGGAGAAACTGAAACGAGTTCAGTTTGAAAAGATTGCTTCGTTTCACTCGCAAAGACAGAAGCGTTCTCGTTTAGGTATAAATTTTCATCCCAGGAATAAAAGCATAACCTCGTTAAATCTTTTCCTGATTTGTCGATTTCTAGTTTTAAAATATTCTCGTAATAAGCTTGAACTTTTAGGAACGTTTCTTTATGTTCGGTTTTTGGCGTTTCTATTTTTACTAAAATTT
>CAMAWT010000027.1 GCA_945862065.1 Flavobacterium psychrophilum | reverse complement strand
TGATTTGATTGAAGAAATCCAACAACGAGCTGAAATAGATGAACGCGTTTTAGTAACAACTTTAACCAAAAGAATGGCAGAAGAATTGGCGAAATATTTGACAAAAGTTAGTATTAGATGCCGTTACATCCATTCAGAAGTGGATACCTTGGAGCGTATTGAAATCATGCAAGATTTAAGAAAAGGGATTTTTGATGTTTTAATTGGTGTCAATTTATTACGAGAAGGATTGGATTTACCTGAGGTTTCATTAGTAGCCATTTTGGATGCTGATAAAGAAGGTTTTTTGAGAAGTCACAGGTCGTTGACACAAACTATTGGTAGAGCAGCAAGAAATTTGAATGGAAAAGCAATCATGTATGCTGATAAAATCACTGCAAGCATGCAAAAAACGATAGATGAAACCAATTACAGAAGAACCAAACAAATCTACTATAATACAGAACACAATGTGGTTCCGAAGGCATTGAACAAAAAAATTGAAAGTGCCTTTACAAAAAATAAATTAGTTGATTATGAATTGGGCGCAACCGAGCTTCAAGCAGCCGAATCTGAAAGTGAATATTTATCAAAACCCGAAATTGAAAAACGCATTCGAGAAAATCGAAAATTAATGGAAACGGCAGCTAAAGACCTCGATTTTATGCAAGCAGCTAAATACAGAGATGCCATCAAGAAATTTCAGGATATGTTGGATTAAAATTAATTCAACTGCTCATTAAAAACTTCTAATAAAAATTGTGGCGAAACCATATGTGTTGGCGATTCTTTCATGGCTTTAAGCACCCGTTTAATAGCAAACGGACTCAAGCCCATTTGCAAACCGATTTCATGTATCTTTATTTGTTCGCGGTCATGCAACAATCCATCACAAAACATCAATAAAGCCAATCTATAAAAGTGTTGTATTCTTTCAAACTCATTTTTTATGATTTTGGAATGATGCTCTTGATGAAATAATTGATTCAGTTCTGCTTTTTCCAAATTAAGTTCTTGGGCTACCAATCCAATAAATTGATATTCTTTATCATGAAGCTTTCCGTCAATTAGTGCAAAAGCTATCATATCAGTTAGTAAGCTTATTTTTTCGGTTTTACTTTGCATCGAACTTTTTTTTTTCAAACTTAAAAAAATAAATTGATTTACTAACTTTTTTAATAACACTTTTTATTTGTTAAAAAGCGTACCTTTGAATTCAATATTTTTTATACTCAAAAACAGCAAAAATGAATAACAACGATATTTTTAAAAAACTACGTGTAGCGCTTCAACTTCGTGATGATCAAATTATTGAAATTTGTGAATTGGTTGATTTTAGAGTTTCAAAAGGCGAAATCGGAAATATATTTCGAGCTGAAGACCATGCCGATTTTATGCTTTGTGGCGATCAAATTCTAAGAAATTTTTTAAATGGTTTAGTAATTTACCTACGCGGAACAAAAGAAAATCCGAAAAACCCGATGGAAATTTTGAAAAAAAACAAAACAGAGATCAAGCCATTTATCGATTTAAATAAAACATTTGATGAAAATAGAGGAGAACAAAAACCTAGAGTTGCTCCAAAACAGAAAAAACCTTTTAACTCAAAATCAAAAGATAACAAATCTACCAAAATACAAGTCGTTGAAAAGGTGAAATTTAATAATGGCAAACCTAAAAAGAGCTAAAAAAAAGCCCCAAAAAGTATTACTTCTTGGGGCTAAATTTTTTTAAAATAACTTTTTTATAAACATATGTCTTTATCTAAATAGTTCGGAATTCCATCACCATCACAATCTTCAAAAATAATTGCACCGTTGGCATCTTTATTAATTTCTTTTTTAGTTTTTACTTTATCACCATCATCATCTACATCAAACATATTAGCAACTCCGTCACCGTCTGTATCAGTATCGTATATATCATCATGAGGTTTAGCTGGGTCATCAATAAACTCATCTTTTGACAACACACCATCCAAATCATGGTCTTTGTATCGCAATTCTGTTAATTTAAATGTAAATATTAAAGGTGAATAAGCACCAAAACTTCCTGTTGGAGATGAATTTTGATAGTATGCTAAACCTGATGGAAGGAACATGGCTCCGGCTCCAAAATTCTCAAAATTTACTGGATTTGGTCCAGAAGTGGTTGCATAAGTACCTGTTTTAAATTCAGGTATAATTTGACCCCAACCTGCTACAACATCTTGCAATTGAAACCAAATAGGGTTTGGAGAATAGTCAAACTGACTATCTGTTAACGTTGTGCCTCTGTATGAAACATGAATAGAATCTACCATGCTTGGACGTTTATTTACACCTTCTCTAAATTTTATATAATACACTTTATAATCAACATCATGTTCTTCAATATGAACAATTTTTGACAAAAGCGGGTATTGAGTTTGCTGACGAATGGATTGTTGCGTTCCTCCAGTTGGTATTTTAGTCATGGTCACATTAAAATCAGCATCAACTGTAATGTAATGATTATCAATGTATTTATCAATTGAATCAAGGTCTTTTGCATACTGCTCGTTGTAATCTTTTAAAGCTTCAGCCCCAGTAGAATCGTTTTTTGTACAAGACGCAAAAGTCATTGTAATTAAAGTAATTATGAAAGTTTTAAAAATATTATTCATTATTATGGTAAATTTAGGTGTGCAAGATACAATATTGATTTATTTTTGTAAAGAATTTAACTTGGATTTTAGAAAAATTTATGAGAGTAGATAAATACTTATGGTGTGTGCGTTACTACAAAACGAGAAATATGGTAACCGAAGCTTGCAAGAAAAACCATATTACCGTTAATGGGTCGGTTGCTAAAGCGTCGAGAGAAGTATTTCCTACCGATAAAGTAACGTTTAGAAAAGATCAAATTACCTATTCTATTCAAGTTTTGGACATTCCAGATAATCGAGTTGGAGCCAAATTGGTAGATATTTATAGAAAAGATGAAACACCCGTTGAGTCATTTGAACACCTTGAATTGTTGAAATTATCCAAAGAACATTATAGAAAAACAGGAACAGGACGACCTACCAAAAAAGACAGACGAGATTTGGATGGAATTGCATTTGTCGAAATCGAATAATTCCTATCTTTACAAAAAATATAATAAAATGAGTCAAAATATTATTCTAAATCACCAAGAAATAGAGCATAAAACGAAACGAATAGCCTATCAGATTTATGAAACGTTCGTTGATGAAAAAGAAATTGTCATAGCCGGAATAGCCGCTAATGGATATCTTTTTGCACAAAAAATTGCACAAGTTTTGACTGAAATATCTACATTAAATGTACTTTTATGTGAAGTTACCATCAATAAAAATGCTCCCAATGAAGGTATTTCAACTTCAATACCATCAAATGACTATCAGAATAAAGGGATTGTTTTGGTTGATGATGTTTTAAACTCTGGAACCACTTTAGTTTATGGAGTTAAGCATTTTTTGGAAGTTCCTACATCCAAATTAAAAACAGCTGTTTTGGTTGATAGAAATCACAAAAAATATCCTGTAAAAGTTGATTTCAAAGGAATTTCTTTGTCAACATCTTCACAAGAACACGTAAGTGTGTTTTTTGAAAAAGATAACAATCATGCCATTTTAAGCTAATAATTGCTTGATTTCATTTGTAATTTGAACAACTGATTTATCATCAATTGTTACCACTTTTGAGGCAAAATGATAAAAATAACTGCGTTCAAAAAGATGTTTTGCGATATATTCTTTGGCTTCTGTGTTGTTTAAATTTGACAACATAGGTCGTTTACTTAAATCACTTTGCTGAAGTCTGTTATATAAAGTATCGATCGATCCTTTTAAATAAACAGAAAAAACAGATTGATTTTGAAGCAATACATGATTGTTGAAATAACAAGGCGTTCCACCACCGGTACTAATAATCAATGTGTCATCGTTTTGAATCAACTCTGAGAATAACTGATGTTCCATTTTCCTAAAATACAATTCACCCTTTGTTTCAAATATTTTTTGAATAGACATTTTATGATTTTCTTCAATAACTTGATCCAAATCAACGACAGGAATATGAAGTTCTTTTGATAATTCTACAGAAATTGTTGATTTTCCACAACCCATATACCCAATTAAAACAAGTTTCTTCATAAAATAAAACCTTATAGATTAAGGCATTAAGAGTTATTAATAAAAAAAGACAAATTTAAAACAAAATAGCTTTGAAATATAAATATAATCGCCTTATATTTGCACCCGCGTTAAAGAAATAAAAAAAGACTCGATAGCTCAGTTGGTAGAGCACATCACTTTTAATGATGGGGTCCTGGGTTCGAGCCCCAGTCGGGTCACTTTTTTTTATTTTTTATTGTAAAGACTCGATAGCTCAGTTGGTAGAGCACATCACTTTTAATGATGGGGTCCTGGGTTCGAGCCCCAGTCGGGTCACAAAAAAAGTTAAGCTCTTGCTTAACTTTTTTGTTTTTGGCCACGTGGAGAAACGGTAGACTTGCCATCTTGAGGGGGTGGTGCTCGTAAGGGCGTGTGGGTTCAAATCCCACCGTGGTCACTTTTAAAAAAATAAACCGTTAAATATCAATTATTTAGCGGTTTTTAATTAATGAAATACAGGCTTTCATCCAACTATTAAAACATTAATTTTTTTGTTTAACTTTAACATAATTTTATTAAACAAACTCGTACCTTTATACTCTAATTTGAAAACGAATTAAAATGGCTACTAAGAAACAAATAGTGACAAAAGAAAAACTTGTCTCAATGTATATGAATGATACACTTGAGAATAATGAAAAACCAAAATCTGTTTATCATTTTACTAAGAAAAACGAAATATCTGAATCAGAATTCTACAGCTTTTTTGGGACTTTAGAAGGTTTAGAAAAAGAAGTTTTTACTATTTTTCATGAAAAAACTTTAGAGTTATTGTCTAAAGACCAAGAGTATGAAAATTATGACATGAAAAGTAAATTATTGAGTTTTTATTTTACTTTTTTTGAAATGCTTACAGCAAACAGGAGTTATGTGGTTTTGAGTTTAAAAGATTCTAAAAACCCTTTGAAAAATGCAATGCAACTGTCGGAATTTCGAACTCATTTTAAAAATTATATCAGCACCATTCTTTCTGATGAATTCAGAACAAATCAAGAAAGACTTCAAGAAATTCAAGAAAAAGTATTGCGTGAGTCTGCTTGGTTACAATTTATGATTACTTTAAAATTTTGGATAGACGATCAATCTGCATCGTTTGAAAAAACAGATATTTTCATCGAAAAATCAGTAAAAGCATCCTTCGAATTAATGAATACCGCACCTTTAGATAGTCTAATAGATTTCGGTAAATTTCTTTTCAAAGAAAAAATACAAAACAAATAATGAAAACCATCGATTATATTCCTACTTCAAAAATAGAACGTGCAAGTAAATTAGTACAAACCGGAGCTAAAGTAGGTGTAAATTATTTAAAATACTATGGCGAAAAAGTGGTGAATCCATCTCTTAATCGCGATAAATTGAACGAAAACAACGCTGAGGACATTTATGACGGATTGAAAAGTCTAAAAGGAAGTGCACTTAAAGTGGCTCAAATGTTAAGCATGGACAAAAGCTTTTTACCACAGGCTTATGTTGAAAAATTTTCATTGTCGCAGTTTTCTGTTCCGCCACTTTCGGCTCCTCTTGTTTTAAAAACTTTTAAGACAAATTTAGGTAAAACACCTTACGAAATTTTTGATGAATTTAATCCTAATTCTATCAACGCAGCAAGTATTGGACAGGTTCACATAGCTGTAAAAGACGGAAAAAAATTGGCTGTTAAAATCCAATATCCCGGAGTTGCCAATAGTATTTCATCTGATTTGGCTTTGGTAAAACCCATTGCTATCCGAATGTTTAACCTACAAGGGAAAGATTCTGACAAATATTTTAAAGAAGTTGAAGACAAATTAATTGAAGAAACCAACTACATTTTGGAACTTAAACAAAGTCAAGAAGTAGTTTTAGCATGTCAAAAAATTGATCATTTAGTATTTCCAAATTATTATCCAGAGTATTCTTCAGAGCGAATCATCACAATGGATTGGATGACTGGGAAACATCTCTCTGAATTTACACAAACCAACTATACCAAAGAAATTGGAGATCAAATTGGACAAGCGCTTTGGGATTTTTATATGTATCAAATTCATATTTTACGTAAAGTGCATGCCGATCCGCATCCTGGAAATTTTTTAGTTAATGAAAAAAATGAATTGGTTGCTTTGGATTTTGGTTGTATGAAAGAAATTCCAAATGAATTTTATGTACCTTATTTTGAATTAATCAAAAAAGAGATTATTGATAATGAGCAGTTATTTAGTGATAAATTATTCGAATTAGAAATATTACGAAAAGACGATAGCCAACAAGAGGTAGATTACTTTACTTCGATGTTTTACGATTTATTGTCATTATTTACGCTGCCATTTCAAACGGAAACATTTGATTTTTCTGACCATTCTTTCTTTGATAAAATTGCCCAACTCGGCGAACGATTTGCGAACGATACCAACTTAAGAAAAATGAACGGCAATAGAGGATCTAAACATTTTATTTATATGAATAGAACCTTTTTTGGATTGTATAATTTATTGTTTGATTTGAAAGCGAAAATTGTTGTAAAAAATTATATAACAATTGACTAAACTTAATGGATAATGGATAATTGATAATGGATAATTTTTAATTGTCAATTATCAATTATCCATTATTAATTACTTCACGTATAGCTTTTCATACAAATCAATCCATTGTTGCGCAGAAAATTTAGTCATCAGTTCGCCAATTAATTCAAATGGAATCTGGTCCATTTTTTTAAAACGAATACAACTTTTACCCATATCAAGTTTTGATTTACAATGTTTTGGATATTCTGAAACAAACCAATCGTAAGTATTTTTATCAGCATACAAACCCATGTGGTAAATACTTATGGCATTTTTTTGTGATGCCAAAGCGAAAAATGGTAATGGATCAGTTGGTTTACAATGGTACCCTTTTGGATATATTTCATGCGGAACCACATAACAAAGCATTCCATATTGCATGACTTCTTTAAAACCCATTGGCATATTATCTAAAATTACTTTTTGAATTTTTTGAATAATCTCACGTCTATCCTCTGGTAATTCTTTCAAATAATCTGATGGCGTAATAGCTTTTGATTGCATAATAATTGATTATTTTATTTAAATTCAAAAGTAATAATTTTAAATTACCCTTCAATAAATTATTTTAAAATACAAATGTATTATTTAGCTTTTTTTCATAGATTTGACATTGATATGAATTAAATCATAAAATCAACATTCTATAAAATATGAAAAAAATAATCATTACAACTTCATTATGTTTACTACTAATAAGTTGTGGCACAACAAAAAAAACAGTTTCGTCTGCACCTTTAGATGTAACAAAATACATCAGTTCAATTACACAAAGTGAGTTAACAGAGCATTTAACAATTATTGCTTCTGACAAAATGGAAGGTCGTGATACTGGAAGTAAAGGTCAAAAACTTGCAGGAAAGTACATGATAAATCATTATGAAAAAAATAATATCAGCTTTCCAAAAGGAGCAAAAAACTATTTTCAACCGATTCCTGCAGCCTATTTAAATAAAAAATATAATGAAGGCTTGCCTGATTCTGAAAATATTTGGGCATTTATTGAAGGCTCTGAAAAACCAGAAGAAATTGTGGTTGTTTCTGCTCATTATGATCATATTGGGATTGAAGACGGTAAAATCTTCAATGGTGCCGATGATGATGGATCCGGAACCGTAGCTTTAATGGAAATAGCTCAAGCATTTCAACAAGCAAAAAATGAAGGGAACGGACCGAAGCGTTCTATTCTAATTTTACACGTAACAGGTGAAGAACATGGTTTGCATGGATCTAGATATTACTCAGAGAATCCGTTATTTCCATTAGCAAATACTGTAGCTGATGTCAATATTGATATGGTTGGAAGACGTGATGAATTTCATACAAACAGCAATGATTATGTTTATGTAATCGGTTCAAACTATCTATCAACTGATTTATATAATGTATGTGAAGAGGTTAATGCAAAATATATTGGTACCAATTTAGATTATAAATTTAACGATAAAAAAGACAAAAATCGTTACTACTATCGTTCGGATCATTATAATTTTGCGAAAAATGGCGTTCCATCTGTATTTCTATTTAATGGTGTTCATGATGATTATCATAAAGAAACAGATGAAGTAGAAAAAATTGAGTTTGATGCTTTAACAAAAAGAACTAAACTTGCCTTTGCAATAGCGTGGGAAATTGCAAATAGAAAAGATAAACTGATCGTTGATAAGTCAGACGCACAATAAAAGAAAAAGAGCTCGAAATTGAGCTCTTTTTTTTGTTCCACTATTAAAATATGTGATTCAATTATAAATTTATTTTAAAATTAGTCGTTAATTTACAGAAACTAACCACAACTATGTAACCATGAAAGAAGTAACCCTCATTCAAATAAATGATATTATCAAAGGTGAAATCGTTGGTAATACCACTAATTTAATAAATGCTCCAGAACAAATTGAATTAGCAACAGCAAGCCAAATAACATTTATTGGAAATAAAAAATATGAAAAACTTTGGGAACATTCTAATGCGTCTATTGCCATTGTAAACGAAGATATCAGCATTTTACCAGGCGATAATAAAGCATTTATAAAAGTAAAAAATGCCGATTTGGCTATGTCTCAAATTTTGGAATTATTTGCACCGCCTCTTCCACAATTTGATCAAGAAATACATCCAACCGCATCTATCCATCCTACAGCTATCATCGGAATTGGTTGCAAAATTGGAGCTGGAGTTGTCGTTGGAGAACATGTTCAAATTGGAGATGGCGTCATTTTATATCCAAACGCAACAATATTAGACAACTGTACTATTGGCAAAAACACCTCCATTTGGTCGGGAGCTGTAATAAGAGAGCGTTGTCATATTGGAAAAAACTGTATTATTCATCCAAATGCAACTATTGGTGCCGATGGTTTCGGATTTAGACCTTGTCCAGAAAGAGGTTTGGCAAAAGTGCCACAAATTGGAAATGTAATTATTGGAAATTATGTAGAAATAGGAGCCAATTCGTGTGTTGATAGAGGTAAATTTAGCTCAACTATTGTGGGTGACGGATGTAAAATTGACAATCTTGTACAAATAGGTCACAATAGTAAATTAGGACGATTTTGCATTATGGCTGGAAACAGCGGATTAGCAGGTTCTGTAACTCTAGGAAATGGCGTAATGATTGGCGGAAGCGCATCTATCAAAGACCATGTTACTATTGGAGATGGAGCCATTGTGGGTGCGGGTTCAGGAGTGGTTTCAGATATTCCTGCCAAAACTACCATGATTGGTTATCCTGCTGTAGAAGCTAGAACTGCTTTGAAACAATGGGCCATTTTAAAAAGAATGGCAACTTCAAAATAAGTATACAAAAAAAGCCTTGAATTTCTTCAAGGCTTTACTTAAGGGTGGATGACCGGGTTCGAACCGGCGACTTCCGGCACCACAAACCAGCGCTCTAACCAGCTGAGCTACAACCACCATTTTAACGAGTGCAAATATATTGCAAAAGTTTTATTTTTACAAAGAAATGTTGAAAAATTTACATTAAATCTCCTAAACTATTGACAGCCACATATCTCTCAACGGTAAATCCTTCAGCATATGCAACACCCACTATTCTACCAAGGTCTTGAGCACGATATTTAACGCTATCCAAAAAGTTTTTTGAGGTAATTGGCGACTCAGGCTCGTTGGAATTTGGATCGTAAAATTGTGAACTATATGCTAAAATTGACGCTTCTTTTTTATCCATAAACCCAGAAATATCTACCACAAAATCGGGTGAAATGGTTTCCCATTGAATGTAATGATAAACTACTTTTGGTCGCCAAGCGTTTTGATTCAAACCATTAATCGCTGTTTCAATTCTACGTAATCCTGATAAAAAACAAGCGTCAGAAACCAATTTACTTCCTTTTCCGTGATCAATGTGACGGTCATGAATAGCATTACAAATTACGATTTCCGGCTGGTATTTTCGAATCATTTTGATGATTTTCAACTGATTTGTTTCATCATTTTGAAAAAAACCATCTCTCATGTCCAAGTTTTCTCTTGCCGCAATTCCCAATATGTTGGCAGCATTTGCAGCTTCGGAATTTCTAATTTCTACCGAACCTCTTGTCCCCAATTCGCCTCGTGTTAAATCAATAATTCCGACTTTCTTGCCCAACGAAATTTCTTTCGCCAAAGTTCCGCTACAGCCTAGCTCTACATCGTCTGGATGGGCTCCAAATGCTAATATATCTAATTTCATATAACTATTTTTTATACAATTCGTTTCATTGTCATGGCTTTGTTTACCGTTTCAATATACTCTTTTTCAGGGATGCTTTCCTTGGTAATACCGCATCCTACATACACATGCAACTCTTGATTTACATAACTCAAACATCTCAAATTTACATACAAATCAAATCGATTTTCTTTAAATGTCTTAAAATCTTTTTTCCATTCTCCCAAAAAACCTGCATAAAACGAACGATCATATCCTTCATTTTCAACAATAAATTGAAGTGCTGCTTCCTTCGGAAAGCCACAAACAGCCGGAGTTGGTTGCAATGCTTCTATTATTTTGTCCAAATTTTCTATCTGAATTTGTGCTTTTATATCCGATTTGATGTGGACTAGATTTCCAGCTTTCACCGTTTTGGGTTCATCCACATCAATTTGTTCAGAAAAAGGTTTCAAATTAGAAACTATATAATCGGTAACTATTTGTTGCTCTTGTTTTTCTTTTTCGTTCCAAATTATATCAGCACCCTCCCTATTTAATTGGGTTCCGGCCAACGAAACCGTGCTTAGTAAATCTCCTTCAACTTTAACTAACTTTTCTGGTGTTGCACCCATCCAAAAACCAAGTTCAGGATGATACAAAACATATCTAAAGGCGCTAGGATAAGTTACTAATATCTTTGAAAACAAAACATCAAACTCGAAATTTAAACTTGCAACAACCTCTTTTCTAGACAAAACAACTTTCTCAAAAGTCCCTTTTTCAATTTCAACTACTGCTTTTTCAACCAATTCCACAAATTCATTTTTATCCGAATTAGAATAGTTTGAATCATTTTCAATCAATACATACAAATCAATTCCAGAAGTTTTTTCATAATAAATATCAGAAAATGAATCCGGAATTATGAATCGCTTTTCATTATCAAACGAAACAAAAGCAAAACCACTGTATTCATCCGAAAGCAAATACAATGAATCATTTTTTTGAAACAATCCAATTACTACCTCAGCACCTGGTTTACAATACATTACAAAAGGTAAATTCTCCTTAAAATGCCCCCGGGCTTTTTCTAAAATGGAACTCATCTAATTTTGCGTGGTAAAATCATCGTAGTCAACTTACAAAGCGAAATCAATTGGTCTTTTTCATCTACAATCCGAATTTCCCAAAGATGAATGCTTCCACCTTTATGAACGATTCTCGCCGTAGCAAAAACAACTCCTTCACGCTTGCTTTTCAAATGATTAGCCGAAATTTCAATGCCTCGAACCTCCTGCTTTTCTGGGTTTATAAACATAATCGATGCCGCACTTCCCACACTTTCTGCCAACGCAACCGTAGCACCGCCATGCAACAATCCCATTGGCTGATGAACCCTTGAATTTACAGGCATTTTAGCAACCAAAAACCCATCTCCAGCATCAATATATTCAATTTCCAACGTTTCCATCAAGGTATTTTTACACCAATCTTGGCACAATTGAAGCACTTTTTCTTTATCAAATGACATAACTCAATTTTTTTGTAAAAATAGTAGTTTTTCATAAATTTTAATACACAAATCCCGATTTAAATTAGGGTGTGCCGGCAAATAAACAAGCCCAAACAATCGTGCCGCTCAGGGCTTGTATATATTCCGTCGGGCTTTCGGCTATATCTTTTGCTCCGCTGACGCTACACAAAAGGTTTCTATCCCTCACACAAACCCGCGTAAAATTGAAAAATTACTTATTTCAAATCTTACCAAATAAATAAGTGATACCGATGAAATCCGCGTTTAATTACAATACAAAACAAAAACTTTCGTTTAGAATTAGATTTTAATTTTATAATATTTTAAATTATTGTTTATTTTTACAAAAAATAGATTCATTTCATGCAAAAATTACTCTTTTTATTTTTAGTTGCACTATCCATTTCGGTAACTTCTTGCCGAAAAAATTTCGAGTTTGAACCAAATACGGGCGGATTGGAATTTTCTAAAGACACCGTATATTTAGATACTGTTTTTAGCAATATCGGTTCGAGCACCTACCGACTAAAAGTGTACAATAGAAGTTCAAATGACATTGTAATTCCAAAAATTCAATTGCGAAAAGGAGTCGCGTCCAAATACCGTTTAATGGTAGATGGCATAACGGGTGACACAGGTGCACAAGGCAAAATTTTTAGCAATGTGGAGCTTTTAGCAAAAGATAGTTTGTTCATCTTCATTGAAGTGACGAGTGATGTGGCGAGTGCTAATCCAACGGATTTTCTATACACAGACAAAATAGATTTTTATAATTTAAATGGGGCACCTCAGGATGTTGATTTGGTTACATTGATTCAGGATGCGTACTTTTTATATCCCAAAAAATTCAGTGATGGCACCACCGAAACGCTACCTATAGGCGAAGAAGAAGTTTATGGCTTTTATTTGGATCATAACGACCCAACCAACGGTGATGAATATATTTGGAATAACACCAAACCGTATGTTATTTATGGTTATGCTGCCGTGCCAAATGGAGAAACACTCCTTGTAAATAAAGGAGCTCGCATTCATTTTCATGACGCGTCCGGACTTATTGTAGGAAATAATGCCACACTAAAAGTTCTTGGAGAAGCCTCTACCACAAACGCCTTAGAAAAAGAAGTCATTTTTGAGGGTGATCGCCTTGAACCCGGTTTTTCTGACACTCCCGGGCAATGGGGTACAATTTGGCTTACTAGCGGAAGTAAAAACCACGAAATCAATCATTTAACCATTAAAAATGCAGTTATAGGTTTATTAATTGAAAACAACAATCCGAGTCAAGTCATTTCCATAAAAAATACCCAAATTTACAATTCTTCAAACTTCGGTATTTATGCCAAAACGGCGACCATAAAAGGAGAAAATATTGTTGTCAATTTTGGCGGTCAAGCTGCGGTGGCTTGTACTATTGGTGGGTCGTATGAGTTTACGCATTGCACCTTCAATAACAATTGGCCAAGCTCAAAACAAGTGGCTGTTGTAATCAATAATTATTACACTGATTTAAATAATATTCAAATCCCTGTTAATTTAGTAAAAGCCAATTTTACAAATTGCATTATTTTTGGCACCAATCAAAACGAATTGGCTATTTCAAAAGCCACGAATACTGCCTTGTGGACTGCACCTATTTTTACGCGTTGTCAAATAAAATGCAACAATACCAACAACTCGTTGTCAACCAATGCCGATTATAATTTTTTAAACGATGCCACCAACATCATCAAAAATGGTAATCCTAACTTTTTAAACGTTGAATCAAACAAGCTTAATATTGGAAACAATTCCAATGCAAAAGGTTTCGGAATTACCACAACAGTCACAAAGGATTTAATAGGCACAGCAAGACTTTCACCAGGAATTGATTTGGGCGCCTATCAACACATTATTTTTCCCAATTAATTGTTGAAAAGTAGGAATAATTGTTTTTGTTGATTGTTAATATTTAACCTAAATTTGCAATCACAACTTACAACTACAACACCAATGATTCATTTCTTTGAAAACCAAAGTAAAATAGTTTTTGCCGTTCAAACAAGCATCAATGTGGCTTCGGGAGAAATTTCGGCTGAAGATATCTCTAAACTTAACTGGCTTTTTGCCAATGCACATAAAATAGAAAAATCCGTGTTAGCGGATTTTTTTGTTGGTCCGCGTGCCACAATGATTACACCTTGGAGTACCAATGCCGTTGAAATTACTCAAAATATGGGAATTTCTGGAATCATTCGAATTGAGGAATTTCATCCAGCTACGGAAGATTTTACCGATTTCGACCCGATGCTTTCTCAAAAATATACCGAATTGCACCAAGATATTTTCACTATTAACGTGACACCAGAACCTATTTTGGAGATTGAAAATATTGATGCTTATAACAAAACAGAAGGTTTGGCTTTAAGTCAAGATGAAGTGGAATATTTAGACAATCTATCAACTAAAATAGGTCGGAAATTAACAGATTCTGAAATTTTTGCTTTTTCACAAGCCAATTCAGAACATTGCCGTCATAAAATTTTCAACGGAACTTTCGTAATTGATGATGAAGAAAAAGAAACTTCTTTATTCAAATTAATTAAGAAAACGTCTCAAGAAAATCCGAATGATATTGTTTCAGCATATAAAGACAATGTAGCATTTGTTAAAGGTCCAAGAGTAACACAATTTGCACCAAAAAGTGCTGATAAACCCGACTTTTACGAAGAAAAAGAATTTGATTCGGTACTTTCATTAAAAGCAGAAACCCATAATTTCCCTACAACTGTTGAGCCTTTTAATGGCGCAGCAACAGGTTCGGGAGGAGAAATTCGTGACCGTTTAGCAGGCGGACAAGGGTCGTTACCTTTAGCAGGAACAGCTGTTTACATGACATCGTATTCAAGATTAGAAGAAAATCGTCCTTGGGAAAACGATATGGCAGCACGCCCTTGGTTGTACCAAACGCCAATGGATATTTTAATAAAAGCCTCAAACGGCGCCTCCGATTTCGGAAATAAATTTGGACAACCGTTAATTACTGGATCTATTTTAACTTTTGAACACGAGGAAGCAGCGCGCAAATTAGGTTACGATAAAGTAATTATGCAAGCGGGTGGAATTGGGTATGGAAAATTAGACCAAGCGATAAAAAAGAAACCAACTGCAGGTGATAAAATTGTCATTCTGGGTGGAGAAAATTATAGAATTGGAATGGGTGGTGCAGCCGTTTCTTCAGCAGACACAGGTGCTTTTGGTTCAGGAATTGAATTAAATGCTATCCAGCGTTCCAATCCGGAAATGCAAAAACGTGCTGCCAATGCCATTCGTGGATTGGTGGAAAGCGATAATAACCCGATTGTTTCTATTCACGACCACGGTGCCGGTGGACATTTAAATTGTTTATCTGAATTGGTCGAAGAAACAGGAGGTTTAATCGATTTAGATAAATTACCAGTTGGCGACCCTACCCTTTCTGCGAAAGAAATCATCGGAAACGAATCGCAAGAACGTATGGGATTGGTTATTGGTCAGAAAGACATCGAAACGTTACAACGCATTGCCGACAGAGAGCGCTCGCCAATGTATGAAGTGGGTGATGTAACCAACGACCATCGTTTTACTTTTGAATCAAAATCTACTGGATTGAAACCTATGGATTATGCTTTGGAAGATTTCTTTGGAAGTTCGCCAAAAACCATCATGACAGACAAAACAATTACTAGAAATTATAGTAATTCGGAATATAATGCAAGTGAAATTCCTACGTATTTAAACCAAGTTTTGCGCTTAGAAGCTGTGGCTTGTAAAGATTGGTTAACCAATAAAGTAGACCGTTGTGTAGGTGGAAAAGTAGCCAAACAACAATGTGCAGGTCCGTTACAATTGCCTTTAAATAATGTAGGTGTAATGGCTTTAGATTATAAAGGAAAAGAAGGAATTGCCACTTCTATTGGGCACGCTCCTATTTCAGCTTTAATTGATCCGGTAGCAGGAAGTAGAAATGCTATTGCAGAATCGCTTTCTAATTTAGTTTGGGCACCATTAAAAGACGGTTTGGCATCGGTTTCTTTGTCGGCAAATTGGATGTGGGCTTGTAAAAATGAAGGCGAAGACGCGCGTTTGTATGAAGCGGTTAAAGGATGTTCGGATTTTGCAATTGAATTGGGAATTAACATTCCAACAGGAAAAGATTCACTTTCTATGAAACAAAAATATCCAAATGACGAAGTAATTGCACCAGGAACGGTGATTATTTCGGCTGCAGGAAATTGTTCGAATATTACTAAAGTAGTGGAGCCAGTTTTACAAAAGGATGGTGGAAATATTTACTACATCAATTTATCACAAGATAGATTTAAATTAGGCGGTTCTTCCTTTTATCAAACGCAAAATAAAATTGGCACTGAAACACCAACTATTAAAGACGCTGCGTTTTTCAAAATTGCTTTTAATACCTTACAAGATTTAATTAAAGAAAGAAAAATTTCAGCTGGCCACGACATTGGAAGTGGTGGTTTGATTACGACTTTATTAGAATTTTCATACGGAACAGTAGGATTAGGTGCTACATATGATCTAACAGTTTTAGGTGAAACCGATTCAGTTAAAACTTTATTCAATGAAAATATCGGAGTGGTTTTCCAAGCAAATGCTGATGTTGAAGCTACTTTCAAAGCAAACAACATAACCATTTTCAAAATCGGAAATGTTATTGAAGGCGATATCGTTTCAATATCTAATTGTAATGATTTATTTAATTTCTCAATAACAGAAACCAGAAAAACTTGGTTTGAAACTTCTTATTTATTAGATCAAAAACAAACCAAAAACGGTAAAGCGAAAGAACGTTTTGAAAATTTGGACAAACAACCTTTACAATTTAGTTTTCCATCTCAATTTGATGGTAAATTACCTGTAATTCCAGCAGGCACAAGAATAAAAGCAGCAATCATTCGTGAAAAAGGAAGTAATTCCGAACGTGAAATGGCAAATGCGATGTTCTTAGCAGGATTTGATGTAAAAGACGTTCACATGACCGATTTAATTTCGGGACGTGAAACCTTGGAAGACATTCAGTTTATTGGAGCTGTTGGTGGATTTTCAAATTCGGATGTTTTAGGTTCGGCAAAAGGTTGGGCAGGTGCTTTTTTATACAACGAAAAAGCAAACACCGCTTTAAAAAACTTCTTTAAAAGAGAAGACACTCTTTCTGTTGGAATTTGCAATGGATGCCAATTGATGATGGAATTGGAATTGATCAATCCGGAACATGAAGTACATGGAAAAATGCATCATAACAACAGCCAAAAACACGAAAGTATCTTTACATCTGTAAAAGTTCAAGAAAATAATTCGGTGATGTTGTCTAGTTTAGCAGGAAGCACTTTAGGGGTTTGGGTTTCTCACGGTGAAGGAAAATTCAATTTGCCAATGCCTGAAAATCAATATAATATTGTTGCAAAATATGGTTACGAAGGGTATCCTGCCAATCCAAACGGATCGGATTACAATACGGCAATGATGTGTGATAGTACTGGAAGACATTTAGTAATGATGCCACACATAGAGCGTTCAACCTTTCCATGGAATTGGGCAAATTATCCTGAAGATAGAAACGACGAGGTTTCCCCTTGGGAAGAAGCTTTTGTTAATGCTAGAAAATGGATTGAAAACAGAAAATAATTTCGAGTTTATAAAAAACTAGGTTTATTTTAATTGAGTAACTTTTTTTAACGCATGTTTAAGTTGATTTATTAAATTATTTCTATTACCAAATAACTATATCGACACCTTAAATATACAATGAATTAATATTAAATTAAAAATATTGTAAATCAATAATTTATTGATTAATTTGCATCAAAAATTTATAGTAAATGGATCAGATAACCCGCCTTTTTGATTTTGCATATTATCAATTAGAAAAAAACGACTTGCCAAAGGCATTTGTAACAAAATATAATGGAGAGTGGGAAGCAACCTCAACAAGTGAATATATTAAAAAAGCAAATGCTATCTCTAGAGCATTAATAAGTCTTGGTATTCAAAAAGATGATAAAATTGCAGTCATTTCATCTACAAATAGAACGGAATGGAATGTAATGGACACAGGGGTTCTTCAAATTGGATCCCAAAATGTGCCTATTTATCCTACTATTTCAGAAGATGATTACGAATATATTTTAAACCACTGTGAAGCAAAATACTGTTTTGTTTCTGATAAAGAAGTGTTACGTAAACTTCTTGCAATTAAAAAAAACACAACCTCTTTAATAGAAGTTTACTCCTTTGATGAGATTGAAGGATGCAAAAACTGGAAAGAATTACTTCATCTTGGAGAAAATCTAGATAATCAAAATGAAGTTGAAGAACGCAAAAAGAATGTGCTTCCAGAAGATTTAGCAACCATCATTTATACCTCTGGAACTACAGGAAAACCAAAAGGGGTTATGTTATCACATCATAATATTGTTTCCAATGTATTGGATAGTTCTCCTAGAATTCCGTTTAACGAAGGTACCAGTGTGGCGCTAAGTTTTTTACCAATTTGTCATATTTTTGAACGGGTAATTCTCTACATCTATCAATATTACTCTGTTTCAATCTATTTTGCTGAGTCAATTGAGAAAGTAGCCGACAACATTAAAGAAGTAAAACCAACAGTCTTTTCTGTTGTGCCAAGACTTCTTGAAAAAGTATATGACAAAATTTATGCTAAAGGATTAGATTTAACTGGAATCAAGAAAAAATTATTCTTTTGGGCTATAGAATTAGGCTTACAATATGAACCATACGGTGCCAACGGTTGGTGGTATGAAACCCAACTTAAAATTGCTAGAAAACTTATTTTCAGCAAATGGAAAGAAGGATTAGGTGGTAATTTAAATGTAATGGTTTCTGGTAGTGCAGCACTTCAGCCAAGACTTGCCAGAGTTTTTGCTGCTGCAGAAATGCCAGTCATGGAAGGTTATGGTCTTACAGAAACATCGCCTGTTATTTCTGTAAATGATATCAACAATGGCGGATTTAGAATAGGAACTGTAGGTCGCGTCATTGAAAATGTGGAAGTGAAAATTGCGGAAGATGGCGAAATTCTGTGCAAAGGACCCAACGTTATGATGGGGTATTACAAAGATACTAAACTTACCAATGAAGTAATCCAAAACGGTTACTTTCATACCGGTGATATTGGTGAAATTGACAAAGACGGATTTTTAAAGATTACCGATCGCAAAAAAGAAATGTTCAAAACTTCTGGCGGAAAATATATTGCTCCACAACTCATAGAAAATACGATGAAACAATCTCGTTTCATTGAACAAATTATGGTCATTGGAGCGGGAGAAAAAATGCCAGCTGCCTTTATTCAGCCAAGTTTTGAGTTTTTAAAAGATTGGGCAAAATTGCATCAACTTGATATTGGAAATTCTTATGAAGAAATCGCTTCAAACCAAAATGTTATCAATAGAATACAAGCAGAAGTTGACGAACTAAATGCAAAATTTGGTAACTGGGAAAAAATCAAAAAATTTGAAATCACGCCTACTATTTGGAGTATTGACGGAGGCGAGCTCACTCCTACTCTAAAATTGAAACGTAAAATTGTACAAGAAAAATATAAAGAGTTGTATGATAAAATTTATCATCAAAGCTAAAGCGTAAAATTCTTATTGTAATTATAATTAAACATACAAACATTGTAAAAAATTTTAAAATGAAAGTAGATTTAGAAATAAAAGAAAGCTTAAAATCTAAAGTTATTGAAAATTATTCTAGAATAAAACCTTCTTTGTTTTTTGTTCCGCTTTTTATTTTAAGTGCTATTGCCTTTTTTCTTTATACTAAAAACGCATTGTCAGTGATTAAATATATTGACGTTCAAAAGGATTATTTCTATTATATCAATTCAAAATTATCGGTATTTCCGCATCTAATGTTCAACCTTACCCAACTAGGCGATGCATTTATTTTTTTATCTGTAGTTAGTTTTCTTGTGATTTATGCACCAAAAGTATGGGAAGCCTTACTTTCAGCATCCATTATTTCTGCTTTGTTTACAAATGTTTTAAAAAAACTATTCGAAGTACCAAGACCTGCAGCAATATTAGATCCATCAACATTTACCATCATCGGAGAAAAACTAACAGGCCATAACAGCTTGCCTTCCGGACATTCCATTACCATTTTCACAATGCTTACGGTGCTGTTTTTTTCTTTCATGCCCAAAAATAAAAAGTACAAAATAGCCTGGTCTTTTTTTATGATTTACATTGGATTACTTTTGGTATTCACACGTGTAGGCACTGGCGCTCACTACCCGTTTGATGTAATTATTGGAGGTTTGATTGGTGCCATTTGCGGCATTTCTGGAATCATCATCAGTCAAAAATACCCTCTTTGGTCATGGATAACTTCCAAGAAACACAACCTAATATGTACCGTGTTATTTATTGTAGGTATTGCACTCCTTGTAAATAAAATTATTCAATCGAATTTGATAATTTACTATTTCACCTTAATTTGCTTACTTTTTTCACTCTACAAAATTATATTTAGTTCACTTCGGTCAGCAGTGAAAAGTAACATTTGAGCTAAAAAATAAATGTATTTTTTTTAGGAAGCACACAATCCCATTTTAAAAGGCATCTTGTCCCGCTTTCGCCTTTATCTTGCTTGCCCTACGGGACTTCGCAAGGATATCGGCTCAATCGGGGCTATACATGATAAATAGTTTTTCAATTGACTTATTGTAAAAACGTACAATTGAAAAACATCTTTAAAACCAAACTCTCTTAGAAACATTCCGCAAAGTCAGGAGACATTTGCGGAGCATTTCATAGGGAAGACTTTGGAGAGCTGGAATCGGCTCAATCGGGGCTAAATTAGACATGTAGTTTTTCAGTTGAAAATTAGTCGAAAGTCGAAAGTCATAAAGTCGTAAAGTAACTCCCGAAAACAAAAAAACCTGTTTGCAATTGAAATCTAACAGGGTTTTTTTATTTTATTCTCTGTGTAGGCATGTATTGTAAATACCCCAGCTACGCAAAGTCTCCCGACTTTGAGCTTTTTTCAAATAATATGCTTATTAAAAGAGGAGGTTTTTTTTGGCGAGACATAATCGACTGGACTAAAGTCAAGCCTTACAAAATGTGCCGAGCCTATGGCTCTTTCACTTTATGTGAAAGTCCCGTAGGGACGATTCATTTTGTAACAACGGATTTTAATCCGTTGGTTATAATATAAAGCATCACTAAACTCTAAAAGTTTTTTTCGTTTTCGGTGGGTACTTTATGACTTTATGACTTTCGACTTTATGACTTTCGACTTTATGACTTTCGACTTTATGACTTTCGACTTTATGACTTTCGACTTTATGACTTTCGACTTTATGACTTTCGACTTTATGACTTTCGACTTTAAGACTTT
>CAMAWT010000026.1 GCA_945862065.1 Flavobacterium psychrophilum | reverse complement strand
AGCTATGGCCAATGCGATATAGGTTAAAATAGTTTGTACCATTATTTTAAGAATTGATAGGCAGCAAGTGCGGTTAAGTAAGCAAATCCACTCATAAAAAACAACTGAATTAACGGCCATTTCCAGGAGTTTGTTTCTTTTTTTACAACGGCTAACGTACTAATGCATTGCATGGCAAAAGCATGAAAAAGAAGCAATGAAATTCCTGTGGCAAAGTTAAAAACTTTAGTTCCGTCAGGTTTGATTTCTGCTTGCATTCTATTTTTTATGGTGGTTTTTTCTTTACTATGACTCCCTACACTATAAATGGTTGCCAAGGTTCCTACAAAGACTTCTCGAGCAGCAAAAGAACTGACAACGGCAATACCAATTTTCCAATCGTAGCCCAATGGTTTTATAACGGGTTCAATCGATTTACCAATTATTCCAATATACGATTTTTCCAACTTAAAAGATCGGATTTGATCTTTAAGAAGTTTTGGGCTGTATTTTTGATTGCTTGCGTCTAGTTGGTTTTTAACGATTTGGGCTGCTTTTCCAAATTCGTCATCTGGCCCGTGTGATCCTAAAAACCATAATATAACTGAAAGAGCTAAAATTATTTTTCCGGCTCCAAATACAAACTCTTTTGTTTTTTCAAGTACATTAATTCCCACATTTTTAAACAATGGAATTTTATAGCTTGGCATTTCAACAACAAAGTATGATTTTGTTTTTAATTGTAAAATTTTATTTAATACAAATGCTGAAAACAGAGCGGCTCCAAAGCCTAAAAGATACAGCAACATGAGTGTTAACCCTTGTAAACTAATAAATCCGAGGACTCTTTTTTCTGGGATGATTAAGGAAATTAAAATAGCATAAACAGGTAGTCTTGCCGAACACGTTATAAAAGGAGTCACTAAAATGGTTATCAATCGTTCTTTCCAGTTTTCGATATTTCGGGTGCTCATAATGGCAGGAATGGCGCAGGCTGTACCTGAAATGAGCGGCACCACACTCTTGCCTGAAAGTCCGTAACGGCGCATTATTTTGTCCATTAAAAAAACCACTCGACTCATATAACCACTTTCTTCCAACACAGAAATGAATAAGAATAAAAAGGCTATTTGTGGTATAAAAATCAAGATGCCTCCAATGCCCGGAATGATGCCCTCGCTTATTAAATTGGTGAATTCACCTGGAGGAAGATTCATTTTTGCATAAGAAGCTAAATTGGCAAATGAACTATCAATTAAATCCATTGGGATACTCGACCAATCAAAAATGGATTGAAAAATGATGAATAACAAAACGAAGAAAATCAAGTAACCAAAAACTTTGTGAGTCAATATTCGGTCTAGTTTTGCTCTAACGGTGTTGTTTTTTGAAATGTCAATTTTTTGACCCATTTTTAAAGTATCATTTATAAATTGATACCTTTTTATGGTTTCTTTTTGTTGGAGTCGTTTTAAATCGGCGTGCGATTTTGTAAATGTATTTTGTATTTCTTTTCGTTCTAAATTTAAAAAATTCACGTCTTGTGTAATTACCAACCACAATTTGTAAAGCAACTGATTCGGGAACGCTCGACGCAATTTATTAAAATATTCTTCGTCTATGATAGAAGCATTTAAGCAAGGTTCTTTGGATAAAGATTCGTAATCGGCAATTAAATTTTTAATTTTTTCGATGCCAATATTTTTTCTAGAACTGACCAAAGCAATTTTGGTTTTCAACTCTTTTTCTAGTTGAGGCACATCAAGTTCTATTCCTTTGAGGGCCATTCTGTCGCACATATTTATGACTAAAATGGTTGGAATTTCTAAATCTTTTATTTGTGTGAAAAGAAGTAAATTTCGTTTTAAATTTTCAACTTCAGTAACCACCACAACCACATCTGGAAAATTCTCGTCTTTTTTGTTCATCAACAATTCAATAACTACATTTTCGTCAATAGAACTGGCGTTGAGACTGTATGTTCCGGGTAAATCAAGAATAGTAGCTTTTCTGTTTTCGGATAATTTACACGTACCTATTTTTTTTTCGACGGTAATTCCAGGATAATTTCCTACTTGTTGATGAAGCCCTGTGAGTTGGTTAAAAACAGACGTTTTCCCTGTATTTGGGTTGCCAATGAGCGCTACTTTGATAGATGATTGTACCATGAATTAGTTTTTTTCTAAAGTAACTTCTATTTCTTTTGCCGTTTCCAAACGAATTGCAACATGTGAGTCGTTGATGTTAAAATATAATGGATCTCCAAAAGGAGCGATTTGAATTAACTCAACAAAATTGCCTGGTAAGCAACCCATTTCAATTAGTTTCAAAGGAATTTCTTCGATGTTTACATCAAAAATAATTCCGATTTGTCCTATTTTTAATTGAGAAAGTGTTGTTTTCAAGTGTTTATTTAGATTGAATTAAAATACAAAAGTACGCAAAGAAAATTTATATAAAATGTTAAATAACAATTTTAGCGTTTCGATGGTAGAATTAGTTTTCTTTTTGTTGGCTTAACCAATTAATATCTTCTAATAATTGTTTGACATTTTTAATGCCGGGTTCGGTTGGACCGTCTAGATTGGTGCCGTCATAAAATCCTCGCACCCTTTTTTTAGCGTCAATAAGCACAAAGTTTTCGGTATGCACCATATCATACAATTCTTCTGGTTTGCCTGTCTTTACAACTAGATAGGACTTTCTTGCGATGTAGTAAATATCTTTTTTATTGCCTGTTACAAGGTTCCATTTTGCATCCATAACCCCTTTTGATTTTGCATATTCCTTTAGTACAGATACGCTGTCAATTTCGGGTGTAACTGAGTGCGAAAGCAAAAGAACATTTGGATTGTTTTTTAGTTGTTCTTGCAACCAAGCCATGTTGTTGGTCATTATGGGGCAGATGGTTTTGCAGGTTGTAAAGAAAAAATCGGCTACATAAATTTTTCCTTCATAGTCTTTTTGAGTAATTATTTTACCGTTTTGATTGGTAAAAGAAAAGTTGTCAATGGTATGGTCGGTGCTAATGTGTTGAATGGTAGTATCTACCAATTCGGGGTTTACATCTGACGGATTGTAAACTGGAAGTGTTTTTTTTGGTTTTAGAACAAAATAAAAAGCGGTTAATGTTATGGTAGAAAAAATGAGGAAGAAACCGATAAAGATTCTGTATTTATTGATGAAATGGATCATGTTTTTTTGTTTGGATGCAAAGATACAAATTTAATGAAAGACGGCTTATGAAAACTGTTTTTTTAGCCCAGATTGAAATGGAAAGACTTGTGAACATAAAAGTGATTTTTTCTTTGCCTGCAACAGCGACCAACGGAAGCTCGTTGCGGGCAAAAGAAAAAACACTTTTATGGAACAAGCTTGTAATGAAAAGCTGGATTGGCTTTAAAAAAATTATTATATTTGAAAAAAATAAGAGGTTTTTTTTAATCTCACCAAACCTAAAACTAACTATAATAATGAAAACAAAAACGAAGTTTAAATTGGGTTTATTGACCCTTGGGTTGCTTTCGCTGAACCAAATGGAAGCACAAAAGAAAAACAACGGAATAAATCTGGATTTGATGGACAGATCGGTTCGTCCGAATGATGATTTTTTCAATTTTGTGAATGGAACATGGGTGAAAAACACGCCTATTCCTGCTGACAAAACCCGTTGGGGAAGTTTTGATGAGTTGCGTCAAAATACAGATAAAGATGCTTTGACCATCTTGAACGATGCAACCAAAAACCCAAAATACAAATCAAATACCGACCAAGGGAAAGCGATTAGTGTTTACAAATCGGTGATGGATACGGTGGCACGAAACAAAAAAGGAATCGCCCCATTGAAACCTTATTTGGATAAAATAAATGCGGTTAAAAACATTTCTGATTTACAAAAATTAATGGCAGCAACTGAAGCAACTGGCGGAAGCGTTGGTTTTTTTGGTGTTGGCGTTGGAGCTGATGATAAAAACAGCACAAGAAATGTGGTGAGTCTTGGCCCAGGTTCTTTAGGGTTGCCAGACAGAGATTATTATGTTTCTGAAGATAAAGATTCAAAAGAAAAGCGTGAAAAATATGCGCTGCATGTGGCAAGAATGTTACAGTTTTTGGGCGATAGTCCAGAGCAAGCTAAAACTAATGCGGATCGAATTTTAGCTTTGGAAATTGCGATGTCTAAGCCAAGATTGGACCGTGTGGAACGTAGAGATAGTAAAAAACAATACAACCCAACAGCTATTGCCGATTTGCAAAAAATGTTGCCCCTTTTCAATTGGGATTCTTACATTAAAGAAGTAGGATTTAAAAATTTGGATACCATTATTGTAACACAGCCTAGATATATTGCATCGTTGCAATCTACTTTAACAACTTTTAGTGTAGAAGATTGGAAAGCGTATATGAGATGGATGTTGTTGCGAGGTGCATCTGGTCAATTATCAACAGATATTGAAACAGCCAATTGGGAATTTTATGGCAAAACCTTAACGGGTGCTATAAAACAACGTCCAAGAAATGAAAAAGCATTGCAAACAGTTAATGGAACCGTTGGAGAGGCATTAGGGAAATTGTATGTAGAAAAATTATTTCCTGCTGAAGCAAAACAGAAAGCAAATAACATGATTAAAAATGTTATTCGTGCTTATGAAATTAGAATCAACCAACTGGATTGGATGAGTGCAGATACCAAAAAGAAAGCTATTGAAAAATTAAATAAAATAACCATTAAAATTGGTTATCCAGACAAATGGGAAGATTATTCTGCCTTATCAATCAAAAGTCCTGAAGAAGGAGGAACGTATTTTGACAACATGAAAGCAGTTTCTGCGTGGGGTTGGAAAAAAGATTTGGACAAATTGAACAAGCCTGTTGACAAAACAGAATGGGGTATGTCACCACAAACGGTAAATGCTTATTACAATCCGTCTTATAATGAAATAGTGTTTCCTGCGGCCATATTGCAACCACCATTTTATGATTACAAAGCTGATGAAGCTGTAAATTATGGAGGAATTGGAGCGGTTATTGGGCATGAAATTTCGCATGGTTTTGATGATCAAGGTGCCACATACAATGCTGATGGAAATTTAGTTGATTGGTGGACTGCTGATGATTTGAAAAAATTTACTGATTTAGGAGGTGCTTTGGCAGATCAATATTCGGCATTAGAGCCATTACCTGGAATTCATGTAGATGGTAAATTTACATTAGGTGAAAACATTGGTGACCTTGGCGGAATCAATGCGGCTTATGATGGATTGCAATTGTACCTAAAAGAAAACGGTAACCCAGGTTTGATTGATGGATATTCACCAGAGCAACGTTTGTTTATTTCTTGGGCAACCATCTGGAGAAGTAAAATGCGTGATGAAGCACTTAAAAATCAAGTGAAAACAGACCCACATTCGCCAGGAATGTACCGTGCTTATGTGCCTTTGTTAAATTTAGATACCTTTTATAAAGCATTTGACATAAAAGAAGGAGACGGAATGTATGTAACTCCAGAAAAACGAGTAAAAATCTGGTAAAATAGAATATTGCTTTAGGCAATGAGCAAAAAACAGTTTCAACTGTCTTCGGCTTATTGCCTAGAGCTTATTACTCAAACAAATTAATATGAAAACATTAAAAATTATAACCCTTTCGGGGATGCTTGGTTTGGCTTTAGCATGTAGTTCATCAAAAAGCACTGTTTCGAATGAACCAACACCGCCACCTATACCAACGCTACCAACTCCTACTCTACCTGAAACATCTATTCCGGTGCAAACTACATCTGTTGAAAAACCAGATAACGGTGTGCATGAACCTACAGAAAAAGAATATATAGCAGTACAACAGAGGTATATATTTGTATCAATGGATCAATTGAAAAAAGGTTATATGATTTTTAGCCAAGGAGCTTGTATCAATTGTCATGAGCCAAAAAATATTTACAAAAGAAGTGAAGAAAAATGGGCAAACATCATTGACGAAATGTCAAATTTAGCTAAACTAACAGAATCTGAGAAAGATGCTGTGTCTAAATATGTTTTTGCAATAAAAGCCGGACAAGAAACTAAATAACGTTTGTGTTGATTTTTTATAAACGCCTTTTTATACAATAGTTTTATAATAAAAATAAGAGCTCATAAAGTATTCTAAAACGCTGAAGTAAAATAATATTCTTTGCTATCTTTGCAAAAAATTATTTCAATGGCTTCCTTTTATAAATTAAAAATAAACGACATTACGAGAGAAACTCCAAATGCAATTTCTGTGTCGTTTTCTGTTCCTGATGAATTAAAAACTAACTATCAATTTATTGCTGGACAGTATATTACATTAAAACTTACTTTAGACGGCAACGAAATTAGACGTGCTTATTCCATTTGTTCTTCTCCATCTAGTGGAGAATTAAGAGTGGCTATTAAAGAAGTGCCAAACGGAATTTTTTCTTCGTTTGCAAACAAAAACTTAAAAGTTGGTGATGTATTAGAAGTAGGACAACCTGAAGGAAATTTCGTTTTTGATCCTAATTCAAATAATGAGAAAAATTATGCCGCTTTTGCTGCGGGAAGTGGTATAACGCCGGTTTTTTCTATCCTTAAATCTGTTTTAGAAAAAGAACCTGCCAGTACATTTGTTTTAGTTTACGGGAACAAATCTAAAGAAGATGCCATTTTCTATAGCCAACTTCAAGAATTTGAACAACAATACAACGGGCGGTTTTTTGTACAATATGTTTTTAGTCAAAATACCAACGGGAACAGTCTTTCCGGAAGAATTAATACTTCTACAGTAGATATAATTTTAAACGAAAAACACAAAGGAAAAGTTTTTGAAACCTTCTATTTGTGCGGTCCTGAAGAAATGATTCAATTGGTTTCTAGCCGCTTGAAAGATAGTGGAGTTGCTGATGAACAAATAAAATTTGAGTTGTTTACGAGCTCAACAATTGAAAATAAAGAAGCGGGAACTCACAATGGTTCAACCAAAATAAGTGTAATTGTTGATGGTGATACCACTCAATTTGAAATGAATCAAAAAGACACTATTCTTGATGCTTCGTTAAAAAAAGGAATTGATGCACCTTACTCTTGCCAAGGCGGAGTTTGTAGTAGTTGCTTGGCGCGAATAACAAAAGGCACTGCTGAAATGAAGAAAAATTCTATTTTAACAGATAAAGAATTGTCTGAAGGACTCATATTGACCTGTCAGGCACATCCAACCTCATCTGAAATTGAGATTGATTTTGATGATGTGTAATCTTTTTAAATTCGAAAGTAAATTCCAAATTCCAACCATTGATTTTGATTTTTGAAAATGAAAAATAAACGCGATATATTTAAAAATGCTCTTGAACTTTTGAAAGAACCAGAAGTTCAAGAGCTTTTGGATTATTGCGAAAGTTTGGAAGATGAAATTGTGGATTTTAAATTTGAAAAAGACAAAAACAAAGAACTCATTTTATTAGACATGATAAAAGAAGTCTTGAAAGGTTGTAATGCTCTTGAAAAAGAACAAACTGAACATGAACGCTTTGGTTATGAAGCACCTAATTACCAAGAAACTATAGGTAACTTAAAATCGTATATTCAAGAAATTTGTAAAGACAACAAAATTTATTTGTAAATGTTGCCTTTATGAATTTACTGTTTTAATTTAGAAACAATACTTTCCACAGAAATACTTCGCATTACATCATCATAACCCACTACCTTTTTATTTCCATAAACTGAGGTTGGCAAAAATGGATAGTGCATTCTATCGGCAACCAAACAATTTTCAATGGGTTGATTAAATGGTGAAAATCCAGCAAAAGGATGTGTTGCTCCCCAAAGTGTTACTACTTTTATTCCCATCATAGCAGCAATATGACCATTTCCAGAGTCCATAGAAAGCATTTCGTTTAGATTGGAAATAAGATGTAATTCTTCTTCAAGGTTTAATTTTCCTGCAACTATAATTACGTTTTTTTTGTTTTTAGCAAGCTGATTTAGGATTTCGATTTCTTTAGTTCCTCCTCCAAAAAGAAAAATTTTATTTGTCTCATTAAGTGCCAATTCATCTATAACTTGTTGCATTAAATCGGTTGGGTAAACTTTCGATTCGTATTGTGCAAAAGGAGCAATTCCAATCCAATGATGGGTTTCTTTTTTCCCCGATAATTTTTCAATTTTATCAGACAATACTGCTTTTTTAGGGAAAATTGGATTCGTTAAATCGAGCGAAAAACCAAGCTGAAAAAAGGTATCAACATGTCTTTGAACCATTAATTTTAGTGGTTTTATAGTTTTATTTTCTAGACGTGTTAATTGTTTTTTTTCTTTTCGCCCTTTGTCTGTAAAAGCCACTTTTTTTCCGCTCAGGGAAAATAATGTTCTGATGATTTTAGACCGTAAAACGTTATGCAAATCGGCAAAAGCATCGATTTTTAATTTTTTTAAATCAAAAAACAATCTAAGTATCCCAAAAAATCCTTTATGTCTGTTTTTTAAATCAATTGCATAGAAAGATACATTTGGAATTTGATTAAAAAAAGGTTCGAAAAAAGGTCTCGATACCACTGTTATTTGAATGGTATTGTGCTGTTCAGATAGTGCTCTAATAATTGGAACCGTCATGGCAACATCTCCCATAGCCGATAATCTAAAAACAGCAATATGACTTATTTTTTTTGCCAATATTATTTCTTGTTTTGATATAAAACAGGGTTTAAATCGTTGTCGTTGTACATTTTCATTTGTTTGTAAACCTTCATGAATTTGTCACCGTTTTCAATATCTGTAAGCAAATCGTCAATAGCTGTTGATAAATCTGAACGTTGCTCTAAAAGTACATTCAGTTTTTCTTGGCATTTATTTTTATGTTCTTGTGAAGCGTTTTCTCGGTTTACTTCCTCTTGCATGTGATAGATTTTCAATGCTAAAATTGACAATCTATCAATAGTCCAAGCGGGACTTTCAGAATTAATTTTAGCTGAAACTTTTACTTGAACGTGAGCATACTTTTCTAAAAAATAACTGTCAATATATTCAACCATATCGGTACGCTCTTGATTGGAAGCATCGATTTTTCTTTTTAAAGTCAACGCTGCAACGGGGTCAATATTTGGATCACGAATAATGTCTTCATAATGCCATTGAACCGTATCAATCCAGTTTTTAAAATATAATAAATGTTCTATTTGGTCTTTTGGAAAAGGGTTGTTTATTGGTTGATTTACATCGTTTGTGATATGATAATCGGCAATACTTTTCTCAAATATGGTATAGGCAAATTTTGAAAACATAACTTTAAATTTTATTTACAAATATAGTTTTTATACTTTTAACGTGAAACTATAAATTATCTAAAAAATGATTCTACACCATCTATCTGAAAACAATAGTGTTTTAAACCATTTTTTATCACAAATTAGAGATGTTGATATTCAAAACGACCGTTTACGATTTAGAAAAAACATGGAGCGAATTGGAGAAATCATGGCTTATGAAATGAGCAAGGAATTTAGCTTCCAACCACACAAGACACAAACGCCTCTTGGTGTAAAAGATACTTTTTTTATCGAAAATAATATCGTTGTTTGTTCTATTTTACGAGCTGGACTTGCCCTTCATACAGGTTTTTTGAACTTTTTTGATGAGGCTGAAAACGGATTTATTTCTGCCTACAGACACCATTATAATAATGATGATGCTTTTGAAATTAGGGTAGAATACAAAGCAACGCCTTCTTTTTTAGATAAAAATTTAGTGTTGGTTGACCCAATGCTTGCAACCGGAGAATCTATTGTTGCAGTATATTCTAAAATTATGCAGAACGAAAAACCAAAAGAAGTTCATATTGCAGTAGTTATTGCCGCACCAGAAGGAATTGCTTTTTTGGAAAAAAATCTTCCTGAAAATTGTCATTTGTGGATTGCCTCCATTGACGAAAAATTGAATGCTAAAAATTACATCATTCCGGGTCTAGGTGATGCTGGTGACTTGGCTTTCGGGGTGAAATTATAGCTGTAAAAAATAGGCTGTAAGTGCCATGATGAGACATCCATACATTACTAGTTCTTTTTGAAGCGTGTTTTTGTTGTACTCTATAAAACTGGTTGCAATGGCAGCTAATGGGAAAAAAGACAGTAATAACAAGTCATTGGTTTTGTTTGTAGATATAAAAAAAACTATCAACGAAATAATTAATGAAAGTACTAACTTTTTGAAAGTTGCTTGGATGATTAAGGGTCTGTTGGCAATTGCAAAGATCATTGAAACCCCAAAAAATAAAATGATAACTGAAAACATTGATAGGGCTATATTTTCAAAATAATTTTTAAAATAATCAAAATTTACATCAATTATAGCCGAATGAAGATAGTTAACAATTAAGTTTAAATCAAAAATTAAAGATACTAAAGTGAAAATAACACAAAAAACAAAAAGGGACACAAATGGAATAAGCCAATTTCTGTAATCTCTTGAAACATTAAAAATTATGGATGCGTAGACTACAACAAGGAACAAAATGCTCCAAAACTGAAAAACACTTGCCAGGAGTATCCAAAAAGTGGCATCAAATATTTTTTCTTTTGTAAATTTTAAGGTTTGAATTGATATCAATCTTCTCATGCCCAGCAACAGAAAAAAACTGGATAACAGTATGTTTGGATTATTGAATATAGACGGGAAAAATAAAAGAAAGTTTAAATAAAAAAAGGCTGTGAAACCACTGTCTTTAGTGATATTGTTTTTTTTTACGACAAAATTTACAATGTAGAAAGAAGTGGCGATTAATAATAAATATCCTGTTTTTTGTAGAAATAAAAGGAGTGAATACAACTCGTTTTCTACATTAAATTGGTACAATAAATAGAAAAAAAGTACCGAAATTATCAATACTGAATAATTTAACGGTGTAGATTTATTAAAAAAGCTTGTTATCATGAGTATATTTTATACTTTTGTGGTGTAAATATAACACTTGTTTAAAAATGAAAGCATTTTTCGAAGGAATTCAGTCACTTTTTGTGGATTTTTTATTTATTCCACACGACCTATTAAGAAAATTAGAGCTTAAAACATGGTTTGGAGCTAATCTTATCAATTGGGTGTTTATGGGAATTTGTGCCTATTTTATCGTGTATTGGGTAAAACAATTAAAACTTCATAAATCCAACAACGAAGAAACACAAGATACCACGGCTCATTCTTTCTTAAAATAGATCGAAACCAATATCTGTTCTAAAATACATCTTATCAAAATGTAGCTTGTCTATGCTTTGATAAGATTTTTTTATGGCTTCCTCCAAATGATCACCATAAGATGTAACTGCTATCACACGTCCTCCATTTGTAACTATTTCCTCATTTGCTATTTTTGTCCCTGCATGAAAAACAATCGAATCTGAAATGTTCTCTATTCCAGAAATTGTTTTGTTTTTTTCATAATCTTCTGGATATCCGCCTGAAACAACCATAATTGTAGCTGCGCTTCTGGAATCAATATCTAAAGTAAACTCATCGAGCTTGTCATTGGCCACAGCCTCAAATAAAGCAACCAAATCTGATTTCAATCTTGGTATAACCACTTCTGTTTCTGGATCGCCCATTCTAACGTTGTATTCAATGACGATGGGTTCGCCTTTTACATTTATTAATCCGATAAAAATAAATCCTTTATATTCTATATTGTCTTTTTGGAGACCTTCAATGGTTGGTTTTACAATTCTGTTTTCTATTTTTTCTAATAAAATAGCATCTGCAAATGGCACTGGAGAAACGGCTCCCATTCCGCCAGTATTAAGACCTGTATCTCCTTCGCCAATTCTTTTGTAATCTTTTGCAGTGGGTAAGATTTTATAATTTTTTCCATCTGTCAATACAAAACAACTCAATTCTATTCCGTCAAGAAACTCTTCAATAACAACTTTTGAACTCGCTTGTCCAAATTTAGCATGAACGAGCATGTTTCTAAGTTCTGTTTTTGCTTCTTCCAAATCGTGAAGAATCAAAACGCCTTTTCCAGCGGCAAGACCGTCAGCTTTTAAAACATAAGGTGCTGATAACGTTTCAAGAAAAGCACACCCTTGTTCTACCGTATCTGATGTAAAACTTTCGTAAGCAGCCGTTGGAATATTGTTTTTAACTAAAAATTGTTTAGCAAACTCTTTACTTCCTTCAAGTTGCGCACCCACTTTGGATGGGCCAATAACCGGAATAGCGACAAGATCAATGTCATTTTTGAAAAAATCAAAAATACCATGAACCAAAGGATCTTCTGGGCCAACAACAACCATATTGACCTTATTATCTAACACAAATGTTTTTATTGCGTTAAAATCAATTATGTCTAATTCAACATTGGTAGCAATTGTTGATGTTCCAGCATTTCCTGGTGCTACAAATAATTTTTTACATTTTGAACTTTGTAGCATTTTCCAAGCTAGAGCATGTTCTCTTCCCCCAGAGCCTAATAATAAAATTGTCATTGTGTGATGTGTGAAAATTGTGATACAAAAATAAGTAGATTATTTTTGAAAAGGTAAGGTTTCAAAATTATTTTGCTTTAGTAAGCCTTTTTGTCTCCTCTAGCTGCATTGTAAACGGTGAGTACAATGATTTTTATATCTAATAATAAGGACCAATTTTCTAAATAAAAAATGTCATATTTTACCCTATTAATAATGTCGTTTTCATTTTCTACCTCGCCTCTAAAACCATTTGTTTGTGCAAGTCCAGTGATTCCTGGTTTGATAAAATGTCTAACCATAAACTTATCTACACTTTTAGCATACATTTCGGTATGGCTCACCATGTGTGGCCTTGGACCAACAACAGACATTGTACCTAAAAAAGCGTTAAAAAATTGTGGCAATTCATCGATACTAGTTTTTCGCATAAACTTTCCAATTTTTGTAATACGTGGGTCGTTTTTGGAAACTTGTTCAATATCTGCGACCTCATTAACCCGCATAGATCTAAATTTATAACAAGAAAACTCTTCATAGTTTAAACCGTTTCTCATTTGCTTAAAAAACACTGGTCCTTTCGATTCTAATTTTATTAAGATAGCTAAAAACGGTATTAACCAAGACATTAATAACAGTATAATTAAACTTGAAAAAACAATATCAAAAACGCGTTTTAACAATTTATTGGCATGTTTGTCTAAAGGTGTATTTCTTAACGAGATAATTGGAATATATCCATAATAATCTAGAATTAAGTTTCTAGAAAGAACATCTTTATTGTCTGGAAGAAATTTAAGTACTTTTAAATTATTATCAGTAAAGTCTACAAATTTATTGACGTCTGTATTATTAAAGCTTGATAATGAACAATAAATTTCATCAATATTATTGTCGTTTACAAATGAAAAACATTGATCAAATTCTGTTTCTTTATTTTTTTTAAATTCGAATATTTGTTCGAGTTTATACCCGTAATCAGGGTTTTCTTTAAAGAATTCTGCTAGTTGATTTGTTTTTTTTCCAGTTCCAACAATGATTACTTTTCTAAAGTTACCTCCAAATAAAGCTCTAAATTTCCGTAAGAAAAAATAAATAAAAAATTTATCTAACGAAATTATTATTATTGTAATTAGGATATAACTCATCATCTGTGAAGGTGATGAAAACTTATAATAATATCCTAAATAAGCAAAATTAAAAAGAAAGAAGAGAATTCCTTGTTTGATTATTTTACCTAAAATTTCTATAGATTTGGTAAAACGATAAACTTCATAAAACTGCATATTCCACGAAATGACAAGCCAGGAGATGGTTGTAAACAAATGAAATTTATTTTCGTTTAACTCTTCAGGGAGTAAAAAAATAATAAAAACATTGATTACAGTTACATCAAATAAATAAGAAAAGGGTCTTATGTATCCGGAATATCTTTTTGTGTTTGTGGCCAATTATAGAATATATTTTGAAAAATCTTTATGTTCTTCTTTTAACAATTCTTCTGTTGATAATGATTTGAAATAATCATACGTTAATTTCATTCCTTCTTCTCTCGTTACTTTAGCTTCCCAGCCTAATATTTCTTTGGCTTTAGTTGTGTCTGGTTGCCTTTGCAATGGATCGTTTATCGGTAACGGATGGTAAACTACTTTTTGCTCAGTTCCTGTCAATTTTATAATTTCGTCAGCAAAGTCTTTTATGGTAATTTCATCTGGATTTCCAATATTTACTGGCAAATGATAATCTGAATGAAGAAGTCTAAAAATTCCTTCTACTTGATCCGTAACATAACAGAAAGAACGTGTTTGCATGCCATCACCAAAAATGGTTAAATCTTCACCACGAAGTGCTTGGCCAATAAATGCAGGAATTACTCTTCCGTCGTTGAGTCGCATTCTTGGTCCATAAGTATTAAAAATTCTTACAATTCTCGTTTCAACACCATGAAATGTATGGTATGCCATAGTAATTGATTCCTGAAAACGTTTGGCTTCGTCATAAACGCCTCTTGGACCAATGGTGTTTACGTTTCCGTAATATTCCTCAGTTTGTGGATGAACCAATGGGTCTCCATAAATTTCTGAAGTTGAAGCAATTAAAATTCGTGCTTGTTTTACTCGTGCTAAACCTAATAAATTGTGCGTTCCTAACGATCCAACTTTTAATGTTTGAATAGGTATTTTCAAATAATCTATCGGACTTGCAGGTGATGCAAAATGTAAAATATAATCTAATTTGCCTGGTATGTGTACGAATTTTGTTATATCGTGGTGATAAAATTCAAAATGTTCCAATTTAAAAAGGTGTTCAATATTTTTTAAATCACCCGTAATTAAATTATCCATTCCTATTACATGATAACCTTCGTCAATAAATCGGTCGCAAAGATGTGAACCTAAAAATCCTGCCGCGCCTGTAATTAATATTTTTTTCATTTTTTTATAGGGATCGATTCTGTGTTTAATTCTGATTGATTATTTGATAAATTAAAAAAACAATAAAAGGTTATAAAAAAAACAACCCCCCTTTGTCTCCACAAAAATGATTCGGTCAAAAATAAGCTTATCATTAGAATTGAGAAAGAAATTGCTATGAAATTTTTAGATTTAAATGCATTTTTTAAACAATTTATTACAATTAACATAAAAAGAAGAAATCCTACAATTCCCAATTCAGCAAAAATTTGAATATATTGATTATGGAAATTTTTAGTCTGGTAGCCACTTTCTTTTTCATTACCTAAAAAAACATTGTGTTCTATTCCTTTTTCTTCAAGTTTTTTTAATGAGGCGTTAAGTCCAAGCCCTTGGAAAAAAATGGGCTCTTCATTCATTATTTCTAAAATAACTCTAAATTGATAAATTCTGAATGCTTCGCCCGAAAAATAATCGTTTTGATTGAAGCTTTCGTTACTCCAAGCTTGTTTCATGCTAATAATATTTTTTCCTACTTGGTCTTTTGGAATAACTGCATGTCCAATGTTGTTGTCGGAGTTTAATTGAAATTCAAATTCAATTTTTTCTTTTATTTGGTTATAAAAAAACAGTGGTAATGAAGCAATAATCACTATTACTAAATTTCTCAATCTTAATCTATTAGCTGATTTTGTGTAAAATAAAACATACAAACTAATAAGTAATACATTGGTATATAGTATGATTTTTGAATCCAATAAAATTAAAAAAAGTGTGAGTAAGAAAATTAGTAAATACTCGATTTTGGCTTTGTTTTGTTTTGTTAAGAAATAAAAAAAAGCGATGCTTATATATACTGAAAAATGAACTGCATTGAGATCTTTTCCCACTAAATTGTGGCCAATAAAAACTGAAATGTTGTTTTCTAGAAAGTATTTTACAAGCGCACTAAGTATAAAAAAACAGGAGAAAAGCACCATTGAAAAGCTGTAATACTTTATAATGGTATTTTTGGCAGAAACTGAAAGGTTTTTAATTGATATAAAAAAAAATGGAATAATAAATAACGGAGATTCTTTTATTAAAGCAATTTGAGTTTCGTTTGTGTCTTTTGTCCAAAATAACGAAAAAAGCATAATTATGTAAAATAATAACACAATTACAAATTCAAAATTAATTTTAATTGGTTTTTTAATTATGTTAAAAATTGCCGTTAAAAATAAAACAGCTATTGCAAAGCTGTTTATTATGTGATAAAATGGTATTGATATTAATAGAAAAAGTAATATTAAAACGAAGTAATTTTCATTTTTTAGATGAAATTTCTTGAAAAAATCTAAAATTCTAAAATTTACTTCGTTCATCCTAATGATTTTTACAATAATTTACTTACTCTCAATTTGTTGGTTAATCCAATTGTATGTTTGTTGCATCCCTTCTAATAAGGATAACGATGGTGACCATGCTAATTTTTCGAATAATAATGTATTATCAGAATTTCTGCCCCTAACGCCAGTTGGTCCTTCAATGTTTTTTATTGTTAAATTTTTACCTGAAAGTTTTATAGCCATTTGTGCAAAATCATTTATTGAAATCATTTCTTCTGAACCAATATTTACAGGTCCAGAAAAATCTGAATTCATTAATCTCATAACTGCTTCTATACAATCATCGATATACAGAAAAGAACGTGTTTGTTTACCATCGCCCCAAACTTCTATTGCGCTTCCATCAATGGCTTCGGCAGCTTTTCTACACATTGCTGCGGGTGCTTTTTCTTTTCCACCATTCCAGGTGCCTTGCGGGCCAAAAATATTATGAAACCTTGCAACTCTTACTTCAATACCATAATTTCTTTGGTAGGATAAATAAAGTCTTTCGCTAAATAACTTTTCCCATCCGTATTCGCTATCTGGTGCGGCAGGATAAGCAGAATCTTCTGAGCATTTTGGGTTATCTGGATCCATTTGGTTATATTCTGGGTACATACAAGCCGATGAAGAATAAAATATTTTTTTAACTCCTTCTTTTTGGGATGCTCCTAAAACGTTAAGATTGCATAATGCAGAATTGTTCATGACATCAGCATCATGTTCTCCTGTAAAAATATATCCTGCTCCACCCATATCTGCTGCCAATTGAAATACTTCATCTATGCCTTGTACGGCTTTTTTAGCAACAACAGGATCTCTCAAATCTCCTAGAATAAATTCGTCTGAGTTGTTGTTTCCGTATTCATTATCTTTTAAATCAACACCTCTTACCCAATGTCCTTCAGACTTTAATCGGTTTACCAAGTGACCCCCTATAAAGCCTCCTGCGCCACATACTAGAATTTTTTTCATTTAATTAAACTATTTTTTATGGTTTTAAATTACAAATATAAATTATTTATTAAATTTTATGTAACTCTTTCTTCCTTAAATTGTAAAATTATTTTAATTAAACTAAATCCTTTTAAATACCTAGGGATAAATAGTTTGGGGTTTGAAAAACATCTGAAGAGCCAACCTAAATAAAGTTTGTCTATTATTACGGGTATGTTTACCTGTCTTCCTGTTTTAAAGGCTAGGGCTGCTCCGGTGCATATTATTGCAGGCGAATAGGATAATTTGTTTTTGATAAAAAGCCCTAATTTTTCTTGGGTCCCTCCTCCTAGGTTGATGATGATCCAATTTGGTTTGTTTTTTTCTATAAGATCAATTAAAGTATTATCAACAACATTGTTTTTATAATACGGTGCTGAATAACTTGCTTCTTCAGCTATTTGTAAACCCAAATCGTTAAAGAATTTTTTATTTATTTCAGAATCTATTTCGCTTGGGTTAATCAAAAAAAGGTTTTTTGTTGTTTGATTTGGTATTGCTTTAATGAAATAATTTATGAATTCTAAACCAGAAATTTTTGTTATTTTTTTTTTTAAAAATAAATTCCATATTAATACCATATATCCGCTGTCTGGTATAACAACATCTGATTTTAATAAGGCATTATAATAATCATGGTCGTTTTGGATAGTTGCTAAGGCAGGCGCGGCGGGTACTGTTAACAAACCACCATTTTTATTTAGTATTTCAAATACATTTTTTACGTTTCCGTTGAAAAAATTTATCCCTAATATTTGAACTTGATCGTGTGTCATTTAATTTTTTAAGTATGGTGTTGTTTTAGTTCTGTTTTACCCAATCGGATGTGATTTTGACGGCTGTTTTTAAGTCATATGGTAATTCTCCACAAACGTTTTCTAATTTTTGAGTATCATATACCATATTCGTGATAAGATTATTTAATCGAAAAGTTGTTAGTGGCGGATTTTTAAATCCTATTTTTTTTAGTACATCACCCAAAAAAGCAATTATTTTTAAAATAAAAAAAGGTATTTCTTTTGTTTTACCATTATTAAATTCTGTTGAAATTAAGTCAGACCATTCTTTTAAATCTAAAGCAGGATAATCGGTTAAGTAGTAATTTTCTTCTAAAGAATTAAAGTCTTTTTCAAATAATATTTTATCAATTTGAAATACTGTATTGTAAACAAAACCAAATGATTTTTTTGGATAAATTTTTGTTGGTAAAAAAAAGTGTTTGTTTTTTACTGTATCAAAAAAAGTTCTGTAAGGAATTTCAAACCAAGGCCCCCATATGGAAGTTGGGCGTAAAATGGTGTACTCATGATTTGCTAATTCGCGTACTTTTTGTTCGCCAATCATTTTGCTTTTTCCATATAAATTTGGCGGACAGTAATCATGAAATGAATTTGGAACATAATCAATTTTACATACCATTCTACTTGAAGCATAAATTGTTCGTTTAATAAAATCACATGAATTTATTATAGTAACAATGTTTTCTACTCCTTTTATATTTGCATTATAACCAATGATATTTTTGTTTTCGTTTAAATCGGTTCTGGCGGCAAGATGAACTATATATTCTGGTTGAAAATCTCTAATGGAAGTATCTAGTTTTTCATAATTTAATATGTCTCCTTCTACCCAAAGATCATTTTGTTGTTTGTTTCTTGGCTTTTTAATATCGTAGTTAAGTACTACATGCTTTTGATTGGTAAAATATTCTACCAAATTAGTCCCTATAAAACCAGATCCACCCGTAATAAAAATTCTTGACATTAGCTTATATTATTTTACTATTTCCCTTTCTTTAATTGGTTTTGCAGGATTGCCATAACACACCATTCCTGTTGGTAAGTCGTTAAAAACTAAGCTCCTTACCCCAACGACTGTTCCTCTACCGATAGTTACACCCGGTGAAATATACACTTCACTTGTAATCCAACATTCATCTTCAATTAATATTGGTTTTGCAAATATATCAAAAGTGGTTTTGTTGTAATCGTGTCCTCCCGTATTAAAAAAATTTCTATGAGCAATAGAAACATTTGAGCCTATTGTAATTTGTGCAAGGTTGTATAAATAACATCCTTCACCAATCCAAGTATTATCGCCTATTTCTAATTTCCATGGATAGGTTATTACAACACTTGATCTTATAAGTACGTTTTTTCCAATTTTAGCACCAAATAATCTTAATAAAAAAACTCTAAATTTAAACATAAATTGTGGCGAATTTGAAAAAAGAAGTGAGTTAAAAATTGCCCAAATTTGAACAATAAACTTATTCTTTCCTCTGAAATCTTTAGGAAGTTTAAACTCATTTAGTTTTTGATAAACCATTTTGAAGTGTTTTTTTATAGAGCAAAATTACATTTATTTTTTTCAAATAAAAATTAAACGTAATTTTGTGGTTAAAATTTATAAAAACATCATAAACCCGCAACCTTGAAAATATCAAAACAAAAATACTTGCTTTATTCTTCGGTTTGCGCTATTTTTTCTGAATCCTTTTTTTTTCATTTCATTATTGATTGGAAACTTTTTTATGTAATTATCTTTATTAATTTTTATGTTTTATCCACCTTAAAAAAAATTACTGTAAACAAATATATTTTTTTATTTTTTATTGGTTTATTTATTCATGGTTTGATTGCTAATACTTTTATTGGAATTTCATACAAATATTTAATCGCTCAACTTATTGGTATTTTTATAGTTAGCACTTACTATTACAATTTTGTTTCCTATATAAAGGTGGGTAAAATAATTGACTTTTATTCCAAAACTAGTTTATTTATTGCTGCCATTGGGTTTCCAATGTTGTTTTTTGGTATTAATTCAAATAATGATATTAGACTTCAAAGTATCTTTAATGAACCTGCTCATTTTGCTGTAGTAGTTATTCCGGCATGTTATTTTTTTTTTAAACAAAAAAAATACATTTCTTTTTCAGTAATATTTATTTCTTTGTTATTATCTCAATCATCATTAGGTTATATCGGTTGTCTATTGATTTTTGTTTTGCCAAACTTGACTCAAAAAAGATTTTTATATCTGTTAACTATTTTACCATTTGCCATTACAATATCTTATTTTTTGTATGTAGAAAACACTAATGTAAAAATTAGAGTAGATGATACTTTAAAATCCTACAGTGCTATATCAAATGGTAACTTTAAAGAAACTACTAATTTAAGCTCATATGCCTTGATGAGTAATGTGTTTGTAGCTAAAAAAAATTTAGAAGATCACCCTTTAGGAAGCGGACTTGGTAGTCACGTACAAATGCATTCCAATTATTTGCCTTATTTGAGAACGCCTAAGTATATAAAAAATCAAAATTTGGAATCCATAAATTCAGCCGATGCTAATTCACTTTTTCTAAGAATTATTTCAGATTTAGGTGTTTTTGGCATATTGATTCTATTACTTTTAAGTGTCTTTTTGATTAAACAATTTGCATCAAGGGATATGATTTTTACTCAAGGTATTGTAATCTATATATTATTGAAATTACTTAGAGATGGCCATTATTTTCCGCCTGAATTATATTTTTTTGTGTTTATATTCTATTTTTCGTTTAAAGAAAATCAATAGCAAAAGTTTAATAACGTAATCAATTAATAAAATGAAAAAAATTTATCATATAACAGAAGATATGTCCTTTAATAGTGGAGGCGTTAGAACCGTTTTAGTAAATTTAGATAACTATTTAAATAACACAAGTGACTTAAATTCAACTATTTTATCCAACTTTAAAGAGCCAAATGATCCTTATATTGATTTTAATCCTTCTGGGTTTAAAATGTGGAATTATTCTGCTGGATATAAAAATTTTATTTCATCTCAAATTAAAACTTTAGATGTTTTACATTTACATGGTGTTTTTATGCATCCTCAATTTACGGCAAGTAAACAAGCATCTAGACACAATGTCCCTTATATTGTTTCCCCTCATGGCATGTTGGAACCATGGCATTTAAATGATAAACAAACCAAAAAAGGAATTTATTTAAAATTAGTTTTAGAAAAAATGCTTGCAAAATCCAGTATGTTGCATGCAATTACCCCTTTAGAAAAAGACAATTTATTTAAGCTTACAAAACATAAAAATATTTTTGAAATACCAAACTTTATTAATTATACGAAAATTCCAAACAAACTAACTTATAGTCCTAAAGACGATTATATATTATTTCTCGGTAGAATTCATCCCAAAAAAGGACTCGACATTTTATTAGAAAGCATGACTAAAATTGACAACAAAAAAATCAAATTAAAAATTGTTGGTG
>CAMAWT010000025.1 GCA_945862065.1 Flavobacterium psychrophilum | reverse complement strand
TTTAACGGAAACATCTCTGAGACCTTTTGGAAAACAGCGAGTGATAATCTTAAACGAAAATACAGTTGTCAGTATGACGATTTGAATCGTTTACTGGAGGGTAATTACAGAAGAGAGGGAGGAAATTATAAAAACAGTTACCTTGAAACGATGAGTTATGATAAAAACGGAAACATACAAACCATGTACAGAAATGGGGATAATGACGATGTAAATTATGAATTTAATATTGATAATTTGTTTTATACCTATGACCAAAACAATAAAAATTTATTGAAAAAAGTTTTTGATGCTAGTAACTCGCCACAAGGTTTTAAGGATGATAGCGATGGATTTGATGACCCTGATGACGACTATGAATATGACTTGAACGGCAATTTGACAGCTGATGCAAATAAAAAAATTCAAGAGATTACCTACAATCACTTAAATTTACCAGTTCATATAGTTTTTCAAACAGGTGAAATTACCTATCTTTACAACGCAACAGGTCAAAAATTACAAAAACAAGTGGAAGGTAGCAATAGCATCACGACAGATTATTTAACAGGATTTCAATATCACAATAAAGTTTTAAACCATTTTGCACATGCCGAAGGGTATGTTGATGTTATAAAAGGAAAGTTCAAGTATGTGTTTAACTACACCGACCATCTTGGCAACATACGCTTGAGTTATTCTGATGCGGATGATAACAATACCATTAGCGAAAATGAGATTTTAGAAGAGAACCATTATTACCCTTTTGGGCTCAAGCACAGTGCTTACAACACACAACACCAAGGGTACATTCGTCATGATGAACTAAATAACCTTATTTTATTGCAGATGCCCAAATTTGCAGGCGATGGAAGTTATAATTACTTGTACAACGGAAAAGAATACCAAGACGAGTTGGGGCTGAATATGAATGCGATGGATTATCGTCAATATGATAGTGCAATAGGTCGTTTTAATACAATAGATGTTTTGTCAGAATTAGCTCCTTCTTTAAGTCCTTATCGTTTTGGGTTTAATAACCCAGTATTTTTTAGTGACCCTACAGGATTGTATGAAGTTGATAAAAACGGAAATATTTACATTACCAATCCCAACGAAATCAAAACAATGCTTCGCTATTTGAATCACAACCAAGGAGCAAGTGTAAAAGATATTGAGAATCATATAACCGATGAAAAAAACGGATATACCAAAGAAGTTCAATTAAACGAAGTAACTGTAAGTTCAAGAAGTTCAAAATCAATAGACAGCTTTCAAAATAATGTTCAGAGCCAAATGGACAGTCACAATAATCAATCTATAACTGGTGTGAGTTTTTTTGGTCATCAGATGAATGACTTTGACAAAGGCTTTATTGGTTCTGATACAAGCAATATGACCTCCGCATCAGCTTGGATTGGTTATGCTGGACTTCAATTGACCAAAACATCTGCATTAATCAAGTATGTTAATCCTGTTTTAGATATATCAAAAAAATTTAGCAGAAAACTTGGAGTATTTGGTGTTGGAGTATCAGTATTGGAGGATATTAAAAATGATAATGTAGGATATGGGACATTATCTAAAGTAGGAATTGGTCTCGCTACAACTTTTGCATATGGTACACTTGCTCCAGTAGCTTTAACATATACCCTTTTAGATATAGGAGTAGGTTTGTACACTGGAACTTCAATTACGGATAGAATAGCAAATGGAATAGATAATGCAATAAAAAATTAATTATGCAAACTTTTTTTGAATATTTTTATTATAGAATGTCTAAGTTAAATCAAAATAATTCTTCTGAAGTACCATCTTTAGGATTGACTGCGACGCAATTTATATTAATTATTAATATTATTTTTTTATTTGTTTATGGTCCATTTGAAATAAAAGGAAAATTTAATGTTTTTGAAATTACTGGATTAATTGTGATTTTTTTTGGTTTGGATTACTATAACAATAAACTTTATAAAAATAGATTTAATGAATTTGAAAGTAAATGGGCTAACGAATCAGAGAAAGAAAAGACGTTAGGATTTATAAAAATTTTATTGTTTATACTACTTTCTTGGGGATTAATATTTATTAATGCTTGGATATTTGGCAGATTTAAAACGTATTAAAAAGATGAAAAGTTAATGTACCCAGCCCACAGCCCCAGCTCCCCGAAGAGTTCCCTATGAAATGCTCCGCAAACGTCTCCTGACTTTGCGGAATGTTTCTATTTGTGGGTTGGTTATAAAGAAGTTTTTCAATTTTGTGTTTTTCAAAAAGTCAACTGAAAAACTACATATTAAGTATAGCCCTGATAGAGCCGATATCCTCCCGCAGTCCCTTAGGGCAAGGAAGATAAAAGCGATGACGGGACAAAATGGGTATTGGATAGTGGTTGTGTGCTTCTGAAAATTCGACTATTAGTCTTTCGACTCTTTAAGTTATCAACTAGTAATAAAAGTTATCACCCCCACCAGTTTTGCAAATAAAAAGCATAACCTTACTCCTACATCTGCCCAATCGTACTAGGCAATTGTTTGCATTGTTTTTTGAAGATGCCATGAATTTTCAAAAGATAAATTTATTTTTACTGAAAACTGCCACTGCCGTCCGAATAATAGGCATCCTCAAAAATCAAAACCGATAAAAAGAATGTAAAATTTTCTGTGGCGGGTGAAAACCATTTTTTTGTTTCAATTGGTTTTTTCATCCGCCCCCAAAAATTTTTACACCCTTTTATGAAAACACAGATATAACTCAAAATCAGTAACTCCAGCATTGATCTTTTAAATTGAAAAACGGATTATAATTCAAAATAAAAAATAAAAAAAAAGAGAGCAAAGATAAGTTCCGGGTTTACAAAAAAGCAAGTTCAAGCCCTTCGGGTTTCAGAAAAAATCTCCACCCTTACATTTTCAGCTGAAGCTTTTCTTACAAATTGAACTATTGCTTTTCAATCACATCTGGGGTAGTATTTTTTCTGAAAAACTTGCTTTTTTAAAACCCTCTACTTCAAGGCATGGCTTTCTTTTTTTTTCTTTTTTTTCTTTTGAAATAATTTATGTGAAGAGCGAAGCGAAACTCACCCGCATTTCTGAAGAAAATTAGCGAAAAATTGAAAAATCTAATCAATTTTAAAAGTCAATCGTATGCTAAATTTTATCATTAAAACACACCGAGTTGGAACAATTTACTCAAAACCTCATCTATTTATCCTAAACAAAGGATTGAACAGCGGAAAACCTCAAAAAGAGCCGTTTACTAACAGTTTTGTAATCCTGTTTGAAAATGAATCTGATTTTGAAACCATCTATTTAACGGCGTATGCCCTTTGGAAAACCAAATTTTGGTACTCTTTTTTAAAAGGTTCAGTTATTGAGTTTTTAAGCCTAAACGATGTTAGAAAAGAGTTTTCTAAAAAAGTGAACCAAGAGATAAAAGACCATGAAGAACACCTCAAAAATGTGAAAACTTTAAAGCTTTTGGAAAAAAGCGAAAAACAATTTTATGAAAATTTAAAACTTATAAACGATATGCGAAGAGTAATTCTATATCGCTACTGCAACCGATAACAACTACTAATTTTTAAACTATTTTCTTATGACGTTATTCATTTTATACCAAACCGACCTTTGGAAAAGTAAAACTTCAAGGGTCTTCTTCGGAATTTTCGACTTCCGTAAAAAAGCTGTTGATTTTGCCAAATACCACGGTCTTTCTTCCAATCATGATAAGGTTTTAATTGTTGAGGTGGCATTAAATCAATTTGGAGAGGTTTAGAAATCAAAAAAGCCTAATCTCTCGACTAGGCTTTCTTTTTGTTTAACCAAAAGTCACCACAACAAAGGCTAAACGTATTATTTGTGCTTCTTATTCAGGCTTTTAAGCAGTAACGAAATCGTAAAACTGACCACAGCTCCAACAGTTGCTAAGATAACCGTTTTGGCAATATCATCAGAGGAAAGATTAGGTACTATGCTTAAAAATGTGCCTCCAGCAGTTCCCATCAATGTGGGGTTATTTGCTGTCATCAGTTGTAGTAAGCTGACTAGTGGCTGTTAGAACTCCTCCAGCAACGGTTACATAGCCCGCTATAGTTGTAATGACTACAGGGAGGGCGATTGGCGAGGCTAGAATAGTTCCTCCAACGGCTGCTAAGGCTAACCCAATAGTTCGAAGCACTTTAAAAAACTTAGGGGTAGGAGCTTTTGCTCTATTAATGATTTTTTTCATAATTACGTTTTTTGTCATCCTGTAAAGGATTTATTGGATAATTAATTCAACACTTTCTTTATTGTCTAATGCTTTGTAAACAAACGCTTTTAACTTCTTAAAAGCTTTTCTCGACATCAAACCTAAACCAGGTCCAGAAAGTTTAGTAACAGGAGCAATACAGCCTTGTAATTCTTTTTGAGCATTATTGGCAGGATGAAAAAGAATGAACTTTCTATTTGGTACATCCACCAATTCTAAATGCCATTTGTGTTTTGCACTGTATCGCTTTCTAATAAAATATTTCCCTTCTGGAATGCAGGAAACCTTCGTTTCGTTCATCTTCCATGGTAATTCAATGGTATTACAAATCAATTTACCTTCGCATTCGAGTTTACCATTCGTTCCTTCAGGGAAATAAGTTCTAGTTAATTCTAGTTTCATATGCTTTAAGAACTTCGCCTTTTCACTTTCAAAGAATCTTAAACACCGCCGTCAACTTTCACCACTGCTAATGGATTATATGCACCATTTTTCAATGGATACATTTGACCATTAACTTCCTGATAAAACTCAATACCTAAAGCCAAAAACAAAGGTTTTGTACTTGCTGGCGTAACCGCATTTACTTGGTTTATTGCCGTAGTTGGTGTAGCATCCCAAGGTAAAATTGCCGTTTCAGAATGAGTTTCGATAAAAGTTTCTGCTTCAAAATCAATTTCAGCTCCAGCCGAAATGATTTTAAAGTGTGTACTTCCACTTGGAGCAGCTATCATATTTGCAGGTATAAACGATGCCAAATCAACGGTAATTTCTCCTGTAACTCTATCAATAGCTGCAACAAAAGGAGCAAACAAACTGGTTCCTAACTTACCACGAATATTGAATTCAAAACCAACAAGCAAATCAACTTCACCATCAATTACATTACGCAATCCTCTATCGCTAACCATATCCGCTTGGATAACCTTAACCATTTGTTGCGTCAAACGACTTACCATTCTACTATCCGCAGAATTCAAAAGCAATGCTCTCAAAGCCGTTCTCAATACCTTTCCAGCTTTTCCAGCTCTACCAAACTCCGACCCATTCTCCCGAGTTCTTTGAAACGCAGGGTCACTTTTAATTCTACTAGCATCAATGCCACCTTTCTCTCTTGCCAAGTGCCCATCTTTCGTTTTGTAAAAAGTAATATCTCCGATAGTACCTTTCAATTTAATTATGCCTTTCTGTCTTGCCATAATTTCAATATTTTGTTAAACAATCATTTAAAATCTCCATCATTCTATCCATCAGTTGCAACCACATTTATGAATGATTACAGCAAAGTTTACAATGCATTCCTCTAAAAAAAAAACAGCAAGTGTACCATATGTCCAAAATTGACATAAGTGTCCAAAACAAACATAAAAACACAATAAATAAGTATTAAAAATTATAACTAAATTGCAAAATATTTTCTGCACGTCAGAAGTAAGTCAACGCCCAACTAAAGGTATAGATAAAGTATGAAAAATAACAGTCAAAGGGTCTGCATCTATCCAAAAGACATACAACGCATAACTGGAAAGAGTTATCGCCAAAGTACCAGATTAATGCAAAAGGTTAAGAAAGACCTAAACAAACTCGAGAATGAGTTCCTAACAATCGAAGAGTTCTGTACATATAGTGGCATAAAATATGAACAAGTAACTCACTTGATTTTTGGTTAAAAAAGTAGTAATGCTAAAACAAATATTAATCAAGTAAAGTACCGATAAACACTTAAATAACTAGTTCAATTTTTAGTCTTGATACTTTAATATTCAAATATTTATCCTTATATTTGACTACTTTGAATTTAGAATAATAGTAGCCTTATAAAAGAGGAGTCAGTCGAGGAGTCACTAAATTAAAATACTTTGCAAAGTATTGATTTTATTGGTGACTTTTATAGAAGACAAATCCCTCTTTCTCCGCCAGTATTTTATCAAAATGAGTTAAAACCCTTTAAATTCAGCATTTAAAGGGTTTTTTATTACTAAAAATCATCACTACCCTATTTAAATATAACAAACTAAAATAACCCAACTAACCCCTAAGTAACCCCCAAGTATCCCCCAAGTATCCCCCAAGTATCTATTCATGAAATTAAAGTTAGTTTTTGGATATGTAATAGAATGAAAATTGACAAGTCAGTTTTATTCAAATTTGTTATTTATTTGATTGTAATCTAAAAATCATATTGGGATAAATAAAAAAATAGATTTTTTATAAAGTTGAGTTTTAACTATTATTTTTTGTGTATACTTAATGTTACTAATTTGTAAATAAATTCAACATCGATTTAACATTGAAACTTGAATATAAAATCAAATTCTATTGTAATTCTGAATTAAGTGTTATAATTTTGTTTAATTAACAAACTTTGTTTTTTTATTAGTAATTCAAATGCATTTTTATTAATAAAATAATAAATTTTTATGTATTCTAAGATAATTTTTAAATTAAACACAAAATAATAACACAATTATACCCTTAAATGGAAAGCAATAAAATTCAAACAAATATTAAAGATCAGGTTTTTAAATATTTAGTTCATTGGAAATGGTTTTGTTTATCAATCATTATTTCACTGTTGGTTTCTAAATTTTATTTGCGTTATACAACTGATGTGTTTTATACCGAAGCCAAGATTGAGGTTTTAGACAATGAAAATACAGCCTTTAAACTTCCGAATGAAGGCATTTCAATTTTTGGAAACAAAAGCGTCAATCTTGAAAATCAAATTGAGATTATGAAATCGTCGAGAATAACTGGCGAAGTCATTGATAAATTAAATTTGACAACTGAAATTTTTAGTGAAGGTAAAATAAAACAAATAGAACTTTGGAAAAATAAACCTTTTCATGTTATCTGGTCTATACCAAATGATTCTTTAAAAAATTTATCTACAACTTTCAATGTAACTCTAACGAAAAAAGGATACACTCTAAATGATGACAACAAAGAGTATTTGTTTGGACAAACAAATTTTGATTACAAAATACCGTTTAAACTAGAATTAAATAAAAATAGAAAAATTAAAACAGGTTCTAAGTTCGTAATTAATTTAAAAAAATACAAGCTTTACAGAAAATCATTATCAAAAAACATACAAATTGATTACGTTGGAAATCAAAGTGAAATCTTAAAAATATCCTACAATGGCAATAATATTGATAAAATCAATGATATTGTTAATACATTAATTGATGTTTATAAAAATGATGGAATACAAGATAGGCAACTCATTTTCAAAAAAACAATCGAATTTGTTGATAATCGATTTGATTTTCTTTTTAATGAATTGGAAGATATTGAAACCACTAAAGCCAATTACAAAAAAAATAATGAATTGAGTTATGTTGAAAATGATGCAGGATTGTTAATGGGAAACTCAAATACTTCAAATACGAATTTTGTTAATTCATCTACACAATTGATTTTATCTAAAATGATGATTTCGACTTTGAATAAAACGAGTGATCTTGAATTATTGCCTACAAATATTGGACTAGAAAGCGGTGAGATAAATCAGTTAATTTCAAATTATAATGAGCAATTACTAAAACGCAATAAATTAGTGGAAGCTGGAGCTGGCGAGTCGAATCCAGCTTTAAAAGAAATCAACAATTTAGCATCGAGATTAAAAAATAATATAAAAACATCATTACAAGGTTACGAAAATTTATTAGAAGCAAAAAGAAATGAATTAGGCAGGATAAATAATTTAGAAAAAGAAAGATACAGCAAAGTTCCCACAAACGAAAAAGTAATTCGATCAATTGAAAGACAACAAACAATAAAAGAAAATCTGTATGTTTTGTTGCTTCAAAAAAGAGAAGAAGCTGCTATAAATTTGGCCATTACAAATCCATCCATAAAAATTGTTGATGATGCAATCAATGAACCGAACCCTATTTCTCCCGATAAAAGTTCAACCTATTTAATTGCGTTAATAATTGGACTATTAGTTCCTATAATTATCATTTTTGCAGCAAGTCAATTAGATAATAAAATTCATAATCCCGAAGATCTTACTGTTTTACTGCCAGAAATTGCAGTTATTGCTGAAATTCCTTTCATTGAAGCGGATAATAAATTGATTAACTTTTTTGACAGGTCGGTTTTATCAGAATCTTTTAGAATTTTAAGAACCAACATTGATTACTTATCTCAAAGTATTAAAACGGGCAAAACGTTAATGGTAACTTCAACTATAAAAGGTGAAGGAAAAACATTTGTTTCTTTAAACTTGGCCATTTCATTGTCTACATTGGATAAAAAAGTGATTTTGGTTGGTGCCGATTTACGAAATCCGCAACTTCATAAAACATTGGGTGTAAATAAGTCAAGTTTTAAAGGAGTTGCCAATTATTTGTCAAATGATGAAATTACAATAGATAGTTTAAAAGTAACTAATTTAAATTCTAAGTTTAAATTTGATGTCATTTTTTCAGGAGTAATTCCACCTAATCCAGCGGAATTGTTTTCAAATGGAAGATTTGAATTATTATTGAACGAACTAAAAAAGGAATATGATTATATAATTGTAGATACGGCACCAACACTGCTTGTAACTGATACAGCTATTATTTCTCATTTAGCAGATACCGTCCTTTATGTTGCTAGAGCCAATTATACAGAAAAGAAGTTGCTTAAATATATTGGTTCCGTCAAAAAAAATCAGGCAATAAAAAGCATGGGAGTGATTTTAAATAACGTTGGCGAAAATGAACGATATGGATACAATTACAAATATTCTTACAATTATGGCTATGGTTATGGTTACGGAGCAACAAATGAATCAAAACCAAAGAAATCAAAATTATCATTTTCCAAACTTAAAAAATGGTTCAAGATTAAATAAATTTTAACTGTTTTGGAAGTTTTTGAAAACGTAACTAAAACTCAATAATACTTAATTTCTAAATGGTATAAATTATTATTATCAATCAAAACAAGTATCCATTCATATAACATCTGAAAATAATTATGTGATAAAATATTTTATTTCGTACTACTCTAAAATCTAGTAATTGTTTTTCAAGATAACTGAATTTTTCAATAAAATAATTTATAATATAAAAATAGAAGTGTAGGGAATTTTTTTTTTTTTAAAAAGAAGCAAATAAACAATTTGACAAAAACTAAAGAATCGCGTTTAAAATAATTATATTCGCACCAAACGTTCCTTTTTTTTTGCAAATATATCAAAAGTTTCTTCTATTTCAATTAAATTATTTTCATGCTCCTTGTATTCTTTTAAAATACAATTCCAAACATTTTTTTGATTATATCTCGAAGTAATTAATTCTCTGGACGATGCCTGAAGATTTTTGTATAAAATAGAATTGTTACACATATTGTTCATCGCTTTTTCAATAGCATAACTATTTTTAACATCAATAATCAAACCATTCACTTTATCAATGATGATTTCATTACACCCATTTATGTTAGAAACAATTGATGGTAATTCCATTGAGCCAGCCTGCAATACTACATTCGGGAAACCTTCCCTGTAACTTGGTAAAACTAAACTATTACTAACGGCCAAATAAGGTCGTATATCCTCTTGATAACCCACTTTAATGATTGAAGCATTTGAATCTATTTCAAGCAAGGTAGCATCGTGTAGCGGGTCTAATTCATATTCTTCTTGCCCGACTAAAAGTAATTTCACATTAGGATTATAGGACCTAAGACTTTTAAATGCTCTTACCAATTCATTTAACCCTTTATCCCCAACCAAACGTCCTACAAATACAAATACAAAGTCATCTTTAGATATACCCAGTCTTACTTTTAAATCATTTTTTGTTATTTCTGAAATTGTTGCTTTTGAAAAATAATTAGCATCTATTCCGTTGGTACTTCCATTGGCTAAAATTTTGATTTTATCTTCTTTAATGTATTTATTTTTTAATATAAAGTCATACAACCCGACAGAATTAGAATAAACATTTGTTGCGCAAGCATACGTTAGTTTTTCAACAAAAATCAATACTTTGCGCTTCATACCAGTAGCCTCAACCAGTGGTAAACCCCCTACAGTATGAAATCGAATAGGAACGCATGCAATTTTTGAAGCTAACATGGAAATGATTCCTGCTTTTGGGGTATGAGAATGAACAATTAAAGGTTTGGTTCTTATTAAATAGAAAGTCAATTTAATAAATGAAATAAAATCATTAAACGGAGTAATCCTTCGCGACATTTCAAGGTGGTAATAATCAACGTTTTCCTTCAATGCACATTGCTCCAAATATTTTTTATCAGAAGAAATAGCTGTAACATCATAATGATTGCTCATAAATGATAATTGACCATCTAATAATTTATCTAAAGAAAGAGGAACCGTAGTTACTCGAATTAATTTTTTCATAAAATGTATGCAATACTAATATATAGTATGAAACAAATTTATAATCTAAAAAGTTGTAATAAAACAAGTTTTCAAAATTTTACAATATGATAAAATATAAATTTTATCATTTGATACATTTTATAGATTTCATCAAAACAAAAAAAGTATATTTATTGAAAAAAAAAAATATAAATAAATAAATAAGAAATACAAATTAATGTTAATTGTCTGATTTATAATAATAAGAAAGTAAAGCAAGAATACATGATTTATAAAATCATTTTTTTTTAAAAGAAAATTTATAAGGAAGAAGTTAATTGAGTAAAAATATGAAAAAGAAAAAAACATTGTCTAAAAGTTAATAAATAGAATATTTTAAATATATTAATTTTAATTTTACATAAAATTAATATTCATCTAACAATACATGTAATTCCAATATTAAATTTCACCTTCATCAGTATCTGAATCATTTTGAACATATGAAAAATGCCATAAAAAGAAAATTAAAAGTCCTGGTAAAAACATATTTCTCATCCGAATCATGATGCCTAAATTACCTAATGACTGAGAAAATGTAAAGGTACCAATTATTAAAAAATATACCATTCCTTGCAAAAGAAAAGGGGCATTTCTAAAAGATTGAAAAGGACTTTTCGAAAAATATTTAAAAGTTAAAAATAATAGGATGGTATTTTCTATCGCTGCAAGTAAGGAAGGAATACTATTGATGTCAAAAAAAAAGGGTCTGTACAAAAACGAAAATATCTTTACTATTAAAGGTGAATTGGATATGTTTATCACCGAACCGGTATGTGAACGAGATAATAATGATACCTTATTAGTTGAAAATCTTTGAAAAGAATCTAAAGAAGCTTCTTCAATTTTTGAAAATTTCAAAACTAATGGTAAAATTATTATTGCAACACCTATTAAAGTTAGAAAAAAGAAAACACGTTGATAAATGGATAGCTTCTTTCCAGAAAAATAGGCAAAACCAAACCCTAACAACATAAATAAGGTGATGTGTGGTCTAACAAAATAGGATAGAATTAAACCCAAAAGGATGAAATGCAAACGTTTTGTTGGCACTAATAATCCGTAACAAAAAATAGCGATACAAAAAAATAAAAGAGTATCCTTACCTACTCCACAACTCCAAAAATGTAAATTTGGTAAAAAAAATAAAAAAGGAAATAAAAAATAACCGTTAACTTTTGCGTTTTTTGGTATTAACTCAATTGCAATGACATAAAAATAGGCCAAACCCACAAAACCAATCAACGAATAAATCATGGTTCCTGTAAAATAGGAAAGATTTAAAACATTAGCAGGCAAATAATTCAATGCAAGAACAAAATAGGTACCTTGATCATCTGTGAAAAAATGAACAAATTCTTCGAATGTTAATTTTTTTGAACTTCGCCAATAACCTATAGCGTCACCCTTTACAAAAAAATAAAAGTAAATACCAAATATAAAATGATAAATACATAAATAGCCAAGATTAGTAAAATTATTTTCTGAAATTTTATTTCTAAATTGTTCCAAAAAAAAATATACAAAAACTAGAACTAAAATTACGAATATGAAATTCATTTTCTAAATGTTTAATTTGGTTCTTAAAAATAAAATAAGTTTTTTTTCAAAAATAAAAGAATATAAATATCCAACAGCTACAGAAAGGGTAATTACAAATAATAGTGCAAAAACACTACTAATTTGTGTATTAATCTTAGGTAACAATCTTATAACAATCATTTGCAAAGGATTGTGAACAAGGTAAATAGAATATGTAGCATTGCCTATTATCATCAAAAGAGCTTTTTTATGTAACTTTTTGTTATTTAATATGGCAATATAAATAATAATAAAAGAAGCACAACCGAAAATTAAATTTAAATCAAAATAAAAACAACTTATTTTATTTAACTTTAAAATAATAAAAAGAGATAAAAAAATAACGAGGCCAAACCATAAATAAGAACTTTTTATTTTAAATTTAGATGTAACAAGACAAGCTAAAAGATATCCTAAAATAAATTCTAAATTATAAGTAGATAGAAAAATTTTGGAACATGCATTTTGTAAATAACTTGGTAAAACTTGTATGTAATTGAAGTAAAAAATAAAAACAAACCAAAAAATCAGAAAATAATTCCATGCTTTTTTCGAAATAAATGAAATACAAAATACAACATAAAAAAACACTTCAAAAGTCAAGGTCCAAGCAACTGACAAGGCAGGTCTTCCGTCAGGTATTAAAGTTAAAGAAGTCAATATACTTATTGAACGATTACCATTTGAAAAGTGAGGTAAAAAACTATATAAAAGTAACATCGTTATTCCAATAGGGAGATAGGGAACGTATATTCTAATAATTCGATTCAGAAAATAGTTTTTCAATGCATTCTTGGAATTATATTTTTCAATTGCTGAAAAAGAAATGATAAAACCTGAAAGAATAAAGAAAAAATCAACACCAAACTTACCAATAGAACCGATTAAATCTAAAAAAAAATTATTGATATGATGGTAATATTTTAATGAACCAATACTATGATGAAAAACTACCATCAAAGCTGCTACTCCTCGAAGCACTTGTATTTGGTCAAAATAAAGTGTTTTTGTGTTAGTTTTCATTTGAAAGAATGGTAAACAATTTTTTATAATTTACAAGTGTGGAATAATTATTTGCAACAAGCATTTTGCCCTTTTGTCCTAAATTGTAACGCAAATTTTCATCTTCAAACAATTGACATATTGCATCCATCCATTCTTTTTCAGTAGTAACCAAAAAACCATTTTTACCATTTTGAATAACTTCCTTATTCATTCCAACAGCAGATGCAACCACAGAAATTCCACAACCCATATATTGAATAATTTTATAACTGCATTTTCCTAATTCCCATGGGGTGTTTTCTAATGGCATTATACCAATATCAAAACCGGAAATTAATGCTACTTCCAACTCCTCTTTCCAAGGTATATATTTAATAAATCTTTCTGTAGATGGTTCTTTTTTTGCTCCAACAATTTGCAATTCAAAATCGTACTTTTGAGCCAAAACATTGAACAACGGAATCATTTTTTCTACATATTTGTAAGTAGTTGGCGATCCAATCCAACCTATAATTAATTTTTCGATTTTAATTTTTATTGCGCAATTATATAAATCAGTATCAATAACGGTAGGATGAATCGAGATTTTCTTAGCCCCAGATTTTTTTGCTTTATTTGCCAAATAATCGTTTCCAGCTAAAACATGATTGCTATACTTCATTACATTTCCTATCTTATTTTTTAATAAAAATCGAATGATTTTATTTGGATGCAAATCATAATTATGAAAAATAGCATCATCATAATCAACTATGTATTTAATATTTAAAACAAAAAATATTTTTTCAAACCAACTAAAAAAATAAGGAAACAATTCTTTCTCAATTATAATTCTATCAAATTTATAAATTGAAAATAATTTTTTGAATCGATTTAAATAAAAGGAGGCAATTTTTACTTTTGAAATATTTTTTTTAGCGTACAAAAGTTCTAAGTATTCGTCATCAAAAAAGGGTGAAACAGTTACTTCAAATCCGTCTTTTTCCAAAAGAGGGAAATACTGATAGCTTCGCATACGGCTACTTGCTCCTCTTCTGGGGTATTTAGTTAAATAGAGTACTTTCATTTTAGTTTTTTAAATGCGTTTAAATAACTATCAACACTTTTTTCAATAGTAAAATAATTCATTGCAGCAGTTCGAATTTCAAGTTTATCAAATAATATCAAACTATCAATTGAAGCAACTGCATCTAAAATTCGATTTTCATTTTCATGATCAAATAAATAACTATTGGGTATGTTTTTCAAAATTTGCTCGGTATCACCAATACCAGCTGAAGCAATGGTTGGAATTCCCATTAGCAAATATTCGCCTAGTTTAATTGGAGCTACCCCTTTCATACTAAATTTAGGTTCCCGAATAGCAAAAGCAATATCTGCAACTGAAAGATAAGAGGGTATTTCATCAAAAGCCACCGACTTTACGATACATTTATCAGATAATTCTATCGGGATTCTATCATTTGCAAATTGCATACTTCCTGTTAGAATTAGAAAAATAGCATTTGAATGTATTTTAGTATATTCAGAAAAAATAGTTATCATTTCATCAAAACCATATTGCATGCCAAGGGAACCACTATATACAAATACAATGGTCTCTTTTGAAATAGACAATTGAACCCTTTTATTCTCTTTAATGGATATATTTGGTTTAAATACTTCAGAATCTCTTCCGTTATACACTACTGAAAATTTATTCCTATCTAAGCTTGAATTGGATGTTACATGAATATCAATAGATGTATTGGATCGTGCAATAATTCCATCGGCATTCATTAGCATTTTGTTTTCTTGGTATTTAAAAAATTTATAGAACCAACTTTTTTTAGACAAACCTGAAAAATCTACACGTTCCTCTATTGGCAATCCGTCGGCATCAAACAGTATTTTAATATTTATTTTTGGTAATTGATTTACCATAATTGCGGGCATAGTACTTCTGGGCATTACAATATTGATATGATTGTCTTTTATGTAATTCTTAATATAATGGATTCCGTTACATATGGTATATAAATTTCCTAAAATAGCAATTGGTTTTCTAGCAATTGTTTTAGTATTGTAAATAATGTTTAAATTTTGTGCCGTTTTTTGTGTTATCGCTATTTTTTCTGGCGTTGCCCATGTAAACTGAATTATATGAAAAACATAATTAGAATTTTGCTCAATTTGATTAAATATAGGCATAAACAATCCCTCCATGTAATTGGTTTGAGGTCCGTCCCAAGAGATAAAGAGGATGTTAGTTTGCATTTTTGAATAATTTTATGTTTGAATAACTATTTACTTTCACAAAAGTGTTTTTGAATTTTAAAAAATAATTTTCAAAATAATTGTAGGAAAAATGAGAAACAATAATCAACATTGAAAATACTGAAAAGTAAATAAAAATAATGTTAAATAAGGTATCCTCAAGAGTATGAAAATAGTACTGAAAAAAGTAAATAATTATTGGATTATAAATATATAATCCAAATGAAATTTTACCTAAATAGTCGAAAATTGGTAATTCCAAATTAATCAGTTTGTTTTTTGCGCTTATTTGATTTATTATAATTATTAAGGTAACTATTGAAATTAATTCATGATTAATAATACCATACAAATAGAAATTATTTGAAGCTACAAAAACCAAAAATACCCAGCAAAATAGTTGTATAATTAATGAATTTAAGAAAAGTAAATGTTTTTTAGTATTAATAAAATTGAAGATGTAAGCTCCAAGTCCACCAATTGCAATACAACCAAATCTACTATAATGAAAAAAAGCTTGAACTTCTGTTGGTGCTGAACAAATTTTTAGCAGAATTTTAAAAATCAAAAAAAATAGTGGAAAAGAACAAATAAATAGAAATAAATTTTTATTAAAAAACTTAATCAAAAGAGGCCAAAAAATATAAAATTGTTCTTCAACACCAAGTGACCAATAATGTCCTATTTTTTCAGATAGTATTTTTGAAACAGGCAAAATTCCAAATTCACCAACAAATAAATTAACAAAGTTTGGCATAAAAAAAACATATAATAAAAGTGTCTCTTTGAAACTTGCAAAACCAAAAATTAAAACTAAAAGTAATAAATAGAAAAAATACAATGGCCATATTCTTAATGCACGCCTAATAAAAAAAAACTTGTAATTTATAGTTTTGGTTATTTCCTTTTCCTTTAATAACAAGTAAGTAATCAAGAAACCACTTAACACAAAAAACATAGTTACTCCGTAGCCAGCCATATCAAGTAATGGTAATTCTCTTAACCCAAATCCAGTACTTCTATGGTTTATATGTGAAGCAACAACTGCAATTGCTGCAATTGCTCGAATTCCATTTAATCCTGGCAAATAAATTTTATTATTTTGCATTATTTGTTACTAATTGGTTAAACAAATTTATCCATTTTTGAATCACGTAAATAGAAGAATATTCATTAAAATTAACAAATGCATTTTTTGACATTACCTCTCTTTTGTCAAAATCATTAATTAATTGGTCTAAAGTTAACGAAAAAGATTTCAAATCTGCATTTTGAATAATTATTCCATCAATTTCATCTTTAATAATGTTTTTTGGACCATACGGACAATCGTAAGAAATTATTGGTAAACCAGTAGATTTCGCCTCCAAAAGTACCATTGGAAAACAATCTGTTTTTGAGGTCATACAATAAATGGAAGCTTTACGCATTATTTCATCCAATTTATTTGTGTTTCCCAATATTTTAACAGAATTTGTTAGTTCATTATCTATAATTAATTGGTTCAATTCGCTTCTTTTACTTCCATCACCATATATTTTTACTTTCCAATCTTTATGAAGGGTGTGGATCTTTTTCCAGATAAGAATCAGGTGGTCAAATTGTTTTATATGTTCTAATCTACCTGCTGCAATAATAGTATTTGTTCGTAAATTGAAATTAGGGAATTCACGATCATTTTCAAGGTGAATAAAATTAGAAATAACAAGAGTATTTTTTAAATCAAATTGGCTTTTTTCGTCATTGTTTAAAACAACTACTGAATCATAAAGATTATAAAAATACTTTTTATATTTCCAACTGCCAGCTTTCATTGTTTTAGCAGTACTATGAAACTCAATTATTTTAGGTATTTTTTTTTCAATTAAAGGTAAAACCAATGCGTAATAACTAGTCAATGTTGTAATTATAACATCTGGTTTTTCAATATTAATTATTTTTTTAACCGAAAAATAAAAATTGATATTATTAAATAAATTAGCAAAAATTGAATTTTTACTATTTATATTTAAATCATATTTTATTGTACTTAAATGGCTTTCATATAAAAATTCTCTTTTGTTCTGAAATCTAGTAACCAAAACAATTTCAATATCACTATATTTTTTGAGTGCATTTATTTTATGATCGAGCATTCGCTGAATACCCCCATATTCGGCAAAATGATTTACTAAATATACTATTTTCATTATAATAAATATTTGGAATTAATAGCCTTGGTTAGTTCGTTTTTTGAATTTTCACATAAAAAAGGACACGAATTTAATATTTCAAAATAATTTATGTCAATTTTTTCAAAGTCCATTAACTCGATATAATCTTCTATCTTAAGGTGTTTATTAACATAAAATGGATTACTATTTTGTTTGTTCACAGATAACAAATAATCATCAAATTTAAACCTACCTCCTTCTAATTCAACCGAATATTTAACCCATAAAACAGGAATATTATAACAATGCGCAATAATTAAACCATGTAATGAACTCGTAACAATATACTCGCAAGACAAAATTTGATCAATCAATAATTTATAGTTTTGACCACACAAAACATTCATAACCAAACACTGTTCATTAGTGTCAAAACTTTTAACAAATTCAGAATTTTTATTTACAAAATGAGGTAAAAAACCTAGTTTATATTTCTTGTCAATTTTTGGATGATACATAAACGGCATCAACAGAGCAGGATCACCATATACCTCAGGACAATCAATATTATTATCTAAAAATAATTGTCTTGTTAATGGTCCTCTAACTGAGTGGATTTTATACGGTTTCGGAATTTTAATTTTTTTATCAGAAATAAAACCTGCTCCCCAAACTACACAGTTATTGCTTGACCATTGTAAAATACTACCTATTACCGAATATGTAGGTAGATCTCGTCTAATAAATCTGGGTAAAAACTTGGCGAAAAGTATTTTTTTAGTTGATAAATACTCTATAAAAGGAACATTTAAAGCATCTCCAAAATTACTTGATTCTGCATACCCTTCAACAATTAAATAATTATTTGAATTAAAATTTCTGAACTTCTTTATTTCATTTATTGAATTACTAAAAAATTTAATAATGAATAAAATATATAAATATATTTTTTTTATCATATCCAACTTATTATTTAGTCAATACCAAAAGTGATGTTCCTCCAAAAAATCTAACAGCAAAATCTTTATTAATTTTATATATAAATTTATGCAATAAAAAGAACAACTTCTCTTTTATTGTTTTCTTAATAACTAAATCAATAAATTCTTCCGTGTAAAAATAGTTTATTACTTCTAATCCTGAATATTCCAAAGTTGCAATGGCTGTTTCCTTAGTAAAGTAATGCAAATGTCCTACAGAGTTTCTTTTAGAAATTAATCCTTTTTTCATTATCCGCATTACATTTATATCTAAAGGAATATGAAAAATAATGTATTTAGCTTTGTCTTTACATTTATTAATGAACCCTAAATAATCATCAACATGTTCAAAAACATCCATGACAATCAATAAATCATTTACTATATCAGTTTTGAAATAATCATCAAGTGTAAAATTTAATCTATCGTTTTCTTTATGTTTTGCAATAAGAATAGCATCTTGTGAAATATCATAACCAATATAATTAACATCATTAGGGAGAATTGAATACAATGAATTCAATATTTCGCCAACACCACACCCTAATTCACAAATAGTTTTTGGCTCAATTTTATTAATTTTAAGTATTTTTATTACTTGCTGAGCTTTCCAATATGAATCTTCAATATGCCATGAAGGATTATTATTTAAGTATTTACTACTTTTTTGAGTGTACAAATTATTTTCCATTTATTTTTTTTATAACAAATTTTTATACAAACTTTCAATTGATTCTACATATTTAATTTCTGTATAATTATCAATTGCTATTTCATATCCTTTAATGCCAAAATCTGATCTTAATTTTGAATCATTACATAATAAACTGATTTTTTCGGAAATTGCATTTACATCGTGTTTATTGACTAAAAAACCTGTTTCATTTTCTTTGACAATATTTTTCATTCCGCCTACATTTGTAGCCACAATTGGCAGCTTACACAGCATAGCTTCAGCTAAGACTAATCCAAAGGCTTCAAAAGAAGATACCAAAGAAAAAATATGCATCGATTTGTAATACAAAGTAACATCTGATTGATAATTCGCAAAAATAACTTTATCAGAAATCCCTAATTTAGTTGCAAGTGATTTATAATTAGACAATTCGAAGCCAGAACCAACCAAAAGTAATTTAGTATTTGAAATAGATTGGTTTACTATTGAAAATGCTTTAATTAAATCAGAAAATCGCTTGTGTTCGTCTAATTGCATTCTGCCAACAGAACCAATAACAATATCATTAGGTTCTATACCTAATTTAGAATTTAATTCTAAAGTTTCTTCTTCAGAAACTTTTCTTGGAATTCTAACGCCATTATTAATTAATACAGCTTTATCTTTTGAAATATTTAGTGTTTGATGTAAATATTCCATTACTCCTGGCGATACTCCAATCACACAATTTGAAAGTTTTGCAAAAAATTTCATTAGTAAATTCCCTCTCCAACTTCTATTTTGGGGATCTGATGTTTCTTCAATAATAATAATAGGAACTTTTTTGATGAAACCATTTATCGCAGCCAATGTAACTCCTTCAAAAACAGCTCCATGTACAATATGAGGTTTGAATTTTGAAATTATTTTTTGAATTTTTATGTGGTTTTTTATATCAAAAACTCCATTAAATTTGCCAATAGAAATAACTTCAACTCCGTTTGACTCAATCTCCTGTTTTATTCCACCTCCAAAATTGGTACATACAATTTTTAATTCAAATTTATTTTTATCCAACAATTTACTCAATGATAATCTTAATCGCTCGACACCACCAGACCCAATTGTCTCTTGAATATGTAAAACTTTAATCATGACAAATTTTTGTAAAGATTTTCTATATTTTCTTTATACTTTACAGGAGTAAATCTATTTTTGACATACATTTTTCCTTGTTCACCAATTAATTTAATTTCATTAAATGGTGTACTTATAATTGAATTTAATTTTGAAACTAGTTCTATTTCATTATGAGGATCAAACAACCATCCTGTTTTGGAGTCAGAAATAAATTCAGGTATTCCACCAACATTTGAGCACAAACATGGAACTCCATGAAGCATGGCTTCAACAACTGCAATTCCAAATCCTTCAGATAAAGAAGGTAAAACAAAAAGATGTGCTTGATTCAAATAATCGTCTGGATTTGAAACATAACCTGTAATTTGAACTCTCTCTTGTAAATTTAAATTTGTAATTAAACAATCTAAAAAATCTCGTTCACGACCGTCTCCAACTAAAATTAATTTAGTATCAACAGCTTTCAATTTAGAAAATGCCGAAATTAATAACTGTTGGTTCTTAACTTTTTCAAGCCTTCCAACACAAACAATTGTAAAATCATTTGATAAATTATTCTCGACTTTTGAAACTTTTATTGATGCTGGATTGTAAATCACTTTACCTTTAGATTCAGCAATTTCACCAGTTTTAATTAAATAATTTTTTACAGATTGTGATACGCAAATAACTGTATCTGTAAATAAATAAATCATCTTAAAAATAATTTTAGCTAAACGACTATGACATGGGATGCCAATTTCTTCTGCTATAATTACTTTTATGCCAGCAATTTTCGCAGCAATTACACCATGAAAATTTGCTTCCGCAGCTGCAGTATGCACTATGTTTGGACGTATAGTTTTAAACCATTTATATAAAATCCAAATATTTTTAATATTTGTTATTTTTGGATTTGAATTAAATATTTTTACCGTATATCCATTTTCTAGTAACATTTTTTCTGCATGACCACCATGACCGATTGCCGCAAAAATATATTCATTCTTTAGTGCTTTTTTGTTGTCTTCACTAAAAGAAATATACTTTCGCTCTTGTCCTCCAAAGTCAAGAAATGTTGTTAATCTTATAACTTTCATTTATAAAAAAATAAAACATAAAAAATGAGACATAAATTATTTTTTATTTAGAAGATTTTTTAAATCTTCTATAATTTTTGGTTTAAACAAATATATCAAAAATAGGTAACAAATCAAGCCGATTGCTATAGCAATTGTAAAATTCAAAATGAAATTATTACTTATACTAAAATAACGGTAGAATAAATAAGAACCATAAAAACAAAAAATTGAAATACATAAAATTTGAATGAAAACACTAACTAATTCTATGCTATTTATTTTTATAATTTTTGATGTATAATAATTCACCAACAAGTAATTAATAATTGTAGAAATTAAAACAACATAAAGAAAATAATTAATTGTCAACGAAAAAATTAGTGCAAAAAATATCAAACAAAATCGTTGTATTTTATTTATCATTTCCATTTTAAGTATTAGTTTTGAATTTCCAATAATACTTAGAACACTTGTGCTAAATGTATAAATTACATTAAATACTCCTGCAATAGACAGATAAAATAAAAACAATCCTGCAAACTTCCATTTTGAAGTATATAAAAAAACTATTATTTCATCTGAAAAAAAAGCTAAAATGAGCAATATGGGTGATAAAATAACTAATAAACAAGATAAAATTTTTTTATAAATGATTATTATTTGTTTTTCGTCATCTTGTATTTTTGAAAAAATAGGAAGTAACAATTTTGAGAATGCTCCATAAACATTCGAAATTGGAACTTGACGTAATGTCAATGCTTGAGAGTAATAGCCAACATACTTTATATTATAGAATTTACCTATTACAATTTGATAAATATTTGCTGTAATTGAGTTTAAGATTTCAACAACAGTCAATTTTGAACCATAATTAAAATGAAAATAAAATAATTTTTTATCAAACTTCCATTTAGGAAACCATGTTGAATACATATAATGGAAGATGGCCCAAAAAAAGGCTTGCAATAAATACATCCAAACCAAACTCCATATTCCAAAGTTATGTAAAGCTAAATATACACCAACAATAGAACTTAATATTATTGCTGGAATTTTTAACATTGTTTGCTTTTTGAAATTAAAATCCTTTACAAGAATTGCTGATTGAACAAAAACAACTGATTGAATGATAATTGTTAATGAAAAAACCCTTAATAATAAAGAAAGTTCTTCATTATGATAATATTCCGCTATAAAAGGAGCAGCAAAAAATATTGAAAAGTAAATTATTAAACTGAAAATAACATTAACATAAAAAACGGTAGAATAATCTAAATCAGACGCATCTTTTTTTCTTATAAGAGAGGTCTTTAAACCACCATCTACTAAAACATTTGATATGGTCACAAAAATGAATAATAATCCTATCAAACCGAAATCACTAGGAAATAATTTACGTGCTAAAATAATATTTACAAAAAAATTAATAATTTGCCCTAAAGATTGTTCTGCATAAGTCCAGATAAAACCATTCAGAGCTTGCTTTTTTAAAGACATTCAATAATTAAATAAAATATTACTTCTTCACAAATTTACTACTAAAAAAACTTTTTTCGGTATCTATTTTAATAATATAAATACCCGATTGTAAATTATTTAAATCTATAACTAATTCTGAAGGTTTAAAAATTGTTTTAACTTCTTGACCTATTGAATTAAAAATATGAAAAGATTTTGTTGTATCTAAATTTAAACCATTCAGAAACAATTTATCCTCCGCTGGATTTGGGTATAATATTATATCAGCAGTTGTTGTTTCTATATCATCAGACAAAGAACACGAACTATCTACCGTGCAATTTGTAATGTTATTATATGCTAGCATTTCGTTTACAAATTCTATTTCTGATGCATCAGCACAAATATAATTAAGAGAAGGGTTTCCAGAAATAACTAAATATTCTTGAATACTACCGTTTTTTATAAGAATGGATGTCAATAAATTATTGGAACAAAACAAACCTGTTAATTGTGATACATTTCGTAAATCAAGGTTTGTGAGTAGATTATAGGAGCAATATATAGTTTGAATACTTGAGCTAGAAGATCCAAGATCTAATGACGTTAACTGGTTTTGATTGCAATTCAACGACGATAATGTACTTAAATTTGAAACATTAAAAGTGGTAAACAAATTATTACTAAAATCTAAAATTTCTAGATTTACTAATTGATTAAAATTAGTATTAATAAGTTGGTTGGAACTACAATTTAAACTTTCTAATTGGGCTGCTCCCTGTGTTATTAATGAAGTTAAATTATTATTTGAACAATTTAGGTTTTCTAATGTAGTATAATTACTAACGTTTAAAGTATTTAATAAATTGTTTTTACAACTTATTATTTTAATATTATAAAGATTAATAAAATTCAAAGTGGTCAACTGATTAAAATTACAATTTAATTCTAATAAACCAACCAATGAGTTTAAATTTAATGATGTCAATTGATTATAACTGCAATCAATTTTAGATAGACTGGTTAGGAACCCGAGGTTTAGATTAGATAACGTATTATTATTGCAAAATAAAGTTTCAATATATTCTAAGTTATTTAATTCGAGATTTTGTATTTGATTGTAATTACAGTTTAAATGAACTAAATTTACCAGTGTCGCTAGTCCTAATGATGTTATATTATTATTATTACAGAGTAGGTTTTCTAGATTAACTAAATTATTTAAATTCAAGGAATTTATTTGATTGTAACTGCAATCAATTAATTTTAGATTAATTAAAGATGATACATTTAAAGTAGCTATCGAATTATTTTGACAATTTAAAATTTCTAAGTTCGAAAAAAAGGAAATGCCAGACAAAGATATAACTGAGGAACTATTTATATTTAATTCACTTACCAAAAGTGCTTCACTGATTTCAATTTGATTATTAGCATTTGAATCAATTGAAAAATAAATACCCTCCAAATTTTTAGCAATTAAATTATCTTCGCCTGATTCTAATAATTTATTTTTAAAATTATTATCAGAAAAGTTAATAATTTGTGCATGCACACCTCCAAAAAAAAAGGCACTAAAGAAGAAAAAGTAAATGTATTTCATATATTATATTATAAAAGTAAAATTATTAATTTAACTTTAGTAATAAACACCTTGATTGTTATGATATAGTTAATAATTTTAATCTCAAAAGAAATTAATAAAAAAAACCGCCATTTCTGGCGGTTTTAAAAATATGTAAAAACTAAAGATTAGTTTTTGATAAGCTTTTTAGTAATTACTTCATTTGAAGTTGAATTTGTAATTTTCACTAAATAAATCCCTTTATTTAATTTAGATACATTTTCAGTCAATGAATTAACTCCTGTTGCAACTCTTACATTATTAGTCTCAGATACAATGGTACCGTCAAAAGAATAAATAGTTACATTAACTGTTCCATTAGTAGTAGCTGTTACATTAATAGCTATAACATCTGATGCAGGGTTTGGATACATTTCTACTCCAGATACTAAAGAAGCCTCTTTGTCATCTTGAGTATATCTAGCTGCAGCTGCACCTGATTTAATTTTAAATAACTTATCAGCACTAGTTCCAACACCATTTTTAGAAACAACGTTTATTTTCTTAGGAGCAGCTGTAGTAGATACATAACCATTTGGATATGTTACAGTAAATCCTAAAATTGAAGTCTCTAAAGTATTAGTAGTATTTGTAGTATTTCCAGTAGTTGTAACACTACATCCTTCAGGTGCAGTGATAATATAAGAAGTAGCTAATTTTGATGCTAAAAATGAATATGCCTTAGTACCTCCATTTGTAGGAATTAAAGCAGTAGAACCTGTTAGAGTTGATATCGCAGCTGGTTTAGCAGCAGTTACTTTCAAAATTTTAGCTGAAGATGCCTCATTTGGAGCAACATTAACAGTTATTGAAGAACCAATACCATTAACAGCTTTCACACCAATTGGTAAGGCTAATAAACTAGCATTAGCAGTGTTTTCAACATTAGCAAAGTTTACAACAATAACATTAGTTGAACTTGTTACTAAACTATTTACTAAAGTAGCACCACTTACAATATTAACACCTGCAGGTAATTCCCATGAGTAAGATGAAGCAAGTTTAGAAGCAGTAGCTGTTAAAGTTAATGCTGTTGATGTACCAACAAGCTTACTTACGTCAGTTATTTTTGTAGCAGAAGATCCTTCTGTCATTGCAATAGCTGAAGGTGCAGCAGGAATTGTAGCAGTTAAAGTAAGTAATTTTGCAGTAGAAGTAGTAGTAGGATTTAACAATGCAGCATTATCTGTTACTGAAAAACCTGTACCGTTTTTAGCTTTAACTCCAATTCTGATTACATTAGAAGAACCCACTGTTGAATTTTCCTTAGTAACATTTAAAAAGTTTATTTCAATTACATTGGTAGTACTTGAAGTAACACCATTTGTAGTAGTAGCACCACTTACAATATTAACTCCTGTAGGCAATTCCCAAACATATGAAGTAGCATCAGCAGAAGCTGTAGCAGTCAATTTAAGAACAATATCAGTTCCCATATATTTAGCAAATGATGTTACTGAAGTTGGAGTTCCAGAAGTAGGAATTGGTAATAAATCATCCGTCATTTTGATAGCTGAAGGAGCTTTTGGTAAAGCTTTTTTCAATGATACATATTTTGAAGTACTTAAACATCCAGCAGCATTAACTGATTGTACATTTATATTACCCAATGTACCAGCACCAGCTGCAACATTATTAAAGTTAACAGTTACAGTATTTGTACCTTGACCACTAACGATATTTACACCTTGAGGTACAGTCCATAGGTATGAAGTAGCACCAGTTACAGCAGCAACAGAATAAGTAAATGGAGTAGTTGTAGCAACAAATTTACTGATCGCAGTTGAACCTGTTATAGTTCCAGGAGTTGTAGGTAATGTATTAATAGTAACAACTATTGAAGCTCTTGGACTTTCACTACCATCAGAATAAACTTGTGATACATAAAACGTTTTAGATGATGTAACTGTTGGAGCAGTAGTATTACCTGTACCACCTGTAGCTGCTGTGTACCATTTTAATGAAACTGCACCAGTAGATAAAGTAACAAATGAAGGTAAAGAAATAGATGTACCTTTACAAATTGAAACAGGAGACACAACAGCTGGAGCTGAATTAGCAATTAAGCCATTAAAATTAGATCCTGATAATGCAATTGAATTTGTAGCTGGTCTATAATCTAAACCTGTGTAAATAGTTGCACTTGTAGTATTGTAAGGATTAGTTAAAATACCAGCACTAGAAGTAACATTAGCGTTAGCATTAGCAGTAAACCAGGTAGTCATGTTAAAAGCACCACCTGTACCAGCAACAGTAATTGTTGAAGGAGCAGTTACTTGAATATATTTCTCAGTAGTTTTTATTCCGGCAAGGATGTTGTTTTTAAAAATCAAGTCTCCATTAAGTGCGTGATTTTCACATAATGCACCATCTATATGTAAACCTTCATTAAAGTCCATAAAGATTGAGTTTAATACTCTTAACTTTGAACCTCTTCTTAAACGAACGGCTTTTTTATGATTAGTGTTTAATGTTCCTCCGTTAGTAAGAGTATTTCTGTAAGTAGGACCAACTAAAGTACAATTTGTAAATATAGCTGTAGTGCCTGGTGTAGCAGTACCTGTAGCTTCAGA
>CAMAWT010000024.1 GCA_945862065.1 Flavobacterium psychrophilum | reverse complement strand
TTTTGTCTTGTTTATTCGTCTTATCAGAAATATAGGACACAAAATAAGTCCAATAAACAGCGAAAAAGATATAATGTCTATTAATATTTCCATTCAAATTTTGTTATAGTGTTTTCAGTCTGTCGATTTTTCACAAGCTGACCGCTAACTTGATTATATGCGATATAAAACTTCGTTTATAAACCTAAGTTTGGGTAGATACGCGAATGTTTTGTTTCGATTTTTAATTTCTCAAATTTAATAATTTTTTCTAATAAATCATCAAACGGACTTTTAATTTGACATTTAATTTACATAAATTAATATTTAAGGTTGCAGTTTTGTTTTGATTTCTTAAAACTTTTAAAATACTTTTGAGATTCCTTCGGAATGACAAACTTTGTCAATATCAATTGCAAAAATCAATTGCAATATCAATATCAATTACAAAAATCAATTTCAATTTCAATCTTTAAATTCGCTAATTATCTAATCAACTCATTTTCTAATTAACTCATTTTCTAATTATCTAATTAACAAAAATTCTTCTGAAAAACAACTTGTGTATTGTAACCCCGATAGAGCCGATATCCTCCTGAAGTCCCGTAGGGCGAGGGAGATAAAGGCGAAAGCGGGACAAAATGGCTACTGGAAGGTAGTTTTGTGTTTCTAATTATATTTATTTTTTTTGTAACTTGTGCCATAAATATTTTTTGGATATGTCATTTACACCTTTTACAAAAGAGCAATTGTTGCCTCAGGAAGAGAAATTGGAAGTTGCACGCCATAAAAGTGAGCTTTTTATTGGTATTCCAAAAGAGACGAGTTATCAAGAACGTCGCATTTGTTTGACTCCAGATGCGGTTAATTCGCTTACATCGCATGGTCATAGAATTTTGTTGGAGGCAGGCGCTGGTGAGAGTTCGAGTTATTCTGACAAAGAATACAGCGATGCTGGTGCGGAAATTACGAATGATACTAAAAAGGTTTTTTCGTGTCCGATGATTTTGAAAGTAGAGCCTGCAACACTTGAAGAAATTGAGATGATGCAGCAAAATTGCATTGTGATTTCGGCCATTCAGTTAAAAACAAGGAAGAAAGACTACTTTGAGGCTTTGAGTAAGAAAAAAATTACGGCATTAGCTTTTGAATATATTAAGGATGAAGATGGGTCGTATCCGGCGGTGAAATCGTTGAGTGAGATTGCAGGAACGGCTTCGATATTAATTGCATCTGAAATGATGATCAATCAACATTTTGGAAAAGGACTTTTGTTTGGAAATATCAACGGCGTACCTCCTACCGATGTGGTTATTTTGGGCGCAGGAACCGTTGGGGAGTTTGCTGCTAGAACTGCCATTGGACTGGGTGCAAATGTAAAAGTTTTTGATAATTCGATTACGAAATTGCGTCGTTTACAGAACAATCTCAATCAACGTGTTTATACATCAACCATACAACCAAAATCACTTTTGAAAGCATTGAGAAGATGCGATGTTGCCATTGGCGCCATGAGAGGGAAAGAGCGTTGCCCGGTTGTGGTAACCGAAACGATGGTAGAACACATGAAAAAAGGAGCTGTTATTGTTGATGTGAGCATTGATACGGGTGGCTGTTTTGAAACATCTGAAGTCACTACGCATGAAAAACCAACTTTTATTAAAAATAATGTGATTCATTATTGTGTTCCGAATATACCGTCAAGGTATTCGAAAACAGCTTCGTTATCGATTAGTAATATTATAACGCCTGCTTTGTTAGAAATTGCTGAAGATGGCGGACTTGAAAGTTCGTTGCGATGTAATAAAGGTTTAAAAAACGGGGTTTATATGTATCACGGAATTTTAACCAATAAAGCTATTGGCGATTGGTTTAACTTGCCTCAAAGCGATATTAACTTGATTGTTTTTTAATTGGTTAATTGCTTTATTTTACTAATAATAAGTGCTATTTTTGCAAAAATATAAATACCAAAAATGAAATTTTATCAACGTTTTGCCTATTATTTAGTTGGATTAGTATTAGGAAGTTTTGTAGTTGCTGTAGTATTGACAGGAAAAGACACGAGATGTAATTATTTTCCGAATTCTAGGGTTTTGAATGACATTAGAAACAAACCTTTTAATTATAGTATTGAAGCGTCAAGAAAATTAGCTGAAGATTGGATTGATACCGTTGATATCAAAAACACGCTGACTTATGGAGATGTAGATTTTGATAAAAGTAATGTAAAATACGAAAAAGGAAAATTGTATATTATTGAAGGTCAGACTTTAAAAAAAGACACAATTACTTTACGGGTTATAAATTATCCAAACAGAGCCGTTTTGGAAGATATTATTAGAAAGAAATAAAAAAAAGAGCAACTTAAAAAAGTTGCTCTTTTTTTTATTTTTGATTTTTTCTTCGTGCTCTTTCCGTTTTAATTAAAGACAACTCTCTGCTGGTTTGCCCGGCAACCGATGTATTTTCTTGTGCTCTACGAATTAAATACGGCATCACATCTCTAACGGGACCAAAAGGAAGGTATTTGGCAACATTGTATTTGTTTGACGCCAAATTATAACTTATATTATCACTCATTCCGTATAATTGTCCGAACCAAATTCTACCGTCTTCTTTTGAAAGACCTTCTTTTTGCATCAAATCCATCAATTTATACGAACTGTCTTCGTTGTGAGTACCTGCAAAAATGGCCATTTTATCAATATGTTCCATCATGTAAGTTACTGCAGCATCATAATTAATATCTGTTGCTTCTTTGCTTTCGCAAATGGGTGTTGGATATCCTTTCTCTAGCGCACGAGCATGTTCTTTTTCCATGTAGGCACCACGAACCAATTTCATTCCAATATGGAAATTTTGTTCTTTGGCTTGTTGGTGCAACTTTTTCAAATAATCCAATCGATCCCAACGGTACATTTGTAAAGTATTGAATACGATTGCTTTATCTTTATTGAACTTGATCATCATGGATGTAACTAAATCATCAGCAGCATCTTGCATCCAACTTTCTTCACCATCAACAAGCAATAAAACATCTTGATCATGAGCAAATTGACATACTTTTTCAAATCGGTCAACTACCCTACTCCATTCTGATTTTTCCTCATCTGAAAGTAAATCTTTGGAACCCACTTTCTCATACAAATTGATTCTCCCAAAACCTGTTGGCTTGAAAACCGCAAAAGGAATCGCTTGACTTTTTTTGGCAAATTCAATGGTCTTAATGGTCATTTCAAAAGCCGCATCAAATTGATCTTCAGCTTCTTTACCTTCTACAGAATAATCTAACACGGATGAAACTCCTTTGGTATACAATTTATCAACAACAGATAGACAATCCTCTTCATTGGTCCCACCACAAAAATGATCAAAAACAGTGGCACGAATCAATCCTTCAACAGGTAAATGTGCTTTTAATGCAAAATTGGTTAGCGCCGTTCCAACTTTTACCAAAGAGGCATTTCCAATCATTTTAAATAATAAATAGGCTCTTTCAAGTTCAGTATTATTTTTTAACTCAAAAGCAATTTTTGTATTGGTGAAGATTTTTTCCATGAAATTATTGTCAATTACGTAGCAAATATACTACTACTTTAAGAAATTATAAAAAAAACAATACAATTTAGTTCAATTTTACAAAATGTTTAATTAAGATGACAATCGGTCAATTTTCCAATTAAAATCTTCTTGAAGTTGATATCTAATTCTATCGTGCAAACGATTGGGTCTGCCTTGCCAAAATTCAATTTCAACTGGACGAACTAAAATGCCGCCCCAATGTTCTGGTCTTGGAATTTCCTTACCCTCAAACTCTTTTTCCAATTGTTGCAAACGCGTTTCAAGGAAATCTCTGTTTGGAATTACTTCACTTTGTGGCGAAACAATGGCTCCAAGCTTACTTCCGTCTGGTCTTGATGCAAAATAATTATCTGAAATTGATGATGTTGTTTTTTCTGCGATTCCTTTAATAATTACTTGACGTTCAATTGCTGGCCAAAAAAAAGACAAACAAACATTAGGATTTTCAAGAAGTGCTTTTCCTTTTTCAGAATTATAATTGGTATAAAAAATAAAACCCTCTTCATTGAATTTTTTAAGCAACACTACTCTCGTTTTAGGAAATCCATCCAATCCAATAGTCGCAATAGACATTGCATTTACTTCATCTATAGCACCAAAATCCTCGGTTTCATGAAACCATTTGTTAAATAAATTTATTGGATCTTCTGGTATGGAAGATTCTATCAACTCACTTTTATCATAGGATTTTCTGTAACTACTTAAATCTTTCATCATTTTTTTTATAAAACGATTGTAATTAAATAATAAATTCTTTGCCATCATCGGCAATTTCGGTATGTTGAAATATGGTTTTTGCCTCTTCTTTAAACAATTCAATATTTCCGTATCTGGTTGAAAAATGTCCTAAAATAAGCTGCTTTACATTTGCTTTTAAAGCAATTGTTGCCGCTTGTTTGGCTGTAGAATGTAATGTTTTTTCAACAAGATGGATTTCCGATTCCAAAAAAGTACTTTCGTGATACAATACATCTACATTTTGAATGATAGGAATAATCGATTCATTATAAAAGGTATCACTACAAAAAGCATACGATTTATTTGGAAGAGGCGGATATGACAAAAGTTCATTTGGCAAAACAGTTCCGTCATCCAATTTTATGTCGCCACCTATTTTAATTTTATTGAAATAAACTTTATCAATTTTATAAAGTTCGACTTGTTCTATATTAAGGGAACGAACGGTATTTTTTTCTTGAAATAAATAACCGTTTGTATAAATCCTGTGTTGCAAAGGGATTGTTGAAACACGAACCGAATCATCTTCAAATATAACTTCTGATGTTGTAGCTTCCAATTCATGGAAAAACAACGAATATCCTGTATAAGAACCAGAATGTTTTAGCTGTAATAAAATGATTTCTTTGATTCCTTTTGGACCATAAATATGCAAATCGTTTTCTCTATTGAGTAACATAAACGTAGAAATCAATCCAATCAGACCATAAAAATGATCTCCGTGAAGATGGGATATAAACACCCGACTGATTTTGGAAAATTTTACTTTGCTTTTTCGCAATTGAACTTGAGTTCCCTCGGCACAGTCAATTAGAAATACGTTGTTTTTAATTTCAAGAACTTGTGAAGTTGGGTTGGAAAACGTTCGAGGTGTAGCTGCATAACAACCTAATATGGTTAGTTTCATCTTGTTCATAGAAAAAACTATTTAAAAGATGATGTATCATTATTGTTCTGTTCTTTTCCTAATTTTATTATTTTAAATACAAAATAAATGATTATCCCTAAATTAATTACCAACTTAAAATAATCAAATTCATTGGATTTAAATGAGGTAATCACTCTTTTAGCCAATAAAAAAGTCATCAAACCTAGCGCTAAAGCGTAAATATAAATAAGAGTAGTTTTTGATATTTTCATATGATTAAAATCCTAAATCGCGTTCCATTTCTTCCAATTCGATAATATCTTTGGCTTCGATGATGGAAGGAACAACCGTTAATGCAGCCGGAACTGCGGTAAAATCAATACCACTTGCAACAATTACAAATGACTTTTTATTTTTTTTATGAAGTTTAGAAATCGAAACAAAATGTTTAATTGTTGCGTTTGAAACTTTCGAATTTTCAGTTAAATCAATAACCACATTTTGAGTTCTTAAATTATACAGTTCATTTGGTAACTTTTCTAAAAATAATTCAAAATCCCCTAATGTATCTTTTATAATGGTTTGATTTGTATTTTGCTCAATTTTCATTATTGCTTAATTTTTGATGCTAATAAATAGATAATTGCCATTCGAATCGCTACCCCATTTTCTACCTGATCTAAAATGACCGATTGTTGAGAATCTGCCACATCAGAAGTAATTTCTACCCCTCTATTTATTGGACCAGGGTGCATGATAACAATTTCTTTATTCAACGAATCTAATAATTTTTTATCAACACCATATTGTTGCGCATATTCGCGCGTTGATGGGAAATAATTTACATCCATTCGTTCGTTTTGAACTCGTAGCATATTTGCTACATCACACCACTCTAGGGCTTTGCGTAGGTTTGGTTCAACCGATACTCCAAGACTTTCAATGTATTTTGGAATCAATGTTTTTGGTCCACATACTTTCACTTCGGCACCTTGCATTTGAAGAGCATAAATATTTGAAAGAGCTACTCTTGAATGAAGAACATCACCAACAATTACTACTTTTTTTCCGGCTACTTCTCCCAATTTTTCTCGTATAGAAAAACTATCTAACAAGGCTTGTGTAGGATGCTCATGTGCACCATCGCCAGCATTTACAATACTAGCATTTACATTTTGAGATAAAAAATAAGCTGCACCAGGACTTGCATGACGCATCACAACCATATCTACTTTCATTGAAAGGATATTATTTACGGTATCAATCAAAGTTTCTCCTTTTTTAACAGATGATTGCGCTGCAGAAAAACTTATAACGTCAGCAGAAAGCCGTTTTTGAGCCAATTCAAAAGATAATTTTGTACGGGTACTGTTTTCAAAAAAGATATTTGCAATCGTAATATCTCGTAAAGTAGGCACTTTTTTTATAGGACGATTGATCACTTCTTTGAAATGGTCTGCCGTTTCAAAAATCAAATCAATATCTTCTTTGACAAGGTATTTAATTCCTAATAAATGGTTAACAGATAGTTCGGACATTGGCTTTTTCTAGTTTATTTTGTTATAAATTATTGAATTAAAAATACGGCATCTTCTCCGTCATTTTCTACCCAACTTACTTTTACTTTTTCATTATTAATGGCATCCACTTGACGACCTCTGTAATCGGGCTGAATAGGTAAATGTCGGCTAAAACGTCTGTCTATCAATACCAATAATTCGATTTCTGAAGGTCTTCCAAATGATTGAATAGCTGTTAATGCGGCTCGAATACTTCTTCCAGTGTAAAGCACATCGTCTATAAATACCACTTTTTTATCTTCAACAATAAAATCAATTTCTGTTTTATTGGCTTCTAATGTTTTTTCGCCACGACGAAAATCATCTCTAAAGAAAGTAATATCTAGAAATCCCAATGAAATGTCTTTAATTTGGTATTCTTGTTGAATGATTGTTTTGATACGTTCCGCCAAATATTTGCCTCTAGGCTGTATCCCAATTAAAATTGTATTAGAAAAATCGAGGTGTTTTTCGATTAACTGACAAGCCAAACGATGCAGTATGATTGTTACTTCTTTTGAAGTGAGCAATGTTTTTTGACTCATATTTTGAAGTGTTGATTTGGTTTGTAAATATAGTATTTTTTATGATATTAATAAACTTGTTATTTGATAAAAAAATCCCGCTCTAAAAGAAACGGGATGATAACTTATTTATGAATACATTTTTATTCTTAATTCTTTAACTCCTTCATTGTCAAGATATTCATCAAATGTCATGTACCTGTCAATAACTCCGTTTGGTGTGAGTTCTAAAACTCTATTTCCAACAGTTTGTGCAAATTCGTGGTCATGTGTTGTGAATAAAACAGAGCCTTTAAAGTTTTTCAACGAATTATTGAAAGCAGTTATCGATTCAAGATCTAAGTGATTTGTTGGTTCATCAAGCATCAAAACATTGGCACGCATCAACATCATTCGTGAAAGCATGCAACGTACTTTTTCACCTCCTGATAATACCCTACATTTTTTTAAGGCTTCTTCTCCAGAAAAAATCATTTTTCCTAAAAACCCTCTTATATTTACTTCATCTCTTTCTTCTTCTGTTTTGGTCCATTGGCGCAACCAATCTACAAGGGATAAATCACTTTGGAAAAATTCTGAATTGTCATTTGGTAAATAGGATTGATTGGTTGTAATTCCCCAATCAAACGTTCCAGAATCTGCTTTTAAATTTCCGTTTAATATTTCATAAAAAGCAGTTGTTGCTCTAGAATCTTTCGAGAATACGACTACTTTATCCCCTTTTGCCATATTTAAATCGACGTTTTTGAAGAGCAATTCTCCATCAACCGAAGCACTTAAATTTTCTACATGTAAAATTTGATCTCCAGCTTCTCGCTCGGTATCAAAAATAATGGCAGGATATCTTCGACTAGAAGGGCGAATTTCATCCAAATTCAATTTGTCAATCATCTTTTTACGGGATGTTGCTTGCTTAGATTTGGCGACATTGGCACTAAAACGACGAATAAATTCTTCCAATTCTGCTTTCTTTTCTTCTGCTTTTTTGTTTTGTTGTGCTCTTTGTTTAGCGGCTAATTGGCTCGATTCATACCAAAAAGTATAATTTCCTGAATAATGATTGATTTTTGAAAAATCTATATCTGAAATATGAGTACAAACAGAGTCCAAAAAGTGTCTGTCGTGCGAAACAACAATCACGGTATTATCATAATTTGCCAAGAAATTTTCCAACCACGTAATAGTTTCAAAATCAAGGTCGTTGGTAGGCTCATCCATAATCAACACGTCAGGATTTCCAAAAAGAGCTTGCGCTAATAACACCCTTACTTTCATTTTTCCTTCCAAATCACCCATTAAAGTGTAATGCATATCTGAAGAAATTCCTAGATTTGATAACATAGAACCGGCATCCGACTCGGCATTCCAACCATTCATTTCTTCAAATTCTACTTGCAATTCGCCTATTCTATCAGCATTTTCATCAGTATAATTTGCATACAAAGCATCCATTTCAGATTTTACATCAAATAACACTTTGTTACCCATCATCACGGTTTCTAAAACGGTGTATTCGTCAAACATATTGTGATTCTGATTTAAAACCGACATACGCTTTCCTGGTTCAAGAATTACGCGTCCAGAAGTCGGATCAATATCGCCAGATAAAATCTTCAAAAATGTAGATTTTCCTGCTCCGTTAGCACCAATAACGCCATAACAATTGCCTTGAACAAAAGAGGTGTTAACTTCGTCAAATAATATTCTTTTACCAAATTGAACTGATAAATTAGAAACTGATAACATATTTATTTTTTATTTAAATTCTAGTGCAAAAGTAGCAAAAAAAGACCTATTTCAATACGGTCTAAACACCTTTTATATATTAGTACTTAAAGTTAAATTAATTTATTTAACTATTGGTTAACAAATTATCCAAAATCATATAGATACATTTGTTTGGTAAAATCTAATTAATGACACATTTTTACTATTTAAAAACCACTGTTATTGCTACTTTATCTGTCTTTATTTTAAATTCTTGTAACAAAGATTTTGATAACGATGATTATGTGGCCTATTTTGGTGGTGAAGTAATTAATCAAAACAATCCGTATGTATTGTTTTGTAAAGACAATGTGGTTATTGACAGCATTTTGATCAACAAAGACAATACCTTTTTTATAAAATTCGATTCGTTAGCTCCTGGATTATACTCTTTTAAACACGAACCGGAATACCAATATGTGTATTTTGAAAAAAACGATAGTTTACGAGTCCATATCGATTCTAATGACTTTGACCAATCAGTTGTTTTTTGTGGTAGAGGCGATGAAAAAAACAATTTCTTGATGGAAATGTACCTTCGCAACGAAAACGATAAAAATAATATGTTTGAGACTTTTGATTTAGATTTCAAAAAATTCAATACCCAAATAGATAAAACAAATAGAGAGAATCGTCGCTATTACATCCAAAAAAAGCACGATATCAATTGGAGTGATGATTTTGATGTGTATGCAAAAGCACTATATCAGTTTCCTTTTTATACCAAAAAAGAAATTTATCCCATCATTCATAAAATACGAACTGGAAAAGACGTTGTTGAACAACTTCCTGCAGATTATTACGATTTTAGACAAAAAATTGATTACAGTAATGAAGCTTTTACAGAGTTTTCACCCTTTGTAATGTACATCAATCACATGTTGAATAATGTTTCAAATATCAAATACCACAATCATTATTCTGAAGTGGATATGGCATTGAAAACAAATGTGAACAAATTAAAAATTGCCGATACGCTTATCAAAAATCCGAAAGTAAAAAACATTATTATAAACACCATTGCTTTTCAATACTTGCTTGAAGACCAAAACATGGTTAATAATCAGCGTTTTTTTGAAACTTACAATAAAATTTCAACTGATAAAAGCACTAAAAACGAAATTCGTAAAATTGGAAACGCCATCAAACTATTAAATGTTGGCAAAACATTACCAAACATTAAGCTTTTAGACAAAGAAGGAAACAAAATAAACTCCGACGATTTAATTTCAAAAAATACCGTCTTTTTCTTTTGGACCGAAAAATTATATTCGCATTATGTAGCCGCGCATGAAAAAGTAGACGCTTTTCAGAAAAAATTTCCAAATTATAACTTTGTTGCTATCAATTTAGACAACAACAAAAGTTCGTTTAATACCATCATTGAAAAATACAATTTCAAAAATTTCAATGAATATCAATGCGAAAACTTTGAAGAAATTAAATCCAAATGGGCCATTACAAAAGTGCACCGCACCATCATTGTCAACAATGACAAGACCATTAAAAACGGATTTACCAATATGTTTGAAGTGAATTTTGAAGACCTTTTAAAATAAAAAAACGATTACTTGTTGCAATCGTTTCATTTATTTTATTACTTATTTCCTTTTTCAAAATCGGCGATAAACTGAGCCAAACCAATATCAGTAAGCGGATGTTTTAACAGCCCTAAAATAACCGTCAAAGGTCCTGTCATTACATCGGCGCCAATTTTGGCACAATTTACAACATGCATGGAATGTCGAACAGAAGCTGCAAGAATTTGCGTTTCAAAACCATAATTATCATAAATTTCTCTAATTTCTTGTATCAAATTCAATCCGTCTGAAGAAATATCATCCAGTCTTCCAACGAATGGCGACACAAATGTAGCACCAGCTTTTGCTGCCAACAAAGCTTGTCCGGCAGAAAAAACTAAGGTTACATTGGTTTTTATTTCCCTATCAGAAAAATACTTACAGGCCTTTATACCATCTTTAGTCATAGGCAATTTTACCACAATTTGTTCGTGCAACTCGGCAAGTTCTTCGCCTTCCTTCACCATTCCTTCAAAATCTATAGCATTTACCTCTGCACTAACTTCTCCGTCAACAATGGAACAAATGTCAACATAATGCTTCAAAATATTGTTTTTCCCAGTAATTCCTTCTTTTGCCATTAAAGACGGATTGGTCGTTACACCATCTAGAATACCTAACGATTGTGCTTCTTTGATCTCATTCAAATTGGCAGTGTCAATAAAAAATTTCATATAGATGTATTTTTAATTTTATAATTATTTGGGCGTGCCCCTACGGGTCAGGCTTTCCGCTACAATCTTTTGCTCCGCTGCGCTACACAAAAGGATTTCCGCTTCAATCCTTCACGCAAACTAGAATTTCTTTCAAAAACAAAATTACTAAATTTATCAAAATTAAATTTTAAAATTTTAAATTGATTTGTATTAATTAAGTTATTTTACTAATCTTTAGTATTAGTCGTATGTGTTATAATTTATAGTGATTCATTAACATTTTCTCATACACTTTATCGGGTAAAATTCGTTTCAACACAATTGAAAATTTTTGCATAAAAGCGCCTACTTTATAATGTATTTTTGGCTCGGGTGTTTCGATGATTTCAAATATGGCTTTTGCCATATGCAATGGATCATTGCCACTATCAACATGTGTATTCATTTCTTTCAACGTATTTCCATAAGAAACCTCATAAGCAGACCCTTCAACAACCGGAGCATGAAACCTTCCAGCGGCAATATTAGTAGCAAAATCACCAGGGGCAACATTCGCAATATGGATTCCAAAAGATTTTACTTCCATGCGCAAAGCTTCTGTTATCAACTCAAGAGCGCCTTTTGACGATGAATAAATTCCTCTGTAGGGCAAACCCATATAACCAGCAATCGAAGTAATATTAATAATCAATCCAGATTGTTGTTTACGCATTATTGGCAATGCCGCTTTCATCACTTCTATGGGTCCGAATAGGTTGATTTCAAAATTATTTTTTATTTCTTCGCTAGGAATTTCTTCAATAGGACCCGTAATTCCAACACCCGCATTATTGATAACAACATCTAGCCTACCCGTTTTATCAACAATTGTCTGTATGGTTTTATGAATTGAAGTAGTATTTCTAACATCCATTTCCAATAAAGTAAAGGCAGCATCTTTACTATTTTCTGGGTTTCTACTTGTGCCAAAAACTTCAAAATTTTTAGTCAATAAATAGTCGCCAATCGCCTTCCCTATACCAGATGAACCTCCAGTTATCAATACTACCTTTTTCATAAATAGATTTATGTTTTATTTCTATGTAAATATAAAAAAATTGAAGGAACAATTACGCATTAAAAAACGAAAAATAAGTGCAAAAAAAATCTCCCTTAAAAAAGGAAGACTAAAAAAAATGGCAAGCGACCTACATCGCACCGCTACAACCACATACCTTTGCTATGTTCCCATCCTGGAGGATTTTGCAGGAGCTGGTCGTGTAGGACTTGCCGATGCAAATATACAATCTTTTTATTTTTTTACAAGAAATTAAGTACATAATAAATATATTTGTAACTATAATTTCAATATAATATTTATGAAAATTCATAATCTTTTATCATTCATTGTTTTAGCTGTTTTAGTATCTAGTTGTAGCGAAACAAAAAAATATTTTAGTATCGACGAAAGTAAACTCGAAGCACAATATAAACCTCAAGATGTATTGCAATTAAAAGTTGTAAATACAGAAAACAAAACGGTTGATAGTATCATTTTTAAAATTAACGACAAAAAAGTTGGGAAGTCAAATGGGCTAACTCCGTTTACATTTGAATTAAAAAATCAAAAGCTTGGTTATCAGAATATTGAAGCTACTGTTTATTTTGAAGGTGCTTCAGAAATTGATTCATCTCGAGTAGAACTGGTTTCACCTTTCGAACCAAAACTGCTCACCTACTCTATTGTAAACACCTATTCACATGATTTTAAAGCTTTTACTGAAGGTTTAGAATTTCATAATGATACTTTGTATGAAAGTACGGGACAAAAAGGAGGTTCTTATTTCAGAAAATACGATGTTAAATCAGGTAAAATTTACAAAGAAGTAGCTTTGGACAAACAGTATTTTGGTGAAGGCATTACGGTTTTGAAAGGGAAAATATTTCAATTGTCTTGGCAAGAAAACACAGGTTTTATTTACAATCAAAAAACGGGTGTGCTCGAAAAAACGTTTACTTACGATAAACAAATTGAAGGTTGGGGAATGACGAATGACGGAACGGTTATTTACCAATCTGACGGGACAGAAAAAATATGGACCATGGATCCTGAAACCCAAAAGATAAAAGACTATGTTAATGTTTATGCGGGTATCAATAAAATCAAAAGCTTGAATGAATTGGAGTTTATTGATGGCAAAATATATGCTAATATTTGGCAAAAAGATGCCATTGCTATCATCAATCCAGCCAATGGATATGTAGAAGCGATTGTTGATTTATCAAAATTAAGAAAAGAAATTACCTATGCTGAAGCCGAAGTTTTGAATGGAATTGCCTACAATGCCAAAACTAAAACAGTGTTTGTAACGGGAAAAAATTGGGAAAAAATATTTGAAATTAAGATAAATAACTAAATCTACTTCATTTTGTTATAACTACAAAACTGCGTTAGGGATAGCAGTGGAAAGCCCACAGCAGCCTGAAGCGTCAGCGAAAGGTTGCGAGGACTTGCAACGGATAGCCCGACCCGCTAAGATGATTTTGTATTGGAAGAAATTTGTGTAGCGGGGAACGCCCAAATTTTATATTTTTTAAATTACTTTCCAACCTTTTTGGGAAAAATGTACTCTTTATATAAAAGGACTAACCTAAAAAAATATTGAGATGAAAAATACTGCCATTCAAATATCGATTCCGCAGCCTTGTCATGAAGATTGGCAAGCTTTGACGACGGTTGACAAAGGACGTTTTTGTGATTCATGTATGAAAAACGTGATTGATTTTACGAAAAAAACCGATCGTGAAATTTTGGAAGCCTACAAAAAAGACGACAAACTTTGCGGACGATTTAAAAACACGCAATTGAACAGAGAAATTGAAGTTGTTGAAAAAAAATCGAGTGTTTGGCTGGCTACAACTACTGCTTTTATGACGCTAGTGGGTATTGAAAGTCTGGAAGTTATGGCGCAAGAAAAACCAAATACCGAGCAACATGAAAATTTTATGTTAGGAAAAATGATAGCTCCATCCTATTCTGCTGGTAAAACAATAAAAGGTACTGTAAGTGATAATGTTGGTCCGTTACCAGGTGCAAATGTGGTGATAAAAGGTACCAAAATAAGTACTCAAACGGATTTGGATGGCAATTTTAGTATTGAAGCTAAAGAGAATGAAGTGATGGTGGTTTCGTTTATAGGGCTTAAAACTATAGAAAAAAAAGTTGACGAAAATAATTTTTACAAAATTGAATTAAAACAATCAGAAAATATACTTATAGGAGAAGTGTATATCTGCAAAAAACGCACCTTTTTTGGCAAAATTTTTCATTCTATTGGTAATTGGTTTCGATAATTATTATTTCTTAGCATCAATAAAAGAAGCAGTTGAAGCATCATATTTAAACTTGTTGAGTTGCTTTGCTGTTTTTTGAATAATGGTTCCGTCTGGATTCAGAATGAATTCGTATCCTTCTCTTCTCACACGAGTTTGTGTTTCTGAAGCCGTTTTATTTGTATCTAAAAATACTTTTTCAACAATATTATTGGTTAGCTGTGTATTGAAAAATACTTTTTTCTTGGTAGAAAGTTCATAGATATTAGAATAGACAAACGATTTATCTTCTGTCTTTAAATCGGTTTTGATATTTGATTTTTCAGTCCATGTTATCAAATATAATTTTGTTCCGTTTGCATTAAAAGGAGTTATTTTGCAAGTTTCAGGAAGAGATTTATCTACTTTTTTAATACATATTGTATCAACTACTTTTCCTTTATTAGAAATGGAAATTTGAAAATTTCCGTTTTTTATTTCGGCAATTAGGTTATCAATCTTAGCTAATCCGTTCGATGACTTGGTGGTTACGCTTTTCTTTTTTTGACCAAAACTTGATAGACAAATTAAAAAAGCAAATAGGTACATAGTATTTTTCATAATATTGGATTTGATTAGAGCTAATGTACACTTTTTTTTTAAATGAAATAAAAAAAGCCGTCTAAAATAGACGGCTTTTAAAAAATAAAAATTGACTAATTACTCTTTAGTAGATTTAACTGCTAAGTTGTAAATAACCAATCCGAAACCGATTTTGTTAATTGCATCGGCGATATTGTAAGCTACATCTACATTTCCTTTTCCAACAATACTAGTGTACCAACCATCAGTTCCTAACATGTATCCTAATGGATAGATAGCCCAACCAACAAGTACGAACCAGCATAAAATTTTGTGCGCTTCTAATACAGAACCACCTGCAGCTTTAGCCAATTTAGATGCTTCACCGAACCAGATTTCATAAGCAATTGCGAAGTAAGCAATTCCTGAAATTAATCCCCACATCCAAGCATTTGAAGGATCTACTGCTTCTCCAAAGTAACCTGTAACTAACATTACTAAAGAATAGAAAATCATTTTCCATAATAATGAAGTTTTAGCACCTGCAACTTTCAAAATTAAGTAAAACTCTAAACACATCAATGGCACAGTAAGTACCCAATCCACATAACGGAAGAATGTTGGAGACTCTTCAAAAGATGCCCAATAATCTCTCATGTAAAAATAGTGTACTGCTGCAATGAAGGTAATTAAACCTGAAACAAGTACTGATGTTCTCCATTTTTTATCAAATTGACTTAATGATAAAAAGAAAAAAGCTGATGCTGCCATCATGGCCATACATCCTACAAAAAATGTAAATCCAACATAATCGTTTGGTAACATTTTAGAAATTAACATTGTGTTTAACATAAAATTTGGTTTTAATGATTAAAAAATTGTTTAACAAATATAATATAAAAAGAAACAAAAAAAAATTTTATTTAATTTTTTTCGCTATTTTTGATACAGTATTTAAAAATTTAACATTTGTTTATGGAAAAATATAGAAAGTTCGTCAATATTATTAGCTTTTTTTGTTTGTGGATTGATTCCTTTTTTTTAGAAAAAACCCAAGTAATTATTGGTTTTGCACTGATTTTTACCGTCGGAATATTTCATGGATCGAATGATTTAATGCTCTTAAAAAAATTAAACAAAGAAAAAGACGCACATTCAAACATTAAAATTTTAATGAAATATATAGCAGTTGTTCTACTCGGAATAGTTTCTTTTTATAATATTCCTTTTATTGCGCTTGTTCTCTTTATCTTCATTAGTGCTTATCATTTTGGAGAACAACAATGGCAGCATATAGAAGAATATCCATCTAAAATTATAAAACATATATTTCAATTTGTGTATGGAACATGTATTTTGTTCCTTTTATTCTATTTCAATAAGGAAGAAGTTCAACAAATTATTTTTGAAATATCATCTGTAAACATTCCAGATTTTTATTTTCAATTATTAACGTCAATAACAATCTTTATAACCTTTATATTGTTTGTTTATTTATATGTAAAAGTAATTTCTTTAAGAAATATATTATTACAAGATTTTTTCTATTTATTCATTTTTTCTATAATTTTTGTTTCTTCAAGTTTGATTTGGGGGTTTGCCATTTATTTTGTTTTGTGGCATAGTTTTCCATCAGTTATAAGTCAAATTGAATTTTTATATGGTGATGTTACCAAATCTACTTCGATAAAATATTTCAAATCTGGTTTGATTATTTGGTTGATTTCTTTGTTTGGAGTAGTAATTCTATATTTATTATTAAAGGATGAAATAATATTTAATGCTGTATTTTTCTCTTTTCTAGCTGCGATTACGTTTCCGCATGCTTTTGTGATATCTAAAATGTTTAGAGAATAAAAAATCGGACAGTTTTGAAATTACAATAATCTTTCTTGGATTATATAAATTAATATCGAAAATAAACCATAAAAAAAAATGCTGGGAAAAACCCAGCATTTAATTTTAAATTGATTGTAAAGAAAATTATTTCACTTCTTCAAAGTCAACATCTTGCGTATTGTCGCCTTGAGTTTCAGCTTGCGGTTGAGCCGCTTGACCTTGTTCTCCTTGAGCATACATTGCTTCAGTAGCTGTTTTCCAAGCTGCATTAACATTATCTAAACCTTTTTGAATAGCATCTAAATCTTGCGATTGGTGCGCCATTCTCAATTCAGTTAAAGCATATTCAATAGCCGTTTTATGTTCGTCAGTCAATTTATCTCCCAATTCTTTCAATTGACTTTCTGTTTGGAAAATCATACTGTCAGCTTCGTTCAATTTTTCTGCTCTTTCTCTTGCAATTTTATCTGCTCCAGCATTTGCTTCAGCATCTTTTTTCATTTTCTCGATTTCTTCAGCTGTTAATCCAGATGAAGCTTCGATACGAATGTCATGAGATTTTCCAGTTCCTTTATCAGTAGCCGAAACTTTGATGATACCATTTGCATCAATATCAAAAGTTACTTCAATTTGAGGAACACCTCTTGGTGCTGGTGGAATACCATCTAAGTTGAAACGTCCAATTGTTTTATTATCAGCGGCCATTGCTCTAGCTCCTTGAAGAACGTGTAATTCAACAGTTGGTTGCGAATCTGCAGCAGTAGAGAAAATTTGCGATTTTTTAGTTGGAATTGTAGTATTAGACTCAATTAATGTAGTCATTACACCACCCATAGTTTCAATACCTAAAGAAAGAGGTGTTACGTCAAGTAACAATACATCTTTTACATCTCCAGATAAAACGCCACCTTGAATAGCAGCTCCGATAGCAACAACTTCATCAGGGTTTACTCCTTTTGATGCTTTTTTACCAAAGAATTTTTCAACTTCATCTGCAATTCTTGGCATACGAGTAGAACCTCCTACAAGGATAACTTCGTCAATATCAGATGTAGATAAACCAGCATCTTTCAACGCTTTAGCTACTGGTTCCATAGAACGTTTAACTAAAGAATCTGATAATTGCTCAAATTTAGATCTTGATAATTTTTTTACTAAGTGTTTAGGTCCAGAAGCTGTAGCTGTAACATATGGTAAGTTGATTTCAGTTTCTGCTGAAGATGACAACTCAATTTTTGCTTTTTCAGCCGCTTCTTTAATACGTTGTAAAGACATTGGGTCCAAACGTAAATCAATTCCTTCTTCCGATTTGAATTCGTCAGCCAACCAGTCAATGATTGTTTGATCAAAATCATCACCACCTAAGTGTGTATCTCCGTTAGTAGATAATACTTCGAAAACTCCGTCACCCAATTCAAGAATCGAAATATCAAAAGTACCTCCACCTAAATCGTATACAGCAATTTTTTGATCTGTTCCTTTTTTATCTAATCCGTAAGCTAAAGCCGCAGCAGTTGGCTCGTTGATAATACGCATTACTTTCAGACCTGCGATTTCACCTGCTTCTTTAGTAGCCTGACGTTGCGCATCGTTAAAGTAAGCAGGAACCGTAATAACAGCTTCAGTAACTGTTTGACCTAAGTAGTCTTCAGCAGTTTTCTTCATTTTTTGAAGAGTCATTGCAGACAATTCTTGTGCCGTATACAAACGACCATCAATATCTACACGTGGTGTATTGTTGTCTCCTTTAACAACTGAATAAGGAACTCTTTTTGCTTCTGAAGTAGTTTCAGAGAAAGATTGTCCCATAAAACGTTTGATCGAAGCAATTGTTTTTGTCGGGTTGGTTACCGCTTGTCTTTTTGCAGGGTCGCCCACTTTAATTTCTCCACCTTCTACAAAAGCAATAATAGAAGGAGTTGTTCTTTTACCTTCTGAATTAGGGATTACTACTGCTTCTTGTCCTTCCATTACAGAAACGCAAGAGTTGGTTGTTCCCAAATCAATTCCAATTATTTTTCCCATTTTTATATTTAATTTAATTTTAGAAAATTCATTTTATAACTCCCTTTCAAAAAAGCAATCTTTGTGCCATTGCATTTTTGGATATAAATTGTCAGTCATTTGTAGAATAATGTCGAAAATTATATGACATTCTGACATTGAACCAAGCTATTTATGTTGAAACCAATTGGTTCCGTCATCAAAATAAGCTTTAAATTTTGAATTTACTGGTGAACCATGTAAAATAAGGTTCTTATAATTTTTTCGAAGTATGTAGTTAAAAACACCCATATCTCCTGTAAATGAAGTGTTGTTATCAAAATTATATGTTTCATGAATCTGCCAAATTGATTCGATCAAAGATTTCATTGTTTGGATTGTACCTCCAATAACGCCACAATTTAATAAAGTATGTGATTTATTAGCCGACTCAATTTCGAAATAATCGTTAATTCGACTTCTTAAATGCGATCCGTGAAGTTGCATCCATTCATTATCCCATATGGTGGGTTCATCGCCGCAGAAAACAAATTCGGGATTGTCTATAAACAAAGGTTGAATAAACGGATTTTTCAAGACCAAAACATCCGATACATCGGTAACAAATACAGATTCGATTTTGTCACAATATTTTTTTAAGAATTGACTGTAAATAAAATATCTAAAAACATTTGGGTTAAAACGAACATCATGAGTTATTTTTATAAATAATAAATGTTCTGACTGATGTTTTGAAATTGTTTCTTCCGAAAAATTATTATGAAAAATAATGGCTTGAAGATTTAATTTTGAAATAGAATTGGCCCATTTTTCAATAGTAGAAAAATCATCATCTGATAGCATCTGACTTCTATTTACATCATAAACACCTGAAATTAGACACCCTAATATAAGCCTATTAGATAATTGAATGTTTGAAGGTATTTCCAATTAACTCAAATTATTTAATTTAACTTTTGCGCTTATGCTGTCTGGATTGTTTCTGTAATAAACATACGTTCTTAAATCTAATTTTTCTACAACAAACATTTTCTCTGCACATTCATAAAAATGAGCATCTGCGCCGTACATATTCATAAAATTTAAGCTTGTGAAAACTTCTTTCTTTCCGAAAAGAGTTGCAAACAAAATACAATCATCTACATGGACTACTTCGTTTTGGTTGAAACGATCGGGCACATAATAATCGGATTCATTATTTACTATGGTTTCGGTAGTTGAAGCTATCAAATCTAATGAGTTTATTTCAGACAAACATAATTCAATATGGTTTGGTTTGTATTCATCATCGGCATCAATAACAGTAATGTATTCACTATTTGTTAGTAAAATTCCTCGGTTTATTGATTCAGATTGGCTACAATTTTTATGTCTTAAATAAGTGATTTTATTTTCATGGTCTATAGCATATTGCAAAATTAATTTTTGAGAATCATTTGTGCTTCCATCATCAATAATTAATAGCTCAAAATCTTGAAAAGTTTGGTTTAATACCGAATCAATTGCTCTTTTAACGATATCAAATGGTGTATTGTAAACAGCCATTATTACTGCAACTTTATTCTTGGTTTTCATATTCAAATTAAAATGCAAATATAGTTTTTAAAAATCATTATTTTCAGATTAAAAAATTAAAACGATACTATGAAATAATTATCTAAATGTTAATCGGTTGATTTTTTTTGATTTTTTAGTTTTCGTTTTTATATTACTAATTACTGTACTAATTTAATTGAAATGAAAATCTAAAGGAATAAAATATCTTTAAAAAAAAACTCCGAAAGAAAATGAACTTTTCAATCGGAGTTTTAATTATAATAGTAAGAATTTTAGTGTCCTCCAGATATTTTTTTATCAAAAGAAATGCCTTGTGCTTTTAAAATTCCACTTACTCTCCAAGCATAAAAAGCTAAATAAGCAAAACAAATTACTCCTATAATATAACTAAAATGGATTGAAGAAATATCTGCAACATAACCTTGTAACCAACTTACAATTCCTCCACCCATAATCATCATAATTAAAAAACTACTTCCTTGACTTGTGTTTTTACCCAATCCACTAATTGCCAGAGTAAAAATACATGGCCATAATGTACTACAGAATAATCCAACTGATGTGAATGCGTAAACACTTGTCATGCCTGATGTAAACATTCCAATCAATAAAGCTGTAATTCCTAATGACGAAAAAATCAATAACATTCTAGCAGGATTTCCTTTACTGGCAATATCAGCAGCAATAAGAACTATAATAATTAATGCATATACATAAAACGGAGTCAAATCATGATCCATAAATTTATTAACACCCAAGAAAACTCCAAAAGCTAAATAAGGCGCCACAAAACGTAGTGTTTTTTGTAAACTCATATCGCTTGTGAATGCTTCCACTCCGCCAGTCCAACGACCAATCATTAAACTTGCCCAATATAATGAAATGTATGGAGCAATATCTTTTGTCAAAAATCCTAAATCTTTTTCCATGTAAGCAGGCAAATTACTTGCTGTTGAAACTTCGACACCTACATATACAAATATAGCTATCATACCCAATATTAATTGTGGATATTTTAAAGCAGAACTTCTAGATGATTTTAATTCTTCTTCCGTTTCAACAACAGCAGCAGGTTTGTCAGGTAAAGACGAAAATTTCAATAAAATAGCAACAAGTAAAAAAGCCGCTCCTAAAACTAAATAAGGAACTTTTACACTTTCAATACTCATATTTGTATCTGATGATGAAGCAGATCCGAAAATTGCAAAACTAACAATTAACGGACCTATTGTAGTTCCTAAATTGTTTATTCCACCAGCTAAAGTTAACCTTTGTGATCCTGTTGTAATTGGTCCGAGTGCAATCGCTAATGGGTTGGCAACTGTTTGTTGTAATGAAAAACCCAAAGCAACAATAAATAATCCGGTTAACATCAATTCAAATGAACCAGAATTTGCAGCAGGATAAAATAATAAAGTTCCTAAAGCTGAAATAAATAATCCCAAAGAAAGACCATTTTTATATCCTATTTTATTTACTAAATCTTGTCCTATTAAAAAAGAAATACCCATATAAATAAGCGATCCCACTGTATAGGCTATGTAAAATGCTAAAGATACTAACTGGCTCTGTCCTTGAGTTAAATCAAATGCTTTTTTAAATACTGGAATTAGAATATCATTACTAGCAGCAACGAAACCCCAAAAGAAGAATACAGTTACTAATGGGATAAATTGTCCCCAATTGGTTTTAACACTTTGTGAATTCATAAATTAATTTATTGGTTAGTTACTGCTAAATAACAAAATTAAATTCAACTAGGTACAATGTTGGATAATAATTTTTCACGAAAACGTTATAGCTGATAACAAAATGGAAACTCATTTACAAATTTGTAAGAACTAAACCAATAATCTGGTGTCAAATGAAAAATCTTTAGCTGAAAAAGTCACTTTATTAAAATCAGGATGATGCGGATTTATAAGTACGTTCATTTCACCTTCAATTATTGCTGAAGGGACTAATAAACAAAGAGATTCTTGATGCCTAATCCATTGGTCGCCAATTTCTCTACATATCATATGTCCTTTTTCTGTTGAGTCATTCCAACCAATAGGCAAATCGATTAAACTTATTTGTTTAATTACTAGTATGTTAGGTAAATTAATAGTAAGCAGGCTAAAATCATTGGTGGATCCAAATCCATTTCTGTGAACTAAATTTTCCAAACAAGCTAACGAACAATTTTCAGCAGCATAAATAACAAAAAAACCTGATGAATTCCAACGTGCTGCATACCCTGAAGCAGTCAAACTATTTGCCCATTTTGAATGAACAATTCTAAATGCTTTCATAGGTTATGCTGTTGCGCCAAATTCAATTCTTTTCAATTCTTCGTAAATTAAATGAATTCCTGTAGATGTATTCAAGTAATTGGATGGTTTATTTTGATTGAAAAAAATATTTTCTTTATCTAACCATAAATTGAATGTAGCGGCATTTCCAAAAATTTGAATACCTAAGTCATATAAAGTACTAATTTCAATAGCCAATTCTGCAATTCTTGAAGGAATTTTGGTTTCGTTGTTCTTGTATTTAATGAATGTTTTTGGAGTAATTTCAAAAATGTTTTCTGCTAAAGTTTTAATGGTTAATTCTGTAACAGAAACAACCTTAGCAAATATTTGTTTTGAGTTTTGTGTTAAGTTATCTAAAACAGTACTTTTTGAAAAACTTGCTGGCAAATAAAGTGAAATAGGTTCATTAACAAGTGCCAATGAATCAATAGTTTCCTGATATGTTTTGCTTTTTTTGTTCATCTGTGTGTATATTTACTTCTTTATAAACGCAAATTTACACTTTTATTTTGAGTTTACAAACTTTTTTCTATTTTTCATCTCTTTCCAATTCCATTTGAATTAAATGCTTCAATTTGAAAATAATAGGTGTCATTTCTATCCATTATCGTAATTTTTAAAACATGTATATTTTTCCCATTTTACACCATTATATCTTAAAAAATAGTGGTTGTTTGCAAAACACATCGCATTATCAGTCCCTTGAGTTAGATTCCAAACCTGGTTATCACCTAAATGATTTGATTTTGAAAAATTTTCAACAAAGGGCAAAATATCTTGTGCCTGTAAATGAAATGCTAATGTAAATACTGCTATAAAATAGAAAAATTTGTTTTTCATTTGCGTTTAATTTAAGGTTCAAAGTAAAATAAATTTTGGAGCAATGCACTCTATTTTCCTTCCAAATATTCCTGCAAATAGGTATATTTTGATGTCAATTTGCCTTTATCCGTAATTTGAGCTCGGCTTAATAATCCATCTTTATCATTATTAAAAAAAGCAGGGATAACATGTTGTATAAACATTTCTCCAAAGCCTTTACTTGCATCTAATGGAATTTCGCACGGAAGATTATCAACAGACATAACAACCACTGCGCCCGGATGTGTATAGGGAACTTCAATATGTTGTGATGGCAAATACCCAAAAAATGGATCTGCAATAGTAGAGGCTTTTAAAGTACATGCTATGGGTCCGTTTACATCACAAGAAACATCTGCTACAATTTTTATTTTACAATCTGGGGCAATGAGCATGTCACGAGTTAAAATATCTGGAGCATTGTTGGCATGAAAATGTCCTGAGATATACATATCTGATACTTTGGTAAATCTCTCAAAGTCAGAAATATATTCCGTTGGGTTTTGATAAAAATCATATTTATCCAAAAGTTGTCCGTCTTTTCGTTTATTATAATCTAATACATCTATTTGACAGTAAACAGGTTGTGTGAAATTTTTAGATAAATAATCAGAAATTGAAACTTGCTTAATTTTTATTCCATCTAATATTTCTTTAATACCCGAACCCACTTTGCCATGACCTGTAACAATTATTTTAATATTGGGTAAAATCTGTCGTTTTAACCTCACAATCAGTTCGTCTCTACCAGAAAGTGATTCGGCTTTAGCCAAATTAAAAAGTTCAAATTTAATTCCGAATGCTCTAAATGCATTATAAGCACCAACAATTCCTGCATATCGTCCAAAACCAATTAATCTTTTATTATTATCGTCAACAATGGTTTCATGGTCAAATAAATCGATATTTTGATTTATAATTGCCTGAAGTAATTTTCTATTATAAGGTTGTTTTTTTATGGTATGCGAAAAGAAAAAATACTTTTTATTTGGAATCAAATTTTCAACAGGTACTTCTTTTACTCCAAATAAAACATCACAATCAGATACATCTTCAACTACATTTATTCCTAATTTCAAATAGGATTCATCTTTAAAAATCCTTATGTCTGAAGATTCTACAACAATTTGAATATTTGGATACATCGATTTTAATGTTACAATTTCTTCCGGAGAAAAAACAACTCTTCTATCAGGCGGATTCTTTCTTTCTTTTATTATTCCAAATTTCATGTTTACTTATTTTTTCACAAATGTAATTGTATAGAGAACGTTTTCAAAACAATTAATGTATTAAAAATGAACTACAAGTACTTTAAAACATTGTTAATATCTTATTTCAATTGCTATTCAATAAAAATAATGATTTTATATTTTTGTAATTTAACAAACAAACAATGAATCAGTCCATTCGAATTCTCTATATATTTTCATTTACATGCATACTCCTACTTTTTGGTTGTTCTGATAAAAAACAAGAAAAGCATGTGAAAAAATCGGGTTTATCCTATGCTATTAATCCACGCGAGGACGAATTGCCAATTTTAACAGATGCGTATATATTAGAAAAACAACAAAAAATTGAAAAGTTTGTTACAAATAATTGGTCTACAGATTTTGAAAATGTAAGTTTTTTAGTGGCTCAAAACGGTCAAATCATTTATGAAAAATATGAAGGATTTGCAGATAAAGAAAATAATCTTTTAAATTCACCAGAAACACCACTTCACATAGCCTCTGTGAGTAAAGTTATTACAGCATGTGCCATTTTGAAATTGATTGATGATAAAAAAATTAATTTGAACGATAAACTCACCTCCTATTTTGAAGGTTTTCCATATGAAAAAGTTACCATAAAAACCTTGCTCAATCACAGAAGTGGCATTAGGAAATATGGTTATTTTGCAGATGATAAAGCTAATTGGGATAGAAAAAACATATTGACAAATCAAGATGTATTAACCATTTTGACAACCAAAAACATACCCTTAGAATACAGTACCGACAAACATTTTAGTTATTCCAATACCAATTATGTGCTTTTGGCATTGGTCATTGAAAAAGTTACTGGGATGAAATATAACAAAGCCATTCAAAAAATGATTTTTGAACCACTTGATATGAAAAATAGTTTTGTTTTTGACGAAAATACACCCAAAGAAAAAGCAACACCCTCCTATAAATACAATTATATCAAATATCCGTACGATTTTTTGGACGCTGTTTACGGTGACAAAAACATTTACACAACCCCAAGAGATTTATTAAAGTTCAATATGGCGGTTACTGCTCCTTCTTTTATCCATAAAGAGTTGTTAAATCAAGTGTATAAAGGATATAGCTATGAAAGCAAAGGTGAAAAAAACTACGGACTCGGTATTCGATTGAGAGAATGGCAAACGGGTCAAAAGTTTTATTATCACAATGGGTGGTGGCACGGAAACACTTCAAGTTATAATATGTTGTTGAAAGAGAACGTTTTGATCATTGCGCTATCAAATAAATTTACAAGAAAAACGTATCAAGTTAATAAATTGGCCACATTATTTGGAAATTATCCTTTCAAGCTAAAGGAAAGTGATACGGAATAATATTACATAAAAATTTTGACTAACAACTCATTAAGCAAGTCGGAATGTGACATTGCATTGGCACCAACACCTTTACTCTTCACATCTATATCTCTGAGAGTTGCAATGACAAAACTCACTTTTTTCATAGGGTAATTTCGAATTGCCACTTCATAATCTTTCATAAAAAAGGGACTTACGCCCAATATTGGGGCAGCAGCTCTCGGATCTTTATTTTTTAATCCATGGTATTGCAACAACTGAGAAAAAAAGCTAAACAATAGTGTAACAGTTACAACCATTGGATTATCCTTGGAATTTTGAGCAAAATGATGGGCTATTTTATAAGCTTGCACTTGGTTTCTTTCTCCAATTGATTTTCGTAATTCAAAAATATTAAAGTCTTTGCTAAAACCAATGTTAACTTCAATATCATTTGGAGTAATTGTATGTGACTTTGGTAAAACAATTTGAAGTTTGTCTAATTCATTGCTTATTTTTCCTAAATCATTTCCTAAAAACTCAACCAACATTGCTGTTGCTTTGGGTTCAATGCCATATCCTTTTCCAGATAAAACTCTATTGATCCAAGTTCCAACTTGATTCTCATACATCTTCTTACTTTCAAATACCACCCCGCTTTTGGATAGTAACTTTACAAGCTTTTTCCTTTTATCTAATGTTTTGTATTTATAAGCAAATACTAAAACTGTTGTTGGCTGCGGCTTTTCAGCATACGATTCCAATTTATCAATAGTCTTAATCAAATCTTGAGCTTCTTTTACTATAACAACCTGTTTTTCAGACATCATTGGATATCGTTTGGCATTAGAAATAACATCTTCAATAGTTACATCTCTTCCGTAAAGAACCATTTGATTAAAGCCTTTCTCTTCTTCAGATAAAATATTTTTCTCAATATATTCTGTTAATTTATCTATATAATAGGCCTCTTCACCCATCAAAAAGTAAATCGGACTGATGTTTCCAGATTTTATGTCGTTAATTATTTTTAATACTTCATCCATTTTTTTATGATATTTGAATCTTGAATTTCAATTTTTAAATACATTTGCCAAATGCAACAATTGAATTTTTCAAATTATTCATTTCGCTTCAAAAATAGTGAAAATAAAGTCTTAATCTTTGATGAAATTAGGAAAAAATTTATAATCCTTACACCTGAAGAATGGGTTCGTCAACATGTTATCCATCATTTATTGTATGAATTGAAATACCCAAAATCGTACATTAACGTAGAAAAACTTATTAAAATAAATGATCTTACTAAAAGATATGATGTTGTGGTCTTTCAATCAGATGGATCGATACTATTATTGATAGAGTGCAAAGCGCCAAGTATTCATATTGCTCAAAATACTTTCGACCAGATAGCTCGATATAATCTTGCATTAAATGCCAATTTTTTAATGGTAACCAATGGTCTAAATCATTACTTTTGCCAAATGGATTTTGAAAATGAAAAATACATTTTTTTACAAGACCTTCCCGACTATACTAATCTAAGTGAATTTATTTAATAATGATTGATAAAAAAATTGCAGTTGTCATACTTAATTGGAACGGTTCAAAGTTGTTAGAACAATTTTTACCGTCCATAAGTTCTTATTCTGATGAAGCTACAATTTATGTTGCTGATAATGCTTCAACAGATGATTCAATAGCGTTTATAAAAACAAATTATCCCGATATAAAAATCATACAAAATGACGGAAATTTTGGTTTTGCAAAAGGATATAACGATGCCTTAAAATTTGTGGAAGAACCGTATTATGCATTGGTTAATTCAGATATTGAAGTAACTGAAAATTGGCTTTTACCTATTATAAATATTTTTGAAAAACAATCTGAAATAGCAATCATACAACCCAAATTATTAGATTTTAAAAATAAATCAAAATTTGAATATGCAGGTGCAGCTGGAGGTTTTATTGATAATTTTGGATATCCATTTTGTCGCGGTAGGGTTTTTAATTTTATCGAAAATGATAATGGGCAATACAACGACAATTGCGAAATTTTTTGGGCATCTGGCGCCTGTTTTTTCATTAGAAAACAAGTGTATAATGAATTAAAGGGTTTTGATGAAACCTTTTTTGCTCATCAAGAAGAAATTGATCTTTGTTGGCGTGCTTTTAACAAAGGATATACTTCATTATATTGTTCAAAATCAGTTGTATACCATGTTGGTGGTGCTACTTTAAAAGAATCCAATCCCAAAAAAACCTATTTGAATTTTAGAAACTCTTTATACACCTTAACTAAAAATCTTCCTAAAAATAAAATTATTATCATTATCCTTTCAAGATTTATTTTGGACGGTATTGCTGGAATTAAATTTATTTTAGAAGGTAAATTTTCACATTGCATTGCCATTATAAAAGCTCATTTTTCTTATTACAAAAATTTTA
>CAMAWT010000023.1 GCA_945862065.1 Flavobacterium psychrophilum | reverse complement strand
AAATATCTTAATAAAAGAGATTTGATTCAGAATGATGAATATTATAAAACGAAAAATATTGTTTATAAATTTTTTATTCAAAAAAAGAGCCTTTTTAATTCAATCAATTAACAATACTTTATATAATTAGTTCGTTGTATTTTTGAAATTAGTTTTAATTTTGCAAATCAATCCCCATTCTTGTAAACAAAAAAGTATGAAAAAAACAATTTTATTAGCATCCGTTGTTGTATTATCTATGACTTCATGTGGTACCAAAAAGAAAATAGCAGATTTAGAGTCTAAAAACAAACAATGTCAAGACTTGCTCAATTCTACAACTGTAAAATTGAATTTGTGTTTGAACGAAAAAGAAACCTTAGCACAACAAATCGAATATTTGAAAAAAAATAATTCAGAGTTAATTAGCAATGTGGGAAACATGACCACATTAACAACGCAAGGTGCCCAAAACATTGAGAAAGCACTTGAAACAATCAAAGAAAAAGATTTAAAAATCAGCAGAATGCAAGATGCGCTAACCAAAAAAGATAGTGTTACATTGGCATTGGTTACAAGTTTAAAAAGCTCCGTTGGAATTTCTGATCCAGATATTGAAATAAATGTAGAAAAAGGAGTAGTTTTTATATCTATTGCTGATAAACTATTGTTTAAAAGTGGTAGTTATGTGGTAAGTGAACGAGCTAAAGAAGTATTGGCAAAAGTAGCAAAAGTTGTAAATGACAAACCAACATTTGAGTGCATGGTAGAAGGTCATACTGACAATATACCATTTACCGGAAATGCCGTATTACTAGACAATTGGGACTTGAGCGTTAAAAGATCAACAGCAATTGTGAGAGTTTTGGTAAAAGAATTAAATGTAAATCCGAAACAATTGATTGCTGCCGGACGTGGCGAATTTATTCCTTTAGTTGAAAACACAACTGCCGAAAACAGAGCAACCAACAGAAGAACAAGAATTGTAGTGTTGCCAAAAATTGATGAATTCTATGAAATGATTGAAAAAGAAATGAAAAGACAATAAATATATTTCTAAATAAATATAAAACGCCTTAAGAAATTAAGGCGTATTTTTTTTGATTTAATAATTAATTTTCTTAATTACAGTATATCCAAACTTCCCTTGCCTTCTCTAATTACCTCAGGTTCAAAACCCGATAAGTCAATAATTGTTGAAGGAATATTATCTCCATAACCGCCATCAATAACCAAATCGACCAAATGTTGCCATTTTTCAAATATCAATTCAGGGTCTGTTGAATATTCTAATACTTCGTCCTCGTCATGAATGGATGTTGAAACTATTGGATTGCCAAGCATTTTTACAATTTCGATAATAATTTCATTATCTGGAATACGAATTCCGACTGTTTTCTTTTTTCTGAACTCTTTTGGCAAATCATTATTCCCAGGTAAAATGAACGTATAAGGCCCAGGCAATGAACGTTTTAATATTTTAAAAGTAGAAGTATCTATTTGTTTCACATAATCTGATAAATTACTTAAATCGTGACAAATAAATGAAAAGTTAGCCTTTTCTAATTTAATGCCTTTTATTTTGGCAATTCGTTCAAGAGCTCTAGAATTGGTTATATCACAACCTAATCCATAAACCGTATCTGTTGGATAAATTACCAAACCACCATCACGCAAAACGTCAACTACTTTTTTTATAGCAGCTTCGCTCGGCTTGTTCTCATATATTTTTATAAATTGCGCCATATTTATCCTATTACATCTAATTTAGCAAAGCGAAGCAATAACTTTTTAATGCCACCAACTTCGAATTTAATTTCGGCTTTTTTATCTGCCCCTACTCCTTCAAGATTTAAAACTTCTCCTTTTCCAAATCGCTCATGCATCACAAAATTTCCAATCACCAATTTATTATCAAATAAATTTGAATTTGAATTGTTTGGAACATTTCCTACAGGTTTTAGTTTTCTAATAGTTGATGCAGCGATATCATCTGTCGGATTTACTCTTGGTGGCGTTCCTGCAGTTGGTTTTGCTAATCTAAGTTTAGATTTATCAATATCACCAAAAACATCAATGTCCATCATTGGTTTGTATCGATAACCACCAGTATCATTTGGATTGATGTATTCTAAAAATTGACCATCAATTTCTTCAATAAAACGCGAAGGATCACTATCACATAATTTTCCCCATCGGTATCTTGATTGGGCATAGGTTAAATAAGCTTGATTTTCGGCACGAGTCAAAGCTACATAAAACAATCGGCGTTCTTCTTCAAGTTCGGTTCGTGTATTCAAACTCATGGCACTTGGAAACAAGTCCTCCTCCATTCCTACCACAAATACGGTTGGAAATTCTAAACCTTTTGCCAAATGTATCGTCATCAGAGCAACACGGTCATCATCACCCGTATCATTATCGAGATCGGTTGCTAATGCCACGTCTTCCATGAATTCAGATAAAGCACCACGGGCACCATCAATTTCCCTTTGACCTTCAATAAAATCTTTGATACCACCCATCAAAACTTCAATGTTTTCAATTCGAGCAATTCCTTCTGGAGTACCATCTTTTTTCAACTCTTGAACCAAACCTGTTTTTTTAGTGACGTGTTCGGTTAAATACAAAGCATCCTGTGATTCATTAATTACCTGAAAACTTTTTATCATGGTAACAAAATCTTGAATTTTTGCTTTGGTTCCCGAATTTAGTTTTAAATCAATTTTATCAATAACTTCCATTACTTCAAAAATAGATCGTTTGTAATGATTAGCGGCAACGGTTAATTTTTCAATTGTGGTATCTCCAATTCCCCTTGCCGGATAATTGATGACACGAATTAATGCCTCCTCATCTTTCGGATTAATAACCAATCGAAGGTAACACAGAACATCTTTTATCTCTTTACGTTGATAAAATGAAAGTCCGCCATAAATTCTATACGGGATATCTCTTTTACGAAGGGCATCTTCCATCGAACGTGATTGGGCGTTGGTGCGATATAAAATAGCAAAATCACCATTCATCATTTGGTTGCGCATTTTTTCTTCAAAAATGGTAGCAGCCACAAATCGACCTTCCTCACCATCCGTTAAACTGCGATGAATTTTTACTTTCGGACCAAAATCATTCGCGGTCCAAACGATTTTATCCAGCTTTGTTTTGTTTTTATCAATGATAGAATTGGCGGCTTCCACGATGTTTTTGGTCGAACGGTAATTTTGTTCCAATCGATAGGTTTGCACATTTTCATAATCTTTTTGAAAATTCAAAATATTATTGATATTTGCTCCTCTAAAAGCATAGATACTTTGCGCATCATCACCCACCACACATATATTTTGAAAACGATCCGATAAAGCTCTAACAATTAAATATTGTGAATGATTCGTATCTTGGTACTCATCAACCAAAATATATCGAAATCGATCTTGATATTTTGCCAAAACTTCAGGAAACCTGTTAAGCAACTCATTGGTTTTCAATAATAGATCATCAAAATCCATAGCGCCAGCTTTAAAACATCTTTCGACGTAATTTGCATAGACTTCCCCCAAACGAGGCTTCTTGCTCATGGCATCTTGCTCTTGCAATTCTGGATTATTATGATATGCTTTTACGGTTATTAAGGAGTTTTTATAGGAGGAGATTCGACTTAAAACTTGTTTGGGTTTATAAATATCTCTGTCTAACTGCATTTCTTTTATGATAGAAGAAATCAGTCGAACGGAATCTTGCGTATCGTAAATGGTAAAATTACTTGGATATCCCAATTTATCGGCTTCACTTCTTAAAATTCGAGCAAAAACCGAGTGAAAGGTACCCATCCAAAGGTTTTTCGCCTCATTGGTTCCAACAATTTCAGCAATTCTTTTTTTCATTTCACGAGCTGCTTTGTTTGTGAAAGTTAAAGCAAGTATAGAAAATGCATCAACGCCCAAACTCATCAAATAAGCAATTCTAATGGTTAAAACCCGCGTTTTACCCGAGCCAGCACCAGCAATAATTATCATTGGCCCCTCTTTTTGTAAAACGGGTAGTTGTTGAGCTTCGTTAAGTTGGCTAATGTATTTTTGCATTTTATTCTTTAAAAATAGGATAGTTTACAAAAATAGTCTTAGTTATGATGAATAACAATTTATTTCTATTGGATTTATTAACTAAAATCATAAATTTGTTAGCTTTTTAAAAACACAAACATTATGATAAACACAGACAAAATTTTAGATGTTCTTTTATATATTCTTCCGGCAGCAATTATGGGTGCCATTTCTTTCAATTTCTTCAAAAGTTTTTTATCAAATGAGCAAAAAAGAAGGCATTTTGAATTATTAAAAGAAAATCAAAAACAAGCATTACCTATCCGACTTCAAGCGTATGAACGACTCGCATTGTTTTTAGAACGTATAAACCCTTCAAAATTATTAGTTAGAATTGCACCATTTAATTCAGATAAAATGGAGTATGCTAATTTATTGGTACAACATATCGAACAAGAATTTGATCACAATTTATCGCAACAAATTTATATTTCAGATAACACTTGGACAATCATTTTAACAGCCAAAAATACAACGATTCAAATAATAAGACAACACGCGGCTACCATTTCAATTTCTGATGCTCAATCACTTAGAGAAGCTATTTTAAATAGTTTATCAACCAGCGATGCACCAAGTAATTTTGCATTAAGCTTTTTGAAAAAAGAAGTTTCAGAGGTCATCTAATCACTATTTTTCGTCTAATAATTTTTGTAACTGATTTTTTTCAGATGTTGAAAAATCGAAAGTAAGCGATTGAAAACGGTTTCTAAATGTTTCTTCTTTTAATAATTTTCTGATGGTATTTCGAGCAAATCCATTCACTTGCCATTTAAAATGTTGTGTAGCTTTGACTAGATTAATCAAAATTTGATCATCAATGTTTTCAAATTGCAAACAATATTCAAAAGCATTCATTCTAACCGAACTTTCAAAATCGGCTGAAGTATAATGAATCAATTCCTGCAAAGTTTTCGCATCTCCTTTTTGTGAGATTTCTTTCAAAAATAAATATAAAATACGAAGATTTTTATCATTATTTCCAACCCATTTTGAAGTAACTTCTAAATAATAATCTTGCTTTTCTGGAAATGATTCGTATAATTTTTGCAAAGCAATTTCTTTAGTATTATAAGATTTATCTAGCAATAAAGTTTCATATTCCGATTGAAAATCAATAGGTATAGTCTTAAAAGAATTGGCAACAGCCAACCTGACTTTTACATTATTTGTGCGCATAGCAGCTAACAATAATTCATTTTTATCTTCAAATGGAACGGTTCGCAATTGATTAACAATTTCAATTTTTATAGGATAATAACAATCTGATTTTAAAACATTTAAAAACAATTCAAACCTTTCATTTTGCGGAAGATTTTTAGCTTTCTGTATTTCAAATAATTGTTGCATAAACCTATTTTTCTTCAATAAAACAGTTGCTTCTGCCGTTGGAAATTTAGGATTTTCTAACCAATCTTTTTGAAATGTATTCACATCAAACTCGGATATTTTAGAGATTTCATTCAAAAAATTACTGGTTTCAACATTTTTAAATTTATATTTTTTAAGATACTTTTTAACTGCTTTTTGAAACTTTTTTTCACCAATCGATTCACGAATTGCATGCAAAGTCCAAGCCCCTTTTTGGTAAAATGTTAACGAACTTGCTTTTTCATTCAATATCGGAATAGAATCTGATTTTTCTGCATTTCTTATCTGTAATGAATTATGATACAGTGAATTATAAAAATAATCGTCACCAAAAACCTCACGCTCTGCCAATAGGGCAAAATAGGTTGCAAACCCTTCTTGAAGCCAATGGTGCTTTCCTTCTTTGGCTGTAACGACATCTCCAAACCATTGATGAGCCAATTCGTGCGCATTAACATTGACATAATTTTTGTCGTTAAAACCACTTTCATCTACAAAGTAATCTTGTGCAAAAATAGTAGAAGTCGTATTTTCCATGCCGCCATACAGAAAATCTCTAACAGGAATTTGCCTGTAAATTTCCCAAGGATACTTCATTCCAATTTCTTTTTCTAAAAAATTAAAAATGACATCCGAACTTTTATAAGTATAATCAAATTGATTTTCACATGTTGGTAGATAATAATTCTCTAATAAAATACCAGAATTTGAAACAGTTGTTTTTTTGTTAAAGTTTCCAATGGCAAGCATCACCAAATAAGATGACATAGGTTTTTGCATTTCAAAAGTATTCTGAACTACATTAGTTCCATTATCAATACCAATTGTATTTTTTGAAGAAATTAATAAACCATTTGAAATAACTATGGGTTTGTATTCTAAATTTGATGGATAATTAAATATAACCTCCATATTAAACACCATTTTTTCGTTAACATCGTCAAAACTTGGCAACCAATGGCTCGTATATTTTCCTTGCCCTTGTGTCCAAATTTGGGTTTCATTACCAATTTTAATAAAATAAATAGTCTGATTCGGTGTTGCTGCATACTGAAAAGAAAGCGTGTTTTTACCCAATTTATATCCTTCAAAAAACAAAAGTTGTTTACCATTATTAATAAACTGAATTGGTTTTTTGTTTACAAAAACTTCCTTAATTTGCATGTTTTTGGCATCAATCTTTATGGTATCTGTATCTTTTTTAACTACAAATTCGAAAGTGCAACTTCCATGAATCGATTTATTGATTGCGACAGGATACACTACTGCACTTAGTTTTTTAAAATCAACTTTATCAATTTGTTGAGCAAAAACTGTAAAAGAAAAGAAAAATAAAAGAATATATTTCATGCTACTTAGTTATGTAACAAATATACACAGACTTTTTGAAAAGTTGTATTTTCAAAATTCCGAATTTAAACTTACCTTCGCTCTGTTGAAAACAAACGAATGAACCCATTACAAACTGCCATTGAATATCTAAAAGGAATTGGTCCTTCTCGAGGTGAATTACTTCGAAAAGAACTTCATATTCATTGCTATGCAGATTTATTACATTTTTTTCCGAACAGATATATTGATAGAACTCGATATTACAAAATTAATGAACTAATGCATTCTACTGCCGAAGTTCAAATAGTTGGAAAAATAATCAATCTCAAAACCGTTGAATTTGGGAAAAATCAAAAACGATTGGTAGCCACTTTTGTTGATGATACGGGTCAAATGGAATTGGTTTGGTTTCAAGGTGTTAAATGGATTCGAGAAAACATCAAACTCAATGAAGTATATGTTATTTTTGGAAAAGTAGCCACTTTCAATAACACTTTCAACATGGCGCATCCAGAGATGGACTTGATTGAAGATCATAAAAAAAGTTTGCAAAGTGCCATGCAACCCATTTATCCGAGTACCGAAAAACTAACACAGCGAGGCATTACAAATAAGGTAATTAACAAAGCTATACAGCAATTGTTTATTGAAACACAAGCGCAATTTTCAGAAACGCTGCCTTCTTATTTGATAGATCAGTTAAAATTAATTTCAAAAAAAGAAGCACTTTTAAATATTCATTTTCCTAAAAACGCTGCTATTTTGGCCAAAGCCGAATTTAGATTGAAATTTGAAGAATTATTTTTTATTCAATTACAATTAATTACAAAAAATTTAATTCGGAAACACAAAATTCAAGGTCACTCTTTCGGTATCATTGGTGAAAATTTTAATGATTTTTACACCAATCACTTACCTTTTGAACTTACCAATGCGCAAAAAAAAGTACTCAAAGAAATCAGAAATGATATGGGTAGCAATGCTCAAATGAATCGCTTATTGCAAGGTGATGTTGGCTCAGGTAAAACAATTGTAGCTTTGATGGCGATGCTTATTGCTAAAGATAATGGCTTTCAAAGTTGTTTGATGGCTCCCACAGAAATTCTAGCCAATCAACATTTCATCGGTATTTCAGATTTAGCTAAAGACTTGAATATTAATATAAAAATACTCACTGGCTCTACGAAAACTTCTGCACGAAAAACAATTCATGAAGCTCTAGAAAATGGTAATCTCGATATTTTAATTGGAACCCATGCACTTCTCGAAGACAAAGTGATTTTCAAGAATTTAGGACTAGCCGTTATTGATGAGCAACATCGTTTTGGTGTAGAACAACGTAGCAAACTTTGGAAGAAAAACGACATTCCTCCACATGTTTTAGTGATGACAGCAACTCCCATTCCTAGAACGCTAGCCATGAGTTTGTATGGCGATTTGGATATATCTGTTATTGATGAACTTCCGCCTGGCAGAAAACCCATTCAAACGGTGCACCGATTTGATTCCAACCGTTTAAAAGTTTGGAAATTCCTTAGAGATGAAATTGAAAAAGGCCGACAAATTTACATTGTGTATCCGCTCATCAATGAAAGTCAAACACAGGATTACAAGGATTTAATGGATGGTTATGAAAGTATTTCTCGCGATTTTCCGTTGCCAAAATATAGCATCTCCATTGTTCATGGCCAAATGAAACCAGCTGACAAAGAAGCAGAAATGCAACGTTTTGTTACAGGCAAAACCAATATTATGGTGGCAACAACCGTTATTGAAGTGGGAGTAAATGTCCCAAACGCAAGTGTAATGATTATTGAAAGTGCCGAACGTTTCGGACTTTCACAACTTCATCAATTGCGAGGACGAGTGGGTCGTGGCGCCGAACAAAGCTATTGTATTTTAATGACCAGCCATAAACTTGGCAATGATAGCAAAACCAGAATGGAAACCATGTGCGCTACAAATGATGGCTTCGAAATTGCCGAAGTGGATTTAAAACTTCGCGGTCCAGGCGACATTATGGGTAAACAACAAAGCGGTGTGCTTAACCTCCAAATTGCAGATTTAGTCAAGGATAGAGACATTTTAATGCTTGCTCGCGAACATGCGTTAAAATTACTAAAAGCAGATGCGTCCATGCAATTGCCGGAACATCAAAAACTAAGAGAAGTATTTGTTGAAATGAGTAAAAAGAAAAATATTTGGAATTATATAAGTTAAAATTATGGTACAATACAACCCAAAAGATTGGATTACGTTTATTTTCAGATTTCATAAATCGGATACTTTTAGAAAATTATTCCCAATGATGATTTTTATTGGCATCTATTCTGGTTTAATTGCCTATTTGGAACTCGAATATTGGAAATTATCTGATGATAGCCACCTCAAAAACATCACCATAATGCACGGTATGCTTGGTTTTGTTATCTCGTTATTACTTGCCTACCGAACCAATACAGCTTATGATCGTTGGTGGGAAGGCAGAAAATTATGGGGTTCATTAGTAAACAATAGTCGCAACCTTGCCCTCAAACTTTCGAGCATTTTAACCGAAAAAAACGACCTCAATTACTTCAGAAAATTAATTCCAGCTTATGCGTCGGTACTCCAAAAACACCTCAGAAATGATGAGTCAGCCATGATCTTATTTGAAGGTTTGGACCTAAATATTGACCATCATAAAAATCGCCCAAATCAGGTTGCAAAAATGCTTTTTCAAAAAACAAACGACCTTTACAAATCCAATAAAATATCTGGTGAACAACTTCTTTATCTCAACACCGAATTACAATCTTTTACCGATGTTTGTGGTGCTTGTGAGCGAATTAAAAACACCCCAATCCCCTATTCTTATAGTGCATTCATTAAAAAATTCATCTTTTTTTACGTCATGACGCTTCCATTCGGATATGTTTTCAGCCTTGGCTACATCACCATTCCCGTCGTCATTTTCATCTTTTACGTCCTCGCCAGTTTAGAGCTCATCGCAGAAGAAATCGAAGACCCATTTGGCAACGACGAAAACGATTTACCGATACAAAAAATAGCCGCTAACATTAAAAAACACGTCGAAGAAATATTATAAATTAGAAACAAAAGGCTCGGGCATTTTAAATAATGGCAATTCCTGCTTTCGCCTCTATCTCCCTTGCCCTTCGGGACTTCGGGAGGATATCGGCTCAATCAGGGTTAAAAATCCAAACTATAAACTAGATTAATTCGAATGATAGACCAACTACTTCAAAAAGAAATTCAGTTTTTCATCACCCAAAATATTGGGAAAAAATCCAGTGCGCTTGCTCTTCAAAAAAACCCATTTCCAACAGTAGATTTTAAGATAATCATCAACCAAATTGAAGCAAAATCAAAAGCTAAAGACAAATTGCCCACTTGGTTCCATACACCAAATATTATATTTCCAAGTAAAATAGCCATCGAACAAACATCCTCAGAAACAACTGCAAATTATAAAGCAACGCTCGTTTCAGGAGAGTCCCTTTTGGATGCCACAGGCGGATTTGGAATAGACGACTATTATTTTGCAAAAAAAATTAAAAAAGTGGTGCACTGCGAATTAAATAGCGAATTATCTTCCATCGTTGAACATAATTTTAAAACATTAAAAATCGAAAATATTGATTGCATTGCAGGTGACAGCAGCGAAATACTTGCAACTTTAAATCAGCAATTTGACTACATTTATATAGATCCTTCCAGACGAAACGACCAAAAAGGAAAAGTATTTATGCTAAAAGATTGTTTACCCAATGTACCTGATTTACAAGATTTTTACTTCAAATTCACATCCAATATTTTAATAAAAACAGCACCTATTTTAGACATCACTTCTGGACTAAATGAATTAAAAAATGTCAAAAATATTCATATCGTTGCCGTTGATAATGAAGTGAAAGAACTTTTATGGGAAATTGAAAAAAATCACAAAGATTCTATTTCTGTTAAGACAGTAAATTTCAATAAATCAACTTCAGAACTATTTGAATTTCAATTAAATAACCAAGCTTTTGCTAATTATGGTTTGCCTCAAAAATACCTTTACGAACCCAACAGCGCCATCATGAAATCGGGTGGGTTTAATGAAGTTTCCAATCAGTACAAATTAGATAAATTACATGTAAATTCGCATTTGTACACTTCGAATAATTTAATTGATTTTCCTGGCAGAATTTTCGAAATCATGCAGAATATTCCATATTCTAAAAACGAAATGAAAAACACGTTACAAAACGCCAAATCGAATATCACCACAAGAAATTTCCCAGATACTGTAGAAAATATTCGTAAAAAATGGAAAATAAATGATGGTGGTGCTACGTATTGTTTTTTTACAACTGATAAAAATGACAATAAAATAGTGTTAATTTGCAAAAAAATATAAATAAAACAATCAAATGAAAACATACACTTTTTTACTTTTATTACTTTCCCCATTTATTTATTCTCAAATAGATTGTGATTACAGTACCAATGTGACTGACAGTATTGGAAGTTATAAATCAACAAATAGCTTTATCATCCATGAAAAAATATTTGGAGGAAACAGCAGTTATACGTTTTTTTCATTAGTAAAAGCAGATGAAACGCCTTCTTTAAACATTCAAATGATTGAAAAAAGTAATGAATTTATCAAAGCTTATTGTTTTGACAAAAATTCTAAAATTCATTTTCAGCTTGAAAACGGAAAAGTAGTTACTCTGATACATATTGATAATGAGGATTGTGGCTCGTCTTTACGAGATGAAAAAGGCTTCAATAATCGAATTACAACCGGATATTTTTTGTTTATGAAAGATAGTTATGCCGAACTAAAAAAATCCCCCATTTCATTAATGAGAATCATTTACACTACTGAAACCATTGATTATATTATAAAAAAAGAAATAAAATCAGAATTAGATTCAAAAACGTACCGCCCAAGTCAATATTTTATAGATTACTTAAAATGTGTTGAATAACAATTAATTACAATTCCAAATAAAATTTGCTAACGGATTTTTACTGCTATTCCTAAGATTATAATGCCACCACTCTGAATCGAAGGAACTAAAGTTATGTTTCAACATTATTTTTTTTAGTAAAAGTCTATTTTGCAAAACATCATTCGATAATTTTTGATAAAAATGACTCGCTTCTGGTCCGAAAAAATCAAAAGAAGTTCCCATTTCTAGTTCCACATTATTTTCATCAACAAGCGTAATATCGACTGCTCCTCCTCTATTATGAATCGACCCTTTATTTGGATCAGCCACATATTCTGGATCTGAAACTATTTTCCACATTTTTTTCTGAACATCTAAAGGTCGATAACAGTCAAAAATTTTTATTCGATAACCTTTCGATTTAAATTCTTCATTGGCAAGGATTAAATTTTTTACCGTTTTAAAACGAAGGTAACAAGAAGGGCAATCATATACTTGAGATTTCAAAAAATTATCTGTTGTAGCATACTTCATATCCAAAATAAATTCGGAACTGTATTGATTTAGATTCACAAAAACAGTATCATGAACTATGGAATTATTCAATAGCAACTCTTTTGGTAACTCTTCAGGACTTTCCATAGTTATCTCATCTTGATTATTTGAAAGTGCAGGAACGCTTTTGATAGTGTTACACGAACTTAGTATAAAAAGGAAACCTATTATTGATAGTCTAATATATTTCATGTTGAAATTTTTTGCCAATGTATGAAATAATCTGAAACAAAAAAACCTTCTTTTTCAAGAAGGTTTATAGTGAAATATATAGATTTATATTCGAAACAAATTTAGAATATCCAATAAAAATTGATGAGAATATGTTAAAATCAAGCTTAAATTACTTGAAAGGTTTTGAGTTAAAAAACATTCCATAAAATAATTTATGTTCATACCAAAAATTATAAATTCAAAAATGTATATTTAAAAAATGTATTATTTAAAATTTAATTTAATCTTTAGTAGTATTATTTAGCTAATTTTGTATGAAATAAAAAACCAGTTTGTTTCTTTTAGATAAAAAAGATTTTATGAACCAAAACCTTAAAAAAATATTCCCAACTTTTTCAAATGAGCTTGTAGAAGATGTAAATGAAAACGCAATAGATAAATCATTTGTTGCAGGTGATATAATAATGCGAACAGGCCAATTCATTAAAAATACTGTTTTAGTTTTATCTGGTAAAATTAAAATTTATCGAGAAGATATAGATGGTGGTGAGTTTTTTATGTATTATTTGCAACCAGGTCAAGCGTGTGCAATTTCTATGATTTGTGCTTCAAAGAATGAGCAGAGCCAAATTATGGCAAAAGTGGTAGAAGATGTTGAATTAATTATGGTTCCGCTATCACTTATGGATAAATGGATGATGCAACATCGAAGTTGGTATGAATTTGTGATTGACACGTATAGAAGTCGCTTTGAAGAAGTGTTAGAAGTAGTTGATAGTATTGCTTTTAGAGGGATGGATGAGCGTTTAGAATTTTATTTAAAACGACATAAAGACGCTTGCGGTTGTGTGGATTTAAAATTATCCCATCAAGAAATTGCTACCGAATTAAACACCTCAAGAGAAGTAATTTCTCGATTACTCAAAAAATTAGAACAACGTGGTGCGCTAAAATTGCACCGAAATCACATCGAACTTTTAAAATAAAGTACCTATGTGATAAAAGTTACAAATTGTGAAATTTATAGTGCCAATATTTGCAGTATAAAATTTTACAATTATGGAATATATAGGTTATTTTGCATCAATACTTATTGGTGTAGTTTTGGGGTTAATTGGTGGTGGAGGGTCCATTTTAACCATTCCTGTTTTAGTTTATCTATTTAAAATAAATCCTGAAAACGCAACAAGTTATTCTTTATTTATAGTTGGTATTGCCGCAATGGTTGGCTCATACAGACATTATAAATTAGGTAATCTTAAAATAAAATCGGCATTGGTTTTTGCTATTCCTTCGGTGGTTTCTATGTTATTTATAAGAAAAATGATTCTTCCAATAATTCCATCGGAAATTTTTTGGATTAAGAACTTTGTTGTTTCAAAAAATCTATTGATTATGGTTGTCTTTGCAGTTTTAATGATTGCAGCATCTATTTCGATGATAAAAAAGTCAACTTCTCAATCTGATATATTAAAAGTCATAAACTATAAAAAATTAGCAATTATTGGTTTTTTAATTGGATTAATAACTGGTTTTTTAGGAGCTGGTGGAGGTTTTTTAATTATTCCTGCCTTATTGTTTTTTGGAAATTTATCAATGAAACAAGCCGTTGGAACATCATTGCTAATTATTTTTATAAATTCTGCAATAGGTTTTTCTGGAGATGTTATAAGTGAAGTTTCAATCAATTATCAACTACTTTTTAGTATTTCAGCAATAGCAATTATGGGTATGTTAATAGGAACTGCTTTATCTAAAAAAATTGATGGTGCAAAACTAAAACCTGCTTTTGGTTGGTTTGTTCTTATAATGGGAATTTATATCATAACTAAAGAGTTGTTTTTTCCTAAATAAATAGTTATGTGATAATTGTTACAATTAAAGCAAAACTCAAATACTAATTTTGTCAAAGAATAATAAAATAGCTAATAAAATACAATGCAAATAGAACAAATTTACACTGGATGTCTGGCACAAGGTGCTTACTATATAACATCAAATGGCGAAGCTGCAATCATTGATCCACTTCGTGAAACACAACCTTATATGGAAAGGTTAGAAAAAGATGGCGTTAAATTAAAATATATTTTTGAAACTCATTTTCATGCCGATTTTGTTTCGGGTCATTTAGATTTAAGTAAAAAAACAGGGGCTTCGATTGTTTATGGACCAAATGCTAAACCAGATTTTGAATTCATTTCAGCAAAAGACAATCAAGTTTTTAAAATTGGAAACATAAAAATAAAAGTGTTGCACACACCTGGTCATACAATGGAAAGTACCACTTATTTATTAATTGATGCTGATGGTAATGAGCACGCCATTTTTTCCGGAGACACTTTGTTTTTAGGTGATGTTGGTCGTCCAGATTTAGCTCAAAAAGCAGCATCAATGACGCAAGAACAATTAGCAGGATTATTATTCCATTCTTTGAGAAATAAAATAATGACTTTGGCTGACGATGTAATTGTATATCCTGCTCACGGTGCTGGTTCAGCTTGCGGAAAAAATATGAGCAAAGAAACGGTTGGTACAATTGGTGAGCAAAAAGCGACCAACTATGCCTTGCGCGCTACTATGTCCGAAGAAGAATTTATTAAAGAAGTAACGGATGGATTATTGCCTCCTCCAGCCTATTTCGGAATGAATGTAGCCATGAACAAAAGCGGAATTGAAAGTTTTGAAACGGTTTTTAATCAAGGTATGAAAGCCATCAATGCAAATGAATTTGAGGTAGTTGCTGAAGAAACCGGAGCATTGATTTTAGATACGCGTAGCAATGGCGATTTCGCAAAAGGATTTATTCCTCAATCAATAAATATTGGAATTAATGGCGATTTTGCTCCTTGGGTTGGTGCTTTAATTGGCGATGTAAAACAACCTATTTTATTAGTAACCGATTTAGGATTAGAAGAAGAAACAGTAACACGTTTAACTCGTGTGGGCTTCGATAACGTAATTGGACATTTAGAAAATGGATTTCAAGCGTGGGCAGCCGCTGGTTTGGTAGTCGATACAATAAACAGAATTACCGCTGAGCAATTTGCTAATGAAGTAAAAATTGGCGAAAGTAAAGTTATTGACGTTAGAAAAGAAAGTGAATACGAAGCAGAACACGTAGAAGATGCTTACAGTCGTCCCTTAGCTGCGATAAACGAATGGGTGAAAGATATTAATCCAGAAGAACATTTCTTTATGCATTGTGCTGGTGGTTATCGTTCTATGATGGCTGCGTCCATTTTACAAGCACGTGGATATAGAAACTTTAGCGAAGTTGAAGGTGGTTTCAATGCTATTGCAAAAACAACTGTTTCAAAAACAGATTTTGTTTGTCAAAGTAAAGTTTTAAAAGTATAATTTAATAATCATAAAAAAAATAAGATATGGGAATTTTTGGAAATATATTTGGTGGTAGTAGCAACTACGAAAATTTAGCCACATTGGTTAACGATGGAGCATTCTTGGTAGATGTTCGTACTCATGGAGAATTTGCTGAGGGAAATGTACAAGGTTCAACAAACATACCTTTAGACCAAATTGCTGCTAACTTGGACAAATTTAAAGGAAAAGAAAACATTATTGTTTTTTGCCGAAGTGGTAGTCGTAGTGGTCAAGCTAAAAATATGTTAGAACTAAATGGTTTTACAAATGTTACCAATGGTGGCACTTGGCAAGATATAAATAACATATTAAATAAATAATCAATACATATAATAGTTTTGGGTAGCTTTAATTATTAAATTTTAAACATTATGAGAAATAATTTCTTATGAATTAAAAATATTAATGGAATAAAACGACGCCTAAAATAAAAGTCAAAAAAATATACAATTTAAACTATGGAAATGATAGAATTTATCAAACAACCCTGGCCTTGGTACATTGCTGGTCCTTTAGTAGGTCTTACTGTGCCAGCATTATTAATTTTAGGAAACAAGAATTTTGGTATTAGCGCCAATTTACGTCACGCTTGTGCCGCTTGTTTACCTGCAAACATTCCGTTCTTTAAATACGAATGGAAAAAAGAAATTTGGAATGTATTTTTTATAGTTGGAATTCTGATTGGTGGTGTAATTGCTTTTAACTTTTTATCCAATCCAAATCCAATCATTATTAATGACGATTTGAGAGCGGAATTAGCTAATTATGGTATTATTAACATCAACGGAATGTTACCAATAGAAATTTTCTCTTGGGAAAATCTATTCACAATCAAAGGATTTTTAATGATGGTTGTGGGAGGTTTCATGATTGGTTTTGGTTCTCGCTATGCTGGTGGTTGCACGAGCGGTCATGCAATTTCGGGATTGTCAAATCTGCAATTACCATCACTAATAGCAACTTGCTGCTTTTTTGTTGGCGGTTTAATAATGGCCAATTTAATTCTTCCATACATACTTTCACTTTAAAAAAACACAATGAAAAATATAGATCAAAACAAAGATTTTGAAACTCGCTCACTTGATACAATTTGTGTAAACGAAAGTCAATTAGAACATAAATGGTATCACAACATTAAATACCTAATCGTAGGTTTATTATTCGGAATTGTATTCATCAAAGCCGAAATTATCAGTTGGTTCCGCATTCAAGAAATGTTCCGTTTTCAATCGTTTCACATGTATGGTGTAATTGGTAGTGCTGTTGTGGTTGGTGCAATTTCAGTTTTTCTAATAAAAAAATTCAATATCAAAACCATTTATGGCGAAAAAATAGAATTTCACGATAAAAAATTCAACAAAGGTCAAATTATCGGCGGACTAATGTTTGGTTTAGGATGGGCTATTACTGGAGCTTGTCCTGGTCCACTCTTCGCTCAAATAGGAACAGGAGTAACCGTGATGTTTGTAACCTTATTCTTTGCAATTGTTGGAACTTGGGTATATGGTTATTTTAGAGATAAATTACCTCATTAATTTGATTTCAACAAATAGTAAATCAATGAAAATTAAATTAAATGCTATAATTTTAACAATAATAACTTTTATTTTAGTTCCAAAAACAGTTGCTCAAGATCATACAAATAGTTGGGTCAGAATTACATTAAGCATTTCGTTATTCGAAAAAATAAAAACTGATTTAGAATTACAACACCGCAGACAAAATGATTTCGAAAGTGACAAACTTTTCGACAAAAATCTAATGTACACCTTTAGAACTTGGATATATTATAAACAAAATAAAGATGTGATTTATGCTATATCGCCATTTGCTTATTTTTCAAATTACAAGATCATACAAAAAGAAAGCGATGCCGTTGCAAAAACTACAAACGAATACCGCTTCACAGCATCACTAGAATTACAACACAAATTAGCAACAAAATTTTATGTTGTAGATAGAACCGCAATGGAATACAGAGTTTTTGAAGGTTCAATTGAAAATACTTCTCGTTTGAGAAATAGACTAGCTTTTAGATATGATTTTAATGCAAAATATAACGTAGCTATAGGTGATGAAATATTGGTTAATACAACAGGAACCGATGCACAACATATTTTTGATCATAATAGAGCATTTAGCAACTTTTCATATAAACCAAATTCAGCAGTAAAGTTTGATATAGGATATATTTACATTTCAAGATTAACAAAAAATACTAGTTATATGATTGATGAAAGTAATATTTATTTGAATTTTATTTATACAATTCAAAAAAAAAACTTAAATAAAGATTTAAATAATTTTATTTTTTGAAATAAAATAGATTGTCTATTTTTGGATAATTTCAGTTAAAACTTAAAACAAAAAAACCTTCTTTTTCAAGAAGGTTTTTTGTGAACGCCATCGACCTATTTTCAAATCAAATAATTGAGTTTCTTGAAAATTTAATTCTTGAACTGTCATAAAAAAACCTCTTGATTTAACTAAAGGTTTTTGGTACGACTTGTGAACGCCATCGACCATTCAGTGAGTAAAACAGCTGTTAGCAAACGTTTTTTTTAATTCAAACATTTAATGTTCTTTTCAGTCAAATAAGTTTTTACCAAATTCCAATCAGTCATATTTTTTATATTATAAACTCTTCTTGTTGAATTGTCTTTTAACTTAAAGTCAATTAAAATTTCTCCAAATATCTTTTTCATTTTTACATCTTTAATTTCATTCAGTTCAATTATCCTTTTATTTGTTCTGATAAAATTTGAATTATATAGCATTACTGGAATTGAAAGTAATAAGACTCCAGGTAAAATTCTCAATATTATTTGAGTTTCTCTTTCTGCTATTAATCCTGAGTAAAGTTTATATATTCCAAAAATCAAAAATAGAAAAGGATATATTTTAAAGAGCCCTTTATTCATTCTACTACTTTTGTCTTTAAATTCAATAGCATTTTCTTTGAGATTTATTTCTCCATTTGCATAAGATTTCAATTCTATTCTATTCATTATTTTGCTTTTTTTTAATTTTTCACTAACGTTTCGCGGCTTTAAGAAGTGGCGATGAACCAAGACCAAGCCTTTACAAATATAACCAAAACTTTAAATTAATAACCTTTCCGATTTCAAATAAATCCCGTGCCACGCCATTTCTTGAAACGGCTGTTAGCCGTTCGGTGTTTTTGTTTGTATTATAAATTATTGCTTCATATTGTTAAAATGTAGTATGTCTTTGTCTTTAATAAGACGCATCAAATATTTCGCTGATTGGTGAATTTCTTGTGGATTCATCGAGCCATTTATTGAATGAGATAAAATATTGCAAACCTTTATTAGTAAGCCAAGTTTTGTTTTCTCATTATTGCTTGTAATATCGAAATGACTTTCTACCTGCTTTTGAAGATTGCTAGTGAAGTTTAAATCTCTACCAACTTTAAAGCCATACCATTCCTCAAAAATTCTTCTCATCACGTTTGGATAATGATATATTTGACATTCTGTTATTAATTCTTCTTCACTTTTCTGTGAAAAAGCAAAAATTTCCTTAAATAAGTATTTGTATGGTTTTTCTTTACTAGACAACTTTGCCAATTCACTCACACCATTTTTTTTTCTTAATTCAAAAGTTGCAAAATCTGCATTATTATCTTTTTTATAAGATAAATTACAATAGTCATCCCAAGAATGGGTCAAAACAAAGATTTGTTGATTTGGAAGTTCCAAAAGGTTTTTCATAAGTTCCAAAATGTAATACTTATTTGAATCATCCATACTTGAAATCGGGTCGTCAATTATAATAAGTTCAATTTCAGGTTTTACAATCTGTTGTTTATTGTCTGCAAAAAGTTCATAATAGAAAAACAACAAGGCTAAAAGGTTTTTTTCTCCTTCGCTAATATCCTTAATTGTGAGATTAGCGTTTTCGCTGGTGCTTTTGATTATGTAATTTTTGTTGTCAGTATCAAGTTCAACCTTCAATGAAATATTTATGTCATTCAAAATTTGAGAAACAAAATCAGCAAAATCTTTTGTTAAACTTTTCTGTTGCTTTAATTCTTGAATTTCCTGCTGTCTTTTCTTGTTGTTTTCACTCTTTTTTTTAAGGTCAATTTCCTTGTCTTTTAACTCCTTTTGCTTGTCTTTTATTGTAACTGAATTTTGTATTTCCAGACCAATTGCTCCTTTTACTAAAGTGGTCAGGTTGTTTTGTTTCTTTCTTAACTCGAATAATTGTTCATTCTTGGTTTTAGAGATAGTTGATATTGATTCATCAAGCTCTTTCAAGGTTTCTGCTACAAGTTCAAAGTCAAAATTTTCTTGAACTTCTATGTTATCAATTTTCGATTGACACGAAATTATAAGAGTTTCAATAGTGTTTTTCTTTGCAGAAATTGCTGTAAAATATTGCTCTATATCAGTGCCAATGTTGGTGGTGTAAATTTTAGATTCTTTCTCAATAGCTTTGAAACTCTCAAAAAGACTTTGAAGCTGTTCTTTGAATTGCTTTAGCCTTTCAGTTGCCTTATGTCTTTTGTTTTCTTTGTATTGAGCTATTTTCGATTTTACATCCGAAAAATCTAACTTGCCTTCGCAGAACTTGCAATTGTCGCCCTCTTTGTGAAGTTTCAAACCTGATTCAATCCATTGAACAACTTCAAATTCCGGGATTGAAATATCTTCTCCAAACTTTTCTTTGAATATTACTTTTACTTCATCAATTAAAGTAGTTTGAATTTTAGATAGGTTTAGTGGGCTCAGATTTTCGTTTTGTGCGATTTGATTCCCGATTGCATTGTCGCCATTAATCTTTATCAGTTTTTCGTCATCAACTTCTATTTTTTTTGCATCCTGAAAATCCTTTTTGTAAAGTTCAATTACTCGCTCAACAGATTCACTGTTGGATTTTCTTTGAATATTGGCTTCGCCTTTTCGTCTATCGTGAATTTTATCTATTTCAGTTCTAATTTCTTTGCGTAAATTAGCGATACCTGTGTCAAGTTTTGCAATTTCATCTTGTTTGATAATTAGCTTTTCAAGTTCTTTAATCTTGTTTTCTATATCAACGCCACCTTTACCAAAACTTGCTTCAACGCCTTTAATCTTACCATCAGAATTTTCAAGTAATAATGAATTTGAAATGTAATCTCTATCGAAAATTCTAAGATTCTCAGGCTTTTTGGTTGTGTTTTTTAGAAATTCATCTTTAATACCAATAGCCATAGAACTTTTTCCTTTTCCATTGTAACCAAATAGAATGTTTTTGGCACGAAAAAGTAAGTCGTTGGGATTTGTGTAGCCAACAAAAGATTTATGCGTAAAATTATTTAATTTGATTAACATTAATTCTTGTTTTTTCGGTTTTGTCTGTCGGTTTTTTCGGTTCGCTACACTGACGCTAACGTTCCGCGGCTTTGCGAAGTGGCGGCTTGTTTAATAGTTTATTATAAAGATATAATTTTCTACTTTCAAAATGTAAATGTACCATACCCTAAATTAATATCAATGCGTATTTTTTACTCACTTTTGAGAATGTAAAAGGCAATAAAAAAGCCTTGACAAAACAGACTGTTTAAGAGACAACTTGATTATGAAACTAGTTTCTCACTACTTTAACCGTTGCAGATTGGTTGTTTTCAAATTGAATTTTAAAGAAATACGCACCCGTTGCAAAAGACGAAATGTCTACCGTAGTGTTCAAATCATTGAGCTGTGAACTGTACAACAATTGCCCCGTTAGGTTATAAGCTTGAACGTTTTTAAGTGCCGTTTTTGATTCAATTGTTACCAAACCATTGCTCGGGTTTGGGTATAGTTTAAAATCATTTAACAACGGCTCTGTGGTAGACAAAGGTAAGCAAGGAGTGCACAAAACTTGAATGGGATACGTAAAATAAGTACCTTGATTACTTTCTCCTGTTAAAGTACAGTTAGCGAGTTGTCCACTTGAATTTAGACCCCATGTCCATAAAGTGTTATTTGTTTTTAATAAGGCAAAGTGCGCTCCTCCATTAGGTGCAATGTATTTCCAATCTGTTTGGTTTCCTATTTGTGTTGGGGAACTATATGCATAATAATTAGTTCCGTTACCAAATCCGAAATTTGCTGGTCCCCATCGCCAGAGTGTACCATCTGTTTTGATTGCACTTGACCCTGTGCCTATTGATTGCCAATTTGTAGCAGTTCCCACTTGAATTGGAGAAGTCGAACCAAAACTACCTATATCTCCCCCTTGACCCAATTGAAAAGACCCATTATACCCCCATGCCCATAAAGTGCCATTATTTTTTAATGCAATCGTAGAAAATACACCTGCTGATGATACACTTAGCCAATCTGTTGATGTCCCGACCTGAGTTGGCGTATTTCTATCAATACTATCCCCCACACCCAGTATACCATATTCATTTCTACCCCATGCCCATAAAGTACCATCGCTCTTTATTGCAAATGAACAACTCCCTTTTGCGTCAATATATTGCCAATTGGTCGAATTTCCGATTTGAATTGGAGATAATAGTTCATTAAAAAAACCACCTCCTCCTGTTCCATTTCCCAATTGACCATATGAATTATCTCCCCATACCCATAAAGTACCATTTGTTTTTAATGCAAGTGCATGTTCTAATCCTGCTCTAATGGTTTGCCAATCTTGTGCTAAGCCAACTTGTATAGGGATATTAGTGTTATTATTGACTCCAGATCCTCCATTACCTAATTGTCCATGCCCTCCAAATCCCCAAGCCCAAAGGGTTCCATCCGTTTTGATTGCATAAGAAGTATAACTACCACCTGAAACAGATTTCCAATTGTTGTCTGCTCCTATTTGAGTAATCGAAAATTTATCGTTTGTAGTACCGTCACCTAAAGTCCCTGCTTCATTTTCACCCCATGCCCAAAGCGTTCCGTCCGTTTTGATTGCTAAAGTGTATCCAGCACCAACTGCAACATCTTTCCAACATTGTGCATTGACAGAAAGTGCGAATGAACTCATTACTAATAAAAGTATTTTTTTCATGATTTGATGATTTAAAAGTTTACAGATACAAAATACTAAGTAAAGACTGTATTTGCTTTCATGACAGATACCAATTGATAGGTTTCATAATTTAAACTGACAATATTATCAATTTTTACAAATGTAGCAATTTCACCATTATTCAAAGTTAATGTAGATTTATGTGTTAAAAAAATATTATTGGAATTATCAAATTTTATTGACCCTATATTAGCTCGAATTGTTAGATACTCACTAGCATTTATTGATGATTTTATCGTTTTTATCACAGAGGTTGAACCATTTACAAAAAGTAATTTATTGCCTGAACAATTTATTTCATTGCTAATAACTTCTATAACTTGCATAATACCGAAAGTTTTACCAAGTAAGTCATATTGAAAAGTATTTCCTGAAATCGTTACACCACCAGACAAATCGTTATCAGAAGCTAATAAAAAAACACTTTTGTCATTGAAATAAGAGCTACTAATATCTGTAATAGTTACATAATTATTATGTACACTTACAAAAGATTTTGTGACAGAAATACATTGACCAATTTTTATGTTGTTGGGCACATTTAATGACCCAAAACCAGCCGCATTTGCAAATCTATTGTTTGAAATTGAAATTGCTTTACAAGATTGTTCATTAATACTATCTGAATAACTACTAATTAAAGTAATAGCTACCCCTAAATTTTCAAACCAACAGTTGTCAATGGATATATTCTCTGCCCATTCTATGTATATCCCATAATCTGCCTCTTGACATGTACAATTAATAAATGAAACAACAGCTGATGATGCTGCTAATTTGTTTTTTATATTTACATTATTCCCTTTTGAATATGTTAAAATGTTATTACTTGAGTATGAAAACCCATCAAAAGTGCAGTTAATAAAAGATGTTTGACCATTTTGACCAAACATTTTAAGTGCATTGGAATAATCGCTAGCTTTTGATACCCTAACATTCTCAAATACATTAAATTGATTTGGCAAATCTAAATTTTGATTCTCTAAATTCCCGCTGCCTTTTAAATAAATTCCATGACCTTTAAATCCTGAAATTTTTATATTTTTTATAGAAGAATCCCATAAACCTCCATAAACTTGATTTAGCGTTCCTGGGATAACAACTGGTTGGGCTTCAAATAAAAAACAACCCGCATTTGTCTCATTTCTACCATAAATATTCAAGTTTGAAATGTTTAAAAATATAGGCCCTTTATCAATTTTAAACATATAATCTACCACATGATTTTCTGTTGATTGAATGAATGTTTTTTCTAAAGATTCGCCTAAAATAGAAACTCCATTTTTTAATAATAGTTGATTGATTCTATATCCTCCATTTGGAATATAAACAACTGAACCATGTAAAAAAGGCTCATTTGATGCATTTAAAAAAGCAAAATCAATTGCATTTTGAATTTCTGCGGTATAATCTACAAAAGGTTTTCCAAATGCTCCAAAATAAAGTACGTTAATATAGCCGTCGTATTGCCGTACCCATTTTCCTTTATTCCATTCTATACTGGACGCTGTTTTAATAATTGTACCATTATTGTCATTACTATAAACTCCTGGTACATAATCTACAATTTTAAATATGTCCTCTGTTCTCCACATAAAAACACCTCCACCACCATCACCTTGAGATGTATGACCCTTGACGTAACAAAGTGTCCCGTTATCAATATTACTTACATCAATCTCTTTTAAAGCTATTAAATTCAATACTTCATTCATAAAATTCTACTATTTTAATTAAACATTTTACTGACCGCTCCTAAACTAATCATACCTATTTTAAACATCAATTTCTAGGATTAAACCTACTTGTTGAGCTTTTTAATATTACGATAACTAATAACTAATAAACAAATGTAAAACCATACAGATTCATTTTATTGCGTATTTTTACGCAACCAAAAAAAAAAACACAACTCAATTGTTGTGGTTTTTTATTTTAAATTATTTAATAGTACTGGTTAAAAATTTGCATACCCTGGAGACGTTACGTCGCTTGGCGAGGTTGAGAAGTTCGGAACTTTATATTTTTATAAAAGATAAAATTTCTTGTAAGAAATAAAAGTTAACTTATCACAAAATTCGCAATTTTGCCAAGCATCTATGTAAAAGCATAACTTTGAGTTTCCTAAAAACGAAGATTATGCAATTACACGATGCTTTAACTATTCCAAAGATATTCATTGGATTAGACATTCACAAAAAAAGTTGGACCGTTTCTATTCAAACGGATTTATTTTTCCATAAAACGTATTCTCTACCTTCCGTTTCAGAGGATTTGTATCAATATGTTGAACGAACTTTTCCGAATCATGAAGTACATTTGGTTTATGAAGCTGGATGTTGTGGTTTTTCCGTTGCTCGCTATTTTTTAAATTTGGGCTGGCATGTTTTGGTTGTTAATCCAGCAGATGTGAAGACTGGTGATAAGGAGCGTTATCAAAAAACGGATGCTTTAGATTCGAAAAACTTATCTAATCAATTAAAAGCTGGTGTCCTAAAAGGAATTTACATTCCTACAGAAGAACACGAACAGTTTACTACTTTGGCACGACATCGGACTCAAGTAACCAAGAAATTACGTCAAACCAAATCACATATTAAAAGTATGTTACTTTTTCATGGTATCAAAGTTCCAGACCAGTTTGATAATTCGAATTGGAGCAAGGATTTTGTTTCTTGGTTAGAAGAATTAAAGTTTAGTACGAGTTGTGGCGATTTGGCTTTACAAGGCAAAATAAGACTCTATAAATTTATTAAATTAGAATATTTAGAAATTGCGAATCAAATGAGATTACATTGTAGAAAAAACAACAAAAAAGATTATTATCTTTTAAAATCCATACCAGGAATTGGCGGTTATTTAGCCAGTGTAATTATAGCCGAATGTGGTGATTTACGTCGATTTAATACCGAAGCACAATTTAGTTCTTATATTGGATTAGTTCCTGGGATTTATAATAGTGGCGATAGTGAAAAATGTTTGGGAATTACACCACGAAGTCGCTCACAACTTAGAAGTTACTTGATAGAAGCGGCTTGGGTTGCTATTAGAAAAGATATCGAAATGCAACAATATTATCGCAAACATCAAGGAAAAAACGTGAAGAGTATTATTGTTAAAGTAGCCCACAAAATGGCACGAAGAATATTATCGGTCATCAAAACGGAAACACCTTATCAAATAAATCGTAATTTAGTTATAGAACAATAAAAAAGTAAAATTTTCTTAACAAGCTCAACCATACAAGAGAAATAGACTTCAAAACAGCCGTGGTGGTTCCGATTGTCTGAAGCCACAGCGCCAAGCAGGTAGCTATTTTATTTATTCTTACAATCATACCGATGCTGGTGGCTGCGAGGAATTGGAGACCACATATAGGAGCGTGAACTTTAAGAATTTAAAAAGAAAAAATATGAAATAAAAGAGGAAAATCTATCGTGGCATCATTGATAAAGTTAGCCTAACTTTTTATGTCCTTGCCTTTGGCGGACAAAAGTTAGTTGCCAACTTTACCAACAAGCCGTGTTGCGAATTATTAACTCGAGAATAAACGAAATAAAACCCTTACTCAAAGTTGTTAATAACTTTATGGTGCTTTACATAGGAACGGCTGTTAGGCACAGGTTTTTTTACGAATTGTTGATTTTTAATATTATATGATTAAATAATTTATTCTTTTCATGTTGAAATTTAATCAACGAATTTTTTGATGTGGAAGTCAAATTTAATTTTTCATCATTAAACTGATTATTGAAATCTTCATTATCTGTTAATAAATCTCTTAATTCATTTTGATAAGGATTCAAAGTATTTTTATCTATTTTGTAAATACAATTAATTTCATCCATAATATCTGTTACCTTTATATTCATAAGTTTAAACCAAGGAATAATATTCTTTGGTGACACTTTACCTAGGTATAGATTTGTCAAATATACATTGTAGTCATTTTTTAATTCTTTAATTTCATTAATGTAATGATCTTTTAAAATTCTTTTGTTATTTGACCTATCTTGAATGACAAGTACAATCCAAATTGTAAGTATAACATTCGCTATAATTGCAATAACATCAATATAATTTCCAGTATCAAACATTGGTTCAGTTACACAACAACAGGCGATTCCCATACTTCTTTTATTAAGTTATTTTCAACTAAACGATACCACGGCTTATGTGTTAATGTCACTACAGGATTTATTTTTTGCAATCTTCTGTTTTCCCACTCTTTAAAAGTTTTGTCTAAAATCATATCTTTCCAATGTGGTTCTTGAATTGAGATAATTTCTATCTTGTTTTTGACCTTATCTAAAGTAAAATCAAAAACAAGATTGCCAAATGCTTCGTCAAGAAATGAAGAAGCATAACCACCTGTATTATCTAAATCAACAATTAACATATCATTATTTGAAAATACCTCATAAAATTTATCATTCAAAACTGAATGATAAAATTCTTCTCCAGATTTATCACTTATTTTGCAATGTCTTAAACCAGGATATTCACTAAAATTTTTTAATATACTAATTTCCATTTCTTATGTTTTATAAATTTTATTAACACAAACTAAATCCATTTCCCATTGATAAAAAGTTCCTTTATAACGTGGTGTGCCTTTTATAAATGTTTTTGATTTTAACTGATTATCATAGTGCAAAATTACGTCATTTGTAATTACAATTAGATTTTTAATATTACCAATTTCATAATTCAATCTTACTGATGGCAAACCTTTATTTCTATTTTCTTCCATTGTGCTTGAATTATATTTTTTTTGAAATGCTCCAATTAATATTTCTTTAGGACTTTTGAATGTAAAAGCATCATTTATTTTTTGAAAATTCTTTTTTCGCAAGGTTTTTAAAATTCCTAAACCAACATCAGTAACAGTAAAAATAACTTTATTTTCATTATATTTCAAACCAAATAGCCATTGTTTTTTTGATGTATTTCCCCATTCTATTGAGTTACCACATATTTCCAATATTAAAGTTTTAATAGGAAGGCAATGTTTTGATTCGCCAGTGAGATGTAAAATAGCACTTTTCACCATTTCGCTTATTTTCATGTTATCTTTCTCTAAAAGTTTACCAGAGCCTTTTTCAAAAAAAATCAAATCAGATTTAGAGTTAACTGAAATTTTATTTCCACGCGAATCAAACATATGGTTTAAGAACCCAGATTCGATTACAAATTCTCGGCTTTTTTCATTAGGTGGAAGATTTCCTCTAAAATTGATATTTTTGTATTTTAAATCATCACTAATTGCAGTTAAAATACTGATTGTACCATAATCTATTTCAGTTACTTTTTCTAATGTAAATTCCACTGATTTTTCCCCTTTTATGTTAGTCAGAAACTCTTTACTTCTAATATCTCTAAAAAATTTTAAACACTTTTCAGTATTTTCTATAAGTCTAAAGTCTTCAGGAGCTTCAACTTTATCTTTTATATTTGATACAAAATCTTTATAAGAAGTATAGTTTGGTTGATATGTTTTTTTCCTTTTTTTAAGTCCTTTTCTACTTTTAGTTAAATTATATCTTTTATATTTTTCTTCTGTGTAAATTTTTTTCATTCAAAAATTTTCTGTTTATATATGAATTTATTTTTGTTGTCCGGTAAACTTGTGCCTAACTAGTATATATACTCTTTACGCCTGTAAGGATAAGTATTTATTGATGTTCTTTACTTTTTAAATTCTCTTAGTACAACATAAGTACAACAAATCAGAATACTTTTACTTGACTATAGATCCCTATATTATTAAGCTGCGCTTGGCGGTTCATCGCTTGATACTCTGCTAGCTTGCCACAATAATAGTGTTGGGTTGCTTTAGCATACCCATTTTGTAAAAGTAATTCATTTAAACATAATCCACTAGGCAAAATTACATACCCTAATTGCCTGTTCCAGTAGTCGTAATAATTCTCCTGTTCTGTGATGATAGTTACCGTCGTTTTTGGCGGTGCAACCGACAAAACGAAGTGCAAGGATTGCAAACCAAATTGAAGCAATAAATGAGCAGGTAAACTGCTTTTCTCTTCATCTTCAATCATCTTCCTATTTAGTTTTACTTCTGGTGCATCCAAGCCATAAAGTCGGATTTCTTTTTTCATTTGAGTGAAACGATTGCAAATGATGATGCTATCACCATCAAGGACTTCTTCAATTTGCCAGTGGGTTTCCACTATGTACGGTGCTTTTGCGTTGTATTGCATTGATTTACAGTTATTTAAGTTATTGATATTCAAAGATAATCATTGAAATTTGTCTTATGAATTTTATCTAATTATTAACTTTTTAAATCTTAAAAAAATGGCAAGACA
>CAMAWT010000022.1 GCA_945862065.1 Flavobacterium psychrophilum | reverse complement strand
TTTACTACAAATAGTTTTTTGAAACACCTATTATTTTATGTTTTTACAACTTTAAGATTACCTTAAAACGGGTTCCTAGACAGTTTTGATTTTTTCATTTTCTTAATTTTTTCATTTTTTTGAAACACCCCTTACGCAATTATCAAGAAATGTATTTTTTAGTAAATAATATTTAAAAATATTTAATAAAAATGCGAATAATAACAATAAATTATTATATTAATAAAAATAATTTAAAAATGAAATTATTTTAAAAAGTTGTAATATGACAATTTTTTACGCTCATTATATTGATAATTTTACTTCAGATTAATAAAGCAAAATAAAAAGTCATATATAATATTGAGTTTGGTTTTAGGTTAAATATTTTGGGTTTTTTATTGAGTTAAAATTTTGTTATTAATTATAATCAGGTAAACTGAAAATCACTTCTTTTTGAAATAGATTTTAAGTATTGTACATAGGTGTGGGGCATTTATTATACTGTTTACCTGATTTCTTCTTTTTTTTATTCCATTTTTAAATAGAAATCACGAACAATTTTTTTGTATTCTTCAGTATATAAATGGCGAGATATTTCTATAGATATAGTAGTTATTTCGGGGTCTGTTTCTATACGTTTAAAGGCTATTAAACTTCTTTTTTCTTCAGAATTTATAGTTCCTTTTACTCTCAGAATTTCAAATGGAAATAAATCAAATGATTTGCAAATATTGATAAAATTCTCTTCTTCCTTTCTTGGTATAATCGTAGAAAAAATTCCAATTTCAGAAAGTAATAAATCGGCAGCTTCAATCAATAATTCAAAAGGCAAACTGTTTTCAGACCTAGCTAAAGCTCGTACGTTATCATCTGAATCGTTTTTATCTTTGTAAAAAGGAGGGTTTGAAACTATTATATCATACTCATCCTCGGGGTCGTCCATTAACTCATCTAAACCAGCATGAAAGCAGTATAATCGATCCGACCAAGGTGAATTTTCAAAATTCTCAACACATTCTTCATAAGCATTGTCTTCAATTTCAATAGCATCAATTTGTGCTGCATTACTTCTTTGGGCAAGCATTAAAGCAATAATACCAGTTCCAGCACCAATGTCTAATATATTTTTAGGATTGTTATCTACAGGACACCATGCGCCAAGCAAAACTCCGTCTGTTCCAATTTTCATGGCAGATTTACTTTGTTTTACAGAAAATTGTTTAAAGGAAAACAAATGACAAGATTAAAGATACATATCAATCAGTCCGTCTGGTAAATCCATAACGACTTTTTTATTTTCACGATCTACCTTAACCAAAAACGGATCTATCATTGGTATTAGTAATTCAACAGAACCATTTAAAACTTCAAAAAGTGGTTGTGCAGAACTATCATTTATAGATTCTATAACACCAAAAACGCCTAATTTTAAATCTTCTATTTCAAAACCTATCACTTCGTGAAAGTAAAATTTGTTGCCTTCTAGTTTTGGCAACATCGATAAAGGCAAATATATTTCGCAGCCAATAAGTTTGTCTGCTTCTTCTTCAGTAATGACATCCTCAAATTGAACTCTTAGAAAATCACCTTTATGAAGTGAGGAGTTTTCAATAAAAAATGGAACCAAGTTTTTGTTGAATTCAACAAAAACAGAGTCCATATCTTCATATAATTCGGGTTCATCAGTGTCTAAATATATGAGAACCTCACCCTTAAAGCTGAATTTTTTTGCGATTTTGCCTAGATAGAAACAGTCTTCTTTACGCATTATCGCTATTAATTATGCTTCTGTTTCTTCTGTAGTTTCGTTCTCTGTAGCAGGAGCTTCTTCAGCAACTTCTTCAGAACTAGCTTCTACTTCAGAAGTAGCTTCTTCTTCAACTACTTCAGCAGCTTTTAAAGCATCAGCTGCAGCTTTTATACGTTTTTCATTTGCTTCAACTTCTGCTTTTAAAGCTTTCGCTTTAGCAGCTTGTTGAACTTTTGTTAAACCGTCTTTTTTAGCGTCAACTTTAGTTGCTTTTGATTCTAACCAAGCAGCTAATTTTGCATCAGCTTGTTCTTGAGTTAATGCTCCTTTGCGAATACCTCCATCAAGGTGGTGTTTCAGTAAAGCTCCTTTGTATGAAAGGATTGCTCTTGCAGTATCTGTTGGTTGTGCTCCATTGTGAAGCCATTGAACAGCTTTGTCAAGATTTAAATCAATGGTTGCAGGATTTGTGTTTGGGTTGTAAATACCTAATTTTTCTAAGTATTTTCCATCTCTTTTTGATCTAGCATCTGCAGCTACGATCCAGTAAAAAGGCTTTTGTTTTTTACCGTGTCTTTGTAATCTAATTTTTACTGACATAATCTTGTGATTAAATTGTGAGGTTCTCGACCTCGGTTAATTAAGGGTGCAAATATATAAAAAATTCCCATTCAAACAACTACATTTAAATAAAATAAGTTATTTTTCGCTTTTTTATTTGATAATTAAACAAAATAGTTATTTTTGTATGAAATATAATTTTTACAACCATGAAAAAAATAGCTTCTTTTTTAATTATTGCACTTGTATTTGTATCTTGTTCAGATGTTGTTCAATTCAATAATCCTGGATTTCAAGGATATAAAGATAATATTTTTTGGAGGGCAACTCAAATATCTGCAACAAAATCAGTATCCACAGGAAAAGTAATAATCCTTGCTACAAATGCAGACGAAACTTTAAAATTAGATGTTCAATCTTCTGTTGTAGGAACTTATTATTTTGGATCCGAAAATCAATCTACAAAAGCAACTTTGACAACAGCTGTAAACGGGGTTTCAACTGTTTTCGCAACCGAATCCATAGTAGGGGCAGTTGCAGCAGCGCAAACACCTTTAATTAATGTTGGTTCAAATTACACTACAGATTGTACTCTTGTAAACGGTGAATATGTTTGCAATACATCTCATCAAACAACCACTACAGGAAATGGTTCTGGCTTGAAAGTGGCTATAATTACAACTGCCGGAAAAATAACTCAAGTAAAAATTGCTTCACCAGGGAATAATTACACTCCTGGCGATATCATTACAGTATTAGGCGGAAATGGCGCTGCCAAATTTAAAGTACTCAATACAATGGGTAGTAATGGTGAAATTAAAATAACAGAAAACAACGGAACTACTATCTCCGGAAAATTCAAATTCAACGCGGTAAAAAATCCTTTAAACCCTCAAATCAGCGATATTTTGAACTTTCAATACGGAGATTTTTATGAAATTCCAATCACACAAGCACCATAAAAACTCATTATAATCAGTAAATTAAATCCAATCACAACCGATTGGATTTTTTTATTTGTGTTAATTAATTCAAAATTAGACATCCATATAGTAAATTATCATACCTTTGTAGTCAATTTTATAAAATAAATATATGAATATTTTTGTTGGAAGCCTTCCGTTTAGCATAGACGAAGCAGATTTAAGAGAGTCTTTTGAAGTATACGGATCGGTAAGTTCTGTTAAAATTATAACTGATAAATTTACTGGAAGAAGTAAAGGTTTTGGTTTTATTGAAATGGAAAATGACGAAGAGGCACAAAAAGCAATTACAGAACTAAACGGAGCTACTGTTGAAGGTAGAACAATAGTTGTAAACAAGTCAGAACCTAAACCAGAAGGAGAAAGAAGATCTTTCAACAATGACCGTGGAGGTTATAATGGTGGTGGAAATTCTCGCGGTGGTGGAGGAAACTACGGTGGAGGAAACAGAGACAATAATGGTGGAGGAAACAGAGGTAGATACTAGTTTAAACCTAAATTATACAAGAAGCCATACAGCAATGTGTGGCTTTTTTATTTGTAGCAAATGGCTCGGGCATTTTAAATAAACCATTTTCCCGCTTTTCGTTTCAATCTTTTTGTTTTTGAAAAAAAAACAAAAAGGATTTTCACTTCAATCGGGGCTAAAACCCCAATCATTAAACTTTTGTTAATAACTAAAATTGACAAATTAATCCTTAAAATGTACTTTTGAAGTTACAATTTAGTCATCAGTGAAAAGTAAAAAGTAATTAGTAAAAAGTAATTAGTAAAAAGTAAAAAGTGAAGAGTAAAAAAGTAAATTACTTATCACTATTCACTAATCACTATTCAATAATTACTAATCACCAATCACTAATCACTAATCACCAATCACTAATTATTAACTCGTCCCAATGTATTTAATCTTCGATACCGAAACCACAGGATTACCCAAAAACTGGTCTGCACCATTAACAGATTCAGACAATTGGCCTCGTTGCGTACAAATTGCGTGGCAACTTCATGACGCCATGGGAAATCTACTAGAACATCAAGATTATTTAATTCAACCAGACGGATTCAACATCCCTTTTGATGCAGAGAAAGTGCACGGTATCTCAACTGAGTTAGCTCAAAAAGATGGAGTGCCTTTGGCTGAAATGGCACAAAAATTTAACCAAGCACTAGCCAAAACCAAATTCATAGTCGGACAAAATTTAGGCTTCGATCTCAATATTATGGGAGCCGAATTCCATCGCTTAAAAATAGAATCACCCTTAAGTTCCATGCCTATTTTAGATACGTGTACAGAAGTTACTGCTTCATTACTAAAACTTCCGGGTGGGCGAGGCGGCAAGTTTAAATTGCCAACGTTAACCGAATTACACCAATATCTTTTCAGCCAACCATTTGCGGAAGCACACAACGCCACCGCCGATGTTGAAGCAACAACTCGTTGTTTTTTGGAACTGATCAAAAGAAATGTTTTTACCAAAGAAGAACTCGATGTTCCTGCAGAATATTTCAAAGATTTTAATGAAAAAAACCCACAAACCATCCAATTAATTGGTTTAAAACACATCAATTTAAAACAAGAATCTGATAAAATTAGACAACAATTTGGTGAAAAAGGGCATTCAGTTATTTCAAAAAAAACCCTATCTGAGAATAAAGAAATATTACAAACTTCAGATTTTGTTCATCTTCACAACCACACGCAGTTTTCGGTTTTACAATCTACAGTAGCTATTAAAGATCTTGTGGAGGCTGCAGCAAAAAACAAAATGTCTGCCGTTGCCATCACTGATATCGGAAACATGATGGGTGCTTTTCACTTTGTAAGAGATGTATTAAATCACAATAAATCAGCTGAAGCTAAAAATAGCGAGTCCCTTGAAAAAGGCGAATTTCCACAAGAAACCATCATAAAACCCATCGTTGGTTGCGAATTTTTTGTATGCGATAATCATTTGGACAAATCCAGAAAAGACAACGGTTATCAAGTGGTTTTTTTAGCAAAAAATAAAAAAGGCTATCACAATTTAGCCAAAATGTCTTCAATCGCTTACACAAATGGGTTTTATTATGTACCAAGAATCGACCGAAAAATTGTTCAAGAATATAAAGAAGATCTTATTTGTTTAACAGGAAGTTTATACGGCGAAGTGCCTAGCAAAATTTTAAATGTTGGAGAAAATCAGGCCGAAGAAGCCCTCGTTTGGTGGAAAAGTCAATTTGAAGACGATTTATATGTTGAAATTACCCGACACAATCAAGAAGATGAAAACAGAGTGAACCAATCGTTAATTGCATTAGCAAACAAGCATCAAGTTAAAATAATTGCTACAAATAATACGTTTTATATCAATAAAGAAGATGCCAATGCGCACGATATTTTATTGTGTGTAAGAGATGGTGAAAAGCAAGCTACACCAATTGGTAGAGGTAGAGGTTTTCGATTTGGGTTGCCCAATCAAGAATATTATTTCAAATCGGGCGATGAAATGAAAAAAGCATTTGCCGACATTCCTGAATCTATTTTGAATTGTAAAGAAATTACAGATAAAATTGAAATTTTTTCACTGGCAAGAGATGTATTATTGCCAAAGTTTGAAATCCCAACGGAATTCATTGTTACAGAAGACACAACCGATGGAGGTAAAAGAGGCGAAAATTCATATCTAAAACACCTCACTTTTAATGGCGCAAGCAAACGTTATGAAGAAATTACAGATGAGATAAAAGAACGCATTGATTTTGAATTACTTACCATCGAAAACTCGGGTTACCCTGGTTATTTCTTGATTGTACAAGATTTTATTGCTGCCGCAAGAAATATGGGAGTTTCTGTTGGGCCGGGTAGGGGGTCGGCAGCTGGTTCAGTCGTAGCTTATTGTCTCGGAATTACCAATATTGACCCACTCAAATACAACTTGCTTTTTGAGCGTTTTCTTAATCCTGACAGGGTTTCACTTCCCGATATCGATATTGATTTTGATGATGAAGGTAGAAGTAGTGTCATGGATTATGTAATCAATAAATACGGCTCAAAACAAGTGGCGCAAATCATTACGTATGGTACCATGGCAGCAAAATCATCTGTTAGAGATACCGCTCGAGTGCTAGATTTGCCGTTATTTGAAGCTGATAAAATTGCAAAATTAATTCCAACAACTTTAAATCTTGCTAAAATATTTTCGATGGACGATGCCAAACTCAAAGCGGCACTTCGTCCTGAAGATTTTGATAAAGTAAAGGAATTAATTGCATTAGCAAAAATGGGTGATTTGGGTGGAGAAACCATTCAACAAGCTCAAATTTTAGAAGGAAACCTAAGAAATACGGGCATTCACGCCTGTGGAGTTATTATTACTCCAGATGATATTACCAATTTTGTACCCGTAGCTACCGCTAAAGATTCTGATTTATATGTTACCCAATTCGATAACTCGGTAGTAGAAAGTGCAGGTTTATTGAAAATGGACTTCTTGGGATTAAAAACCCTAACGCTGATAAAAGATACCGTTAAATTAGTAAAATACAGAACGGGTAAAGAAATTAATCCAGACGAATTTCCAATCGATGATTTGAAAACCTACGAACTTTTTCAACGAGGAGAAACGGTCGGAATTTTTCAATATGAAAGTCCCGGAATGCAAAAATACATGAAGGAATTGAAGCCAACAGTTTTTCCTGATTTGATTGCCATGAATGCTTTGTATCGCCCAGGTCCAATTGCTTATATTCCGAGTTTTATTAAAAGAAAAAATGGCGAGGAAGAAATTGTTTATGATTTGGATGCTTGCGAAGAACTGTTAAAAGACACCTACGGAATTACCGTTTATCAAGAGCAAGTAATGCTTTTATCTCAAAAATTGGCCGATTTTTCTAAAGGTGATGCCGACGTTTTGCGTAAAGCAATGGGAAAAAAGCAGCGTGATGTTTTGGATAAAATGAAACCAAAATTTTTATCTCAAGCGGTTGCTAAAGGTCATGCCGAAGATAAATTAGAAAAAATTTGGAAAGACTGGGAAGCCTTTGCAGAATATGCGTTTAACAAGTCACATTCAACGTGTTATGCTTGGATTGCCTACCAAACTGCTTATTTAAAAGCCAATTATCCAGCCGAATACATGGCAGCAGTTCTTTCGAATAACATGAACGACATTAAACAGGTTTCCTTTTTTATGGAAGAATGTAAGCGCATGGGATTAACAGTTTTAGGTCCAGATGTGAACGAATCGTATTATAAATTTACGGTAAACGATAACTATGCCGTTCGTTTTGGGATGGGCGCCGTAAAAGGAGTGGGTGCCAATGCTGTTGATACCATTGTAAAAAGCAGAAAAGACACTCCATATAAATCGATTTTTGATTTAGCCAAAAAAATAGACCTCAGAGCAGCCAACAAAAAAGCATTTGAAAGCCTCGCTTTTGCAGGCGGATTTGATTGTTTTGAAGATACGCACAGAGCCCAATATTTCCATATTGAAGGCGAAGGAATTACTTTTCTGGAAAAAGCCATTCGGTATGGTTCTAAATTTCAAGAAAACGAAAATTCATCTCAAGTAAGTCTTTTTGGCGAAACCAGTGAAGTCCAAATTGCCGAACCAATTGTGCCGCCTTGCGACGACTGGAGCACCATGGAAAAATTAGCAAAAGAAAAAGAAGTAGTCGGAATTTATATTTCGGGGCATCCGCTTGACGATTATCGATTTGAAATGAATCATTTTTGTAATGTACGTTTGTTTCAATTTAAAAATTTAGAAGGACTGGTAGGAAAAAATCTAACCTTAGGCGGAATTGTGACCAATGTTCAATATCGAACAGGAAAAAACGGAAAAGATTGGGCTATGTTCACTCTGGAAGGGTATGATGAAAGTCATGATTTCAGAATATTCAATGAAGAGTATTTAAAATACAGACATTTTTTAGTAAACAATCAATTCGTTTATTTTAAAATAGGGGTTAAAGACGGATGGGTAAATCGCGAAACAGGGAAAAAATCCGACCCACAAATTACCTTTCAAGATGCCAAATTACTGGCTGATGTGCTGCCAAATTTTGCAAAAAAGATTTCGATTCAACTTAATATTTTTGATTTGAAACAAAATTTAATCCAAGAAATGGATACTGTTTTTAAAGCCAATCCAGGAGATAATTACATTGTTTTTGAAGTAATGGAAATAGAAAAAAATACCAAAAAAGCTGAAATTATTCCTGCAAAAGAGTTCCTAATAATTGAGAATGATACTGAAATAGATATTGACAACATGGATCCACCATCTGAAATGGATGAAGTTGATATTGTGCCAGAAGTAGCGGAAACCGCCGAAGAAAACAAAGTAATCACAAAATTGGAAATGCCAAGTAGAAGATTGAAAGTGAAAATTTCAAAGGAGTTATTAGCTGATTTGGAAAAATTGAATGTTCGTTTCAGATTGAATTAACTATCATTTTTTTATATGATTTAATAATGAAAACCAATTTAGAAACAATGAAAAAGCCAAATCTTTCATTATCTTTGTAACTTCAAAATAGAAAAAAAACTTTTAAACAAAAATAATATGGCATTAGCAATCACAGATGCAACTTTTGACGAAGTAGTATTAAAATCAGATAAACCAGTAGTAGTAGATTTTTGGGCAGCTTGGTGTGGACCTTGTAGAATGGTTGGACCAGTTATTGACGAAATTCATACTGAATATGACGGGAAAGCCGTTGTGGGTAAAGTAGATGTTGACGCAAATCAAGAATTTGCAGCAAAATATGGTGTAAGAAATATTCCTACCGTTTTGATTTTTCAAAATGGCGAAGTAGTAGGTCGTCAAGTAGGAGTAGCTCCTAAAAAAACCTATACAGATGCAATTGATGCATTACTTTAAAAAAAACTAAAAAAAAATTGGAGGTCTAGCGAAAGTTAGGCCTTTTTTTATGTCAAAAACGAATATCTTTTCAAATTTTCAATTTATCTTTGGATTATGAAGATCGAAGAACAAAAAGAACTTATTTCTGGATTTGAACATTTAGAATTGATGGCCAATCAAGTAGTTGAAGGCTTCATTTCGGGTATGCACAAAAGTCCGTTTCATGGATTTTCTGCTGAATTTGCTGAGCATAAAGTGTATAATATTGGCGAAAGCACCAAGCACATCGACTGGAAATTGTTTGCCAAAACCGACCGATTGTTTACCAAACGATTTGAAGAAGAAACAAACTTAAGATGTCATATTATCATAGATAATTCGTCGTCTATGCACTTTCCAAAAGTTGAAAATCAGGCGTTTTATAAATCTAAAATAGGATTTTCAGTTTTGGCTGCAGCCGTTTTGATGAATTTACTAAAAAAACAGCGAGATGCTTTTGGACTAAGTGTTTTTTCAGAAACGTATGAATTTTATGCCCCCGAAAAAGGGAGTGATCGCCACCATCGAATGTTGCTCAATCAACTGGAACAATTACTCGAGTTGCCTCAAAAGGTAAAAAGCACCAATACCATACCTTTTCTTCATGAAATTGCTGAGAAAATTCATCGCCGCTCCATGATTATTTTGTTTACAGATATGTTTCAAACTGAAAACGACGAAGCGCTTTTTAATGCGTTGCAGCACTTAAAGCACAACAAGCATAAAGTCATACTTTTTCATGTTATTGATCATAAAAAAGAGCTCACATTCGATTTTGATAACACACCGCGACGCTTTGTAGATATTGAAACCGGAGAAACCGTTGCTGTTTTTGCTCAAAATGTTCAAGAAGCTTACGAAAAAAAGGCGGCAGAATATTTTAAAAAACTATCATTGGTATGTGCCCAAAACAAAATAAAGTATGTTGAAGTAAATACGGGTGAAAATTTTGAAAAAATAATGACAACTTATTTAACTGAAAAACAAATGTTTGGTTGATTTTTCAAATAAACTTTTAAAAAAAATCAATAAAATAGTTGTAAAACTAAAAAACGGTTGTATATTTGCAACCGCAATAAAGCGATGGTTTGGTAGTTCAGTTGGTTAGAATACATGCCTGTCACGCATGGGGTCGCGGGTTCGAGTCCCGTCCAGACCGCTTAAATTGGGAAATTAGAAAAAGCACTTTGGAAACAAAGTGCTTTTTTGCCCAAAAAGCATATCCAATGTTAATTTAATATTAAGTATTAAAATATAACATTCAAAATAGTTGTGTTGTTTTCGTTCCGATTTTTCGGAACATGGTTTAGTAGTTAGACCAATGAAAAGCTTTCCACTTTAGTGTGGATGGCTTTTTTGATTTTTATGCCAATCCATATTAAAATTATTTTGTATTTTTGAAATCAGATACATTTTTTATTGCTTTAATTTTTAAAAATTTATCATTAATAGAAAATAGTTTTAGTTGATATTATTTTACAATGAAAAAAAAAATTCACAACATTTTATTTTTACTTATATTCATATCTAGCTTTACTTTTTTTGGTCAACAAAAGAATGGTTCAGATCCAGATATTGATATCAAAAACGAATATTATTTAAAATATAAAAAACAGGTTTTGAAATTCTCTCATAAAGATTACGACGAAATGTTTTTTGAGTTTTTAACAAAATCAAATGATTCTAAAAAACTATTGACAAAACCAGAATATTATATTTACACCATAAAAATTGCCATTTATTCAGAAAAATTAGGTCTTTTGTACAAAGATCAAAAAGAATCTGCCAATAAAACCAAGCAAGAATGGTTTGATAAAATGTATTCAGACTACATAAATTCTAAAAAGTAATCCATTGAAAAAAATCACCCTTCTTTTTAGTTATTTTTGTTTGTTTTCTTGTCAGTTTTTTGAAAAGAAGATTCCGTCTGAGCAAGAATTATTCGAAAAGCAAATAAAACAAATCAATTGGAAGGAAGTTGATGAATATCCATCGTTTGTTGATTGTGATAAATTATCAGATAAAAATCTGCGTAAACAATGTTTTTTTGAGTTTATGGCAAACACCATTCAAGAGAAACTTTCTATCGATACACTCGCCACTTTATATCCCGATTTGGACACGATTGAAGTTAAAGTTACCATCTATCCAGACGCTACATTGCAGTTTGAACCCCAATTCAAAAACGATAGTGTGGCTTATGATATCATTAAAATTGATAGTATTTTAAAAATTAAGTTGAAAGATTTTCCTAAAGTAAATCCGGCATTAAAACGAGGGCTTCCAGTTAAAACGCAATTTGTTTTGCCCGTAATTATTAAATCTGAAAAGTAATTTAGGATTTCGATTTGTATTTGATGACAAAATAACTGCCAATACAAATGGGTAATACAATGTTGAGTATCCATATCAAAGTACTTATAAAAACTACCAACCATTCATTTATGCCGAGTAGTCCAAAAAAATAAACCGCCACACTTCCTTTTATTGCAAAATCAAAAAGCTGAAAACTAGGCAGCGAATTTGCCAATAAATAAACAACTGAAACCGTTGCTATCAAAGTCAAATATGGAATTTGAATATCAAAAGCGACAAACAAAAAGTAAAATTGGTGCGATAATGTCAAAAATCGAAGTGTACCAAGAAGTATATTTTTCCTATGAATCTTTTTTGGAATAAACGAAAAAGAGGTTATAAATGTTTCGATAAATCCTAATTTAGTTTTGAAATAACCAGCAAGAAAAATAACAAATAGAAGTAATGTGACGATACAAATTAATAAAAATCCCCATTTGTATAATCCCAAAACAAAAAAACTGATGATTCCAAAAAAAGCAATCAGTATCATTTGAATGCCGTTACAAATTAGATTTAATAAAATTATTTTTTTGGCATCTTTTTTTGGATAATACAATGTTTTCCCCACATATTCTCCAACGCCATAGGGTGTAATAACGCCCAATGTTAATGCTGTAAGTACTTGTTCTGTTGATTGATACAGGTTTATTTTTTTAAAACTTTCAACCAAATTTTGCCATTTTAAAATTTCTAGAAATCGATTTGCTATGCTAAACAGGATAATTATACTGAATTCTATATTACTTATTTTTTCTAAAATAAATCGTTTTGAATCTGTCCAATTTAACCCTGGTTTATTTGAAATTTGAGTATAAATAAAATAAAAGGCACCAATTACAACCAAAAGTTTGATAGTAAATAAACTGAATTGTTTAGCTTTGTGAGGAATTGAAATCATTAGTGCAAAGAAACAAAACTTTATATAAAAATTGGCAAACGAACGCATCATATTAGGCATTGACCCAGGAACGACCATCATGGGGTTTGGATTGATAAAAGTTGTCAATAAAAAAATGGAATTTATTCAGTTAAACGAATTAATTTTGAATAAATACGACGATCATTACACCAAATTAAAAGTCATTTTTGAACGTACTATTGAATTAATAGAAACCCATCATCCGGATGAAATTGCTATTGAAGCACCCTTTTTTGGGAAAAATGTGCAATCGATGTTAAAATTGGGTAGGGCACAAGGAGTGGCGATGGCTGCTGGCTTATCCAGACAAATTCCGATAACCGAATATGAACCCAAAAAAATAAAAATGGCCATTACTGGCAACGGAAATGCTACTAAAGAACAAGTCGCCAAAATGTTGCAACAACTTTTGGGCTTAAAAGAACTGCCAAAAAACCTCGATTCTACTGACGGATTGGCTGCGGCTGTTTGTCATTTTTTCAACTCAGGAAAAGTGGTTGGGGAAAAAAGCTATTCAGGTTGGGATGCTTTTGTAAAAAATAATGAATCAAGAATTAAAAAATAAAAGGTTTCAGTTTTCAGCCTTAATACTGATAATTGCAACTGCGATCTTAAACTAAAAAATGGCAGGAATTTACATCCATATCCCTTTTTGCAAACAAGCGTGTCACTACTGTGATTTTCATTTTTCTACGTCAATGAAGAAAAAAGAGGAAATGGTTTTAGCATTGGCTAAAGAAATTGAAATGCGAAAAAATGAGTTTCAAGACGAGCAAGTTGAAACCATTTATTTCGGCGGAGGAACGCCAAGTATTTTAGCCATTTCCGATATAAAGTTATTGATTGATGCCGTTTATTCTAATTATAATATAGTAGAAAATCCAGAGATTACAGTAGAAGCCAATCCAGATGATTTGTCTAATGAACGAATAATCGAATTGTCGGTTAATAAAATCAATCGGCTTTCTATCGGAATTCAATCTTTTTTTGAAGAGGATTTGAAATTAATGAATCGTGCTCATAATTCGGCGGAAGCCAAAAAATGTTTGGAGTTTGCAACTCAACATTTTGAAAATATATCGGTTGATTTAATTTACGGAATTCCAGGTTTAAGTAATAATAGATGGCAAAAAAATATAGACTTGGCATTATCTTTTGGAGTCAAACACATTTCAAGTTATGCGCTAACCGTTGAGCCCAAAACGGCACTTGCTACTTTTGTAAAAAATGGAACCATTGCAAAACCAAATGATGATTTAGCATTTGAACAATTTCATATATTGATCAACACACTTTTAGAAAATGATTTTGTGCACTATGAATTATCCAATTTTGGAAAAGAAAATTATTTTTCTAAAAATAATTCTGCCTATTGGTTAGGAAAAAAATACATCGGAATTGGTCCGTCTGCACATAGTTTTGATGGAAAAATGAGGGGATGGAATGTGTCAAACAATTCAAAATATATTAGTAGTATTGAAAATAATTCTCTACCAATAGATAAAGAGGTATTAACCAAAACGGATCTTTATAATGAATATGTAATGACCGGATTACGAACGATTTGGGGTGTTTCTATGATTAAAATTGAAAATGATTTTGGTGCTGACTATTTGAACTATATGATTACAAATTCTAAAAAATTCATTGAAAATGAGCAATTAATTTTAGAAAACAATATTATAAGAACTACATCAAAAGGTAAATTTTTAACCGACGGTATTGCTTCCTCTTTATTTTGGATTGATTAATATAAAATTATTGAATGATATCTTGTTCAATATTTTCAGGTGCTTTTTGTTCTCCATTGTCTAGTTTTGCCGACTCAGCGTCTAATTTTTTCTTAACTTCAGCATACAATTTTTTGTAATCTTCAAGGTCAGATGCATAGAATTGTGTGTTTTGGACAAAAGTTAAACTATCAATTTTATATTTTTCTTTGATGAGTTCAAATGGTTTTGGATACGTAGTTTGCCCTCCCATAGTTTGAGATTTCAAAGCTTCTAAAACAGACAAATCATATAAAATTTCAATCATTTGATCTCTTTCAATGATTTTTTTTGGTGCTTTAATCGTTTCATTTATACAACTTGAAATACAAAAAATCAAACTAACTAGTAAGGCTATTTTTTTCATTTGGATCATTATTTTCTATCAAAAAGCAAACGTTTTCCTGCTTTTAGATCTATGTTTTTTTCATTTTCAAAAACCAATTGTCCGTTTAAAAAGGTGTGTGTCACTTTTGAGTTAAAACGAGTGCCTTCAAACGGCGACCAACCACATTTATAAAGTACATTTTCTTTGGTAACCTCCCAAGGAATCGAGCAGTTTACAAGCGCTAAATCAGCATAATATCCAACTTTGATAAAACCTCTTTTTTCGATTTTAAAAATTTTAGCAGGGTTGTGACAGAATTTTTCTACTATCTTTTCTACTGATATTTTGCCTTGTAAATGTGCTTCAAACAATGCTGCCACTGCGTGTTGCACTAAAGGTCCACCCGAGGGAGCATCAGAATATTTTTTTGATTTTTCTTCCAAAGTATGCGGTGCATGATCGGTTGCAATCACATCTATGGTATCATTTAATAAAGCTTCCCAAAGCGCATCTCGATCTTTTTCGGTTTTAACCGCAGGATTCCATTTAATAAAATTGCCTTTTTTAGCATAATCATCATTTGTAAACCATAAATGATGGATACAAACTTCTGCAGTAATTTGTTTTTCTTCTAGCGGTATTTTATTAGAAAACAACGCCATTTCTTTGGCAGTCGACAGATGAAAAACATGTAATCGAGCTCCTGTTTTTTTTGCCAATTCTATTGCTTTTGAAGACGATATATAACAAGCCTCTTCACTTCTTATCAAATGATGAACGTTTACAGGAATATCGTCACCAAATTCATTTTTATAATGTTCTAAGTTCTTTTTGATAGTAGCTTCGTCTTCACAATGAACTGCAATTAACATTTTTGTACTCGAAAATATTTTCTCAAGCGTTTCTTCATTATCAACTAGCATATTTCCTGTAGATGAACCTAAGAATAATTTTATGCCGGCAACATTTCTAGGATTGGTTTTTAAAACTTCATCTAAATTATCATTCGTGCCACCCATCATGAACGAGTAATTGGCATAGGATGTTTCAGATGCAATTTGGTATTTTTGTTCCAATAATTCTTGAGTGACAGCATTTGGAACAGTGTTGGGTTGCTCAATGAAAGAGGTGATTCCGCCTGCAATGGCAGCTCTGGATTCGCTTTCGATAGTTCCTTTATGAGTTAAACCAGGCTCTCTAAAATGAACTTGATCGTCAATACCACCTGGAATTAAATAACTACCATTAGCATCAATAACGGTATAATTTTCTGTTGGGCTGATATGATTTGAAATTTCAACGATGAATTCATTTTCTATCAAAACATCGCCATCAAATACAACACCTTCGTTTACGATTTTTGCATTTTTTATTAAAATTGCATTCATTTTATAATCTATTAAATAGTTTGCGAATACGTAATGTTAACACACCAAAAATAGCTTCTTTAATAATAGATCCACTCATTTTTGATTCCCCTTTTGTTCGGTCTGTAAAAATTACGGGTACTTCATGTAACACAAAATTTTTCGAAAAAGCTCTATATTTCATCTCAATCTGAAAGGCATAACCTATAAATTTGATGTTGTCCAAATTGATGCTTTCTAGAACTTTTCTATGATAACAAATGAATCCAGCTGTTGTGTCCATTATTTTCATTCCGGTTACCATTCTAACATAAACGGATGCGAAATAAGATAATAAAACCCTGCTTAAAGGCCAGTTTACAACGTTTACACCAGTAACATATCTTGATCCGATAGCCAAATCTGCTCCAGCTAAATGACAAGAATCATGTAGTTTTTCTAAATCGTTTGGATTGTGAGAAAAATCGGCATCCATCTCATAAATAAAATTATAATCTTTAGCCAAAGCCCATTTAAAACCGTGAACATAAGCAGTGCCCAAACCAGATTTTTTAGTTCTAACTTCCAGAAAAAGTTTGTTTGGAAACTCAGATTGAAGCATTTTTACTTTATCAAAGGTTTTGTCGGGTGAATTATCATCAACAATTAAAATATGGAATTCTTTATTTAGCGAAAAAGTAGATCGAATAATACTTTCAATATTTTCAATCTCGTTATAAGTTGGAATAATTACAATGCCGCAGTTCATATATTTTATATAAAAATTTTCACAAAAATAATCAATTTTTATTTTGTTATTCTTAATAATTTATTAATAGTATCAACAAAAAAATAATTAATTTTACACCGATGATTTTACTTAATTTACAGCATAGAGTTATAGAAAATAAAGACTGGGCATTTATAATGTTCTTTGTGGCTTTGTTACTAGTGGTTTTAATCAAGAACTCATTTGAAAAACGATTTTATGATTTTAGCAGAATTATTGTCACCGATAAATATCTTCGTATTTATAAAGACAGTAGTAATATACTAAGTATTTTTACAATCTTTTTTTTCTTTATAAATATTATTTCATCTGCTTTTTTTATCCAAATGGTTGCGGTTCATTATGGACTAGCTATCAAAACCGATTGGATCCTATTTATAAGAATTGCCACATTCTTAACTATTTTTATTTTAGTTAAATATTTAATTGAAAAAATAGTTGCCACCATTTTTGGAATTGAGGAAATCATGGATGAATATAATTTAAACAAAGTAAATTACAGATCCTATATAGGATTTATGGTGCTACCAATCATTGTAGTGATGTTTTATAATGATTCGTTTTTTGATTTTTTTATTATTCCCTTATCTTTTATTTTAATAGCAATTAGCCTTCTTACATACATTATTACAATTGTAAGATATCAAAATCTAGTATTAGGTAAAATGTTTTATTTTATTTTGTATCTTTGCACCTTTGAAATAGCTCCTTACTATTTCATATATTATTTGATTAAATAAAAATAAAGTACATGTCAAAAATAAAAGTGAAAACAATTTTGGTTTCCCAACCAGAACCTAAAGTAGAAAATTCTCCTTATTTTGATTTGCAACAAAAATATAAGGTTAAGATAGATTTTAGACCATTTATTCATGTTGAAGGGTTAGCTGCAAAGGATATTAGGGCTCAAAAAATAGATTTGAACAATTTTACGGCAATAATTTTGACTAGTAAAAATGCAGTTGATCATTTTTTTAGAGCATCTGAAGAAATGCGTTACAAAGTTCCAGAAGATTTAAAATATTTTTGTCAATCTGAAGCCATTGCCTATTATTTGCAAAAATATGTAGTTTATAGAAAGCGTAAAATTTATGTTGGACAAAAAGATTTTGTTGACATGACTACTTTATTTAAAAAATATAAAGAAGAAAAATATTTACTTCCATCATCAGATCAACTAAATTTTGATATTCCACAAACATTAGATTCTTTGAAATTAAATTGGACTCAGGGTATTTTTTACAATACCGTAATGAGTGATTTATCAGATTTGGCAGATGTTTATTTTGATATTTTAGCATTTTTTAGTCCAACTGGAATTAAGTCATTGTTTAAAAACTTTCCAGATTTTAAACAAAATGACACTAGAATTGCCGTTTTTGGAAGCACTACTCAAAAAGAAGCTTTAGATCACGGTTTGCGAATAGATATTTTAGCTCCAACACCAGAAACACCATCAATGACAATGGCGCTAGAGAAATATGTTTCGGATGCAAATAAAGGAAAATAGATTTTTTCGATATTAACAAAAAACCCAAAATCATTGATTTTGGGTTTTTTTTATACTTTTCAATTAGTACATCAAGTTTATGATTGTACATCAAGTTTATGATCAATTTTTAGTTTATCGATTATAACTTTGGACCTGCGTTAACAAGGTTTTCACCCTCTTTATTATCAGTGTATTGTTTGAAATTTTCAATAAATAAATCAGCTAATTTTGTTGCTTTTTCTTCCCATTCAGATTCATTTTCATAGGTATTTCTTGGGTCTAATAAGTTTGAATCTACATTATGGAGCTCTGTTGGAACTATAAAATTAAAAACAGGAATAGTTTTAGTTTCTGCTTTTTCAATAGATCCATCCACAATGGCGTCAATAATGGCACGAGTGTCTTTTATTGAAATACGTTTTCCAGTTCCGTTCCAACCTGTGTTTACCATGTAAGCTGTTGCGTTGTTTGCTTCCATTTTTTTAACTAACTCTTCTCCATATTTTGTTGGATGAAGCGATAAAAAGGCTTTTCCAAAACAAGCAGAAAAAGTCGGTTGAGGTTCGGTAACTCCTCTTTCGGTTCCTGCTAATTTTGCTGTAAACCCTGAAAGAAAATAATATTTTGTTTGTTCAGGAGTTAATTTTGAAACTGGCGGTATAACCCCAAAGGCGTCAGCTGTTAAAAATATAACTTTATTGGCTGCACCAGCTCTCGAAATTGGTTTTACAATATTTTGAATATGGTTTATTGGATAGGAAACCCTAGTGTTTTGAGTTACAGAATCATCTTTAAAATCAATGTTTCCTTGTTCATCTAACGTTACATTTTCTAATAATGCATCTCTTTTTATGGCGCCATAAATATCAGGTTCGTTGGCCGCACTTAAATCAATCGTTTTAGCATAACAACCTCCTTCAAAATTGAATACTCCTTCATCGTCCCAGCCATGTTCATCATCACCTATTAATTGTCTTTTTGGGTCAGTAGAAAGTGTCGTTTTTCCAGTTCCAGACAAGCCAAAAAACACAGCTACATCACCATTTTCTCCTTTGTTTGCAGAACAATGCATCGAAGCCACACCTTGTAGTGGTAAATAATAATTCATCATTGAGAACAAACCTTTCTTCATTTCGCCACCATACCAAGTTCCGCCTATAAGTTGCATTTTCTCCGTTAAGTTGAAAGCTACATATACTTCAGAATTCATTTTGTGTTCTTCAAATTCTTTAAATGAGGTTTTTGAGGCATTGATAACTACAAAATCTGGTTCACCAAAATTTTCTAATTCAACTTCACTAGGTCTGATAAACATATTTTTCACATAATGTGCTTGCCAAGCAACCTCCATAATAAAACGTACTTTAAGACGTGTATTTTCATTGGCTCCACAAAAAGCATCAATAACAAACAACCTTTTTTCTGATAATTGTTTTACAGAGGTTTCTTTTAAAGCGTTCCAGGTAGTTTGAGAAATGGGTTTATTGTCATTTGGTGCTTTGTCAGAGTTCCACCAAATCGTATTTTTTGTAATAGAATCTTCAACAATATATTTATCTTTTGGTGATCTACCTGTGAATTCTCCTGTCATTACATTCACTGCCCCAAGTTCTGAAACTTGTCCTTTTTCATATCCAATTAAACTAGCGTCTAACTCTTCGTCGTACAAAAATTCGTATGATGGATTGTATATGATTTCTTTTGGATTTTTAATTCCGTATTTTTCTAACGAAATCGATTTCGTAATAGTGGCATTTTTCTTCATAAAAAATATAAATTGTCTAGTTGTAAATTTTTTCAAAGGTAAAAATAATTAACTATAACGTTGTAATTTTTTTTAATTTTATGATTTGTTTGATAAAAATTGTTTTGCAAACAATCCCCAACCAATAATTAATAAGACGCCTCCAATTGGCGTAATAATTCCAAAAGGCCTGAAATTCAATGAAGTAACATTAGAAGTTGATAATAAATAAATAGATCCTGAAAAAAACAAAACACCAAAAGAAATAAAGTAAAAAATGGTTTTTTTAATTTTATCATTCATTTGATTATTAAAACCTAAAAATAATAAAAATAAAGCATGATACATTTGGTATTTTACACCCGTTTCAAAAGAAGTAAGTTGCTCAATAGAAAGTAGTTCCTTTAAAGTATGGGCGCCAAAAGCACCAAGAATTACAGCGGTTAAACCAAGTATTGCTCCCGTTAAATTTATTTTTGAATTCATCTTTGTAGTATTTTTGTTGGTCAAAATTACTTGAATTTAATCTAAAAAGAAAACAAATTGACACCTATTAATTATGATTTCAATAAAAATAGTTTTGAAATTAGATCAAATTGTTACTTTTGTTACACAAATAACAAATATGAGAACTATATTAATTATTGGAGCAGGTCGCTCGGCATCGTCGTTAATTAAATATCTTTTAGATAAGTCAGTAGAAGAAAATATACACCTTACTATTGCCGATTTATCATTGGAATTGGCAATTAAGAAAACAAATAATCACCCAAATGCAACCCCCCTTCAATTTGATATTTTTAATTCGGATCAACGAAAAACAGAAATACATAAGGCAGATATTGTAATTTCTATGCTTCCGGCTCATTTGCATGTCGAAGTCGCAAAAGATTGTTTAGCTCTCAAAAAACACATGGTGACCGCCTCCTATATTTCTGAAGAAATGCTTCAATTGGACGAACAAGTAAAAGAGGCAAATCTTATTTTTATGAATGAAATGGGTCTCGATCCTGGAATTGATCATATGAGTGCCATGAAAATAATCGATGAAATTAAAGATAAAGGTGGAAAACTTTTACTTTTCGAATCATTTTGTGGCGGTCTGGTCGCTCCCGAATTTGATAACAATCTTTGGAACTATAAATTTACTTGGGCACCCAGAAATGTAGTGCTTGCCGGACAAGGAGGTACTGCAAAATTCATTCAGGAAGGTAAATATAAATACATTCCTTATCATAAACTTTTTAGAAGAACTGAGTTTCTAGAAGTGGAAGGATTTGGCCGTTTTGAAGGCTATGCCAACAGAGATTCGTTAAAGTATCGAAGTATTTACGGCTTGCAAGATGTACTTACCATGTATAGAGGAACCATCAGAAGGGTAGGTTTTTCGAAAGCTTGGAATATGTTTGTGCAACTCGGGATGACAGATGATTCTTACATCATTGATAATTCTGAAACAATAAGTTACCGCGATTTTATCAATCTTTACTTACCTTATTCTCCCACTGATTCTGTCGAAATCAAAACCAGAATGTCGTTAGGAATTGAACAAGACGATATTATGTGGGATAAATTATTAGAACTTGATTTATTCAACCCACATAAAATAGTGGGATTAAAAAACGCAACACCTGCCCAAATATTAGAAAAAATTCTTGCAGACAAATGGACTTTACAACCTGCTGATAAAGACATGATAGTGATGTATCATAAATTTGGATATGAATTAGACGGAAAACAATTCCAAATTGATTCTAAAATGGTATGCATTGGAGATGATCAAACCTATACTGCTATGGCAAAAACCGTTGGATTGCCTGTAGCAATGGCTACTTTGCATATATTAAACAAAAAAATAACTACGGCAGGCGTTCAGCTTCCCATAAAAAAAGAAGTTTATCAACCCATTTTGAAAGAATTAGAAACTTTAGGAGTTGTTTTCAAAGAAACAAACATGCCTTATATTGGTTACAATCCTGATAAATTAGTTGGAAATTAATTATTTATAATTTCATTTTTTAATTGATAATTTAAACAAAATTGGTAATTTTGATTTAATTCAAATGCAGATAAATTAAAAGCTATGTTAAATAAATTTTCAAAAGAAAATGTCCTTCTCGGGTTTTATGTTATTTATATTTTAATTGCAGGACTTATGTTCGAACTTTTTCCTGGCAACGAAATACAACCCAACGGAGGCGTTTTAATGTTGTATGTATTTATCCCTATCAGCATTATTTATTTTATGGTGCATTTAATCAGACAATTATTCGGACAAGTAGATCACATCAAATGCATGCTAATTCACGGTGGCGTTTGGGCTTCCATATTAATAATTCTTACAATTTTTAAATCATAAAAAAATCCGCTACTAGCGGATTTTTGCATTTTATACTTTCATTATTTCGGCTTCTTTAACAACCAATAACTCATCTATTTTTTTTATAAATCCGTCGGTTAATTTCTGAATTTCTTCTTCGGCACTTTTGCAAGCATCTTCTGATGTACCGTCTTTTTCAAGCTTTTTAATATCAGTATTTGCATCTTTACGAGCATTTCTTATTCCAATTTTTGCATCTTCTGCCTCAGATTTAGCTTGTTTAGCCAAGTCACGACGGCGCTCCTCTGTAAGTGGAGGCACACTAATTATGATAACATCACCATTATTCATCGGGTTAAAACCAATGTTTGCAATCATGATTGCCTTTTCAATTGGCTGTAACATGCTTTTTTCAAATGGCTGAATCGTAATTGTTCTGGCGTCTGGCACATTTAGATTTGCAACTTGTGAAAGCGGTGTTTGAGATCCATAATAATCAACAAAAACACTTCCCAACATTTGTGGCGATGCTTTTCCTGCTCTAATGTTTAAAAATTCTTTTGCAAGGTGATCTATAGAACCATTCATAGATTCTTTTGCCTCATCAATAATAAAGTCAATTTCTTCAGTCATTTTTCTTTGATTTTGAGTTTATGAGTTTTTTTATTTAAATATTTACAACCGTACCAACGTTTTGTCCTTCACAAATTTTAAGCAAATTCCCTTTTTTATTCATATCAAACACTACAATTGGAAGCTTATTTTCTTGACTCAATGTAAAAGCCGTTGTATCCATTACATTCAATCCTTTTTTCAGCACATCGTCAAACGAAATAAAGTCAAATTTAGTAGCACTTTTATCCTTTTCAGGATCAGCAGTATATACACCATCCACACGAGTACCTTTCAAAATCACATCCGCATGTATTTCAACACCACGCAAAACCGCCGCAGTATCTGTAGTAAAATAAGGATTACCCGTACCCGCGCCAAAAATCACAATTCTGCCTTTTTCCAAGTGGCGCACAGCTCGTCTTTTAATATAAGGTTCCGCAATCGACTCCATTTTTAAGGCCGTTTGCAATCTCGTTTTAAGGCCAACATCTTCCAAAGCTCCTTGCAGCGCCATGCCATTAATCACCGTCGCAAGCATCCCCATATAATCGCCCTGCACACGATCCATACCAGAGCTCACACCAGCCACACCTCTAAAAATGTTGCCGCCACCAATTACAATAGCAATTTCAATTCCTTGTTCATGAATTGCCTTAATCTCAGCAGCATATTCCGCCAAAGTTTTCGGGTCAATACCATACTGTTTTTCACCCATCAGCGCTTCGCCACTCAGTTTCAGAAGAATTCTATTGTATTTCATTTGGAGATTATTTATCATTTTGATGGTGCAAATATAAACATTTTCATAAATTTTTTAAGCACAACTTTTTTCTATTTTTTTAAGAAGCACACAACCCCGTTCCAAAAGCCGTTTTGTCCCGTCATCGCCTTTATCTTGCTCGCCCTTCGGGACTTCGCAAGGATATCGGCTCTACCGGGGCTAAAATAGGCGAGTAGTTTTTCAGTTGATAAATAGTCGAAACCAAAACACTTTCAATCAAAACGTCCGCAACGATACACCAATACTTACTGTGCCCACTGAACTTGAATTGTGAATTGGCATATTGTAGCCAGAAACCTCAATAAAGATATTTACATCTTGATCCGATTCATAACTAATACTGAATTTTTTATAAGCTCCAGATAAATCTCCTCTACCAAGAGCAAAACCCTTTCCGTATCCCGCTTGAAGCACAATACGGTTGCCATAACCAATTCCGGGACTCAAACGAAGATTTGCATACACAGGAACGGCAACAAGTTTTTCGCGACCTATAAATTCTATTCCAGAGTGACCACTTATGGCTACCCATTTTTTGTGTTGGATGCCATAGCCAAATTTTGCGCTTACGCCATTAGGGTGAAACCAATAATCATTTCGAGTACCAAATTGGTTTATTTCGCCATAATTAGCATTTGCTTTCAGCGATACAGCTACATCAAACTGTGTAAAAGTGCTTCTTTTCTTGGCTATATCTTTTGAATCATACGTTTGTTGTGCAAATGAAAAACAAGTTAAAAGAACGAACAAAAAGGTTATTTTAAGCTTCATGGGTGTTGAGGTTTTGTGAAATTTGATCTGGGTTTTGCGCATTTTTTACGTCAAAATCTCCAATTTTGGTGCGTCGCAACGCAGATAAATGTGCTCCCGATTGAAGTGCATTTCCAAAATCAAATGCCAACGACCGAATGTAAGTGCCTTTACTACAAGTAACTCTAAAGTCAATATTGGGGAGGTCTATCTTAGTGATTTCAAATTCGTAAATAGTTGTTTTTCGGCTACTTATTTCAACTTCTTCACCAGCTCTTGCATGTTCATACAATCGTTTTCCATCTTTTTTAATGGCAGAAAAAACCGGTGGTTTTTGATCTATTTCGCCAATAAATTGCAGCGTTGTTTCCTGAATCAATTCGGGCGTAATATGATTTGTTGGAAAAGTTTGATTGATTTCGGTCTCTAAATCATAAGAAGGTGTAGTGCCACCAACTGTTATAGTTCCAGTATATTCCTTTCTTTGAACCTGAATCTCTGTAATTTTTTTGGTAAATTTTCCCGTACAAACAATCAACAATCCAGTTGCCAAAGGGTCTAACGTTCCAGCGTGACCAATTTTGAATTTTTTTGGCAAATCAAATTCTCTCTTCAAAAGGTATTTCAATTTATTCACCGCCTGGAACGAACTCCAAGTTAACGGTTTGTCAACTAATAAAACTTGACCTTCAAGAAGATCTTCGGCTGTTTTCAATAGAATTATTTTTGTATTGAGAAATATATTAAAAGTGCCGTTCCAGCAATAATTCTATAATATCCCCAAGGTTTAAAACCATATTTATTAATGATACCGATAAAAAATTTGATAGCAACAACCGCTACAACAAAAGCTACAAGATTCCCAACCAAGAAAAGCTTGATTCCGTTATTGGTTTGCACCAAAAGTTCATATCCTTTTAGATGACTTGTTTCATAGGTTTTCAAGAAAACAGAATAAGCAGTTACGGCAAGCATCGTTGGTACCGCAAGAAAAAATGAAAATTCAGCAGCAGTTTTTCTTGTCAACCCTTGTTGCATGCCACCAATAATAGATGCTGCCGATCGGCTTGTGCCGGGCATCATCGCCAAACATTGCCAAAACCCAATGGTTACCGCTTTTTTAATCGTAATCTCTTCTTCTGTATGAATGATGGGATTTTTGAAATAGTTATCAATAAAAAGCAAAACAATCCCACCCAAAATTAAAACAATTGCAATTGGAATAGGACTTCCAAGAATGGATTCAATTTTATCATCAAATAATTTGCCTAAAATCAAAGCTGGCATGACTGCACAAGCAAGTTTGATGTAAAAATTGATTTTAGAAAAATCAAAGAATTTTTTCCAATACAAAAAAACAACCGCTAAAATAGCTCCAAATTGAATTGATACTTGAAAAAGTTTTACAAAATCATCGTTTTGAATCCCAAAAAACGAACTTGTAAAAATCATGTGTGCCGTTGAAGAAACAGGAAGATATTCCGTTAATCCTTCAACGATTGCAATAAGAATAGCTTGAAAAAAATCCATTCAATTTGAGATAAATTATAAGTAAGAAAAAAAAACTATTTTTTTGAATTTTTGAAAATAGAATAAATAGTAATTCCAAATCCAATTAACACCATCGTAGGAGCCAATCGAATACGCTGAAAATTAAAAACAGCATCATTAAACACTTTCGGGTCGTCACTACCGCCACCTGCCATGAGTATAAATCCAACAGTAATCACAGCTATTCCAATTAAAAGCCATTTGTAATTTTCTTTTTCAAAAAGAAATTCCGGTTTTTGTTCGTTTTTTTTCATATAAAATGCTTTTCGTTCGAGTTTTTTAATATAAATCGTCGGTTCTTAAATTCAAAAATCGTTGTGTTGCAAAATGCGTACTTATCCAAGTAATTAATACTCCCAAAACAAGCACCGCAAGTAAAACTAAAGCTGTCAAAACAGACTCGTTAAAAATATCCAATTCTGGGAAGTTTGAAGAAATATAAATTAAAACACCAATCAATACAAAAATTGCTAATAACGAACCAATTACACCCAATATAATACTCTTTCTCACAAAGGGTCTTCTAATAAATGTTTTGGTGGCACCCACCATTTGCATCGTTTTGATAATAAACCTATTTGAAAAAATAGATAGTCGTAACGAACTGTTAATTAGTAAAATAGAAATAAAAGTGAAAACACCGCTGATAACTAAAACCCAAAAACTAATGCGCTTTATATTGTCATTCACCAACGATATCAATTGTTTATCATATACCACATCAGCAACCAATTGATTTTTTCTTATAAAAGCTTCTGCCGAAGAAAATCCAGGATTGGTAACATAATCTGCCTTTAAATGCACATCATAGGAGTTGTAAAGTGGGTTGGTTCCCAAATATTCTGTGAAATTCTCACCCAATGCCGCTTCATGTTTTTTTGCCGCTTCTTCTTTCGAAATAAATGTCAAATCTTTTGCAAAAGCAGCTTTTTTAATTTCAGATTCAAATGCCTTAAAAACAGTATCATTGGCTTCATTTTTAAAGAAAACAGTCATCACAATATCTTCCTTAAAATTATCCGATAATCGTTTCGAATTGATGATAAATAACCCAAGTAAACCAAGCAAAAATAACACCAAAAAAATACTTAAAACTACAGAAAAATAAGACGAAATTAACCTTCTTTTTTGATATTTATCAAACGATGATGCCATGAAATTTTATTTTAAGGTGTAAAAATACTAAACAATTTTTGTTTTCAATATATAACGTTCATTAATTTCTATTTATTATCGTTGTTAATCAATTTTCACCTTTTATTATTCCAAAAAAACCAAACTATTTTTTCAGAAGCTATTTCCGGCTATTCACTACAAGTCCTCACAAAAAAAGGGGTTTTTGTAAGCAATAAAAGGAGCTTCCGTTAGTCGCTCTTTTATTACTACAAAAACTCCCTTTTTTTGCTCCGGGCTTTTCGTTTCTATCCGGGCTAGTGAAATTCGTTCCAAAACCAATAATCAATTGAATTGATGTACGTTTTTTCAATCAAAATTTTTAAATCAAGCAACAAACAATCCTTTCAAAAATGCAATGCTTCACATAAAAACAACCCGCCTTATCAATAAAAATTCTACATTTGCAAAAAAACAGTTTACAATTATAGAATCATTTGCACTAATGAAATACAATCCGAACGAAATTGAAGCTAAATGGCAAAAATATTGGGCAAAAAATAAAACATTTGCTGCTCAACAACCATCAACCAACAACCAACAACCCAAGTATTATGTACTTGACATGTTTCCTTATCCATCAGGTGCAGGACTGCATGTAGGGCATCCGCTGGGTTATATCGCTTCAGATATTGTAGCCAGATACAAAAGACATCAAGGATTCAATGTGTTGCATCCCCAAGGATATGATTCTTTTGGTTTACCTGCCGAGCAATATGCTATTCAAACCGGGCAACATCCAGATACAACCACAAAAGAAAACATTGAACGATATAGAATTCAACTAGATAAAATCGGTTTTTCATTCGATTGGGATAGAGAAGTTCGCACCTCAAATGCCGATTATTATAAACATACCCAATGGATTTTCATCCAATTATTTAACTCTTGGTACAATAAAAATTCAGATAAAGCAGAAGATATTTCTACCTTAATTTCTGTATTCGAAAAAGAAGGAAACACCAATATAAATGCTGTTTGTGATGATAATATTGCCTCTTTCTCATCTACAGAATGGAGAGCGTTTTCATCAGAACAACAACAAAAGTTACTTTTACAATACCGTTTAACATATTTAGCAGAAACCGAAGTAAACTGGTGCCCAGGATTGGGAACTGTTTTAGCAAATGACGAAATCATAAACGGCGTTTCAGAACGTGGTGGATTTCCTGTTATTCGAAAAAAAATGACCCAATGGAGCATGCGAATTTCTGCCTATGCCGAACGATTATTGCAAGGTTTAGAAACCATTGATTGGTCTGAAAGCATCAAAGAAAGCCAACGCAATTGGATTGGAAAATCGGTTGGAGCGATGGTTAAGTTTCAAATAAAAAGTCAAAAGTCTGAAGGTCAAAAGTCTGAAAGTCAAAAGGCGTCCGATTCTTTCGACTTTCGACCTTCGACTTTCGACTATATCGAAGTTTTTACCACTCGACCAGACACCATCTTCGGAGTAACGTTCATGACATTGGCTCCAGAACATGAATTGGTTTCACAAATAACAACTCCAGAACAAAAACAAGCCGTAGAGGAGTATATCCAAAAAACCGCTAAACGTTCAGAACGTGAACGTATGGCCGATGTAAAAACTATTTCGGGAGTTTTTACTGGCGCTTATGCGGAACATCCGTTTACCAAAGAACCTATTCCAGTTTGGATTGGCGATTATGTGTTGGCGGGTTACGGAACGGGAGCTGTAATGGCAGTGCCTTGTGGAGACGAAAGAGATTATGCTTTTGCAAGTTTCTTTAAAGGAACGAACGGAATGCCTGAAATTGAAAATATATTCAATCAAGATATTTCTGAAGCGGCTTATGGAGACAAAGGTGGTTTTGAATTAGTAAATTCCGACTTCTTAAATGGTTTAGGTTATAAGGAAGGATCTAAAAAAGCGATTGAAGCGTTAGAAGAATTAGGTCAAGGAAAAGGAAAAACGAATTACCGTTTACGAGATGCGGTTTTTTCGCGTCAGCGTTATTGGGGCGAACCGTTCCCGGTGTATTATGTAAACGGTCTGCCACAAATGATTGACAAAAAACACTTGCCAATTGTTTTGCCCGAAGTTGAAAAGTATTTACCAACAGAAGACGGTTTGCCTCCTTTGGGCAACGCAACCCATTGGGCTTGGGACAGTGTTCAGTGTTCAGTGGTTAGTAATCAGTTAATAGACAACGTTAATATATTTCCGTTAGAGTTAAACACGATGCCAGGTTGGGCGGGAAGTTCGTGGTATTGGATGCGTTATATGGATGCCCATAACACAGAAGAGTTTGCCAATGTAGACGCGATTAAATATTGGGAAAATGTCGATTTGTATATTGGTGGTAGCGAACATGCAACCGGCCATTTATTGTACGCTCGTTTTTGGAACAAATTTTTAAAAGATAAAGGTTTTGCACCAACAGAAGAACCGTTCAAAAAATTGATAAATCAAGGGATGATTTTGGGAATGAGTGCGTTTGTATATCGAAGCGAAGATTCGAAAAAATTATATTCGAAAGGATTAATTAAAGATGTAACGGTTCAACCCATCCACGTAGATTTGTCTTGTATAAATGATGTAACCAACGAATTAGACATTGAAAAATTCAAAGCTCACCCGTTGTATGTAGATTATAAAGATGCCGAATTTATTTTGGAATCTGGCTCATATATCGTAGGGCGCGAGGTCGAAAAAATGTCAAAATCAAAATACAATGTCGTTAATCCAGATGACATTTGTAATGAATATGGCGCTGATACGTTGCGTTTGTATGAAATGTTTTTAGGACCTTTAGAACAATCAAAACCATGGAATACTGCTGGAATATCAGGAGTTTTTGGGTTCTTGAAAAAACTATGCCGATTGTATTTTGATGAATATCAAATAATTATTACAGAAAACGAACCTTCAAAGGAAAGTTTAAAAACATTACATAAAACCATTAAAAAAGTCACAGAAGATATAGAAAATTTCTCTTTCAATACGTCGGTTTCTCAATTCATGATTTGTGTAAATGAATTGTCAACACAAAATTGCCATGAAAGAGCTATTTTAGAACCATTAGCCTTATTAGTTTCTCCTTATGCTCCTCATATTGCAGAAGAATTATGGTCGATAATGGGTCATGAAGGTTCTATTTCGAAAGTGGCTTTTCCAAAATATGACGAAAAATATTTGGTAGAATCCGAAAAAGAATATCCGGTTTCATTTAATGGAAAAATGCGTTTTACCATCAAGCTTCCGTTGGATTTAACCGTGCCTCAAATACAAGAAATCATCATGGCAGATGAGCGCACTCAAAAACAATTGGAAGGACGCACACCAAACAAAGTGATTATTGTTCCGGGAAAAATAATTAATTTAGTTGGTTAATTTTTAATGCTTATTTTTGTACAAATTTGCATCATTTTCAAATGAAAAAAATCTTATTTTTTTTACTTATCTTAATCCATCATAATTTCTATTCTCAAGAAATCATGATGGGTCAAGTATTGGATTATGATTCTACTGTGCCGGTTGCTTTTGCAAAAATTGAATATAATAGTTCAGAAACCTTTACAGATTGGGAAGGTAAATTTGAAATAAAAGTAAACCCAGACAACAAACCCATTGTTTTTTCTAAAAAAGGATATTATAAAAAAAATCATTATTTAACAATAGGGAAACCTTTTTTGATTGTAAAATTGGTAACAGATAATTCACAAAAGAATGAAGAAATTTATTCTGAACAGTTGGTCAATTCAATCATAAAAAAAGTCGTTCAAAGTAAAAATGTAAATCAACCCGAGCGTGTTTTTAGTTCTTATGAATATAAAAATTATGAACACTTATTAGTTTCGGCAAAGACAGATTCGATTTCAAATAAAATTGACTCAATCATTAAAAAAAGATGGTTTGGAAAAAATAAAATTATTTTAGATTCTACTAATTATAAATTTAAAAAACTATTAGAAAAACAACATTTGTATCAAACGGAGAAAGTAAATCTTATTCAATTTAATGAAAAAGGCACAAAAGAAACAATTATAGCTTCCAGAATGGCAGGATTTCAAAAGCCTTTATATGAATTTTTAGGTCTAAATTTAGTTTCTTATTCGCTGTATGATAATAAGTTGGACATTCTTGAAATACCGGTTCATAATCCTACTTCTAAAAACGGAAGATTGTTATTCAACTTTAAATTGATTGATACAGTTATGGTGGAAGGACGCCCCGTTTTTAGGATTTATTTTCAACCTAAAAAAGTTGCTAAAAGTAGCATGAGAGGTTTGCTCTATATTGACCCAGAAAATTATGGAATTGCAAAGGCATTTTATCGTATTTACGGAATTGTTAATATCAATGCACTATTTACGTTTTCATTTTTAGAAAACGAGAAAATTTGGTTTCCAAAAAAGAGAGACATTACCGTTGTAAAAGGAAATAACTCTGAAGATTTGAAAATTCTTGGAGGAACAATAAAGTTCAAATCTAGCATCGAGAAAGACAAAAAAGACGCTTCTGATAATTTGTATTTAAAACTAGAATCAATACCTTATGATGTCAAAATCAATAAGTCCGTTTCATTTCAAACGCCAAAAATTAAAATTGATGCACGTCAAGTAAACGACTCCAAACCAGAAGCTTACTGGAATTTATTCCAAAAAGACACTACTGATTCTAGAAAACTGAATACCTATTTACGTTTGGATAGTTTATCCATTGCAGAAAAAATAGAAAAGAAAATAATTTTAGGCAAGAAAATCATAAATGGCTATTTACCTGTCAGTTATGTAGATATTGATTTGAGAAGATTTGCAAAATTTAACAATCATGAAGGTTTCAGATTTGGTTTAGGAGGAGTTACTAATTCGAAACTATCAACGACTTACAAAGTTCATTTCTTTGGGGCTTACGGACTCAAAGACAAGGCGATAAAATTTGGAATTTCACCCTCATATTTAGTGGATAAAGAAACCGATTCGTGGGTTAGTGCTTCGTATTCTGATGATTTAAGTGAAATTGGTCAAATTCAATTTGCCACCCAATCAAGACAATATAAAATATATGATCCACGTCCTATAAACATTTCTACTTTTTATAAAAATCAGTTAGCTTCGGTTTCTTTTGAGTCAAAATATATTCCAAAAACAGAAGCCTATTTTGGTTTATCAACAAGTAGAATAAAACCGCTTTTTGATTATATATTTTCATCCAATGGGCAAAATTATGTCGATTATACCATAACTACTGCACAATTTTCTATTGATTGGAATCCGTTTAGTAGCTATATGCAAACGACAAATGACCGTATCGAAAATGAAAAAAGAACGCCGAAATTTTCATTTCAAATCACGAAATCAATTCCAAATTTTATTGATAATGATTTTGAATTTTCTAAATTTGATTTTAAAATAGTTCACGAAATACCCTATTTATCTGGCCAAAACACCTCTTTTTATTTTATGGGCGGAATAGCAATAGGCAATGTTCCTTTGACACATCTTTATAGTATTGTGCCAAATAATTTGAACAAAGAAACCATTTTGAAACGCATCACTTTTGCGGGTAAAAATAGTTTTGAGACCATGTATTTTAATGAATTTTTCTCTAGTAAATATTTTAGTTTTCAAACTAGACACACATTTAATAAAGTAAAACTAGCTTACAAAATTAAACCTCAAATATCAATTGTTTCACGATTTGCTTTTGGTAGTATGGAACACCCAGAATACCATCTAAATTTTAATTACAAAACATTAGAACGAGGTTTTTTTGAAAGCGGTGTAGAGTTCAATCAGATTTACAAAGGCATTGGACTGACCGGTTTTTTTAGATATGGTCCTTATGCTTTTTCAAAAATAGAAGATAATATTTCGTTAAAAATAAGCTACATTTTAAATTTAGGGTTTTAAGGTTTGATAATTAAAACCGAAGGAATTGTACTGATCCAAATATTTTCGGAATCCACTAATTTTTTCCAACTATCAATTGAAATAATCATTAAATCTTGTTTAGCAAGAAAACCAGCCTTCATTTTTAATTCAATTAAAACCGAAACATTTTTGGGATAAAGCTCACTGATGTAATCTATTTTATTTTCAATTTCAACATTGTTTTTAACCTGATTATCAATGTCTAAAATGGTGATTTTTGAATCACTATTATAAATTAATTTTTCAGCATATTCTAATAAAAAATAATCTTCATCTGAAAATATTGGCACAAAAACTTCTTCCAAAGTTGTCAATTCCTTATCGATAAATATACCCAACGGAATTTTTGATTTTGAGATTATTAATCGAGTTCTATCATCAAAAGGTGAATTTTTAAACAAGCCTTCTTTTCCTGTAAATTTATCCAACAAACGATCGGGATTGATTATTCGCGTAGTAAAACCCAATACTTTACCTAACAAAGTTCCTTCAAAAATTGATTTTCCAAGCCCTACTAAAACTAAATCAAAATTTCCTTTAGTAGCGATGTCTGTTATATCGCTTTCTATATCAACGGTAGCTTTAAAAATCGTGGTAATTTCTTGGTTTAATAATTTTGATTCCAATAATATTGGTTCAAAAGTTTCCTTTTCATATTCTTCTAAATTAAAAGCATGCAATTCATCGGATAACGATAAATGTAGTGCAGTCACGTTTGTGTTTTCACTTTGCTTTTTTACAAATCCGTTGGCTAATTTTAATAATGATTTCCCTTTTTCATTACTGCTAAAAGAAAGTAATATTTTAAAGTTTCTATTTGAAATCTCCTTTGGTATTAAGGAATCTTTTCTTTTAAAAATATAATTTATAATATCAATTGCTGGGCCCGTCATAAAAGTGGTTACTAATGCCATGATGACCATCATTGTGAAAATTTCTGTTGACAAAACACCTAAATCATATCCGATGTTTAAAACTACCAGCTCCATCAGTCCACGCGTATTCATCAATGCACCAATTGTTAAACTATCTCGCCAATTTTGACCCACAAATTTTGCTGCAAGTGCACTTCCCAAAAATTTTCCAACTACGGCTACTAGTATAATAAAACCAGTGATTTTTAATAAATAAGGATCATTTATAAGTCCAATTTGTGTTCGTAATCCTGTAAACACAAAGAATAAAGGAAGTAATAATATCAACGAAACATCTTCCACTTTTTCAATTATTATGGATCTAATTTTAGAGATGTCCGGCATTATGGCTCCCGTCAAAAATGCTCCAAACAGTGCGTGAATTCCTATTATTTCTGATAAATAGGATGAAATTATCAACGTTACCAAGAAAATGGCTACCACTGGTTTGCCTAAATTTTCTCGGGTTGCATATAAATCTCCAACTTTTTTCAAAAAAGGTTTTACTATAAACAACATCATCAAAACATAAACAGATGCTAGCAATATTACATAAAGTGAGCTAGCAAATGTACCCGCTTTTACAATTGCGATTACGGCCGCCAAAAGGCACCAAGCGGTTATATCATCTGCGGCAGCACAAGTAATTACGATTGCTCCCAAACGAGTTTTGTGAATGCCGCGTTCTTGAACAATACGTGCCAATACTGGAAACGCAGTAATACTCATGGCGATTCCCATAAATAAACTAAAAGACAAAAACTCTACTCCTGCAGGTGCAAACTGATTGTAAATGTAATAGGATAATCCAATACCCAATGCAAACGGAATTACAATACTGGCATGACTTATAACTACGGCATCATTGGCTTTGTTTTTTAAAACTTTCAAATCGAGTTCCATGCCAATCACAAACATGAAAAGAATCAATCCAATTTGACTCAAGAATTGTAAATTTCCTAACGAAGCAGGGGGAAATAAAAGTCCCGAATATTCAGGAAAATACATTCCAACTACTGAAGGGCCTAAAAAAATACCTGCAATAATTTCGCCAATTACAGAGGGCTGACCTATTTTCCTGAACAACCAGCCAAATAATCTTGCCGTTATAATAATGGTTATTATTTGAAGTAATAATATGGCTAATGGATGACTTAAATTTTGTGTAAGTGATTCAAGAAATTGACTAAAATAAGTTTCTTTAGAAACCGATGCTTTGATATTTCGGCCAATTTCTAATATTTTCCCCTTTGAAATTATCCAAAAAATGATGGCAGTGAAACCACCGGTAACAGCAAAGTAAAAAATAGTATTTTTTAATTTATTTTTCATTCGAAAAAGCACTTTAATAAATGTGTTACAAATATTGTAAAATTTATCGCAATAATATTAAAAATCAATAATAAATTTATATTAATTGTTTGTATTTGCGCTTTGTATTTAACTGCTTTTAATTACCTTTGCAACCCATTTTGGATGATATGAAAAAGATGTTAGGTATCGGTTTTTGGGCATTAATTGCTCGAATTATCCTAAGAAATAGAATCACAATTATAATTGGAATTGCTTTAATGACAATTCTAATGGCAATGCAATGGAAAAATATTCGTTTTACACAAACAGAAGCCAATTTAATTCCGGCAAATGACAGTGTTAATGTGAATTATAATGCCTTTCTTGATAAATTTGGTGAGGAAGGCAATTTAGTAGTCATTGCTACAAACGATTCGAAACTTTTTGAACCAAAAGTTTTTGCAGAATGGAAAGTTTTGATGAATGAAATTAAGTCAAACAAAGAAGTTGATTTGATTTTGTCAATTGATAATTTAAAAAAACTAACCAAAAATGATTCTTTAGGAAAATTTCAGTTAAACTCTTTAGTAGATTCTACCAAAATCAATAATGCAGCGTATCTCGCTTCTATTAAAAAAGATTTTTTCACTAAAATGCCTTTTTATGAAGGTTTGTTGTTCAATAAAAAATCGGGTGCCATTCGGTCTGCCATTTATTTAGATAAAAAAATAATTAATACCAAATCTCGAAAATTATTCATACTAAATAAATTAATTCCGGCTATAGATAAATTCGAAAAAGCATCAGGAGTTGATCTTCATACTTCGGGAATGCCTTACATTCGGACGCTGAATGCTAAAACCATCATTGACGAAATTGGATTGTTCATTGTTGCTGCTTTATTGATTACGTCGTTGATTTTTTATTTCTTTTTCAGATCATTTAGAGCTACAATGATTTCTTTAATAATTGTCATTATTGGTGTAATGTGGTCGTTTGGAATTTTAGGATTTTTAAATTACGAAATCACTGTTCTTACGGCATTAGTTCCTACTTTAGTGATTGTTATTGGTGTCCCAAATTGTATTTTTTTAATTAACAAATACCATCAAGAATATCAAATTCATGCTAATAAAGCCAAAGCTTTGCAACGAGTTATCACAAAAACCGGAACTGCCACTTTGATGACCAACATCACTACAGCGGTTGGTTTTGCAACTTTTATAGCTACCAATAATGTTCTGCTTACCGAATTTGGTGTGGTTACATCCATAAATATTATTGCTATTTATTTGTTGTGTTTGTTGCTTATTCCTGCATTTTTTAGTTACACACCCGCGCCCATTCCACGGCATTTAGATCATTTGGGTCGCGAATATTTAACCTCATTTATGGGTTGGATAGTTAAAACTGTAAAATATAATCGAGTAGGAGTTTATTCAATTTCAATAGTATTATTGGTTTTTGGAATAATCGGAATTTACAAAATTAAAATATCGGGAAGTATCATTGAAGACATGCCCAAAAAGACAGATTTTTTTGCCGATATTCGTTTTTTCGAAAAAGAATTTGACGGGGTAATGCCTTTAGAAATCATGATTGATACCAAACGGGAAAAGGGAGTCATGAAACTTTCAGTACTTAAACGTATGGAAGATTTAGAAGAAACGATTCAAGAAATTCCCGAACTTTCCAAACCGTTGTCTATTGTCAATTTAGTGAAATATGCCAAACAGGCCTATTATAATGGAAATCCAGACTATTTTGAATTGCCAAATCCTCAAGAACAAGCCTTTATCTTATCATATATAAAAAATTCAACCCAAAAATCATCTGAAGATTTATTGAAAAGTTATGTTGATAAAACAGGACAATATGCCAGAATAACCACTTTTATTAAAGATGAAAATGGAGAAAAAATGGATCAAATTGAGGAACGGATTAGGCTTAAAGCCGAAAAACTATTTCCGTCAGATAGATACAATGTGATCATTACAGGAAAAGCATCTGTTTTTCAAAAAGGAACAAAATATCTGCTAGATAATCTACTTTCTTCTTTACTTTTTGCATTTTTACTCACTGCAGGTTTGGTTGCAATCATGTTCAAATCTTTCAAAATGGTTTTAGTATCTATAATTCCAAATTTATTGCCGTTGTTGTTAACAGCTGGTTTGATGGGTTATATTGGCATTCCATTAAAACCATCAACGATACTTGTTTTCGGAATTGCATTCGGATTATCGGTAGATGATACCTTACGATTTTTAGCTCAATACCGCCTGGAATTAGCAAGAAATAATTGGAAAATAAAGAACTCAGTTTTTGCTACTTTTAAAGACGCAGGAATCAGTATGTTTTACACTTCAATTGTTTTGTTCTTCGGCTTCTCCGTTTTTATGTTGTCAAGTTTTGGAGGTACCATAGCACTTGGAGGACTCGTTTCAATAACATTATTTTTTGGCATGTTATCCAATTTAGTTTTACTTCCTTCACTTGTATTAACATTGAATAAAAAATTAGCAAAAGAACAAGAATATGTGGCACCAATCATCGATATTTTAGAAATATCTGATGAAGAAATTGATGCATTAGAAAAAAATAA
>CAMAWT010000021.1 GCA_945862065.1 Flavobacterium psychrophilum | reverse complement strand
TTAATTTTTTCAATTTTATTGGCTTGTGTTACAAAATTCCCATTTCTATTAATTTCTAAAACCAAACCTAGTTTTTGCCCTAATATGCTAGGCGATCCATCTACTTTTAATTCGTTTGTGTACCAAATTTCGATTGTATTTGAATTGATAATTGTTTTCGCTTTTTTACATTGATAACCTAAAATTTTCTTGGTTTCGGTCAAAAATTCAAAAGATTGTTTGTTTAATGAAACACTGTCAACTGTTTGAATATATCGATTGGCATCTAATTTAGCAATCTGAATAACTTCTAAATTCGTTCTGTTTATCAAAAAATATTCAGACGGAAAAATGGAATTACTCTCCATGATGCTTTTCGCTACAACTTGGGTTACTTTTTCATTGGTAAACACAAAAACAGGATCTTGATTTTCTATCAAAGTACCATTTGATAGTTTTTCATACGTTATTTTATAACTGTTTTGAGCCACTAAAACACTAGTAAAAAGGGCTATTCCAATAGTAAATATTGTTTTCATAAAAAATGTTTAAGTACAAATATAAAATATTGATCAACATAAAACTATTTTTACTAATTTCGTAGTCCCACACGCAATAAGAAAAATATGAAAGAAGATTTTCTACATTACGTTTGGCAATTTAAAAAATTCCGTTTTATAGACTTGCAAACGGTTCAAGGTGAAAGAGTTACTATTGTTTACTCAGGACAATATACTCAGCTTGCTGGCCCCGATTTCTTTAATGCGCAAATTATTTTGAATGATCAAAAATGGGCTGGAAATATTGAAATTCATGTAAAATCTTCTGATTGGTATTTGCACCAGCACGAAAAAGATGCAGCTTATGACAATGTAGTATTACACGTTGTTTGGCAACACGACGCGCCAATTTTTAGAAAAGACAATTCAGAAATTCCAGTTTTGGAACTATCAAAGTATGTCGATTCGAATGACGTTGCTAATTATAGAGATTTGATGACACCAAAATCTTGGATTTTTTGTGAAAAACAATTGGCTACTTGTGATGATTTTATTTTGAAAAATTGGATAGAGCGACTCTTTTTTGAGCGATTAGAACGAAAAGCTATCTTTATTGAAGAATTATTAACTACAACTGAAAATGATTGGGAAGGCGTTTTGTTTTGTATGTTGGCAAAAAACTTTGGACTAAATACCAACGGCGAATCATTTTATAAAATAGCACAATCCATTACTTTTTCAATAGTTAGAAAAGAATCACTAGAAGTAAAGTACTTAGAGGCATTGTTTTTTGGTCAAGCTACTATTTTTCCCAATTCACTTGAAGATAATTATTCAATTGAATTGAAAGCATGGTATGATTATATTGCCCTAAAATATAATTTAGAACAACCTTTGATTACTCCAGTTTCCTTTTTCAAACATCGTCCAGATAATTTTCCAACTATTAGACTAGCTCAACTAGCAATGGTTTATCACTTACATCGAAACTTGTTTTCTAAAATTATGGAATCCAAAAATCAAGAAGATATATATTCAATATTCAACTGTTCTGTTAGTGAATATTGGAAAAGTCATTATAATTTTGATAAATCAAGTACTTTTAAAGAAAAGGCATTATCAAAAGCATTCATCGATTTAATCATCATAAATACAATCATTCCCATACAATTTGCTTATGCAAAAGCAATGGGAAAAGACAATTCGGAACAATTAATTCAATTGATGTCAAAATGTAACCCAGAAAAGAATAGTACCATTGAAAAATTTACTACTTTTGGATTAAAGGCAACCAACGCATTTGAAACGCAAGCATTATTACAATTAAAAAACGAATATTGTAACAACAAACGCTGTATTCAATGTGGTTTGGGATTATCTTTTTTAAAACAATAATATGAGTATCATTACCAATATTCGATATTTTTTTGAAAAGCATGGATTTCATGTATCGTCTCGCCTTGCAGATAAGCTGGGTATGAGAGCTACAAGTGTGCGCCTTTTTTTTATTTACATTTCATTTGTAACAATCGGACTTTGGTTTGGAGTTTACTTGACATTAGCTTTTTGGATGCGTCTAAAAGATTTAATTAGAGCCAAACGTTCTTCTGTATTTGATTTGTAAATTAATTTATATGCCCATAAAAAATTCTTTATTTCGCACGATTTCCTCTTTTTCTTTAGGTCAAAAAAGAGGTTTGATAGTATTGTTTTTCATCATATTGGTACTTCAAATCAGCTATTATTTTTTTGATTTTCGAAAAGAAGACGATAGCAATCAAAAGCAAAAATGGCTTTCATTACAATATGAAATTGATTCGTTAAAGTCAGAAAAACCTTCTATGACTTATCAAATGTATCCGTTTAATCCCAATTTCATTACTGATTTTAAAGGATATAAATTAGGTATGAAAAGTCACGAAATTGAGAAGCTTTTAGCTTATAGAAAAACTGGAAAATATGTAAATTCGGCAAAAGATTTTCAATCTGTTACAGGTGTTTCTGATTCTTTGTTAGCTGTAATAGAACCTTATTTTAAGTTTCCAGATTGGGTTACAAATCCAAAACAAAATTCTTACAATGAAAATAAAAATTGGAAAGAATATCCAAAAAAACAACCATTAAAAGTTAAAGATTTAAATGATGCAACCAAAGAAGATTTGATGGCGATTTATGGAGTTGGCGACGCTATTTCCGACCGAATTTTGGCTCAAAAGGCACTTTTTGGAGGTTTTGTTTCCATGGATCAGATGGAAGATATTTGGGGTTTATCACCTGAAGTTATTAAAAATTTAAATACTTATTTTAAGATAAATAGTACTTCTTCCATCAAAAAAATAAACATAAATACAGCTTCCATAAAAGAATTAGGTGCTTTCCCTTATTTTAAATATCCAATTTCTAAAAACATCGTTATTTATAGAAGTATGAACGGAACTTTAAATGTTGAGGATTTGTCTAAAATAAAGAATTTTCCAGTTGATAAATTACAAATAATAGTCTTATATTTGGAATTCTAAAAAAAATATATATTTTATGGACTTTTCATACAACGAAACACAATCAATGATTGCACAATCAATTAGAGATTTTGCAGATCAACACATTCGACCATTTATCATGGAATGGGACGAAGCTCAAATTTTTCCAGTTGATTTATTTAAAAAACTTGGCGAAATGGGTTTTATGGGTGTTTTAGTTCCCGAAGAGCTTGGTGGATCTGGATTAGGATATCACGAATACATCACAATAATAGAAGAAATTTCTAAAGTCGATTCATCAATTGGGTTGTCTATAGCTGCGCATAATTCATTGTGTACCAATCATATTTTGACGTTTGGAAACGAAGAACAAAAGAAAAAATGGATTCCTAAACTTGCTTCAGGAGAACACATAGGTGCTTGGGGATTGACTGAGCATAACACCGGTTCTGATGCTGGGGGAATGAATACAACTGCGGTTAAAGAAGGTGATAACTGGATTGTTAACGGAGCTAAAAATTTCATTACACATGCTATTTCGGGAGATATTGCTGTAGTCATTGTGCGAACAGGTGAAAAAGGAAACTCAAGAGGGACAACTGCTTTTGTTTTTGAAAAAGGCATGAAAGGCTTTACATCTGGTAAAAAAGAAAACAAACTAGGTATGCGTGCAAGTGAAACTGCCGAACTTATTTTTGACAATTGTATCGTGCCAGATGCAAATAGATTGGGTGAAGTTGGTGAAGGATTTATTCAAGCCATGAAAATATTAGACGGAGGTAGAATCTCAATTGGCGCACTCTCTTTAGGAATTGCAAAAGGTGCTTATGAAGCTTCTTTGAAATATTCAAAAGAAAGACATCAGTTTGGACAACCTATCAGTAATTTTCAAGGAATATCTTTTAAATTGGCTGACATGATTACAGAAATTGAGGCATCTGAATTGTTATTGCATAAAGCTGCTTATTTAAAAGAAAAACACCTTCCTGTTACTTCAGCTGGTGCAATGGCAAAAATGTATGCTTCTGAAGTTTGCGTGAAAGTATCCAGTGAAGCAATTCAAATTCATGGCGGATACGGTTATACTAAAGATTTTCCAGTTGAGAAATTCTATCGAGATTCCAAGCTTTGTACGATTGGAGAAGGTACTACTGAAATTCAAAAAGTGGTTATTTCTAGAGCGATTTTGAAATAATTAATTGTTCATATACTATTAAAAACCACATTTTAAGATGTGGTTTTTTTGTATGATTTTTTTTAATAATTAATTTTTTCTTTTAAATAATTCACAAATAATTAGTCATTAAATTAATTGATTTAGAAAATTTTCAAAATATAAAAAAAAACCTCTAAATTTCTTTAGAGGTTTTTGGTACGACTTAGTAGCCCTTTCAGAGGGCATCTCGAACATTTTGCTTAGAGACTATGAGCAGTTTTTAGATTTTTTTGAAAATAAAAAAACCTCTAAATTTCTTTAGAGGTTTTTGGTATGATTTAGTAGCCCTTTCAGCGGGCATCTCGAACAATTTGCTTAGAGACTATGAGCAGTTTTTGATGTTTTATGAAGGCGAAAAATAATTAATCCTCATTAACTTTAAGAAAATGACAAATCGGGCTAATTGTACTATTACTTATTAATTCTTGACAATTAATTTGTTTGATATAAAATTCAAATTTGAAGTTATCTACATTATCGGAATCAAATAGGTTAACTGCCAATGTTCCTTTTAAAACCGCTTCGTTTTCGTTAATAAAAGTGAAATCACTAAAATCGATTAAAAAATTGAAATTTTCATTTGAGCATGTAATTTCAGATTCTAATTCACAGGAAACAAATCCTTCATTGGGATAATTAGGATAATAAAAATTTAAAGAAATACTATTTACTCCATTTTCATTTGTTAAATGCAATGTAGCTTCTAACTCATGTGGAATAGTATCAAATAAGATAACCGAATCATCTTTAAAAACACCATTTTCTTCAATATAATCTCGTGTAGTTATATTGTAAATTAAAATCATTTTACCTTTAAGGCTATTTACTTGTTTGTGATAATCATGTATTAATTTATTTATTTTGTTTCGTTTGCGAATTGAAGCAACCCATGTTTTTGGAATTGATTCAAAACCGTATAGTAAACCTGCTAATCCACCAGTAACAGCTGCAGTAGTATCGGTATCACCTCCTAAATTTACGGCTTTTAATACAGCTTTTTCATAATTATTGGTAGTTAACAAACACCAAATACTGGCTTCCAAAGTTTGAATTACATATCCGCCACTTTGAATTAATTCTTCTTCTAACTCATAAATATTTCCGTTTAGAAGTCTATCAAAATGAATTAATTCATTACTATATATTTCATTTGAAATTAAAAATTCAGAAACCGATTTTTTTAGATTTTCATAAATATCAAATTTGTCTTTTCCTTCCATTAGCTGCAATGCAAATTCTAAGTAATAGAAACAAGAAATTACAGAACGATTATGTGCATGAGAGATAGATGATACTTCTTTAACCAAGGCGAAACGTTTCTCAATAGGTAAATCTTTAAGTAAAATAACTAATGGTAAAATTCTCATTAAAGAACCATTCCCATTATCTATTTCATAAATACCTCCAGCCATTGTTGGATGTATTCCATTACTAAGATTGATGATGGATTGTCTTGTTGTATTTCCTATGTCGAACACTTCCCCTGTTGCAGTCCAATAGCCATCATTTTTCCATTTGATAAATTTATTGGCTAAATTATGAATATCATATCCTTCAATAATAGATTCTGCTAAACAAAAAGTTAGCGAACTATCATCTGACCAAACACCAATTCCTTGGTCGTGCACACCTCCAGAACCCATTTTTGTTACTGGGTTATTTTTTAAGTTTTCCCTACTAACAAATTCAACTGGAACACCCAAAGCATCACCAACACAAACACCATAAAGTAGGTCTTTCAAATAATTTCTTGTCATCATATTTAGTTTGATTTTATATTTTAACTATTATAGAACATCTATCTTTTCACAATTCTTTAATTGTTTTACTAATTCTCAAAACAATAAGGTATTCCATATTCCAATCCATGAAGAATTTTACAAATCAAAACAAACAACATTAGAAATAGTAACTTCATAATTTGATTCTATAGAAGATTGAATTATAGGTTTAATAAAGTGACTTTATTACCGTAAATATAATATTTTAAAATAATCATAAAGCTATCAATCGCTCATTTAATTTTATTACTTTATATAGTTCACTTCCACCATCTTCATTTTTTACAGCTAAAATAACCCTAAATAAATAGCTTCCTTTATTAATTTGATGTCCAGATTTTACCAAATCATTACTTTGAAATGCACGGGTATAGAATATTGATGAGAATTCAATATGATCATTATAAGGATAATCCAATTTTCGCATTTCTACAATCATAAATTGATTGCTTGGCATCGACTTAACACCATCTATATTTAGCCAATAATCTTTAGTAACGGAAAACCTAATGCCATTTAAATCATAGTATTTCATTGATTTATCTTGAGCTAAACCAATGCTTATTATTAAACAGAATGCAAAAATTAAATACTTTTTCATAAGTGATTGATTTTAGATTAGATTTCAAAATTAATAAGTTGATTAGTCAAAGAGTGACAAAGTTGGTTTTTGGCGTTACAACTTCTAAAACATTCAAAACGGTTAAGTGTTTAAATAAGTGTACAATTCCATTGCTTCTTTTATTTTAGGGTATAAAGTAAAATCCCTAAACCTCTGTTTTGTTAGAACATCAAATAAGGATTCACCCGAAGGCAAAATAATGGTTTTGGCATTTTCAAAAGCACTTGGTCGTTTTAGGTTAATGGCTTTTCTGAAAGTAATGGCTTCTTCAACCGTAGCGTTGGTAATAGAACTGTATAATTGCTCTATTTGGTAATGGTACAGCAATTTACCATCGGTACATTCTAAATAGCAAGCTATTGCACCATTGCGTTTGTTATCTTTAAGCAGGGCTAAATTAGCCTCATCTTCTTTGAAAAAACCATAATAAGTAACCAAATATAAAAGCTGGTAAAATGATTTATGATTCAGATTTTGCAAGTATATGTTAAATTCATTTTTGGTTGAATCTTCATCATTATTACTGAAGTGCACATGAAATAAGACAGGTTTGCCATTGATACCGTAAACCACATGAGCAAATGCAAAATCATCAATTTTAATATTCTGCTCTATTCTGGATTTTTTTATTATTTCCGAACAAATGTGATTAGAATTATTAACTGCAATTCGCTCTTCAAATAGAATTTTATTTTGCATAAATAGTTGATTTAAAGAGCAAAGGTAAAACATTACTTAGTCAAAAAAAGGCAAAGTTGAAATAGATTAAGTGTGAGGGATTTTATATATTTGCAGTCTGAACTTCAAAAACTTACATCATGGCAATTAATCAAAATGCAGATTTTAATGAATTAACAACTTGGTTAAATCAAAATCTTTAATCGACAAATTCATTTGTACCTCATGTAGATGCAATACCTCATGTTAAATCCAAAGGAATTTATTTTTGGTTTATGCGACAAGATGGTTACAAAGCTATGAGTAATTTTGTTAGTATTAATCCTATTGAGCCAAAATACACTAAAGTTATCGAAGGAGTAAAATACGATTTAGTTTATTTGGGAACTGCTGGAACTGGAAAAAAAGGAAAAAGCAATCTAAACGAAAGATTTGAGTGGCATGTAAATCAAAATCACATAGATTCCAATATTTGCCATGGAACATTATCAACATTGAGAGCTGGTTTAGGTGCTCTATTATCAAATGATTTGATTTTACCAAATACTGAAAATGATGTTAATACTTTTATTAAAGATTACATGAAAGTATTTTGGATTGAATATTCAAATGATAAATCATTAATTGACAATGATGAGAAAGTATTAATAAATGGAATAAAACCTTTATTAAATTTAAAAAACAATCCAAATGCAAGAGCCAATGCAATTACAAATTCTACACAAGTATATAAAATAAGAAGAGCAGAGGTTTATAATAACACTCGACTTAGAATGGAATGTAAAGGCGAAAGTGAACAGTCTAAAAAAACAAATAAAACACCAACAAAAGATTCTCCGTCTTTTGTGCATCAAGTATATTTAGTCGAAAACAAATGTGTTGAATTTTTTGTCCTTAAAAACCAATCTATTTTAGACGTGGTAAGAGGAATTGAGGGCTTGCCTGCAGAAGCTTGTACGTTTCAAATTTTAAATTCTAATACTGGTTTACTCGTTTTAGAATTTAAAGGATGGAATACTAGTGGGACAAAAGTTCATATTAATCCGAAAGCACAAAATATTTACACATATTTTTCAGCAACTGGTGGAAAAATTGATGGTAGAGAGACTGCTCGATGGATACATATTCAAAATAGAATGAACAAAAGGGATGATGAGATTGAAGAAATAACAATAAAAGTTTGTTCACCACATAAAATTACTGACAAGAAAAATATTTTAGAAAAAATTGCACCTACAAAAACAAACAATACTGATATGGAAATGGAAAATATAATTTTAAGTAAAAATTTTAAAGTAGTAATGATTTGTGCCGGTGGAAAAAATAATTCTTACTTCACAGCATATCATAATAAAAATTTTGTTAATATACCTGGGGCTGGGGTAGTTAATGAACATCATCCAGATGACCCAATTAATAATATGGAAATATTATGGAGAGATTATTTAATTAATAATCAAATTGACAATAATCTTTTAGAAGCATACAATCTTTACACAAGGGAAGAATACAGATGCTTACATAGGAAATATGAGCATAATTTCTATATACTTTCTGCTGGATGGGGACTAGTAAATTCAAAATTTAAGTTACCAAAGTATGATATTACTTTTTCAAACACTGCCAATCAAAATAATAAAAGAAATGATAATTTAATTGGAGCACCTGCATATAATGATTTTAATGATTTTACAGATGTAAATAACATGCCAATAATTAATTCTGAAGACGATATCATTTTTATTGGTTCGCCAGATTACATTCCTCTATTTTTTAAATTAACTCGAAATTTAAAAAATAGAAAAATCATTTATTGGAAAAAAATAAACACACCTTTAAATTATCCTACACCAAATAATACTTTCGTTTATAGGTTTTACGAAACAAACACAAGAATTAATTGGTATTATGAAGTAGCTAGAGATTTTTGTGAGGGTATTATACCATAATCAATTCAACCGCTCACACTTATCCCCAAATCTTCCCAAGAAATAATCCATTTCATGGTTCTCCCAAACAGTGATTTCTACAATTAGGAAGTCACTGGTTTTTTCTTTCACCACTTGTGAAGGGTGTATTTTTTTGTTTTCCATAATACCCATAGCCCAATCGGTAAATTTTAATCTAAAAGTTTTGAGTTTGTTTTCTTTCCAATCGTACCAAATTCCTAAGCTGTGCTTCAGCAATTCTTCTAAACGAGAAGCTTTGTATAAAGCATCATAATCAAAGAAAATGTATTTTGGTTCTGTAGCGTTTTCATCACTTTCATCCACAGCGGGATTTACATTTTTTTCTACAAACATATCTAATGTAAAAGTTTGCAATAATTTGGTGGGTTGATAGGTTTCAACATCAATTGTGCTTGCCAGCAGATAATATCTATTATCATAATAACGAATCTGTAATGGAGCTACTTGTGTAAATTCTGTAATTCCTTTCTTTTGGTATTGAAATAATATGGCTTGCCCTTTTTTGATGTATTCAATAATTTTTCCAGCCAGTATAAGCAATTTGTCTTGGCTGTTTAAAGTGGGTTGAACATGAACAAAATATGGATAGGGGTTTAAATCTTCTTTACTATAATCAAATTCATCCATTAAAGCCGATTTAAGCCACTCTACAGAATTCATAGTCTTCTCGGTGTCCAATAATCCTAAAAGCAAAGGAAAAGTAAGTTGTTCTTCTTTTGTAAGGTTCAGATTGTCAGGATAGCCTTCCAATACAAAATAGTTTTTACCGTTAAACTTTCGGGAATTTATTTGATAGCCATTTTCAATTAAACTTTCTTTGGCTCTATCAAAGGTTCTCCTTGAGATAGATTCAAATCCGTAGTCGTCTTTTAAAATATCATTTAATTCGGTCAAAAGTTCTTCAATAGAAAGTTTCTTTTCTCTTAGGAGCTTAACGATGATTTTTTTATAAAGCCTTTTTTTACTGTAGTCTTCCACAATGATTTAATTATCTGAACAAAGATAAAAAGAACTTTGTCATTTTTTGTCTCAACAAGATTTTAGTTTTGTTGAAATAATTCCAAAATAAATTCAAACCCTTTCTTCTATGGCAAATAATGAAAAAAGTTTTTTTGAAGAGTTAAAAAAAGCAGCAGCAATTTTAATAATTTCTGCAATAATTTACATCTGGTATTTATGGTGCAAAGAAAAGCCTATACGTTTTTTATATACTTTTATTGTTTTAGTTATTCTGTATTTTATAGCAGAATCGCAACAATATCATTATCAAATTTTATCAAACTAAATTAAATATATAACTATGGAAACAGTAATTGATTATTTAAAAGCCTTTAAAGGCAAACAAGGACTTTATATTATTAGACCAAAAAGCCAAGAGTTAATGGTGTCATTATGCAAAAAATTGAACTATAATTATTCTAGTGAAATAGCGTATATTGGTAAAGCAGAACTAACCAAATCAAGTCATTTAGCAAACAGAGCCAAGCAAGAAATGGGATGGTCTAACTTTGAAGGAGCTACATTTGTTAGAAAAATAGGGCGTTACTTAGATCTTGATATTAAAGACAAAACGAATAAGGATTTAAAAGAACAAACCAAAGCATTTATTTGCTCCAACTTTACCATTGAATGTGTTGCTTTTGAAGACGGAATTAACGTTCAATTAAAAGAAACCGAATATATTCAAGAGTTTAAGCCTTGTTTGAATGATAAAAAGATAAAAAAGTAAGAAACTATTGAAACCCAAAAACTTGAAGAATGTAACTCAAAAACATCGCTTTTAAAAAACGATTTTGAACTATTTAACAATGCTGTTATCATTTCAGACTATTTTATATATACCAAATGCGGTGATTTAAAAGTTTTATTACCGTAAAAATGCGGTGATTAATTCAAATAATAATTAAATATTTGATAATGCGGTAGTAAATAACTATTTTTACCGCAAATAAGCGGTGATTATGTATATACATCAACAAAAAAACTGGCCACAATTCACATGGGATGCTGAACTAATAACAAAAATATTAGGTTCGGTTAGGCACCGTCAAGGACAAATATTAGGTCAAATGCAAGCTCTCGGTTTTCGGATACAAGAAGAAACGATGCTGAAGGCACTGACTATGGATGTAATGAAGTCAAGTGAGATAGAAGGAGAATTTCTAAACCCAGAACAAGTACGTTCTTCAATAGCGAGAAGATTAGGAATTGAAATTGCTGGAGCATTACCAGCGGAACGTAATGTAGAAGGTATTGTAGAAATGATGTTAGATGCTACTCAACGTTATGATACTCCTCTAACAGATGAACGACTATTTGATTGGCATGCAGCATTATTCCCAACAGGACGAAGCGGAATGTATAAAATAAAAACTGCTGATTGGCGTGATGATGTAATGCAAGTTACATCGGGAGCTATGGGAAAAGAAACGATACATTTTGAAGCACCACCAGCTTCTAAAGTACCAAGTGAAATGAATGTTTTTTTAGATTGGATTGAAAAATATACAGACCTTGATGCTGTTTTAAAAGCAGGTCTTGCTCACTTATGGTTTATTACTATTCACCCTTTTGATGATGGTAATGGACGTATTGCAAGAGCTATTACTGATATGCTATTAGCTAGAGCAGATAAAAGCCCACAAAGGTTTTATTCCATGTCAGCACATATACAATCAGAAAGAAATAAATATTATGAGATACTTGAAAGTACTCAAAAAGGAAACCTTGATATTACAGCATGGCTAATATGGTTTTTGGATTGTTTGATGCATTCCATGGAGCAAACAGATGAAACTATCAAAAAAACAATGGCTCGTGCTCAATTTTGGGAAACGAATAAAGAAACTTCATTTAATGCTCGTCAACAGAAAATACTACAGTTGCTTTTGGATGATTTCTTTGGCATACTAAGCGTATCCAAATATGCGAAAATTGCAAAAATATCAACCGATACAGCTTTGAGGGATTTACAAGATTTGATTAAAAAAAATATTTTAGAACAACAAGGAAGCGGAAGAAGTACTTTCTATAAATTGAAATAGGGCGTTTACCATTTTTATACAGTTTCTAATGTATGTCTTCAAACTAAAGTATATTTTTCCAAAGAGAGTATTTAGTTAATAATTCAAATTTAATAATTTTTGAAAACACTCTCTTAGTTTTTGACTAAATCAATACACTTTTTGATGACGATTTACATCCTAGGGTTTTTTAATTTTTGTTCTAAAACTTTGTCTAAGATGTAAATATTAAAAGGGCTTTTAAATTCAATTTTATTTTCCATAATTATTTTTTACAATAATATAAAAAAAAATCCCCACTTGTCAAATATGAAAAAATGGGGATTATAATTAAAATGAATTAATTACCCAACTCATCAAACTTCGCTTTCATAGTGGGGTTATTATGAGTTAACTTCTTAATTGTTAAATCTTCCGTTTTTTCGTTTGCTAATCGTAGATTGTTTTCAGAAGACAATAATGCGGCTTTAGTTTTTTCTAATTCTTTAATTGTTTTATCAATGCCGTCAATAGCCTCATTAAACTTTCGACTTGCTAAATCATAGTTTCTTGCAAAACCTTCTTTGAACTTATTCATTTTATCTTCAAAATGGGTAATGTCGATGTTTTGACTTCGCACCAATGCCAATTCAGATTTGTATTGCATCGAACTCATGGCTGCATTGCGTAATAACGTAATAATTGGTATAAAAAACTGAGGACGCACTACATACATTTTAGGGTATTTATAAGACACATCAACTATACCCGTATTATATAATTCGCTTTCCGATTCTAACATAGATACTAAAACAGCATATTCGCATTTTTTTTCAGTACGATCTTTGTCTAATTCTTTTATGAAATCATCGTTGCGTTTTTTTGAAGCCGTTGTATCTGCTTCATTTTTCATTTCAAACATGATGGAAATGATTTCGTTGCCTTGTTCATCAAATTCTTTATAAATATAATCTCCTTTACTTCCTGACTTAGCATCGTTATCTTTTTCAAAATAGGCTTTTGGAAAAGCTGTTGGTCGTAATTTGTTAAACTCATTTTCACAATGTATTTCTAAAGTTTCACCAATCATTTTAGTGGAAAGTTTGGCTTTCATTTCTTTTATACGCGCAATTTCTTCTTCTTTGTATTTGATGATGGCTTCTTTATTTTGTAATTCAGAATTAAATTGCTGTTTTAAAGTACTTTCTAAATTTTGTTTTTCGAGTTCTTTGGTTTTAACTTCATTGGCTAATGTATCTCGTTCTTTTTCAATTTTTTGAACGGCTTCAGTAACAGAAAGTTTTTTTTGAATTTCTGCATTATCCAATTGTGCTTTAATTTGAGCAATTTCATTTTCTTTCTTTTGAAGAGTTTCTTGAAGTGAATTTTTTATAGTAGCTTCTGCTAATTTCACGGCACTTTCTTTTTCTCTTTCGGCTATCGAAAGGCGTTTCTGAACTTCTTCTTCAAACAAATGGTCTTTAATTTGTTTTGCAATATCAGCATAACCGCTTTCGTCGATTGTAAAGGGCGTTTTACAATTTGGACAGATTATTTCATTCATTGTATAATTTTTTGAATTTATAATTAAATATTATTTTTTACTATTAATTTTTGATTTTCAATTACATTGATAATTTCTAGATTTTCTATTTCAATACTAAAATTAAAATTATGAAAACCATCTGATTCCTCTTTAATTTCAAGTATAAAATCTCCATTTATAATTACAATATCGTCTGTTGTAATATACTCCTTAAAATGAATTCCTAAATATAATAAATCAGAACCGTTTACGACAATGTTTTTTATATCACTTGAAACAAAATCTTTGTATTTTCCATCTGGAGTTTCGAAAATCATTTCAATGATGCATTTTTCATTCTCATTTGGCAGTTTTAAAACACAATCTATACTTCTTTTTTGCGCATCGTAAACTTTTTTAAAATCTTGTTCATTATACCCTGTTTCTTTATAAGTATAATTGAATCTACCATTGAAAGTATTATTTATTTCCATTTATTAGTGGTTTTTAGAAGTTAAGTTGGAACTACTGATTATATCATATATTAATCCCACGACAATATACAAAAACGCTAGGAATAAATAAATCTTATAAAAAAATTGAACCATCACAGTTTTACCTTCTGCTAAATGGTAAGTTATAACAATATAGAAGAAAGAACCTATAAATAAACAAGTGAACAATATAAATGTTCGGGCTTTAACAACCTCTCTGTTATTGTGATTCCAAAATAATTTTACTATTCCCCTTGTGGCAAAGTAAAAGATAAAAATTACGATTAGTGAGTTCAAATATGATCGAATAGTTTTTTCCATTGTTTCTAGTTATTAATGTTAAATCCGATTTTTTGACTGGTCTTTGTTACTGATTCTTCTTTACAAAGTTTGATAAAAAGTTCATCTAAATTACCATCCTCAATGATGCATTGCATGATATATTTTTTACGGATATTATAAATTTGTCCGCCTGTAAAGGAATAATCTTCTAAAATAGTGTTGATTGTATCCTTTGAGATGTTTTGAAAAGCATTGGATAGCAAACTAAATTGTGTTTCTTTTGTAGGCTTTTCAAATTCGACTTTATAAAGAAAACGTCTTTCGAATGCTTTATCCAATTTTTCTGCATGGTTACTGGTAACAATTGAAATTCCTGAAAATTGCTCCATTTGTTCTAACAAAATATTTTGCATGCTATTATGAGTTCGATCACTTGAATGGCCTACTTCTACTCGCTTTGAAAATATACTATCTTCATTAAAGAAAAGGATAGGTGTTAAATCACATTCTTTTGAAAATTCATAGTATTCGTCGAAGATTTTTTTAGTATTCTTTTCTGTATCACCTATCCACTTGTTGGAAATTTTTTCTACATCCACACAAAAAAGAGGACGATTTGTTATTTTAGCCAATCTCTTAGCAGTTGCTGTTTTTCCAGTACCAGAAAAACCATTAAATAAAATTGAGATACCTTTTGCTAATCCATTTTCTTCTAATTGGTTGACAACCAATTGGTGTTTTTCTTTACTCAATATCTTTTCTATTGTGTTGATTTGAGACCATTCTGATTCATTATAAAAAAGGTCCTCTAAAAAAATATCTTCTGGCTGTAAAATTGTAGCTGTTGAAAATGCTTTCTTTTTTGCTTTATTGTTTTCCTTTTGAAACAAAGCATTTTTGGATTTTTCTGTTAATCCTACAAATTCATCAAAAACAAAACCATCTTCTTCTTTAAGAAGTAAATCGTTTGTTACTAATAAAGAAGTCTTATTTGCAATACTATCCCTAAATGCTTTTTGTTTTGAAAAATTGTCTTCAATTTGTTTAATGTGAAATTCTAAATCGATTTGTTCCTCATCTTTTTGATGTGTATAGGCAGCCAATAGAAATAGAATTTTATCTTCAAGTTTTAATTCTGAAAAACTGTTCAGCCAATTAAGTGCATCATTTTTTTTTGCAGCGGTTAATTCACGCTCAACCAATTTTTTTAGTGTTTCAGCATCAAAACAACCATCTTTTCGCTTTCTGAAAATTTCATTTACATTCTTTAATAATTGATTGAAGTTTTCTGCAGGTTTAAATTCCAGTCTTTCTTGCTTATTTTCCAATAAAGCCTCATAGATTTTCTCATCTACTTGAAACGTTTGTTTGATTAGGGTTTTGCTAAACTTATTTTTTGTGGTTGATACCACATATCCTTTGGAAATTAGAGAATGTAGGGCCTTATTAATATGTTTTATACCTGATAAACCACCGCCAAAGTATTCCAAAAAGGCATCAATACCCTGTTCTTCTTGACGAATTCCACCTTCTATGAGTATGGAAAGAACTACCAACTCATTGTAATTAACTTTAAAGAATTTTTGCAATTCTTTAATCTCAGCTTGTTGCATGAGTGTCTCGTTGTTATTAGTGCCAAAACTTTCTCCAACAACATACTCAATGAATTTTAATTTGTCGAATTGTAAATTACTCATAGTATAGTGATTTAAATTAGTGCAAGAGGGAGGTCTCGCACCTCCAAGAATTAAATTAATCCACTAAAACTAGGTTAGCGACTCTTGCTTTGATGGGACAAAGATAAATAGTATGATAGACAAAAATGTCTTTGTTGTGATATTGAAATTATTATCTTTGTAAAAAAGTAGAAAATGAAAACAAATGGAGTATACCAAAATTATAAATTGATAATTGAAAAAATTTTCAATCAATATTCAGATTATGTTTTAAAATCAAAGCTTTTAGAAAAATTTAATAATTATTTATTGTCTGAGGGTTTTGAAAAAAAGAGTTTAAAAACTTTAGATCGAATAATTGACACCATGATTCAAGAAGATTATGAATTTTTATTTGGTTTTGATGGTCATGAGCGAACTCTAAAACTAAATTTTATACCAAATAAATTGATTCTTAGTAAAGATGAAAAAAATGCATTTCCTTTAATTTTTGGCAATATGCAAACAGAAGATGATTTGCCAACCATAAAAAAAATTAAAGAATTAGTTGCACAAGAATATGGTTTTAAAGAAAAAGACCTACTTGATTCAAAGTTTTTTGTAAAAACGGAACCTGAAATCAATAATCATAATAAAATCATTTTACTGGCTGGAAAACTTATTTCATTTGCTAAACAAGGCATAGCGGTTAAATATTGGTATACAAATAAAGAAGGAGTACAAAAATCGAAAAACATTGCTCCCCTACAAATTAGACTTTACGATAATCGCTATTATTTATTAGGACTTGATATTGATAGTGAAACAGGAATAGCTGATAATATTTTAAAAAATTATTGCCTGGATACTTTCTTAAATTTTGAAGTTGAAGAAGCCTACTATGAAACAGAAGATGGTTTGGGTGATTTAAAAAAAATTACCTTTAATCATGATGAGTTTTATAAAAAGAGTGATTTAAACAATAAATTGAAGCATAGTATTGGGATATGGTATGACCCAAAAAATGAATTAAGAGTTTATAAATTTAAATTTTATGATTGGGCTAAAGGAATTGTACTAAATAAAAAGCTACATCATTCGCAAAAGGTGATTGAGAATAAAGAAAACTATGTTATTATTCAAATAGCTGTATGGGACAATCCTGAAATTGACTTTATACTTGGTAGATTTGGTAAAAATTGTGAGTGGTTGGATTGATTTTATATTTTTTGTAAAAACTTTAAAACACAATTAGCACTGTAACCTTTATTGGCTTGTCTTGAATTTATAATTTTATTAATCCATAAATTTTTCCATTGTTCATTTGGGTTATTTTTTTTTAGATATTCATTGTAAATCGTCAGCAAAAAGTGTACTGATTTAGTCAAAAACTAAGAGAGTGTTTTCAAAATTAAAATTAACAAAAATCAAAAAAAAACATTTATCTTTGAAATATTAACTAAATACTCTCTTAGGAAAAGTTCACTTTAGTTTGAAGATATACAGTTACAGGCAAGGCTATCAGACGACACCAACAGACAATAAACAAACAACAAAAAATAAAACATAGATGAAAGCAGAAGCAATGTCATTTACATTTTTGGGTAATGAAGGACTTGTAAGTATTCCTTTTTTTCAACGTGGCTACGTTTGGAATATTGAGAACTGGGACGACATTTTGACTGACCTCCTTGACTTTAATAAAAGCCATTTTTTAGGTTCACTTATTTTAAAACAGTTAGAAAAGCAGACAGGAAAACCAAAAGAAGTTTTAGTAATTGACGGACAACAAAGACTTACAACTTTAAGTGTTTTAGTAAGAGCTTTATTTAACAGCTTTGACGAGGAAACCCAGAAGAATTGCGACTCTTCAATCAAAAACTATCTGTTCTTTAAGAAAAACCAAACAGACAAAGACTTCTTTGTAAAAATAGAACACTCGAAAATTGATAAAAAGTATTTTCAAAAGGTAATAAAAAACGAAGTTACTCAAGAAGAATACGATGCTATTGTTGTTGAAAATCCTGCAACTAAGACCACATCAAAATCGAACAAAGTATTACAATGTTTAAAATATTTTACCGAAAAACTCAATACAATAGACGTTGGTAAAAGGTTAGACTTATTCAACCGCTTACTTGACCAAGAAAACAAAATATTAGTCATTATTGACTTATCAGAGAAAGAAGACGAACAAGCAATCTTTGACACTATTAATAGTGCTGGTGTTAGACTTAGTAGTGCTGATATTATTAAAAACGCACTATTTCAAAAAGCATTAGACTTATTTGACAACGTTGAAGATGTTGAAACTTTGTATAAAGACAATTGGGAAAATGTTTTTTCACTTGATGAAGATGCAATTAACTTTTGGGACACCCCAAGAGCAACGGGCAGACTAATGAGAGATAACATTGAAATACTTCTGCATTCAATTTCAGTAATAAAAGGTTTTTTTGACCCAGACAAGCACACTCTTTCTGACTTATCTAACCTTTACAAGACATACATTTTAAAGATTAACAAGACGGATTTAGAAGCATTCATAAAGGAGATTTCAAAGTATGCTAAACTGTTCAGAGAGAAAATACTTGTTTTCAACGGAAGCACTCTATTCAATCATCAAGACAACTATTCAAGGTTATTTCATATTTTAAGTGTATGTGAAATTTCTACTTTTCATCCTTACATACTTTCATTATTTTACAAGTATGAGAACAATGAAGCTAAACTTAGCGAAGAGTTGAAAAAAATTGAGCAAGTGGTTATTAGGCGAATGATTACAAAGTCTGAAACAAAGAGTTACAATAAAATGTGCAAAGAGTTTATAAAGGACAACTCAACAGTTGATGTGAAAATTGCAGAACACACTAAGGATGAAATATTGAACGGACTTTCGAGTATTTCAAATAAAAATGCAACGCTACTTCTATTTTGGGTTGAACTTTATCGCAGAGCAAAAGACAGTAAACAATCTGTAAAGGAACTTAAATACAACTATTCCTTGGAACACGTTATGCCTCAAAAATGGGAAGAATTTTGGAGCAAAGTTGAAGTGGTAGATAGTGAATCAATTGCTATTACTGACAAAGAAGCCGCAAAAAAAGAACGCTATTCAAAAATATACTCAATTGGTAATATGACCTTGCTGAATAGTTCTTTAAATACTTCTCTTAGAAATTATGAATTCAGTAGGAAAATCGAAGGAGAAGGAAGAAAAAGAGGAATAAGACACTATGCTGATTTAGGTATTACACGTTTCGACATATTAGATGTTTATGACAGCGGTGACAAAGTTTGGAACGAAAAGAAAATTGGTGACAGAACAACAAATTTGGCAAACGACATCTTGACAATATGGTAAGAAGCCCAGCCCATAACAAGAGTTTGGCAAAAGTGGCGGTTCAGTGGTCCGCAGACACATTTGTGGTTAATCAAACATTGGTGTGAATTGCTGTTTTAAAGTACTTTCTAAATTTTGTTTTTCGAGTACTTTGGTTTTAACTTCATTCGCTAATGCATCGCGTTCTTTTTCAACTTTTTGAATGGTTTCAGTACCGATAGCTTTTTTTGAATTTCTATCTTTCTCCGCTTGAATTACAAGAAAAAAGAGTAACTTTGATTTAATAAATCAACAAGCTATGAAACGATTTTACTTTATTTCAATCATAACACTATTTTTTGCACCAATGGCTTTTGGCCAAAAAGTATTTTCAGTCGAATATCAGAATCAAGCCGATATAAAAGTTTTTGTAGTTGATTATGAAAATCAAGCCGATTTAAAAGTATTTAAAGTCAAATATCAAAACCAAGTTAGTGAAAATCAGGGCAAATGGTTTTTTACTGATTATTCCAACCAAGCAGATAAAAAAGTATATTTTGTTCAATACGCCAATCAAGCTGACTTGAAAATTTACTTTGTAAAATATGAAAATCAAGCAGGTTGGATTAACAAGTCTAAAATTCAGCTGCTATACTAAATAATCTAATTATAAAAAGCGGAAAAATAATTTGTATACTATTTTTGATTATAAACTAAAATCATTCTATATGCCAATTCACATCGCCTAGTTCAACTTTACCATACATTTCAACATCTAAGGTACTTCCTAAAATACTTTTTTGTAGTTTTAGGATATAATCATCCATACCCATGCACTCTTCATCAAGTGAAGTACTAAAACATTTTTCTAAAAAACTTTTCATTTCCTCGTGTTGACTATCAGAAATTTCAATTATTATTTTTTTCATATTATTTATTTAAAACGTTTAATTCATTTATAATTTTTTGTAAACCGGTATCGTTACTATTTAATTATTTCATCAGAAATATACCATAAATTACTTGAAACTTCATACATATTACTGGATATTTCACTTGTGTTTCCCTCAATTTCTATTAATGAACGATTAGTTTCCTCCAAACTTTGAAACAAAACTTCAAGACCCTGTATAACATTATCAAGTTTTGATGATATTTCACTGAAATATTGTTGGTTTATCTTCTCTGGAATTGTCATAAACAAACCAGCATCTTCTAATTTGTTATAAACTTTATTAAATTTTACTTCATCTCTTTTAATTTCATTAAGTAAAATTGATAGTATTTCATAACTATTGTCTATAGACTTTTTCTCTTCATTCAGCTCAATTAATGGAATTTCATTTGGCTTTCGAAAATAATTTTCTGCACAATTTACATACCACTGGCGATATATTTTTTCCTTATTTTCTACATGTTCTAAAAAACGAATTATTTTATTGAATTGATTATCGACAAATAAATCACGCTTTTCATTTAATTGATTATTAAAAGCTACAGAACCAATAGCTTGACAAGGATATTTTCTGAGTTCTATTTCAGTTTCAATTATCTTCTCATTTAAAATAATTTTTTCTTCGGATGAATTAATTAATTTGATATTTGTATTAATTTTTTTTAAAATTTCATTTATGTCATTTTCAATTTTTTCAATTTTCAATTTATAATTATCATTTTTTTTAAAATTTATATAATCTAATTCTCTACTGATAACAGTAAAGTTATTGATTTGATTTTCAATTTCATTTAAATCAATATTTTCAAACATAGTAGATATTATTTAATTAAAAGTAACTTGAGATTGAATTAATGCTTTTATGTAGAGAATCTAATTTTTTAATATGTTTTTTAAATTTATGCAATTCCTCAAAATCATGTAAATGATTTTCAATGATTTGTGTAAGTAAAATATCATATTCAGAAGTAGATAAAAAGGAAATATTTAATTTTAAAAAATTTGAATATATAATTATTATAATTCCAAATATTACATTTAAAATTATTAAATACACAAGCTGATTTATAGAATAAAAAATTAAAATATTTAAGATTAGAGTCAGAATTATTAAATACAATCTTATTTTTCTTTTAAGCACTAAATTTGAAATGCTCCAAGTTCCTTTTTTTTTGATGTAATTAAATATTTCTTTTTTATTTAATCCAATAATATTATCTAATCCAATAATACTCAATTCTAAATTTCCATATTTTGATGATACGGAATTATTAATTTCAGATATAAAGCTCCCAAAGCATATTTTTAATCTTGATTTATTCTCCTCATTTAAAATTTCAAGTTGTTTATCTAAATCATGAAATTTACTAACTAAATAATTATGAGGAATTTTTAATTTCTCTGATATCTTATTTTTTTTGACCAATAGCAATTCGTTTTCTTCAATAAAACTAAGAATTTCATCATCAAAATTTTCTAATTCTTTGGTGAAATTATTATATTCTAGATTAGATGAAAAATATTCATTTAAAATATTTTTTTTTATTGTTAATTCGTCTTTTTCATTGTTTAACTTTTCGTTATCATTATTATAATTTAAGATTTCAATATTAAAAATATTTATTTCATCTTTTAAATCATTTTCTTTTTGGAGTGATGCTGCTTGTATTTTATTAACCTTTTTTGGAATATATATATTTTTACTTATAATTTTATTATCATAAAGTTTTTCTAAATCCAAATCGATTTTAGTTTCATTTCCTATAAAATGATTATTTTTGTGTTTATCCAAATTAATGCGATTCTCTAAAAACATCTCAACCTCATCAACATCAAGGCTAAGTTTTTCTGCTTTACGCAAAATTATTTCACGCTCTTTGTCTGATACTTGCCCATCGGCAAGAGACATTTGAACTAGTTTTTCTATTTCTGGATTCATATAATTCGTTTAATTATTCTAGTAATATAAAAAGATTTACCTCGTATCGTTATTTGGTTATTAAAAACTCTAATATATTGTTTTCCTGATTAACGAAATAACACTTTTCAAAAAGGTATTAATTTATCACATGTTTAACTACCTCTTAAACCCTTTGTGTTCTTATTTATTTTATATGTTTGATAGGTATTTATAAGGGTTAAAAGGTTATTTGTTTTAATTGATGAATCTATTTCACCTAATCTACTATCTAACATTCTAATTGATTCACTTGTAATGAAAGTTAAATCTTCAATTGACTTAACTATTTTATTACCCATGTCTCTTATTTCAAACATTATCTTCTGGAGATTAAAATTCACATCAGTTAATTTATCTGAAACTTCATTTTCCCAATTAGAATTAAAAATATTTAGCTTATCAAATCTTTCATAAATGTTATAAAATGTAATTTGGTCATCCTCAATTAATGATACTATAAGACTTAGAGAATTAATTAGTAGAAGATTGTACAAATGGATATCATTTTCTAAAATTGAAACATATTCATTAAATTCTTCTTCATTTTCTAAATTTTTAATGTGTTCAAAAATGAGTTGTAAATTGCTCCTTTTTTCTTTTAAATAATTACCAACCTTTATAAATTGATGAGTGTAATTTTGATTAAACTCTTTACCTTTTTCTATTACAATGTTTTGATGTTTTTTAAATAATTGATTAAATTCATTATTATCTTCTATAATATCTATAATTCCATTATTGTCTTTATCAAACTGAGAAATTATATCTAACTTTGATTTTAATAGGTTTTCTTCAGATTTATTAATCTTTTCAATAATGCGATTTTCCCATTCAATATATTGTTGACGAGCTAAGGAAACGCAATCTTCAAAAATAAACTGTATTTCTTTATCAAAAAATCTAATTTCATCAAATGTGTTTGTAGGATATCCCAACGCACCTAACACACTATTTTCTACATTTCCATTTTTATTTAAACAAAAATACGAATCATATGTAAAGACAAACCCTTCAATTTCATTTCCAACTCCAAACCATACTCTAGTGTTTCTTCTTTTTATATCTTGAATATTTATATTTTCAAATTCTTCAATATTATTAAAATTAAATTCATTTTCACTATATTCAATCAATTTAAAATTGTTATTAACAGCTAATTGAAAAGGATAATTTTTTTTGAGATAATCCCAATTATTTTTAGAAAAAAAAACACTTTTTAGTTTGGCGTTAATTTGGGCAACTGATAAAAAGTAATTATGATTTTTATATTTCTGCTTAATTGAAACCATCAATTTTGAACCATCAAATTCAAATCTGTCTTCGTAACTTAATCCAAATTCTTTGTTTGTATGAACTACATAATAAATGTTTGACTGATAATCATCTGGATCTTTTTCAAGAATTGCCTGTTTTAATTCTTTCATTTAATAATTATTATTAAGTATAATTGTTTGTTATAGGTTGTTTATTTTATTGATAATCTATCCAATATTTTTCGATATTACCTTTAATTGTATCATAGTCAAATGTATTACTACTCATAGAAACGCCAACTGTTAGTCTAAATCTTTCAATAAATTTTTTCTTTAATTCAACTTCAAGATCGGGGAATGAATCTACCCACCATCTTGTACAATCCATCTGAATGAAGTCCTCTGCATTTGAATACGAAGACTTTTCGTCTTCACTCATTTCATCCCAGTATCCCAAAAGTTTTTGATATTCTAGAGTTAAGTTATCTTTTGCCCATTCATTAACTAATTCTTCAATCGTATTTACCATGTCTTCGTGAATGTATGCAAATTCCATCATTTCATAAAGATTGGCGTTAAGTCTTTCAAATTGGCCGTTTAAATCATTCTCATCCAAATAAAATTGTTGTCCCATTTTTTTTACTATTTGTTTTTATATTTGCTACTCTTTAATGGATTTTCGCTTACTCCAAGTTTTTTAAATTTATTTTTCTTTATCTACCATTTCAACCCAATAATCATAAGCCTCCTGATTAATTTCATCTTGCTCATCAGTAACCAGTAGACTGCTCCATATATTGTCCATAACGGTTTCAATCCAACCATTGCCATTGTAATCTCCATAATATTCTTTTAGATGGTCAACAAATTCGATTAAATCTTTAGAATCATTATATTTAATTATAATTGCAAAATCACCATCTCCTTCACCGTCTTCAGCATTTTTAAAAGTAATTATATGCTCATATAAGCTCATTGAATCAGTAAAAGTTGTACTTTGATATTTAAACTCTTCCATATTATTTTATGTTTATGTTATTTTTTTATTTTGCTACTCCTTAATGGATTTTCGCTTACTCAAAATTACTAATCCAAATGTAAAAATTAAAATAGACAAATTATCTGTATGCAATTAATTAATTAACCCCTAATCTGTCTTTATTTCCAACATATTTATAAAATATTCTTTTTTCTTTTGTTATGAAGGATAACTTATTAATCAATCCTTTGATTTTTATAGTTTTTGAAACATACTCCATTGAAATATAAAATTCATTATTAATTTTTAAACACTCATTTTTTGAAATAAAAAACTTAGACTTTTGAATAAATTTAAAAGCCTTTTTAGAATCTTTTGAGTTATTTATCAATCCAATTTTCAAAAATTCTTTTAAATTATTAGCAACATCATAGTCTATTGAATTTACATCAACTTCATTAAATTTCGAATTATTATTATCAAAATAATATTTGTGAAAAGTAAATAATGCCTTTTCAATCTGATATGGCTTTAAATTAAATTCATTAGATATCTTAAATACATTTTCAATTATTAATTTAAAATCGGCTTCTGAAGCTGTTTTAACACCACTAACACCGCTAATTTTATTATCAATTACCACTAAACAATTATCATCATCTTCTTTTCTACTCCAAAATGAAATGTGTTTTGAGCCAAATGACATATTCAAACAAGGAATATTTTTTTCAATAACAAATTTATAGCTCTCAATGTTTTGATTAATAGATAGGTTAATTAACCTTTTATATTGTTTAATCCAATTTTTATAATTTAATCTTACAGAACTATTATCCTTAATTTTATAAGGATTAGAACCACCAGTTAATCCACCCCATATCTGAATTAGATCAAATATTTTAAGAACTTCCATGTCTGAAAAATCCGCTTCATCTTTTTTATTTCTTATGAGAATTATTATTTCATTTTCTAATTGATTGTAATTTAATTGCTTTAGTCTATTAATTTCATTTTGGTTACCACAAAAATATGCTTGATTAAAATTATTATCTTTTTCATAAATATTGTTAATCCTAGTAATCATTGAAACAAATCTTATTGAAGAATTTGAAATTTCTATGTTTCTTTCATACCAATAATTAAAATCTATTTGTGGGAGCATATTGGTTTAAATTAATGTTAATAATTTTTAATTTATTTTTGGTAGTGTAATTTATATAATTTAGTTTGAAGACATACAGTCAAACCCCTATTTTTTTAATTAAAAACTTTTTCGGGAAAGTGTATTATGAAATCTCGAACTGAAGTTATTCTCACGTTACAGCTCCTTCTATCTGCCGGATATCTATATCTAAATCTTCCACGTTAAATAAAGTGGTGTCAATAATTTCATCTACTTCAATATCTTTTAAAGGAGCATTATAATTTTGAGCTAAAAAAGTTAGGACATCAAAAATTTCATTTTCACCATCAATTACTGAAGTATTTAAATTTTTTATATATACTTCTCCAGAATAATTATCTGAATAGTCATAATATAAATATTCAATCCCATCAACTGTTAATATCGTTTCAAAAGTTTGACTTTCATTAGCATCAGAATAAAAACTTTCCGATTTTAAGCATTTTAATTTCATTTCTAAATTTTTACTTTGTTTATTTTTTCTACTCCATAATGGATTTTCGCTTACTCCAATAGTAAAACTAGTAAAAATTCTACTAATAACAAATTTCTTTTAAATGTTCATAAATCATTACCATTGCTATAGTATCTAATTCACAGTACTTTAGTAAAGAAGCTTTTAATTTATTTCGCTCTTCATCGCTCATGTTTGTGTATTGTGTTAAACCATAAGCTGTAAGCGCAGCCCCTCCATTATTTATTTCATCAATATCCGTCATTCTTTCAAAATCTTCATTCCATTCTTCAAATGGTTTACCTAAAATTTTATATGGGTCAATAACTTCTCCTTGTTCATCAAATGTTAACCATACGTGTTGTGGGCCAAAATTCTTTGAGGAAAAATTAATTTCACCAATAGGTTTGCTGTATTGTTGTCGAATTAAGTTTGAAGTTTTAAATATAGCAGGTAATACTTGTTTAATAGAGTTACTTCCTTTTGTATGTGGATTATAATAATAAGCCTTAATCACTTCACATAAATCAACCATGCCTCTTGATGGATTCCATTTTTCACCTTTATAATCTTTGTCTTTAGGTGGTGTAGTTAATGTTTTTATAAAAGTAATAAGCATTTCTTTATCCGCTTCATTTGAAGCTTCTAATTGAACCTTTATTTGATTTAATGTTGAATTTTCATATGGTGAATACTGAAAAACGGTTCCTTCATTTTGATTCAATGCTTTTTGCAAAGCTCTCACAAATTCAAAGTTTGGAAAAACACCAGCTTCCACATTAATATATTCGTTTGCATGTTCAATGCTACCATCTTCATGATAAATATGATGCGAAAATTGAAACACTACTTTTTCATAGGGTTTTTGTCCAGCATAAAAAGGTAAAGCCACTGTTGATGCTTCAAAATCAATAAAGTTTAGTGGAAAGTTCCAAGTGACTATTTCTGCTTTTAAAGATTCTTTTAACAGATATGGTTTAACATCTTCTTCAAGTGATTTATGTTTTTGAATTAATTGTCTTTCAACTCTTGTTATGGCTCCAGGAATTTTTTTAACATCTCCAAATTCAGCATCTTCAATATCGATAAGTTTGAGTTTATTATTTTCTGTTAGATTTTTCCATCTTCTAAAGTCCCATATTTCAAAAGCATTAGGTTCTTTAAAATCATCTTCAGTCCAATTTAACTTTTTTTGAAAGCAAGCTTCAAATCCTGACTTTAAATTGGGTTTTTTCTCATCCTTTTTAAATTCACATTTTTTACAAGCATTAAATTTTAAGTCATAATCAAAAAAGCGATCGTCTTCATAAGCTTTAGCAAATAATTGAATGGCATCTTCAAAATCATATTCTTCTATTATTCTCTCTTCACCTGAGGAAATTCTATCTACTAGCAAAGAAACATCTATTTTAGTTAAAACCGAATCATTTTCAATATTCAAACTATTGATTTGTGCTTTTATTTTTACGATACCAGTTCTATTGCCTGAATTTTTAGTAATTCTAAACATTTGGTTCAGACCATCTACAGAAGTGCTTTTGTCCTTATCAGCAAGCATCAAATAAGAGGTAACCTGATAATCAGGAAAAGATTTTTTAATAACGTATTGTTGAAAAGCAACATCAAATAAGTAGGCCTTCCATTTTGAATCAATTTTTAATTTATCATTTGCAAATTCGGATAATCCATTTGAACTATTGAAAGACTTGGCTTTAACTTCAATTAATTTGATTTGATTACCTTTTTTTTCTAAAATATCAACTCTAATAAATAGATTTTCAAACATAAAAGCAGCCTCAAAAATTACTACAGTATCATTCTTTAATAATTCATTTGTTTGAATTACTTTTTCTTCATAGTTGTATTTTGTTCTATCCGTATCATCTTCAATTAAAACTCCATTTGGATAATGTAATCGAGCTAACTCTTCCACCTGAAAACCTCCAGAGGCTAGTGCCTCTAAAAAAGGATTACTAGATTTATTATTGGCATATACTTCTTCTTTATTCGTATAATATAATTTATTAGGGCATTCAAGGCCTAATTTAAAACGGGATTTTGTTAAAACTCTCATAATAGTAAAATTTTTTTTGTAAAAATAAAGCAGAACCTTGACAATTATTGTCTAACTTAATCTATGACTTTTATTATTTAATACAAACTTAAACTCTTTATGGACAAATTATGTCTATGTGTATTTATTTTTTAAAAGACATAATTTGTCTATATTCGTAATAAATTTGCAAATAAATATACTAACTATGGATTACAAATTTTACGAAGATTTATTAGACAATATGGTTTCTAATATTTATGGTACTAAAATTCCTAGAGATGAGAAAGGCATTTTTGAATGGAATAAAAATGCTGACGGAACTACATCGTATCGTTCAATAAAAAAGCTACACAATTTTAAAGTTCCAAAAGAAAAAGAGAAAACGCCAGAATCTAAAGGAAAAGTTTCTTACATGACATTTAAAAACAGTTTTTATATTTCAGAAATATCACCTGAAAATACTTTTGATATATATTCATCAGGTGGTGGAATGGTAAAAAGATATACGTTTAGAAAAGTTGGCTCTAAAATTGAAAAAATAGTGGAGAAAGTAATTATGATACGATAATTCTTTATACTATTTCTAAATGTATAAGTAATATTATTCTATATTTAATAAAGGCTTTATGAATGCCGGCCAAAAGAAAAATATGACCAAATAATCAATCCCGTTAAAATTTGGTTTTTCCGTTGATAATTTTTCAAGTAAAAAAAAGAAGCTGATAAATAAAAAACCAATAAAAAAATAGTTTTTCACCATTGGCCAAATTGCATAAATAATAATCTCTGTCATAATTTTATAATTTAAGGTGTAATTTAATAACGCAAAACTTCTGTAATTATTTTTTCAAGTCCGATATCTGTCGCCGAACCTCTGAATTCATTAGGTATTAGAAATGTTATATTTTCGTTTATATTTATCCATACATTTGGGCTGTCATCAATAATGATAATTTTATCATATTCTTGTAGCCATTCATTTTTTAGTATTTTTTTAAAATTTCCATTTAACAAATAACAATTTTTTCTACTAAGTATTTCTAATGGTTGAATATTAAGTTTTTTGGAAATTTTAGTAGCATAAAGTTTCAAAGCTGTTGTATAAATAATAATATCTCCCAATTCTTTGCATGTCAAAATTAAATCTTCAACAAAAGGTCTCTTATATACTTTTAGAAATGAACTGTAATGTAACAACAACTCGGCCGTCTCTTTTTCAGCATAAGAACCATAAATTAGTGTATGGTCTAAATCAAGTATAATTAGTTTTTTCATTAATATTTTATCATTTCAAACAAAATTATTTATAATACAGACAAATTATGTCTATTAAATAATTAATTTTGTAAAAAAATCAATATGGCTTTTTCAGAAGGAATTTCAAGATTGCAACGAATAATCAATCTTATTTCTATTGACTATAGAAGTAAAAAAGAAATTATGGCGTATTTGAGAGAATACAATATTATAATATCTTACAAAACTTTGGAAAGAGATTTAAAACAAATCAAAGAGGAATTAGGGTTTGATTTAGAATACAAGCGAAATGTGGGTTATAGATGTGAAAATAGAAAATTCATACAACCTCTAAATTATACACTTGAAACAAAAGATATGAAGGTAGGATATGAAACAGAACATTTTAAAATCATTAATGTTTTTGAATATGGGGATATTTTATACTGTAATTGTTTAGACATATTTTCAAATAAAGTTTTCATGTTAAATAGTAAATGAAAAAAATAAAAATCCAAATTATAGGGACATTTATTTATTATAAAGAAGTGAAGCTTGACGCAATTGAACATGATTACTTTTTATCAATTGCTAATAGAATTGGTATGAATTTAAATGAAGCATTACTTGACCCTTATTTTTATTTTAAATTAAAATTGGATAAATACCAATCATATGAAGATTTAAATGGAGAAACATATTTTGGATTAGATATAAATCAATTTCACCAATTGGAAATTTTTATTAATGGCCAAAAAAACCAAAAATTTAACTACAGTGATTTAAATTCTGAAAGCGTTCTGTTCCCTTTATATGAAATTAGAATAAAGCACTTAAATACATCAAATAAATTAATTAATTCATATCATTTATTTGCAAAAGAGAAAGGACTAACGAATTATATTTTTTTTGATGAAGAAGTTGATTTGGAAAACAAATTGTCTTTTAATGTTTTATCACTTAATAATGATTTATTAATTACTAATATCAATTTAAATAATATTGCATTAGCTTATAAAAAAAAAGATACTATTATTACAGAAAAAGGTTGTTAGGATTTAATTCTAGTTTTAGACGCAATGAAATGAAGTTATTGTATTTATTTCAGATCTTAAAATTATAAATAGATATGTATTGATATACATCGATTTGTAACTATTTATAATAATTTGCATTGATTTATATTGATTTTTACTCTGTTTTCTTCTTCGATTTTTTATTGTTGTTTGTATTTATAAGGGCATAAGTTAATACTCCTCCTATTACTAGCATTAAAAAAAGTGGCTTCCAATTGTTTTTTACATAATTGTTAAAGAATTTTGTTGGAGAATTTGGTTGAATAGGAATATTATGGTTTACTTGTTCATCAAATAATTTAGTTGGCAAATTTTCATAGCCACCTTCAATGCTCATTTTTGAAATGGACTCGTTTGTAAAATGTGCCGATTGTTTTTTTAGCAAATCCTGTTGGTGTGCAACAGGAAATAATTCTGCGAATGTTGGTTTTCTAGTAATCATTTTTTTCTTTTATAATTATTTTAAAATATTTTTTTTCTGCGTCAATTAGAAAGATACCGTGATTGTAACAAAAATGTATTTCTCTATTTGTCGCTTCGTCATACTCTATAGTGTGGTAAGTCTCAAAATCGTAATATTCGTGCTCCAGAAAAACAGTTTGTGTAAAACCGTATTTAATATAAAAAGGACTACCAATAATTTTAATTAGTATTTTTTCGTTGTTTTTAGCTCTTGATGTGAAATTACGTTCAATTGAATCTATTACTTTTCTTTTATCATTGTTGCTATCGATGCGATGCTGAGAAGAACAATAAACTTGTCGACCATCTGTTGGTACAAATTCCATGTTGCAGTCGGGTTTTTTACATAACTTTTGTGGATAGGTTCTTTTAGAAAACCTTTGCTTATTTAAATTTTTCTTAATCATAAAAATATCTTTTAATTTTTTTTCAAATATAAAAAATAAATTATATATTTACATCATAGTAAATATAAGATATTAAAAATATTCCAAAAAATGAAAAAAACAACGAATGAATTAACTATTTTAGGAGCGCTGATTTCTAAAAAAGATTTATTGCCTGAAAAAGATTTAGGAATTACATCCAGACAAGTTAACTACTGGAAAAATAGAGATATTTTACCGTTTTTTGAAAAAGAAAAAAAAGGTTTTATGGATATGCGTGAAGCGCTTTGGGTATTAATTATTAATGAACTGTCTAGTATAGGAGTTGATACAAATAAGCTTCAAAAATTATCAGAAGATGCTTGGATTAAACCTTTTCAAGAAAAATATGCTGATGCCGTTTTTAAAAGAACAATTACAGAAAAACAATTAAATCAAAAAGATGTTAAGATTTTAGAGCATCATTTAGGTTTTGAACCTATAATGAATACAATTTTCAGAAAAGAGATAAATCCTTTTACAGATGCATTTAAAAGTTGTTTGATTTCAAATAGAAGTGTTGTTTCTTTAATTTATTGCCCAAAGACAGGTGAACATTCTTTTAATTTTAGCAATATTGGTTTAACAGCTGATTTGAATAACTTGTATTTTGGTGAAACCTTAATAATAATTCCATTCCTTCCACTAATTTCAAAATTAGTTGGAATTGAAATTGGAAAGAGCAATACAGATTTGAATTATTTATCTTCTATAGAAAACCAAATTCGGAGAGTATTGTTTTTTGACAAACCTAAATTATTAGAAATTGAAGTTCAACAAGGTGATTCACCAAAAATCATCAAAATCACCGAAGAACATAAAAAACCCGAAGAGTTAGCCAAGTTTTTCTTGACCAATAAACTACCACTAGGTTCCAAAATTATGATAGAACCAAGATCACAAGGCAACTATAAAATAACTATAAAATCAAAGTAATATGCCAAATGTAAAACCGAATCGGTCCCTGAAATTCCAGCCCGTTAACATACAAATACGGTATGGGCCAAAAACATTTAGTATTAAATGAAGCGGACTACTTTTTAAATTATGAAGAACTCATAAAAATAGTTCCAACATTAAAAGACAAATTATCAGAGGAAAATTCATTTGAATTTTCAAAACAATTATACGAGTTTACAAGAATAATTTACGAACAATACAAAAATGAAGAACAACAACTTAAAACTAAGTGATTTTAAAAATGCAATAGTTTGGTCTTACACCAGGGTATCCACAAAAGACCAATTTGTGAATAATGGGAGTATTGAAACTCAAGTAAACAAAATTAAAGATTTTGCAAAGGAAAATCAATTAATCATTACCCAAGAGTTTGATGCCGAATATGAAAGTTCTAAGCGTATCAACACGCAAAGCACGCTAAAAGAGCTGATGGATATGATAAAGAAAACATCAGTTTCTAAACGTCCGAAAATGATACTAATTTGGTCACCAAGTAGATTTGGTAGAGCAGGAGCGGAACATATTCAGCTTTTTGTGAAACTTAGAAAAGAGTATAATGTTTTTCTTTATTCGATAAGTACTGATAATCATACGTTTAACGAGAGAGCAGAAAATGAATTTTCAACCCAGCTACTTTATGCTCAAAAAGAAAATTTCAATCGTCAAGATACGGTTATTCCTGGATTAATAAACGCATTGGAAAATGGAAAAATAAATGGGAAAACTCCAAGAGGATATGACCATTATGGCCCTCGAGTAAAAGACCCAACAAAAGTTCAAGCATTTCAAGAGATTAAGATAAGTACTGAAGGTCTATTCTTAAAGGAAGCATTCAAATTAAAAATTTATAAATCTTACACCGATTCTGAAATTATACATTGGTTGAATTCAAAAGGAGTTCAAATGAGAAAACAAAGGATTTCTGAGATTTGGCGTAATCCGTTTTATACTGGACGAATATTCAATTCGTTATTGAAAGGTAGAATTATTAAGGGTTCATGGGAGCCAATGATATCGATAAAAGAATACAATCAATTGCAACGAATTCTCGAAGGTTCAAAGCAGTTTGGTGTTGTGAAAATTACAGGTAAAGAAGAAACACCTCTTGTACCAAAATTTGCTATGTGTTCAGACTGTAACGATACTATGACAGCCTATTTAAATAAAAGCAGAAATATCCATTATTATAAATGTAACTCCTGCCACAAAACCGTCAATGCTGAAACTTCAAGAAGCTCTCAAAATGTTGGTTTAAATAATCAATTTAAAGAAGTTTTAGACGAGTTTAAATTTTCGGATAATTTGAAAGATTTGTTTACGGCTCAATTAAAAAAAATAATTGACAATGAATTGTCTGATTTTTCTGAGAAAAAAAGACTAGCTACTTTGGAATTAAATAACCTGAAAGAAAGTTATGATAAAATGGAATATCGATATGCAATTAATGAAATTTCAAAAGATATTTTTGATAGACAAAGTAAAAAAATCAATGACGCAATAATTCAAAAAACAAAGGAACTTGATTTTTTACCAACAAAAAAATCGAACAATGAAAATGCTACAAAATATTTTCTAAAAATCGTCCGAAACCCTAGTAAATTCTACGATTCTTTAGATTATAATAAAAAAAGAAAGTTCCAATATTTGGTGTTTCCAGAAGGGTTTCATTATTCGATCAAAAATAGAAAATATCGAACATCAAAAACCAATGCTTTGTTCGATTTAACTAAATGTATTTCAGATAGTTATGATTCTGAAAAACAAAAAACCCATCCTCCAAAATGGGATGGGTCCTCTTTAGTAGCGGGAACAGGACTCGAACCTGTGACCTTCGGGTTATGAGCCCGACGAGCTGCCTACTGCTCTATCCCGCGCTGTTTCAAGTGCAAATATACAACCCTTTTCTTTATATTCAATACAAAATTTAAAAAAATGTTTTATTTCGTCTATTCACTTGATATGACTACCTTTGCACAAAATTAAACATCAGTAAATGACACACAAAGCAGGCTTTGTAAATATTATTGGAAACCCAAACGTTGGTAAATCGACTTTAATGAACGCTTTTGTAGGCGAAAGATTATCAATTATTACCTCAAAAGCCCAAACAACACGCCATCGAATCCTCGGAATTGTAAACGGTGACGACTTCCAAGTAATACTTTCTGACACACCCGGAATCATCAAACCGGCATACGAAATGCAAGAGTCCATGATGAATTTTGTGAAATCGGCTTTTGAAGATGCTGATATCCTGATTTATATGGTCGAAATCGGCGAGCAAGAATTAAAAGACGAAGCTTTTTTTAATAAAATAATTCATGCCAAAATCCCTGTTTTGTTGTTACTAAACAAAATTGACACTTCCAATCAAGAACAACTAGAACAACAAGTGGCGTTTTGGACAGAGAAAGTGCCAAATGCCGAGATATTTCCAATTTCAGCACTTCAAAACTTCAATGTACAAGAGGTTTTTTCTAGAATAATTTCGCTTTTGCCAGCCTCGCCACCTTATTATCCAAAGGATGCTTTGACCGACAAGCCCGAACGTTTTTTTGTAAACGAAACCATCCGCGAAAAAATTCTGTTGCATTACAACAAAGAAATTCCCTATTCGGTTGAAATTGAAACCGAAGAGTTTTTGGAAGACGAAAAAATCATCCGAATTCGCGCCCTCATCATGGTGGAACGCGACACCCAAAAAGGCATCATTATTGGTCACAAGGGCGAAGCACTGAAAAGAGTAGGGGTAGAGGCTCGTGCCGATTTGGAGAAATTCTTTGGCAAACAAATTCACATCGAAATGTATGTAAAAGTCAACAAAAACTGGCGAAGCAACACCAATATGCTCAAACGATTTGGGTATAATCAGTAATTTTTGGGCGTTCCCCATTGCCTAGAAAACAGCTCCTACGTCGTTCTGTTTTCTAGGCAATGCGTCAGGCTGTCCGCTATATCTTTTGTGTCTTCCACTGGCGTTCCAGACACAAAAGGATGCCGCTACCATCCTTAACGCGGCCCGGTTTTCATAAGTTCATTTTTCTAAAAATTTCAAAAACCTTTGTGAACCTCTGCGTTCCCTTTGAGAAGCTTCGCGAAATAAAAAACCTGAAATTTTTTGCCACAGATTCCTAGAATTTAATCCGTGACGATCAGTAAAATCCATTTCATCCGCGGCTAATTTTATCCAAATCGCATAAAATTATTTTAAAACTTTGTGAAACTCTGCGCTACCTTTGAGAAACTTCGTGAAAAAAAAACTATTCAAATCGAATCGTTTTCGCCGGAGATATTTTAGTAATAATATAAGAAGGAATCAATAACACCAACAAACACAAAATAATTGTCCCCACATTCAATAAGACAATCGTAAAAACATCAATAGTAACAGGAGCTTGCGTTACATAATAATTTTCTGGATTCAATTGAATTACTCCAAAATATTTTTGAATCAACAACAAAGAAATCCCAATCAAATTTCCCCAAAACAAACCTCTCATTATCAAGTAAGAAGCATTATACAAAAAGATTTTTCGAATACTCCAGTTGTTTGCCCCCATCGATTTCAGTATTCCAATCATTTGGGTGCGTTCCAAAATAATGACCAACAAAGCTACAACCATATTGATGGTAGAAACCACAATCATGATAACCAAAATCACAATAATATTAAAGTCAAACAATTTGAGCCACTCAAAAATATAATAGTATTTATCAATGATTGTTTGCGAATTCAAAGTAGACGAAATCTCTTGATAAACTTCTTGCCCTTTTGTTTCAATTTGAGAAAAATCATCAATAAAAACTTCAAAACTTCCCACTTCATTTTCATTCCATTTATTAATTCTTTGAATATGTCGGATATCACCAAACAAAAACGCCGAATCAAACTCTGGAAAACCCGAATTATAAATTCCTACGATTTTAAACCGTCTCAAATTGGGTAATTTGTTAGCTTCTTTTTTTATAAAAAATGTATTGAATTCATCGTTTAACTTCAATTCCAATCGGTCAGCCAAATATTTTGAAATAATTATTTCATTGTTGAGGTTATTGGAAACATCAGGAAGTTTTCCTGCAACAATATATTCCTGAATTGTTTTCCAGCGGTAATCTGTTCCAACTCCTTTAAAAATAATACCTTCAAAGGCGTTTTCGGTTCGTATTATTCCATCCTTTGTCGCAACAGCTTGCACGTGATTGATGCCAGAAACCGAATTAAATTTTGGATAAAAATGCTGACGCATAGAAAGTGCCTCGGTACTTACATCAGACTGGTTATCATTATAATTTGAAATAATAATATGTCCGTTGAAAGCTGAAATTTTTTCTCTAATTTTGTCTTGCAATCCTGTTCCTGTAGCAACAGATACAATCATCATAATCATGCCCAACGCAATTGCAGTAATTGCAATTTTTATTATTGGAGCAGATATGCTACTTTTATACTCTTTTGCAACAATCAGCCTTTTGGCTATAAAATATTCTAATTTCAAAGTTTATGGTCTATAAATCTGTTTTCAAAAATACAGTATTATTATTTCTTTTGCTAATGATTTCTTGCGGAAGCGCTACAAAAGTTACCAAAACAGAACCAATTGTTGTTCCTGTTACTGAAAACCCAATAATAACGGGAGCTCAAAGGCACGATTATTACTTGCCCATGCTATACGGAAAAAGGGTAGGAGTGGTCACCAACCAAACAGGAATCATTTCAAATCAACTGCATTTGATTGATTTTTTATTAAACCAATCAGTTGAAGTAAAAAAAATATACGCCCCAGAACATGGTTTTCGAGGCACCTCAGATGCAGGCGAACACATAGTTGACGGTAAAGATGCCCAAACAGGATTGCCCGTTATTTCATTGTATGGCAACAATAAAAAACCAAAACCCGAACAACTTGCAGATATCGACATCATGATTTTTGATTTGCAAGATGTGGGCGCACGTTTTTATACCTACATTTCATCGTTACATTACATCATGGAAGCTTGTGCCGAAAACAAAATTACATTATTGATTTTAGACAGACCCAACCCAAACATAGCCATCATTGACGGCCCAACTTTAGATAAAGAGAACACAAGTTTTGTTGGCATGCACCCAATTCCGTTGCTACACGGCATGACCATTGGCGAATATGCCCAAATGATAAACGGCGAAAAATGGTTAAAAGACGGCATTCAGTGCAACTTAAAAATAATTCCGTGTTCCAATTATAACCGAAATCGAACCTACAGCCTACCAGTAAAACCATCGCCCAATTTACCCAACGACCAATCTATAAATTTGTATGCCAGTTTGTGTTTGTTTGAAGGCACCAATGTAAGCGTTGGCAGAGGCACCGAAAAACAATTTCAAATATATGGGTCGCCGTTCCTTCCAAAAAGCAATTTTAGTTTTACACCAATACCCAATTTTGGCGCAAAAGAACCAGTGTATAAAGCAAAAGTTTGTTATGGCGAAGACCTCACCCAAATTTCAAGAGTAGATGCGCTCGAACTAAAATGGCTACTCAAAGCCTACCAAAATTCGGCTGATAAATCAAAGTTTTTCAACTCTTTTTTTACCAAATTGGCAGGTACAAAAACCCTACAACAGCAAATTGAAGCAGGTTTCTCCGAATCAAAAATCAAAAAAACTTGGAAGCCAGGCATTGAAGCATTCCTGAAAATGAGAAAACCATACCTTATATACGACCCAAAATAATTGATTTTTAAAGAGCACAAAACCTCGTTTCAATTCACAACCTGTCCCGTTTTCGCCTTTATCTTGCTCCGTAAACTACGCAAGGATATCGGCTCAACCGGGGCTAGGCTTCATATTTTGTTTTTCAGATGTAAAGTAGTCAAAATCATAGCGAACCCTGTTAGGGTTTAAAACCCTGACAGGGTTGTGTAAAATTTCCAATTGAAAAACTATTTTTCAAATATAGCCCTGATGGAGCCGATATCCTCCTGAAGTCCCGGAGGGCGAGGGAGATAAAGGCGAGAGCAGGACAGATGGTCTTTTGGAACGGGTTGGTGTGCTTCTAAAAAAAATTAAAGAGGCATTTTCTTTTTCATTTCCTCCACAATATTATATGCTGCCGGGCAAACAGCCACATTTTTTAGTGTTAAATCACTTATTTGATGGAATTTTTTTCGGTCGGTATGCGGAAATTCACGGCAGGCTTTGGGGCGTACGTCATAAATCATGCAATAATTCTCGGAATCCAAAAAGGTACACGGAACCGATTGCAGCACATAATCTTTGTCTTCGTCAATTCGTAGGTAGTTCTCAATAAACTGTTGCGGTTTTTGTTTTAGATGTTTGGCAATGCGCTCAATATCGGCAAGGGTAAATAACGGGCCTGTGGTTTTGCAGCAATTGGCACATGTTAAACAATCGGTTTTTTTGAATTCGTTGTTATGCAAGTCCTGCATCACATAATCCATGTTTTTAGGTTGCTTCTTTTTTAGTTTATCAAAATATTTTTTGTTTTCGATATGCTTGTCTTTGGCTAACTTTTCTAACTCTTGTAAAGAAGGTTTTGTCATGATTGTTTATTTCTGATGCAAATTTAGATAACTTTACACACTAATTAAAGAAATTTTAAGATGAAAGATTTATTTGGCAAAGCAATTCTTGATTTTCAAACAAACAACGATCCACAAACATTGATTACAGAAACAAACATTTCTGAACCAGACGAAATGGATGTGGCTTACTTGTTTAGAGATTTTGATCAAATGCCAAAAATCGAACAACAAGCTTTGAAACTTTGTAGCGGAAAAATTCTAGATGTGGGTTGCGGTGCGGGTAGTCATAGTTTGTATTTGCAGCAAATGAACCAGCAAGTTGTTTCTATTGACATTTCTGAAAATGCTATAAAAGCATGTCATTTAAGAGGCGTTAAAAATCCAATAAACATGAATTTGCTTGATGTAGTAGATAAATTTGATACCATTTTACTGTTGATGAATGGCACCGGAATTTTCGGAACCTTGAATCAAACTGATCTATATTTGAAAAAACTAAAAAGTTTGCTAAACAAAACCGGACAAATTCTGATAGATAGTTCAGACATTATATACATGTTTGACGATGACGAAGATGGCGGAAAATGGATTCCGACTGATACTTATTACGGCGAATTAGAATTTACCATTACCTATAAAGAGGAATCCGAAGTTCCCTTTCCTTGGTTGTATTTAGATTATAACACTTTGCAAAATGCTGCTTTTGCAAATGGATTACAGTGCGAATTGGTTGAAGAAGGCGCGCATTTTGATTACCTCGCTCGATTGTTTGTATAAAAAAAAACGTCTCACATTTTTGCGAGACGTTTTTGTTGAGAATAAATCCAAAGACTATTCCATATATTTTGCCATCATTCCTTGAAGACCTTGTCCCCATTCTTGACCAGCTTCTTGCGATTTTTCCATAATAACTCCAGAACTCGCAGCCATCTTTTTACCAACTGGACTTTCATAAAACGCAAGCATACCCTTGATGTCTTCTTTGGTATAAACCTCCATATATACAGTTGCTAATTTGTCATACAAAGACGGTAATGTAGCATCAAATTCTACAATAAATGCTGCTTGTTTGGCCTCTGGGATCATTTTTAAAATTTGCCCTTTTGCCGATTTCATTTGATTGGCAGCCCCACTGTTTTCTATAACTTTCAAAACATCTTTTTTAAATGCCTCGTCAACTTGTGAAAATCCTAATTGTGTAATAAAAACCAATGTAAATGTTAAAATAATTTTTTTCATTTGTAAATATTTTTAGATGTTTTAAATTTTTATAAAAATAATATTTTTTTTCAAACCAACAAACTATCAAGTAAATTTCTTATTTCTCTCTAATATATATATCTATCGGAACTCCAGAAAAATCCCAGTTCTCTCTAATTTTATTTTCTAAAAATCGTTTGTATGCCTCTTTTACATATTGTGGTAAATTAGCAAAAAACACAAACTGAGGTGTTGGCGTTGGCAACTGCATACAATATTTTATCTTTACATACTTTCCTTTCAAGGCGGGCGGCGGATAATTTTCAATAACTTTCAACATATAATCATTAAACTTAGAAGTCGAAATACGCTGACTTCTATTTTCATGAACTTTCACGGTGGTTTCCAATGCTTTCAGTAAACGTTGTTTGGTCAATGCCGAAATAAACAAAATTGGAACATCTACAAATGGTTGCAACTGTTCTTTAATTTTATTCTCATAATCTCGAGTTGACATCGTGTCTTTTTCAACCAAATCCCATTTGTTTACCAAAATCACAACACCTTTTCTGTTCTTTTCTGCCAACCAAAATATGTTTTGATCCTGACCTTCAAATCCTCTCGTTGCGTCTATAATAAGTATACAAACATCAGAATGTTCAATCGCACGCACAGATCGCATCACCGAATAAAACTCCAAATCTTCTTTAACTTTAGCTTTACGACGAATACCCGCTGTGTCAACCAAGTTAAATTCAAACCCAAATCGGTCAAATTTAGTGTCAATAGCATCTCTCGTAGTGCCTGCAATATCCGTTACAATATATCTGTCAACGCCTATCAAAGCATTTATAAAACTAGACTTTCCAGCATTTGGTCGTCCAACAACTGCAAATCGAGGCAACACAATTTCTTCCTGAGTAGGTTCAGGTTTCACCGGAAACGAATCAATCAACGCATCCAACAAATCCCCAGTACCACTTCCAGAAATACTCGCAAAAGTGTAATATTCACCTAGTCCCAAGTTGTAAAACTCAATAGCATCCTTTTCACGCATGGCGTTGTCAACCTTATTCACAGCTAGCAAAACAGGCTTAGTCACCTTTCTTAGCAACTTTGAAACCGTTACATCCATCGGCGTTATTCCTTCCTCAACATCAACAACAAATATAATTACATCCGCCTCGTCAATCGCCAATTCAACCTGTTTCCGAATTTCAGCTTCAAAAACATCATCACTTCCACGCACATAACCTCCTGTATCAATTACAGAAAACTCTTTTCCATTCCATTCACTTTTCCCGTAATTTCTATCTCGAGTAACCCCCGAAACAGAATCAACAATAGCCTCACGTCTCTGAATCAATCGATTAAATAAAGTCGATTTCCCCACATTTGGCCTTCCAACTATAGCAACAATGTTATTCATAATTCCTTTTAAAATATTTTGCAAAGGTACTCCATATAAGTAAACCGCACAACATTAATATTTCTCCTCAATTCACCCCAGTTTTTTTCCAGAAGCCCATCCGGCTTTTCATTGCAAGCTTGCTCCATAAAAGCTTTTTTTCTAGGCTTGCAACGAGCTTCCGATGGTCGCTGTTGCAAGCCAAGAAAAAAACAGCTTTTATGTTCACAAGGCTTTCCATTTCAATCCGG
>CAMAWT010000020.1 GCA_945862065.1 Flavobacterium psychrophilum | reverse complement strand
GAAAAAAAAGAATATCATTGTGACACTTTAGAAGAAAACTAAAATGAAAAAGTTATATATAATTGCTCTATTTTTAAGTTTAACAACAAACTTAATCGCACAAAAAAAACCTGCTGATAAACAAACCAAATCTGTTTTAATTATGAACGGAACGGCACATTTAGGCAACGGGAAAGTGATCGAAAACAGTGTTGTCGGTTTTAAAGGCGGTAAATTACAACTAGTGGCAGATGCAACTCTTGTAAAAATTGACTTGACTAGCTATGACATTAAAATTAATGCCGCAGGAAAGCACATTTATCCGGGCTTTATTGCACCTAATTCTACTTTGGGTTTAGTAGAAATTGATGCTGTTAAGGCTTCTGATGATGAGGATGAAATTGGAAATTACAATCCTAATATCAAAAGTTTAATGGCTTACAATTCTGAATCAAAAGTAAGCGAAACTGTTATTGGAAATGGCATTTTAATGGCACAAATTACGCCAAGAGGTGGAAGAATTTCAGGAACTTCCTCTGTGGTTCAATTAGACGCTTGGTCTTGGGAAGAAGCGGTAATTAAAGAAAATGATGGGATACATTTGAATTTTCCTAATTCTTATAAAACAGGTCGTGGCGCTGAAAATGGCGTAATAGAAGTGAACAAAGATTATGCAAAACAGATTGAAGAAATGTTACAATTTATCAACGCTGCTAAAGCTTACAACAGCTCACCAACAAACGAAAGAAACCTTGTACTTGAATCTATGAAAGGTTTATTTGATGGAAATCAAACACTTTTTGTAAATGCCAATGATGAAAAACAAATCATTGATGCTATTACTTTTTTTAAAGAAAATGGAATTAAGAAACTTGTTATTGTTGGTGGATATGAAGCATACAAAACAACAGATTTGCTTATAAAAAATGCGGTTCATGTACTTTTAAAACGAGTTCATGAAATGCCTGTAAATGACGATCAAGATTATGATTTGCCATACAAAATAGCGAAAATACTTGTTGAAAAAGGAGTACTTGTTGGTTTAGAAAATAGTGGCAAAATGGAACGTATGAATACCCGTAACTTGCCTTTTCTAGCCGGTACTTGCGCAGCATTCGGACTTGATAATGAAGTTGCCTTACAACTTATAACATCAAATACAGCCAAAATATTAGGAATTGAAACCTTTTGCGGAACTCTAGAAGTGGGCAAAGATGCAACTTTATTTATATCAGAAGGTGATGCTCTTGATATGAGAACCAATAAATTAAATGAAACGTTCATACAAGGTAGAATGATAGATTTGGAAAATAATCAAAGTAACTTGAACAAAATTTATAAGGAGAAATATAATCAAAATTAAATAGTAAAAAAAATAGCCCATCTGTAATTGACGGGCTATTTTTTTATTTTTTAAAATTTGAAATTCCTTGTTTTAACCAATTTTCATATAATGCAACATCGGGATCATAACTCTTGGTTGGAGTAATCTTATTCAAATTATTACCTTCCAAATCTACCACAACATAAAGAGGCTGGGTATTTGTATTGTATTTAGTTATCATAAATTCAGTCCATTTATCACCGATAGTTTCAATGGATGCACCTGTTATTTTAGAAACAAACTGCTCTTTTGTTGGTAAGAGTCTTTTATCATCTGCAAAAAGTGAAATTAAAACTACTTCATTTTTAAGTATTTTTAACACCTCTTCATCAGACCATACATTGTTTTCCATTTTTCTACAATTTACACAAGCATGACCTGTAAAATCTAGTAAAACAGGTTTATTTACTTCTTTGGCATAAGCCATTCCTTTATCATAATCTGTAAATAAAATCAAATTATGCGGTCCAATTTCAGCACCCACTGGCAAATCAACTTCCGTAGTGTTAGCATTTGAACCTCCTACTCCATTTGGACTTTCGCTGTAGGTTGGTGGTGGTGGAAATGCACTAATTAATTTTAATGGCGCACCCCATAAACCAGGAATCATATAAATTGTAAACGATAAAACAAGTAGTGCCAAAGAAAGTCTTCCGACAGATATTTGGCTTAACGGACTATCATGTGGTAACGTAATTTTTCCTAACAAATACAATCCCCAAATTCCAAAAATGGCAATCCACAAGGCCAAAAATACTTCGCGTTCAAGCCAATGTAATTGAAGTACTAAATCGGCATTGGATAAAAATTTTAAAGCTAAAGCTAATTCTAAAAACCCTAGAGAAACTTTAACGGTATTCAACCATCCGCCCGATTTTGGCAATGATTGTAACCATCCTGGAAACATAGCAAAAAGCATGAATGGCAAAGCTAAAGCCGATGAAAATCCTAACATTCCAATAATAGGTGCGATACCACCTTTTGAAGCAGATTCTACCAGCAAAGTTCCCACAATTGGACCTGTACATGAAAAGGATACAATGGCTAATGCCAATGCCATAAACAAAATTCCAACTATTCCACCTCTATCTGCTTGTCTATCAACTTTGTTTGCCCAAGAATTTGGTAACATAATTTCGAATGCACCTAAAAATGAAGTTGCAAAGACAACCAATAAGATAAAGAAAATAACATTAAACCAAACGTCTGTTGACAAGGCATTTAATGCATCCGCACCAAAAATACCAGTTACAGCCAATCCTAAAACTACATAAATCAAGATTATTGAAATTCCATAAATAATTGCGTTTCGTTTTCCTTCTGCTGGAGTTTTACTTTGCTTAGTGAAAAAACTTACCGTCATAGGTATCATTGGAAAAACACATGGAGTTAATAGGGCAGCAAAACCACCCAAAAATGCCAAGAAAAAAATAGTCCATAATCCTTTTTTTGAATCTTCTGAGGGTTTTACATCTATTTTAGATAGTTCTAACTTTGCAGTTGTATCATTATTTTCAGAAGTTTCAAAAACCGTAGCAGCTGTTGAGTCAATTGTGGTACTAACTTCAATTTCTGAAGCTGGTATTTTGGGAATTGTAAAAACAAAATCTTTATTATCATTGATACACTGTTCTTTACAAGCCTGATATTCAAGATGTAAATTTATTTTATTTGTTTTTGAATTTGTTATTTTAATCTTTTGAGTAACTATAACAGATTTTTCAAACAAGAATTCATCGACTTCGAAAACATCATTATACTGTTTCTTATATTCACTTTCCTTAGGACTACCAATTAAATCATAATTACCTTTGCTATTTTTAAATTCCAATATCATCGGCAGTGGTCCACCATCTGGTGTAAATTGAGAATAAACATGCCATTTGTCTTCAATTGTACCTGAAATTATTAAATTAAACTCAGTTTCAGATATTTTTTCAACTTTTGAAGTCCATTTAACTGGATTGACTACTTGGGCATTTATTGAAAAAGCTGTTAAAAAAAGTAGGAATAAAATGATTTTTTTCATTTGTCTAATGTTATTTTTAAAATATTTCTTGTCTCGTTTGTCACTTTAAACCTATCATCCATTCGCATCCCAATAACCCAAACAATTTGATTATCCGAACATAAAATCCAGGTGTTTTCTTTTTGAATCAAAGACATTTTTTGATCTTTGAAATACTTACTGATTTTTTTCTTTCCAATCATTCCAAATGGATAAAACGTGTCGCCTTCTGTCCATTTTCGAATTTGCAAAGGAAACTTCAAAGTATCTTCATAAACAAATATACAATTTGGTAAAGGATTTGACATGGTATTTGTGTTAGAAAACGATAGATTTAAGGGAAATTTAACAATCTCATTTTTTGATTTGATCAAATATACTTCATTTTTCGAATCTGCTTTTGGAAATAAAATCAATGAATTTCTATCTTTCAAAAGGATATAATTTTCTGAAAAAATCTGTTTTCCAACTTGTTTTTCTACCAATACATAAATATCATCCCAAGCAGAAAAACCAAACGAACTCAATATTTGATATAAATAATTTCTGTAGTTTGAAAACGCCATCATTTTATCACAATCAAAATAAAAAATTTCGCCCTTTTCAATCATCACTTGATTCTTAAAATGCTGTATTGCATCCAATATAATCGATTGACTATCTTGAAGATGTTGAATAGTTTGATTAAAATTTGAAAGTAAATCGGGTTGTATTTCTTTTAAAACAGGAATTACATCGTGACGTAGTTTATTTCTAAGATACTTTGTAGTTCCATTACTTGCATCTTCTCTCCAAAGTATATTATTATGTATTGCGAATTGTTCAATTTGACTTCTAGAAAAGGGTAACAATGGTCGGATTACTTTATCGTTAACTGTCGGAATTCCTACCAAGCCAGCAAGTCCAGTACCTCTAATGAAATTGATCAAAAATGTTTCTAAACTATCATCTAAATGGTGAGCCGTAGAAATATAATCGTATTTTAGCGATGTTAATTGTTCGTAAAACCATTCATATCTAAGCTTTCTTGCAGCCAATTGAATAGATAATTTTTGTTCTGATGCATATTCTTGAGTAGCCGTTTTTTTAGAAAAAAAATGAATCGCGTTTGAATTACAATATTCAGCAATAAACCACTCATCTTCATCACTTTCTTGTGCTCTTAATTGAAAATTATAATGCAAAACGGCAATTTCAATTCCGGTTTTTTGAAATAGATGTAACAAAACCATACTATCAATACCACCGCTTACAGCCAACAGAATTTTTTTTCCTCGGATGAAGGAAAAAGAATTTTCTAAATGAAGTTGAAATTGCTCAAGCATGTTAATAATCTCTTTTCAATGATAGTATTTTCTAGTTTATTTAATATCCAATACTTCGAACATTGCTTTTGCTTTAAGCAAACATTCATTGTATTCATTTTCTGGAACTGATTCAGAGGTGATGGCACTTCCGACAGAAAAGGAAAGGTATTTATTTGATTGATTGTATAAAATACTTCGAATGACAACATTAAAATCAAAGTCACCCGATGGAGTAAAATACCCAACAGAACCACTATACAAACCACGTTTTGTCTCCTCAATTTGTTCAATAATTTCCATCGCAGCAATTTTGGGAGCACCCGTCATACTTCCCATTGGAAAACAGGATTGAATAATTGATGTGGGAGAAAGATGGGATTCAACCTCTGAAACAATTGTTGAAACCATGTGATGTACTTGTTTATAAGAATATACCTCGCACAATTCTTCTACTTGAACAGAACCTTTTGTTGCCGTTTTTGACAAATCATTACGAACTAAATCCACTATCATAATATTCTCTGAACGCTCTTTTGGATTTTGACTTAAAAAAGTCTTTGATTCTTTATCTAATTTGCTGTCTTCAAATCGTTTAGAGGTGCCTTTTATAGGCTGAGATAGTATTTTATTACCTGTTTTTTTTAAAAATCTTTCTGGTGATGCCGATATCAAAAATTGATTTTGTCTTTTATAATAAGCTGCAAAAGGCGATTTTGAAATAGTATTCAGTTTTTGAAAAATATCTAATGGTTCGATGGTAGCATTTTCTGCGAAAAATTCCATACAAAAATTAGCTTCATAAATTTGTCCTTTATGAATTGCATGTAAAAATTGTTTTGCTTTTTCTATATATTTTTCAAATGAAATGCGTTGTTGAATTGCAATTTGTGAATCGATTTCTTTTTTCGAAGTAAAATCAACAATTTGATTTTGAATAGCTTCATAATCAAATTCTATTTCGTCATCGCACATCATTAAATATTGAATTTCCAATTCAGATCCTTTTAATAAAAAAAGTTTTTTTGGTTGAAAAAAATACAAATCGGGAAAATCAAATCCATCATTGTTTTCGGAAGAAAGTAATTCAATGGCATTTTTTGTATCATACGAAATAGATCCAAAAAGCCAATCTTTTGTCAGATTTTGGTATTGAACTAATTCTTTAAATGAATTTTCGAAATCTGTTTTTAAAGACGTAAAAGCATCAACTGCAACAATAAAATCATATGATGAATAAAGCGCTTTTTTGTTCTCATCTGAATTGCTATCCAAAACAATTACATCCTCAAATTGATTGGCCCAACAGAGTAATTGCTGTTTTAAAAGCTCACTATCTACAACCAATTTTTTTATGTGTGTTCTCAAAATAATCTTTTATCTATGTTCAAATTTACAATAAATTATGCCTTTCACCAAACAAAAAATAAGCCCCAAATGGAGCTTATTTTCATACTATATTTATATTTTAAACGTGTAAAGCTCTGTTATCAGTAGCGGCCAAAGCTGCTTCTTTTATTGCTTCTGCAAAAGTTGGATGTGCATGTGACATTCTTGAAATATCTTCTGCACTGGCTCTAAATTCCATGGCTGTAACTGCTTCTGCAATTAAGTCCGCACAACGTGCACCAATCATGTGAACACCCAATACTTCGTCTGTTTTTGCATCAGCAAGAATTTTCACAAAACCGTCTGTATCGCCACCAGCTCTTGCTCTACCTAGCGCCTTAAATGGAAAACTACCCGATTTAAATTCAATACCTGCTTCTTTTAATTGCTCTTCGGTTTTACCAACGGCAGCAACTTCTGGCCAAGTGTAAACAACTCCCGGAATCAAATTATAATCAATATGTGGTTTTTGACCAGCCAAAATTTCGGCAACTAAAACACCCTCTTCTTCTGCTTTATGTGCCAACATAGCTCCTCTAACAACATCACCAATGGCATAAATATTTGGAACGTTTGTTTGTAAATCGTCATTTACCTCAATTTGACCTTTATCGGTTAATTTTACTCCCGCTTTGTCAGCATTCAACCCGTCAGTGTAAGGACGACGACCCACCGCAACCAAACAATAATCTCCTTCTATAGAAATTGTTTCACCTTTTGCATTATCAGCCTGAACGGTTACTATATTTCCATTACGTTCAACTGATTTCACTTTATGTGAAGTATAAAATTTCATCCCTTGCTTTTTGAATACTTTGGTCAACTCTTTAGACAAAGCACCATCCATACCTGGAATAATTCTGTCCATAAATTCTACCACAGAAACTTGTGCGCCAAGACGTAAATATACCTGACCTAGCTCAATTCCAATAACGCCACCGCCAATAATAACAAGGTGTTTTGGAACTTCTTTTAGTTTTAATGCCTCTGTTGAAGTAATAATTCGCTCTTTATCAATTGAAATAAATGGTAATGACGAAGGCTTCGATCCTGTTGCAATAATCGCATTTTTAGCCTCTACTGTTTCTGAACTTCCGTCAGCTTTTGAAACCAAAACATGAGTAGCATCAATAAATGAACCCAATCCTTCAAGAACTGTTACTTTATTTTTATCCATTAAATATTTCACGCCACCCGAAGTTTGATCAACTACGGCTTGCTTGCGCGAAATCATTTTTTCTAAATTCACTTTAACTTCTCCAGTTACTTCAATTCCGTGATCTGCAAAATGTTGTAACTCTTCATAATGATGTGATGAAGCCAACAATGCTTTGGAAGGAATACATCCAACGTTTAAACATGTTCCGCCAAGTGTGGCATATTTTTCAATGATAGCGGTTTTAAAACCTAACTGGGCGCAACGAATTGCTGAAACATATCCGCCAGGACCAGAACCTATGATAACAACGTCAAATGAACTCATATTTTAATGATGTTTGAAATTTTTGAAATAATATTTTTGTTTAAAGATGTGCAAATTTACAAATAAAATCACAAGAGCACATCAATTTGTATATCAAAATAGCACATTTTTTTTTACCGAAAACGTAAGTTGTAAAAAATAGGCAGTCGTTTATTTTTTTTAGATGATGAATTTGACTTCCAAACTATAAATTATAATTTTTGAAATTGATTCGAATAATAAATATCAGTTGATTAAATTTCGAATGCCGTTGTGTTTTTTACTTCTCCAATCATAAATGCACTGTGAGTGCTTCCAATATGCTGCAAAGTCGTTAGTTTTGTAACCATAAATTCTCGATATTCTTCCATATCTTTAACACAAACTTTCAAAATATAATCATAATCGCCACTTACGTGAAAACATTCCAAAACCTCTTTCAATTGTACCACTTCATTTTCAAAAGTCATGATACATTCTTTGGTATGCTGAATCAATTTTAAATGACAAAAAACGACAAATCCTTTATTAATTTTATTGCGATCCAATAGCGCCACATACTTTCTAATGATTTTTTCTCGCTCCAATTTCTTAATACGTTCATATACAGCCGTTACAGATAAATTTAATTTATCAGACAATTCTTTGGTCGTTTTTTTGGTATCTTCTTGTAATAAACTAAGTAGTTTTTTATCTATTGCGTCCATTTTTTGAAATTAAAAAGATTAATATTTTGGTTAATTTGTCCAAAATTAATCATTTGTAATTAATTTTTCTAAAAAAATATAATATATTAGTTTTATTATCTAATTTTTATTCTATCTATTGAAAATAAATAATCAATTCATAAACTTTGTAATAAATATAACGTATCTATTATGAAAACATTTAATCCAGCTGATAATATTCAGGATTTACAATACTTTGGCGAATTTGGAGGTGTAAACCCTTCTATTTCAGATTCTTCAACCTATACTTTTTTGTCTGCAAAAACCATGTTTGATACCTTTGAAGGCAATGCAGAGGGCTGTTACTTATATTCGCGACATTCATCGCCTAGTAATTTATATTTAGACAAGGCATTGGCAGCTATGGAAGGTACAGAAAGTGCCAACGTTTCTGCATCTGGAATGGGTGCCATAACCCCTACTCTATTACAACTTTGCGGAACCGGCGATAACGTTGTATCGAGCCGAACCATTTATGGCGGAACGTATGCATTTCTTAAAAATTTTGCCCCAAGACTTGGTATTTCAACCACTTTTGTGGACATAACCAAATTGGATTTGGTAGAAAATGCCATTACACCAGCAACCAAAGTGTTGTATTGTGAAACCGTTAGTAACCCTTTGTTGGAAGTGGCAGACATTGAACAATTAGCAAAAATCGCCAAAAAATACAATTTAAAATTAGTAGTTGACAACACCTTTTCGCCCCTATCTGTTGCGCCCGCAAAATTGGGTGCCGACATTGTAATTCACAGTTTGACAAAATACATCAACGGCAGCAGCGATACTGTTGGCGGTGTTGTTTGTGCCTCGCAAGAATTCATAAACGATTTAAAAAATGTAAACAACGGCGCAAGTATGTTACTCGGTCCTACCATGGACAGTCTTCGTTCTGCAAGTGTCATGAAAAACCTTCGAACGCTGCACATCCGAATGAAACAGCACAGTTACAACGCAAACTATTTGGCAGAAAAGTTTGAAAACGACGGCATCAAAACCGTATATCCTGGATTAAAAAGCCACCCAAGTCACGCCATTTTCACCCAAATGATGAACAAAGAATATGGTTATGGAGGTATGATGACGCTCGATGTGGGTTCGTTAGTCAAAGCCAATGAGTTAATGGAACTGATGCAAGCCAAAAATTTAGGCTATCTCGCAGTAAGTTTAGGGTTTTACAAAACTCTTTTCAGCGCGCCAGGAACCTCGACATCTTCAGAAATTCCTGCAGAGGAACAAGTAGAAATGGGCTTAACCGATGGCTTAATAAGATTTTCTATTGGATTAGATAACGACATCGAACGAACCTACCAAGCCATGAAAAACTGCATGATTGAAGTAGGAATTTTAAAAAATTAGAACCAAAAGGCTCGGGCGTTTTCCGAGCCATATTCCCGCTTTCGCTGCAATCTTTTTGTTTTTGAAAAAAAAACAAAAAGGATTTTCGCTTCAATCGGGGGTAAAACTCCATGTTTTGGGCATTTTCCAAACGTTTGGGCTTTTTTAATTATGAATTTCAAATTACGAATTACGCTTTCCCACCTGCAAGGTTTCCAAAACCTTGTAGGTTTAAAATAGATACAAAAAAAGAGGAACTAAATCCTCTTGAAAAATATAACAAAAAACTTTTCGAAAAAACCATAAGGGGCGTGAATGTAATCGGTTCTGTTCAACCGGAGTTTAACTCATTGATTTTATTTTTTTGGTATTCGTTGATTTCAATTCATTGCTCGGCTTTCAGCAGCAACGAAACTCTTGCTGTTAGCGGTAGGCTTTATCTTAAAAGTGACTTAAGAACTTTGGCTTTTCAATTTGGTATGTATAATCATTTTCAACACCTTTTATTTGATTATCATTAACCATAATTCTTTGGTTTCCATTTTCTGTTGAAAAATATATGCAATAATCTATTTTGAACTTTTTTAAACCTAATGGTTTTGCATTTTTAAAAACTTCTAAAAGCTCAGCAATTTCTTCACGACTTAGTTTTTTTACTTCTGCAAACTTGCCGTGAGATTTTGGGTCTGGTCTTTCTAATACAACTTCTTTAATTTGATTAATTTCTGTTGGATAATCGAGATTTTCTCTTCCACAAGAAATGAAGAATAACGATAATATAATTAATTGAATTTTCATCTTTTAAAGTGTTGGTCCTGAAAGTTTACCGCTAACTATTTAATATACGAAAGTCTTAGCGTTTTTAACATATTTTATTTGGCAAATAACTTCAAAACAGATTTAGTGTTTTTGTATATATTTTTCAAATTTAAACAAAATATTTAATTACTACGACTATTAATTGAGGTTTTTTTACCAGTAAAATCATTTTATGAGATTCCTACGGAATGACAAACTTTGTCAATTTCAATAACAATATCAATTTCAAAAATCAATTTTTTCAAACACAAATTTACTTCGTCTGTTCGCTTTGCTCGAGTCACAAATTCACACAAATTTGAGATTCTGAAAACTGAAAACTTTGTCAATATCAATTTCAACTTCAAAAATCAATTTCAATTTTTGCTACGAATTTTCTAATTCGCTCATTCGCTTATTAACTCATTTTCTAATTATCTAATTGTCGAATTATCTCATTTTCTAATCGATAAATTTGGAACTGAAAACCTACTTGTGAAGTCTAGCCCCGATAGAGCCGATATCCTCCTGAAGTCCCGTAGGGCGAAGGAGATAAAGGCGAAAGCGGGACAAAACGTGTTTTGAAAACGGGTTGTGTGCTTCCAAAAAAAATACCCTCAATTGCTTGAAGGTATTTGGTTTTTATTTGTGTGAAAATTTTATTTAATAAATTCTACTTTTTGGCTTTCTTCAGCATTGACGCTATCAAAAAATCCTTGTTCGTTCATCCAATCATCACTAAAAACTTTACTCATGTAACGTGATCCGTGGTCTGGAAAAATACCTACAACAAGACTTTCTGGAGTAAACTCGCCTTCGTTTGCATATTGCTTGATGGCTTGCATAACGGCTCCTGAGGTATAACCTACAAAAAGTCCTTCTGTTTTTACAATTTCTCTGGCGCTGTGAGCACTTTCTTCGTCGGTAACTTTCATGAAATGATCGATAGAATCGAAGTCTGTAGCAGTTGGAATTAGGTTTTTTCCTAAGCCTTCAATGCGGTACGGATAAATTTCGTTGGCATCAAATTCTTTGGTTTCGTGGTATTTTTTTAAGACCGAACCGAAGGCATCAACACCTAATATTCTGATGTTTGGGTTCTTTTCTTTTAAGTATTTTGCAACTCCAGAAATGGTTCCACCTGTTCCGCTACAAGCCACTAAATGTGTGATTTTGCCGGCAGTTTGTTCCCAAATTTCTGGTCCAGTTGACAAGTAATGTGCATCAATATTTAGTTGATTAAAATATTGATTGATATAAACGGATCCTTTTGTTTCTTCATGTAATCGTTTTGCAACATTATAATAAGATCGGTCATCATCTGCAGAAACGTGTGCTGGACAAACATATACTTTTGCGCCAAGGCTACGAAGCATATCGATTTTATCTTTTGATGATTTTGAGCTTACTGCCAAAATACAGTTATACCCTTTAATGATACTAACCATTGCTAAACTAAAACCAGTGTTTCCAGAGGTGGTTTCAATGATGGTGTCGCCTGGGGTTAGTATTCCTTTTTTTTCTGCTTCTTCAATAATGTAGAGTGCAATTCTATCTTTTGAAGAATGTCCTGGATTAAAGGCTTCTACTTTGGCATAAAAGTTTCCTTCCATGTTTTCAGTGATGCGATTTAGTTTAATAAGGGGTGTATTCCCTATCAATTCCAAAACATTGTTGTAAGCTTTTATGTCTTCTTTCATATAATAAATAAGTCAAAGCAATATATAAAGTTATTTAAGCAACTTCATTTGAATGCAAATTTAATACTTTTTTTTTATTTTAGCTTTCAATTTTTTCTAAATCTAATAAAAAACTAAATTCTTTAGCTACTTCTTTTAAGGATTCGAACCGTCCCGATGCGCCTCCGTGGCCAGCCTCCATATTGGTATCTAAAAAAAGTTGCTTGGCGTTAGTTTTCATTTTTCTTAGTTTTGCCACCCATTTTGCGGGTTCCCAATATTGGACTTGTGAATCGTGCAAGCCCGTTGAAATATACATATTTGGATATTCTTGCGGTTTTACTTGATCGTAAGGCGAATAAGACAACATATAATCATAATATTCTTTTTGGTTTGGATTACCCCATTCATCATATTCTCCAGTTGTTAGCGGAATTGTATCGTCTAGCATGGTTGTAACCACATCTACAAAAGGCACTTGGGCAATAATTCCGTTATACAATTCGGGAGCCATATTTGCAATGGCACCCATCAACAAGCCGCCTGCAGAGCCGCCTTCGGCATACAAATGCGATGTTGATGTGTATTTATTTTCTATTAAAAAATGGGAACAATCAATAAAATCGGTAAAAGTATTTCTTTTTTGTAATAATTTTCCGTCTTCATACCAGCTTCGTCCTAAATCTTCACCACCTCTAATATGAGCAATGGCATAGATGAAACCTCTATCTAATAATGATAATCTTGTGGAAGAAAAATAGGGATCTATGGTAACTCCGTAGGATCCGTAAGCATAAAGCAATAAAGGATTAGAACCATCTAAAGTTACATCCTTTTGATATACCAACGAAATGGGAATTTTTACGCCATCTTTTGCATTTGCCCACTCTCTTTTTTCGATATAATTAGACTTATCAAACTGTCCGCCAAGTACTTCTTGTTCTTTTAAAACCGTTTTTTGTTTGGTTCGCATATTAAAATCAATCACAGAACTTGGTGTGGCTAAGGATTGATAGGTGTAACGCAAAATTTCGGTGTCAAAATCTATGTTTGTGGTCGTTTCAGCGGTATAGGTTTCTATTTCGAATGGAAGATAATAAGCTTCTCCCCCATTCCACGAAATAATATTGATTTGATTCAATCCGTTTGTTTTTTCTGAAACCACCAAATAATCGCTAAAAATATCAATACCTTCAAGCAAAACATCGTCTCTATGACCAATAACCTCAACCCAATTTTTTGATGATGTATTATCCTCATGGGTTTTCATCAATTTAAAATTGGTAGCATCGTCTTTATTTGTTAAAATATAAAAACTATCTCCATAATGAGAAATCATGTACTCTAATTCACGTTTTCTTTTGTTAAAGATTTTAAAATCAGCATCTGGAGTTGCAGAAAGTAGGGTTTGATATTCTGAAGTTAAGGTACTATCTGAATCAATTATAATGTATTTTTTTGATTTTGATTTATGAACAGAAACATCAAAAGTCTCGTCTTTTTCATGAAAAACCAAAACATCTGAAAGAGAATCGGAACCTAATTTATGTTTAAAAATTCGATCCGGACGAAGCGTAACCTCATCTTTTCTGGAATAAAATAAGGTCAAATTATCAGATGCCCATGTAGCTCCTCCTGTTGTGTTTTCTATTTTAGTTGGTAAAATTTCTCCGTTTTCCAAATTCTTTATTTGGATTACATATTGTCGTCTAGAAACGGTATCTACCCCAAAACTAGCCCATTTGTTATCCTCACTAACTGAAATACCTGACAAATTAAAATAGGTAAATCCTTCAGCCATTAGATTGCAATCAAACATAATTTCTTCTGCTGCTTCCAACGATTCCTTTTTTCTAGAATAAATAGGATAATCTTTTCCTTTTTCAAATCGTGTTATGTAGAAATAACCATTATAAAAATAAGGAACCGAAGTGTCGTCTTCCTTAATTCGAGATTTCATCTCTTCAAACAAATCATTTTGAAATTTCTTCAAATGCGCCGTTTCTTTTTGATAAAATTCATTTTCTTGATTCAAATAGTCAATAACCTTTGGGTTTTCTCGATCGTTCATCCAATAATATTCGTCTATACGAGTATGATTGTGAATTGTAATTTCATGCGGAATCTTTGAAGCAATTGGCGGTAGATTATTTTCTGACATTATTTGTAAAGGTATATTTTTTTATTAAAAACTTAATTTTTGCAAGACATCCAACACATAATCATGCATGACTTGTTTATAGTCCATATGGGTTACTATTCTAAGTTTTCCGTGCCCCATGGAGCTGATTACAATATTTTTTTGACGTAATTTCTCTATGACCAATTTATCATCTAATCCTTGTTTTAGACTGAAAATCAGGATATTGGTTTCCACAGGCTCTACTTTTCCAATCCAATCAAGACGAGATAAAACTGCTCCTAACTCTTTGGCTCGTTTGTGATCGTTTTCCAATTTTGAGATATTATTTTGAAGCGCAAACAATCCGGCTGCAGCCAAATAACCCGACTGTCGCATACCACCGCCAAATATTTTTCTAATACGCAAAGCGCGTTTCATATCGGCTTTTGTTCCAATCAAAACAGATCCAATAGGAGCTCCAAGTCCTTTTGATAAACATACTGAAATGGTGTCAAACAACTCACCAAACTGCTTCGGATGCTGTTTTTTAGCAATCAATGCATTCCAAATTCGGGCTCCATCCAAATGAAATTTTAGATCATTGTCAACACAAACTTGTTTGATTTTTCGCAAATCATCTAGTTCATAACAAGCGCCGCCACCTTTATTTGTAGTATTTTCAACACTCACCAAACTTGTTTTTGGCGCATGATAAAATTCAGGATCGTTAATAGCTCTTTTTACCATTTCTGCAGTAATCATGCCTCTGTTTCCATCAACTAAACAACATGAAACGCCACTATTAAACGAAGCACCTCCGCCTTCATAATGATAAATGTGTGCATATTTATCGCAAATAACTTGTTCGCCCGGCTGTGTATGCAATTTTATCGCCGTTTGATTGGCCATAGTACCACTCGGAAAAAACAAAGCTGCTTCCATACCAAACAAATCGGCAACCAAATCTTCCAATTCATTCACCGTCGGATCTTGTTTATACACATCGTCTCCAACCTCTGCCTTAAACATAAAATGTAACATTTCAACAGTTGGCTTCGTAACTGTATCACTAACTAAATTTATTTCCATGTCAATTCAAATTCTTATTTTTTGAAGCTATTCCTGCTATCCATTTCAATCTTTTTTCAGTACTCCTTTTTTTTCATTTTATAAAAAGAGCTCCTGGCGTCGCTTCTTTATAAAAGAAAAAAATAGTCGTCCTCAAAAAAGGATTTCCATTACTATCAGGGCTATAAATCAAAACTTCATACTATATTTGCACAAAAATACTATTAATTTATGACAAATACCGAACAAATTAAAGGTATTGTAGAGCGTCTTGGTGCGTTGAGGAGGTACCTTTGACATTGATGCCAAGCAAATAGAAATCATCAATGAAGAAGAGAAAACCTTTGCTCCCAATTTCTGGGACAATGCAAAGGCGGCTGAAATACTCATTAAAAACCTACGATCCAAAAAGAAATGGGTAGAAGATTTTGAAAAAGCCCATGCTTTATCTGAAGAACTACAAATCATTTATGAATTTTTCAAAGAAGGAGAAGCATCCGAATCTGAATTAGATGACCAATTCGAACTTACAAATACATTCATTGAAGACATCGAATTCAGAAACATGCTTTCTGATGAAGGCGATAGCATGAGCGCGGTACTTCAAATTACGGCAGGTGCTGGCGGTACAGAAAGTTGCGATTGGGCAGAAATGCTGATGCGTATGTACATCATGTGGGGCGAAAAGCAAGGTTATAAGATAAAGGAACTCAACTTTCAAAAAGGAGAATCTGCGGGTATAAAAACCGTGACGCTCGAATTTGAAGGTGATTTTTCATTTGGATATTTAAAAGGCGAAAATGGCGTGCATCGTTTAGTGCGTATTTCTCCTTTTGATAGCAATGCCAAAAGACATACTTCTTTTGCTTCCGTTTATGTATATCCATTGGCTGATGATTCAATTATTATAGATATCAACCCTTCCGATATTTCTTGGGAAACCATGCGATCTAGCGGTGCTGGTGGTCAAAATGTAAATAAAGTTGAAACAGCTGTTCGATTACGTCACCATCCTACTGGAATCATTATTGAAAATTCTGAAACGCGTTCGCAATTAGACAATAAAACCAAAGCAATGCAATTACTTAAATCGCAATTGTATGAAATTGAATTGAAGAAAAAGCAAGCACTTCGAGACGAAATAGAAGCCAATAAAATGAAAATTGAGTGGGGATCCCAAATTAGAAATTATGTGATGCATCCGTATAAATTAGTAAAAGACGTTAGAACCGGATTTGAAACAAGTGATGTTGATGGAGTAATGAACGGTCAAATAGACTCATTTCTAAAAGCTTACCTGATGATGATGGGGCAAAAAATAATTAACAATTGATAATGGATAATGGATAATTGAATCCGCCAATTGATTATTATCAATTATTAATTATTAATTGTCAATTAAAAAAGATATCTTTGCATCGAGGATTCCGAAAGGAAGTTACACCTCACTTCAATAGCCACTCGCTCCAGAGTGGCTTTTGTATTTTATCGCTTTAAGGTAAAATGAGATCGATGTGTTTTTTCTAAACCATTTTCAGTGTAATAAATAATAAACCAATAATCATCTGAAGGTAATTTATTTCCTAAATAAGTTCCGTCCCATCCTTGTGAATAAGGCCATAAATTGTAGATGAACTTTCCGCTTCTATCAAAAATTACAGCACTAAAATTAGGAATCAGTCTCGCATCTAAAACGTTCCAAAATTCATTAATTCCATCACCATTAGGTGTAAAAAATTTAGGATAGTTAAAAATCCGTGCGCCAATGGTTTCAAACAAACATCCTTCATCATCCATAATTGTAATGATGTGCTGTCCATTGGAAACATCCAAAAACTGATTAGATAATTGATACGGACCTGCATCTAATTGATACCAAATGGATCCTTCAACATTGCTTGAAAGTATGAGAATACTTGGGTTTGAATTAAAAAAATCGGTCGTTTCAGTTGTGAACAATGCTGAATACTCTTTTTCAATGACAGAAACTGTATTTGAAATTGCTGAACAACCCGTCGCATTATCTGTTACCTCCACGTAATAATCTCCAGCAATATTAGTATTGTAAGTACTTGTATATACTCCATTTATAAAAACGGTGTTATAATACCAATGGATTGTGTTTTGATATGGATTTAAATCTGTATCCATAACAAACCCTTTTGTAATAGTTCCCGAATCAATGCTTTTACAAATTGTTCCATCAGATAATAAAACTTCAGGATTTAAATGTACTGTTAAATTCATCTGTGAAGTAACTGCACATTCACCATTATTTGGTGTGAAAATATAATTATTAGAAACTAGATTATTTAATGTTGGACTCCAAGTACCTGAAATTCCATTATTTGAAATTAAAGGCAATGGCATAAAATTTTGACCTTGACAAATTGGTGTAACCTGAGTAAAAACGGGCACTTTTTTGGGCAATATTTCAATACTTAGTTGTGTTGTTTGGGCACATTGAGCTGTTTGAGGAGTAAAGGTGTACGTAGTAGTTTGCAAATTGTTCAACGCCGGACTCCAACTTCCCAAAATTCCATTGTTTGAAGTTGTGATTAGATTTGGAAGTGGCGTTCCGTTGCAAATTGGAGCAATTAAATCAAATTCAGGAAGAATTGAATTGGGTAGAATCTCTACATCGAGTGTAGTATTTGAAGCACATTGACCAGTTGTTGGAGTAAATAAATAGGCTGTAGATTGAACCGAGTTGATATTTGGAAACCAAGATCCTGCAATGCCGTTATTAGAAACAGTTGGTAAATCTGATAGTGCAGCGCCACTGCAAACTGGTTGCACCTCAGAAAAAACTGGTTGTATCAAATCAGTAACTCCAATCGTCAAAGTTCGTTCATAGGCACATTGATTATATAATGGATTAAAAGTGTAGGTGGTTGTCAACAAATTATTGATTGGTGGCGACCATGTTCCAATAAATCCGTCATTTGATGTTGTTGACAAATTATTAATTGAACCGCCAATACAGATGGGTGCCACAGAATCAAACTGTGGAACCACTTTATCAACTACTTGAATCGTCATTTGAGTTTCGGATGCACATTCATTATCCCATGGTGTAAAAGTGTAAGTGGTTGTTTGTAAAACATTTAAAGCTGGTGACCATGTGCCATAATATCCATTATTTGATAGATTTGGTATGTTTGCTACGAATGTTGTTCCGTAACAAATTGGGGGTATTTGTGTAAAAACAGGGGTTATTTTTTGATTAATTACTATTTCAATAGTGGCAGGATTAAAACATAGACCAGCAGTTGGGGTAAAAGTGTAATTTGTGGTTGCTAAATTATTTACAGATGAAGGTGTCCAACTACCAAAAACTCCTTCTAAAGATTCATTGGGTAAATTTGGAATCGATTCTCCGTAACAATAAGAAGTTATCACATCAAATGTGGGTTCGGAACCATTTGGATATACCGTAATAGTCATTGTAGCGGTATCTGCACATTCTCCAGTGTTAGGTGTAAATGTATATTCATTAGTAGTTGTATTATCTAATTGTGGTGACCATGTTCCGGAAAAACCATTTTCGGAAATTGTGGGTAAAGGATTTAAAATTGTACCCTCACAAATTGGTTCCACTTGAGTGAAATTTGGTAACTCATTTGGAATTACTGTAATTAACATTTCAGAATCAATGGCACATTGTCCTGAATCTGGTGCAAAAATATAATTAGTTGTTGTTGTATTATCCAAATCAGGAGACCAACTTCCTGAAATAGTATTATTTGAAACTAATGGTAAAGAATTGATTGTTGCACCATAACAAACCGCATTAACTTGTGTGAATACAGGAGTAACAATTGGATTTACAGTTATTGACATGTTGGTAGCAGTTGCACAAACCCCAGTATCTGGCGTGAAAATATAATTGGTTGTGTCGTTGTTATTCATTGGAGGAGACCAACTGCCATCAATACCATTTTCAGAAACGGTATTTAAATCATCCAAAGTATCACCTGCACAAATCGGAGCTACTTGAGTAAATACTGGTGTGATTTTTTGATTAATCGTTATAGTCATCGAACCATTTGTAGCACATTGATTGGCATCTGGAGTAAAAATATAATTTGTTGTAGTCATATTGTTTAATGAAGGTAACCAAGTGCCCGTAATTCCATTGTCAGAAACAGTAGTTATGGCATTCAAGGTTTCTCCTTCACAAATTGGTTCAATTTGAGTAAATTCTGGGTTTACTATAGGTATAATTTCAACAAAAATTTCATCTGTTGAAGTACATCCACTCAAATGGGTAGCTGTAACAAAATAATTAGTAGATTGTGTTGGAGAAACAGTAATAGAATTTCCAGTTAAAATAGTAGCATCTTGATCATTAGACCACGAATAGGATAAAATTGGATTACCCGTTGCGGATGTAGTAGCGGTTAAAACTTTTGAAGATGATGCACAAATTGCAACATCAGCTCCCAAACTAAATGCTTGAAGCGTTGGAATTGTAACCGTAATTAAATCAATAGATGGGCATAAATTTGGAGTTGACGCAAATGATGTAGAAACGGTATAAGTATAATCTCCAGCAAATGATCTTGTAAAAGTTGGATTTGCAATATTTGGATCACTCAATCCAAAAATTGGACTCCATGAATAGGTATATAAAGGATTGGGTGTAGAACCAATTTGAATAGGAACATCAACACATGTTACTGCATCATTTCCAGCCGAAGAAGCTGCTTGATTTGTATATATCATCACATTTTTAATAGAATGTGTATCATTCAATCCACCAGTACTAGCAGTAAAACCCATATAACCAGAGTAATTTATCGTTACAAAGGCCGTCAGATAAGTTGTTCCGTTAACTTCAACTGTTATATTACCATTATCATAAATAATACTTGCAGGCTGAAAATTATTACTTCTTAAAAAAGGAAGATTTCCTTGTCTTGATATTACATTTGAACTACATTCATCATAACCTGCGCCGTTAAAAATTTGTATTTCAGGCTTTGCCCCACATCCATTGTTATAGGTATCAAAAACAATTTTAAGACCATTTGTACTCCCTGGAATACCAACTCCACCACCATTCACAAATCCAGTTGGGTAATTTGTTAAGAAACAAAAAGCCAATCCATCTGCTGCAGATCCATCAAAGATTCTAAAATCAAAATCTACGCGCCATTTATTACATGCGCCAATATTAATTGGGGTTTGATAAAATATCGAACCACTTTGATTTTCATAAGGATTGGTAATATTAATTTGTGATCCGTTTACATAAGCATTTCCAGATACATTCCAGCCAGTTGCATTGATAGGGTTTCCTATCAACGATCCGAAAACATAGGTTTGGGACTGCATCGAAAAAAAGGAACAACATAAAATAATTCCTAAAATAAATTTTAATTTCATTAAAGTGGGGCTTTATAATTAAAAATGTAAAAATATAATTTTTTAAAATGATATTCAAAACAAATGGAAGGTATTTAATCATAAAAAAACCCATCAATTTGATGGGTTAGTGTATGATATTGTAACTAAAATTCGAGTTTCATTTTATAAATATTGAAAGAACGTAATACACAATTGCAGCAATTAATGCTGATATTGGTATGGTAATAATCCAAGCCCATAATAATTTGACAGTTACACCCCATCTTACCGCCGAAATCCTTTTAGTGATTCCAACTCCAATGATAGAACCCGTAATAGTATGTGTGGTGGAAACAGGTATTTTAAAGTGTTCCGTCATAAATAAAGTCAAAGCACCCGCAGATTCAGCTACAACCCCTTCAAAAGCGGTTACTTTAGTTATTTTAGAACCCATAGTTTTTACAATTTTCCATCCACCGCTAAGTGTCCCAATGGCAATTGCTGAATAACAAGCCAAAGGAATCCAATCTGGAATTTGTCCGGTTTCCATATTTACATCTAACCAAGACGGTAAATCGGCGTTAGTAATGTGTGCCGTGTTTGTGTATACCAAAACGGCTGCTGCAATAATACCCATTACCTTTTGAGAATCATTTCCACCGTGTCCTAAACTAAAGGAAGCAGAAGAAATTAATTGCATTTTTCTCAAAATTTTCTCAGATCTTGATGTTGAAAAATAACTAAAAAGCAAATTAAAAATGGCAATACTAAAAAATATAATGGCAACTAAAAACCATTTAATGTTTGCTGGTTCTGCTAAAATGGATAAAACATGATTTTCAAAACGAGGTTTTTTTATATCAAAAACCAAAACAGAATATAAAAAATAAACCGCCAAAGACATTAAAACTAAAGTCAATATTTTAGGATATATATTCTTCTTTGATGAATACATCAACCACAATGATATAAAGTACGAAATAATCAATCCCAATAATGGAGCCAAGAAAATAAAGGCAATCACTATCAATACGCCAGATGGTAAATGTCCGTCTGTGCTTGGTTTGTACCAATTAACAACGGTAAAACCTGAATGAGCAATAGCTGCTCCAGCAAAACCTCCAATTAAAGTATGTGAAGATGACGAAGGAATCCCTTTCCACCACGTAATTAAATTCCAAACAATGGCAGCAATCACACCCGAAAGTATCACTGTTAAATTTATATTTTCAGTCTTTGCAGTTTTTGCAACGGTATCTGCTACTCCGAAACCGAAAACCCAAAAAGCTAAAAAATTAAAAAATGCCGCCCACATTACCGCTTGAAACGGAGAAAGAACTTTTGTGGCTACAATAGTTGCAATAGAGTTTGCGGCATCGTGAAAACCATTGATATAATCAAATATCAACGACAGTACGATTATTAAAATTAGTAAAGTAAAATCCATAATATAAAGAAAAAATTACAATTATGAATGTTTAACAGCTATTTGTTCGATAATATTTGCAACAATTTTGCATTTATCTGATGCAGTTTCTAATGCAGACAAAACTTCTTTATATTTAATAATGTTTTTTGCATCTGTCTCATTTTCAAAAATATCAGCAACAGCTTTATCAAAAACGGCATCAGCTTTAGCTTCTAACTTATTGATTTTTTTACAAGCATCAGTAATATCAGATATTTTTTTCATTTCTCTTAATTCTAAAACCGCAAAACGAATTAATTGACAGGCTTCTAAATTAATTTCAGTCAATTTTCTAATAGATTTTGTGATTTTTTCAACTTGGTACATTCGCATTCTGCTAGCACCACCTTGCATATAATCGGCAACATTATTTAAAGAAGTTATCAACGAATGAATATCTTCTCTGTCAAAAGGAGTAATGAAATTTTTGCTTAATTCTAAATTTGTATTATGAGTAATATCTTCAATTAATAATTCAAGATCTTCGATTTTTTTAAAATAATCATCTCTTTTATCATTTGGTTCACCTACTGCTTCATTTAATGTTTCAGCCAAAAGTATCAAATTGGCTGTAGCTTGATCGAATAATGGAAAAAATTTCTTGTCTTTTGGAACTAAAAATTGAAAAATATTATTTAAAGTCATATTTATTTGGTTTTTGAAAATTATTAATAATTGCAAATTTAGATTTCTTATGTTAACAGAATATTAATTTGTAAAAAAATACATTTGAAATTAAATTATTCAATTAAATATAAATCGTTTTTGTAATTTTATCCAATATTAAAAAAATTATTTAATTTACAATCATTTTATGGACATAAACTTCAATAAAAACGAAGATCACAACAAACTATTGATATCCGACATGAAACATCGTTTTGCGAAAGTAAAATTAGGAGGCGGAGAAAAACGTATTGAAAAACTTCATGCAGAAGGTAAAATGACTGCACGGGAACGAATTGATTATTTATTAGACCCAAAATCAAAATGTATTGAAATTGGTGGTTTTGTTGGAGAAGGAATGTATGCAGAACATGGCGGATGTCCGTCTGGAGGTGTGGTTTTAAAAATGGGATATATTAAAGGAAAACAATGTATTGTCGTGGCAAATGATGCAACGGTAAAAGCGGGTGCTTGGTTTCCTATTACTGGAAAGAAAAATTTGAGAGCGCAAGAAATTGCAATGGAAAATAAACTACCTATTATATATCTAGTCGATTCGGCTGGAGTTTACTTGCCTTTACAAGATGAAATTTTCCCAGATAAGGAACATTTTGGACGCATTTTTAGAAACAACGCCATCATGAGTAGCATGGGAATTACCCAAATTGCTGCCGTTATGGGAAGTTGTGTGGCTGGAGGCGCTTATTTGCCCATTATGAGTGATGAAGCCATGATTGTTGATAAAACAGGAAGTATTTTCTTGGCAGGAAGTTATTTGGTGAAAGCTGCTATTGGCGAAAATATTGATAATGAAACCCTTGGAGGAGCAACTACGCATTGCGAAATTTCGGGAGTGACTGATTATAAAGCGAAAGATGACAAAGATGCATTGGATCGAATTAAAAGTATTGTAGGAAAAATTGGCGATTATGAAAAAGCTGGTTTTAATAAAGTTGTATCACAAAAACCTGCTTTGAAAGAAGCAGATATTTATGGTATTTTACCCAAATCAAGAGCTGATCAATATGATATGATTGAAATTATCAAACGATTGGTTGACAATTCTGAAATGGATATGTACAAAGAAGATTACGGAAAATCGATAATCACTTGTTATGCTCGCATTGATGGATGGGCAGTTGGAATTGTTGCCAACCAACGAACGGTATCTAAAACTAAAAAAGGAGAAATTCAATTTGGAGGTGTAATCTATTCAGAGTCTGCTGATAAAGCGACTCGATTTATTGCTAATTGCAATCAGAAGAAAATTCCGTTGGTATTTTTACAAGATGTAACCGGATTTATGGTCGGCAGCAAGTCGGAACATGGCGGAATCATTAAAGACGGTGCCAAAATGGTAAATGCTGTGGCAAATAGCGTGGTGCCAAAATTCACTATTATCATTGGGAATTCTTATGGGGCTGGAAATTATGCTATGTGCGGAAAAGCATACGACCCTCGATTGATTGTAGCTTGGCCAAGTGCCGAACTTGCAGTGATGGGCGGAACACAAGCTGCCAAAGTGTTGGCTCAAATTGAAGCTTCGTCACTTAAAGCAAAAGGAGAAGTGGTTGATGAAGTGAAAGAAAAAGAATTATTTGAAAAAATAAAAGCCAAATATGACGAACAAGTTTCTCCATATTATGCAGCAGCTCGACTTTGGACGGATGGAATCATTGATCCGCTGGACACTCGAACCTGGATTTCTATGGGAATTGAAGCTGCCAACCACGCTCCTATTGAGAGAAAATTTAACTTGGGTGTGATTCAGGTGTAAGTAAGTTTTTGGAATAGAATAATTAAAATGTGTAATTGTACTAAAAGTGAACTAAAAATCTACTTTTCATTTTTAGCCCCGATAGAGCCGATATCCTCCTGAAGTCCCGTAGGGCAAAGGAGATAAAGGCGAAAGCGGGACAAAATTGCATCTGGAATGAGATTGTGTGCTTCAAAAAAAATATAAAAAAAATGACCAAAATATCGTATTGTATCAAAAAAAACATTTAAAATCATGAAAAAATACCACTTATTTTTAATCTTATTAATCAGCTTTCAATCAATAAATGCGCAACAAAATTTCACAAGAAAAGATTCTTTGCAAGGTGGATTGCCTAAAGAACGAACTTGTTTTGATGTACTTCGATATGATTTGAATATTAAGGTTGATATTGTAAATAGATATATTTCTGGTTTTAATAAAATTGAATTTGAAGTAGTTGATCCTACACAAAAAATTCAAATTGATTTGTTCAAAAACATGCAAGTGGATTCGATTGTGTTTCAAAAATCAAAACTTAGTTTTCAAAGAGAATACAACGCTGTTTTCATTAATTTTCCTACAGAACTAAAAAAAGGGTCTAATGAATCGATTCATTTTTACTATTCTGGCAAACCAATTATTGCAAAAAATGCGCCTTGGGATGGTGGATTTGTGTTTAAAAAAGACGCATCGGGCAAGCCTTGGGTGGGTGTTGCAGTGCAAGGAACGGGAGCTAGTTTGTGGTATCCGGTGAAAGATTCGCAAAGTGACGAACCTAATTATGGAGCTTCTATAAAAGTGGCTGTACCAAATGGATTGATGAATGTTTCTAATGGACGGTTTTTGGGATCTGAGGATTTAAAAAATGGTTATACTCGTTGGGATTGGGAAGTGAAAAATCCAATAAATACGTATGATATTACGCTTAATATTGCTGATTATGCGCATATTCATGATGAATTGAATGGGTTGGATTTAGATTATTATGTGTTGAAAGAAAATGAAGAAATTGCCAAAAAACATTTTGGCGAAGATGTAAAACCTATGTTGAATTGTTTTCAATCGAAATTTGGAACCTATCCGTTTGCAAATGATGGTTATAAATTGGTTGACACACCTTATTTAGGTATGGAACATCAAAGTGCAGTTGCCTATGGAAACAAATACAAAAAAGGATATTTGGGTTCTGATTTGTCGAGAACTGGCATTGGGTTATTGTTTGATTATATTATTGTTCATGAAAGTGGGCACGAATGGTTTGGTAACAGTATAACTTCTAAGGATATTGCAGATATGTGGATTCATGAAGGGTTTACAATGTATACTGAAGTAGTGTTTTTAGAATGTAATTTTGGATCTGAAAAAGCAACTTCTTACATAAACGGACTCAAAGCGAATGTAGATAATGACAAACCAATTATTGGTAATTTTGGAGTGAATAATGAAGGCTCGGGCGATATGTATCCGAAGGGAGCTTTGATGCTTCATACCATTAGAAACATTATTAATAATGACCAAAAATGGTGGGATTTATTATTAAAATACTCCGAAACGTACCGACACAAAATTATTGATACTGAAACAGTTTTACAATTTTTTAATAAAGAAACAGGACTTGATTTTACCACTGTTTTTTATCAATATTTAAGAACTACATCCATACCAGAATTGGAATTACGCATTTCAAACAAACATTTGGAATACAAATGGAATGCAACGGAAACCAATTTTGATATGCCTGTAGATATTTCAAATGCTGATAAAAAAATCAGAATAAATCCTACCACAACTTGGAAAAAATCTGATTTTAAAATTAAAAAATTAGATCAAATAAACGTAGCAGATAATCTATTTTATGTGAAAGTAAAACGAACCGAATAGATTTAATTTCGGATTATTTTACCTGATTCCGTTTCGTCAAATTTTGATTTAAAAATGATTTGATTTGGTTTTTCATATTTTGATAAACCGTCAAAAATGGATGCCTCTATTTCAATGTGGTCTGATTCTATTACTAAAGCAACTTTTTGTCCTAAAGTGTCATCTGAAATGGATGTAATATAAAATCTATTAGATAAAAACGGACTTAATTTTGCTTCAATTTCTTCGGGAGAAAGCTTCACGCCGCCACTGTTTATGACATTATCTATTCTGCCTTTCAAAATAAATTGTTGATTGTTTACTAACTCAACGATGTCGTTTGTTATTATTTTTTCAGATGAAACATGAGGGGCATCTATTATTAAACAATTTCTGTCATCGATATCAAATGCAATATTTGGCAACGCATTAAAAAATTCTGATCCCATTTCTCTTGTAGCAATATGAGAGCAGGTTTCAGTCATGCCGTAGGTTTCAAAAATCTGAATGGGAATTTTAATCAATTCATTCTGCAATTTTAAATCAATCCTGGTTCCACCAATAATTAACTTTTTAATTTGAGTTAATTTATCCATAGAATTTTGAGCTTGCATGGGCACCATAGCTGCAAAATCATATTTGGTGTCATTGTATAGTAAGGGTTGCGAAGTTGGTTCGATAAAATCCAAATCCAAACCAAGAATAAGCGCCCTCACAAACATCATTTTTCCTGCAATATAATCCATAGGCAAACAAAGTAAGGCCTTGTTTCCTGAATGCAAATTAAAATAATCTCCTGTAGCTAATGCTGAATTTACAAGAGCTTGTTTTTCCATCCGAATCATTTTGGGTTCACCTGTAGATCCCGAAGTTTTTAATTTGATGAATGAATTTTGATCAAACCAATCATAAATAAAATTACCAACTGGTTTTTCAAAAGCAGCGCCTTCTTTTATAAAACTATAAGCAACCCTAATAAGATCTTCTTTATTTAGGTGAAAACCATTTAATTTGAATTGATTATGAACATTTTCATACGTTGGATTTATCATGATTTTTTGGAATTAGAAATTAGTATTTTTCCTGTTAATTTTTCTTGCCAATTTGTCCACCCATATTTTCTTGAAAAAATAAATAACAACATTGGAAAAAGAATAAAAACAGGAATTATTATGGTTTCAAAACCTGCAGTAGGTATTGAATTATCTTTGAAAATAGCATAGGTTTGAAAAACGCCAAAATCAGAAGACACAAGCAATGCTCCTACAATGTTATTAGCTGCATGAAAGCCCAAAGCCAACTCCATTCCTTCGTCCATTAGTGTTATAATACCAAGAAAAAAACCAGTACCAATATAATAAACTAGAATGAAATAGCCCATTTTGGTAACTTCAGGATTTGCAATATGCATTAATCCAAAACCGAATGAAGTAATAACTAAAGGTAACCACCTGTTTTTGGCCAAACCTGCAACACCTTGCATCAAATAACCTCTAAAAACATATTCTTCGGCGCTTGTTTGGATGGGAATCATAAGTAGGACAATGACGCATAATATTGCAAATTTGACTGGTTGAAATTGTACAACCAACTCAGTATTTGGCATAAAATACATATACAAAACAGATGCCACTGAAATAAGTCCCCAAACTGAAAAACTAAAAAATACTCTTTTGTAATCAACCTTCGTGCGACTTGTTGTTACCGATAAAATTGTTTGTTGATGAAGATATTTTATCACCAAATAAATAGCAATAGCTGCAAACACAAACAAAATCAACATCAGAAAAAGGGACAAATTAGGATCCATTGATTTTAAAATATCATCTGGAGTAAAAACATTTTTTTTACTTTTCATTGAATTAACAAGACCAACCAAAATTAAAGGGATTGACCCCAATTGATATGCAAAAAAGATGATGAAAATACCCAACAAATATTTTCCGAAAAAATTATTCGGTTTGATTCCTTGTTCCAAAAACATAAATGTGCCTTTTAATTATAATGGTACAATGTACATTTTTTTATTCAAATTTTACGTTATTTGTAAAAAAAATATGATCTCAATATATCATAATCCAAGATGCGGAAAATCAAGAGAATGTGTCGCTTTTATGGAAGCTTCAGGCGAAATATATGAAATTATTAAATATCTTGAAGCCCCTTTCAATCATAAAAGTCTCTCTGAATTGTTACAAAAACTAAACATAGAACCCATTGAATTGATTCGGAAAAAAGAAAAAATTTGGATGGAGCAATTCAAAAACAAGCCATTAAACAACGACACACTAATTGAAGTTATGGTTCAAAATCCAATTTTAATTGAAAGACCTATTGCAGTAAATGGAGACAAAGCAGTTATTGCAAGACCATTGGAGCGAATCAATACCATTCTATAACCTTTTTTTAACATACAATTATGATTTCAAGATTAAACGATTGTTTAAATTTGCAATCTCACATTCAACCTATAATTAACAGCATTTTCATGAAAAATATTAAATATTTTGCAACAGCAATACTACTTTTGAATAGTTTTTTAAATTATTCTCAAGAAATTGTACAAACAAAAAAAATTAAAATCAGCGGAAAAATAATTGATAAAACAAGTAATCAACCGCTTGAATATGCCACTATTGCTTTTGTAAACGTTGAAAATTCAAAATTAACAACAGGAGGTATTACAGATGCTAAAGGAGAATTTAGTATTGATGTTACTCCCGGAACTTATAATATAAAAGCGGAATTCATTTCTTTTAAACCTTTAGAGATGAATCAAAAAAAACTTACTCAATCTACAAATCTTGGAAAAATTGAACTTGTAGATGATTCAACCCAACTAAATGAAGTGATTGTTAGATCAGAAAAAACGACCATCGACATAAAACTGGATAAAAAAGTATATACTGTCGGTCAAGATATTATGGTGAAAGGTGGAACAGTAAGCGATATTTTGGACAACATTCCTTCAGTGGCTGTTGATGCAGAGGGAACGGTTAGCCTTAGAGGAAATGAGAATGTAAGAATTCTTATTGATGGCAAACCTTCCAATGCGATTAATATTACAGAAGCGCTGCGAATGATTCCTGCTGACGCGATTGATAAAGTGGAAGTTGTTACCAATCCATCTGCCAGATATGACGCGGAAGGTGGCGGCGGATTACTTAATATCATCTTAAAAAAAGGTAAAAATAAGGGTTTAAACGGTACCATTATTGCAACTACTGGTTATCCTAAAAACAATGGTCTAAGCGGAACATTAAATTACAAAACAAAAAAAGTAAACTTTTTTACCACTCAAGGTTATAGTTACAGAAACAATCCCGGAAATGCATTTGTTGATTCAAAATATTTAAATCCTGATAATTCTACCAAAAATTATATGTTTGAAAAAAGAACGAACCAACGTTTAGGAAAAGGATATAATGGTAATTTTGGGATCGAATGGAATATCACGGAAACGGCTTCTTGGACAAACTCAATCAATTACAGAAACAGCATCAACAACAATATTGACGATGTTTTTCAGTACAATTATGATTTGAATTTAAATTACAATTACACCAGAAATCGTTTGAACAACGAAGACGGAAAAAGTAAAAATGTGGAATACACCACCAATTTTACCAAACTTTTCAAAAAACAAGGTCATAAATTAACCATTGACGGTAATGTTTCAAGTAACAACGATGATAATGTTGCCTATATCACAGATAAAACCGATATTTCATCTGTATTAAAAACAGACAACACCTTTAGCTTTCAAAAGCAAGATAGAATTTTAATTCAAACAGATTATGTTCTTCCTTTTGGAAAGGACAATCAATTTGAAGCAGGTTACCGTGGCGATAATTTGAAATTAGTTACTGATTATAAAGTGGTTAACGACGGCGTAAACAACCCAAACTTTACCAATGTTCTAGAATACATTGAGCGTGTCAATGCATTATACACGCAATATGGAACCAAAATTAATAAATTATCGATGCTTTTTGGTTTGCGATTTGAAGATTCGAATATTCAAATCAATCAATTAGCAACCAATGATTTCAACACAAGAAAGTACAATAATTTTTTCCCAAGCGCCTTTTTTACCTATCAATTATCCGATAAAAGTAGTGGATCTATAAGTTATAGCAAAAGAATCCAACGTCCAAGAGGAAGACAAATAAACCCCTTCAACAATTTATCAAGTAACACCAATATTTTTGTTGGAAACCCGCAATTAAATCCAGCTTTTACGGATGCATTGGATTTTGGTTATTTGAACAAATTCGGAAAATTAACTTTCAACACCTCTTTGTATGTAAACAAAACAACCGATTCATTTCAATTCGTAAGATCGGAAACTGGTACCTTTGTAAACGGACTTCCAGTTATCAAAATGTCACCCATCAATTTAGCTACAGAATACAGGCTTGGGTTTGAATTTACCTTGAACTACGCACCTGTAAAATGGTGGAAATTGAACAGTAATTTCAATTTTTTCAAAGTAGAAACACAAGGCGATTACACCTACATAAATTTTGCAGGAACCACCATCAATCAAAATTTTGATAACAAAGCAAATTCTTGGTCCACCAGATTAACGTCCAAAATTACCTTCCCAAACAAAATTGACTGGCAAACCAATGTAACTTACAACGGAGCTCAAAACAATGCTCAAGGCAAGGTTGGCGGTGTATTCGGAATGAATCTAGCTTTTAGTAAAGATATTCTAAAAGAAAAAGCAACCGTTTCATTCAACATCAGTGATGTTTTCAATTCAAGAAAAAGAATTATGGACAGTTATTTACCAGGAATTGTTGATACCCACGCAGAAATGCAATGGCGCGTAAGACAATTTACACTTTCATTCACCTACCGATTCAATAAAGTTAAAAACGAAAAAGAAAAACCTATCAAAAAAATAAACCAAGACAACGAAGGTGGCGGAGGTGAATTTTAACCCCAAATATCCTTCACTATTTTTATATTTTTTTTAGAAGCACACAAATAGATTTCAAAGGACAACTTGTCCCGCTTTCGCCTTTATCTCCTTTGCCCTTCGGGACTTCAGGAGGATATCGGCTCAATCGGGGCTACATTTGAGGAGTTGTTTTTCAGTTGGAATTTATTGAGTTGTCAGTCGCAGTTGTCAGTCACAGTTTTCAGAATCTCAAATTTGTGTTAATTTGTGACTCGAGCAAAGCGAACAGACGAAGTAAATTTGTGGTTAAAAAAATTGATTTTTGAAATTGACAAAGTTGTCATTCCGTAGGAATCTCTCAACAGTTAATTCCATCAAATAAAACCCCCGCTCCGCAAAGTCTACTGACTTTGAGGTAAAATAAATAAAGAGAAAGAGTTACAATGATAACAAATGAAAAATAGAACATATCAAATATTCCGCAAAGTCTTCCGACTTTGCGGAGCGTGGTCATTATTTTGATTTCTGTATTTTAGCGAATTAAAATAAAATGGCAAAATAGAAAACAGAAACGAAAATTTAATAAAACATTTGAAATTGTTGATTAAAAAAAACACTGCAACAAAAGCTAGAGTTTTTCTGCGGCCGAAGGCAGAGCAATAAATTATAATCAACGAATACCAAAAAAATAAAACCCCGCTCCGCATTCTACAATATAAACATCTCGATTTAAAAAACATCCTTTTTTACCCAAATAAAAAAGAGGTTCACGTTTGTGAACCTCTTTTATTTTTTAGTAACAAACTTATGAAGCTTGTTCTAATGCTTTTAGAGCTTTTTTCTCTTTGTATAATTCAAATAATGCACCACCTATCCAGTAAAATACAAAATGAACTAAAAAAATCATTAACCAAAATCCTATAGTTAAAATGGTTAAAAAAGCTAAAAAACCTAAATACTGTGAAAAATCAAACATGTTTTCCGGAAATTATGAATTCATAACAAAAGTAAAATATTAAACAATACTATCCTATAATTATATAAAAATATTTTTTAACAACTATAATTTGTAAATTTACATCAAACCAATAAGATGAAAATTACTAAAATATTCAATCACTTTTTTCATAGCGAAAAATCAGGAGGCATTTTACTTTTGATTTGTACAGCCGTTTCATTGTTTTTAGCAAATTCATCTTACAGTGAAGGTTATGTTCATTTTTGGCACCAAACGTTTGCAAACCAACCTCTTGAATATTGGATTAATGATGGATTGATGACCATCTTTTTTTTACTCATTGGTTTGGAGTTGGAACGTGAAATTTATAATGGTGAATTGTCAAATATTAAAAATGCACTCCTTCCAATTTCTGCAGCACTAGGCGGCATGATAATTCCCGCAATCATTTATTTATCAGTAAATTGGGGCTCCCCTACTCAATCTGGCGCCGGAATTCCAATGGCTACAGACATCGCTTTTGCATTGGGTATTTTATCATTATTAGGTAATAAAGTTCCCACTTCTTTAAAAATATTTTTAACGGCATTAGCAGTTATTGATGATTTGGGCGCTATTCTAGTAATTGCCTTTTTCTATACGGAGCAGGTTTTTTGGGGAAATTTAGGCATTGCTATGGGTCTTTTTGGAAGTATGTTAGTCCTTAACCGAGCAAAAGTTCACAACATGATTCCATATTTAATTTTAGGATTTTTTATGTGGTATTTTATGTTACATTCGGGTGTGCATGCAACAATAACGGGAGTTTTACTTGCTTTTGCAATGCCATTTAGCGCAGGTGACAAAAAATCGCCATCAATTTTATTACAACATTTTTTACACATTCCGGTAGCATATGTTATCCTACCGATTTTTGCTTTAGCAAATACTGCAATCGTTTTTCAACCCGATTTATTAAACGGACTTTCTCAGAAATACACCATCGGAATTGCCTTGGGGTTAATCTTTGGAAAACCAATCGGAATCATGCTTTTTAGTTATATTTCTGTAAAATTAAAAATGGGTGTACTTCCTGAAGGCTGTGAGTGGAAATCAATTTTAGGCGCAGGTTTTTTGGGCGGCATCGGATTTACCATGTCCATTTTTATAAGTTTATTGGCTTTTTCAGATAATGAAATAATAAATAATTCAAAAATCATGATTTTAATTGCTTCGCTAATAGCTGGATCAATTGGTTTTATTTATTTGAAAATTATTTTAAAACAACATCATGATGACGAAATCGTTGAAACTATTGATGACTAAAACCATTTTTTCTTTTTAAAATAAAAAATCATTCCTGCCAATAACAGTAGCATAAACCCCCAAATGACAAAATATCCATACTTCCAGTGAAGTTCGGGCATGTTGTCAAAATTCATTCCGTAAACCCCAACAATAAAAGTTAAGGGCATAAAAAATACAGAAACAACGGTCAAGGTTTTCATAACCGCATTCATTTTATGGTTTTGAGTCGAAAAATAAAAATTGGATACACTTTCAATGGTCGTTAAATCATATTCAATTTGCTCCAATAACTCCAATGCTTTTTGATGTAATCGATCAAAAAATGTATAATTTTTATCTTGAATTTCTTGAAAAATTTCATCTTCACGAATGCTTTTTATATCGTACAAAGAATCACGAAGCGGAATAATGGAACGTTTCAAAAAATTAAAGTTATCTCTATGTTTTTCAACCTCTTCAAGTATTTTAGGATCTGTACTTGTTTTAGATCTATTTATCAATTCTTCAACTTTATCTTCTTCATTTTCTATAGAAATATAAAAATTTTCCATCACAGAATCAAGCATTAAATACAACAAATAATCTGCTTTCTTTTCTCTCACTATACCCGAATGTGATCGAATTCGCTCTCTGATATGTGTAAAAAAATGACTCTTTTTTTCCTGAAATGAAATCAAAACATCCTTTTTCAACAAAAAACTAATTTGTTCCGAATTGATGGTATCAGAAGATTCATCTGGCAACAATGATTTTATGCTAAAAAACAATATGTTATGATATTCATCCAATTTTGTTCTCTTGGTTGTATTCAAAATATCACTTAACATGAAATGATCTATTTCAAAAAAAACACCAATATCTTGAATTTTATTGAAATCATTCAAACCATGAACATTCAACCAATTGACTTTCCCAATTTGAAATACTTTTTCTAACTCGGAACTTTGTTCCACAGTTGTTTCTTTCAATTCATCAACATCATAAACAAACAGCTGCATTTGTGTTTTTACATGCTTGTGTTTTCCAGTATATTCTAAAGGTGTTGTATGTTCTTTTCTTCCTTCTTTGTATTTTAATTTTCGCACAAATTCTAAATTTTCAATAAAATTAATGATAATTATTATTTTCAAGCTAATTTTACACAAAAACTAATTCATGAAATCTATATTCATCAATATTAAAGAACTCCTTCAAGTGAGAGAATCTTCAGTAATGAAGGTATCTGGAGCAGAAATGAGTATTTTACCAACTATAAAAAATGCCTATTTAATTATTGAAGGAAATCAAATTGTAGATTTTGGTGAAATGGCAAACTGCCCAAACACAAAAAATTTTTTGGTAACAGACGTGTCTAGAAAATATATTCTACCCACTTGGTGCGATAGTCACACGCATATTGTATATGCAGGAACCCGTGAACAGGAATTTGTTGATCGAATAAACGGATTGACATATGAAGAAATTGCCAATAAAGGAGGAGGTATTTTAAATTCTGCTAAATTATTAAACGAAACTTCAGAAAACGAAATTTACAACCAATCCAAAAAACGATTGGATGAAGTTATCAGTCTTGGTACAGGTGCTGTCGAAATAAAATCTGGCTACGGATTAACCATCGAGGGTGAGTTAAAAATGTTGCGCATTATTAAACGATTAGCATCAGAATATAAGGTTCCTATTAAAGCGACTTTTCTTGGAGCTCATGCATTTCCTTCAGAATTTAAAGAAAACCATCAGGGTTACATTGATTTAATCATCAACGAAATGCTTCCGCAAATAGCCCACGAAAAATTAGCTGACTTTATCGATGTTTTTTGTGAAACTGGCTATTTTTCAGTTTCCGAAACCGAGCAAATCGTCAAAGCTGGATTGTCATTTGGGTTGATTCCGAAAATACATGTAAACCAATTTACAGCCATTGGTGGTATAAAAGCAAGTGTACAATTAAACGCACTTTCAGTCGATCATTTAGAAATTGTATCACAAGAAGATATTGATGCATTAAAAAATACAAATACAATGCCCGTTGCTTTACCAAGTTGCTCTTATTTTTTAAGCATTCCATATACTCCCGCTCGAAGTATTATTGATGCCGGACTTCCATTAGCGCTTGCTACCGATTTCAATCCTGGTTCTACGCCGTCTGGAAACATGAATTTTGTAGTTGCAACTGCTTGCATCAAAATGAAAATGACCCCAGAAGAAGCCATAAACGCGGCAACAATAAACGGCGCTTATGCTATGGGAGTTGCCAAAACGCATGGCAGCATCACTAAAGGTAAAAATGCTAGTTTTATCATCACTAAAGAATTACCGTCTTATTATCAAATTCCTTATTTATTTGGTAGTAATTGTATTGAAAGTGTATATATTCAAGGCGAAAGGATATAAAAAAAAGAGCCTCTTGTATTTTAACAAGAGGCTCTTTTTAACTAAATTTTGATTTTTATCTTAATGAAAAACTTGTTTTTGAAACCAATTCATTTTTATCAAAAACATTCACAAAGTACGTTCCTTTTTCAAAGTTTTTACCTGACAAATCTTGTTGAACTTGAACCGTTTTATTTTCAAATTTAACGGTAGAAATAAAGCTATAAGATAACGTTTGATTAGCGAAAACTACCGTAGCTTTTTCACCTAAAACATTGTTTTTACTGTCAATAATTTGAACATAATAATTTTTATCACCTGATTTTGCCACTGAATTTTCTGCAATGGTGAAAGAAACTTTTAGCATATTGGCTCTACTTGCTTTATCAGTTTCAATTTCTTTTCCAGAACTGCGTTTTTTGTAGGCTAATGTTTTTAGGTTTAATACCGATAATTTCGCAGCTTTTTCAACAGTTTTGGATAATTCTTCATTTTGACCAACCAACGTTTTATTGTAATTTTTCGATTCTTCTAAAACCACAGTAGTACTATCTAAATTGGTAGTCAATTTTTTATTTTGAACTTTCAACACTTCAACTTCTTGCATCAAGGCATTCATTTTTGTTTGTAATGCAACAAATTGCTCTTTGTATTTAGCCATTGAAGCTGTATCACCTTTCGATTTTTTTAATTGCGCCATCAAAGTAACAATTTTATCTCTCTCAGCGATTAATTCGTCACTCATTGTAGTGTTTTCGGCAATAGCAGCGTCATAAGTTGCTTTTAAATCACCTAACTCTTTTAAGATGCTTTCTTTTTCAGATTTAAATACTGTCACTTGAGTTGTTAATTCTGTAGTTTTAGAAGTTAATTGATAAATGTAAAATAAACTTCCAACCAATGATAATGCTAAAACTATAATGATAGCTTTCAATGAGGTATTGTTTTTTTGATTTTCCATATGTATTATTTTTTTTAATAATTTCTGTAAAATTAACTATTTATATTACTTTTGAAACTAATTCAGTATTAAATTATGGACAAATTAATTCGTTTCACAAATTCCGATTTATCAAAAGTAACCAATTACAGAAGTGGTGAAGTAAAATTTGGCGAAAAACTGATTTTAATTCCGCCAGATATTGACATTTTAGACTTTCTAACTACATGTGAACAACAATTTGTTCTTTTCGGAATACCCGAAGACATTGGTATTCGTGCCAATTATGGTCGTCCAGGAGCCGATTCAGCGTGGGATAGTGCTATCAAAAGTATTGCGAACATACAACATAATCGATTTAATAAAGGATCTCAACTTGTTGTTCTAGGCAAACTCGATGTGTTACAAGAAATGGAAGAAGTGCAAAACTTAGACTTTAACATTACTGAAGATCGAAAAAAAATGAGTGCGCTTGTTCAAAAAATTGATAAAGAAGTAGTTCATATTGTTACACAAATTGTCAAAGCTGGTAAAACCCCCATAATTATTGGCGGAGGTCATAACAATGCTTACGCAAATATCAAAGGAACTGCTTTAGCCCATGGAAAACCAATTAATGCTATCAACTTTGATGCGCATTCTGATTTTAGAATTATGGAAGGAAGGCACAGTGGAAATGGTTTTAAATATGCTTTTGAAGAAGGTTTTTTGAAAAAATATTTCATTTTTGGTCTGCACGAAAGTTATACTTCAAAAAGTGTGCTTACTGAACTTAAAACGTTACAAGAACGAATTCAATTCAACACCTATGACGAGGTTAATATTAGAAAAGAAAAATCATTTGAAGGCGAAATGGAATTGGCTAAAAATTTCATTAAAAATGATTGTTATGGTATTGAAATTGACTTAGATGCCATTCCGAATATACCTAGCAGCGCCATGACAATCAGTGGTTTTTCGGTGGAAGAATTACGTCGTTTTATCTACTTTTTTGGACAACATCAAAATGCAGCTTATTTACACATTTGCGAAGGCGCACCCTCATTAGACAACGAAAAAAACAATCATTTGGTTGGAAAACTAATTGGGTATTTAATAACCGATTTTATAAAAGCTAAAAATCGATTAATTGACAAAATAAGTTGATTTAGTTTATAAACACTATCTTTGTAACCTCTTATCAAATAAAGTAGAGTTTATATATATGACATTCAGTGATTTACACCTAATAAAAAATATTCAACAAGCCCTTCAAGAAGAAGGATACGAAAACCCAACACCTATACAAGAACAAGCTATTCCAATAATCTTGGAAGGCACAGATTTAGTGGGTTGCGCACAAACAGGAACCGGTAAAACAGCCGCTTTTGCAATACCAATTCTCAATTATTTACACAGAATTTGTGGCTCTGGATCTAAAAGAAAACTAATCAGAACGTTGGTTGTAACACCTACGCGCGAGTTGGCGATTCAAATAGATGAAAGCTTCAACACCTACGGAAAATATACCAATATACGTTCGATGGTCGTTTTTGGTGGCGTGAACCAAACACCACAAGTCGATCAATTAAAAAAAGGCATCGACATACTTATTGCCACCCCTGGAAGACTTTTAGACCTTCATAAACAAGGGTTTATCAGTTTGGAAGATCTACATTTTTTAGTGCTTGATGAAGCCGACCAAATGCTCGATATGGGTTTTATCAATGATGTGAAAAAAATTGTCAAACTCGTTCCTGAAAATCGTCAAACGTTACTTTTTTCGGCAACCATGCCAATGGCAATCAGAGAGTTAGCCGATACTTTTTTAAAAACACCTAAATATGTTTCGGTTACACCCGTTTCCAGTACTGCCGAAAATGTAAACCAAAAAGTATATTTTGTTGGCAAAGAAGACAAGCGAAAATTGCTTTATCACATCATTCGCAATGATAAATTGGAAAATGTACTTGTTTTTGTGCGTACCAAGCACGGTGCCGACAATGTGGTAAAGGCCTTGAAAAAAAATAACGTTTCCGCAGAAGCAATTCATGGCGACAAATCGCAAAATGCGCGTCAACGTGTGTTGGAAGGCTTTAAAAACAAAGAAATATCTGTTTTGGTTGCCACCGATATTGCGGCACGAGGCATCGATATTGAAAATTTACCTTATGTAGTAAACCTAGATTTACCAAATATTCCTGAGACTTATGTACACCGAATTGGCAGAACCGGTCGTGCTGGAAACAGCGGATTGGCAATTTCATTTTGCGCTCATGACGAACAACCCTACTTGAAAGATATCGAGAAATTGATTAAAATGTCGATTAAAGTAGAAAAGGAACACCCTTATCCCTACTCCAACATTCCGCCAGATCCAGATGCAAAACCCGATTTGAGAAATAAGAACAAAGAAACCAATTCGAGAAAATCAGAAGCGTCAAAGAAAAACAAAAAACGCTGGTATTAATATTTTGAAGCAAATGGCTTGGGCATTTTTACATTGGTAAGTTCCCGCTGTCCGTTATATCTTTACAAAAAACGCACCCAAAAAAGGGTGCGTTTTTTGTAAAGGATACCACTTCCATCGGGGCTAATTTCAATGGAAAGGTCTTTATCTAAATGGTTTGGGAAATTTTTCCTCTGAAAACCAGGCCCCTAGCCCTGATTGAAGCGGCATCCTTTTTATTTTTTGGGGCTTGAGCGGAGTGCTGGTTTGCCCCAAAAAATAAAAAGATACAGCGGAAAGCAGGAAATAGCTCCTGAAAAAAATACTAATCTCTGGTAAGTTTTTTGTATTTGATACGTTTTGGAGTTACATCACCAAGTCGTTTGCGTTTATTTTCTTCATATTCAGAGAAACTTCCTTCGAAGCAATAGACTTGTGAGTCGCCTTCAAAGGCCAAAATGTGCGTACAAACTCGATCCAAAAACCATCTGTCGTGCGAAATAATTACGGCACAACCAGCAAAATTTTCCAATCCTTCTTCAAGCGCACGCAAGGTGTTGATATCTAAGTCGTTGGTTGGCTCATCGAGCAACAATACATTTCCTTCTTCTTTCAAAGTCATGGCAAGGTGCAATCTATTACGTTCACCGCCCGAAAGCGCCGCTACCTTTTTGTTTTGTTCGCTTCCGCCAAAATTAAATCGAGACAAATAAGCTCTAGAATTGACTTGACGACCGCCCATCATGATAAGTTCTTGACCGTCGCAGAAGTTTTCCCAAATGGATTTGGTTGGATCAATATTAGAATGTGATTGATCAACGTAAGCAATTTTTACTGTTTCGCCAATGCTAAATTCGCCACCATCAGGCTCTTGTTCTTTCATGATCATTCGGAAAATAGTTGATTTTCCGGCACCGTTTGGACCAATAATACCTACAATTCCGGCTTGAGGAAGGGTAAAATTCAAATCGTCATATAACAATTTATCACCAAAAGCTTTGGCAACCCCTTTGGCTTCAATAACATTGGTTCCTAAACGTGGACCATTTGGAATATAAATTTCTAATTTTTCGTCTAATTCTTTTTGATCTTCATTTAACAGTTTGTCATAGTTTTGCAAACGTGCTTTTTGTTTGGTTTGACGACCTTTGGCACCTTGGCGTACCCAGTCAAGCTCGCGTTCTAACGTTTTTCTACGTTTGGAAGCCACCTTTTCTTCTTGCGCCATACGCGTTGATTTTTGGTCTAGCCAAGAAGAGTAATTTCCTTTCCAGGGAATACCTTCACCTCTGTCTAACTCCAAAATCCAACCTGCCACATTATCAAGAAAATAACGGTCGTGAGTAACTGCAATTACGGTTCCTGCATATTGAGATAAATGTTGCTCTAACCAAAGTACACTCTCTGCATCGAGGTGGTTGGTTGGCTCATCAAGAAGCAATACATCAGGTTGTTGTAGTAAAAGTCGGCAAAGAGCCACGCGTCTTTTTTCTCCACCAGACAGCACATTTATGGGCATGTCACCATCGGGAGTACGAAGTGCATCCATTGCAATTTCAAGTTTGGTATCAAGTTCCCAAGCGTTACTAGCATCGATTTTATCTTGTAAATCGGCTTGTCTGTCCATTAATTTTTGCATTTTATCTGCATCTTCATACACTTCTGGAAGACCAAACATATCATTTATTTTATTGAACTCATCCAGAATTGCCACCGTCTCTGCAACCCCTTCGCGAACCACTTCGATTACGGTTTTGGTTTCGTCCAATTGTGGTTCTTGTTCTAAATATCCTACAGTATATCCGGGCTGAAAAACAACGTCACCTTGATAATTTTTATCTACACCTGCAATGATTTTTAATAAGGATGATTTACCAGAACCGTTTAAACCCAAAATACCAATCTTTGCTCCGTAAAAGAAACTCAAATAAATATTTTTAAGAACTTGTTTGTCGCTACCTTGATATGATTTGCTCAATTTTTGCATTGAGAAAATTACTTTTTTATCGTCTGACATATATTGATTGATTTTTTTAATTGATAAGCAAAGATAGTTCTTAATCAAAAGAATTCAAAATGGCTGATTATAATTAATGCAATTCGTTATTTTAGTAGGAAGCAATTGTTTATAAAAATTGATATGATAAAGAATTATTTCTGATAAAATATTAGAAACTATGGTTTAAATGTTTGAAATAAAGTTGTTTTAATTTCTTTATCGGGCAAAAATAGTATTTGAAAATAATTAAACTCTTCCTTTTAAGGCAGAAAATACCCATGCATTTGCCAAAAATCCTATTCCCACAGCAACGAAGCCCCAACCTGCAATATCATCATATCGAAAAACCCCTAAAGCAATTAATACCAATCCCATAATAATCATTATAAAAGTAGCCCAGCCAAAGATTGTGTTCTTATTCATTCCCATTTTAAATACTTATATTTATTTGAAGGTTACAAATATCGGAAAAAAAAGAATAGTATTTGTATCTTTGCAATTCATTACAAGTATAAAAACACCTTTTTTTATGAAAATCACTAGTAATGAACTATATATATGGGGTCGACTGGTTTTGACAGCAAGTGGAATTGACTAGTAAGCACGTCGAGCATTGAATTTTGGCTCGTAAATATCAATTTTCAACAAACATAAACGGCGAAGGAAACTACGCTCTTGCTGCTTAATCTGAATTATAGTAAGATAAAGCCTCGTCCTACTAGGTAGGAAAGCAGGATTTACCTCGATAGCTTTGGTTTGTGGCGGTCGGTCTAGGTAAATCGTAAAAATAAACCTAAGAGTAGTGATGTCTTTATGCTATTACGAAAACTAAAAAGACTAAGGGCGGGGTGGCTGTTTCTGGTCGAGCTTTGCTACGAAAAACTAAACAGAAAATAAACGTGTAGAAACCTACTTGATTGCTTGTTTGGACCCGAGTTCGATTCTCGGCGACTCCACAAAAGTGGACAACTCGATTTTTTTCGATTGTCCACTTTTTTTTGCAAACTAATGTCTAAATGCAACATTATTCTTGAACATCCTTAATTATAAGATAGATATTTTTTCGTTTAAATCGAATTTTCAAATTGACCTTTAAATAAAAAAAAAAGGCTGTGCTTAAAATTTTAGAACAGCCTTTGTGTTATTTATTTAATAATTATTGTTTTACAATAATAAACTCACTTCTTCTATTTGCCTGATGTTCTTCTTCAGTGCATTCAATATCATCAGCACATTTATTAACCAATTGAGATTCTCCGAATCCTTTTGCAGTCAATCTGTTTTTAGAAATTCCATTTTTGATTAACCAATTCATGATTGATACAGCTCGTCTGTCTGAAAGTTTTATGTTATACTCTGTCGTTGCTCTTGAATCTGTATGTGTATTAATTGCAATTTTCATTGTAGGATATTGGGTTAAAACGGATAACACAATTGCTAATTCATTGGCGGCATCAGGACGTATATTCGATTT
>CAMAWT010000019.1 GCA_945862065.1 Flavobacterium psychrophilum | reverse complement strand
CAATCTGATTCAAACTCGGACGAATTTCTATAATAGGGTCAAGCAAACCCGTTGGCCGAATTACTTGCTCTATCACAACACCATCTGTTTTTTGTAATTCATAATCGGCAGGGGTTGCCGAAACATAAATGACCTGATTTTGCATGGATTCAAATTCATCAAATTTCAAAGGTCTATTGTCCATTGCTGCGGGTAAACGAAAACCGTATTCTACCAAATTCTCTTTTCGGCTTCTGTCTCCTCCATACATAGCATGCACTTGTGATAGGGTCACATGACTTTCATCCACAACCATCAAATAATCATTTGGAAAATAGTCTAACAAACAAAAAGGTCGTGTTCCAGGAGCTCTCCCGTCAAGATAACGAGAATAATTTTCAATTCCTGAGCAATAACCTAATTCCCGAATCATTTCTAAATCGAAATTGGTACGTTCTTCCAATCGTTTGGCTTCTAGATGTTTGCCGATTTCTTTAAAATAATCAACTTGTTTTACCAAATCTTGTTGAATTTCCCAAATTGCATTTTGTAACACATCTGGCGAAGTAACAAACATATTGGCGGGATATATTGTAATTTTTTTAAAACGTTCAATTACTTGAGATGTTTTTAAATCAAAACTTTCGATTTCTTCAATTTCATCTCCAAAAAAGTGAATTCGAAAACCACTATCATCATAACTTGGATATACTTCTACAATATCTCCTTTTATTCTAAATGAACCGGGTAAAAAATCGGCTTCAGTTCTAGAATACAAACTTTGAACCAAACTATGTAATAATTTAGTTCTTGAAATGGCTTGAGTTTGCTCTAACGGAATGACATTTTTTTGAAATTCAATTGGATTTCCAATACCGTACAAACAAGAAACAGATGCTACAACCAAAATATCCCTTCTGCCTGAAAGTAAAGAAGCAGTCGTACTCATTCGCATTTTTTCAAGCTCTTCATTGATAGATAAATCTTTTTCAATGAAAACCCCTGTTACAGGCATAAAAGCTTCAGGTTGGTAATAATCGTAATAGGAAACGAAATATTCCACAGCATTATCCGGGAAAAATTGTTTGAATTCAGAATACAGCTGGGCAGCCAAGGTTTTGTTATGTGCCAAGACCAAAGTGGGCCTTTGAACTTCTTGAATAACATTTGCTACGGTAAACGTTTTACCCGAACCAGTAACGCCTAAAAGTGTTTGAAAACGCTCGCCTTCAGTAATACCTTGAGCCAATTTTAGAATGGCTTGCGGTTGGTCGCCTTTGGGCTGATAGTCAGAAACAACTTTAAAATCCATAATTATAATTCAGATCAGCAAAGTTACAAAGTTATTTTGCTCTTATTTGAATTTCCATTGTTTTTGTTGTGAATCAGTCAAGAATGTCCAAGCCATAATTCTACTTATCTTTTGCCCCTGCGACATTTCGATAATATGCATTTTTGAAACATTAACTTTATTGATGACTTTTTCTAAACTTTTTATATGCGAATGTTTGGAAACCAATGTTGTAAACCAAAGACATTGCATCGGATATTTTGCACTTTCATAAATCATTTGAGTAATAAAAGCGAGTTCACCTCCATCGCACCACAATTCATGATGTTGTCCGCCAAAATTGAGTTTTGGAATTTTTACAGATGTGTTTTCTAAATTATTGATTTTTCTGATGGATTCGTTTGCTGCTTCTTGAGCTGATTTATGAAATGGTGGATTGCAGATTGTAAAGGCAAATCGATCTTCTGAAAGAATAATATCCTTAAAAATAAATCGGGAATTAGGTTGTAATTGTAAGCTAATAGCGTCAGAAAGTTGTGGATTTTCATTGATGATTTCCACACAATTTTGAAGTGCTTTTTCATCAATGTCTGATGCTACAAAGTTCCATCCAAAAAGGGCATTTCCTAAAATGGGATAGATACAATTGGCTCCAACCCCAATATCTAATACAGATACAGTGCTTCCCAGTGGAATACTATTGTTATTGCTTTGTGCCAACAAATCGGCGATATAATGTAAATAATCAACTCTGCCTGGAATGGGTGGACATAAATAATCATTTGGAATGTCCCAATTTTTGATGTTATAATATGTCTCAAGCAAAGACTTGTTCAGCGATTTAACAGCTTTTGGATCTGAAAAATCAAGGGTTTCAATACCGTGTTCGTTGATGAAAATAAAGGTATTTAAGTCGCAGGAGTGTTTTTTTAATAAATCAAAATCATATCTGGAACGATGTTGGTTATTTGGATGTAAATTATTTTTTTCAATTTTCATAGTTTGCTACATTAATCAGTACATTCCATTAATAATAAATCACCTTCACGATGGTTTATTGTGACGATTCCATCTGCAAGTACTTCATTGCTACTTCCCGTTCTATATCCTAAAACGAGGCTTTCGTCGTGTAATGGGTATTTTAAATTTTCTGTTTCAACACCGTTCACTTTTCCAATCGGAATTAAAGAAATGGGTGTTCCTTTGGTGTACCATTTTTTGTAGGAATTGGGTAATAAAAACACTTTTGAATGATTGTCAAGGATGACTATTTTTAATTTATTTCGATAACTTGGTAATGTTGTGATATTTGTAATGGTATGATCGGCACGTTTTCCAGTTGCCCAAACCACATTTACAGCCTTATGACCTTTTTCTATAAGATAATCAAATGCTTTTTCGAGATCGGTCTTGTTTTGATCTGGCGTGTGTACGATTTCGATAGGAAATTGTTTTTCGGTATATTTATTTGGGTCGAAATCATCGTCAAAATCACCTAAAAGTACATCTATTTTGATATTAAGTTCAAATACTCTTTCAATGGCATTGTCTAAAACGACAACAATTGGTGACCATTCTAGCAATTGGCCTAGAAGTTCGTTACTACAAGAAGCGCCATTAGCAATAATGAGTGCGGGTTCTTGATCGTCTCTTACGATATGGTGCGATGACATGGGGTTTTGTTTTTAAAATGTAAATATATACAAAACAAATTATGTTTGATGTTTCTTGTTGTTAATTCTAAATGAACAATTCACTACAAGACTGCGTGCGTGGGTGAAGCGGCATCCTTTTTTGTAGTTGTTTTTTTTTCAAAAACAACTACAAAAAAGATACAGCGGAACACGCGGAAACACGCCCAAATTATTGAACGATATAATTTTTTGCATCTATTTCTGATAAATGAAAATAGCCCAATGGGAAATTGGTCGGATTTGTTTGATTGATTACGTTGCCTTTTACTGTTGCAGATGGTGTTGAAAATGGGCTACCCCCTTGACTACCAGACATATTGATGATTTTGCTCATGTATTCAAAATACTGTAAATTGACACCTTGAAGCGTCATGAACAATGGGTCGCCCGATTTAATTTTATCGTTTGAATAAAATCCGAACATTAAATTCCCTTGAAAAAACTTATCTTTAATAGCTGTATAGTCTGGTAAAATACTTGAATTGTGCGTAAAACTCGTGATATAATAATTGTCTTGATTGCCGTTGTCTTGATAAAAAAACTTGATTTGAATAACATTTTCAGTAAAACCGGGTACGCTAATTTGCTCAATATTTGTGATGGGTGGAGTTGCAACTAGTTTCTCGGTTGAAGTATAGGTATTTCCTTGATATTGAATGGTTAATGTGTAGTTTTCGCCAATAACGGGCTGAAAATTAGAACAAATATATTCACCTGTATTAGGTGTTTCTATAAAATAAAAATAGGTATTTGCACTATTTTTTATGGTTACACTTGCACCAGAAACTTTTGGAATGGTGTTGCTGTAAAAATCGGTTGTGGTGGTTAATTTAATTTTTTGTTCGTTGCCCGTTGTTCCTTTAGCCCAAAGAATAGAGGCATCAATAACTAGTTTTGGAGCAGCGTTTTCCAAGGCAATATCGACCTTATCTTCACACGATAAAAACAAAAAAACCGATAGGATATATAGAATATTTTTCATTTGAAAGAAGTTTAAAATTTAAAATTATAAGTTACAGATGGCACCATTCCGAAGATGGACAATCTAATGGCTTCATTATTACCTGTTTCAGAATTTTGTCTAAAACTGATAGAAGCAGCATTTTTTCGTCCGTAAAGATTGTAAATACTAAAAATCCATTCGCCTTGCCATTTTCGTTTAGCATTTTGTTTTGGAGTTAAGGTTGCTGCAATATCGAGATGATGGAACATTGGTAGGCTGTTTTGGTTTCGCATGCCATAACTTGGAATAATGATTCCTTGGTATTGATATTGTCCATTTGGATACGTTACGGGTTGTCCTGTTTGTAAAATAAAATTTCCAGAAAACGACCATTTTGGGTTCAATTTGTAAGAACTTGTGATGGCTAAATTATGGGTTTTGTCATAAGCTGATCGGTACCATTCACCGTTGTTTATTCCAGTTTCTGCAGCTGTTCTTCCGGGAGTTCGTTGTTGCGATTTGGACAATGTATATGAAATCCAACCATTTAATTTACCACTGTTTTTTCTAAATAAAATTTCGAGACCATACGAACGCATTTCCCCATTTAAGATTACTTGTTCGATGGCTTCATTGGCTACCAAATTGGCTCCGTCAATGTAATCCATTCTGTTTTTTATGTGTTTGAAATAACTTTCAATTTCTAATGAATACGCATCTTCTTTCAGATTTGAAAAATATCCTATCGCATATTGATTGGCAATTTGTGGTTTGATAAAAGTATCGGAAGGCGTCCAAACATCAAGCGGAGTAGGTGAGGCCGTATTGGAAACCAATTGTAAATATTGAGCCATTTTATTGTAGCTAAATTTCACCGACTTTGAATCATTGATTTCGTATGACATGGCAAAACGTGGTTCGATATTGTCATAAGATGTGATCGTTTTATTAGAACCAAAATAGGTCGAAGCGGTTGGTGTTGCACTTTCATAAATGCCAAGATTTGAATTAAAAATAACGGCTTCATTATTTTGATAAGTGTTTACATTGGAACTACCTAATCTATAAAACATGCTGTATCTAAGTCCATATTGAATGTTTATTTTTTGACTTAATTTTTGTTCTGCATCTATATAAAACGATGGTTCGAAGGCATATTTTTTTTCTAATTGTCTGAAATTAATGGATGATTTTTCGTCTATTGGTTTGATTACGCCCGGATTGAAGTCGTAATAAATAGAGTTGGCACCAAAATTCACTTTCAATTTGTCATTAGTATAATATTTAAAATCGTATTTGAAATTATAATTTTTTATGCCAGAATCCCATTTGAATCCAATGAAATCCAACTGCAATCCATAATAATAATCGCTATAAATGAGCGATGCATTAGAAAATAGTTTGTCATTAAACAAGTGATTCCATCTAAGGTTCAAAGTGGCGTTTCCATAGGTATTGGAAAAACTTTTGTTAATACTGAAAATATCTCTACCAAAATAACCCGACAAAAACAGGGTGTTATTTTTGTTAATTTTGTAGTTCATTTTAGTATTCAAATCATAAAAATAAGCCGAGTTATCATTGTTGGCTAGTTTTAAAAATAAATGCGCATACGAACCTCTTCCACCAATTAAAAAAGAACCTTTTTCTTCTACGATGGGACCTTCAAGAAGTAGTCTGCTAGATATCAGTCCGATACCACCATTGGCATGAAATGATTTGTTGTTACCGTCTTTTTGATAAATATCTAAAACAGAAGATGCTCTACCACCAAAACGCGCAGGAATTCCACCTTTATACAATTTCAAATCTTTAATGGCATCAGGATTAAAAACTGAAAAAAATCCGAATAAATGGGAAGTATTAAACAGCGTAGCTTCATCTAGTAATACCAAATTCTGGTCGGCGCCTCCACCTCGCACATTGAAACCCGACTGACCTTCGCCAGCATTTGTAACGCCTGGCAAAAGTAAAAGCGATTTTATGATATCAACTTCTCCTAATACAACTGGCATTTGTTTTATGGTTGAAATGGATAGCTTGTTGACACTCATTTCTGCTTTTCGAGTGTTGGATTTATTTTTGTCTATGATAAGTACTTCATCGAGTTGCTGACTATTTTCTGACAAGGAAAAGTTTTGAGTGATGTTTTGATTAAACGAAACTTTTTTGTTAACAGTTTCATATCCCATGTAACTTATTTCAATCTCATAATTTCCTTTTGGAAGGGTTATCGAATAAAAACCATATTCGTTGGTTGACATGAAATAGTTCTGATTTTTCACAGAAATAGTAACTCCAATAAGTGTTTCATTATTTTTTTCGTCCGAAATAGTGCCGCTTAAGGTATATTTTTCCTGAGCAAAAGAAAACCCGAAACATATAAATAATAGTAATAGAAAGGCAGATTTTTTGTTTAACATATTAAAAATTTATTTGATGCAAATTTCGTAAATTTAATATTAGATATTACACGATAAATGTTAATGTATGGTTAATACAAAAACGATTTGTTATAAAAAATAAATACTTTTACAATCAATTATTAAAGATAATATGAAATTCCGATTATTATGTTGTTTTGTTTTGTGCTTAAGCTTTTCGAATTTGGTTCATTCACAGATAGAATCAAATAAGAAGACGCTAAAATTATCTTTGAAACCAAGACAAAATAGTCCTGAGGTTACAAATAAAACGCTTCCACAAAAAAAAGCCGAACAAACGATTAAGTATGAAAGTCAATTCTTCAAAAAACAAGAAGATCCTTTGATGAAAGCACTTTCTAACGTTCCTAAAATTGAAGTTGCAGCGAAAAAACAATTTGAAATAAAAAATTCATCGGAATTGTATGAGCAACGATTGAAAAAGAAAGAAGGCGAAATACAAGATCGATTTAAAAGTGATACTTTTTTAGGACAGTTTAGTTCATCAACCAAGACAGTCAGAATTGCTTGCAGAGATCACGAAGCACCTGATGGTGATTTAGTTAGAGTTTGGCTCAATGACAAAATAGCAATCAATCAAATACTGTTGGATATTGATTTTAAAGAAATTTATTTAGAATTGAACGAAGGTATCAACAAGATTGAATTTGAAGCATTAAACCAAGGAGAGTCGGGCCCAAACACGGCTCAGTTTGTTATTGTTAATGCCAAAGGTGTTGTGGTTACTTCCAATAAATGGAACCTTACTACTGGTGTAAAAGCCAAGGTAATTGTGGTAAAAGAAGATGTTTTGGAGAAGTAGTTTTTTTGAGGCATTAGGCATTAGGCAAAAGTTATTAGTGACAAGTAACAAGTAACAAGTAAATAGTGATTTTTGATTACAAGATATTGACTTTCAACTTATATGCCCTTCAACCATGCGAAGCGTCTTCACAAAAAAAACTAACATGACTTATATGTTTTAAAAAATAAAAAGTGAAGAGTAATGTATCCATTATCACTCTCCACTTTTAAAAGCACTTTTCTTCAAAAAATCAAATATTCGAAAAAGACTATTCTAAACTTTAAAACTTTGCAGCTTTAAAACAAAACAATCCTTTAATTCAATTTAGCCAAAATAGCATTAAACGTTGCACTAGGTCGCATGGCATTATATACTAATTCAGGATTTGGTTTATAATAACCTCCAATTTCTTGTCTTTTCCCTTGTGATCCAATTAATTCAGCATTAATTTGGGCTTCATTTTCTGTAAGTTCTTTTGCAATCGGACTAAAAATTGCTTTCAATTCAGCATCTTTATCTTGTGCTGCCAAGGCTTGTGTCCAATATAAAGTTAGGTAAAAATGAGAACCTCTGTTATCAATTTGTCCTATTTTTCTGGCTGGTGATTTATCTGTATCTAAGAATTTTTCGGTAGCAACATCCAATGTTTCAGACAAAACCAATGCTTTTTGATTATGGAAAACCTGCCCTAAATGTTCTAAAGAAACCCCAAGCGCCAAAAATTCCCCTAAAGAGTCCCAACGTAAATAACCTTCTTCAATAAATTGTTCAATGTGTTTTGGTGCCGATCCGCCTGCTCCGGTTTCAAACAAACCGCCGCCATTCATTAACGGTACAATAGATAGCATTTTTGCAGAAGTTCCAACTTCCAAAATAGGAAATAAATCAGTTAAGTAATCTCGCAAAACGTTTCCGGTTACAGAAATGGTATCCAATCCTTTTATCAAGCGCTCCATCGTGAAGTTCGTCGCTTCAATCGGATTCATAATTTGAATATCCAACCCATTGGTGTCATGATCTTTCAAATATTTTGTAACTTTTACTATCAATTCTCTATCATGAGCTCTGTTTTCGTCTAACCAAAAAACGGCAGGAGTATTTGATAAACGAGCTCTGTTTACAGCCAATTTTACCCAATCTTGTATAGGCGCATCTTTCACTTGACACATTCTAAAAATATCTCCAGCTTCAACGGCTTGTTCCATTAATATTTTTCCATTAGTATCTGTAACTTTTACCGTTCCATTTGTGCTAATTTGAAATGTTTTATCGTGCGAACCATATTCTTCTGCTTTTTGAGCCATTAGTCCAACATTTGGTACACTTCCCATTGTTTGAGGGTTAAATGCGCCGTGTTTTTTACAAAAATCAACTGTTGCAACATATACACCTGCGTAAGCTCTATCTGGCACAATAATTTTGGTATCTTGACCTTTTCCATCTTTGTTCCACATTTGACCAGATGTACGTATCATTGCCGGAATAGACGCATCAATTATAACATCAGACGGTACGTGTAAATTGGTAATTCCTTTATCAGAGTTCACCATTGCAATGGATGGGCTGTTGTCATAAACAGCATCAATAGCTGCTTCAACCTCTGCTTGTTTAGCATGACCTGCCATTTTTGCATAAATATCACCTAAACCATTTCGTGTGTCAACACCCAATTCTGCAAATAATTCAGCATATTTTTCAAAAACATCTTTGTAGAAAACAGTAACGGCAGCTCCAAAAATAATTGGATCAGATACTTTCATCATCGTTGCTTTCATGTGAATTGAAAACAATACATTTTTAGCTTTAGCGTCTGCAATTTCTTCCGCAATAAATTGTTTGAATTTGTTTAAATTAAATGCCGCGCTATCAATAATTTCACCTGCTAATAATGGAGTACTTGCTTTTAAAACAGTTACGGTATTATGGGTATCAAAAAATTCAATTTTCACATCCGTCGGTTCAGTTATTGTTACAGATGTTTCACTTCCATAAAAATCGCCATCGCGCATGCTTGCCACATGTGTTTTTGAATCACTTGTCCAAGCACCCATAGAATGCGGATGTTTTTTAGCATAATTTTTAACTGCTTTCGGAGCTCTTCTGTCTGAATTCCCTTCACGTAAAACCGGATTTACTGCAGATCCTAAAATTTTAGCAAATTTTGCTTTTACTGTTTTTTCTTCTTCTGTTTGAGGCACTTCAGGAAAATCAGGAATGGCATATCCTAGTTTTTGTAATTCACTGATTGCATCTTTCAATTGAGGTACCGAAGCAGATATATTGGGTAATTTAATGATATTGGCTTCTGGTGTATTGGCTAAATTTCCCAGCTCGGTAAGTGAGTCACCAATTTGTTGATCAGCTTGTAAATATTCAGTAAAATTAGCAATAATTCTACCTGCTAATGAAATATCCCTACTTTCTACGTCAATATCGGCCGTAGCTGCAAATGATTTAATAATAGGAAGTAATGAATAAGTTGCCAACATTGGCGCTTCATCGGTAACGGTGTAAATAATTTTTGATTTTGACATTTTAAGATGCTTTTTGTGCTTATTATCAATTATTTTTTGTTGAAACGTAAATCAATTTTACGATTTACAAATATAATAAAACATATAGGTTTAATTCGAATTATACCACGAAATCGATTGATTTGTAAAATTGTTAGTTTTTATGTTTAAAATTATCATTTTCGTAATTTTATCCTCGTAATTTTTGAAACAAAAAAAAGTCTCGAAATTAATCGAGACTTTTTTATAATAATAAGAAATAAGATTATCTTCTTCTTTCTTTGATTTTTGCTTTTTTACCAGTAAGTTCTCTAAAGTAGTAGATTCTTGCTCTACGAACTTTACCTCTTTGGTTCAATTCAATTTTTTGTAATGCTGGTAAATTAACTGGGAAGATACGCTCAACTCCAACTGGTCCAGACATTTTACGGATGGTGAAAGTTTCAGTATTTCCTGAACCTTTTCTTTGAATTACCACTCCTTTAAAGAACTGAGTTCTTGTTTTTTCACCCTCTTTAATTTCATAATACACTGTGATGGTATCTCCAGCTCCGAAATTTGGGAAATCTTTTTTTGCTACTAATTCGTCTTGAACGAATTTCATTAAATTTGACATAACACTATTTATTTATGTTTGTATCAGAGCAACATACACGGTTTTCGCCAGAGGTTGGTCCAAATTTGGGTGCAAATATACTCTTTTTATTTAAAAATGAAAACTTTTTTCATTCATTATTGTCCAATAAAAAATCAAATTAAAGGTTACGCATTTTTTGCAACAGATTTTAAAGAGTTTATCAGTTAAAACAGCTAAATACGTAGCAATTTTTTTTCAACATTATTTATCTTCCAATAGGTCGGGACGCCTGTTTTTGGTATGCTCAAACGCTTTGTCCTCGCGCCATTGGTCAATTTTGGCAAAGTTACCGCTAGTCAACACCTCAGGCACTTTCCAACCTTTATATTCTGCAGGGCGTGTATAAATAGGACCAGATAATAATCCATCCTGAAAACTATCTGTCAACGCCGATGTTTCGTCACTCAACACCCCCGGAATCAAACGTATCAAGGCATCCGAAAGCACCAATGCGCCCAATTCGCCACCACTCAAAACATAGTCGCCAATCGAAATTTCTTTTGTAATAAACTGATCCCGAACCCGTTGATCAACCCCTTTGTAATGTCCGCACAAAATAATTATGTTTTCATACATAGACATCGAGTTCGCCATTTGTTGGTTCAACGTTTCACCGTCGGGCGACATATAAATAATTTCATCATAGTTACGTTCTGCTTTCAAATGAGCAATACAATCATCAATTGGCTGAATCATCATCACCATTCCAGCTCCTCCGCCATACGGATAATCATCCACACTTTTTTGTTTATTGGTCGTGTAATCTCTCAAATTATGAAAATGAACTTCCACCAATCCCTTGTCAATAGCGCGTTTCATAATCGATGCTTCAAACGGACTTCGCAACAACTCAGGCAATAAAGTAATAATATCAATTCTCATAAAATGGTTTTCAAGCCACAAAGATACAAATCAAAAACTGATTTTTTTTGGTTTTTTTAGAAGCACAAAACCCCGTTCCAAAACACATTTTGTCCTGCTTTCGCCTTTATCTCCTTCGCCCTACGGGACTTCAGGAGGATATCGGCTCAATCAGGGCTACAAATGAAGTGATGTATTTCAGTTCACTTTTTGAACACTATCAGCTCTCATGCACGTTTTAAAAAACCTTTATTCAAAAAATTAAATCCTAATCAGATAAAATTAAATCTTTCATAAATTTTCAAAACGGGTACAAAATATTTTTAACTAATATTAAAAATCTAAAATAATTCCAATAGTTGGAATAGCTTGTCCTTCAGCAACACTAACCGCAACTAAACTCCTCGGATTTACAATAGCTCCATCAGGATCTCGGTTAAGTCCGAAAGCGGTTGGTTCCGGAATTTTTTGAGATAAGATGTTTTGGATATCTATAAAAAGATTGAAAGCCACTTTTTTGAAGTTCCATTTTTTATCAATTCGTAAGTCCAACTGACTAAAAGCATCTAATTTATTTTCACCTAAGTTGTTGTAATCCAACACGATTTGTGGATAGTTGTTCAATGTTTGTGCTTCATTTACTTTTGCAAACGGTGTTTTCCCGGAATATCTGTAGCGCATTCCTGCTTCCCAATTACGCTTGAATTTATAACCAGCCGTTGCCGAAACTAAATTTCTACTGTCCCAAACAGATGGTCGGTATTGTTGATCCAATCCTGTAAATTCGCTTTTGAATAGGGTATAGGCAAAAATCCCAAAAAAGTTTTTGGTAAGTTTTTGTTGGTACAAAAATTCCATTCCATAGGTTCGTCCTCGTCCATTTGTAATAACATCTTCGTTTCCAAGCACTTCAAAACCACCGCCTTTATTGGCTAATGAAACGCCATCTGCAATTGAAACGGCATAATTTCGATAATCTTTAAAAAATCCTTCTACTGAAATTTGAGTAGTAGGATTTAGATTTTTACTAACACCCAAAACATAATGAATGTTGCTGGTATAATCCACATCTTTATTAGCAAAATTGCCATTATTGTCTTTAAAACCAAGAATGGTATAAGGTGAAATTTTAAAATATTTACCCAATGTTGCATTCAGTTTCCAATCTTTTTCTTCCGTTATTGCATAAGAAAGTGCCATTCTAGGCGAAAAAGTTTCTAACAATTGATTTTTTTGAGTAGTAAAATTATTAGCATCCGTTCTAAATCCGAACGAAACATCCAATCGATCATTGAGAATTGTTGTAGATGTTTGAGCAAAAAATCCGGTTTTGATGAAATTAATTCCGGTATCGTACATTATATTTGCGTTGATGTCGTTGGTTTCATTTTTGTAAATCGCATTTTCTAAGTTAAAACCAGCTACAATTTTCCAACTTCCAAGATTTTTCGTGATTTCGTTTCTAAATTTCAGTTCTGTTTCACGAGAATTATTTGTAAAAAACAAACCCTGTAAGTTTTCATTATCTGTATAACGTCTAAAATTATTGTTTAAAATATTGGTACTGATAGAATTTATCATAAAACCAGAATTGTCTTTAAATCGTTTTCTCCAACTCAAACCTGTTGTTGTGCTCCATTGTTTGATAATGGGAACTTGGTCTAATGTAATTTGCTGTTGGATGTCGAATTCTTTTGGTTTTTTTACCGAAAAGTCATCTAATGAACCTACTCCAAGAAAGTTGATTTCATTATATTCATCAATTTTTGAGTTTATTTTATATTGATAATCCCAATAACTAGGTCGAATAGGCAAACCAATTAATTCAAATAAAAATTGCAAATAACTACGACGTACTGATAATAAATAAGTTGTGTTGCTTACTTCTTTTTTTGGTTTAAATAAAGGTCCTTCAACTGTTAATGCGGTTTCACTTGCACCAACTCTCATATTGCCTTGAAACTTTTTGTTATTACCATTTCGCTGTTTGAATTGCAAAACACCCGAAAGCGGATTGTTGTATTTACTTTCAAATGATGAACTCGACAGTGTCACACCGTCAATAAAGGAAACATTTATCAATCCAACAGGTCCGCCAGCACTTCCTTGAGTGCTAAAATGGTTGATATTCGGAATTTCTATAGCATCCAAATAATACACATTTTCATTGGGAGCACCTCCACGAATGATGATGTCGTTTCTAAAACCTCCAACCGATCCAGAAACTCCCGGCAAGGTTTGAACTACTTTGGCAATATCATTATTTCCGCCAGGAAAAGTTGCAATTTCTACAGGTGATAAACTTTGAATAGAAAGAGGTGATTCTTTCTTACGTTTGAAAGGATTGTTTGCAACATTTACTTCTTTTAGTTTGTTGGAAGCTACTTTAAGGTTAAAAACGAGATCACTATTTCCTGCAGATTTAATGATAATGTTAAACTTAATTTCTTCTTCATAACCTTTAGCGGATGCAACAATATTGTATGTTTTTGGAATAACTTTTTCCAGTGTAAAGGCACCATTTTCATCTGAAGTCACCTCAATGGAAGCTTCTTGAATTGAAATGGTTGCCCCAGAAATGGGTCTTTCATTTTCATCGAGTACTTTTCCAAATAAGTTGGTGGTATTTTGTGCATTGGCAAAACTGCTTATTAATAATAGGGTAAACAATAATTTTTTCATTTTAAAAAAGTGATTAGAATTGAAAGTTTAATGATAATTAACGTATAAAAGTGAATGTTTTTATAAACTAAATGTTTGCAATAATTGTTTTTTTTGTTTAATGAGTTTTGGAAAACATGCAACAAAAGTAGTTAAAAAAATAAATAGGATTAAGTTTTCATTGGATAAAAATCTAATTTTTCTATTTACTACAAAACTGCGCTAGGGGTAGAAGTGGAAAGCCCACAGCAGGCTGAAGCGATAGCGGAGGCCTGCGAGGACTTGTAACGGATGACCCGACCCGGAGGGTAGCGCCCAAAAAAAACTGTTTTTTGTTGTAAAACTACTTTTTGTGGTTTTGTTTTATTGTTGTAAATTTGTCGTTCTTATTTATAAAAAAACAATTACAAATGGAAAACGGAATATATGCTAAATTTAATACGACCAAAGGTCCGATTTTAGCAAAATTAAGTCATGATTTAACCCCAGGAACCGTTGGAAACTTCGTGGCTCTTGCAGAAGGAAACCTTGAAAACAAAGCGCGTCCGCAAGGAACTCCTTATTTTGATGGGTTGAAATTTCATCGTGTGATTCCTGACTTTATGATTCAGGGTGGTTGCCCACAAGGTCAAGGTACGGGTGGTCCGGGATACAACTTTGAAGACGAGTTTCATCCTTCATTGAAGCACGATAAACCGGGTGTGTTGAGTATGGCAAATTCGGGTCCGGCATCTAATGGATCGCAATTTTTTATTACGCATATTCCTACTTCTTGGTTGGATAATAAACATACAGTTTTTGGTCATGTTGTTGAAGGACAGGAAGTTGTTGATGCTGTAGAACAAGGTGATTTTATGGATACTGTTGAGATTTTGAGAGTAGGAGATGAAGCGGTTAATTGGAACGCGGTTGAAGCTTTCAGAGTTTTTGAAGGCTCTAGATTACGACGAATGGATGAGGCTAAAAAACAAGCAGAGGAAGCGATGGAAAAATTGGCTGCTGGTTTTGAAAAGACAGAAAGTGGATTGCGTTACCAAATTATTCAGAAAGGAAATGGTAAGCATGCAGAGAACGGCAAAACGGTTTCTGTGCATTATCAAGGTGCTTTGGATAACGGAAAAGTGTTTGATTCATCGTATCCGAGAAAAAAGCCAATTGAATTTAGATTGGGTCAAGGTCAAGTAATTGAAGGTTGGGACGAAGGAATTGCTTTGTTGAAAGTTGGTGATAAAGCACGTTTTGTGATTCCGCCATATTTAGCATATGGTTCTGCTGGTGCAGGTGGTGCGATTCCGCCAAACGCAACATTGGTTTTTGATGTTGAGTTGATGGACGTTAAATAATTAAATTTTATTTTTATATTAAAATCTCAGAGTTTTACTTTGAGATTTTTTTTTATATTTGAAATTAATTTAAAAATAATTAGATGAGAACATTAGATCAATGGTTTGAAGAATATGCTGTAAGTCATCAAAATCCTACCAATATTGCCATACATTTTATATGTGTACCCGCTATTTTCTTTTCGATTGTGGGACTTTTTCTGTCAATTCCAAATGGTTTTTTAGTAGATTTAATTGGAATCAACAATCCAATATTTGTTAATTGGGCAGCCATAGTAATAGGGTTTTTATTTGTTTTTTACCTGCGATTGTCTTCGTTGATGGCTTTAAAAGTGGTCTTGTTTTCGATTTTTTGTTTAGTAGCAAATTATTTTATTTCAATGTATGTTTCGTTGTGGATTTTTTCTATTGTTGTTTTTGCAATTGCTTGGGTTGGTCAATTCTATGGCCATAAATTGGAAGGAATGAAACCATCGTTTTTAAAAGACATTCAGTTTTTGTTGATTGGTCCGGCTTGGGTTATCAAGAAAATTTTAAAATAAAAAAAAAATCCGAAAAATTAATTTCGGATTTTTTTGTTTGCTATTTTTAAATATCATCAAAATCGATATCGGTATAATTCTTTTCTGGTTTTGGCTCTTCATTTGCCACTACATCTGTTGTGAATTCTCTTTTAAAATCTTTTTGATGTCTTTCAGAAATTACTTCCTCACCTTTATTATTAAAGACAAAAGAAGTCATTTCATCTAAAATTTCTTTGAATGCACTAAAATCTTCTTTGTACAGATAAATTTTATGTTTTTTGAAATGAAACGAACCATCTTCTTCTGTAAACTTTTTACTTTCTGTAATGGTGATGTAGTAATCATCTGATTTAGTTGCTCTTACATCAAAAAAATAAGTTCTTCTTCCTGCTCGTAATACTTTAGAAAAAATCTCGTCTTTTTCTAATAAATCATTTTCTCTCATATTTTCCCAATCAATTAAGTTGTTTTTTCAGTAATCAAAAATCATAAAAAAAATAATAGTAAGCAAATATTAATTAAATTCTTTTTCTGAAAGTTGTTTGTAATAAAGTTCTCTGTAGTAGCCTTCTTCGTTTAACAACTGATTATGAGAGCCTTGCTGTAGGATTTTTCCTTCGTCAATGATTATTATTTTATCGGCATTTTTTGCAGACGAAACACGGTGACTTACAATAATGGTTGTTTTGTTTTTACAAATTTCTAATAAATTGTTTAAAATTTGTTCTTCGGTTTCGGTATCAACCGCTGACAAACAATCATCTAGCAACAATATTTCGGCTTTTTTTATTAAAACTCGTGCAATAGAAACACGTTGTTTTTGTCCTCCCGAAAGGGTAATGCCTCTTTCGCCAAGAATGGTTTCATATTGATCTTGAAAATCCATGATGTTATTATGAACAACAGCTTGTTTTGCAGCAACTACTACTTCATCATAAGTGGCATCTTCTTTTCCGAATTTTATATTATTAATGATAGAATCAGAAAATAAAAACGGGTCTTGCGGCACAATTCCGATACTGTTTCGTAAATTATTAAGATTTAATTTGTGAATAGGTTGATCATCAACAAGTATTTCTCCCATTTTTATATCATACATTCGGGTAATCAAGGATAAAATGGTTGATTTTCCTGATCCCGTTTTGCCTAAAATTGCTAGGGTTTCCCCTTTGTTGATTGTGAAAGAAATATCTTTTAAGGCTTCAATATTGGTGTCATCATATACAAAATTTACATTTTTGAACTCAATTTGTCCCAAAATAGGTGTTTGATTTGGGTTGTTGTTTACAATTTCTGGTTGAATTTTTAAAAATTCATTGATTCTTGTCTGTGAAGCTTCTGCTTCTTGAACCATAGACGAAACCCATCCAATGGAGGCTACAGGCCAAGTAAGCATGTTAACATAAAGAATAAATTCGGCAATGGTTCCAATGTTTTTTATCGTTCCGTTGATGTACATCATTCCGCCAAAGTAAATAACAACCAAATTACTAATACCAATTAATGTTATCATCAATGGTCCAAAAAGCGATTGAACACTTGCTAATTTTAAACTTTTTGCTTTACTTTCATTAGCTAATGAAATGATGCTTTCTTGGTTTTGTTTTTCTAATGAATAGGCTTTGATGACTCTAATACCCGAAAAAACTTCTTGAGTATAAGTTGATATTTTTGATAAATATTGTTGAAATATTGTACTTCTGATATTGATTTCTACACTTAATTTGAAAATAATGTACGACAAAAAAGGCAAAGGGAGCAATGTATATAAGGTCAGCGTTGGCGAAACATTGTACATATATAATATTACAATCGTAAAACGAATAAGCGTATTAATGGTGTACATTACTGCGGGTCCAACGTACATTCGAACTTTACCAACGTCTTCGCTGATTCGATTCATCAAATCTCCGGTTCTGTTTTGCTTGTAAAAGTTTTGATCTAAATTTTCATATTGTTGAAACACTTCATTTTTCAAATCAAATTCAACGTGTCTTGACATGACAATTAATGTTTGACGCATTAAAAAAGTCAAAAACCCAGCAATTAATGCCGTTCCAATGACAAGTCCTATGTTTTCAATCAAACCACTTTTTAAAGTTGCAATCGATATACCCGATTTATGTGCTTCTTCTATGGCTTTAAATGACTTACTTATTAATTTTGGTGTAAACAAAAAGAAGATTTGCGCTACAATGGTGATGACGATTCCTAATAAAAATCGGTATTTATATTTTATGAAATATTTATTTAAATAAGCTAATTCTTTCATTTTTATTATGTATTCAGGTTAATTTATTATTTATATTATGTTAAAAAAATGAAAATTTTAAAATTTCTGTAAAACATACTACAAATGATTATTTGTTAATCTATTAAATTTCACAAAAAAACAAGCTAACGTTTTGAATAAAAACATAAATTTGTCTAAACTTTTTGATAAAATCGCAACAAAATTATATTTTATGATTACAGAAATAAATAGCGTAGAAGCGCTTCAAAAAATGAATCCGGTCTTCGGGCAAATCTCATTTGACAATCACGAACAAGTTGTGTTTTGTAACGACAAAGATACGGGATTAAAAGCAATAATTGGCATTCATAATTCAGTTTTGGGTCCTGCACTTGGAGGAACTAGAATGTGGAATTATGCCAATGAGTGGGAAGCTTTGAATGATGTTTTGCGTCTTTCTAGAGGCATGACCTATAAATCTGCCATCACTGGATTGGATTTAGGAGGAGGTAAAGCTGTCATTATTGGTGATGCAAAAACTCAAAAAACTCCTGAATTAATGCGCAAATTTGGGGCTTTTGTACACTCACTTTCAGGACGTTATATCACTGCAGAAGATGTAGGTATGGAAACAAAAGATATGGACATTGTAAATGATGTGACACCTTATGTAACAGGAATTTCAGAGTCTAGAGGAGGTTCTGGAAACCCATCACCGATTACAGCACTTGGGGTTTTTATGGGAATGAAAGCAGCGGCAAAATATAAATTTGGTTCAGATAATCTTTCAGGTAAAAAAGTATTGGTACAAGGAATTGGTCATGTTGGAGAAACTTTGGTAGATTATCTCACAAAAGAAGGGGCTTTAATTGAAATTTCTGATATTAATGAAGCTCGTTTGGAAGAAGTAAGCAAAAAATATGGTGCTTCTATTTTTAGAGGATCCGATATGTATGCTGCAGAAGTTGATATTTATGCACCTTGTGCTTTGGGTGCTACAATCAATGATGATACAGTTCACAAAATTCAAGCTAAAATAATTGCTGGAGCGGCTAACAATCAATTAGCTGACGAAAATGTACACGGACCAATTTTGATGGAACGAGGTATTTTATATGCACCTGATTTTTTAATAAATGCAGGTGGAATCATCAGTGTTAATTCTGAAATTGCAAAATATGATCATGCTGAAACCATTCGTAAAACTGAAAATATTTATAATACAACTTTGGAAATTTTTGATTATGCTGTTGCCAATAATGTAACGCCACAAAAAGCGGCTATGGCTTTGGCCGAAATTAGAATCGCAAACAAAAAGAAAGAAAAGGGTAACCAATAATAGGCTTTCTAAAAAATAATTCTATTTTTGCAGAGCGAAAGCAAATGTGTTTTCGCTCTGTATTTTATATAAATTCAAAAGTTCTTATCCGTGTTAAATAGAAGACATATTCGAGTAAAAGTGATGCAATCCATTTATGCGATGCACCAAAATGGTTCTGATAATCTTGAGAAACAAGAAAAATTCTTAGCAGCAAGTACTGAAAACATTTTAGAACTTTACTTAATTTTGTTAGCGGCACTTGTTGAATTCAGAAAAAAAGAACTTGATTTTATCGAAATTTCTAAGAAAAAACACCTTTCAACTCCAGAAGAACGAAATCCGAATCTCCGCTTTGTAAACAATGCTGTTTTAATTGCTTTAGATGAAAATAATTCGTTGAGAAATGCGATTGAAGTTCATAAAATCAACAATTGGAATATTAATGATTCGACTATTTTAACGCTTTTGCAAGAAATAAAAAGCAGTACTTTGTATTCTAAATATATGGCAAAACCATCGACTACTTTTGAAGAAGATCGTTTTTTTGTTGCTGATATGTTTGCTGAAATTGTTGCTCCAAATGAAACTTTGTATTCTTATTTAGAAGATTTTAAGTTGACTTGGGTGGATGATATTCCGATGGTAAATACACAGATTCACAAAGAGTTGAAGCAATTTTCTAAAGAGGAGGATGCATTTAGAATTACTAAATTGTACAAAGATATTGAAGATAGAGATTTTGGTTTGACTTTGTTTAGAAAAACGGTTTTGAATGAAGATAAACTGACTAAAGAATTTCAAGATAAAACTCCCAATTGGGATATGGAACGAATTGCAGAATTGGATACTATAATTTTGAAAATGGCAATTTGTGAGTTTTTACATTTTCCGTCCATTCCTGTAAAAGTGACTATTAACGAATATTTAGAGTTGGCAAAAGAATATTCTACTCCAAAAAGTAGTATTTTTATCAACGGAATTTTAGATAATTTAGTAAAAGAAAATGCCGGGACTGATAAAATAAAAAAAATAGGTCGCGGATTATTATAAAATGAGTAACCGATTGCAAAGTCAATCACAATTTAATATATTATTATGGAACAGATTAAACAATTTTTACCATTTATTTTAATGTTTGTGGTCATTTATTTTTTTATGATTTTACCACAACAAAAGAAATTGAAAAAAGAAAAAACGTTTGAAAGTGGTTTGAAAGTAGGAGATAAAATAATTACGAAAAGTGGTTTTCATGGAAAAATTGCTGAAATGGCAGAAACTACAGTAGTTATGGAAACTATGGCGGGTAAAATAAAAATAGAAAAATCAGCTATTTCTATGGAAATGAGTGCAGCTTTGAACAAAAAAGCGTAGTTTTATTTTAAAAAAAATGGAAGTCCAAATCGTAAATGATTTGGACTTTTTTATTTCTTGTACTTATCGTTTAGCCCAATTCCTTGTATAATCAAAGGGGTTATTTTTTCAGCTCTGGTTTGTTTTGTTTTTTCTTGTTTGGCACTTTCAATATACTCCAGAAATTCATTTTGTTTGGCAACAGAAAATTTTTGAAAAGCAGCTTGAAGCGATTTATTTTGTTCTAAAATATCTTCAAAAAAAAGGCTATTTATCTTTTCTTTTTTTGAAGGTTTTATGGTTAATCCATTTTTTTCGTTATCAATGGCTTCATGTATGTATCGAATAATGTTTTCTTCATTGATTTGATTGATATTGGTAAAACGCCATTGTCTTAGTGCTTTTGTAACCCCTTCGTTGGCATTGACCAGTACTTGTAAATCGTCTTTGAGAAATACACCATTGAAAAACCAAATGGTAAAAAAGTGTTTGAAACCACTTATACCAATGATGTTTTTATTGTTGTAGGTATAGGTGGTAGCACCCCATTTGATGGTTTCTATCAATTGGGTTTTGGCAACACATTTTTTGAGCTCTTCTAGTTCTTTTTCCCAATTGTTGGTTTTGTTCCAGGTGTGTTTTTCGTCCATTTTTTTAAAGCTATGATTTATTTTTTAGCCCTGATAGAGCCGATATCCTCCTGCAGTCCCGAAGGGCAAAGGAGATAAAGGCGATAGCAGGTACATGGATTATCGAAAAAGCCCGAGTCATTTGCTTCTAATTAAACTTGGTAGTAGCTGTGAGTTGGGCAATTTTGATGATTACTTCAACGGCTTTTTGCATGCTTTCTACAGGTACGTACTCGTATTTTCCGTGAAAATTGTGTCCGCCCGCAAAGATATTTGGGCACGGCAGCCCCATGTATGAAAGGCGCGAACCGTCTGTGCCACCACGAATTGGCTTGATAAGTGGTTGTATATCAAGCTCTTTCATGGCTTTTTCGGCTAGATCTACAATGAATTTCATGGGCTCTACCTTTTGGCGCATGTTGTAATATTGGTCTTTTACTTCTGCAATAACAATGTCTTCGCCAAACTGCGCTGCAAATTGGTCGTTAAATTTTTGGGTAATGGTATGAATGAGTGTTTTTCGTTCTTCAAATTTTGCTTGGTCAAAATCGCGGATGATAAGCTCTAAAACCGTCTCTTCTATGCTTCCTTTGAGGTGGTGCACATGAAAAAAACCTTCGTAAGCAGAGGTTTCTTGAGGGGTTTCGTTTTTTGGCAAATGGTTAATAAAGTCGTTGGCAATGAGCATGGAATTGATCATTTTGCCTTTGGCATAACCGGGGTGTACGCTTTTTCCTTTAAATGTGATGGTGGCACCGGCAGCATTGAAATTTTCGTATTCTAGTTCGCCAATCTGACTTCCATCCATGGTGTACGCCCATTGCGCGCCAAATTTTTCTACATCAAATTTATCTGCACCACGTCCAATTTCTTCGTCGGGCGTGAAACCAACTCTTATTTTTCCGTGTTTGATTTCGGGATGCTGGATGAGGTATTCCATGGCTGTAATAATTTCGGTAATTCCTGCTTTGTCATCAGCACCTAGAAGTGTGTTTCCGTCTGTTGTGATGAGGGTTTGCCCTTTGTAAAGCAATAAATCGCTGAAATAGTTGGGCGAGAGTATGATGTTTTTTTCTTTGTTCAAGACGATGTCTTTTCCGTCATAATTTTCAATAATTTGAGGGTTGACATTGGCACCTGTAAAATCTGGTGTTGTGTCAAAATGTGCAATAAAACCAATGGTTGGCACTTCTTCTTGAATGTTGCTTGGGAGGGTTGCCATTACATAACCGTATTGGTCAATCGTTACGTCTTGCATACCAATTTGGTTGAGTTCTTGGACTAATAAGTTGGCAAGGTCAAATTGTTTTGCGGTACTTGGCGTTGTGGTTGAATAAGGATCAGACTCAGTGTCGATGGTAACGTAACTTATGAAGCGGTTGATGATTTTTTGCATGATTATTATTTTTTTACAAATGTACAAATTTGATAATTTTATTTGATGACAATGTCATATTTTTCAAGAAGTCCTTTGAGACCTTCAAGAGAGAATTGTGCTTTTTTTATTTTGTTTTTTTCGGGGTCAATTGTATAATCATAACTGGTAGTAAAATCTGCTTTATTGGCAATCGTGTCAATAAAAACGGCGCGTCTGAGGTTGCAATTATCAAAAACCGCTTCGGTTAAATCGCTGCTCATAAAGTCAACAGAAATCATGCTGCAATTGATGAACTGCATTTTTTTGAGTTTTAGTTTATAAAATTTGGCATAGTCCAGCAGGCAATCTTTAAATCCGAAATCATAAATAACTTGATCTGTCATGGCGAAATTTACATTTGTAAAATTACATTTGTTGAAAAAGGCGCCTCTCAACGAAACATAGTTGATTTTGGTATCATTAAAATTACAATCAAAAAAGTTGCAATCGATGAAAGTGACAGCCAAAAAAACGCACGAAGTGAAATCACAATGATGAAAAGTACAGTTTTCAAAGTCTTTGTATTTGATGTCTTTTTCTTCAAAAACAGTATCTTTTATTTCTTGATCAACAATGTAATCTTCGTTCATTTTCAATTTTATTTAGGATAGTAAAATTATCAAAATTCATGATGTTTTTTTATTATTTTTGAAAAATAATTTAGAATATTTAAAAACTAAAACCAAAATAAATATCATGAAAAAGTACTTATTAATTTTGATTTCTATATTGTTTATTGGTTGTACTGATAATGATGATTCGGTTTCTCCAATACTTGGACAATGGAAATTAACCATAGTTGAACAAAATATTTTTGGCGGAGGTGGAGCTACTAATTATACCGCTCAAAATATAATGTACAATTTTGCTTCGAATGGAAATGTTACCGTTTCGAGCGACAATGAAATTCATACCGCGGGTACGCATTTGTATTTGTATGAATACAATTATTTATCTGGCAATCCATCTCCAGGAGAAACGCAAATGTATGTGGTTCAAATCAATAATACACGTTGGATTTATAATTTAAATGGAAATACCATGTCATTAGATAATGGGTATGTTGATGGACCGAAAATGTATTTTGTGCGACAATAGTTCTAATAAAAAATCCTTAAACCCCAATTTTATTGGTGTTTAAGGAATGTTTTGTGACCTCGACTGGATTCAAACCAGTAACCTCTTGAGCCGTAATCAAGTGCGCTATTCAGTTGCGCCACGAGGCCTTTTTTGTGGGTGCAAATATAGTAATACTATTTGTTTTTACAAGCAGAATTGTAAAAAATGTTTATAAAAATCTAATTACCCAAAGCTCGCTTGGTTACATAAGCTCTATATCCAATAATTGCCATTTGCCATTTCTTTGCTTTACTAATATCAAGTTGCCTTTTTGTAAAACTTGGAAGTACAATTTTGTTTATTTTTGCTAAAATTTGGTACATATTTTTTTTTGTAAAAGTAACTGTAAAATCTAAATCAGCCTTTTAATTAGTTACTTTTTTGCTTTTTTTATAGTTTCATTCGTTTTTTGGAGCTCTTCTCGTGCTTTTATCAATTCTTCTTTAGCTTTAATTAATTCTTCTTTGGCTTCATTTATTTCTTCAATCGATGTTGATTTTGGAAGTAAATTTTGAAACTGATTTTTAAAATCTTTCATTCCTTCTTCATCTCTCAAATCAAATATTCCCTGTAAAGGTGTCGTCTCTATTTTATTATTTTCTTTAATTTTTTCTAACTCCTCAGCGGTGTAATCGTCGCCACCTTCTATAATTTTTCCGTCTTCAATAATGAGTTCTTTTTTGTTTGGGTCTTTGATGATTATTTTAGATTTTCCAAAAACACCTCCTTTTTCAGGCATAGAAAAATTAAAAGTACCCGAATTTGGGTCGTTATTTTTAAATTGAAATTGCTTAAACAATTCATTTCTACCTAAATCTGCCATTTCAAATGGATTTGAATTTTCGCGTTTTCCAAAACCAATTTCATCATCATTTTTAAAAAATTCTATTGTAGAAATAGGCTTTTTATAATCTAAATGAAGCTCCCCTTTATTCCCGTTTTCATCATTAAAAGATACTTTTATGGCTGTAATTTCGTTTTTAGAATTTCTTTTTACATCCGAATATTTTATAGTAACTCCTTGGTCTTTAAGTGCCTTTATATCGTCATTCATTTCAGACTCGGGTGTGTCTTTGTTCCATGTCATAACAACGGATATACTAGACTGGTTCTCGTTCCACTTCAGTTTTTTATCCTGTGCAAACACATTTATTGAAGTAGCAAACAATAAAAAAAGAATCAAATTTGTTAAAGCCGATTTTTTTAAAATATTTTTCATTTGTGATTTTTTAAAATTTAACGATGACAAACTTAACACCTCCTTATTAATTCAAAAAATAGATTTACAATTTTTTAACGAATTTTAACGAATTTTAACTCATTTTTTTTGAAGCAATACACTAGGCATTTTCAATAAAGGTACGTTCCCGCCTTTCGTTTCAATCTTTTTGTTTTTGAAAAAAAAATAAAAAGGATTTCCTCTTCAGTCGGGGCTAAATGACAAAGGTTTAGGCAAGAAAAAACCATTTCAGTTGGCAAATACACTGAAATGAAAGTGCAAAATTTTAAAGTAATTTTGCGTTCCAACAGCTCCCCCTTCGGGGGTTGGGGGGCTTATTTTTCTTTCCCAACCAACACAATTACCCAATAACCGAGTAAAACCTCCGCTTCCGAGCGAATCCTTTCGCGTGGTATCCTCCACCGTTCGTGTACGAATCCTTTCGTGTACCAACTAAAAAAAACTCAAACCACTACCCTAAAAGTTGTGGTTTTGCAGAGACGTGTTTTTTTATTTAAGTACTATTTTTGTATATTTGTGTTCTATAAATTAGAAATAATGGCAACCATAGAAAAAAAAGAGGGTTTAAACGTTCCAAAAAAAGAAGTTAACTATGTTATAATTGATGGTAAAAAAGTATCAAGAACTTGGGCTGCTGCGTTAGCAAATAAAGGAACTGGTAAAATATTAGACATGAGAGCTGTTTTGAAATAATCTTATGAAGAGATATTTATTAGATACAAATATAATTACTTTTTTACTTTTGTCTGAATTAGACAATATAACAAAAGAAACTAATGAAGTTTTAAATGAGTATGGAAATCAATTATATACAAGTTCTATTTGTGTAATGGAACTTGTACAGTTATATAGAATAGGTAAAATAAAAACAAAAAAATATAAAACTACAAATGCTTTAATTGAAGCAATTGAAAGTGAATTTTTTATTAAAATTTTACCTTTTGCAAAAAACCATACCCAAACACTTTCAAAATTAAAAGTTAGTAATGGGCATAATGACCCGTTTGATCACTCCATAATCTCTCATGCAATTACTGATAAATTAATTTTGGTTTCTTCCGATGGAAAATTCAAAGATTATACAAAACAAAACTTAGACTTTGCTTTCAATAAAAGATAAAACAAGCGTGCCATTTTTAGCACGTTTTTTCTACATTTTTTTATTTAATGAAATGACTTTAATTCCAGATTACTATAAATTATCCTAATAAAAATTTATAAAAAATTTGAGTTTTTTTTACGAATAATTTAATTTTTCAAACCTTGTTAGCGTTTAAAAGCTAACAGGGTTTTTAACTTTTTTTAAAACCTACTGTTTGAATAAAATTTCAAGTTTAATCTAGTTTTTCATTAATACGGAGTAGCTTCCACTTCGGGGTTGGGGGGCTTATTTTTCTTTCCCAACCAACACAATTACCCAATAACCGAGTAAAACCCCAATTAAACCAAGTGTTCCCATAAACAACCAATTGGCTTGATATCCAAAATAGTCAATAATGAGCATTCCCAATTTGGCACTTAAAATATGAGCCATACTAAAACTCATCGTAAAAATGGCCATGTAGCGACCTTCTTGACCTTTTGGAGCTCTACTCATAGCAAACGAGTTCGAAAACGGAAAGGCAAACATTTCGGCAAAAGTCATGAACAACATCATGATGATCAAAATACCCGACCAAAAGTTGATGAGCATTAAAAAAAGACTGATGGACATAAACAAACAACCTGTAGTTATTACTTTTACTTTGTTCAGTTTTTTACGTTCAATATAACTCACAATAGGCATTTCAAGAAAAAATACCAAAACACCATTCAGCGTGAGTAATAATCCCGTTTGAAATTCAGACAAATTAAATTGCTCTTTATGATACAACGGAATCGTGGTAAATAATTGGAAAAATAAAATACCAATGATGACACAACTTGTCAAGAATATCCAAAAGGGTTTATCTTTAAAAACCGAAGCGGTAAGCACGTGGTCGGGGTCTTTTTTATCAATATATTTCGATTTTTTCTTTTCTTTTACTAATAATACAAATACCAAAATAGCTGCAATACAGGTTGCACCGTCTGCCCAAAACAAGCCTTGGTAGCCAATTTTCATGATAATCAATCCACCCAAAGCGGGTCCGGCACCAAACCCAAGATTGATGGCAAGGCGCACTAATGTCAAGGCGCGAGTTCTATTTTCGGGTTTTGCATAAGCTGCAATAGAAACAAACATGGCAGGTCGAAACATATCGGCAATGGTCATAAGCACAAAAATTCCTAAACAAAGTCCTTCAAAACTGGTAATGTATTGCAGTCCAAAAAACGCCAAACCACTCACAAACAAGCTAAAAACCATGATTCGGTAAAAACCAATTTTATCCGAAAGTTTTCCGCCCAACCAAGAACCAAGCATCGAACCTAAGCCAAAACTCACCATAATCCAGCCCACTTGAGCATAACTAAAATGCAAATCTTCTTTCAAATATTTGGACAAAAAGGGCAGCACCATGGTTCCTGCTCTGTTGATAAAAGTTACCAAGGTAAGTATCCAAATTTCTCTTGAAAATCCTCTAAAATTGTTAATGTATTTGATGAAGGCTCTTTGAATCATAAGTCTAATTGAGAAGCAAATTTACGTTATTATTTTATAGAAATTTGATTGTATTGTTACTATAGTTTTAACTTAAAAAAACTTTATTTTAATTGAAACGTTTATGTTATTTTTGCATTAAATAATCCACTATGAAAAAAAGTATCTTTTTGATTTGCTTCTTTACTTGCTTGTCGTGGGCACAAGAGTCATCGTCAGAATTCCAAAAGAAGTTAAACGAATCGTATGCTGATACTTTAAAATCGCCACTTACCGCAGATGACATAAAACTTTTTTCAACATTGGATTTTTATCCAATAGATCAAAAATATGTAGTAACAGCTCAATTTGTTCGTTTAAAAAATGCCAAGGTTTTTGAAATGAAAACCACTACAGACAGACTTCCAAAATATAAAAAATATGGAACTTTATACTTTGAATTGGACGGAAAACAGCTTTCATTAAACGTATATCAAAACCTTGATTTAATAAAAAAACCCGAATACAAAGAGTATTTATTTTTACCATTTTCTGACCTTACGTGCGGAAAAGAAAGTTACATTGGCGGCAGGTATATAGATTTAAGAATCCCCGAAGGAAAAACCATCGAAATTGATTTCAATAAAGCCTATAACCCCTATTGCGCCTACAATCATAAATATTCGTGTCCAATTGTGCCGCTTGAAAATGATTTAGATATCGAAATTAATGCAGGCGTAAAAAAGTTTCATGACTAATGAAGTTTATCAATTTACATACCCATCAGCCTAACATTCAATCAACTACTTTAGAATTAGTCAATCAATATCCGTTGGAGTTTAATCCTTCTATACAAAATTATTCCATAGGTATTCATCCCTGGTATATAAAACAAGATACCTTAGAAAAAGAATTGAAGATAATTGAGGATAATTTACTGCATATCAATTGTTTAGCCATTGGCGAATGTGGGTTAGATAAACGAATAGAAGTGCCCTTTGAATTGCAAACAATGGTTTTTGAACAACAACTTTTGCTAGCAGAAAAATTCCGTAAACCTGTAATCATTCATTGCGTTGCAGCTTTTGACGAACTGATTGAAATCACTAACAGACTTCGAATAACCGTTCCCATTATCATTCATGGTTTTTCAAAAAACATCCAATTGGCAAACCAACTTTTGAAACAAGGTTTTTATATTTCATTTGGTAAATATTTATTTCAAATGCCTAATTTAACCTCCGTTTTGAAACAAATGCCAAACAATCGTTTTTTTCTCGAAACCGATACAGCAACGCAATCAATAGAAGAAGTTTATCACTTAGCAGCAAATTGTAAAGACTTGTCAATAAATGCCTTACAAGAAATAATTACAACAAATTTTGAATCGGTTTTTAAAACCAAAATAGAAAATTAAAATGACAAAGTGGCAAGAACGCACCGCATTATTATTTAAAGAAGAAGGACTTAACAACCTTAAAAACGCACATGTTTTAATCGTTGGAGTAGGAGGAGTAGGCTCGTTTGCTGCCGAATTTTTGGCTCGGGCAGGGGTTGGAAGCCTCACCATTGTTGACGGAGATGTAGTTGACATTACCAATATCAACAGGCAATTGCCCGCGCTGCATTCCACCGTTGGGGTGTCAAAAATTGATGTGGTTGGCAATCGATTGTTGGATATAAACCCCGAGTTACAGCTAACCAAAGTTCAAGAATTTCTTTCGCCAGATCGTGCGTTCGAAATTGTAACCAAAGATTTCGACTATGTAATGGACTGCATCGACAGCGTTACCCCAAAAATTAATTTGATTCGAGGAGCCAAACGCCAACGAGTTAAAATCATTTCGAGCATGGGCGCAGGCGGAAAAATGGAAGCGGCAAAGGTAAAAGTTGCCGATATTTCGAATACCGTCAATTGTGTTTTTGCCAAAGCCATCAGAAAAAGATTGAAAGCACAAAATATCAACAAACTAAAAGTCGTTTTTTCATCCGAAATCCAAGACGAAACAAGCTTAAAATTAACCGATGGTACTAATTATAAAAAATCTTTTTATGGCACCAACAGTTATATGCCAGGCCTTTTCGGATTGTATGCTGCCGAAACCGTAATCAGATATTTACTAAAAAAACAAGAATAAACTCATGATACAAACCGTAATTTTTGACATGGATGGCGTCATTGTCGATACAGAACCCGTACATCATTATGCTTATTATCAACACTTTAAACAGCTGAATATTGAAGTGACTGATGCCCATTATCAATCCTTAACAGGAAATTCTACACGCAATGTGTTCCAAAAACTAAAAGACCATTTTAGCCTCGAGCACGAAGTGGAACACCTCATTCAAACCAAGCGAAACCTCTTCAACGATGCTTTCGACACCAAAGAAGATTTAAATCTTATTGAAGGAGTAGAAGAATTGATTAAAGATTTATATAACAACGGATTAGAGCTCATAGTTGCCTCGTCAGCATCCAAATTAACCATCGATCGGGTTTTCAAAAGATTTCATTTGTATCCTTATTTTAGCCACATTGTTTCGGGTGAAGATTTCCCAAAATCGAAGCCAGATCCCGCCATTTTTTTATATGCTGCAAGTCTTTCAAAACACCCAAAAAACCAATGTATTGTAATTGAAGACAGCACCAACGGTATCAAAGCAGCACACGCAGCCGACATTTATTGTATTGGATATCAAAGCATTAATTCAAAAGGGCAAGAATATTCTTTGGCAAACAAAGTCATCAGTCATTTCAATGAAATCAATGCTGAGATAATTCAAAATTTATAATTCAAAAATTTTCAGAAGCCAATCCAGCTTTCCATTACAAGCTTGTTCGTCAAAAGCTTTTTTTCTTTGGTACAAAACGAGCTTCTTGCGGTCGCTGTTTTGTACCAAGAAAAAATAGCTTTTGCCTTCACAAGGCTTTCCATTTCAATCTGGGCTAAAACGAAAATTGTTTTCATAAGAAGAAAAATTTACCCAACCGCATTTTTATAAACCCTCAAACAACGTTCTCTAGCTTCTTTATGATCTATAATCGGTTGTGGATAATATGAAGTCTCCAACTCAGGAATCCATTTTTTGATGTATTTTAAGTCTTTATCAAACTTTTTAATCTGTTCTGTAGGATTAAAAATTCTAAAGTAAGGTGCGGCATCCACTCCAGATCCTGCTGCCCATTGCCAGTTACCCACATTACTCGATTGTTCATAATCCAACAATTTGGAGGCAAAATAAGTTTCGCCCCAGCGCCAATCAATTAATAAATGTTTGCACAAAAAACTGGCAACTATCATGCGCACTCTGTTGTGCATGTGACCTGTTGTATTCAGCTCTCGCATACCTGCATCCACAAAAGGATAACCTGTTTTTCCTGCACACCATTTTTTGAATAATTCTTCATTATTGTCCCAAGCTATCGCATCATATTTGGGTCTGAAACTAGACGATTTTGTATGTGGAAAATGCCATAATATTTGCATGAAAAATTCGCGCCAAATCAACTCTTTCAAAAACGTTTCATTTTTATCCTGATTGGCTTTTGCAACCATCTTCCGAATAGAAACTGCGCCGAATCGTAAATAAATCCCTAAAAAAGAGGTTTTATTAAGTGCTGGAAAATTTCGTGTTTCTTCGTATTCATGTATCAATTTTTCGGACACATCAAAAGGAGAAATCACAATATTACTTTTCTCAAATCCAATGGCTTCCAAACTCAAAAAAGGGTAGGAGTGACTCGTTATTTTATCCAAAAAAACCTCCGAATTATAAATTATAAACGGAGCTTTATTGAAATTTTCTTTCCATTTTTTGGAGTAGGGCGTGTACACAACATAGGGCAAACCATCGTCTTTTGTTACTTCCTCTTTTTCAAAAATAACCTGATCTTTGCACGTTTTAAAATCAATTTTTTTTTCTTTAAACAATTGATATAAATCCAAATCTCGTTTACGAGCATACGGTTCATAATCGGTATTTGTATAAACAGAATCTATACTTTGCTCGGAAATTATTTTCTCAAAAATTTCCTTTGGTGTCCCATGAAAAACCGCCAACGACTTTCCAATTGTTTGCAATTGCAACTGTATTTTTTCTAATTGCTCATGAATAAAGGTGACTCTCGCATCGTCTTTTGGCAATTGACTCAAAATGCTGGTATCAAAAATAAATATAGGTAAGACGCTTTCTATTTGCTGTAAAGCATGAAAAAGTCCAACATTATCATCCAATCGTAAGTCGCGTCGAAACCAAAATATATTCATTTTTATAACTGAATTAATTAACCGTTTACAAGTAATGTTGACATACCACCATCTACATGAAGTACTTGCCCAGTCATCCAACTGCTGCTATCATTTAATAAAAAAACAGCCATTTTTGACAAATCTTCAGGTTGACCAAAACGATTCATCGGATGTCTTTCGGCCGCTTTTTCTTGTTTGGTTTCGTTGTTCAAAAATTTATCAGCAAGTGGCGTATGTGTCAATGATGGCGCAATAACATTCACTCTAATTTTTGAAGCATATTCTGCAGCCAAAGCTTTTGCAAAACCTTCTACAGCACCTTTCGCGGCGGCAATACTTGAATGAAACGGCATTCCCATACTGGCAGCAACCGAACTAAATAATACCACACTCGATTGGCTACCAGCTGTTAATTGTGGTAAAATGGTTTGGATAGTTTTAACCGCTCCAAAAAAGTTAATCTGCATGTCTTGTTCAAAGCTTTCTAATTTTAAACCTTTGAAAGGACGCAAATTAATGCTTCCAGGACAATACACAAATCCATCAATTTGACTTGGCAATAACGAGGCATCAAGTGTGTCTGTAGCAACATCAAATGGGATGTGCGTTACATTCAATCCGGTTAAATTTTCGTTTGATCTAGAAGCTACATACACATTATTTGTTGCAGCAAGTTCTTTCGTGATGGCCAATCCTATTCCGTAAGATCCTCCAATAAGTAATATATTTTTCATATTTTTTTATTTAAATTCTCCAAACATTTCAATTAGTTTGGCTTTTCTATAGTTAAAAATTTCATTTAATTTCGGGGCAACCAAAAAGGGATGAACCAATTGACCCAAAATCCCCATGGGCACTTTGTAATCGATAATATCTTCCATTTCAACGCCGCCAGGAATTTCTTTAATAAAATGCTTATGTTGCCAAAAAGCATAAGGTCCAAAAAGTTGTTCGTCTACGAAATAAGTTTTATCAACAACATGGGTAATTTCGGTAACCCATTTAACAGGAATGCCTAAAACGGGCGTGACAATATATTGAATGATCTGACCTGGAAACATAGGTCTGTCGGCTCCTGAAAGAATTTTAAAACCCATGTACTCAGGCGTTATTTTCTGTAAGTTTTTGGGGTCAGATAACAAACTCCAAGCTTCTTCAATGGTGATGGGTAAATTTTGCTTCGATTGCAAACGATAGATTTTCATATTTTTTTTTGTAAAAGTATAAAATTGTTTAATTTTATTTACGTTTTGTTAAACATTTTAAAAGTATTTAAGTTTAAATTAACATTTGACTCAAATACTATTTGTAAATTTGACCAAACAAAATTAATAATCATGAAAAAAATAATTGTAATGGTGGCTATGATCATAGCCAATTTCGCTATTGAAGCACAAGTAAAAACACCTCAGGCAAGTCCTAAATCAACCTCTGAAAACATGGTTGGGTTAACGAGTGTGACTTTAGATTATTCAAGACCAAGTACCAAAGGAAGAGTTATTTTTGGTGATTTAGTTCCGTTTGGAAAATTATGGAGAACAGGCGCTAATCAAAACTCGATGATTTCTTTTAGTGACGATGTGGTTATTGATGGTAAAACAGTTGCAAAAGGTAAATATTCTATTTTTACGGTTCCAAAAGCAGATAACTGGGAAGTTATTTTGTACAAAACAATTGACAATTGGGGAAATCCAGAAACATGGAGTGAGACAAATGTTGCTGTTAGAGCCAATGTTAAACCAGTATTTTTAGATCATAAAATTGATACGTTTACATTATCGATTGGAAATATTACCAATGACAATGCTCATTTGGAATTATCTTGGGAAAACACCATGATTGCTTTAAAATTTGAGGTTCCAACACAAAAAACAGCTATAGCAAACATAAACAAAGTTTTAGCTGGTCCTGGAGCTGGCGATTATTTCTCTGCTGGACAATATTATTTCCAGTCAAATGGCGACATGAACAAAGCATTGGAATATGTAAACAAAGCTGTTTCAATGACCAAAGAAGGTGAAGAGGTTCCGTTTTGGTATTTACGTCAAAAATCATTGATTCAAGCAAAATTGGGCGATAAAGTAGGCGCTATTGCCACTGCAAAATTATCTATGGCTGCAGCTGAAAAAGCTAAAAACGATGATTATGTAAAAATGAATAAAGACAGTATTGCTGAGTGGAGTAAGAAATAATTATTCAAATAGTGTAAAAAACCTCTTCAACCGAAGAGGTTTTTTTTTGCCTACAAATTTATTATTTCAATAATTTGAAGCAAGACAAACTCCTTTCAATAGGCGTTTGGTCCCGCTATCGCCTTTATCTCCCTTGCCCTACGGGACTTCGGGAGGATATCGGCTCTATCGGGGCTAGACATCACAAGAAGGTTTTCAGTTCGAAATTTATCGATTAGAAAATGAGATAATTCGTCAATTAGATAATTAGATAATTCGTGGCAAAATTTGAAATTGATATTGAAATTGCCATTTTCATTGTTAAACTTGTCATTCCCAGGCATTTTTTATCATATTGAATAAATTTTTAAAAAAACAATTCGAAATACAAACTAAACTGTTAGACAATATAAAATTATAGTGTTAAAATCAAATTAAAATTAATAATCACAAAATATGTAAGTTAATAAATTTGAAAATTATTCAAAAAAAATTATATTTGAAAAATTATTAAATCAACTTGTTTAAATATTAAAAAAATGAAAAACACACTTCTTATTTTTGCTTTGTCTTTTGTAATTTTTTCATGTAGCCCAACTTTGAAAGTGAAAGCTTTAAATCCTGAAACAGGAAAATTACCTACAGAAACTATTTTGAGTCCAGATGAAATACTTGTTGAAAAAAGTATTAATTTAAATGAATATTCACAATTTTTATATGTTAAAAAAAGTGGACTTAATGTAGAAAAATACGAAAAATATATTCTAGGAACATTAACAAATATTGGAGGTTTTAATAACTATTATACTCAAAATGAACTAGAACAATTTGTAATTCAAAAAAATCTTTCTGATAAAGTTACTAGTATTTCAGATAATATTGGACTTTTAAATTTGAGCAAGAGCATAGGCAAATTTTTAATCTGCGAAAGCAATGTAGAATATAAAGGTGGCTATAACTTTTCAATGGAGTACAAAATAATAAATCCTACAAATGCAGAAGTAGTATTACATATTAAACACAATGCTATTAATTGGGGCGGATTGGACCGACCTTTATTCAACCCAGTGTTTAATAAATATATTGATTGGATTAATTCAAATAAGGTTAAAGAGTAGTAATATTTCAAAACGAAATCTAAAAAAAATCATTCCTAAACTAATAAAAATTAAAAAATAACTTTTTATATTCCCTTAATTAAACATTTAAAAAAGAATATTTAATTAAGGGAGTATTTTTTTTATTTTACTCTAACTGCATCTGGCACCAACATTTTATATTCGCCACCATTTCTAATCACATCCCGAACAATACTTGACGAAATATAAGACGTTTTGGCGGCAGTTAACAAAAATACGGTTTCTATTTTTGCAAGTCTTCTGTTGGTGTGTGCAATGGCTTTTTCGAACTCAAAATCGGCAGGGTTTCGTAGGCCTCTCAAAATGAAGTCGGCGTCCAATTTCTTGCACAAATCAATCGTAAGTCCTTCATAACTAATGACACTAATTTTGGGTTCATTGGCAAAAGATTCTTTGATAAATTGGATGCGGTCTTCTAATGAAAACATGTATTTTTTATCAGCATTGATGCCAATTGCCACCACAATTTCGTCAAAAAGTGGCAAACTTCTTTTGATGATATCGTAATGTCCAAGTGTTATTGGGTCAAAAGATCCTGGGAATATTGCTTTTCTCATGGGTTGTTAGTTATTTCTTCCAAATAGGTTTTCTTTTCAACGCTAATTCTATTTCATTATCAAGCAAATCGCCAAAATTCAATTGCGCATGTGCCGCTTGTTGCGGAAAAATACTTTGTGGCGATAATCCCGGATTGGTATTGATTTCTATAAAATGAGGCACACCATTCATAATGATAAAATCGGTTCTAGAAAAACCACTCATACCTAATGCTTCATACACTTTTTTAGCGGTTTCAATGACTAAATTTTCAATATCATATGGTAAATCGGCTGGGGTAACTTCTTTAGATTTCCCTAAATATTTGGCTTCGTAATCAAAAAAAACATTTTCAGAGATTATTTCGGTAATACCCAAAACAGTTGTTTTTCCTTTATAATGGAGCACTCCAACCGAAATTTCTCTTCCGTTAAGGAATGATTCTATCAAAATATCGTTGTCTTCGGCAAAGGCAAAATCCAAGGCTTTGTCTAGTTCGTTTAATGCATTTACTCTTGAAACTCCCAATGAACTTCCAGATTGATTGGGTTTTACAAAAAACGGTAAGCCCAATTCTGTAACTAATTTATTTCCATCAATAACATCACCTTTTGTTACATAAACCGAATTTGCTTTTGGTATATTAAATTTGGATAAAACAGATAACGTATCTCTTTTGTTGAATGTTAAACTAGATTGGTAATAATTGCAACCCGTATAAGGCAATTCGAGCAATTCCCAATAGGCCTGCATGTGTCCGTCTTCACCTGGTGTGCCGTGAATGGTATTTATTATTACATCAAATAGTATAGTTTCTGTTGGAGTTTCTATAGAAAAATTTGATTTATTTATAGGATGTTTCTGATCATTCAACAGACCATACCATTCATTTTTTAAAATATGAATTTCAAATGGTTTGTATTTGGTTTTATCAATCTGATTTAATATCAATTGACCGCTTCGCAAAGATATTACTGACTCTTCAGAATATCCGCCCATAACTACAGCTACGTTCATTGTGGATTTAATTTTAATTACTATACAAAAATAGCATAAATGTTGGTACTAAAAATTATATCTTTGCGATAAATAAATTATTTATGAGTCTAGTTAAATATCTTACAAGTAGAGTATTTGTTGCACAAATGGTTGCAGCATTAGCATTAGTAGCTGTTTTGGCCTTTGCTTTTTTTCATTGGATTACTTTTATAACCAATCATGGCGATGAAATTACAGTTCCAAACCTAGCCAATTTAACTCCAGAACAAATAGAAGATAAGCTAAATGAATTGGATTTAGACTATGAAATTATCGATACGGTTGATTACAATCCTGCTTTTCAAAAACTAACAATCGTTCAACAAGAACCAACGGCTGGTTCAAAAGTAAAAGGAGGAAGAACCATTTATGTGAAACTTAATGCAGCTACTTTCACGATGGTTGCCGTTCCAGATTTAATTGAAAAAACATACAGACAAGCAGTTCCAACATTAAAAGCTCTCGGTTTAGAAGCTGGAGAAATAACGTATGTTCCTTATATTGGTAAAGACATGGTTTTGAAAATAATGATGAACGGAAAAGAAATAAAACCTGGAACGAAAGTATTGAAATCATCAAAAATTGATTTAGTTTTAGGGGATGGAAAAGTAGTTTTTGACTCAACCGAAATTGATTCTCTTCTTCTTCAAGAAACTCAAGTAGATACATTGATCAATGCAGAATAATCCAGAAATAACCGAACTTGAAGATGATTTGTTTGAACATTTCAAAGTAGAAGTTCCAAAAGGTCAAGCACTTTTGCGAATAGATAAGTTTTTAATGGGATTTATCCAAAATGCCACTCGAAATAAAATTCAAAATGCTGCCACAAATGGCGATATTTATGTGAATGATATTCCTGTAAAATCAAATTATAAGGTAAAACCACTGGATGTAGTTAGAATTTTACTTTCGCATCCTCCATTTGATAATACCGTTTTACCCGAAAATATTCCCTTAGATATTGTCTATGAAGACGATGCTTTATTAATTATTAATAAACCAGCAAATTTTGTAGTTCATCCTGGTCACGGAAACTACACTGGAACTTTGGTTAATGCTCTGGCTTATCATTTTGAAAACCTACCCATGAACAGCTCGGAGCGTCCTGGTTTGGTGCATCGAATAGATAAAGACACGACAGGTTTATTAGTAATTGCCAAAACAGAAGCTGCCATGACACATTTGGCAAAACAATTTGAAGCAAAAACTACTGAGAGAGAGTACATTGCAATTGTGTGGGGTAATGTAAAAGAAGATTCCGGAACCATTGAAGGGAATATTTCTCGTCATTTAAGAGACCGAATGCAAATGGCCGTTTTTGCCGATCCTGAAATTGGGAAACCAGCTATAACCCATTATAAAGTTATTGAACGATTGGGGTATGTAACGCTTATTTCGTGTAAACTTGAAACCGGGCGAACACATCAAATTCGTGTGCACATGAAGCACATTGGTCATACACTTTTTAATGATGAACGCTATGGTGGTAACTTGATTTTGAAAGGTACAACCTTTACAAAATACAAACAGTTTATAGACAATTGTTTCAAGACATTGCCGCGCCAAGCATTACATGCCAAAACATTAGGTTTTGTTCATCCAACGACCAACGAATATATGCGATTTGATACTGAAATTCCGCAAGACATGGCTGATTGTATTGACAAATGGCGAAATTACACGAAATCGCATGATACAGACGAAGAGGAGTAAGAGTAATCGCTTCATAAAATAGTCTTAAAATAGGATAATTACATAATAAACTAATATTTTAATTTACTTTTGTATTTTAAAAAATAGTACTTAAATCATGAATAAAAATATATTTTCTTTTTTGTTTTCAACCCGTTTGATGGCACTTTTATTTATCGTTTATGCTGTTGCAATGGCAGCTGGAACTTTCATCGAAAGCGCATACAATACTGATACTGCTCGAATTTGGATTTACAATGCTTGGTGGTTTGAATTGATTCATCTATTCTTCCTGATTAATTTCTTCGGAAATATGAAGCGTTATCAATTACACAAAAAAGAAAAATGGGCTACATTATTACTTCACGTTTCTTTCGTTTTTATATTAATTGGAGCCGGAATTACACGATATATTGGTTATGAAGGCGTTATGCCCATACAAGAAGGGGAATCGTCTAAACAATTTTATTCTGATAAAAGTTTCTTAACTCTTTTTGTGGATGGTGATTACAAAGGGGAGATGAAACGTAAAACGTATGAAAAACCCTTGTTACTTTCGCCAAAAGCAAACAGTTATTTTGAAATAGACGAAGATTTTAACGAGATTCCTTTTCAAGTTGAGTTTCAAGAATTTGTTTTGGATGCGAAAGAATCTATTAAACCCAGCCCAACCGGAAAATTTCACCTTAAATTGGTTGAATCGAGTGATGGTTCGCGTCACGAACATTTTTTGGTTGAAGGTGAAATTCAAAATATTCACAATGTGTTGATTACATTAAATAAACCAACCCAAGGTGCTATAAATATTGTAACAGACGGTAAAACAACTACTTTACAAGCTCCATTTGAAGGCGATTTTATGCGAATGGCTGATAAATTTCAAGGTAAAGTAGCCAAAGAAACCTTACAACCATTGATGTTTAGATCTTTATACAATTTGGCTGGTGCTCAATTTGTTTTTCCAGATCAACCCATAAAAGGTGTTCAAGAGCTAGTTTCTAGTAATGATTTCAAAGCTAAAGAAGGAAACGATGCGTTACGAATTTTAGTAACATCACAAGGAAAAACTGAAAGCATTACACTTGTTGGATCCAAAGGAAAACAAGGGGAACCTAAAAATTTTAAAATAGGAAAATTAGATTTCACACTAGCCTTTGGAAGTAAAGTACATGAATTACCTTTTGCCATCAAGTTAAATGATTTTATTGCCAAAAAATACCCAGGAACCGAAAAAAGCTATTCGTCATACGAAAGTAAAGTGACTGTTCAAGAAGCAAACAAAAATTTTGATGCTGATATTTATATGAATCATATTTTAGAACATGGTGGCTACCGATTTTTCCAGGCATCTTTTAGTCCCGACGAAAAAGGAACAGTTCTTTCTGTAAACCATGATTATTGGGGAACATTAATTACCTACATTGGTTACTTTTTATTGTTTTTTGCAATGACGGCAATTCTATTCGACAAAAACACCCGTTTCAATGATGTAAAACGTAAATTAGAAAACGTAAAACTAAAAAAAGAAAAGCTATTACTAATTTTATTTGTTATGTTTTCCTTTTCAATTCAAGCACAAGACAATCATTCAGGTCATGAGCATCAAACCAAACCTGTTGCAGCAAAGCAAGTAAAAAACCAGCCCAAAATTAATTATATTGATTCCATTTTAAAATATAAAGTTCCAAAAGAACAAGCCGAACGTTTTGGTAGATTGGTAATTCAAGACGAAGGGGGACGATTGAAGCCTATCAATACTTTCTCATCCGAATTGTTACGAAAAGTAAGTAAAAGTGATCAATATCAAGAAATGAATTCAGATCAAGTGTTGTTGTCAATGAAACAATTTCCAATGGCTTGGATAGAAGTGCCCTTTATTTACATCAAAAAAGGTAATCAGGACATTCGTAAAATTATTGGTTTAAAACCAGATGAAAAATATACTACCTTCAAAAGCTTTTTTGATAACGTTGGAAATTATAAACTATCACCTTTTTTGGATGATGCTTATAAAACAACTAACCCCAGTCAAATTGAAAAAGACTTAATCGAAGCAGACAAAAAAGTCAATTTAGTCAACGCCGCTTTGTTTGGAAGTATGTTGAAGATTTACCCAATTCCGAAAGATAAAAACAACAAATGGGTTTCTAATATTGAATTGACACAAAAAACCGGGACCTCATTAGATACTATAAAAACGGCTTTTCCAGTTTATTTAGAAGCTTTAGCTAGAGCCTCCAAAGATAAAAACTACACCATGGCAAACACGATGGTTGTAGGAATTGAAGATTACCAAAAAAAATACGGGAGCGCTGTTAGACCCAGCGATGAAAAAATAAAAACCGAAATTTTGTACAACAAATACGATATTTTCAAAAACTTATTTTGGCTTTATTTACTCACAGGATGCTCGATGCTGTTTTTGGTGATTGTTGCTATTTTTACCAAAAACAAAATACTACAAATAGTCATTAAAGGATTACATATTTCGATAGTAGTATTGTTTATATTACAAACTTTAGGTTTAATAGCACGCTGGTACATTTCTGGTCATGCGCCTTGGAGCGATGCTTACGAGAGCATGATTTATGTAGGTTGGGCAACCATGTTATTTACACTAATATTTGGATTTCCTTATCCAATTTGGTTTTTATTTATGTCTAGAAGTTTAGTAAAAAAATCATATTTAACTATAGCATCAGGTACTTTTGTTGCCTCCATGATTTTGATGATAGCGCATTGGAACTGGATGGATCCAGCAATTGCCAATTTGCAACCCGTTTTAAATTCCTATTGGTTAATGATTCACGTGGCGGTAATTGTGGCAAGTTACGGACCCTTTACATTAGGAATGGTGCTAGGTTTGGTAGCATTAATTTTGATTTTATTATCAAACGAAAAAAACAAATCCATCATGGATTTGCATTTAAAAGAAATTACCTACATCAATGAGTTGGCATTAACCGTTGGATTAGTCATGCTAACCATTGGAAACTTCCTCGGAGGACAATGGGCAAACGAAAGTTGGGGTCGATACTGGGGTTGGGACCCAAAAGAAACTTGGGCTTTGATCAGTATTATGGTCTATGCGTTTGTAATTCACGCCCGTTTTGTTCCATCACTTAGAGGAAAATGGATATTTAATCTCATGAGTATAATAGCATTTTACTCCATCATGATGACCTATTTTGGTGTGAATTTTTACCTCACCGGAAAACATTCTTATGCAAGTGGCGACAGCGTAGTAACCCCAAAAGAGTTTTATTACTCATTAGTAATTTTAGCCATTTTAGCCACCGCCTCATACATCAAATACAAAATAGTGTACAAAAAATAAGCCAACACAAATTTCAATTAAAATTTGGGCGTGCCACCATAAAAAAGCCTTAACCTTAAAAAAGGGTTAAGGCTTTTTTATGCTGTCGGGCTTTTCGTTTCAAGTCCTCGCCAATTTCCGCTGACGCTACAATTGGCTGTGGGCTTTCCACTTCAATCCCTCACGCGGTTTTCGGTAAATAGACGATTTTGGATTTTTAATGCTTTAATCAATTGGAATTAAAGTTTATTAACACAGATTTCACAAATTCCACCGATTTTATATATGTAAATCCTTCTGATTCTTCGGGTTATATGCTCTCAAAGCAATTTTTAAAAAAACAAGTATAAAAACTAAATGTCAAAAAATAAAAGTGTTAAAATTTATTTTTTACTGGAAAAGAATGTTTGGAAATACGGAATCTTTTAATCTTTCAATCATTCAATCTTACCATAATCCCAAAAGTTTGGAAAATGTTCAAAACTTTGAATTTTACCCCCGATTGTAGCGTGAATAAGGTCGGGAAAGTGCCCGAGCCATTTGGTTTTATAAAATTCTAAGGATATAAAAAGTGCTCAATTTCTTGAACACTTAATAGTAGAATCTTATTGGTTAGATTACTTTTTTTCAGCAGCGTCTTTTGAGCAACAACCACTTTTTTTCTCAGCCGTTCCACACGATTTTTTTGATTCTGTTGCGCTGGTTTTTTCAGTTTTTGCTTTCTTCTTTTTTTGTTTAGGTTGCTCTTCTTGTGCAAATCCTGTCATTGAAGATAAAAAGACTACAAGTACTAATGCTAAAATTGATTTTTTCATGGTGTTTTATTTTAAATTAGAATCAAATGTATATTTTTTAGTTTTTAATATTTTCAAAATTATGTTAAATTATTTGAATTTGATATTGACTAAACCATTTTTCACTCAATAATTAGTTTTAAATATTAATTATTATAATTTGGACACCCAAAACATTTGACTTCTGTATCAAATTGATAGGTCATTGAAAGTTCATAAACACCGCCCGTTTTTCCTATTTTGGTTGTATTATAATCATAGGATAATCCAAAACGCAAATTTTCATAACGTAAGCCTCCAAATAAGTTAATGGAGGTTAGCATAGAACTTCGGTTATCAGTTTTCACTGGGTTTGTAGCGGCGGTTGCACCAATAAAAAGTCTGTTGAGCACAATGCCAGTTCCTATGTCCAATCGATTGTATGCTGCTTGACGCATATAATTTGCGGTGACTAATATTTTAGTGTCGCTTGGAAAAATCCAATTGATGTAATAATCTGACAAATCAAATTCGTATCCAGCCGAGAAGGACATAAAAGAAGATAAAGGTAGATTTCCCCCATCTGAAAAGGAAATATTGGGTTTGTTTAAATGTTTGATGGCTGCACCAAACCAAAGTTTTTCTGTATTGAATAATAATCCGGCGTTGAAATCAAAAAAGTTCATTTTATTTCTTCCCAAAACAGGATCTATCGAAACCGGATTTACATAACCTGATCCAATATTGATTTGATCATTTAAAACGAGGTTTTGAAAACCAAACGATTTTGCACCAAAACCTACTTCTATAGCGGGTCTAAAAACCCATTCATCATTCAATTCCACCTTAAAGGCATAATTTACATTTACTTGCTGAAAATTATAACTGGTAAAATTTTCTCTGTGATTTAAAATATTGACTCCAATTCCGCTGTTCATTCCTTCAACCCATGTGTTGAAAAAAGCATATTCCGTTTCTAATTTCAAATTCAAATCGGGCCATTGCGTTCGGTGTAGAACGCCTGCATTCATAGTCTCCATGTACCCAGCAAATCCTGGATTAACTGTTTGCGGAACCATAAAATATTGTGTAAAAATAGGGTCTTGCGCGTAACTAAAATGAAACGTGAAACATACAAAAAGGGAGATATAAAATTGAATTGCTTTCATAATACACATGTTATTTTATTAATGCAAAAGGACCATTTTTAGTAATAATTTCACCATAGAATGTTTTCCCTGAAAAGGTGTAAAAATAATTCCCGTTTTCAGCTTCTAAACCTTTGATAGTCCCATTCCAGCCCGTCAACTGATTTCCTTGTTCGGAATAAATCAGTTCGCCCCAAGTATCAAAAATATTCAATTGTAATTCGGATAAACCAATGTATTTTGGAAGGAATGATTCGTTCAATCCATCTGTATTTGGTGTAAATGCATTAGGTATAATTAATTTGTATCCTTCTGTCACAATAACTGAAATCACTTTTTGATAGATACATCCAAATGGATATGTTACGGATAATGTAGCTACATAAGGCCCTGGAACACTATAGGAATGAACAGGATCTAGTTCGGTTGAAAATTGTCCGTCACCAAAATTCCATTGAATCGATAGATAATCTCCTGTTATAGCGCTATTAAATTGGATTGGATCATTAATGGAATACGCTCCATATGTTTGATAGGCAAATGAATTAAATCCGAAACCAACGGTTCCTAGAGTTGGCAAATTTACATCAAATGTGTAATTTTTAGTACATCCAATGGCATCAGTTGCCGTCAATATAATAGTTCCATTTAAATTCGTTGACATGTTTTGATTTCGAATACCACTAACATTTCCGCTAGACCACGAAAACTGAATAGGTTGAACGCCACCAATAGACTGAGCAGTAAAGTTTTGAATAGCGGTTTTTGCTTGACAATTAAAATCCGTTTGTGTTGCTACATTTAAGACAATCTCCGAAGGTCGGGTTACAACAAATTGTCCGGTTTTACTACAACCATTGGCATCAGTTACCACTAATGAATAATTTCCAGCAATAATATTGGTTACATCTTCTGTATTTGCTCCGTTTGACCAAACATAATTAAAAGGCGGTACACCTCCAGAAACATTTATATCAATTGTGCCGCTATTAGCATTAGTACAATTAGTAGCGTTTACTATTGACGAACCTACAACTAATACTTGCGGTTCAATAATTGTAAATGTTCTAGAAATGAAACAAGGGGTGCCATCAGAAATAGTAGCTATGTAAGTTCCAGGTCCTAAATTGTTTCGCGTTAAGCCTGCTGTGCTTCCGTCGCTCCAAGTAAGTGTTAATGGCGCAACACCACCTGCTAAATTCAATTGAATACTTCCATCATTTGCCCCATTGCATGTAATATTTTTTGCAATTGGGCTCACCATAAATAATGGAGCTTCTGGAATCGGAACTGTGATTGGTTTTTGACATCCTTTCGCATCAGTAATTAGAATAGTGTAATTTCCTGCTGCAAGATTGGTTTGCGATAAACCTGTTGCTAGGTTGCTCCATGCTCCAGAATAAGGACCGGTTCCACCAGTTACGTTTAATGTAATGGAGGCATTATTTGCTCTATAACAGGTAATAGGTGTGGTAGTTGGTGTAATTACAATATCATTTGGTTGCGATACAACGAGACCCGTAATAGTTTTTGTACCACCATTTGCATCAATAATTGTAAATGTGTAGGTATCCGATAGTAAACCAGTAAATTGTGGGTTTAAATCAGTTGAATTAGTTATGGATGCAACCAATAAACCAGCGCTATTAAACAATTGATATGTATATGGTGGAACGGATTGCTGGGTTAAGTTGAATTCTAAAACCCCACTTGCATCCCCAAAACAGTCTAAATATAATTGTGTATTTGGGTTCTGATTAATAATAATTTCTAAAGGTATTGTTAACAGAAAGTTTAGAACAATTGGATTACAAAGACCATCATTTATAGTTACTTGATAACTTCCAGCATCTAAATTTGAAACATCTTCATTTGTAGAAAAGGCTGTACCTAAAGCATCTGTCCAAATGTATGTGTAATTTCCAGATCCTCCTGAAATTGTAATGTCAATAAAACCATTATTTGCACCTGGAAAACTGATACCATAACCATTGTAATTAGATACAATTGAACTTGTTTGAATACTTGGATTGACCGTAATGTCATAGGTGGCTACTGGACCAACACATTGATTTCCATTGTAGTTAAAAGTTGCAAATGCTGCATAATTAATCGTTAATGGTGCATTTGTTGTGTTTGTTAATATTTGTGCTGGTATGGTATTGGTTCCAGAATTTTGAGCTCCAGTAATGCCCACCGGAATAGTAGCGGTCCATTCGTAAGTAATTGTCCCTGTATTTGTTGAACTTAAACTAACTTCAGTTGAGGTAGTTTCATTACAAATAGTTTGGTTTGATATACTAAAATCAACTATGGGTTTCGGATAAACAATTACTTCTATTGTAAAGGTATTTCCAGTACAAATTCCCGCGATGGGAGTAAGAGTGTAGGTAGCTGTTGCAATTTGATTGGTTACATTAAAAAGAGTTTGATTGAATTCATTTACCAACGTATTTTGAGCTGTTTCACCAGTAATGGCTCCAATCGGATTTATAGTAGGTAATCCCCAAGAATATTGAGTACTACTAGGTATTGTATTTCCATTTCCGTCTTGTGGTATGTAAATAATGGTTTCACCGCTACAAGAAATTAGGTTAACATTTGTTGCACTTGGAATAGGATAAATAATCACCTCTGCTGTACTAGAAGTTACACTAGTACAACCACCAGATGAGAACGTCACCACACAATAATAATACAAGGTCCCTACAACAGCTGCGCTTGGTGTAAAAGTACTTGAATTGGTTCCAACCACGGTTCCGCCTGAGGTGCTGTTGGTTGTGTTTGAATACCATTGGTAAGAAGCAATTCCGGTTCCGTTTATGTAAGATACCGACATAGTTGTAGTAACTCCTCCAATACATACGGCACTTCCAATGGGTTGGGTTGCAATGCTTGGCGCCGGTACGATAATCACTTCCGCAATAGCGCTTGTTACAGAACATCCTAAACCAGATTGGGTTATTTCACAATAGTAATAAGTGGTTCCAACACTTGTTGTGTCGGGAGTATAATTGGCATTAGTTGCATTTAAAATAGCTGTTCCAGTTCCAGTTGCAGAAGCTGCCGAAAACCATTGATAGGTATAACTTCCCACACCGCCTGTTGCTGTTACACTCAAATCGGTTGGCGTTGTTCCTTGGCACAAGCTTTGGTTTGCCAAAGGTTGAATGCTTACAATTGGGTCTGCAACCACAATAATTTCAGCTACTTGCGAGGTGGTGCTGTTGCAGCCATTCCCGTTAAGGGAAACCACGCAATAGAAATAATATGATCCAACAGTTGTAAAAGTTGGAGGTGTAAAACTAGCAAGAGTTGCA
>CAMAWT010000018.1 GCA_945862065.1 Flavobacterium psychrophilum | reverse complement strand
AAAAATTTTTTGGACGAAAAAAACCGAGTAAAAAATGTGGAGACAATTGTAAGTGTCATTAACCCAAAGCCACATCAAGCATCATCATTACAATAAACCCACCAATAAAACCAAGTGTAGCAATATCGGTATTATTGTCTTGTTGCGTTTCTGGAATTACTTCTTCAACCACTACAAAAATCATCGCACCCGCTGCAAAAGCCAAAGCATAAGGCAATAAAGGTGTAAAAAAAGTAACGGCAACCGCACCTAAAACTCCGGCAACAGGTTCCACCAAAGCAGAGGATTGTCCATACATAAAACTCTTTTTTCTACTCATTCCCATTCTGCGCAAGGGCATAGAAACTGCAATTCCTTCAGGAAAATTCTGAATTCCAATTCCGATAGCCAACGTTAATGCGCCTGCAATGGAAGCTTCTGGAATTCCGGCAGCAACACCGCCAAACAAAACACCAACAGCCAAACCTTCAGGAATATTGTGCAACGTGATCGCCAAAACCAAAAGTGTGGTTCGTTGCCAAGGCGATTTCACCCCTTCCGATTCTTGAAAATTTATGTGCAAATGAGGTAATACTTTATCTAATGCAAAAATAAATAATGCCCCTAAGAAAAATCCAATCGAAGCCGGAACTACTTTTGTAAATCCTTCACCACCACTCATTTCAATGGCTGGCGCCAACAAACTCCAAAAACTAGCTGCCACCATAACACCACCAGTAAAACCGAGCATTCCGTCCAGTACCACCCGATTCATTGTTTTAAAAAAGAAAACCAATGATGCACCCAGAGCCGTCAAAAACCAAGTAAAAAGCGTTGCATACAAAGCCGCCAAAACGGGGTCGATACTCTCAAAATAGTTGATTACAGTTTGAAACATGATGTTTTTTTTACAAATTTAGTATTTTTATAGTAAAATCTATCGATTTACCACTATTTTTGGAACATGAAACAGTACGATTACATTTTTACAGGATCAGGACTATCGGCTTTGATGACCGTTTATGAAATGATTATATCTGAAAAATTTGTTCATAAAACTATTTTGTTATTGGATGAAAATCCAAAAAAAAGCAACGATCGAACGTGGTGTTTTTGGGATAATTCTTCTCTTTTTGATAGCATAATTTTCAAAAAATGGAACGTTGCCCAATTTGCTTATGACGACTTTCGAAGAGATTTAAATTTAGATCCTTATCAATACAAAATGATTCGTGGATTGGAATTTTACAATCTTGTTTTTGAGTTGATTTCTAAACAAGAAAACATTCATTTTGCACATCAAAAAGTAATTGATTTTACGGAATTGGATAACCACTGTATTGTTAGAACAGAACAAGAAAATTACACGTGCGACAAAATTTTTAATTCAATCTACAAACCTAATCTTGTAAAAAATCAATCAAAATATCCCTTATTGCAACAACATTTTATTGGTTGGTTTATAAAAACGAAAGAAGAAGCATTTGACAAAAACAGAGCCACTTTCATGGATTTTTCTGTTGAACAACGAGGAAACACACGATTCATGTATGTGCTTCCAACTTCTTCAACCGAAGCTTTGTTGGAATATACCTTGTTTTCAAAAGACGTACTAACCAAAGAAGAATACGAAAGTGAAATTGAAATTTATATAAAAAAATTAGGAATTACAGACTACGAAATCATTGACAAGGAACAAGGAAATATTCCTATGACATGTTATCAATTTTGGAAACAAAACACCAAAAACATTCTCCATATTGGTTCGGCGGGTGGCTGGACCAAAGCAAGTACAGGTTTTACTTTTAAAAACACAACCAAAAAAGCGAAAGAATTAATTCGATTTTTATCAAAAGAATCTGATTTTAGAAAATTTCATAAAATAGATAAATTTTGGTATTACGATTTATTGTTTTTAGATGTTTTATATAAAAGAAATGATTTAGGATCTAAAGTATTTCCATCATTATTCAAAACAGGAAAACCAATATTAATTTTCAAGTTTTTAGATGAAGAAACGTCTATTTGGGATGATTTGCAGATAATTTGGAAATGTCCAAAAGTGCTATTTATTAGAGTATTATTAGCAAGAATTTTTTCTTTTAATTGATTTATCAAATGCTAACAAATCTTTATGATTAGAATCATTCTAAAAAGAAGTTTTCTATTTATCTTTGCATAATAATTTGAATAAAAAAAACATCATTAATCTTTAATAATATAATTATGTATCCAGAAGAAATGGTAAGACCAATGAAAGCCGAATTAGTGGACGCTGGTTTTCAAGATTTACATACTGCAGTTGCTGTTGAAAACGCCATCAAAGCAGCAGGAACAACTTTGGTAGTTGTGAATTCAGTTTGTGGTTGTGCAGCAAGAAATGCACGTCCGGGAGCAAAAATGAGTTTAGAAGGCGCTAAAAAACCAGATAATTTGATTACTGTTTTTGCAGGAGTTGACAGAGAAGCTGTAGATGCTGCGCGTTTGCACATGTTTCCTTTTCCTCCATCTTCACCAAGTATGGCTTTGTTCAAAGACGGCGAATTGGTTCACATGTTGGAACGCCACCATATTGAAGGTCGCCCAGCTGAATTAATTGCAGAAAATTTACAAGACGCTTACGCGGAATTTTGTTAATTATCTAACAGTAAAATTTTTTCAAAACCATTAAGAAATTTAGAAAAATTAAGGCAACACTTAATGAAACTTAATTCCTTAATGGTTTTTTTATTTTCAATGTTTTCATAAACCATTAAGAAATTTAGAAAAATTAAGGCAACACTTAATGAAACTTAATTCCTTAATGGTTTTTTTATTTTCAAATTTGATACATTTTCAAATTTTCAAATTACCTTTACCGCCTAATTCTTCCATTTAGAATTTATAACCTATTTCTCACTTAAACGTTTATAGTATGCAACTGTATAACACCTTAAGCGCAGAAGAAAGAGCCGAGCTTATAGATCAAGCTGGCAAACAAAGACTTACTTTGTCTTTCTATGCGTATGCCAAAATTGAAGATCCAAAAAAGTTTAGAGACGATTTATTTATTGCTTGGAATGGCCTTGACACCCTTGGCCGTGCTTATGTGGCTAAAGAAGGAATCAATGCCCAAATGTCGGTACCCGCAGATAATTTTGAAGCTTTTCGCGAAACTTTAGAAGTATACCCTTTTATGAGCGGCATTCGTTTGAATGTTGCCGTAGAGCATGACGATCATTCGTTTTTAAAACTAACCGTAAAAGTGCGTCATAAAATTGTTGCCGACGGATTGAATGATGAAACCTTTGATGTAACAAACATTGGCGTTCATTTAAAAGCCGGGGCATTCAACCAAATTTTAGAAGACCCAAACACGATTGTTGTTGATTTTAGAAATCATTATGAAAGTGAAATCGGACACTTCAAAGGAGCTATTACCCCAGATGTGGAGACTTTCAGAGAAAGTTTGCCCATCATCAACGAGCAATTACAAGATTGTAAAGAAGATAAAAATTTAGTAATGTATTGCACCGGCGGTATTCGTTGCGAAAAAGCTTCCGCCTATTTTAAACACCAAGGTTTTAAAAACGTGTTCCAATTGGAAGGCGGAATCATCAACTATGCCAAGCAAATCAAGGAAGAAAATTTAGAAAGTAAATTCATCGGAAAGAACTTTGTTTTTGACCATCGTCTTGGCGAAAGAATAACAGACGATATCGTTTCTCAATGTCATCAATGCGGGAAGCCGTGTGACAATCATACCAATTGCTCCAACGATGGCTGCCATTTATTGTTTATTCAATGTGACGAATGTAAAGCGGCTATGGATAATTGTTGCTCTACTGAATGTTTAGAAATTTCACACCTTCCCTTGGCCGAACAGGTTAAAATTCGTAAAGGAAAACAAGTTGGTAATAAAGTCTTCCGTAAAGGAAAATCAGAGAATTTAAAATTCAAACATTCGGGTGAACTTTCCGACATATCATTGGCAACAGCCCCGAAAACAAAAGATATTCGCCAAAAAATAAAAGTAAAGAAAACACTTATTGGAAAAGCCGAGCATTATTACGTTAAAGCTCAAGTGGGTCTTTTTACAATAGAAAACAACGAATTAAAAGTTGGAGATACAATATTAATTTCAGGGCCAACCACAGGAAACCAAGAATTTATTTTAGAAAAAATGTTGGTAAACGGAAACGAAAACACAACTGCTAAAACTGGTGATAAAGTAACTTTTATTGTGCCATTTAGAGTTCGATTATCTGACAAATTGTTTAAGATTTTAGATTAACTATTTGTTAAATCAAGGGTTTAAAAACCAAAATTTCAACGGTTCTTTCAGCCTTGGAATTTTGGTTTATTTTATTTGAATTTATTTTTAAAAAATACTATCTTTACAAATTAATCGTTTTATGAACTTAAATTGCTTTTTTGCAATACTACCTATATAATTATGGCATGTACAAGTTGTTCAACTTCAGATGGTGGTGCACCAAAAGGTTGTAAAAATAATGGGACTTGCGGCACCGATAGCTGCAATAAACTGACTGTTTTCGATTGGTTATCTAATATGAATTTGCCAAACGGCGAAACCCCTTTTGATTGTGTGGAAGTCCGTTTTAAAAATGGAAGAAAAGAGTTTTATCGCAATACTGAAAAACTAACATTAAGTATTGGCGACATCGTTGCAACAGAGGCTTCTCCGGGACATGATGTTGGAATTGTAACTTTAACGGGTGAATTGGTTAAAGTGCAAATGAAGAAAAAAGGCGCAAATCATCTAAGTTCGGAAATTACAAAAGTGTATCGAAAAGCATCTCAAAAAGATATTGATATTTGGAGTGATGCCAGAGACAAAGAAGAGCCTATGAAAGTAAAAGCTAGAGAATTAGCTATTGCTTTAAAATTAGAAATGAAAATTTCAGATATTGAATTTCAAGGAGATGGTTCAAAAGCCATATTTTATTATACCGCAAATGATCGTGTCGATTTCCGTCAGTTAATCAAAGAATTTGCACAAGAATTCAAGACTCGAATTGAAATGAAACAAGTGGGTTTTCGTCAAGAAGCTTCCCGCTTGGGCGGAATTGGTTCTTGCGGAAGAGAGTTGTGTTGTTCTACTTGGTTAACCGACTTTAGAAGCGTTAATACTTCTGCAGCTCGTTACCAACAGTTATCATTGAACCCTCAAAAATTAGCGGGTCAATGTGGCAAATTAAAATGTTGCTTAAATTATGAATTGGACACCTACCTTGATGCGTTAAAAGATTTCCCCGATTTTGAAACCAAATTATCAACTGAAAAAGGAGATGCCATTTGTCAAAAACAAGATATTTTTAAAGGTTTAATGTGGTTTGCCTACACTAATAATTTTGCAAGTTGGCATGTTTTGAAGATTGATCAGGTTAAAGAAATAATAGATCAAAACAAACAAAAAATCAAAGTTTCTGCTTTAGAAGATTACGCTATTGAAATTGTTGTCGAACAAGAAACGGTGTTTAGCAACGCCATGGGGCAGGAAAGTTTAACCCGATTTGATCAACCAAAAAGGAAAAAACCGAACAATAATAATAGAAATAAAAAACCAAATCCGAACGGAAATCCAAACAACCAACCAAAAATAGCCGTTCAAGCGGAGGTTAAAGTGACAAACGAAAATAATTCGCAAAACAATAATCCAAATAAAAACAGTAATCCAAATAACAATGGAAATACTACCAATAACCGAAATAATAAAAACAGAAACAATAAAAACAGAAACAATAAAAGACCTATAATCATTAAAAAAAATGAAGATCCAAAATAGTTTTCTATTCCTTTTTGCTTGTATTTCTTTGGTTTCATGCGATAAAAACCGGGTTTTTGACGAGTATAAATCTGTTGACAACGCTTGGCACAAAGACAGTATAGTTTCTTTCAAGTTACCACAATTAGAAACAGCCAAAAAATACAATTTGTTTGTAAACGTTAGAGATAACAACGATTTTCCGTTTAACAATTTATTTTTAATTGTTTCATTGGAGCAACCAAATAAACAAACATTAGTTGACACACTCGAATATCAAATGGCAAATCCAGACGGTACTTTAATGGGTGACGGATTTTCAGATATCAAAGAAAATAAATTGGTTTTTAAACAAAATGCTTCCTTCAATCAAAAGGGAATTTACAAAATCAATATCCAACAAGCTGTAAGAGAAACAGGCAAAATTGTTGGCGAAAAAGAATTAAAAGGAATTACAGAAGTTGGGTTTAGAATAGAATCTATAGAATAATAATTATGGCACAAAAGAAAACCACTCAAAAAACTACCGTTGTAAAAGACATTACATATTATAAAAAGAAATTTTGGAAATTATTTTTCTACACACTTAGTGGCGCGTTTTTATTTTTCCTATTTGCCTCTTGGGGACTTTTTGGTGCAATGCCCTCTTTTGAAGATTTAGAAAATCCAGAATCAAATTTAGCTACTGAAATTATCTCTTCAGATGGAGTGGTTTTAGGTAAATTCTATAATGAAAACCGTACGGCAATTAAGTACAAAGACCTACCAAAACATTTGGTTGACGCACTTGTTTCTACAGAAGACGAACGTTTTTATGAACATTCAGGGATTGATGCAAAACGTACTTTTGGTGCCGCAGCACAATTAGGTTCAAATGGTGGGGCGAGTACCCTAACGCAACAATTAGCAAAACTATTATTTCATGGCGAAGGATCTAAATTTTTACCTTTTAGAATCGTTCAAAAAGCCAAAGAATGGATCATAGCTATTCGACTTGAAAGACAATATACTAAAAATGAAATCATTGCGCTTTATTTCAATCAAGTTGATTTTGTAAACGGTGCCGTTGGAATTCGATCTGCAACAAAAGTGTATTTCAACAAAGAACCACGCAATCTAACCATTGAAGAAAGTGCTTTGTTGGTTGGAATGCTTACCAACCCTTCTCGTTTCAACCCAAATCGTTTTCCAGAAAGAGCGCTCAAAAGACGTAATATTGTTTTGGGTCAACTTGTTAGAAACAATCATTTAGAAGAATCTGCTAAAGAAATTTTAGAAAAAAAACCAATAAAACTAGATTTTCACCCAGAAAGTCATTTGGACGGAACGGCAACTTATTTCAGAGAATACCTTAGAGATTTTATGAAAAATTGGGTGAAAGACCATAAAAAAGCAGATGGTGAAGAATATGATATTTATGGCGATGGTTTAAAAATTTATACCACCATCGACTCCAAAATTCAGGAACATGCCGAAGAAGCAGTAACTGAGCACATGAAAAACCTTCAAGAAGAGTTTTGGATTCAACAAAAAGGCAATAAAAATGCACCGTTTGTTAACATTTCAGATCCAGAAACAGATAAAATCATCAAACAAGCGATGAAAAATTCTGAACGTTGGCGCATTTTGAAAGCAGATGAAAAAACAGACGAAGAGATCATCGCTTCTTTCAGTAAAAAAACAAAAATGAGCGTTTTTACTTGGAAAGGTGATCGAGATACCATCATGACACCTCTCGATTCGATTCGATATTATAAACATTTCCTTCAAGCAGGACTCATGTCTATGGAGCCACAAACTGGACATGTAAAAGCATGGGTGGGAGGGATAGACTACAAATATTTTCAGTATGATCACGTGGGTCAAGGAGCACGCCAAGTGGGTTCAACTTTCAAGCCTTTTGTTTATGCAACAGCCATTGAACAATTAGGTATGTCGCCATGTGACACCATAATTGACGGTCCTTTTATGATAAGAAAAGGTCGCCACCACGTTACCGAAGATTGGGAACCAAGAAATTCTGACCAAAAATACCGTGGAATGGTCTCTTTGAAACGCGCCTTAGCCAACTCAATCAATACCATTTCGGCTAAATTAATAGACAGAACAGGGCCAGAAAAAGTGGTCGAACTTACGCATAAATTGGGAGTAACATCCGAAATCCCGGTGCAACCATCTATAGCACTTGGTGCAGTGGACATCACCGTACACGATATGGTGGCGGCTTACAGCACATTTGCCAATAAAGGCGTGTACATCAAACCGCAATTTATTGCAAAAATTGAAGATAAAAACGGCGCTGTAATCTACGAACCAACACCAGAATCGCACGATGTTCTCAACCAAGATATTGCTTATGCTGTAATTAAATTACTTGAAGGCGTAACCGAAGGCGGAAGTGGCGAACGACTACGAACAGAAGGCGGAGGAAGCGGCGACACCCGATGGACAGGTTACCCATACATGTTTAAAAACCCAATTGCAGGCAAAACAGGTACCACACAAAACCAGTCAGACGGATGGTTTATTGGTATGGTACCCAACTTAGTTACAGGCGTTTGGGTGGGTTGCGAAGACCGTTCAGCACGTTTCAAAAGCATTACTTACGGTCAAGGAGCTACGGCTGCACTGCCAGTTTGGGGTTATTTCATGAAAAAATGTTACGAAGACAAAGACCTTCAAATATCAAAAGACCCCTTTGAAAGGCCTGAAAATTTTGCGATAAAAGTCGATTGTTGGGAACCAGCAAAAGTGGCAAAACCCGTCGATTCATTAAGCATTGAAGAAGAACAAAATACAGAAGAATTCGGATTATAATTTGAAGCTAATCCAGCTATTCGTTTCAAGCTTTTAAATTTTTTTCTGTTTTTCTATTGACCAAAAAGGAGCTTCCGTTGGTCGCTCTTTTTGGTCAAGAAAAACAAGAAAAAAATTCAAAAGGCTTTCCACTTCTATCTGGGCTAAAACACATACAAACCTAAATTACACATAAAAGATGATTAACAAAACAGTTCCATCTGTCAAAGAAGCTCTTCAAGGAATTGAAGACAACATGACCATCATGTTGGGCGGATTTGGACTTTGCGGAATTCCAGAAAACGCAATTGCCGAACTAGTAATCAAAAAACCAGAAAATCTTACTTGCATTTCTAATAACGCAGGAGTAGATAATTTCGGACTCGGATTACTATTACAACAAAAACAAGTCAAAAAAATGATTTCTTCTTATGTAGGTGAAAACGCCGAATTTGAACGACAAATGCTTTCAGGCGAACTCGAAGTAGAACTCATCCCACAAGGAACCCTTGCCGAGCGTTGTCGTGCGGCACAGGCTGGAATTCCTGCTTTTTTTACCCCAGCTGGTTTCGGAACCGAAGTAGCTATTGGCAAAGAAACACGCGAATTTAACGGGACAATGCACATCATGGAACACGCCTTCAAAGCCGATTTTGCCATTGTAAAAGCTTGGAAAGGAGACACTGCAGGAAACCTTATCTTTAAAGGAACCGCCAGAAACTTCAATCCCTGCATGGCTGGTGCGGCCAAAATAACCATTGCTGAGGTAGAAGAATTGCTCCCAGCAGGGTCATTAGATCCAAACGAAATTCATATTCCGGGCATCTTGGTTCAACGCATTTTTCAAGGAGAACAATTCGAAAAAAGGATAGAGCAGAGAACGGTTAGACAAAAATAATTTGAAAATTTGAAAATGAGAAATGACAAAGACAATTTAATTGTTAATTTAACATTCGATTTTGCTCTAGAAATAATTCGTTTTTCAGAGGAAATTAGAAAGTCAAATCGTTTTGAAATGGCTTCACAAATTTTCAGAAGTGGAACTTCAATTGGAGCAAATATTAGAGAAGCTCAAAATGCTGAAAGCAAAGCGGATTTTATTAATAAGTTTAAAATTTCAGCCAAGGAAGCAGATGAGTTGCAGTTTTGGTTAGAACTTTGTCAAAATTCTGAATTCTATCCAAATCCTAAAAGAAGAATTATTTAAAAACTTACATTCGATAAATTTGATAATTTCTAAAATTATATCTTCTTCAAAGAAGTCTTAATTTTCAAATCATCAAATCATCAAATCATCAAATCAAATAGTATGTTATCAAAAGAAGATATAGCAAAAAGAATAGCACAAGAAGTTAAAGACGGTTTCTATGTAAACCTCGGAATAGGTATTCCAACGTTGGTTGCCAATTATGTTCGTACCGATATTTCGGTAGAATTTCAATCAGAAAACGGTGTTCTAGGAATGGGCCCTTTTCCGTTTGAAGGAGAAGAAGACGCGGATTTAATCAACGCTGGAAAACAAACCATAACCATGTTGCCAGGCGCAAGCTTGTTTGACTCAGCGTTTAGTTTCGGAATGATTCGTGGGCAACACGTAGATTTAACGATTCTTGGCGCCATGGAAGTTGCCGAAAATGGCGATATTGCCAATTGGAAAATTCCTGGAAAAATGGTAAAAGGAATGGGCGGCGCCATGGATTTAGTAGCCTCTGCCGACAATATTATTGTTGCCATGATGCACGTCAATAAAGCGGGCGAAAGTAAAATATTAAAAAAATGTAGCCTGCCACTTACAGGTGTTGGTTGTGTGAAAAAAGTAGTAACCGAATTGGCAGTTTTAGAAATCACACCAAACGGGTTTAAACTTTTGGAGCGTGCGCCAGGTGTAACCGTAGAACACATAATTGCTTCAACCGAAGCCGAATTACTTATTGAGGGTGATGTACCAGAAATGGTTATTGACTAATTCTAATAATCAAATTTAACCAAAATGGAACAAAAAATTAAAACCTTTCAAACCATCCATTTAGCGATTTGCTTTGGGGTGGTCGTTGCCTATTTTGTAACAGGCAATATCACAACAGAGATGTTATCCTTACAAGGGATCAACGCCTCGCAACTCCCCTTTTTGGCAGTGCCTATTTTCGCAGTATTTTTAAGCAATTTCTTGTTTCAATCGCAGTTAAAAAAAGCCGATCCAAAATTACTTATAGAAGATAATTTAGGCATTTACCAAACGGCTTCCATTATTAGATGGGCTATTCTAGAAGGAGCTGCCTTTTTTCTACTTTTTGCACAACCCAAATTAATCGTTTTTGGCATTGCAATCATTGCCTACCTTTTATTTTTAAGACCATCAGAAGATAAAATCACGACAGATTTTCAGAAATATTGTAAATAAAGTAATTCTTTTAAGGTTTTGAAAACCTTGCAGAAGAAAAACCGTTATAAAGTTCTATGGTTTAAATTAGAGACAATATTTATTTTTGGAAAAAGGTGCTTTATAAAATCGAATTTTCCTTCTGGAAACAAAACCGCGTTAGGGATGGAAGCGGCATCCTTTTGTGTAGTGCCAACGGAACAAAAGATACAGCGAACAGCCCGGCCAACGCCCAAATAAAAATTAATTTATTGCTAAAAATTCGGTTAAAACCGTTGAAGCATGAGCAAATGTGGGAGCTTTTTCGGTGATGCTTACCGCTCGTTTTTTGTTGAGTTTATAAACCACATCTGCTTCGGTGGTAAACAACAAAGCACTCATAAACGGGTTGTTGATGTAGGGCAACAAAATACTTTCTGCCTCATCGATAGTTACGATTTGCAAGATTTCATCTTGTTGGTGTTTGAATTTTAGCTCCAATTTGAGGGTGCTTTCGTCTACAATGGGCCAAATATAAATGTTCATCAAATCGGTATTTCCGATGGTTTTGGCAAGGGTAAGTTTGGCAAAAGTTCCGTCAGCTAAACTGGATTTAACTTGCACATAAAAAGTATGGAAGGTTTCTTTGAAAGGCATGAGCGATCTAAATATTTTATTGCAAGATAAACAAAACTTTATTTGAAAACAAAGACAAATTTTAGGAATCAATTATATTATTTTAGGGTTCAAACCACAAAAAACTATACTATTTTGTGGTTTGAGCTTACTATTTAAGTATATATTTAAACAAAATTTTTCAAAAATCAACACAATCAAAAAAACCTGCAAGTCTTTCAAATTGCAGGTTTCTTTTTTCTTGCTTCTATTCTCTTTCTTCTTATAGATTCTCAAAGAAATCATTTCCTTTATCGTCTGTGATGATGAAAGCCGGGAAATCTTTCACGGTAATTTTACGCACCGCTTCCATGCCGAGTTCTTCAAAATCAACTACTTCTACTTTCAAAATATTGTCTTGAGCCAATATTGCGGCTGGGCCTCCAATAGAACCCAAATAGAATCCGCCATACGTTTTACAAGCTTCCATAACTTGTTTGGTTCGGTTTCCTTTGGCTAGCATAATCATGCTTCCACCTGCTTTTTGGAACTCTTCTACATACACGTCCATGCGGCCTGCGGTGGTTGGCCCAAAACTTCCTGATGGCATTCCGTCTGGCGTTTTAGCTGGTCCTGCGTAATAAATCGGGTGGTTTTTGAAATATTCGGGCATTGGTTTACCCGCATCCAAAAGTTCTTTGATTTTGGCATGTGCAATATCTCGCGCTACAATCAAGGTCCCGTTCAATTTCAATCGGGTTTTGATTGGGTATTGCGATAAATCGGCTAAAATATCAGCCATTGGTCGGTTCAAATCTACCTCTACTGGTGCTTCCAAATGCGGAGGCGTAGCAGGTAAAAATTGTTTCGGATTGGTTTCTAATTGTTCTAAGAAGATTCCATCTTTAGTGATTTTCCCTTTGATGTTTCTATCTGCTGAACACGAAACGCCCAACCCAACCGGACAAGAAGCAGCATGACGTGGCAAACGAATTACGCGAACATCATGAGCAAAATATTTCCCGCCAAATTGCGCTCCAATGGAACTTTCTTGACAAAATTTCAACACTTTTTTCTCCCATTCTAAATCACGGAATGCCTGACCTGCCATGTTTCCTGTATTAGGCAAATTATCGAAATATCCTGCTGAAGCTTTTTTAACAGCTGCCAAATTTGCTTCGGCAGAAGTTCCTCCAATTACCAAAGCCAAATGGTAAGGCGGACAAGCAGACGTGCCTAAATCCTTTATTTTTTGACGAATGAACGTCTCCATCGATTTGTCGTTTAGCAAAGATTTTGTTTGTTGATACAAAAAGGTTTTGTTAGCCGAACCGCCTCCTTTTGCTAAAAATAAAAACTCATACGAAGTTCCCTTTTTAGCATAAATATCGATTTGAGCTGGTAAATTGGACCCTGAGTTTTTTTCTTCAAACATCGAAATCGGAACTATTTGCGAGTAACGTAAGTTCTTATTTTGATACGTATTGAAAATCCCTTTCGACAACCATTCGGCATCATCGGCACCCGTATAAACGTTTTCACCTTTTTTAGCCATGACAATCGCCGTTCCTGTATCTTGACAAGAGGGCAACTGACCTTCTACGGCTACGACTGCATTTTGCAATAAATTATAAGCCACAAAACGATCGTTATCTGTCGATTCGGGGTCATTCAATATGTTATTAAGTTTTTGTAAATGCGAGGTTCGTAGCATAAACGAAACATCGTTCATGGCTTCTTGCGCAAGCAATTCCAATCCTTTTGGATCAACGTTTAAGACTTCTCTGTTGGCTAATTGCTCTACTTGTACAAAATCAGAAGTTAGTTTTTTGTATGGTGTATCGTCTTTCAAAATTGGATACGGGTCTTGGTATATAAAGTCCATTTTAATGAGTTTTAAAGTGTAAAGTTACGAATATCCTGCAAGGTTTCCAAAACCTTGTAGGTTTGGTTAATTAGAAAACTCTTTGAGCTCTAAAAGAACTTGTAGGAATAAAAATTTATTCTAAATAAAATTTTTCTGATAAAATTCTTTGGAAAAAAAAGACAAAGCATTCCAATTAAAAATAATAATACAGCTGAAATAAATTCATAAATTGGTTTTTCATCTTCAAAAAGAAAAATAGTATTGTCTAGATTTGATATTAATTTAATTTCATCCCTTGGTTTTAAATCACAATGTCCATTAAATCTTTTACTGAAAATTTTATTTCCAATATAAAACTCAAAATAAGCTTTGTTATATTTTGTAGCGTTTTCACATGAAATAGGCACAGAAAAAACAGTTACAGTTATTAACTTTCCGTTTTTTAAAGCATCACACCCTTTATATGATCTAAATGCAGCAATCATTGAAATCAATATAATAAAAAAAGACCCTATTTTTAATAGCAAACTCATTTTCTAAAATTACATTTTAATTAATTATACTATCGTAAGACATTCGTTGCTTTCGATACACTTTTTCTTTTGGTGTTATAAATGATTTGTTCCATTTGCCTTTTTGAAATGTAAAAACAATTGAGTCAGAATGTTCTAAAATTCCAAATTCTTCAACTGTTTTTTGATTTTCTTCATCTGATACATCGGACCAAAAAGAAGCATTACGGCAAGCGAATTTGGTTTTTGAAATTGGGAAAAATTCTATATTGTTAAACCATCCACCATCGCCAACAGATAGCCAAGTATGAATTTTTGCAGATTCTTTATCATCAATATAATACAAGAAATTATTTTGTGTGTAACCACAAGCAGGATAGCCAAAAGAAAGACTTCTAAATGAAGAATAAATAGTGTCCATTTCATACATTCCGAACCAATTGGATTCTTTTTCTACTCCTTTAATAGTAACCAAATCAGAGAAAATTTTACTCTTTTTTTGAATAAAATCAATTCTAAATTTGGATGTACACAAACTATCTTTTGTGTATTTTTCTTCCAATAAGTTTATAATAGCATAATCATCTTTACTGTCAGATTTATATGAAAAATATATCGTGTCTGTTTTTAAAATTTGTATTGGTTTTGAAACTATATGGGTAATTAATACTTGTTTTTTTTCTGAAATTGGTGCTTTTTTACAACTAATAAAAACTATTATTGTTAAAATAAAAACGAATTGCTTTTTCATTGAAATACTATTTTAAAAAAACCAACTCGCCACAAAAATAGCGGTAATTACACAAATCACATCAACTAATAACATCGTGCCTAGCGCATATCTTGTGTTCTTGATGTTGACAGAACCAAAGTACACCGCAATCACATAAAAAGTACTTTCGGCACTACATTGAAAAATACTACTCAATCTGCCTGTCATTGAATCAGCACCAAAAGTATTCATCGAGTCAATCAAAAATCCGCGTGAACCCGCCGAACTAAATGGTCGCAACATAGCAACAGGAAGCGCATCTGTAATTTGCTTGTTTACCCCCAAATTAGAGAAAATAAAAGCAATCCAGTTACTGATTATTTCAAACAAACCACTGTTTCTGAACAAAGAAATGGCAACCAACATACCCAAAACATACGGAAAAATAGTAACTCCTGTTTTTACACCATTATTAGCCCCAACTACAAAGGATTCAAAAACAGTCGTATTGGCTTCTGTGAATTTTTTCTCTTTCATAAAAGAAAAAATCAAGGTAAAAACAATAATTAGTATCAAAATAAGAGCAGACAAATTGCTAGTAAAATAGTTTTTTCCAATTAAATCTAGTTGGTTTACATACATCAGCAATCCAATAATTGCAGCAATTAAAACCATCAATCCAACGACTAATGAAGCGCTTTTAAAATTTATTTTTTGTTTGATTCCAACTATTAAAAATGCGGCGATGGTTCCAATAAACGAAGTAATAATACATGGCAACATCACATCGGCAGGGTTGGCAGCTCCAGCCGCTGCTCGATAACCGATAATGGAAGTGGCAATTAGGGTTAAACCCGATGCATGCAAACACATAAACATAATTTGCGCGTCACTGGCCTTGTCTTTTTCGGGATTTATTTCTTGCAAACTTTCCATGGCCTTTAATCCGAAAGGAGTTGCGGCTGAATCCAATCCTAAGAAATTAGCTGCAAAATTCAAAGTCATATACGATATAGAAGGATGATTTTTTGGAATACTTGGAAACACTTTTACAAAAACCGGACTCAAAACTTTAGCTAGTTTGTCTGACACTCCAGAAATGATCAAAAGTTCCATCAAACCACAGAAAAAAGCCAAATAAGCCATAAGCGGCAAGATTAAATCGAGTAAGGTGCTTTTGCAAGTGGGCAACAAACCATCCGATTTTTGAACGCCGCTAAACATCTTCACCACCTTATTTTTATAAACATAAGTAGTATCGGCATTCAGCGTATCTCTATTGATAACAAAAGTTTTCTCTTCAGATTTATTGATGCTGTCTTTAATAAAAACAGGAATTTGATCCATATATTTTTCAGAAATCAAAATAGGATCGTCTTTTTTTCCATTCAAAACATTATCAATAGTATAACTGTTTCCCGAAAACAAACTGAAAATCACAAATGCAATCGACGAGATAAAAATCACCAACCAAAATCTACTTAGTACCATAATTTATAATTTTTGTAAATGTAATAATTTTGTTCAACCCTGACAGGGTTGAAACCCTGTCAGGGTTAAATATCGATTTAAACATGAATAATCTCGTCTTCAATCAACAAATCTTCCCGTCTCAAACGAAGGAAAATCTGCGCAACGGCAATGGTATCTTTTTCGCAATAAGTTACAATTCGATCAATGTCTTTTTCCACATAAAAAACGTGACCTACCTGACTACCATCAATATCGCCTTTTGAAGAAGGAATTCCCAATACTTTACACATCAATTTCAACGAAGTGAAATGTTTATAATCGCCAAATTTCCATAATTCTAAAGTGTCCAAATGCGGAATTTCCCATGGCTTTTTGCCAAATAAATTGAGCTTGTCTGGAAGCGGAATTTGATTAATAATCATGCGTCGAGCCATAAACGGAATGTCAAATTCCTTGGCATTGTGTCCGCACAAAATATGCTGAGCCTGATTGAAATGATTGCTCAATAAGTTATTAAAATCGTGTAAAATTTTCTTTTCTTCGCCAAAAAACGAGGTCACTCTAAAGTTGCGAACGTCGCCTTTAACCACAAAATAACCTACAGAAATACAAACAATTTTACCAAACTCGGCCCAAATTCCTGCACGGTCATAAAACGCCTCAGGACTGAAATCGTCTTTGCGTTGGTACTGTGTTTTGTGCTCCCAAAGCTGCTTCATTTCATCGTCTAGCGAATGAAAGTTTTCTTCTTCCGGCACCGTTTCGATGTCCAAAAACAGGATGTTGTTAAGGTTTATTTTTTCGATCATTTTGAAAAATAACTATTAGAAATTAGAACCTATTTTACAAAAACGAATATATAAAAAAATCATTACAAACTAAAACAAACTTTGTTGCAATGTTGGATTTTCAAGTTCAAGCAACCATTTTTTGCGCCACAAACCACCCGCATATCCCGTTAGCGAGCCGTCAGTACCAATTACTCTATGGCACGGCACCACAATCCACAAAGGGTTTTTCCCATTTGCCGATGCTACAGCTCTAATAGCTTTTACATCACCAAGTAGTTTAGCTTGTTCCATATAAGTAATAGTTGTTCCGTACGGAATTTGAAGTAAAGTATTCCATACTTTTTGCTGAAATTCGGTTCCTTTTGGATTCATTCTAAAATCAAAATAGGTGCGTTTCCCTTCAAAATATTCTTGCAATTGACTCACAGCTACTTTTAAAATATCTGGAATTTCTTCAGAAACAACTCCGTCATCAGCTATAGAAATAACTGCAATACCTTCTTCGTCACCATGAACTGTAGCAATTCCCAAAGGCGTTTTTATATTACAAGTTTCCATTTGATAAAGATAATTGATTTAATTAAACAAAACATAACTCCAAAAACGGTTTATTTTTTTTAGAAGCACACAACTCCGTTTTCAAAGAAAATCCGTCCCGTTTTCGCCTTTATCTCCTTCGCCCTACGGGACATCAGGAGGATATCGGCTCTACCGGGGCTACTATAGACAAGTAGCTTTTCAGAAGACTTTTTGTTGAGAGTTAATTAGGGTTATGAAGTTTATTAAGTTTATGTGTTACAAAGTTGCAAAGTTTTAAATTTGAGCTAATTTGTGACTCGAGCAAAGCGAACAGACGAAGTAAATTTGTGTTAAACTAGTAAATTTTTTCAATTGAAATCAACTCATCTTACCACCGTAAACCGCGTTAGGGATGGAAGCGGTATCCTTTTTAAAATGGGTTGATGTTTTTTTGAACGTTGATTTGCGATGATTGAAATCTAATCTTCAGCTGAAAATAAAACCATTTTAAAAAGATATAGCGAACAGCCCGGCCCGAAGGGAACGCCCAAATAATTTATATTTTTGCTTTATGATTTTAGTAAAATAGCAGCTTCTTTGGCAAAATAGGTGGAGATTAAATTGGCTCCGGCGCGTTTGATGCACATGAGTTGTTCCATCATGATTTTGTCGTGGTCGAGCCAACCTTTTTCGGCGGCGGCTTTGATCATAGCATATTCTCCAGAAACGTGAAAAACAGTTACGGGAACATTCACGGCATTTTTTACTTCACGAACAATGTCGAGATAGGCAATACCGGGTTTTACCATCACCATATCTGCGCCTTCTTCTACGTCAGACAAGGCTTCTTTGATGGCTTCGATGCGGTTAGCATAATCCATTTGGTAGGTTTTTTTGTCTTTTGGCACTTCAATGTCAGCTTCTCTTGGCGCACTATCTAAGGCATCGCGAAAGGGTCCATAAAACGCCGAAGCATATTTTGCCGAATAACTCATAATTCCTACATTATGGAAACCTGCAGCGTCCAATCCTTGACGAAGGCGCAAAACACGTCCGTCCATCATGTCGCTTGGCGCTACAAAATCGGCACCGGCTTGTGCATGCGAAACCGCCATTTTTACTAAGGCGTCGTTGGTTGGGTCGTTAGCTACATCGCCGTTTTCAATAATTCCGTCGTGACCATAAATAGAGTAGGGGTCAAGCGCCACGTCGGGCATCACAATCATTTCTGGGCAAGCGGTTTTGATAGCTTTGATGGCTTGTTGCATCAATCCGTTTGGGTTCCAAGCTTCTTTGCCCGTGTTGTCTTTTAAATCCTCGCTTACTTTTACGTAGATGTTTACGGCACGAATACCTAAATCGAACAATTCTTGGACTTCTTTAACAGTTAAATCAATAGATCTTCGGAAAATTCCGGGCATTGATGGGATTTCGACTTGTATATTTTCTCCTTCTGCAATAAACATCGGGAACATAAAATCTGCTGGGCTTAACGTAGTTTCACGAACCAAAGAACGGATGCTTTCGTTTGTGCGTAATCTTCTACCTCTTTGTAATGGAAACATATGGTGATGGAATAAATTAATGTCAAAATTAAAATACAAAAGTACGGAATAAATTTATTTTCAGATTGTTTAAAATTCATTAATATAATTTGAAATTGCATTAAAAAAATAAGTAATTTTACAGATTAAATGGCAATAAAATCAATTCAGATGAGTACAGAAAAAGAAGCAAAATTAAAGGCGTTACAATTAACGCTAGACAAGCTAGATAAAACCTATGGTAAAGGCACCGTAATGAAAATGGGGGATAAAGCGATTGTAGAAGTAGAAACTATTTCTTCAGGATCGCTTGGATTGGACTTAGCCTTGGGTGTAAATGGTTATCCGCGCGGAAGAATTATAGAAATTTACGGACCAGAATCTTCAGGAAAAACAACCTTAACACTTCATGCCATTGCTGAAGCTCAAAAAGCAGGAGGTATTGCAGCTTTTATAGACGCAGAGCATGCTTTTGATCGTTTTTATGCACAAAAATTGGGCGTTGATATTGATAATTTAATCATATCGCAACCAGATAATGGAGAACAAGCCTTGGAAATTGCTGAAAACTTAATTCGTTCAGGAGCAATTGATATTGTTGTAATTGACTCGGTTGCTGCATTGACACCAAAAAGTGAAATTGAAGGTGAAATGGGTGACTCCAAAATGGGATTACACGCAAGATTGATGTCGCAAGCATTGAGAAAATTAACAGGAACGATTAGCAAAACAAATTGTACGGTTTTCTTTATCAATCAGTTGAGAGAAAAAATTGGGGTTATGTTTGGAAATCCAGAAACGACAACGGGTGGAAATGCGTTGAAGTTTTATGCATCTGTACGTTTAGACATTCGTCGTTCATCTCAAATTAAAGATGGAGAAAACGTTATTGGAAACCGAACCAAAGTAAAAGTGGTAAAAAACAAAGTAGCTCCACCTTTTAAAACTGCCGAATTTGACATTATGTACGGTGAAGGTGTTTCTAAAACAGGAGAAATTTTAGACTTAGCGGTCGAATTTGAAATAGTTAAAAAAGCAGGATCTTGGTTTAGTTATGGTGAAACAAAACTGGGTCAGGGTAGAGATGCTGTAAAATCTTTGATTAAAGACAATCCAGAATTGGCAGATGAATTGGAAGCTAAAATCAAAGCACATATTAAAGAATTAGCAGACGCTTAATTGTAAAATACATCGAATATGAAGAAAACTATTGCCCTTTTAGGATTGAGTTTGTTATTTTTTTCTTGTTCTAGAGAAGAAGAAAGATTTTACAGCGAATTGAAACCTGTTTTTGAAATAGATATGCCTACTGCTTTTGCAAAAGACAGTTTGACCGAAATTCCTATTCGATATAAAAAGCAATCAACGTGTCATTTGTTTGATGGTTTTTATTATGACCGTGATGGAATGACCAGAACTGTTGCCATACATACCATCAAACTGAATCAAGATAATTGTCAAACTGATTTGAATACAAATGTTCAAGTAAATTTAGAATTCAAACCAAAAGCGCTTGGCACTTACCGTTTTAAATTTTGGAAAGGTGAAAATGCTCAAGGAGTTGATGAATTTATTGAATTTGATGCTGTTGTAAATCATTAAAAATATAAAAGAAGTTGTTGATAAAGCAACTTCTTTTTTGTTTAAAAACCCAAACGTTTGGAAAATGCCCCAAACATGGAGTGTTACCCCCGATTGTAGCGAAAATCCTTTTTGTTTTTTTTTCAAAAACAAAAAGATTGAAGTGGAAAGCGGGAACATGGATTGGAAAATGCCCGAGCCTTTTGGTTCTAAAAAAAGAATTTAATTAGTTTTTAGACTCAGCGTATTGCGCCAATTGATGTAGGATTACATTTCTTGTTTGCTCTTTAATTTCTTTACGATCAGCATCTGTTTTTCCATTTGTTTCGATGAATGGATGTACTTTAACCCTCATTAAACCTGGACTTCCGCTAAAAAAAGTAAACGAAAAACGTTCTTTATTATCTCCAAAAGTCAAAGGAACAATCGGTATTTGATGGTCTAGTGCCAATCTGAAAGCGCCATCTTTAAATTCGTCCAATACAATCGATTCGTCTGGAACGCCGCCTTCCGGAAAAATACAAATGCTTAATCCTTGATTGAGCCTTTTTTGAGCACTTTCAAAGACTTCTCTCCTGCTTTTTGGATTGTTTCTATCAACCAAAATACAGGTTCTTTTATAGAAAAATCCGAATAAAGGAATGTTTTTTAAATCGTGTTTACCCACAAAAACAAAAGGGTTTTTGACTACTGCAAGCATCAACATTATGTCGGACATGGAAGTATGATTGGCTGTAAACATATAGCTTTTTCCAAATTCTATTTGCTGTTCTTTCTCAACAGTATATCGAAAACACATTCCAAATAAAATAAATTTTGCCCAAATTCGTGCCATGATAAAAAAATAAGGATACCACTTTTCTTTCAAAATAGAAACGACCAAAAAAGGAAACATGGCGAGTATTGGAATAGCCATCAAAATATAAAACCATATTCTATATAGCGTCCAAAAAATTATTTTTATTATCTTCATAAGTCCAAAAATAAATTAAATTTTGATAAAAAATCAATAATGCCCGATAAAAAATAAAATTACAATTTTGCGCCTTTTTTTTGACACAGATTTCACAGATTTTATTCGTGATAATGCGCTAAATCCGTTACATCCGTGGCAAATTTTTCATATGATTGTTGCATACTAAAAAAACAAGTCTATATGTGATTTATGGATTTAAACATTTTAAAATCTAAGCATTAAGATAAAAATATTATTTTTATTGGACAACAATGATAAAAAATGTAAAAATCGTGTTTAACTTTGCAGTAAATAATAAATAAGATGTCAAAAATACTTACTGGTGTGCAAAGTACGGGCACGCCCCATTTAGGAAATTTACTTGGAGCGATCATTCCTGCTATTGAACTTTCAAACTTGGCAAATAATGAGTCTTTTTTATTTATTGCCGATTTACATTCTATCACGCAAATAAAAAACGGAGAAGAATTAAGGCAAAACACCTACAGTACTGCCGCGGCATGGTTGGCTTGTGGTTTGGATGTAAACAAAGTAACCTTTTACAGACAAAGTGATGTGCCACAAACGGCAGAACTTTCTTGGTATTTGAGTTGTTTTTTTCCGTTTCAGCGATTGACTTTAGCGCATTCATTTAAAGATAAATCGGATAGATTGGAAGATGTCAATGCAGGTTTGTTTACGTATCCGATGTTGATGGCTGCAGATATTTTATTGTATGATGCCAATTTTGTTCCTGTGGGAAAAGACCAAATGCAACACATAGAAATTACCCGTGATGTTGCTTCCAGGTTTAACCATCAAATGGGAGAAACTTTTGTAATTCCGGAAGGAAAAGTTCAAGAAGAAACAATGTATATTCCCGGAACGGATGGAAATAAAATGAGCAAATCGAGAGGAAATATTATCAATATATTTTTGGATGACAAGGCTTTGCGCAAACAAATTATGAGTGTTGAAAGTGACAGTACGCCTTTGGAAGATCCAAAAAATCCGCATACCTGTAAGGTTTTTGCATTATACAAATTACTTGCCTCGGAAGATGAAATTTCACAAATGCGTCAAAATTATGAAGGCGGAAATTATGGCTACGGTCATGCCAAACAAGCGCTGTTTGAATTGATTTGTGAGAAATTTAAAACCGAAAGAGAAAAATACAATTATTACATGACGCACTTGGATGAGGTGGATGCTTTGTTAAAACAAGGAGCTGCCAAAGCACACGAAGTTGCAAATTCAGTATTAAAAAGAGTGCGTGTAAAACTTGGTTTTGAATAGATTAAATCACTTCAAATAATTTTCCCGGCAAGGGTCTGATGCAGCCTTTGAGTTCCATGTTCAGTAAAAGGGAAGAAATTTTAAACACTTGCATATCACATTCTAAGGCGATGATGTCTAACAATTGTTTGCCGTTTTTAAGCAAATAATCATAGACTTTTTGTTCTTCAAAATCAAGCGTTACAAAGAGTTGTTTTTGAACCCCTTTTTTGGATTCTTTTTCTTGTAATTCCCAATTTAGTATATACAAAATATCTGCGGCAGAAGTCAATAAATTGGCTCTTTGCGTTTTAATCAAGTTGTTGCAACCTTGACTGTATTTATCAGAAATTCTGCCCGGAACCGCAAACACATCTCTGTTGTATTCATTGGCAAGATTTGCCGTAATCAACGAGCCACCTTTTTCTGCGCTTTCAATGACTATTGTGGCTTCACACATTCCGGCTACAATACGGTTGCGCTTCACAAAATTTTCTTTTTCAGGGTTGGATGTGCTCCAATACTCGGTCATGAAACCACCGTTTACTTCCATTTTTGCCACATATTTTTTGTGTGATTTCGGATAAATCTGATTCAATCCATGTGCAACCACACCAATTGTTTGAAGGTTATGTTCCATTGCGGCTTTGTGGGCAACAATATCCACTCCATATGCAAATCCGCTAACAATAATCGGGTTTAACGGAGCCAAATCTTCAATGAGTTTTTTACAAAAATCAATTCCGTATGAGGTAACTTCTCTTGTGCCAACTATAGAAATTATTTTTTGTGTATTGAGGTTTATTTTTCCTGAAGAAAACAGCAATAACGGACTATCAACACAATGTTTTAAACGGGTTGGATAGGTTTCATCTTGATAAAAATGTACTGAAATGGCGTTGTTTGAAATAAAATTATATTCAGATTCTGCTTGAGTAAACCCTGATTTTGCTTTGATTTTTTTGATGATAAAATCGCCAATTCCGTCAATACTTGCAAGCTGCGAAACTTTGGCATTAAAAATGTTTTCCGCAGTACCACAATGGTTTAGGAGTTTTTTTGCAACAACATCTCCAATCCCTTCGGTTTTTAATAAAGCTAATAATGAAATAAGTTCTTGTTCTTGCATGGCCTATATTTGGATGACAAAAATAGTGTTTCTGCAAATTGTTAACAATTTTTGTTGATAGTATTTTAAAAATGAACAATTATTATTTATTTTTGTCAGTATGAAGATTGAACAATACATATCCCAATTATTATACCGTCATCAATGTGTGATTGTGCCAGGTTTTGGAGCCTTTTTAACAGAGCTTCAATCGGCAGAAATACAAGAGGCGACTCATTCGTTTTACCCTCCAAAAAAGGTAATTTCTTTCAATGCTTATTTAAAAAGCAATGACGGATTATTAGCAAACCACATAGCTCAAAGTGAAAAAATGACTTATGATGCTGCGGTAACTTTCATAGAAAACGAAGTTATTTCATGGAAAACCAAATTACAACAATCTGATAAAGTTACGTTAAATACGATTGGTGATTTTTTATTAAACCAAGACAAAAATATAGTTTTTACTCCAAATACGCAGTTGAATTATTTAATGCAGTCTTTTGGACTAACCACTTATGTTTCGCCAACCATCAAACGAGAGGTGTTACAGGTGGTTGAAAATAGAGTAGAAGAAAAAGAGCCTGTTGTTTTGGAATCAGAAAACAAAGCGGCTTATCCTTTTACGAGGTATGCAGCTGTTTTTGTAATCGGAATGGGAGCATTGGGAGCTTTGGGTTTTTTCGGTTACAATTATTATGAAAATAAAATAGCGGAAGAAACATTATTGGTTCAAACAAAAGTTCAAAAGCAAGTCAATCAAAAAATACAAGAGGCAACTTTTGTTATTTCAAACCCAATTCCTTCGGTTACTTTAACGGTTTCCGATACAGAAAAACCGCGTCCTTATCATATCGTGGCGGGTTCTTTTAGAAATGAAGCAAACGCTGACAAAATAGTTAACGAATTGACAAAGCTTGGTTATGCTCCTAGAAAGTTAAAGCAAAACAAAAACGGATTATTCCCTGTTTTTTACGGAAGTTATTCTGGCTATTCCGAAGCACAAGACGCAATGAAAAAAATACGAATCAACCACAACCCAGACGCTTGGTTATTGATTGAAGAATTATAATTAAAATGCTGGTTTATACCGGCATTTTTTTATTATTAGAAGCACACAATACCGTTTTTTCAAGACAATCTGTCCTGCTTTCGCCTTTATCTCCTTCGCCCTCCGGGACTTCAGGAGGATATCGGCTCAATCAGGGCTATCTCAGACAAGTAGTTTTTCAGTTGGAAAATAGTCAAAAGTCAAAAGGCGAAAGTCATAAAGTCTTAAAGTGGTAGAGTTTCAAAGTTGTTGAGTAGCAAAGTTTTTTGAGTTTATGAAGTTTTTAAATTTGTGAAAATTTGTGAAAATTTGTGGTTTATAATTTCTATTTGGCAAATAACTTCAAAACAGCTTTATTTTATATATAATTTTCAAATATAAAAAAAATATTTTATTGGTAAGGTTTTGTTTCAGGATTAATAACTAGAAAAATCATTTTTGAGATTCATACGGAATGACAAACCCTGTAAATGGCAATGTCAATTTCAATGTCAATTGCAATTTCAAAAATCAATCGGTTTAACCACAAATTTACTTCGTCTGTTCGCTTTGTTCGAGTCACAAATTTGAAAACTGAGACTGAAAACTGAGACTGCGACTGAAAACTTCTTCTGAAAAACAAAACGTGAAGCGTAGCCCTGATGGAAGCGGTATCCTCTTGTGTAGCGGCAGCGGAGCAAGAGATATAGCGGACAGCAGGACAACTGGTCTTGAAAAACGGGGTTTGGTGCTTCTTAAAATCAGAAAAAATTAAATCATTTCGATGCTTTCCAAGGCTTTGTTGATGCTTTTTACGTTTTCGAAGGTGAGCAGAAGTCGCAATCCGTTGGGGGTTTGTTTTTCTTTCATGCGGCACAGTTGTGGGTGCTTTTGAACAAAACGGAGCACTTTTTCGAAGTGGGTGGTTTGGTAATAATCGCTTTGTTGGTCGGACACGAAATAGCACAGCATTTTGCCTTGTTTCATGATTAATTTTTCGATGCCGAGTTGAGTGGCGTGCCACTTGATGCGGATGGAATTGAGCAATGAAATGGCTTGTTTGGGCAATGGACCAAAACGGTCGATGAGTTTTTGTTCGAAGTTCAACAAGCTTTTGTCGTCTTTGATGGCACTCAATTCGTTGTACAAAATGAGGCGTTCGGTGATGTTGTTGATGTATTCGTCTGGAAATAACAATTCAAAATCGGTGTCAATTTGCAGGTCTTTTACATATTGCTTGGTTTCAATATTGTTTTCGGTTGGATACAGGTCTTTGAACTCGTTTTCTTTGAGTTCGTCGATGGCTTCATTCATGATTTTTTGATAGGTATCAAAGCCAATATCGTTGATAAATCCGCTTTGTTCGCCACCCAAAAGGTCGCCTGCACCTCTTATTTCAAGGTCTTTCATGGCAATATTGAAACCGCTACCAAGATCTGAAAATTGTTCTAACGCTTGGATTCTTTTGCGGGCATCTTCGGTCATGACCGAATAAGGCGGCGTGATGAAATAACAAAAGGCTTTTTTGTTGCTTCTGCCCACACGACCTCGCATTTGATGCAAATCTGATAGTCCGAAATTGTTGGCATTGTTGATGAAAATGGTGTTTGCGTTGGGCACGTCGAGTCCGCTTTCGATGATGGTTGTGGCAACCAAAACATCAAAATCACCGTTCATAAAAGCCAACATTAATTCTTCTAGTTTTTTGCCATCCATTTGTCCGTGACCTATACCCACGCGGGCGTCGGGCACCAAACGCTGAATCATGCCGGCTACTTCTTTGATGTTTTCGATGCGGTTGTTGATAAAAAACACTTGCCCGTTTCGTTGAATTTCGTACGAAATAGCATCTCTAATAAGTTCTTCATTAAAGCCAACCACATTGGTTTCAATGGGATATCTGTTGGGTGGAGGCGTAGTGATAACCGACAAATCGCGCGCTGCCATTAACGAAAATTGCAATGTTCGTGGGATGGGAGTTGCGGTTAAAGTTAGCGTATCGACATTGGCAGAAATCGTTTTGAGTTTGTCTTTTACGTTTACGCCAAACTTTTGCTCTTCGTCTATAACGAGCAATCCCAAATCTTTGAATTGCACGTTTTTGTTTACTAATTGATGGGTTCCAATGATGATGTCTAGTTTACCTTCGGCGAGTTCCTTGAGTGTTTCTGTTTTTTCTTTGGCGGTTCTAAAACGGTTGAGGTAGCCAATGGTAACCGGCATTTCTTTGAGTCTTTCGGTAAAAGTGCGGTAATGTTGGTAGGCCAAAATGGTTGTGGGTACCAAAATAGCAACTTGTTTACCGTTGTCAACGGCTTTGAAAGCAGCTCTAATGGCCACTTCTGTTTTTCCGAAACCTACATCACCACACACCAATCTGTCCATGGGGCGGTCGTTTTCCATGTCAGCTTTTACATCGCGTGTAGAAGTAATTTGATCGGGTGTGTCTTCGTAAATAAACGAACTTTCGAGTTCTTTTTGCAAGTAACTGTCTGGTTTGCAAGAAAAACCTCGTTCCAATCTTCTTTTGGCATACAACTGAATTAAGTTGAATGCAATATGTTTTACACGAGCTTTGGTCTTTTGTTTTAAAGCCTTCCAAGCGCCCGAACCCAGTTTATATATTTTGGGAGGCGCCCCGTCTTTACCGTTGTATTTGGCTATTTTGTGTAATGAATGAATGCTCACATACACAATATCATTATCGGCATACATCAATTTTATGGCTTCTTGGGTTTTGCCTTCTACTTGAATTTTTTGAAGACCTCCAAATTTTCCAATTCCGTGATCAATATGAGTTACATAATCGCCAACCGATAGCGATGTAAGCTCTTTTAGGGTGATGTTTTGCTTTTTTGAATAACCGTTTTTGACATTGAATTTGTGGTATCTTTCAAATATTTGATGATCGGTATAACAAGCAATTTGGTTTTCTTCATCTATAAAACCGCCAAAAAGGGGCAAAACAATCGTTTGGTATTTTTTATGAGAATCCTCTTCGTTTTCTTCGTCAATATCATCAAAAATTTCTTTGAATCGACCTGCCTGATTTTGATTAGAACAAAACAAAAAGTTTTTTATGCCGTTAAAATGGTTTTCAGATAAATTGTTTAATAATAAATCAAATTGTTTATTGAATGAAGGTTGAGGTTTTATGGAAAACGTGATGGTTTTATTGCAATTTAAAACAGGCGAATAACTCAATTCAACCACAGGGAAATAGAGCGCTTTTTTGAGAAATTGGTCTTTGTTGATGAACAATTCGTCGGGTGAAGCATGTTTTATTTCTTTGGATAATTTGTCGAAAATTTCTTTCGATTTTTCAAAAGCACGATCCAATTGTTGGGTTAATAATTCTGTATTTTGAATAAAAAGAACCGTTTTTTCGTTGATGTATTCTAGAAAGCTTTCTCTGTTTTCTTCAAAAAATTTATTTTCAACATTGGGTATGATCGAAATTTTCTTGAGGCGCTCTACAGACAGTTGTGTTTCTACATCAAAACTTCGGATACTATCTACTTCATTACCAAAAAATTCAATTCGGTACGGATTGTCATTTGAAAAGGAAAACACATCTACAATACCACCTCTCACTGAAAATTCGCCGGGTTCTGTAACAAAATCAACGCGTTTAAAATTGTATTCAAACAAAACTTCGTTAATGAAATCAATAGCTAATTTATCGGAAACAGAAATTTTAAACGTGTTTTTTTCAAGCTCTTTTCGGGTAACCACTTTTTCAAAAATAGCTTCGGCATACGAAACAATTATAGCAGGTTTTTTCCTGGAGTTGATTCTATTTAAAACTTCGGCGCGCAACAAAACATTGGCGTTGTCCACATCGTCAATTTGATACGGACGACGGTAAGAAGCCGGATAAAAAAGTACGTCTTGGTCGTTTATAAGTTGTTCAAGATCATTGAGATGATAAGCTGCTTCCTCTTTATCGTTGAAAAGCAACAATAACGGAAGTTCGGTTTTTTCAAAAATGGCTTGTACCACAAAAGAAAGCGACGATCCCAAAAGACCTTTGGCATTTATTTTGGTATCTCGATTTTGTAATTCTAGCGCCAACTGTTGCACGTTGACCGATTTGGAATAAACAGATAAAATTTTTGATTTGCTCAAAACGAACTGATTTGGAATTATTGATTTACAAGACCTGTTGGGGTTGGAATAGCTCGTGTGGTATCTTTCATTTTGATAAAATCGGGTTCGCCTTCTTCTTTTTGAATTTGACTTCTTCGAACAATTTCTTCAAATTGTAAGGATAGAGAAGTGATTTCGATATTAGTTTCTTGTATGAATTGAATTACTTTTTTATCTGGAATTTGTTGCAAATGGATGAATAAATCCAAAGCTTTGATTTTGGTTGTCAATACTGTAATTCTACTTCTCACTTGTGGTTTGTTGAATTCTAAAGGGATGCTTAGATTTAAATCAACTACTTTTTTAGACAAGATAGCCGCTTTTTTTTGAAAAGCACCAATACTGCTTTTTGGTTTCTGATTTATTTCGGTTACAAAAGCCCTCCATTCCGTCCAAGTTTTGATTTTAGATTGAACATTTGAACTTAGTTGCGGATTGGTAAATACCCAACCTTTGCTAATATTTTCAAAAATAGTTTCTTTTTTTTGTGCTGCTTTTTTTTGATCTGTCAATCGCTCATTTGAATTATCTTGGCATGATAAAGCCAAAAAGGCAAGCATTAAAACATATAAAATTTTTAGTTTCATTTAAAAGGTATCTTAAATATCTGTGGTTACAAAGGTACTATTTATGTTTAACAGATATTGTGAAAGTAGTATTAAAAAATAGCGTAATAATGTAAAATAATTTTCGTCCCATTTGAAAGAATGACTTCTACGAAAACGTTATCTTTGCATCAACAAACAAAATAAATAATGACAAAAATATTAATTATTGGTGCCTGTGGGCAAATAGGTACCGAATTAACACTTCGACTTCGTGCTGAATATGGCAATGATAATGTAATTGCTTCTGACATTAGAAAGTTGAATAACGACATTGTAAACAACGGCATTTTTGAAGTAGTAAATGCTTTAGATTATAATCAAATAGAACACCTTATAGAGAAATATCAAATTACAGATATTTATTTAATGGCCGCTTTATTATCGGCTACAGCCGAAAAAAACCCCGCGTTTGCATGGGATTTAAATATGAACTCGTTGTTTCATGTTTTAAATTTGGCGAAAGCCGGAAAAATAAAAAAGATATTTTGGCCTTCGAGCATTGCGGTATTTGGACCTACAACTCCAAGAGAAAACACGCCACAATTTACCATAATGGAGCCTACAACGGTTTACGGAATTTCAAAACAAACGGGAGAGCGTTGGTGCGAATATTACCACCATCAATATGGTGTGGATGTTCGTAGTATTCGATATCCTGGGTTGATAAGCTGGACAACAGAACCAGGCGGTGGTACTACAGATTATGCTGTTGATATTTATCACAAAGCGTTAAAAAATGGTAACTTTGAATGTTTCCTTTCGGAAAACACCAAGTTACCCATGATGTATATGGACGATGCTATTAATGCAACGGTACAAATCATGAAAGCGCCTGCGGATGCTATAAAAATTCGTTCATCCTACAACCTTGCGGGGGTTAGTTTTACACCAAAAGAAGTGGCATTAGAAATTAAAAAACACCTGCCAAATTTTGAAATATCATACCAACCCGATTTTAGACAAAAAATTGCGGACAGTTGGCCTGCGTCTATTGATGATTCTAGCGCAAGGCAAGATTGGGGTTGGCACCATCAATTTGAATTGGATGCAATAACCAACGAAATGTTAGAAAACTTAAAATAGTTATTTTTTTAAAGTACTCATAAAAGCGTCTTCAATGGGCGCTTTTATTTTTACAACGGCATCTAAATTATCGTTTGGAACAGTCATTGATAACACATAATGTTTTATTTTCCAGCCATTTTCAGTTTTAATTAGCACCCCACTTCCTCTACAGATTTTCATTTGAGTAGAAAGTAATTCATCAAACCAAGCCAAAGAATTGTCATTTGAAAAATAAATGTTTCGTTGTAAAGAGGTAAAATTCCATGCATTCCCTTTGTCAAAATAAGGTTTTGCAAAAGCTTGAAATTGTGTTTTGTTCCAGTTTTCTGTAGCATCGGTACCGATAAAAATAGCATCGTCTGTCAATACGCTGAAATAGTTATTGAAATTGGTATTTGCTGCATCTTTATGCCAATCGTTAAGTAATTTATTAATTTGATTGGTTTCATTTGTTTCGTTTTGAGCAAAGCAAATGGTTGAAAAAGCGATAAAAACTAGGATTATTTTTTTCATTTTTTTGGTATAAAAAAACCGCAAATTGCTTTGCGGTTTTTGTTAAATATATTTTTATTATAATTGTTCAAATGTTTGACTTGTTCCAACTTTTCCTGTTCTCACATTGATTGCTTTTCCAGTGCTATCGATAACAAACGCAACAATGTCTAAATTTGCTGAATTGGCAACGTTTGTAGGAACTGCAAAAGTAAAGTTCTTGGTGTATTGATCATTTTGGTTTGTACCTCCTGATATAACATCTCCAGAAACATCAGTTACAATTTTTCTAAGTACGTGGTTATGAACAAAGTTTGGAATATTAGCACCACCACCATAAAATGTAGTGTAATTTACTTGGTTATAAATCAAACCGTTTTCAACAACATATACAACAAGTTTAAGACCAGTGTAGTCAAATCCAAATTTAACTTTAACATCAGCGCTAATAGTTCCAGCGCTTAATGTTGAATTGATAGCTACTCCCAAAGGATTCCCACCATTCGTTAATCCAACCACTTGAATAATATTGCTAGATTCTGGATATTTCCAAACTGTTGTTCTATTTAAATTCGCAGTAGGATAACTTGAAACACTGTAAGCTCCTGTGCTAATGTTGTATGGATCTGAACCTTGATGAATTGCAACAACTTCTGCTTTATCAGTTTGAGCTTTTACTTGTTCAATTCCGTAAGATACTCTTGGACACCATCCACACCATGTACCAGTAAAATCTTCAATTAAAACTCTTTTTGTAAAGTTTATTGGAATCATTACTTTTATTTGAATTGTGTTTGAAGTAAGTGTAACATTACTTGCGGTCACATAAGTAGAGTACACGCTAAATGTACCAGGTGTATTCATTTGAACAACGTTTCCTACTTGTAAAGCTCCATTGATATATAATTTTGCCTGAGTAGAAACATCAGTTGTGTTATCACCTTTTGAAACGTAAGTAATGTAATCGCCTACTGCAACAGTTGTTTTTGTACTGACCATCGTTAATGATGTAAAAGCAGTTGTTGAAGAACCAGACCCATCGTCTGAACCAGATGAACATGAAAATAACGTTATTGTTGCAACAAACAACATTAATATGCGTAATTGTTTCATAATTGTTGAAATATTAAAATTAGAATAACAAATAAATAAATTTTTTTGATATTATGCATCATTTTTTTTATTTATTTGCATATAAAATTTTTGAATATGATAAAATACCTGTTTTTAGCCCTGTTTTTCGTGAATTTTGCTTTTTCGCAAAAAGAGTTACCAAATCTTTCATTAAAAGACATTAATAACGAAAATTTTAATCTAAAAGAATCCTTTAAAGAGACGGATAAGTTGTACGTTTTTTCGTTTTGGGCTTCTTGGTGCTCGCCTTGTATTAATGAATTAGATGAGTTAAACGATCTTCAAACTGAGTGGAAAAAAGCCGTTAATTTTGAAATTATAGCTGTATCTACAGATGATTCTAGAACTCAAAAAAGAGTGAAACCACTTGTTAACGGTAAAGGTTGGGAGTATAAAGTGCTTTTAGACATAAATCAAGATTTTAAAAGATCGCTGTCAATTGTAAACATTCCTTATACAATTGTGGTAAAAAACGGTTTAATAGTTCATATTCAAAACGGATATGTACCTGGAATTGAAGAAGAATTATTTGCAAAACTAAAATCATTATAACATGAAAAAGTATATTTATTTGTTTGCAATTATTGCATCAATTTCTGTGTATTCGCAAGAAAAAAAAGGCTCTTTTTTTGGTGGATTGGAGTCTAATTCTCAATGGTATTTAAATGATTCAGGATTGAAAGTAACTCAGCCAGAAAACCCAATTAGATCTAATAATTATTTGTTTTTAAATTATACTTATGATAATTGGTCTGCTGGTGTGCAAGCAGAAGCATACGAATCGAACGCTTTATTAAATTATAATCCGAAACTAAAAGGAACCAACGTTGCAACTTATTTTGTGCAATTTAAAACCAAAAAATTAGAACTTACTGCCGGATATTTCTACGAACAATTTGGAAGCGGTTTATTGTTTAGAGGTTGGGAAGATCGTTCTTTAGGTATAAATAATGCACTTAGAGGCGGAAGAATTGTTTACAAACCAACCAATTCAATTACGCTAAAAGGAGTTTATGGGCAACAAAGAACAGGGTTTGATCTATCTAAAGGGACTATTTTTGGCTTTGATTCAGAATTTGGATTAACAGATTTTCTAAAGTTTAAAGATTCAGAACTTGTTTTTGGATTGACTTATGTTGGGCGTCATGAAAACCCTGAAATTGTTGATCAAAATTTTTCAAGTTTGACAAATGCTTTTGCTGGTAGAATTAATTTTTCGCACCAATCATTTTATTTGAATACGGAATTTGATTTTAAATCAAAAGATGCCATCATTGTCATCAATCAAATAGACAACAATTTTGTGAAACCTGGAAATGCACTTTTGTTAAATTTTGGATATTCTAAAAAAGGGATGGGCTTTGACGCTTCGTTACGACGAATGGAAAACATGAGTTTTTATTCTGAAAGAAAACCAGAATTGTACACTCAAAACGGAGGATCGTCAAGTGTTAATTATAATGATAGAATCATGAATTATGTTCCTGCATTAACCAAGCAACATCATTATAATTTGGCTAATATTTATGTTTTTCAGGCACAATCCAAAGTCGATTTTCCAGATCCAACCATTTTAAAATCGGGAGAAATTGGAGGGCAGTTTGACTTCTTTTATAACTTTGATAAAGGAACCAATTTTGGAGGTAAATACGGAACAAAAATTGCTATAAACATGGCTTCTTGGAATAATTTATCTGGTAATTATAATTATTTTCCAGGAAATTACAAAGCAGATTTCTTTGGTTTTGGAGAAAAATATTTCTCGGATTATAATCTTGAAATCACCAAAAAAATCACTGATAAATGGTCGGGAAATTTTGTATTTATTAATCAATATTACAATAAAAAATTCCTTGAAGGAGGCGAAATCGTAAAAACCAATATTTTGGGTGCAGATGCAACGTATAAATTTAATACTTCCAAATCAATTCGACTACAAGCAGAACACATGTGGGCTGATGCCGACAAGAAGAATTGGGCAAGTGGCACGATGGAATTTAACTTAAATTCAAAATTTTCAATGTTCCTAACCGACATGTACAATTATGGTAATTCAGATCCTGAAAAAAGACATCATTACTATAATTTTGGTGGCTCTTTTAGAAAAAATGCTACACGAATTGCGTTAAACTATGGTCGTCAACGTGGTGGATTGGTTTGTGTTGGTGGCGTTTGTAGATTTGTACCAGAAAGTTCTGGGCTTTCCTTATCGTTGAATACAACTTTTTAAAGAGGCAATAAGCGGCAAAAGTGATTAGTGATTAGTGATTAGCAATTTACATTTCAAAAATATATGACTTATTTATTTTAAATTGATAGGTGAATAGTATTTAGACACATTCTAATTTGAATTTAAAGAATGAAAAGATACTTATATTCAAACTTATATGACTTATATGTTTCAAAACAGATAATCATTTGAAAAACCGATAAAACGTGTGTTTTTGTTTATCCTATTGATATTGAAATTCATATTGAAAACATATCTTTGTTACCAATTAAAAACTATGGATTTCAAGTTGCTTTCTTCGCCTTTACAGGGATTTACCGATTTTCGTTTTCGTAATGCAGTCAATCATTATTTTGGTGGAATAGACACTTACTATTCGCCATACATTCGTTTAAACGGAAAAATGGTTATAAAATCATCTTACGAACGCGATTTGTTACCCGAAAATAACGAAGAATTAGAAGTGATTCCGCAAGTGATTACCAACGACGCTGATGAGTTTTTGTTTGTGGCTAAGTATGTGAAACAATTGGGATACAAGGAGTTGAATTGGAATCTTGGTTGTCCCTATCCGATGGTTACCAAATCTGGGATGGGTTCTGGATTGATTTGTCAAACAGAAAAAATAAACACAATATTGGATAGAGCACATTCTGAATCGGACATTATTGTTTCGATGAAAATGCGTTTGGGATATGAAAACACGCAAGAAATTTTAGATACATTTCCTATACTCGATAAATATCCCTTAAAAAACATTGCCATTCATGCCCGTTTGGGAAATCAATTGTATAAAGGAGGGGTTCATTTAGACGCTTTTCAAAAATGCATTGAAAACACCCAACACAAGTTGTATTATAATGGTGATATAACTTCGGTTGCAAAATTTAGAGAAATGCAAGAACGATTTCCAACAATTGACCATTGGATGATTGGTAGAGGATTAATTGCCGATCCGTTTTTGCCAAGCATGATTAAGAAAAGCACAACAGAATATCCTTCTAATAAAATGGAATTATTCAGTGCTTTTCATGCAACTTTATATGAAGGCTACAGCCAATCTCTTTCGGGTCCAGCACATATTTTATTAAAAATGCACCATTTGTGGGAATACTTTTCGGTGATTTTTTCAAATCCGCACAAGGTCATGAAGAAAATCAATAAAACTAAAAACATCCGAAACTATGAATTGGCAGTTAAGGAGATTATAACTGCCGAGTAAAAATGCAATAATTTTACGCAATCAATATTACCTATTCAAAAAACTCAAAAAAACAATTTGTGTTTTTATTAACTATTTTTAAGTTTTTAGTAAATAATAAAGATTACTAATCTATTAAAATTTTTGTAGGAATTATTCTTTTTTTATCTAATTTTGGCATTATTTATAAATAATTTTTTTGTAATTAATTTTAAATCCTAAAAGTTTAAATTTTAAACTTTTCAAAAATACAATAATTCATTTTACCCCCACTTAAAATGATAGAAGCTTTTTTATATTTATTAACCGGACTGCTTGGGATTATTTCCTTTTCTATAATCTTAATTAATATAAAGATTAATAGGGTGGTAAATGTTTACTTGGTAATTTTATTTTATTTATTATCTATAAAATTTATCATAGATAGTATGTTAAAATTTGAAATTTTTCATGATCCAAATAAAATATATCGTGATTTAATACCATTTATGATAGGTACTTTTCCTTGCTTATACCTTTATTCTAAAAATACCGTATTAAATTCAAATCAAATTTATAAACGTGATTTAATTCACTTGATTCCATCTTTGATATTTGGATTTACTAATATTTTTTGGACCTCCAATCTTTTCCCTAATTTCCCAATACGTTATGTACTTCATATATTATTTTTTATTTATGTAATTACCTACATGACAATGACCTTTTTTAAGTTACAAAAAGGTGTTTGGAATCGGACTTCGACAATTTCAATAGTTGATAATCAAAACAAACTATTAATTAAATGGACGGCTTTTCTTTTTTTAATTGGGCTTTTTGCTTCCATTAGATTGTTGGCTTCTTTATTTTATGATTTATCAGCCCCAAAGAGCAACTTAGGGTTAAGTTTTCTATGGGTTTCATCGGTTTTATTTATAGTACTCTTTATTAAAATTTTAGTTTCACCAGATATTTTATTTGGGTACAATGCCTATTATAAAAAGATGAATGACCCAAAATTAAAAAAATTCGTATTGGTAGATTTGTGGGTTTTCAAAGAGTCCAATAAAATAAACAATATTCAAGACGAACAATTGAGAACTAAAGTGTTATTAAATTTAGATGAAAGTTTGATTGCTATTGAAGATTTAGTTTTGAATAAAAAATGGTTTAGAAACCTAGATTCGAAACACAATATGATGGCAACCGAACTCAATATACCTAAAAGCCATATCAATTATATTTTTAAATACCATTCTAAAGTTTCTTTTGTTGAATTCAGAAAAATTATTAGAGTTTATGATTCTATACAATTGATAGAAGAAGATTTTCTAAAATCTAACACATTAGAATCATTGGCTTCAAAAGCAGGATTTTCATCTTACAATCCTTTTTTTACAGCTTTTAAAGAGGTTACAGCAATAACCCCTCAAGCTTATAACAAGCGGGTACAGTCGTTAAAAAAATACAATTAGTTTCTTTGTGATAAGTATTTATTTACTGCTTCGCTTCTGTTTCTAACTTCTAATTTTTCGTATATATGTTGCGTAATTTTTTTTACGGAATCAATCGATAAATTAATTTTGTCGGCAATTTCTTTATTTAAAAAACCTTCTGAAATGAGTTCCAAAACATACCGTTCTTTTTCAGTAAGTAAATCAAAAACGGCATTGTTTTTTAAACTTTTATTGATTTGTGAGTTCTGAAAATAATTTTTCAATTCATCCAATACATCTAGCGTTAATGGAAACCCGCCTTTATGCAATTTAATAATTTCATTTTCAATAGAATTGAAAGAATTTTTTTTCACTAAGTATCCATCGGCACCCGATTTTAAAGCCATAATTAAATTTTCATTTTCATGAACAGTCAATACTAAAAACTTTGTATTACCAGTCGATTTTTTTAAAATAGATATTGCTTCAATACCATTCATTCCGGGCAAATCAACATCCATAATAACCACGTCTGGTTTAACAAATTCAAAATCATTTATTAAAGATTCGGCAGTACTATACATTCCAACAAGATCAATTTCGACCGACGATTGGAGCACTATTTTTAAACCTTTATGAAACACAACATTGTCTTCTACAAATACAGTTCTAATCATGATTAATTGTTTTTAAATTTAAACTCAAAAGTTGTTCCTCTTATTGATGATTGCAGTACTTTAACATTACCATTAATTTTTGTGGCAGCTACTTTAACACTCGAAAGCCCCAAACCAGTTCCGTCAACCAAAAGGTTATGGTTTAACCTCACAAAGGGATCAAAAATCCGATCATAAAAAGCAGGCTCAATTCCTATGCCATTGTCTGTGATTTTGATAACTGTTTCGTATCTATTTTTTTGTGCATCTATAGTTATTTCTTTCATCTCACATGAATTGTACTTTAACCCATTTGTAATTAAGTTTTCTATTACCACTAAAAAGCAAAATTCGTTTGTGTGAACCATAAAATCTTCACAAAAATCTTCACAATTAATTGAAATAGAAACATTGCTCGATTTTTTCATGACAATTTCTGATACAAATTTTATTTTCTCTAAAACATTAAAATACTCATAAGTAATTGAATTTGTAACAATAGCATCATAAGTAATTAGTTTTTTAACATACATTTCAGACAGTTGAATACTGTTATTAATTAGAGTTACATACTCTTCACGATCAAAATTTACTTTTTGTTGAATCGTGTTTTCATGTAGTTGTTTTATAAAGTCATCGGCAACATACAAAGGGGTTTTCATTGAATGTAACGCCGCCACATTTAATTGGTCAATCTCGGTATTTGTCTTTTTTAAAGTTTTATTTATTTTAAATAATTTAGCTTTATCTTTTAAATATTCTATATCTTTAAAATAATTAATTTTTGCCGCTATTTCGTTTATTCCAGAAAACAAAATGATTTGGAAAACAAAGTTGGAAATGATGTTTTTTTCTAACTCAGGTTGCATAATTACAATACCATTATAAAAGTGCACAAAAAAAATAAACAAAATAGATTCAATCGATAAAATAATTATGTAAACAAGTTTTTTGTATGAGAATAAAATATTGCTCAAGTAAATTACGATAAAAAAACAAAAAACATATAATTCACTTCTTTTATATATTACACAAAGTAATAAAATAGCAAGATTTAACACGAAAATAAGAGCAAATTTAATAAAGTACAGATATTTAATGTTGTTTATGTAATGACTTACTAGCACCAATATTGTTCCTACTATGTAAATTGATGCGTCTAGTTTTTCAGCAATTATTAGATAATAAATAGAAGCCACTGCAAAAAGAATGACGCAATAAATAGTAATTAGATTAGATTTTAGAATAAAGTCAATATCTTCTTTATTATATACAGGTTCAGTACCTATAGAAATTGGGTTTTTATATTTATTTTCTATTTTTTTTTCTAAATATTTAAACATGATATATAGCTGTTTTATCAGGACTAGTTGAGAAATAAATTTCAACAACTAGAAATTCCTGTTGGTTGTTAAAAAAATAGCAAACATTGATTCCAAATAAATTTAAACAATTGTCAACCAAACAAGACATTTCATTTTGTGTACTTTTTTTAAAATTGAGGTAAATTTTTTTGGGATTATAAAGCGCCCTTTTTTCTTTTATCATCTCATTCAAAAACACAACATAAAGATCTGTGTGAATGTATATTTCAAAATCGGAATTACTTGTTACTAAGGTGTTTTTGATTTGTTCTTTAGCTATAATTTTTCTAGTTTTTTCTTGAATTTTGCATTTTTCAAAATTATCATTCAATAGTACCTCTTTATTGTTTGTAAATCTGAAGTTGATGAGCTCTTCTATTCTTTTATTTTTTAGTTTCATTTTTTCAAAAAGCTTCACACTTGAATCCTTTTGCTTTGGTAAATTATTTAAAGAATCGGTATATGCTTCAAAAAGCACCTTGTATTCGTACAGTTTTTGTTGTAATGAAAGAGAAATTATCGACAGAAGTTTTTTATTATTATTGTTGTTCTGTAAGTTAGTTTCATTTCTTTTTTGCAACCGAACGTTGATAGCTAGGTATTTCAATTCAAGTTTTCGTTGGTATTCTGTATGAAAATAAATAAACGTAAATAAGAAAAATATAAAACCAATAATACAAATCAAGTTCATGTTTGAAATTTCAGAGGGAGGCAATAAATTGTAATTTGGTAATAATCTATAAAGTGGAGTAAGTGAAATTAGTAACAAAATTATGCACTGAATTATAAAAAAAAACATTATTTTTTTTTCTTTATTGTTAAAAATAAGCGAACAATACAAGATAATAAGAAAGAAAAACAAAGGGAAAATAGTAAAAAAACCGAAAACACACAGCACAATTAACACACAACTAATGAAATATTGAATAATGAAAATTTTGCTAATAAAAGTATGCCCTTTTTTGTTAATGTATAATGAAAACGATAAAGCAACCAACGAAACCACTACAGATATAATTTGTTTGAAAAAAGAATAAAACCCCAACAAAACCCCAATTATAAGTACATTAATTAGCACAAGTAATAAGAAAACATTGTATGTCTGTAAAATTTTCTTTTCCTTGAAGTTATCCGTACTATAAATGCCATAATTGACAACTCTAAACAACCGATATTTTAAATTAATTGGCATGTATAAAATTTTGTTTCATCAAATTTAACAAATAAAACTTGACATTTAATAACTTATACCAAAGCTAATAAATAATTTAAGCTAAAGTGATTAATTATGGCACTTACGTGAACAAAAATATAAATTTTGCACATTCCTTTCCCTTTTTTTTATACCAATAAACGATATAAATTACACAATAGTACAACGGAGTTTGTTTTTAAATCAATTTAATTTGTTATACAATATTGAAAATGAAGGGTTTCTAATTTAGATTGGAGAATTTAAATCCAACTCAAGGTGACCTTTGATAGTAAAGTCAAACAATACTGTTTTTAAAAAAACAGCAACACTATTTGGTATCAAACTATTTTAATATTGAAAAGTTACAATTTAGAGCTGTTTTTATACATATAAACCATTCTATTTGTCCAAAATCAAATTATAAACTATTAATTAAAAACCAAAAGACAATCATTTTTCGCAATTGAAAAGCCAAAACTCGCAATACGCTTATTATTGAATTTAATACCGAACAAAACAGCACAAATTTGCATCAGAATTAAGACACAATTTAAAAGTTGGTCAGTTCAAAAGTAAACCTGTTAAGTAATCAATTTTTGACTAAAACTGAAAATAAACTTCAGAAGCAAAAATTTTAAAATTAGTTATTAACTTTAATAATCAACCTATTATGAGAAATTTTTTAACACTTTTAGTTTTTATTTTTATGACATTAGTTTCTTTTTCACAAGAGCTTGAATGCCCAAGATTTTTAAATCCAACCGACCCACAACCAGGAAATCAGTTCAATCAAAAAGGAATTGATTTGGTAGCGCCTGCAAACGAATCATTTGTATTTAATGTGAAAATACATTACGTAAGAAATACCGATGGTAAAGGTGTAAACTTTGGAAAAGAGCAGGCACAAAACGCTATGATGATTTTGAATGGAACGTATAACAAATTTAAAATCTATTTCAAACTTGCGGGTTTTGATTACATCAACAATTCGGCTTTTAAAAAAATCAGATCAACAAACAAAAACACAGATAAAAATCACCCATTAATAGGAGATTTAGTAACCTACAGCAAAACCGGAACAGACGCACCTGTTTTTGACAAAAAAGCATTGAATATTTATGTTGTGGAAACCATCAATGAAAACCCACAAACTTTTAGTAGTGCAACAAACGGAATTGGTTATTTGCCAGGTACTGTTAGCTTTTACACCTACAGAACTTTTTTGAGCACGACATTACTTCATGAAATTGGTCATAATTTTAACTTGGAACATACCTATAATTTGAGTGGTACTTCAAATTGCGAATTAGTTTCTGGTCAAAATGCGGCAACAGCAGGAGATTTTGTTACAGATACACCAGCAACACCATTATTTTTGCCTTCTAGCGATTATTCTTCAAGTTGTTTTTATGTAAACTCAAAGAATATAAAAGATTGTGCTGGCGAAGAATTTAAAAATGTATTGATTACCAATATAATGGGACACGACAACCCTTGTAGAGATTTAAACAATGATTATGGAGCGGGTGAGGTTCATTTTACGAATGGTCAAGGAACAAGAATGAGAAATCAAATTTATAGTTATATTTCAAATACAGAAAACAAGTTTGGATATAATTTAGCAAAAACAACCTTAGAGGAATTGTATGAGCCTACAGAACAAGTTATTGTAATATCTACCGAGGAAGTTGAAATTTCTGATGATGAAGAGAATTTAGGAATGGCAAATGTTTGTTCGAAAACAGAAGGAATTTCATACGAATTTCAAAAAGGATTCCAATATACATTTACAAGTGAAGATGGAACTATTACAACATTTAATGCAAATGAAACACCAAAATTTACTACAAATCTATCGTTTAATGTAAGTGTGAATCAAATCAACAAACAGAAATCAGTTTTATTAAAAGTAAATATTACTGATGAGATAAAATGTGAAAAACAAAAATATGTTTCAATTTCTGTTGCAACAACAGATAATTTTGGAAACGAATCAATTCAATTTAAACAAATGACCGAAGAAGAAATAAAAACCACAAACGTTTTCAATTCACTTCCTACACAAGCCTATAGCATCGTAACTAAAGAAACTGAATCTGGATACAAAATCACTAAAAAAATATATAAGTATTAATAATATTAAAGCAGAATGCCCTTCGTTTTGTACTAAAAAGAGTGTAAGAATTAATTTTCTTGCACTCTTTTGATTTTATTTAAATTACATAATAAATGCTTGTTTGCATTAATCCTGAAGGAACTATTTTATTGAGTTCTTGTAATAAAAGTTAAATGATGGAATTAACCAAAATTCACTATACCAAACAAAAATATTTTTTTACATTTACATCCCACAAACAATGACTTCAACTTTCAAACGAAGTGTTTAATATGGTTTTAATAAAAATAAAAATGAAAAAAATCCTTTTATCGAGTCTTTTGGCTCTAGTTTTTTTAAACGTAGTTACAGCCCAACAATTGAAATCTCCAAATGAAAAGTTGGCGTTACATTTTTCGTTATTAAATGATGGAACCCCATCTTATGATTTGACATACAATGGGAAGCAAGTAATTAAAACAAGTAAACTAGGACTTGAGCTTAAAAACGATGCTACGTCATTACTTTCAAATTTTGAAATTTCGGATACTAAAACAAGTTCTTTTGACGAAAGTTGGAAGCCTGTTTGGGGTGAGCAATCTTCCATTCGAAATAATTATAACGAATTGGCTGTTACTTTAAATCAGAAAGGCACCGATAGAAAAATCATTATTCGTTTTAAATTATTTAATGATGGATTGGGATTTAGATATGAATTTCCGACTCAAAAAAACTTGGTTTATTTTATTATTAAAGAAGAACGAACTGAATTTGCAATGACAGGAGATCATACAGCGTATTGGATTCCGGGAGATTATGACACGCAAGAGTATGATTATACAACGTCTAAATTATCAGAAATTAGAGGTTTATTCAAAAATGCAGTTACGGGTAATGCTTCACAAGAACAATTTTCAGAAACCGGAGTGCAAACTTCTTTAATGATGAAAACGGCCGACGGACTTTACATCAACCTTCACGAAGCTGCCTTGATTAATTATTCGTGCATGAGTTTGGATTTGAATGATAAAACATTTGTATTTCAATCGCATTTAACACCCGATGCAAAAGGCGATAAAGGATATATGCAAGCACCTTGTGTTTCTCCGTGGAGAACGATAGTAGTTAGTAATGATGCCAAAGATATTCTAGCTTCTAAAATAACATTAAACTTAAACGAACCTTGCAAAATTGACGATACTTCTTGGATAAAACCTGTAAAATATGTGGGAGTTTGGTGGGAAATGATTACAGGAAAAAGCTCTTGGGCCTATACCAATGATTTTCCAGCGATTCAATTGGGCGTTACCGATTATTCGAAAGCGAAACCAAACGGAACGCATGCTGCAAACACGAAACATGTAAAAGAATATATTGATTTTGCGGCGCTTCACGGATTTGGTGGTGTTTTGGTAGAAGGTTGGAATGAAGGTTGGGAAGACTGGTTTGGACAATCAAAAGATTATGTTTTCGACTTTGTAACGCCTTATCCAGATTTTAATGTTCAAGAAATTCATGCTTACGCAAAATCAAAAGGAATTAAAATGATTATGCATCATGAAACATCTGGTTCAGCTAGAAATTATGAGCGCCACATGGACAATGCTTATCAATTCATGAAAGACAATGGTTATGATGCTGTAAAAAGTGGTTATGTTGGAAATATGTTGCCAAGAGGAGAACACCATTACAGCCAATGGGTTTTAAATCACTACCAATATGCGATAGAAAAAGCAGCCGATTATAAAATAATGGTCAATGCACACGAAGCGGTTCGCCCAACGGGAATATGTAGAACGTATCCAAATTTAATTGGAAATGAAGCAGCTCGTGGTACAGAATTTCAAGCTTTTGGAGGGTCGAAACCAAATCATACAACGATTTTACCGTTTACCAGATTAATGGGTGGACCAATGGATTACACGCCTGGAATTTTTGAAATGGATATTGCCAAATTAAATCCAAATAATAATTCGCATGTAAATACTACGTTGGCAAATCAATTGGGATTGTATGTGGTTATGTGTTCGCCGCTTCAAATGGCTGCCGATTTACCTGAAAATTACAATCGCTTTTTGGATGCGTTTCAATTTATTAAAGATGTTGCCATTGACTGGGATGAATCAAAGTATTTGGAAGCAGAACCAGGACAATATATTACGGTTGCACGTAAAGCAAAGGGAACAAACAATTGGTTTGTTGGGAATGTAAATGGAGAAACGCCACGCACATCTGACATAACATTTGATTTCTTGGATAAAGGGAAAAAATATGAAGCTGTTGTGTATGCTGATGCAAAAGACGCTCATTTCAAAACCAACCCACAAGCCTATACCATTAAAAAAATAGCGGTAACGAATAAAACCAAACTATCACAACTTACGGTTCCTGGCGGAGGTTATGCTATTAGTATTATGGAGAAAAAATAAAAATAAAAAAGCCCCAAAAAGTGAGACACGATTTGGGGTTTATTTTTTGAATTAATATCCTTAATTAAGGGATCAGACCAAGCTGTTTTATATTATAATAATAATCACTAAATTAAAAAAAATGTAAATAATTTACAATTTTTAGAACAATAATTTAATTTGACCTTTTATGAATTGATGAAATAATATTAGTTAGAGAATTATAGTTTATAATTAATTTTTCATCAGATAATGTATTATCTTCCATTAGTATATCTACATTAATGAAACCAACTCCATTTTTTACAGATTTATTATTGTATGAAATCGGGAAAATAGTTTTAATATTAATAATTGAATTTCCAACTTTTAGGTTTGCATTATTTAAATAGAAACTTGAATCTAATAAATCAAAATTTGTAAGTATATTGTTATTAAAGTAAAATTCTGATTTTAGATCGTTTAAATTGTTATTTAAAGTATAAATAGAACTCTCTTCGTTAGCAATTTCGTCCAGATAAATTAAGCCTGTGTCTGTTAAATTTAGATTCGTTACAATATTATTTTTGGTTTGGTTAATAGAAATTCCATTAATGTAAATATTGCTATATTTAATTTTGTTGTTTTCTTGTGAAAAACCAATAATGCATATTAACAATGCAATGATGTTGAGTTTTGTTTTCATTTTATTGACAATTTGTTTTAGAACCAGAAGGTTGAAATGTTGTTGGGTTAAAATTTGTATCAAATAAAGGAAGTGGGTCAATTTCTACCCATGAATTACCAACCTTCTTTTTTGCTTGTATATGTAAATGTGACGTAACTCCAGACGCTGCGGCATTACCGCTTTTACCGCTTAATCCTAAAGGCCAGCCTTGTTCCACATAACCGAGTTCGAAATTTGGCACATATCCTAAATGACAATATTTAATTCTAATTGTTTGACCGTTAATCAATGATTCTATTTCCACAAAATTCCCAAGAGAATTTTTGACGTATTGATTATATTCAAAAGTTGATCTTTTATTAACTACTGTTCCTGAATGCATAAAATACAAACGTTCCAATGGGGATATTTTTATATCTACACCGCCATGTTTCTTCTTTCCAGTAATCCCGCCACAATTTGTGTTACTTTTTCTTGTACAACCATAAGTACCCCCTTTTAAATTGCCTGGTGATGATGGACAAATTTTTGGGTTTTCTACAGGGTTTCCAGGGCATGGAGGCACAAAATCTTGTTCATCATTAATGTCTCCGCCTCCCCCACCACCAACTGGCACTGTTAAAACACCACCTCCATTATTACCCCCTGTCCCTGTCCCATTTCCGCTACTCCCGCTGCTCCCGCTGCTTCCATCGCCTCCGCCTCCACTTGTGCTCGACCAATAGCAATAAGAATATGTTGTAACCCATATTCCCTCATAACCAAAAACACCTGTAAGTTCTCCTTGTTTTATAGGAACCATTACATATTCTTGACTTTCAAAACAAATTAATTCAGGACCACGCAATCTATTGGTAATATTAACACATTCTACATCAGCTGCCATTAACTCTTCCTTTGTTAATTCATTTATCACTGATTCTAATAAATCATACTTAGCCACAATTACATCGTAATCACCATTCACTGTTTTATTGAATATAACATTTGTTATTAATGAATCTGTTTCGTTTTTATAAGCTGGGAATGTGTAGGATTCTAAATTATCTTTTTCTAAATAAACACCATTTTCTTCATCAATAAAAAAATCATATTCAGTATAGTATTCATATCGACTTGAAGCATTTTTTGATTGGTCTTTAAGTAAATTATTCATACTTTTCATAAGATTATAATTTTCTTTAAATTTGGAATCATTCATCGAAATTCGTTGAATTTTGATATTTGATTCGTTAATTTGATCATCATACAAATCTTCACTACAACTGGCTAGCATAATTGCTATTCCAAATATAATTGTTTTTTTAATTAGTTGCATTTTTTGCCTCATAATTGATTGTCGTTTTTGTTAGTATTAATTTTATATTTTAATTAAATTTTATAAATTAACCCAGCTAAGCAAATACTATCGATTTAATTTAAAGAGAGAATGTATATAATAGTTTTTAAATTAATATTAATTAACTTGTTTTAATTTAAAAAGACGCTTTTTATAAATAAGTAACCCCTCAGTCTGCTTCATAAGTAAATATTTAGAAATAAAAACCATAATAATTTGTAGAATGTTTAATAAAAAAATCCCAAATTTTGTTTTCTAAATAATAATATTCATAGAATACTCATTTTTTTTTAAAAATATGAAACTGTAAAACAATGAATCTATTGAAAAAATAGATGTCATATTGAAAAATGCGGTAATTTTTATTTTAACTTTAAAGTATAGTTAGAAAATAATCAAAGATGCAATTGTTACCGCATTGGTTAGGTCTCGAATAAATCTTTATAAAAGTAAATTATAGTGTAAACTAAAAAATTATTAATTTGTAAAATATAAAAATGTAATAAAGTATAATAGCGTAAAAAATTAATATTATCATTAATTCTGATAAAGAGCATTTGCAATCATTGAAAGAGGAAATTAGTTTTTTGAAAACTATTATAAATAAACAATAGCCTGTATTTTTTAGCCCCGATTGTAGTGGAAATCCTTTTTTGAAAGGGCACTTGGGCAGTTGCTGGGTTGCCTTTTCAAAAAAGATTGCAACGGAAAGCGGGAATAGGGTTTATTGATAAAGCCCAAGCCCGTTGCTACCAAAATTATAAACTATAAATATATAAAGATGACTTTTGTGAAGTTGATTTATGATTATCACAACTTACGGTTCCTGGCGGAGGTTATGCCATTAGTATTATGGAGAAAAAATAAAAATAAAAAAGCCCCAAAAAGTGAGACACGATTTGGGGTTTATTTTTTAATGGAAAACCGATTGATTACAAACCGCAATAAAGTATTTGTAAATCGTCAGCAAAAAGTGGACTGATTTAAGTCAAAACTAAGAGAGTGTTTTAGAGAGATAGGTATAATCCAAATGAAGTTTTTCGCTTATGTATAAAGAATAATTTACTTTTGGTATTTCATCTGTATAATGCACCATTTCAATAATGATGTTTTTTATTTTTTCGATTAAAACCGCTTTTTTATCATCCATTAATTCCAAACCCGCTTTCGATAAAGTATGATGCAATAATCTACGTTGTTTTACAGTAATATCATCCATGATTTCAACAGTTCCTAGATCAATCATTCTGAAGTGAATCCCCATATCCTCTAGGGCAGCTTTCACCACCATTTTGCACCGAAGGCTTACCATATATTTGATATAGAGAACCATTCGCAGTTTAAAATTAAAATTATTTACAACTTTATTTTACTCTTCATAACCACTTTTGATGATGGTTGAGAGCATTTTGAACTTCACATTTGCGTTAAAATAATGTTTGGCGTGTGCCGGAATTATGATTCCTTGCCCCAAGGTAAGTTTATGAATTACATCGTTGATGGTAACTTCAGCAGTGCCATCAATAATTTGGATGTAATTATCAAATGGTGATGTTTTTTCTGCCAATTCTTCGCCAGCATCAAAGGAAGAAACGGTGATGTTTCCTGTCAATTTTTTTAGTATTGTTTTGCTTAAAACAGCATTTGGAATATACTCAACTAGCTCAATAACAATGTGGGATTGTTCTTTTTCAATTTCTGAGGATTTCATTTTTGGGAGACAAATCTTTATAATTCAAATTTCACAATAAGCGATGGTATTGAAAAAAGGAATGTCTTCGACAAAGGTGAAACAAAATTTTCGATAAACAGTTGTTAAAAAATATTATATAACAAATCCTTCTAATTTTTAAATTATAAATCACTTTTTTCTTAAATTTAATAATAAATGCCTTATCAATCTTATATTGAATATTATTTAATGTGATTTTAATAGTTTTTTTATAAAAAAAGTACTCATATTTGGCAGATAAAAATTAGGTTATGAAAAACGATATATTATTATTTAATGTCATAAAATCTATGACGATGAATGAAAAAAGATATTTTAAAATATATTGCACTAGACATGTTTTAGGGAGTCAAAATAATTATGTGGCTTTATATTCTGTAATAAATAAAATGCCGGATTTTGATGAAACTATTTTCTTAAAAAAATTAACTGAAATCAAATACCCGGTAAAATTTTTGTCTTCAGAATTAAAATATTTAAAAAAAATAGTTTTCAAATCATTAAACCATTTTCATGCTGACAAAACATTTAATTTAAAAATCAAACAACAATTAGTTTCTATAGAAATACTATTTTATAAAGGCTTATATGTAGAATGTCTTCAGCTTATTAGAAAAGTAAAAAATAACAATCCTACACTAATAAATAACTTTTTATTACTCGAATTATTAAATTGGGAAAAAAAATGCATAGGATATTCGAATGGTTTAAACAATGCCATAGAAATAAACAAGAAATTAGATTTACTTTATGATGATGTTTTGCAAAGCAAGTTATTAACCGATTTTTATTATTTAAGTTATTATTATAAAAACAGTTTAGGAAAAATATCTAATGATGAAATCAAGACAGGTTTCGAAATGATATTCGGCAATCCAGCTTTTAATGACAAAACAAATATAGGTTTTGAACAAAATAAAATTTATTATAATTTGATCATGTCAAACTATTTTCATGTTAATGATGATGATGTTAATGAATTATTGTATTTAAAAAAGACACTTGATATTTATGAAATCAATAAAGTCATCAAATTTGAAAATCCTTTAGATTATATTTCTATCTATATTAGGGTTATTGAAATTTTAAAAAGCAGAGATAGTGATTTGTTTTATAAAGAGTTACATGTTTTGAAACAATTCAATTTTATGATTGATATTCAAAAAAGTGTAGTAAGTGAAAGAATTTATTTATTTTCACTACAAGCTGAATTAGAGCATTTAATAATTAATAAAATTAGTTTTGCTTCTGATTTTGTTACAAATGTTTTAGACAGCATTAATTCGATTAAATATAAAATAGAACCTTATTATTACATTAAAATCTATTACCTAGTTGCATCGATTTTATGTATGGATAATAACTTTTCTGGCGGATTAAAATTAATCAATAAAATATTAAACGAATTTAAATATGTTGACAGACCCAATATATTTGTGAAAGCCGAATTTTTGAATATTGTTATTCATTACGAACTAAAAAACTACGAACTCGTATTCTATAATATTAATTTATTTAAAAAGAAATACAGTAAAGAATATGTCATAAATTATGTTGAAAAAAGCATTTTAAAATTAATAATCAAGATTACAAATAATCCAATTTCGTTTAACGAGAAAAATGAATTTTTGAAATTAAAAAACAAAATTGATAAAAAACAAATTGATTTTTCAAAGACAGTCAACATTAATTATTACAAGTATATCGAATTAAAAACGATGCCCAATTAATTAATAAAAATAAAAAATCCGCTTTTACATTCCAAAGTTTATCCTTTGTGATGTAAAAGCGAATTCTTTTCTATTTTGTTTTACGTTATCGCTTCAAGCTAAAATGTGCTTTAAAGTTCTTCTGGTTATTATTTTCGATGTAATCAATTGTAAACCAATAATCTGTTGAAGGCAACATTTCTCCGTTATAAGTTCCGTCCCATCCGTTTCCTGTTGGAGAAAGTTGTTTTATTAGTTTTCCAAATCGATCGAAAATATTTATAATCGCTTTATTTTCATTTTTAACATTAATAACATTCCAAGTTTCGTTAAATCCATCTCCATTTGGTGTAAAAAATTTAGGATAACCAATAATTTGAGCATTGGTTATTAAATAGGTACATCCTTCAGTATCAACAACTTTTATTTCATAATCTCCGGGTGCTAAATTTTCAAATATATTTGAATCTTGCCAAGGCCCATCGTTCAATGAATATATTAAATGACCCGTACCAAGTGTGTTCACTAGTACCGTTAGAGTTGCATTTGAAGAAAAAGCTTCTGTAACAGCATAATCAATATCTTCTGCCAAAGTAACGGCTGTTATTGTAACTGTTTTGGTAGCTTCACACTCTGTTGAATATCGTAAATCACGAACTAATGCCATATATTGCCCTGGTGCTGAAACAGCATAAGTTGCTCCCGTTTCTCCAGGTATCAATATAGTTATTCCTGTTGAACTTACGGTATACCATTCAAATTCGTAGTTTGAACCCAATCCGCCCAATCCGGTGTCTAACAAGTGGTTTATCGTTGTTTGACCAAGCTGATTCACACAAACATAATGGTCTTCTATGCCAATAGGTGCTTTAGGATTTACTTTTACAATAAACTCTGTAGTACCACCTTCACAATCTCCTAACTTAGTCGTAACTCTAATTTTTACAAAGCCTTGAATATTTGATGTTGTAGTTAATATGGTATTTGGAAATGTCAACGGGAAATTGGCATTATTTCCAAACTCGGCTCCTGTAACAGTAACGCCATTTGTTTCAACAATGGTCCAATTGGCAACATTACCTACAATAAAAGGTGTTACCTGAACAGACAATGTAGGGTTGTTACCCGAACAAATTTCATCATTTGCTGCTGCAGAAAATGGAGTGCCAGGTATTGGATTTACAGTTACAATTCCTGATGTAACGGCAGGCCCATAACAAGTAGAACCCCCAATTGTTCTTCTAGGTGTAATAGTAAATAAAACGGTTCCTATTGCTGTTGCGTTTGTTGATGTAGCCCCAATCTGAATAGTTCCATTTGTTGTTGTCCCAGATGTTATTCCACCATTTAATTGAACGCCATTTGGTGTGGCAACCCAGTCATACACAATACCATTTGGCTCTCCAGTAATGGTAACTTTTATAGTATCGCCTGAACAAATTTGATTGTCGTCAAATGAGATTGTATTAATAATTGGATTTTCGTGAACAAATATTGAAATACTATAAGGAGCTCCAACACAATTGCCAAGTTTAGGAATTACATTGATGTTGATGGTACCAACTACTGCATCTGTTGTCAAAACTTGATTTACCGAAGTGCCTGTACCTTGAGTTGTATAACCCGGCAGATGTGTTGCTGTTGCTGTCCATTCATAGGTAATTCCTGGTACTGATGAAGTCAAAACTATGTCCGTTGAGCTTCCTGAACAGATATTTGAGGTATATGTAGCAGTAAAAGTAGGTGTCGGAAATTGAGTACTAATATTAAATACTAATGAAGATGCAGAAACACAACTTCCATTTCCAGCTATTACAGTATAATTTGTTCCAACGATCATTCCGCTAATTAAACCAGTTGTTCCAACGGTAGGGCCTGATGGAGTAAAGGTATATGTTAGTGCAGTATTGTAGTTCGTAATGGTTGAACTCCCCGATTGAGAACAGGTTGCAACTGCTGTAGTTACTATTGGAACCAAAGGCGTTGCTAACTGACATTGCACTGTAAAACTTGCCGATGTAGCCGAACAAGTAGCTGCATTAGTTGCTGTAATCGTATAAGGTGTTCCGCAAGTAAATCCTGAGATAACTCCTGTGGAACTAACTGTTAATCCTGTTGGTGTAGAAGTATAGGTTAATCCTGCTAAATAATTTGAAACTGTTGCAGTTCCATTTGCTGAACACGTTGCAACTGCTGTAGTTACTATTGGAACCAAAGGCGCTGCTAACTGACATTGCACTGTAAAACTTGCCGATGTAGCCGAACAAGTAGCTGCATTAGTTGCTGTAATCGTATAAGGTGTTCCGCAGGTAAATCCTGAAATAACTCCTGTGGAACTAACTGATAATCCTGTTGGTGTAGAAGTATAAGTTAATCCTGCTAAATAATTTGAAACTGTTGCGGTTCCATTTGCTGAACACGTTGCAACGGGTGTGGTTACTATTGGAAC
>CAMAWT010000017.1 GCA_945862065.1 Flavobacterium psychrophilum | reverse complement strand
TTAAAGCACCGCGTGAGCCAGCATATGCAGGGTTGATGTTTATCGTGTTGTACATATACTGTGTATACTGCGCGTCTTGTTGTGAAAATACTGAGAAAGTACTTAAAGAAAACAACAGAATTAAAATTAATTTTTTCATCTTTTGAATTATGGATTGATGTGGGGGAATATGAATCGCTTCGCAATTTAAGTATTATCTATTAATATACAAATATCCTACGCGATGTTTTTTACTATTACTCATTAAAAACAAATATGATTATAATTTTAGAGTTAAAAAAATTTAACAATCAATGAGTTAAATTCTTGATTTGAACCATAAAGTTGTAATTTAACAAAAAGATAATTTCTAGAAGTTTATATCAGAAATACAGACTTTATAGATACTTATTTAATGGTTTGTATAAATTAATAACTTACTTTTTGATCAGATAGTAAGGAAATTTTACTAAAAATTTTCTGTAAAAATCATAAATAGGTTTTTCAAATAAATAATAGAGTAAAATTGAAACCACCCAAAGTAGTAAAAAATTTCTATCATCAAAAAAAACAAACGACTTGATTTTTAAATTGACATAACTAATATGAACCAAATAAAAAGCAAAAGAAGCATTGCCTAAAAGTACCATGAATTTTGAAGAAAGCATTTTTTGCAAATACGAATTTTGAGTCATCAAACCTTGAAACAAAATAATAATGAAGAGGGGTAAAATAAAAAAGAAAAGAATTTTGCCTTGCCAATGATTGGTGCCATGGTCTATCCTACTCTCTTGAAAAAGTCCGATAGCATATAATGTAATTAAAAAACCCAATGCGCCTATGGTTGTAAGGTGTTTTTGAAATGGCAGCTTTTGCCAAATAGTTGGGTATTCTGCTAATACAATTCCAGCTGCAAAAAACAGCGATTGTCCTGCAAAAGTTCCCATTAAAATAAACTCAAAAGGATACAAATAACTATTTGGGTTTCCGTTACAATACAACCAATACTCTCCAACAAAAAAACTAATCAATAGAATAAAAATAAGTAAACCAATAAAATAGATGATTTTTTTGTGTAACATCAACATTAATAAGGGCGCTACAGCATAAAAAGTCATTTCGACCGTTAAAGACCACGATTGTGCAATGGCATCTAAAGAATGTTTGGAAGAAAATCCTTGAAGTAAAAAATAATGTTGCAAAGAAAATTGATGCTTTCCAAAATGAGCATCTAGATAATATAAGGTAAGTAAAAGCCAATAAAGAGGCAGTATTCTAACTACTCGTTGGAGCAAATAAGCTGTATAATTTGAAAAAGAAGCAGCGGGTTGCATTCCGTAATTTTTAGCAATTAAAAATCCGCTTAATACAAAAAATAAAGGAACACCAAGATTGAACTCATTACAAAATCGGAATAATTCTGGATGCAAATCATTCTTCCAATATTTCCGATTATGATAAACAAATATCATAATAGCTGCAATGGCTCTAATTCCTGTTAGAGCTTTGTAATGGGTCGATTTTGAAAGAGTGTTCATAGTGGCTTTAATCCCTTTAAAAGGGCAAAGATACATTATTAGCAAATACCTTAAAAGAGGATTTACATTTAAAAATAAGCATTTGCTTAATGAAATTCAAGTGAGTTTCGCGAAATATTTTGCCACGGATTTCACTGATCTTTCGGATTATTACGGATAGAATTTGTGAAAATTTGTGAAATTAGTGTTTAAAAAACACTAAATAATTTTGATTTTATTATCTTAAAAAAGACTTTTTATTCATTACTTTACAGTTAATATTCAAGTGAGTTTCGCGAAATTTTTTGCCAAGGATTTCACAGATTTAACGGATTGTTGCATATAAAGTTTGTGAAAATTTGTGAAATTCGTGTTTAAAAACAGATAATTAATTTGAACTTTTTTTTGTAACTAAAAGACTTTATTGTGTTAATTTTGCCTTTTTATTTTTAATTAAATTTAATAAAAAATAGTAGTTTACATTTTAAAATAGTCCTAAAATAAATAATCTCAACAACAATGGCAAATAGTCCAGATTTAACATCAAAAATCAATCAAAAATGGTGGAAAGAATCGGCCATTTACCAAATATATCCAAGAAGTTTTCAGGATAGTAATGGTGATGGTATTGGTGACATTAGGGGAATTATAAACCGACTGGATTATGTTCAAAGTATTGGTATAGAAGCAGTTTGGCTCAGCCCAATTTTTGAATCGCCAAATTACGATAATGGCTACGATGTGAGTGATTATACCCAAATTTTAAACGAATTTGGTACCATGGAAGATTTTGATGAAATGTTGATAGGCATGAAAGAAAGAAACATCAAATTAATCTTAGATTTGGTTTTCAACCACAGCAGTGACGAACATTTTTGGTTTCAAGAAAGCCGAAAATCTAGAGATAATACTTACAGAGATTTTTATTATTGGTGGCCCGCCGAAAAAGGAACGCCTCCCTACCGCTGGAGCTGGTTTGATGTAAACAACAATGCTTGGAAATATGACGCCACAACAGACGCTTATTACCTTCATTATTTTTCGAAAAAACAACCCGATTTAAATTGGAATAATCCAAAAGTTAGAGAAGAGCTTTATAACGTAATGCGTTTTTGGTTAGACAAAGGTGTGGACGGTTTTAGAATGGATGCTTTTGAATTTATCAGCAAAGACCCTTCTTTTCCAGAATTACCAAAAGAAATTATAGGAAAAAGAAAAGAAATAATAAAATTTTACGGAAATGGTAAGTATTTACATGATTACATACAAGAGATGAATCGTGAAGTATTGAGCAACTATCCGCACGCTATGACGGTTGCCGAAGGAGCTGGTGATTCTCCTGAAGCTGCCCTAAAATTTGTTGATGAAGACAGAAAAGAACTACATCTTGCCTATCATTTCGAAAGTGTAGATATTGGTTCGCACATTAATGATTTTGGATTAATAGCCTACAAATCTATTTTTGAAAAATACGATGAAACCTTTAAAAATAAAGGATGGTTGTCTATTTTTTTGGCAAATCACGACCAGCCAAGAATGGTGAGTAAATTTGGAAACGACACACCCGAATTTAGAGAAGTATCTTCAAAAATGCTTTCTACATTTGTTTTCACCATGCGCGGAACGCCTTTTTATCTTCAAGGTGACGAATTGGGTATGACCAACATCCGATTTAATTCAATAGACGATTATAATGATGTGGAGACATGCAACCAATATGCCAAATTAGTGGAAATGGGCGGCAACACAACTGCTTTCATTGAAGATAGAAAACAAACATCTAGAGAAAATAGTAGAACTCCGTTTCAATGGGACACTTCAGAAAATGCTGGGTTCACCAAAGGAAAACCTTGGTTAAAAGTACATCCAAATTTTACTGAAATCAATGCAGAAGCTCAAGAAAAAGACGAAAATTCTACATTAAATTATTTCAGAAAATTAGTTCAATTAAGAAAAAAAGAGCCCGTTCTCACCTACGGCTCATTTGAAATAATTGACAAAGAAAACCCAACTATTTTCGCCTATTTGAGAACCTCAAACGATAGAAAAATTCTCATTGCTTTAAATTTTTCTGACAAAGAATCAATAATAAACACGTCATTGGATGTCTCAAATGCAAAAGTGATGTTGTCAAATTACAATGCAACTTCATTCCAAAAAACCTTGCAACCTTACGAAGCTATTGTTCTAGAAATAAGTAATTAAATAATTTGGGCGTTGGCCGGGCTATCCGTTACAAGTCCTCGCCACATTCCGCTGGCGCTTCATGTGGCTGTGGGCTTTTCACTGCTATCCCTAACGCGGTTTAGCATTTATAAGTTTATGAATCTTAAAAAAAGAAAAAAACTATTTCAAAGACAAAATATATCGCACCATTTCAGTAGCGTCTTCCTTAGAAAGAGTTGGGTGAGCTGTCATTGGTACTTCGCCCCAATTTCCAACTCCGCCATTAATAATTGATGATGCTAAGGTAGCTTCATCCATGGTAGAATATTTTGCAGCAATCTGTTTGTATGAAGGTCCTACTACTTTTTCATCTATTTGATGGCATGCTAAACAATCGTTGGCAGCAATCAAATCAGCTCCTTTTGAAAATTTGTCTGATTCTGTAGATTGGTTTTCTATTTCAGAAGTAGCTTCTGTTTGATCTTGTTTTTTTTCGCCACAAGAAATTACGGTAAATGCAAAGGCAACAATAACTAAAAAATGTTTCATTTTATGTGTTTTAAATCTGTGAAATGAATAGTTGAAAAGCCATAGCCTAATTTATAAATTATCAGAAAATAACAATTTGTACTTTACGCAAAACGTAAAGTAGAAGTTACTTTACTAAAGCAAAATTATTACGGCAACACAACGTCACCTTGCCAATTACTGAAACCACCTTCCAAATTGAAAACATTTTCAAACCCTAACTGACTCATCACTTGACAAGCTTGCCCGCTTCTTCCTCCCGATTTACAATAAACATAGATATTTTTAGATTTATCCAATTCATCCAATCGATACACAAATGCCTGACCACCATAAATATCATTAAAAACGGCATTCGGAATAAATCCTTCATTACATTCGTCTTCGGTTCTAACATCTAATATAACAGCGTTTGCATCTTCAGCTAATTTCAACGCCCATTCTTCTTGAGATAAATTCATAATTGATATTTAAAATTAATCTTCAAAATTAATAATTTTAAACTAATTGAAAATGTATATTTCAAATAAATCAAATTTTAACATTTCATTTGTATATACAACTAAAAATAATGCTACATTTGTACCAACAATTATTACCTATACAATAATGGAGATTGATGAAATTGTAAAATCTAGTATAGCCTTGGATGATTCTAAAAAAATCATCTTCAGTATTTTGTACACCCAAAGCATTATAAATGACAAGTTCAATGAACTTTTAAAACCCTTTGACCTTTCGGGAGAACAATTTAATGTACTCCGAATTTTGAGAGGTCAAAAAGGAAAACCAGCAAACATGTGTTTATTACAAGAACGTATGATTGCTAAAAACAGTAACACAACTCGTTTGATAGACAAACTACTTGTTAAAGAATTAGTTACTCGCAAAGTTTGCCCAGATAATAGAAGAAAAATTGAAGTGTTAATTACAGAAAAAGGGATGAATTTATTATCAATTTTAGACCCAAAAGTGATCGAAAACGAAAACCAATTTTGCCAAAATTTGTCAAAAATAGAGCAAACACAATTAATAGAATTATTAGAAAAATACAGACAATTAAAATAAGTAAACTATGAGCAACTTCAACGAAAATGCCAAATGGCGTTATGCAACCAAAAAATTTGATGCAACCAAAAAAATCTCAGACAGCGATTTAGAATTTCTAAAAGAAGCTATCCAACTTTCAAGCTCTTCTTATGGCTTACAGCCTTACAAAGTGATCATTGTTGAAAATCCAGAACTAAGAGCGCAATTACAGCCTGTTTCTTGGGGACAAGCTCAAATTGTTGATGCTTCTCACCTTCTTGTTTTTGCAAATGAACTTAATGTTGGCGACACTCAAATTGATGATTACTTCAAAAATGTAATCGAAACAAGAGGCATTACATTAGAGGCAGTTCAAGGTTATATGGATTTCATGAAATCAAATATCAACGCGATTCCAGAACCAGTAAGAAACTCATGGGCTTCAAAACAAACCTATTTAGCATTGGGCAATTTATTGGCTGCAGCAGCCGAATTAAAAATTGATGTTACGCCAATGGAAGGTTTTGTTCCAGAAAAATACAACGAAATTTTAGGATTAGACAAATTGGGTTTAAATGCGTCGCTTGTTGCCACTATTGGTTACAGACATGAAGAAGATGAAACCCAACACTATGCTAAAGTTCGTAAATCAATTTCGAATTTATTTATCAAATTATAACAAAAACTCTAAAAAATCAATTATTATGAAAAATTTTAAATTATTTGCAGCAGCTGTTTTAATGACAATTGCAACAATTGCAACGGCACAAACTAAAAAAATCAACACAGAAAAAAGCGCTATTACTTGGGTTGGTAAAAAAGTAACAGGATCGCATGCAGGAACAATTTCGTTCAAAGAAGGAAACCTTATTTTTAAAGGTAAAAAAGTAGCTGGTGGAAATTTCACCGTTGATATGAATAGCATCAACGTAACCGACTTAAAAGCAGGTCAAGGTAAAGAAAGTCTTGAAGGACACTTAAAAGCTGATGACTTTTTTGGTGCTCAAACATTTCCAACTGCAACGTTGGTTTTTAAATCAATTGGTGAAAAAGGAAACGGAACCTATTCTGTAACTGCCGATTTAACCATTAAAAATGTAACCGAATCAGTAAAATTTGATTTAGTTTTTGCTAAAAATACAGCTACAACAGCTTTCAAAATTGACCGTACAAAATTCGGAATCAAATATGGTTCAGGTAGCTTTTTTGATAGCTTAGGAGACAAAGCGATCAATGACGAGTTTGAATTGAATATCACTTTGAATTTCTAATAATTCATTACCTCATAATTGAAACCTCAAGATTTTCTTGAGGTTTTTTTTATTTTGGGCGAGCCCTGCTGAGGCAGGTCAGGCTTTTCGTTCCAATCTTTTTGTTTTTGAAAAAAAAACAAAAAGGATTTCCACTTCAATCCTTCTCGCAGTATTTCTTACAATACAAAAATTGAATTTTAAAGTTCAAGAAAAATTGGATAAAAATCATAACTTGCAGCCAATATATTTAAGCAATTAAATCTAATTCAATCAAATGAAAAATATTGTTGTTATCGATAATTATGACAGTTTTACTTACAATTTAGTTCACTATTTAGAAGATCTAGATTGCAAAGTTGTTGTTGTTAGAAACGATGAATTTGAGTTGGAAGAACTTGAAAAATTTGATAAAATACTACTCTCACCAGGACCCGGAGTTCCATCAGAAGCAGGATTGTTGAAAGCCGTTATTCAAAAATATGGCGCTTCAAAAAGCATTTTGGGCGTTTGTTTAGGACAGCAAGCCATAGCAGAAGTATTTGGCGGTAGCCTCACAAATCTTGATAAAGTGCATCACGGTGTTGCTTCAACTATTACACTTTTAGTTGCAGACGAACCCATTTTTGATGGTTTGCCCAATCAATTTGAAGTGGGAAGATACCACTCTTGGGTTGTTTCAAAAAACGATTTTCCATCCGATTTAGAAATTACCTCAACCGATATTGAAGGTCAAATCATGTCCCTCAGACACCGAAAATTTGACATCATAGGAGTGCAATTTCACCCCGAAAGCATCTTAACACCACTTGGAAAAAAGATACTTGAAAACTGGTTATTATAGTTTTTTTTTTGGTTTCCTTAATTTTACTATTTCTCAAAAATAGATTTTTTGAAAATTAATTTGAATTAATTTTTTCAAAGCCACTACGTAACTATTACCTTGTTTTAATATTAATAAATGGACTCTTTTTAAGTTTAAACAGTAAAAATAAATTTAATAACAATTATTTATTATTGCTATATTTTACTTTATATAAACCTTATTAAAATATTGATTAATAATAATTTAATAGTATAGTATAGAAATTATCTATAGTAGTTTTTTTGGGTTTTTTCAGATAATCAAACTAAAAACAGCTATTTAGTTAAACAATTGTTTAACTTTGTATTAGATACTAAATTTGATATTTTGAATATGTTGAACGAAAAACAAATAGAAATCATTCATGTTGCAGAAAAGCTTTTTGCGTTGGATGGTTTTGATGGAACTTCCGTTAGATCGATTGCTTCAAAAGCAAATGTCAATGTTGCCATGATATCCTATTATTTTGGTTCAAAAGAACGACTTTTGGAATCAATTGTTTTGTATCGAATAAACGGACTTCGATTACAACTCGAAAATCTTGTTACTGAAGACCTCTCGCCTATTGAAAAAATGAATAAGATTGTTGATTATTACATCCAACAAATGATGTCAAACATGCGTATTTATAAAATCATTCAAAACGAAATTTCAAATAAAAAAAGAGACTTCAAATTAAATGCCTTTGAAGAAGTTAAAAAAGACAATCTGAAACTGATTAAATTCGTTATCACCGAAGGACAAATGCAAGGTTTATTTAAACAAGACGTACATTCGGAACTCATTATACCGATGATTATTGGAACCATGCTGTATTTCGACTTAAACAAATCGTTTTACAAAGACATTTTAACTATACAATCTGATGATGATTATGAAAAATATATTAATTCAGATTTGACACTACACTTACAAAAAACAATTAACGCCCTATTGATCAATGAAAATTAAAATTTGCTATCTACTAGCCTCATTTCTTTGGATGAACTCAATGATATCTCAAGAAAGAAAGAAACTTTCTCTAAAGGAATCCATCGAAATAGTTATTTCAAAAAGTTCAAAAGCCCAATTGGCAACTACCAAATCATCTATTTCAAAATATGAACTTGATGTATTAAAAAACAATTTATACCCTTCTATGAATATGTCTGGGCAATATTTACGTTTGACCAATGCCAATGTCAATTCGTCTATTGGAACCGGAAATTCTTCTGGAAACCCACTTCAAGTTAGTCAATTATTGATTGGTCAAGCTAATGTTTCAATGCCTTTATACAGTGGCTCCCGATTAAAAAACAGCATCAAAGTATCTGAAAAATTACATTTATCAGAGATAGCAAAAGCGCAATTCACAAAAGAAGAATTAGCCCTTGAGGTTATTGAATTGTATGCTGCTTTGTACAAATCACAAGAAATGGCAAAATTGTATGAAGAAAACAAAAAAACAGCACAACAACGAACGAACGATTTTGAGGCATTGGTTGAAAACGGATTACTTGCGAAAAATGATTTGTTAAAAGCTAAATTACTTCAAGCAAATATTGAATTAATGCATGCTAATGCGCTTAAAAACATTTCGATATTTAACTATGAATTAGTGCTGCTTTTTGGGTTTTCAGAAAACACAATTATTGATTTTGAAATTGAAAGTTTTAAAAAAGAACTAGCGATTAGTCAATCGTTGACTTTAGAATCCAATCGTTATGACAAGTTGGCTGCGATTGAACAAGAAAAAGCGGCTCAAACTGGAATTAAAATTGCAAAAGGCAATTATTATCCTTCGTTGACGCTGATGGGCGGTTATATTGCATTTGATTTAAAAGATGTTATCAGTGTAAACAATGCTGTAAACTTTGGACTGGGTTTTTCGTATGATTTGACTTCTATTTTTAAAAACGGAAAAGATGTAAAACTTGCTAAATCAAAAGCTGAATTGGCTCAAAAAGCCATTTTGTCATTGGATGAAAACATCAAAAGTGAGATACATAAAGCAACTGAAAATTATAAGTATGCGTTAAAACAAAATACCGTTTATCAAAAAACAATTGAGCAATCAACTGAAAATTATCGAATCATAAAAGACAAATATGACAATACTTTGGCAAGTATCACTGAATTATTAGAAGCCGACGAACAGCAATTACAAAGCAAAATAAACTATTCACTTTCACAAGCAGACGTTGCTTTAAAATATTACCAACTTAAATTTGCAGAAGGAAAATTAACCCAATCATTTAACATCAATCCTACAAAATAATCATATCATGAAAGAAGAAAAAAAAAATAATAAATTCCTATTCATCTTTGGTGCATTTCTCGTATTTGGTTTAATCTATGGAAGTTACAAATACATCCATTCACAATCACATGAAACTACAGACGATGCCCAAATTGAGAAAAACATCAACCCAATCATATCAAGAGTTCCTGGATATATTACTAAAATTTATGTAAAAGACAATGATTTTGTAAAAAAAGGAGATACTCTTTTCACTATTGACAACAGAGATTTTTTAGTAAAATTAGAAGAAGCAGAAGCCAATTTGATTGCAGCTGAAAGTAATTTGGCTGTTTCCAAAGCAGACGTAAGTACCTCACAAGCAACTATCTCTGTAACTGAAGCAAACGTTCAGTCGGCTGGTGGAAGTATTGAAACAGCACAAATTAAATTGAACAGAGCTACAAATGATTTTGAACGTTACAGTAATTTATACAAAAACAAAAGTATTACCAAACAACAATTTGAACAAGCAGAAGCTGCTAAATTGGAAGCTCAAAGCCAACTTAAAGTTTTAAAAGAGCAACAAACCGCAAGCCGTTTTCAAAAAAGTGTAGCCGCATCAAGATCGGCCGTTTCTTCAAAACAAACGGATGTGGCTGCAGCCAATATCAAACGAGCTACATCGCTTGTGAATGCCGCAAAACTAAATTTAGATTATACCGTAATTACGGCTTCTACAGATGGCCAAGTATCTAAAATTGCTATTCAACCAGGTCAATTTATACAACCAGGTCAATCGCTATTTTATTTAATCAATAATTCTGAGGCATGGGTCGTTGCAAACTTTAAAGAAACTCAATTAAATAAAATGGTTGTTGGTCAAAAAGTGATTATAAAAGTAGACGCGTATCCAGATACAGATTTTGAAGGAACAATTGCTTCGTTCTCACCAGCAACGGGAGCAAAATTTTCTATTTTACCTCCAGATAATGCAACAGGAAATTTTGTAAAAACCATTCAACGTCTTCCTGTGAAGATTGTTTTAGATGCTACAAAAGATGAAGAGAAGATAAAATTATTGCGACCAGGAATGAATGTGGATGTGGATGTATTGTTAAAATAACAAAGTATTTTCAAAGTATAACATGATAAAAGGAGAAGATGATTTAGTAGAATATGGCTACAGACGGGTTATTATTACCATCACTGCTGTACTTTGTGCTTTATTGGAAATTGTTGATGTAACCATCGTAAATGTAGCGTTAACCAACATGCGAGGAAGTCTTGGTGCTTCATTAACAGATATTGCGTGGGTGATAACTGCCTATGCCATTGCCAACGTAATCATCATTCCTATGACAAGTTGGTTGTCGCAACAATTTGGTCGCAGAAATTACTTTGCTGTTTCTATTATCATTTTTACTTTTTCTTCATTCATGTGCGGAAATGCCTCAAATATTTGGGAGCTAGTGTTTTTTAGATTCATTCAAGGGCTGGGAGGTGGCGCACTTTTGGTTACTGCACAAACAATTATTACTGAAAGTTATCCTGTTGCCAAAAGAGGTATGGCACAAGCAATTTATGGAATGGGTGTTATTGTTGGACCTACCCTTGGGCCACCATTAGGAGGATATATAGTCGATCATTATTCGTGGCCTTATATTTTTTACATTAATATTCCAATCGGAATTATCGCTACTTTATTAACGCTTTCATTTGTTAAAAGTCCGAAATATGGCGACAAACTAAAATCCAATCAAGTAGATTGGTGGGGCATTGTGTTTTTGACCGCATTTATTGGTTCGCTTCAATATGTATTAGAACACGGTCAACAAGACGATTGGTTTAACGATAAAGGAATTCTGTCATTATGTTGTATTTCATTTACAGGCTTACTTCTATTTATTTGGAGAGAAAGCACGTATAAATATCCCATTGTAAACTTAGGTGTTTTAAAAGACGGGAACCTTAGAATTGGAGTTGTCATGAGTTTTATTTTAGGATTTGGCTTGTATGGATCCACACTTATAATTCCAATTTACACACAATCTATTCTAGGTTGGACAGCCACAGATGCAGGTCTTTTATTAATTCCGGGTTCTATAACTACGGCATTTATGATGCCTTTTATCGGTAAAATGATTCAAAAAGGAGTTCCGCAAGGTTATATGGTTGCACTAGGATTTTTGGTGTTCTTTTTCTTTACGTTTATCATGCGAAATAAAATGACTCCCGATACAGGAACCGAGCATTTTTATTGGGCACTTATTTTGAGAGGTGTCGGACTTGGATTACTTTTTGTACCCATAACCACTCTTTCATTATCGACTTTAAAAGGGAAACAAATTGGTGAAGGAGCTGCTTTCACAGGAATGTTACGACAATTGGGAGGATCTTTTGGAATTGCTATCATTACAACGTTTATTACTCGATTCAGTCAACAACATCGTGTGGCTTTGTTAACGCATTATGACGGAAGTAGAACCGAAATTCAACAACGTATTATTCAGCTGCAACAAGGGTTTCAATCCAAAGGGTTTACACCAAATGAAGCACTTCAAAAAGCCTACCAAGTGATGGATTTCAGTATCATGAAGCAAAGTACCGTCATGTCTTATATGGATATTTTTATGTTTTTAGGTGTGATGTTTTTGTGCTGTATTCCGATTGTATTTTTAATTAAAAGAGGTAAAAACAAATTTAGTTTGGAAGATGCAATGCATTAATTTTAGATTTAATTACCTCGTATAAACCAACTTGGTTGGTGTACTTAAATTCGCATCAAAAGCATACCCTTCATAATTGAATAATTTCAAATCTTCGATGGTTGAAGCATTGGTATCAAGTATATACCGAACCATCAATCCACGGGCTTTTTTGGCAAAAAAACTAATCATTTTAAGTTTGCCATCTTTGTAATCTTTAAACTCTGGAGTAATAATTGGTGCAATTAATTTTTTAGAATCTAATGCCGAAAAATATTCAGTACTTGCCAGATTAATCACCAATTCATCTTTTGTAAGTTCTGCATTTAATGCTTTTGTTAAAGTGACTTTCCAAAATTCATACAGATTTTTTTTGGTTCCAATGGGCAATTTCGTTCCCATCTCCAATCTGTAAGGTTGCACTAAATCTAGCGGTTTTAAAATTCCGTACAAACCTGATAAGATTCTAAGTTTGTCTTGCATTGAATCTATTTGTGAAGCATTTAATGAATAAGCATCCAAACCAACATACACTTCACCGCTAAAAGCAAAAACAGCTTGGCGTGATTTGCTGTTTTCTAGTTCTAATAGATTTCGTTCTTGGTTTCGTTGCCAATTGAGATCGGCTAAGTTTTCTGAAATATCCATTAACTCGATTAATTTTTTTGGTTTTTGTTTTTTCAAAACCTTGTCAATGGCAACCGATTGTTTCAAAAATTGATAATTTGAGAAAATTTCTGTGGGTACTTTACTTTCAAAATCTAAAGACTTAGCTGGCGATATGATGATTTTCATGTGATATATTTGATAAAAAAAACTTGATTTAATTATTGTTTTGAATTCAAAATTACGATTTACAACTTGATTTCGCAATGGATATCGGCTAATATTATCAATTGAAGTTTAAAAAAAATAATTATTTTAATTCACAATTTTAAAAAAAGCCCAAAAGTTTGGAAAGTGCCCAAAAGTTGGAGGCATACCCCCGATTGTAGCGGAAATCCTTTTTATTGTACACCCTGACTGACAGGGTTTGAACCCTTTCAGGGTGGATAATAAAAAGATTGTAGCGGAAAGCGGGAACATGGATTGGAAAATGCCCGAGCCTGTTGGTGTAAAATAAAAAAGAGGAGCCATTACTGACTCCTCTCCTATTTTGTATTGATTGTTTTTGCTTATTTATCTTTTGTGAATTCAAAGTTTTGACCACTGTACGTAAGTGTGAATCCGTCTTTGGTAGCATTAAATTGAATTGATAATCCTGCTTGTTCAAAAGAGAATTTTCCGTTTCCTTTGTCGTCCAATGGCAATGATTGTTGGCCCGTTGCATTCATTACTAAAGAACCATCCTCTTCGGTGAAGTTTACTTTAATTGGAATTTTTGGGCTTGAATAATTTCCTAAATAACCATCTAAAACTACCACTTGAGTTACGCCATCTTTACTATTCCAGGTGTTATTTGTTGAATTACTATCTGGAAAAACATGAGCCGGATCAATAACAATTGACTCTAATTCTTCTGTCGTATCTAATTTGAATGTCCATGAAACATTTCTTTCCCAAACCACAACTGGTAAGGTTTTAGTGATTTTTTTACCGCTTTTTGTTGTCGCTTCTACAATTACAGGCAACGGCATTTTTTCTAAATTATCAACGGTAATAACTACTCCTTTTGAAGGATCATTTTTGATGTATTTAACTTCGCTTATTGCTTGGTCAAATTTCCAGTTATTGATAAACCAACTTCTCCAAAACCAACCTAAATCCTCTCCAGCAACATTTTCAATGGTTCTAAAAAAGTCGTCTGGCGTTGGATGCTTGTAAGCCCATCTTGCAACATAAGTTCTTAAAGCATTATCAAAACGTTCTTGACCTAGAATATTATTTCGAAGCATGTCAAGACCTGCACCTGGCTTGTAGTATGCCAATATGCCTAAATTAGCTTCTTTCAAATTATCTGGAGCAGCAAAAATAGGTTCTAATGATTCGCCGGTTAACATACCCGACATATCGTGCATGTTTGAAACGGGCGACTTGTATTCGCCATTATTGAAATCGTTAGAACTAAGTCCGTTGATAAACGTATTAAAACCTTCATCCATCCAAGCAAACAAACGCTCGTTTGAACCCACAATCATTGGAAACCAAATGTGTCCAAATTCATGATCTGTAACACCCCATAAATCGGCTGCTTTAGATTCCCATCCGCAGAAAACAATTCCAGGATATTCCATTCCGCCTTCATTTCCTGCTACATTTGTTGCGGCTGGATAAGGATATTCGAACCATCTTTTTGAATAATTTTCGATAGACGCTTTTGTGTATTCTGTAGAGCGTTCCCATGCATTTCCGCCATTACTTTCAACTGGATAAGCAGAAATTGCTAATGATTTTTTTCCGCTTGGCAAATTGATACGAGCGGCATCAATTATAAACGCTGCAGACGAAGCCCAAGAGGCATCACGTGCATTTGCTATTTTGAATTTCCAAGTTAAGTTTGATTTGCCAGTAGGTCTAGAAGTGGCATTGGTAACTTCTTCTGATGAACGAATCATGACTGTTTTGTCGCTTGCTTTTGCAGCTGTCCAACGTTTTTGTTGTTCGGCTGTATATACTTCTGTTGGGTTTTGTAATTCTCCTGAACAAACCACAATATGATTGGCTGGTGCGGTAATAGAAATATCAAAATTTCCGTATTCTAAATAAAATTCACCCGCACCTAAATAAGGATTGGTATTCCATCCACGAATATCATCATATACACACATTCTTGGGTACCATTGTGCAATGGTGAAAATTTTACCATTTTTAGTTTCCAAAACACCTGTTCTATCCGAACCATATTCTGGACAAATATACGAGTAATCAATTTTTAATTTTACAGATGCTCCGTTTGCTTTTAATTCTTGTGGTAAATTAATTTGCATTCTTGTGTCAGAAATGGTGAAAGTTGTTTCTTTTTCAACTGATTTTCCACCAACAAGACTTACAATTTTTACAGATTTTATTTTGTATCCTCCATCAAATTCTTGACCGTGTGCACCGTTTCGGCTTCCTTTTAATGGAACAACATCGTGACCTCTTGAATCTTTTTTAAATAAATTTTGGTCCAATTGCATCCAAAGAAATCCTAATTTGTCAGGGCTATTATTGGTGTAAGTCAATGTTTCAGATCCTACAATTTCGTTTGTAACGTCATTTAAAGTGGCATTCAAAACATAATCGGCACTATTTTGCCAATATTTTGCACCTGGTTGTCCACTTGCAGAACGCGTTTCAGTAGCGTTTTTAGTGTAAAAATTGTTAGCGAAAGCTTCGTTATAGTTATAATTTGATTTAGGATTTTTCTCTTGTGCAAAAGAACTAGAAAACCCAACAAATACTAAAACAAAAAGCAATTTTTTAAATACATTGTTTTTCATAGTAATTAACATTTAATTTATTAAGCAAATAAAAGAAAAAAGATTTTATTTTTGTTAATTTTAAATTAGATTTACAAAAAAAATAACTTTTTACTTAAAGTTAACTTCTATGATAAGCCATATTGAAAATGATTTTTTTACCGCAACCTTTAATTCCAAAGGTGCCGAACTTATTTCTTTCAAAAACAAAAAAACACATAAAGAATATATTTGGGAAGGAAAGTCGGAGTTTTGGGCTAAACATTCGCCCATTTTATTTCCAATTGTAGGCACCTTGAAAAATGACACTTATTTTCATAATGGACAAACTTTTTCGTTACCTAGACATGGTTTTGCAAGAGATATGGAGTTTGAAATTTATTCTCAATACAGCAATTCAATTACTTTTTTATTGACATCCAATGAGGAAACTTTTGGTACATATCCGTTTGATTTTGAATTACGACTACGTTATGAATTAATTGATGCAACATTAACTTTCGGATATTCCGTTTTAAATAAAAGTCCAACTGACATGCCTTTTTCACTTGGTGCGCATCCAGCCTTTGCGCTGAAAGGGAATTTTTCGGATTATAATTTAAAATTTGAACATCAAGAAACTTTAAATTGTTTTGTTTTGGAAAACGATTTACTTTCTACAACTTTTTATCCAATCGAATTACATCAAAATTTAATGTCTTTAGATTATTCTAAATTTGAAAAGGATGCTTTAATTTTTAAAGAATTAAAATCAAAAACCATAACGCTATTAGAAAACAAAACGCCTGTTTTGAAAATTTCCTTTTCTGATTTTCCAAACTTAGGTATTTGGACCAAAATCAATGCGCCATTTATTTGTATTGAACCTTGGCTTGGTTACTCTGATGTTTTTAGCGCCAATTGTATTTTGTATGAAAAAGATGGCATACAAATTGCTAAACCTAATACCGAATATTTATACACTTTTTCTGTAGAAATTTTATCCTAAAAATATGCTGAACATTAATTTTTATCCTTTTCAAAATATAGAAACTGAACGATTAGTTTTAAGACGATTAGCCGCATCTGATTTAGACGAAATCATCGAACTACGAGGCAACGCAGATACGATGAAATTTATTCCTAGACCTTTGATTACTAATAAGGAAGAAGCAATGACCTTTTTGAAAGTAATTGATGATAACGTAGAAAATAATACTGCTATAAATTGGGCAATTACCATAAAAGGTGTTGATAAAATGATTGGCATTGCAGGTATTTACAGAATCCAACCTGAAAACTATAGAGGCGAAATTGGATACATGATTATGCCGCAATTTCAAGACAAAGGATATGTTACTGAAGCAGCAAAAGCGATAACCAATTATGGTTTTAACCAAATGAATTTAAACAGTATAGAAGCTGTTATCGACCCAAAAAACACTGCTTCTGAAAAAGTTTTATTAAAAAATGATTATGTCAAAGAAGGTCATTTTATCGAAAAAGAATGTTATAATGGCGTTTTTCTAGACAATGCAATATATACTTTACTCAAACGAAATTTTAAGCAATAAACTATGAACGAATTCGAAAAACAATTTGAAGAGTTACAAAACTTCCTGAAGTTTGATGACTTTTCTATTCTTACCAAAAGAATTATTGATTTAACTTTGGATACCGAAGATTTAAATCATTACAAAAAAACAAGTGATTTTCTTAATTGGTTAGATCAAAATGAAGCCAATTCTGAAAATAAAAAAGAAAAATTTGAATCTATTTTAAATGATTTATACCAATTTCTTTCAAAAAAACCAATTGCAGAAAGAACGCTTTTGGTGAGCACTTCCAATCTTGAAAAAAGTTATGGAATGAGTCGTTTTGGACTTGGCCCGATAGATTTGGAACTTTGTCAAGGTGAAATTTTAGGATTGGTTGGGGAAAATGGAAACGGGAAAACAACGCTTTTACGACTGCTTTGTGGCGAGTTATTTGCTACTAAAGGTGCTATCAAATACAATTTTGAGTTCATCGATTCATATGATTTGAGAACGCAACTGGTTTACATACCGCAACGAACCGATACTTGGTATGGTTCTATGTTTGAGAATTTACAATTTACGGCCTCTTGCTACGGCTATTCACCCGAAGAAAATGAGGTGATTGTAGAATTAATAATTGCTAGATTAGGTCTACGAAAATTCAGAAATCATAGTTGGAAAAGCTTGTCGTCTGGTTACAAAATGCGCTTTGAATTGGCACGAATGCTTTTGAGAAAACCAAAAATATTATTGATTGATGAGCCATTGGCAAATTTAGATATTTTGGCACAACAAACTGTTTTGGAGGATTTTAAATCAATTGCAAAATCAGCTTTCAGACCCATCGGAATTGTTTTAAGTTCGCAACAATTATATGAAGTAGAAAAAACTTCCGATCAAGTTATTTTCTTAAAACAAGGAAAACAGAAAAATTTACACGAAAAAGAAATCGTTTCAGAAGAGGATAAAGTAGAAAAACAATTAGTTATAGAATTTGAAAGCACACTCAATCAAAAAGAATTGGGTGCTATTTTTGAAAAATTTGAAATGATCTCATTACAATTCAACGGAGGTACTTACATTGTTACCTTCCCAGAAAAAGTATCTGTATATAATTTTATGGAAATTATCATTCAAAACAATATTCCATTGTCTTATTTTAGAAATATTTCCAACTCAACACGTCGCTTTTTTGTATCTTAAAAAATATTTATCATGTTCAAAAACTTTCAAAAACAACTTTTATTAAAATATCCATTAATTTGGAACCTCAAAATAATTCCTTTAGCAGTTATTGCCATTGCTATGCATATTATTTTTACAATTCTTGGTTATGTAAATGGAAAACTCGATTTTACAGAAACCGAAAATGACTATTCAGGAAATGGTGCCGATGTAACTATCATTTTCTTTGCTGTTTTAATCTCCATTCTTACCATCATTTTGTGGTGTATTAACTATTTCAAAAACAACGGTTTAAAATCATTTTACCCAAAAACTAATATTTCATTATTCAAAGAATGGGGAATGCTTTTTATCGGTTTCTTTTTACTCAGCTCTTTTTTAGTTTCATATTATTACGGAAAAGAAGTGCGCATAAGAGATTATTATTCATTGGAAGAAGCCCAAAAAAGATGTAAAACATTGAGTCAAGGTTCATTTTTTGTAGATGGTTCTTATTCAAACAATTACTATGATGGTGGAGAAGCGGCTGTAGCTGATGTTTCAGTAGATACCACAGCGGTAAAAGCAACTGGCACTGAAATAAAAACCAAAGATTATTTTCTTTACAAAGGTGTAAAATATTCTTATAATTCTTTAATGAACAAAAACCTGAACTCGTACAGCTTTTTTAATTTTGAAAAAGATTCCATTCACAAAGAAGAAGTTCGAACTTGGTTATACAATAATGACAAAAAAGCAATTCAATCATTGTTTCAAAATTATTTAGTTATAGCTAATGAGCATAAACTAAAATCGAGTGTCGATGCTACTAAGTGGGTAAATCTGATTTATGACTTCCCAACTTTCAATAATTACAAAACCATCGGTAGCGAAGAAAAAGATTATTATTATAACAATAATGATGGAACCAAAATTGATACAACCGATTGTTATATTGCTTACGAAAACAATCAACAGTATCGATATTATAAATTCTACGTACCCGAAAAAGCATTACAATACAATTATGAAAAAATTGCCGATGCTTACAACAGACCAGATATTGATTTAGATACCTTATTATTAATATCTTACATTGCTCTTGGCTTATCATTATTATTACTTTCATTCCGAGTAACCTCTGGCAAAAATTGGCTTATTGCAGTGGTTTCATTAGGCGTTCTCAATATTTTAATCGGAATATTAAGTGCCATTTCTTCTTCAGAATATGTCTATTTAATAGTGCTTTTATTACTTATAATTGGTTGTTTTGTCTATCTATTAATCAAAACCAAACAAAACCAAGGAAAAGGTTTAACGGGCGTAACCAACAACATTTTACTATGGTCGCTTCCTGCATTCGGGCCCATTGTTTACTATTTTGTACTCGAAATTTCAAAAGCAGTAAGTGGCTACAACGATTTTGCTTATGCTGGTCGAGCCATTGCCTTCCCAAAAATTGAGTGGTTAAAAGACAATACTTATTTGTTAATGTGCCTCAATTTTCTTTTTGTAGTTCTACTACTTTTGTTTTTATCCAAAAAGTTAAAACAATGGAGAGGAATTGCCGAAAACTAAACCAATAATATTTCAAAAAGGGAATAGTCGTAAAAGATTATTCCCTTTTTTTTGGGCAGCACACAATCCCGTTTTTCAAGACTATCTGTCCTGCTGTCGCCTTTATCTCCTTAGCCCTCCGGGACTTCAGGAGGATATCGGCTCCATCAGGGCTGAACTTGAAATATTGTTTTTCAGAAGAAAATTGGTTAATTAGATAATGAGCGAATTGGATAATGAGCGAATTAGAAAATATACTTATTTGATATTGATTTTTGATATTGATGTTGATTTTTTTACTATTCACTAATTCTCGGAAGGGTTTTCACATACAACTCCTCCACTTTTTTGCGTGCCCAGTCGGTTTTTCTCAAAAAAGTCAAACTCGATTTTATAGACGGATTATCCATAAAACATTTTATTTTGATTCGAACACTTAATTCTTCAAAACCATAATAATTAACCAAACTTTCTACAATTTTTTGGAGCGTTACGCCATGAAGTGGATCTTTTTGTAATTTATTTTCCATTTTACAAATATAAACGATTTAATACTTTCATTATTTAAAAATAAATACAATACTCTTGCGCTATCTTTGCTTTTTGTAGTAATTTTGTACTTCTTATGATAAAAACCGCCAACATACTTAATAAAAGAGCCCGATTTGATTATGAAATCATCGAAACATTCTCTGCCGGAATTGTATTGACGGGAACAGAAATTAAATCCATCAGATTAGGTAAAGCAAATATTACCGAAAGTTTTTGTGAGTTTAATGAACAAAGTGAGTTGTTTGCTATCAATACTTCCATTGAAGAATATGCTTTTGGAAACCAGTTTAATCACAAAGCAAGAAGCGAACGAAAACTTTTATTGAACAAAAGAGAACTCAAATCTTTAGAACGAAGTGTTGAAACAAAAGGTCTTACCATTGTTCCTTTGCGTTTATTCACCAACGAAAAAGGATTGGCTAAATTAGAAATTGGTTTATGTCGTGGTAAAAAAACGTATGATAAAAGAGAATCTTTAAAAGAACAAGACACCAAACGCGATTTGGCTAGGATAAAAAAAGAATTTAATTAAAAAGTTGTAGAAAACTTTTTTTTATTTAAAAATATGACTAAATTTGTCATGAATTTTAAAGTCACAAAAAGATGAGAACTTTATTAAAAAACGCCAGAGAACAAAAAAATATCAAAACCAGAGAATTAGCACAATTAATGCAAATTGATCAAGCATTGATTAGTAAGTTTGAAAATGGTACAAGAAAACCAACAAAAGAACAAATTGTAAAACTTGCTCAGATATTAGAAATAGACCAAGATACCTTAATGATTGCTTGGTTGAAAGAAAAAATTTTATATGAAATTGGTTCAGATGATTTAACAATGCGTGCCATGGATTTGGTTCGTGAGGAAATTGAAAATAGCTATGCCATTCAAAAAAGAACTATTTCAAAAAATTTACAAACTATTTTGGATGAAATAGATGCTTTAAAGACAAAACTAAATACCTTTCGAGAGTTTGATAGTTATAGAATTACCCAAGCTTTAGAATTAGAATATATTTTTGAAAGCAACCGTATTGAAGGAAATACATTAACCCTTCGTGAAACAGATTTAGTAATCAATGAAGGGCTTACCGTTTCTGGAAAAAGTATGCGCGAGCATTTAGAGGCAATAAACCATGTGGAAGCTATTGGTTATATCAAACAATTAGTTGATAGAAATTTTTCTATCAATGAAAGAGAATTACTTTCTGTTCATAATTTAATATTGCGAGGTATTTTACCAGAAGATGCTGGTAGGTATAGAAAAGTTCAAGTAATGATTAAAGGAAGTAGCCATATGCCACCGCAACCCTATCTAGTTGCAAAGCAGATGGAAGATTATTTTATTTGGATGGATCAACAAAAAAATAAACTACACCCAGTTGTTTTGGCTGCAGAATTGCATGAAAGATTGGTTACTATTCACCCATTTATTGATGGCAATGGAAGAACATCTCGTTTAGTAATGAATTTTATTTTGTTGCAACATGGTTATGTAATTGCCAATATTAAAGGAGATTATGAAACCCGCATGAAGTATTATCAAACATTAGAAACAGCACAAACAAAAAACAATAAAGAAGATTTTATTTTGTTTGTTGCTCAAATTGAAAAAGAATGTTTGGAGCGTTATTTATCAATTATTAGCAAATAACCCATCTTAAGATGGGTTAATTTTTATTTTCTAATAAGGGTACAAACTTAAAATCACCTAATTCATGTTTTTCAAATTGGGTTTCGTTTTTCCTTATTAACATCGTCATTATTTGTTCGACTTCGCCTACGGGTATTATTAGTTTTCCACCAATTTTGAGTTGTGCCATCAAAGCTTCGGGGATGGTTGGTGCGCCTGCTGTTACAATAATACTATCAAATGGCGCAAAATTTGGAAGTCCTTTGTATCCATCTCCAAATGATAAATGTTTGGGTCTGATGCCTAATTTTGGCAATAATAAAGAAGTAGATTTAAACAACTCATTTTGCCTTTCAATAGAATACACTTTGGCTCCCATCAAAAATAAAACAGCGGTTTGGTAGCCGCTCCCCGTGCCTATTTCGAGTATTTTATCATCTTTTTTAACTTGTAATAATTGACTTTGAAAAGCTACAGTATATGGCTGAGAAATGGTTTGACCAGCACCAATTGGGAACGCTTTGTCTTGGTATGCAAAATCTTCAAAACTTGAATTTAAGAACAAGTGTCTCGGTACTGTTTTAATAGCATTCAAGACATTTGTATCTGTAATTCCTTTATCTTCTAGTACTTTGGCTAGTTGATTGCGAAGTCCTTGATGTTTGTTTGTATCTTTCAATTTTGATATTGGTTTATTTTGTAAAAATAGTTGTAAAAAAATCAAAATACAAATCGATTTTTGAAAACTATTTATCATATGAAAACAGGTTTGCGTGAGCGGTTGAAGCGGCATCCTTTTGTGCAGCGCAGCGGAGCAAAAGATATAGCGGAAAACGCGACGCTTTTGTATAAAAAATAAATGAGGCACGAATTGTTTTTTATACAAAAGGGGCACGGCCATATTAACTTAAATAAATTTATCATTTGTATAAGGTTGATATGTTTTGATTTTTGTATTTTTGATAAAATTTATTTCTATGCTTAAAGTTGGAGTTTTAGGTGCAGGCCACCTCGGAAAGATACATTTGAGGTTGTTGCAACAATCTGAAAAATATGAACTGGTTGGTTTTTATGATGAAAATCATGAAAATGGAGCTAAAATTGCAGCTGAATTTGGCTATAAACAGTTTGATACCATTGCCAAATTGATTCATGCTGTTGATGTAATTGACATTGTAACTCCTACCCTTTCTCATTACAAATGTGCGAAAGTGGCGATAAAATCTGGGAAGCACGTTTTTATTGAAAAGCCAATTTCTACTACTGTTGCTGAAGCGGAAGAAATTATTTCGTTGTCAAAAGAATATAACGTTAAGGGGCAAGTTGGACATGTGGAGCGTTTTAATCCGGCGTTTATTGCGGTAAAAGATCAGATAGAAAATCCTATGTTTATTGAAACGCATCGATTGGCAGAGTTTAACCCAAGAGGCACCGATGTTCCTGTGGTTTTAGATTTGATGATTCATGATATTGACGCGATTTTGAGTGTTGTAAAATCGAAAGTGAAGTCGGTTCACGCTAGCGGGGTTTCTGTTTTGAGTCAGTCGCCAGATATTGCCAATGCCAGAATTGAGTTTGAAAATGGCTGTGTTGCCAATATTACTTCGAGTAGGATTTCGATGAAAAACATGCGTAAATCGAGGTTTTTTCAGAAAGATGCTTACATTTCTGTGGATTATTTGGATAAAATATGTGAGGTTGTAAAAATGAAAGATGCGCCCGAAATGCCTGGCGATTTTGATATGATTTTGCAAAATGCAGAAGGCGAAAAGAAGCAGATTTATTTTAATAATCCGGATGTGGCACCAAATAATGCTATTTTGGACGAATTGGAAACTTTTGCAGATGCAATAAACAATAATACTACTCCTATTGTGACGCTTGAAGATGGAACTGAGGCTTTGCGAGTAGCGTATATGATTATTGATTCGATGGAGAAGTAATTCCTGTAACCCCGGAAGGGGGAATTGAAAAACAATAATTTTTACAAAACTTTTAAATAATGTCTTAATAACGGAAAATGCAATTTGGATAGATAATCAATTTCATGAAAAAAAACTTGAAATAATTTAAGCTAGAATTTGACTAAAAATATATCAGATACCCGTTTAAACATTATAATTCTTAATTTAAATACAACTTATAAACTCATAAACTTTTAAACTCATAAACTTTTATATGAAACAAATTGCAGTAATTGGTGCAGGAACGATGGGCAACGGCATTGCTCACACCTTTGCACAAAGCGGGTTTACCGTAAAATTAATCGATATTTCTGAAAAATCTTTAGAAAAAGGAATGGCAACTATAGCTTCTAACCTTGATCGAATGGTAACAAAAGGAACAATTACCGAAGATGATAAATACAAAACGATTGGAAATATCATCACTTACACTGATATAAAAGACGGTGTGGTAGGATGCGATTTAGTTGTGGAAGCCGCAACCGAAAACGTAGCTTTAAAAATGAACATCTTCAAACAATTGAGCGAGGTTTGTGATCATAATGTGATTTTAGCATCAAACACTTCATCGATTTCTATTACACAAATAGCTGCGCAAGTTGTTCATCCGGAACGAGTTATTGGAATGCACTTTATGAATCCGGTGCCGATTATGAAATTGGTTGAAATTATTCGTGGCTATTCTACTTCGGATGAAGTAACTAAAATAATCATGGAATTATCGATAAAATTAGGTAAAACTCCAACCGAAGTAAACGATTATCCTGGTTTTGTTGCCAATAGAATTTTGATGCCCATGATAAATGAATCAATCGAAACACTTTACAATGGTGTAGCTGGCGTTGCAGAAATTGATACGGTAATGAAACTAGGTATGGCACACCCGATGGGACCTTTGCAGCTAGCCGATTTTATTGGACTTGATGTTTGTCTTTCGATATTAAATGTGATGTATGATGGTTTCAAAAATCCAAAATATGCACCTTGCCCATTGTTAGTAAACATGGTAATGGCAGGAAAATTGGGCGTAAAATCGGGTGAAGGTTTCTATGATTATAGTGAAAGTAAAAAAGCAGAGAAAGTTTCGAAACAATTTAAATAGTCAAAAAGTCAAATATCGAAAGTCTTAAAGCAAGATTTTTCGACTTTTAGACTTTCGACTTTCGACTAAATTATGAGTAAAATACTACCTTTCAAAGCAATTCGACCAACTCCAGATAAAGTTGGGTTGGTAACTTGTAGAAATTATGATGATTATTCGGCAGCGGAGTTAGCTTCGTGGTTGGATTTTAATCCGTATTCGTTTTTACATGTGTTGAATCCTGCTTTTGTTCATTCGCAAAAAATAACTTTAGACAAAAGATTTAAGGCTGTAGCCAATAAATATCAAGATTTTAAAGATGATGGCGTTTTATTTGAAGATGAAAATCCCGCGTTTTTTATTTACGAAATTAAAACTAAAAATCAATCCTTTACAGGAATTATTGCAGGCACATCTATTGAAGATTATAAAAATAATGTAATCAAGAAACACGAAGATACGTTGCAATATCGTGTAGAATTGTTTAAAGATTATTTGAACCAAACAGGTTTTAATACCGAACCTGTTTTAATAACTTATCCAGATAATGACACTATTGAAAGATTTATTTTAGATAAAAAAAAGGAACAATCGGTTTATCATTTTGCAACTACCAATAAAGAAATTCATACCCTTTGGAAAGTAAATACTGAACAAGACATTTTATTGTTGGAAAATCAATTTAAAAACATTCCTGAATTATACATCGCTGACGGTCACCATCGATCGGCTTCAGCAGAATTATTGTATGATGAAAATAAGCATCTAGGAAATGAGAATTTAAATTATTTTATGAGTTTTTTAATTGCAGAAAGTAATGTAAAGATTTATGAATTCAACCGCATCATTCGAGATTTGAATGGAAATTCTGTCGAAGATTTTTTAGATAAATTGGCTGTACATTTTATTATAAAACCAAAATACCTCGAACTTTGGAAACCACAAGACAAATTCGAATTTGGAATGTATTTGGATGGCAATTTTTATGCCTTGTTTTACAAAATAACAGCTACAAATGAGCAACAAAATTCAATATTATCAAATCTTGATGCTCAAATTTTATATGATAAAGTGCTGCAACCTATTTTGGGCATAGAAGACTTACGAAACGATGAACGCATTGAATATATTCCTGGTAAACAATCTATTTCAACCCTAAAAGAGTTGGTTGACGAAGGGGAGTTTGAAGTAGGATTTATGTTGTTTCCAAGTGATATTTCAGAAATTAAAAATTTGGCAGACAAAAATTTAATCATGCCACCAAAGTCAACTTACATCGAACCAAAGTTTCGTAGTGGTTTGGTTGTGTATGAAATGTAGATTTTTTAGAAAAAAGAAAAAAAGGAAAAGACTTTATAAAAAATAAATCATGATTTAATTTTTCTAATTATTACAATAAAAAACCATATCCATTTGTCGAGAAATCCTCGACAACTAAAAACCAACGATTTCCATTTTGGAAACAGTTAAAAATAAAAATAATGTCAATCCAACAAAACCTACACCAAATAAAATCCCAACTTCCACCACATGTTACATTGGTAGCCGTTTCAAAAACCAAACCTGTGGCAGATTTAATGGAAGCTTACAATGCAGGACAACGCATTTTTGGCGAAAATTATGTGCAAGAATTAGTAGAAAAACACCAAGAACTGCCCAAAGATATTCAATGGCATTTTATTGGTCATTTGCAATCTAGAAAAGTAAAACTTATTGCACCATTTGTAAATTTAATTCACGGGGTAGATAGCTTCAAATTGTTGCAAGAAATAAACAAACAAGCCGAAAAAAACAATCGGGTAATTGACTGTTTACTTCAAATATTCATTGCAGATGAAGAAACAAAATTTGGATTAGACGTAAAAGAATTAGAAGAAATTTTATCATCCGATGAATTTCAAAAATTAAAAAACATCAAAATTGTAGGTTTAATGGGAATGGCAACCTTCACCGACAACAAAACCCAAATCGAAAAAGAATTCAATCATTTGAAAAGCATTTTCAACAAGACAAACGAATCATCGATGAAAAATGATCAATTATCAATTCTCTCGATGGGAATGTCTGGCGATTATCAACTTGCAATTTCATGCGGAAGTACCATGATTCGAATTGGAAGTAGTATCTTTGGGGTGAGAAAATAGAAGAAAGATGAAAGATGAAAGATGAAAGATGAAAGATGAAAGATGAAAGATGAAAGATTTAAGATGAAAGATTTAAGATGAAAGATTTAAGACTAAAGACTAATCACTTTCCACTAATCACTTTTCACTAATTACTAATCACTTATAACTAACTTGTACGCAATACTGGACATAGAAACCACTGGAGGACAATTCAACGAAGAAGGAATCACTGAAATCGCCATCTACAAATTTGATGGGCACGAAATCATCGATCAATTCATCAGCCTTGTCAATCCCGAAAAACCCATTCAGCCTTTTGTGGTAAAACTCACGGGCATCAATAATGCGATGCTTAGAAGCGCTCCAAAATTTTATGAAGTTGCCAAAAGAATCATCGAAATTACTGAGGGTTGCATCCTTGTTGCGCACAACACCACTTTTGATTACCGAATAATGAGAACCGAGTTTCGCAGATTGGGTTACGAATTTACTAAAGAAACCCTTTGTACGGTAGAACTCTCCAAAAAATTGCTTCCCGAACAAGAATCGCATAGTTTAGGAAAATTAGTCAAAAGCCTTGGTATTCCAATAACCGATAGGCACAGAGCAAGTGGCGATGCAATGGCTACTGTAAAACTTTTCAAATTATTGCTAGACAAAGATGTAGAAAAAGAAATCCTAACTAGTACTATAAAATCGGAAATTAAAACCGGTATGATTCCAAAACTAGTGGATATCGTCGAAAATATTCCTAATAAAGTGGGCATTTACTACATTCACAACCAAAACGGTGATGTGGTTTACATTGGAAAAAGCAAAAACATCAAAAAACGAATCAACCAACATTTTACAGGTTCTACCTCAAAATGTAAAAAAATTCAACGTGAAGTCGTTACCGTAAGTCATGAAGAAACGGGTAGCGAACTCGTTGCTCTACTTAAAGAGAGTGAAGAAATCAAAAAAAACAAACCTATTTACAACCGTGCGCAACGCAAAACGCTTTTTCAATACGCACTTTACCAAGAAGTTAACTCAAATGGATATATCGAATTGAAAATCCTAAAAGCCGATGGTCGCAAAAAAGAAATTACCTCTTTTACAAGTCTTCAAGAAGCCAAAAATTTCCTATTCAGAATTAGCGATAAACACCAACTTTGTCAGAAGTTAAACGGACTTTACGACACGCAAAACGGATGTTTTCAACTCAAAATTAAAGAATGCAACGGCGCCTGTCTCAACCTTGAACTAACCGAAGTTTACAACGAAAGAGTAATAGAATTCATTCAAGAAATCGAGTTTCAAAACAAAAACATGATCATTATCGACAAAGGCCGAAAAGTATCAGAAAGAAGTGCCATATTAGTCGAAAACGGCATCTACAAAGGCTATTGTTTTTTCGATTTAAACTACCAAATCACAAACCTTGAAGTGCTCAAAAACATACTCATCCCAATGCAAAACAACCGAGATACACGCACCATTATTCAGGGTTATCTCAAAAAAAACAAAGTACATAAAATCATTAAATTCTAAATAATAAGAAGCTATTTCCAGCTGTCCGTTACAAGCTTTTACCTTTTTTTTCTGTTTTTCTATAGCCCAAAAAGGAGCTTCTGAGGTCGCTCTTTTTGGTCAAGAAAAACTAGAAAAAAAATGCAAAAGGCTTTCCACTTCTATCTGGGCTAAAACACCAATCGGAATAATTACTCAAATACATTTCAGATCGGAATTTAAATTAGGAATTAGTATATTTACAACATATTTATTAAAAATTGAACAACTACCTTATAACCATTATTGGTCCAACCGCAATTGGGAAAACTGCGCTAAGTATTTCACTTGCACAACATTTTAATTGTGACATTATTTCTTGTGATAGCCGTCAGTTTTTTAAAGAAATGACTATTGGTACCGCTGTTCCAAACAGTGAAGAATTAGCAGCAGCAAACCATCATTTCATTCAAAATAAATCAATTTTTGAAACCTATTCGGTCGGAACTTTTGAAAAAGAAGCGATTGTAAAACTCGATGAATTATTCATTCAAAACAATGTCCAAATCATGGTTGGCGGTTCGGGTTTGTATGCAGACGCAATTCTAAAAGGACTCGACAATTTCCCTAATATACATCCTGATGTTAGAACTCATATTCAAAAAGAATATGAAGAAAAGGGCATCGACTATTTGCAAAACACTTTGCAACAATTAGACCTTATCTATTTTAATCAACTCACTCAAAATAATCCGCAAACGCTTCATAATCCGCAACGAATGATGCGTTTTGTAGAAGTATGTATTGGCTCTGGCCTACCCTACTCTAGCTTTTTAAAAAGCAAAAACATACATCGAAATTTCATTCCAATCATCATTGGTCTTGAAGCCGATAGAGAAATTATGTACCAAAGAATCAACCAACGCGTTGATAATATGATTGTTGAAGGGTTGCTTGAAGAAGCAAAAATGTTACACCAACATAAAGACCTAAATGCACTCCAAACGGTTGGTTATCGAGAATTATTTGACTTTTTTGAAGATACAACAACTTTAGAATTTGCTATTGAACAAATAAAAATGAATACCAGACGATTTGCCAAACGACAAATTACTTGGTTCAAACGTACTGAAAACGTATTGTGGTTTGACTATTTGACAGAAAAGAATACAATTATCGATAACATTAAACTTATGATAAAAAAAAATAATTAAATCTTATTTAGAAAATTTTTATACTTTTGAAATATGAAAAAAATACTCTTACTTTTGACATTTTGCTTTGTATCATGCGGTATACCGTATGAAGGCGAAACAATTATTACGTTAAATTTAAAATTAGAAAATGCGAACAGCGTTCCCGTTCCTAATCAAAAAATGATACTCAGAACAGATTTTGGAGTTTATGGTTCAAATAATTCGACCTATGAAAAAAAATCTAACAATGATGGAATTATAAACTTTACCATGTTTAAACCTATCAGTGGGACAACCATAGTTTTAGAATTTTCACCCGATTATTTACCCGTTCGAGTTTCTGGAATCAACCAAGAAAATTTTGAAGGTTTATATTGGAATGTAGGAACTATTACGTTATTAAAAGAAAATGAAATAATACCTTTCTCCATAAATTTCAATCAACAAAGTCCTAACAAAACTGTTGAAAAAATAGATTTAGATGCCATAAAATACCAATCTGATTATGATATTGCAAATGAAATAAATTCGTTTTATGGTGAATTTCAAACGGTTTATTATCTTAAAAAAAATCAGGATTTTATTTTAAAATATGAAGTTAAAAACACAACCACTCAAACTGTGCAGAAAGTAACAGTACCGTTATCCATTGGCAATAACCAATCTAGTTATACCATAAACTATTAAATATGAGAAAAATAGTATTTGTATTTGTGCTTTTCTGTTCTATTGCAGCTAGTGCTCAAAAATCAAAAAAGAAACCGTTGATTGAATTTCAACCCGAATTTAGATTAGGTATTCAGGCACCTCGTTTTTTCGGAAACAATTATTTTGCAAATGATTTTAAAGAATCTATTGGTGTTCAAACAACTCTAACATTGGCAAAAGTTAAAAATTTTAGATTTGGTCTAGGTTTTGATGTGCAAAAATTACATCTACAAAATCCTGAAATTATTGGTGCTTTTTCGCATGTAAATATTAAAACGACATCAATACTAATCGAATACGAAAAAAAAGCAAACAATTTATTTACCATTTCGCCAACAATATCTATAGGTGTTAATGACGTAAATTATAGAGACGAGGGAATTATTGCATCTCAATATGGCAATGAATTAAAAGTAGGTTCTTACTTTTCTAGGAATTTAGACAAAACGTTCGCAGTTTTTGGCGGACTTCATTATGCCTATTATTTCAATGCAAATTTAAATGCATCTCAAGAAAATAAAGACTATTTTGGACATTCCAACAAAGTAGTTTTATCTATAGGAATTCAAGTTCATTAACATGCCTATTTCTCCTCTTTTCACATCGATATTAGAACAAACCTACGAAATTAATTTTTTACAGTGTTACCCAAACGGAAAATTGAAACATACCGATTTGTGCAACCTATTGCAACTTACTGCCGCCAAACATGCGGAGTTGGGTGGGATAAGTTTTACCGATATGCAAGCACACCAACAAGCTTGGGTACTCAGTAGGTCTAGGATAGAAATAAAAAAATTGCCACATTGGACCGATATTGTTACTGTAAAAACCTGGATTCAATCGCTGGAAAATTCGAGATCCATTCGATGTCTAGAAATGTATTTGAATGAAGAAAAAATAATTGGTTGCGAAACATTTTGGGCTGTTTTCAACACGAAAACCCGAAGACCAGAAGCACTCGCTTTGCCTCATGAACATTTCGATAAATTTTCTACAAAAGCAACGGAAAAAGATTTTAAAAAAATAGATATTTCGTTACCTATCAATGAGGTAGGTACTAAAAAAATTTTTCTTTCAGATTTGGATATTGTGAACCACGCCAATAGTGTAAAATATATGGAATGGTGTTTTGACACCCTACAACCAGAACAATTATTGAAAGAAAAAATTACAGAAATTGAAGTAAATTATCTGAAAGAAGTTGCTTATGACGATATAGTTTCAATTAAAGAATTCAAAAAAGATAAAGAATCTATATTTACTATTTCAAAAGAAGAAAAAGTAAGTTTTGCAATGGAGGTTAAATGGTAATTGGGTATTTATTTTAAATTTTTGATTGTAAACGGGGTTCTTTAGCCCAGATTGAAGTGGAAAGCCTTGCGAACATAAAAGTTATTTTTTTCTTGGCTTGCAACAGCGACCAACGGAAGCTCGTTGCTGGCCTAGAAAAAAAAACTTTTATGGAGCAAGCTTGTAACGGAAAGCTGGATTGGCTTCTGAAACAAAATCTTGTTTGGTTAAAAACCTATGATACTAATCGATTTTTATTTTTTTACTACTAATCTAAATCCTTCCCCATGAATATTAAGGATTTCGACGTTTTCATCTTCTTTTAGATATTTACGCAATTTGGCGATATAAACATCCATACTTCGAGAGGTAAAATAATTGTCATCTCTCCAAATTTTTGTAAGTGCCAACTCACGAGGCATCAAATCTTCGACATGCAATGCCAACATTTTTAGCAATTCATTTTCCTTTGGAGATAATTTAATTGACTCATTTCCAGGGAAATTCAAGAAGCGTAATTTTGAATTGAGATGAAACTTTCCAATTTGAAATTCAAACTGAATATTTTCAGCTTTCGTTTCAGAAGATTTACGTTGCATGATGGCTTTGATTTTCATCAATAAAACTTCAGAATCAAAAGGTTTATTTAGATAATCATCTGCTCCTACTTTATACCCTTTCAAGACATCTTCTTTCATGGTTTTTGCGGTAAGAAACACAATTGGCACCTCTTTGTTTTTATCTCTAATTTCTTTTGCCAGAGTATAGCCATCTTTGTAAGGCATCATCACATCGAGAATACATAAATCAAAGGTATCTTTTTTAAATTTTTCAAACCCCTCCATGCCATTTTTGGCAAGTGTAACATCAAAATCATTAAGAATTAGATAATCCTTAAGAATAGATCCGAAATTTTGGTCGTCTTCAACAAGCAAAATCTTTTTGTTTTCTTTTTCCATATTTGTTTAATTTATGAGTGGTATTTTTATAATAAATGTGCTTCCTTTTCCTTTTTCACTTTCAACAAAAACCTGACCATTATGATCTTCAACAATCCTTTTTACATAGGCCAATCCTAGTCCGTGTCCTTTGACATTATGAATATCTCCGGTATGTTCTCGATAGAACTTTTCAAAAATTCTTTTTTGAGCTACTTTGCTCATTCCAAGACCTTTATCTTGTACTTTGATGATGATTGTGTCTTTAATATTTTCTGTATAAATGTCAATTTTAGGGGCTTCGTCAGAATATTTGATGGCGTTGTCCAAAATGTTAACCATCACATTTGTAAAATGAACATCACTTAACAAAGCAGATGTTCTAACGGCGTTAAAATGGGTATTTATAACTCCTTCCCTATCTTCGATTATCAAATGAACATGTTCAACTGCGTCTTCTATAATTTCCTGAATATCAAAATTTTCTTTGTTAATGTCTAATTCTTTTTTCTCTAATTTTGATATTCTCAACACATTCTCTACTTGGGCATGCATTCGTTTATTTTCATCACGAATCATTTGCAAATAGCGGAAAACTTTCTCTTTATCATCAATTACTTTGGGGTTTTTTATCGCATCTAATGCCAGATTTATAGTGGCAATAGGCGTTTTGAACTCATGTGTCATATTATTGATGAAATCGGTCTTAATTTCAGAAATATGTCGTTGTTTAATCAATTGATGTAGCGCATTTGCATAAGCAATTATGATAATGAGCGTGAAAACAATTGACAATAAAGTGATTGCAAGTATTTCTGAAAATAAAAACTTTTTCTTTTGTGGAAACGATACTAATAACTGATATTGGGTATTGTTTTCATTGTCAACAAAAATCGGTATCGAATAGGTTGCATATTTATCAAATCGAAAGCGTTCTGACTTTATTTTTGTTGCCAAACCTTTGCTGTAAATATTGAACTCAAAGGGCGTTTTAATTCCGTATTCGTCTAATTCTTTTGCTAAAATTTCATTCATTTCTATAATAGAAATTCGGTCTTGTATCGGAAAATTAGCAGCAATATCTTTGTATTGAATTTCAAATTGAGCGCTATTCAAAATATCCAACGAACCCGTTTTTTCAATAGTCAAATCAGGCATTTTGTTTTGCTGAATTGAAGTATTATCTAAAGAATTGTTATTAAATATTTCTGTTTTTCGTTTTGAAATATAGTTTTTTAACCGAATACTGTCTGAGTTTTTGTCAAAGAACGTCGAAAAAATATCATAATCTTGTGATACTATATTGTTTGAATAAACAATGGTTTGATTTGTTTTTGAATTTCTTTGATAGTACCCAAATTCTAATAAATCATCTTCTTTTGGAGCGGTTTTTACACTATCTTTTGCCTTATTATATTTACTATAAAATGCATATTCTTCTTTTTTTTGTAATTTATGAGCAACATTTCCTAGAACTTGTTTTACATGAAATTTGAATTGCTCTTCATTGTTTTCAAACGAAGTATTGAACCAATATACTTGCACAAAAATAATTCCCAGCAAAGAGAGACTCATCAATACGACTAAAAGGCGAAAAACAAATTTATTCATCAATACAAATTTAGCTTTTTAACAAAAATAATAAATATGTATTAACCAAACATTAACATTTTAACTTTTTTTTATTTATTTTTCAATTTTTTAATAATATCATTGATATTAATTTTAACCATTTCAAAATTATCATTCAAGATTACAAAATCACTTTTGGCATTTCGTTCCTCGTCAGACATTTGATTATTAATACGTTGGAGTATTTTTTCTCGTGTCGTTTTGTCTCGATTCATCACGCGTTCAATTCTTGTTTCTAATGGTGCCGAAACTGAAATGATATAATCACAATCTTTGTAAGCGCCACTTTCAAAAAGTATTGCTGCTTCTTTAACAATAATTGAGTCGTTTCTATAAGAAATAACCCAATGATCAAAATGTTTTTTAACAGCTGGATGCACAATTGCATTCAATTGCTTTAATTTTTCTGGAGATCCAAAGACAATTGAGGCTAACTTATCACGATTAATGATGCCATTATCCAAAATCTCGTTTCCAAATTCTGAAGCAATCAAAGCACTTATTTCTGGTAATTCCATCACCTTTCTAGCTTCTAAATCAGAAATATAAACAGGTATTCCGATAGAAGATAAATAAGACGCAATTATCGATTTTCCAGAACCAATTCCACCTGTCAAGCCTACGATTTTGGTCTTGGTAATATCATTTTTATCTATTTCAGATTCTAAAGTAGATGGAACTTTATTAACTTCCATTTTAATTTCATTAGGTTGAACCGGAAAAAATAATTCAGGAAAAGCTTCTTGTGGTTTAATCCCTAAAATATTGATTTTATAAAATGATTGCAAAAACCCAAAACCATATCCTGAAAATTGTTTCCACACAGCAACAACGGCATAACTACCTATGATTAAACTCCTATTTTGAATGGAAGCAACAAGAAAAACCAATATAAAATAAATGACATATAATTTTAATGGAATATCAATGAGTATAATAAGTAATAAAACAGAACTTATAAACCCTAACATGAACAAGGTAGGAAACCAAAAAGTTAGTTTCCTATACTCAGGATACCATAGATCTAAAATAGGTCTTGCTTTTCCGAATTTTGAAACCTGAATTGTGAATTTATCCCAATCAATTCTTCTTTTATGATAGACAAATGCTTTTTCGAATAGGCGTGTTTTATAACCTAATTTCCATAATCGAATACTCAAATCGGGGTCTTCGCCGGGATGAATATTTCCAAAACCTTTTGAGTCTAAAAAGGCTTTTTTGGAAAATCCCATATTGAAACTTCTCGGTTGAAATTTGATTACTTTTTCTGAGCCACCTCTGATCCCTCCAGTAGTTATAAAGGATGTCATTGCAAAGTTGATGGCTTTTTGAATGGATGAAAACGATTTTAATGCATTATCTGGTCCACCAAAACAATCTACATAATTTGATTGAAGTTCTTTTTCGACTTCCGTCAAATAATTTTCAGGAATGATACAATCTGAATCAAAGATTAAATAATAATCTCCTTTGGCAACCTTCATTCCAAAATTTCTAGAATCGCCTGGACCTGAATTCTTTTTGTAATAATACGATATGTTTAACTTAGACTGATACGTTTCAATCACCGATTTGCAATCTACCGTTGATCCATCTTCAATTATTACAATCTCAAACTCTTTTTTATACAAAGTTTTTGAAAGACTGGTAAGCAATTCGTTCACTTCATCTGGGCGATTGTAAACAGGTATAATGATTGAGAAATACATAACAAAAATTTCGACAAAGATACATATATAAATAAAAAAGTCCCGATAAAATCGGGACTTTCAAATTAAATCAAAAATTAAAATTATCTTTTAATTACTTTGATAGTTTTAACTTTGTTATCAGACGTAACTTTCACTAAGTATGACCCTGTAGCAAGGTTAGACATGTCAATTTGACTTTGTGTCGCATTGATTGATTTTACCATTACTTCTTGACCTAATAAATTCATTACTTGAACTTTAGAGATCTCGTTTGCATACGAAATAGTTAATACATCTGTAACTGGGTTTGGATAATATACAAAACTAGCATCATCAAAAGTATCGTTTTTCAATGCAATTACATTTACTTTGAAGTCTACTGTCTCACCCCAAGAACCAGAATAACATGAATTAGCAGGAACTTGTTCTTCATCAGTAGCCACAATTCTCATTCTGTGATTACCCGCTGTTACAGTTGTTGGAACAACAAAAGAAGCATTCAAACTTGTTGGTGCAGCTGTTGTTGGTGAAACTCCTGTATACACAATTTCTGAAGCTTCAAAAGTATAGTTATCATTGGCATCTATCCAAATTACAGTATTGTAATCGTAAGATGTAGTTCCAAAGCTAAGTACGTCAAAAGTTAATTGAACGTTATTATTAATACCTTGAGTCATATCTACAGCAGTAGCTGTATTATCGCTATATACTGGGCCCGTAGCAACCGTATTAGGGAAATTAGTTGTACCTAATTGAACATTAGTTATACCCGTACCATCAACTGATGTTGGAGCAGAAGTACAATAACAACCTGCACTGTTTGTTGTAAATGAAATGGATGTACAACCTGTAGCATTTCCAACTAAATTGTATGGAGTAACAGTTACATAATAAGTAGTTCCAATTGAACCTATGTAAGAATAAGTCAATGCAGTACCTACATCAGAAGCGTTTAATATTTGTGTTCCACCTACTGAAGTGCCAATTGATAATTTGTATCCATTAGCACCCGAAGCTGCAGTCCAAGAAATAGCTGTAGCAAAGTTTCCACAGTTAGCGTTTGTAGTTGCAGTAATAGTACTACAACCTGGCGCTACCGCTGGAGTTAAACGTACTTCAAAGTTATCAATAGAGAAATCAATATCTGAACCATCAGAAGTAGCACCTTCAACGGCTCTAAAAGCAAAACGCACATCTTGAGACGCATAGGCATCTAAATCAATTGTTGTCGTTGTACCTGTAATAGATGGTTGATTCGTGTTATTGAAAGTATATAAAGCAGTCCATGACGTTCCGTTAGTAGATACTAATACTTGAATAAAATCATCAGCTTCCCATGGAGTTGTTGGTGCAGTTGTAGCATTATATTGAACAGCTGCTGCATCAAACTTCAACTCATATCCTGTAGCTGGTATACTTACTACTGGAGAAATTACCCAGTCATTGGCCCCTGTTGTATAGATATTATTTCTAATAGCACCTGTTGTACCATTGTTTGCAAACCCGTCACCTGACCATCCAGAAGATCCAGTTGCTGCTGGACCTGTTAGTAAGTCACCACCAAAACGGTTAGACCAACAACCTGGTAAGAATGTATCAAATGTTACCAATACTGGAGCATTTAATGAATCACAAGTTGTAAATGAAATAGTTGTACAACCTGTTGAAGTACCATATTGATTTACTGGGAAAATAGTAACAAAATAGGTTGTTCCAGGCTCAGTAACTAAATTATAGCTAGTTACGTTTCCTAAATCAACAGCATTTAAAATATTTGTTCCTGTAGCAGTTGTACCAACTGTAATTTTATATGAAGTAGCATCAGCACTTGGAGACCAAGTGATGGTTCCACTCAATACATTTTCTGCTAAATCAACAGGAGATGTAATCGCCACACAAGCAGGAGGTGTAGTAGGAATAGCTTCCCAAACAACATTGTCTAAATAAACATAAGTATATGTTGAAGTAGATAATCTTCTAAAAGCTAAATGCGTATTTGTACCTGTATAACCAGCAAAACTAACTGAATATTCAGCCCAAGTTGTAGAAAGATCCACTGTTGTTAAAACCGTAAAGGTTGATGCATCAGCAGGATTTGACATGGTTCCAACTTGAATATCCTCAGAAGCTGTAGAGTTTCTAGCAAAGAAACGTAATCTATTAGTTCCCGCTGATAAATTATTCATCACTGGCGAAACCAACATCATATTATCTGTAGCTGTTGAACTTGCGTTATAAAATGATATAGAATTTGGAGCTGAATTATTTGTAGTTGAAATACCTACCGTTGCAAAAGTAGATAAACCTGCACCACTTAGTATTCTACTCCAACAATTTGGAATAGATCCAGAAACGGTCAAACCATCAAAATTTTCAGAGAAATTTCCAAAAGTTGCACATGCAGTAGTGAAAGTGAATGGACCCGTCCAATCACTTAAAGTTGAAGCCCCACAAACGGCACGAACGTAAAATTGATACGTTGTATTTGGAGTCAAGCCAGTCAATGCGTAAGGATTTGTAGCAGTAGCTGCAATTGTTGGGGTACCAGTTGGTGTAAATCCATTAGTTCCCCACTCGATATCCCACGTTGTAGCAGTTCCGTTTTCTGTCCAACCAATGTTTTGAGCTGTTGGAGAAACCGAAGTCGAAGTTAAAGCAGATGGAGGCAAACAAGCTGGAGCAACCGCAACGTTAACCGTAAAATCTAAAGTAACTCCATAAGAACCTGAATAGCATGGGTTTGCAGGCACTTGACCAGTATCAGCAGTACCTATTCTCATTCTATGTTGTCCTAATGCAGCTGTTGCAGGCATCATGAAAGAAGCATTCAAAATAGTTGGATTGGTAGCCAAAGATTCACCAGAGTATAATAATTCAGAGGTTTCAAAAGTAAAGTTGTTGTTTAAATCAATCCAAACATTTGTTCCATAAGTATATCCAGTAGCAAAAGAAATTTGTACATTAGTATTTACTCCTTGTTGAACATTGACAGCAGTAGCTGTGTGGTCAAAATAAAACACATCTGTTGTAGGGAAATCAGTATTTACTATTTTAACGTTTGTTATACCTGATCCGTCATTTGACGTAGGTGTAGATGCGCAAAAACATCCTGTTGCATTTGTACTGTAAGTAATTTCTGTACAACCCGTTGCATCTCCAACACCATTAAAAGGTACTACTTTAAAATAATACGTAGTGCCCGGATTACCCAAATGTGAGTAAGATGTTGCAGCTGTAACTTGATTGTTTAAAACTTCAGTTCCTCCTGCAGAGGTTCCAATAGATAATTTATAACCATTGATTCCTGAAACAGCATCCCAAGTAATTGCCGTAGCAAAGTTACCACAAGTTGCATTTGGTGTTGCAACTACGTTTGCAGCACAATTAGGTGCAACAGCAGGCTGCTCTTCCCAAAGCACATCATCAAAATAAATAGTTGCATTTTGTGAGCTATTTCTGAAAACCAATTTAGTAACTCCAGCTGGAAGTGCTCCAGGAACTACAACATATTCTAAAATAGATGCCGCAGTTGTAGCAGTACCTAAATTTATATCTTGAAGCAAGGTAAAAGTAGCAACATTTCCAGGAGTTGTTAAATAACCAATACTTAAATTTTTGTTAGCTGTAGCTGAATACGCTTTAAAACGAAGTCTATGAGTATTGGCAGCTAAATTACTTAAAACTGGTGTATGTGCATAAGCCACAGTTGTAGCTGAAGCATATAAATACCATCTATTTGCAGGCGAAGCAGGTGCTACACTTCCTGTTGTTACATAAGAAGAACCAGTGGTTCCTGATCTATCCCAACAAGTTGGTAATGGAACAGTAGATCCTGATGCAGCAGTATCAAAATTTTCTGACAATGTAATGTTTTCATCACAAGTAGTGAATGAAATTTCAGTACAGCCTGTAGATGTTCCATATTGATTAACTGGATAAACCGTTACAAAATAGGTTGTTCCCGATTCAGCTTGAGCTAAATAATAAGAAACCACATTCCCAACAGAAAACTGATTTAAAATATCAGTTCCTCCTGCTGTGGTTCCAATAGAAATTTTATATGATGTTGCATCAACACTTGGATTCCAAGTTATTGTTGGATTCGCCACATTTACTGCTAAATTAACTGGTGAAGTAATTGTAACACACGTAGGTGCACTTGTAGGTATTGCTTCCCAAACTACATTATCTAAATACACATAAGTGTAAGTAGAAGTTGATAATCTTCTAAAAGCAATATAAGTATCTGTCCCAGTATATGCAGCAAAACTGTAAGCATATTCAGTCCATGTCGTGCTTAAATCAATAGTTGTCAAAACTGTAAATGTCGAAGCATCTGCTGGATTTGACATAGTACCTATTTGAAGATCTTCAGTAGCAGTAGAATTTTTAGCGAAGAAACGTAATCTATTGGTTCCAGCTGATAAATTATTCATTACTGGTGTAACCAACATTAAGTTAGCTGTTGCTGGTGAACCTGAATTGTATAATGCAAGACTATTTGGTGCAGAATTATTAGTGGTACTAGTACCTACAGTTGCGGTGGTAGATAAACCAGTTCCGCTTAAAATTTTACTCCAACAAGATGGAATCAATCCAGCACCTGTAAGTCCGTCAAAATTTTCTGAAAAGTTACCGAAAGGTAAACAAAGCGTTCTAAAGGTTGAAGCTGGCGTCCAAGCAGAAATATCTGTAGTACTACATTTTGATCTTACCCAAACATAATATTGTGTATTATCTGTTAAGCCCGTTAAATTTGTAGTTACTACGCCTGCAGCAGTACTTCCTGAAGGAACTGTTGTTTCAGTTAGAGCAGAAGATGATGAATAGTAATATTCATATCCGTCAGCTGGCGTTGATGTTGAAGCAGTCCATGTAACCGTTGCACTACTTGAAGTAATTGCAGATGATGTTAAACCTGTAGGCGCTAAACAAGATGGTGCTGCACCTTGAGATATGGCAACATCATCAAAATGCAACCAATAATCACCCGTTGCCCATGTTGCATTAAACCTTACATATAATGCAGTTGATGGTGGAGGTGTAAAAGTAACTGTTTTTTGTACACAATCTGTTGCTGGCAAGTGATCTGAACCAACAGTTGAGTTGGAAGCATCATACCAAGTTATGTTATCTGTAGAAAACTGTACCTTGAAACTACCAAATGTATTTGGAGTAGCAGGAAAAGGTGAAGAATAATCAATAACCTTATAATAATAGGTCATGGTAATTAAACCTCCATTGGAAGCTCCAACTGTTGGAGAACCAGTAACGCCTGTAGGCGCAGATGAGTACAAATTTTTTCTTAATGATGCTGTGGTAGCACAGGTGTTGGTTGTTGTACGAGAAAATCCCGTAGACCAACCATGTGTAGTTGTTGAAAAGTCTTGTGTGTAGGACACCTGACCAAAAACAACGTCACTCAACCCAACTAAGAGAAAAAAACAAAACATTAATCGTAAAGAAAACGACTTGAATGTTTTTGTTAACGTAATTTTTTTCATAATTAATAATTTTTTGATGTTAATTTAAAGGCTAATATATATAAAAATTAAATTAACATACGGAATTGAATCGTTAATTTTTTTTAGAATTATATAAAAATTAAAAAAAACTAACTTTCGTTAATTTTTTATCAATAAAAATGAGTTTTTATTTTATAATTAGCACCACATTTTTGTTAAATAAATAACACACATACCATTTTATCTGCATCAGTTACATAGTAAAATGGATAAAACAAAGCCATATAGGTAAATAGGAACAGTTTATAAGGCATTCAGACCTACTATTTATGAGAACATTAAATAAAAGTTACGAACAAAAGTCGCATAAATTGTTCTTGAGTACTGATATGCATTTTCCGTTCGACTTAAAGTATTTGATATTATTGAAGTAAAAGAACTACATTTTTGAAATTTGGTAGTGTGATAATCATTATACATTTAACAAAAAAATAAACGAAAATAAAACAACATTAATTGATTTTAAAATATTTTAATTTTATGATTAAAGATCAAAACAAAAAAACCTAACTATCGTTAGGTTTTCGTTAATAAATATTTGTATTTATATTATTTTTAATAAAACACTTTTTTTCCTAAATACTATTCACTCGTACCATTTCATTAGCGTCAGCAGTGTAGTCAACACCATTAAAACCAAAGCCAAACAGGTTTAAGAAATCTTGTTTGTACCCATTCAGATCTCCTATTTCTGGCAACGATTCAGTAGTTGCTTCCAACCACAGTTTTGCAACACGTTCTTGCACATCGGTACGCATTTCCCAATCGTCAATACGAATTCTACCTTTATCATCTAAAGGAACCGCTTCTCCGGTATACAATCTATTGGCATACAAACGTTGAATTTGTTCAATACATCCTTCGTGAATGCCATCTGCTTTCATAATTTTGTACAATAAAGATATATATAAAGGTATAACAGGTATGGCAGAACTTGCTTGTGTAACCAATGCTTTGTTCACAGAAACATAAGCTTTACCATTTAATGACATTAAATCTTTAGTAATTTCAAAAGCTGTTGCTTCTAAGTGATCCTTGGCACGTCCAATAGTTCCTTTTCTGTAAACTGCTTCAGTAACTTCTGGTCCTATATAAGAATATGCAATAGTTGTAGCACCATCTGCTAAAACACCCGCATCTTTCATAGCGTTCATCCACATAGACCAATCTTCGCCGCCCATAACAACAACCGTGTTATCAATATCTTCTTGATTGGCAGCTTCAATAGAAACTTGCGTTACATTCCCAGTATGAAAATCTACGGTTTTGTTGGTAAAAGTAGATCCTATTGGTTTTAAAGTTGATCGGTGCAAAACACCTGTTGTTGGATGCATTCTAACTGGCGAAGCCAAACTATAAATAACTAAATCTATCTGACCTAAATCTTGTTTTATCAAATCGATTGTTTGTTGTTTTACTTCATTTGAAAAGGCATCTCCGTTGATGCTTTTAGCATATAAACCAGCTGTTTGCGCTTCGATTTCAAAAGCAGCAGAATTATACCAACCCGGCGATGCAGTTCTTCCGGCAGTTGGTTCCTTTTCGAAAAAAACGCCAATAGTTGCGGCATTACATCCAAAAGCACTTGTTATTCTGGAAGCCAATCCAAAACCTGTAGATGCACCAATTACAAGTACTTTTTTTGCACCTTCAATTGTACCTTTTGATTTTACATATTCGATTTGATTTTTTACATTTTGAGCACAACCATCTGGGTGAGCCGTTAAGCAAATAAATCCTCTCATTCTTGGTTCGATAATCATATACTTGTTTTTTTAAAATTGAATATTTAGTTTAATAATTCTTTTGCATGTTGCAATGCCGATTCTGAAATACTAGAACCCGATAACATTTGAGCAATTTCTGTAATTCTTTCGTCAGGATTTAAAAGTTTGAGTTCCGATTTTGTTTGATCATTTTCAACCTTTTTATATACTTTGAAATGAACATTCCCTTTACCTGCAATTTGAGGCAAATGAGTAATAGCAAAAACTTGCATGGATAAACTCATTTTTTTCATTATTTGAGCCATCTTATTAGCAATTTCACCCGAAACTCCCGTATCTATTTCATCAAATATAATAGTTGGCAAGTTAGAATATTGAGATAATATTGCCTTGACAGCCAGCATAATACGAGACATTTCTCCGCCTGAAGCTACTTTTTTTAGCAATCCAAAATCGGACCCTTTGTTGGCAGCAAACAAAAATTGTATTTCGTCTTTACCATTGTATAAAAAGGCGTTTCCAATTTGAATTTGAATCGAAAAACGTGCATTTTCCATTCCCAATAAAGCTAAAATGGCTACTAACTTTTGTGTTAAAACTAGAATTGCCTCTTCCCTATTTGAATGAATGGTTTCTGATAAACTATTTAAATTAGTTTCTAATTCTGAGATCAACAATGTCGCTTTTTGAATTTCATTTTCAATAGTTGTTACTGAAATAACTTTATCATCCAAATCATTTTGTACGGCAATCAATTCCTCAACTGTTTGCACCTGATGCTTCTTTTGTAAAGTATAAATCAATTGCAGTTTATTTGTAATTTCTTCTAGTTTTTCTGGCTCGCCAAATATTGATTCAGATTGAGATTGTAATTCTTTTTCGATATCATCAAATTCTATTAAAACACTAGATATTCGTTGAAAAATCGCTTCGTATTCTTCTGAAAACGGAGCTATTTTTTGCAATGACAATTTAATTTCGTTCAAATTTTGCAACACTCCAAACTGCTCGTCATTGGCCACAGCCAAAGATTTAACCAAACCCTCTTTAATAAATTCTACATTATTTAATTTTTCTAAAGTAGCTTCAAGTTCTTTCTGATTGCATTGAGATAGCTGGGCTTGCAATAATTCTTCTAATAAAAATGAGTTGTATTCTTGCTCTTTGGTCAATTCCGAAAGCGATGCTTTCTGTTGCGTGAGTAACGCAAAGGTATGCTTGTATTCTTTTAATACAGTCGAATAATTTTCAAGATGAATTTGATTATTAGCAACGGCATCTATTATTTGAAACTGCATTTTGGTTTCTGATAATTCTTGCGTTTGATGTTGCGAATGAATATCCAACAACACATCACTCAACTCTTGAAGTTCGGATAAATTTACGGGAGTATCATTTATAAAAGCACGTGATTTTCCGGAAGGTAAAATTTCTCTACGAATGATTGTATTATCATCATAATCAAGATCTTTTGACTCAAAAAAAGGTTTTAAATTGTATTTAGAAATCATAAAATGAGCTTCAATAATACATTTCTCTTCTTTATTTTTTAAGGATGTCAAATCGGCACGTTTTCCTAAAACCAACCCCAATGCACCGAGTAAAATTGATTTTCCTGCACCGGTTTCGCCTGTAATCACAGAAAATCCATCCGTAAAGTTAACCGACAGCTTTTCTATTAAGGCAAAATTTTCAATGGATAGTGAGGTAATCATTTGACAAAAAATAAATTAAATTTTAATTTGCGACCATTTGGCGGAATTTAATGGCGAAATTTTGTTTAAGGTATTAACCAATTCAGCAATTGGAATACTAGGACCGCCAGAATATATAGAAATAATTTCATCTGATTTAGCATCAAAAAACATTCTGGTAACCAAAGCATTTGGACGTAAAGAATTAATTGAAGCTAAATCTTGAATTGATTTTTCGATGCCGATTTTAGATGTTTTCAAATCATTTGTCATTCCATCTAAACTTAAATGATAATCTGTCATTGATTGACGAAATGGTTTAAATGTTTGTGATAATATATCATTGATGATAAAAAATCGATTTTGATTTCCGTCTGATTGTGACCAACCTTTGTAACCGCTTTGAGCAGCTACAGTTACTATATTTTGAGCTACCCCAAAATGGTCTGTACCGCTATTTGCTTCAAATGTTTCGGCATCCATGCCAATAATTAAATTGGCATAAAAAGCAATGGTCGAAACCAAATTTGAGTCGAAAGCATTTGGATTGTAATTGATGTTTTCAAATTCGATGTATTTAAAACTAAAATCTTTATCATTAATATTTAAAACGGGCGCAAGATAACTTGAATTATAAACGGGACGAGAAGATTGCACTTGAATGGAAGCCGAAAAATTATTTGAATTGTATTCATTAATTACAATAATCATGGCACAATTAATTTTTTCATCTTGCTGAAATTTTTGTTCGGTCCAATTGGTTTTGTTCACAAAATCATTGAGGGCAGTTTCCAAATTTTTGAAAATTTGAGTATTCGCATTGGTGATTTTTGTATAATCAACAACCACTTTACAATCTAATTCTTGCGCTGTCGCGAATAAATTGAGAAATAAAAATATTGATAAAATGATTTTACGCATGATAATGTTGTATTACTTTGTTTATAATATCTAATGAAACGGCCTCTTTCGATTTTAATTCCATCGGAATTATTGTATAATTTCTATCTATAAAGGTAACTTTATTGGTTGTTTTCCCAAATCCGGCACCTTCATCTTGAAGCGAATTTAAAACGATCAAATCTAGGTTTTTTTTCTGAATTTTCAACTTTGCATTTTCAATTTCATTTTCAGTTTCTAATGCAAAACCAATTAAAAACTGATTTTTCTTTTTTGCACCCATGGATGCCAATATGTCTTTTGTTGGCTCTAGTTCGATACTGAAAGAATTTGATATCTTTTTAATTTTTTGTTCCGCAACATTTGATGGTTTATAATCTGCTACAGCAGCAGCGGCAATTGCCACATCAACAGCATCAAAATAAAGATGACACGCGTCAAACATTTGTTCGGCAGTGGTAACTCGAATTAATTGAATTCTCGAATCGCTGGTATTCAAATACGTTGGACCACTTATTAAAACAACCTCTGCACCCATATCTACGGCGCAATGAGCTATGTCAAAACCCATTTTTCCTGTTGAATGATTTCCAATAAAACGTACAGGATCGATTGATTCGTATGTTGGACCCGCTGTAATAAGTATTTTTTTTCCTTTGAGAGGTAATTTTGTAGCAATATCTGCTTCCATAAAAACAATGATATTTTCGGGTTCTGCCATTCTACCTTCGCCTGAAAGTCCGCTTGCTAGTTCTCCAGACTCAGCCGGAATTATTTTATTTCCAAATGATTCTAAAGCAGAAAAAGAGGCAATTGTTGAAGGGTGTTTGTACATGTCTAAGTCCATTGCTGGAGCAAAATAAACCGGACATTTTGCCGACAAATAGGTAGCAATCAATAAATTATCACAATTACCCGAAGCCATTTTTGAAAGGGTATTAGCAGTAGCTGGAGCAATGAGAATATAATCTGCCCAAAGTGCAAATTCTACATGATTATTCCAAACGGCATCTACCGATGTTTCTTTATCTTGATCAAAGAACTCAGAATAAACAGGATTTTTTGAGAGCGTAGACAACGTTAGCGGTGTTACAAAATCCTTAGAAGCAGGTGTCATGATCACTTGGACATGTGCACCTGCTTTAATAAAAAGTCTAACCAAACTAGCAGTTTTGTAAGCAGCAATCCCACCAGAAATACCCAGTACTATTTTTTTACCACTTAAAACTGACATATTCGATTATTATTTGCTTGTATCGTTATAATATGTTTTATCATCCAACCACTCTTGTACTGCTAAAGCATGAGGTTTTGGTAATTTTTCATAGAATTTAGAAACCTCGATTTGCTCTTTGTTTTCAAAAACTTCTTCTAAACTATCGTTGTAAGTAGCAAACTCTTCAAGTTTATCAATCAATTCTTTTTTAATTTCAGAATTGATTTGATTTGCTCTTTTAGCCATAATAGTTATTGCTTCATAAACGTTACCTGTTGGCTCTTCAATAACCGATTTGTTGTAGGTAATTGTGTTTACTGGAGCATTTGTTTTTTTTAAATCCATGACATGTTATTTAGAAAATTGTTGTAATTCTTTATCAATTGAAGCTAACATTTTGTCAGCTTTATTTTTATATTTTGTATCGCTTTTGAACTTGATTAATTTTTCATAAGCAACTTTAGCATTATTCAATCGTTCTTCCATTTTGTTTTGAACACTGTTCATTGCTAATAAATAAGCCGAATCATACTTGACATATAAGGCTTCTTCCTTGAAAGGAGTTCCCGGAAAATCTGAAATAAAATTATCTAAAGCAATAATCGACGCTTTATAATCAGATATAGTGTTGAATTGTTTGGCATTTTCAAATGCTTTTCGTTCCAATTTATTTCGAAGATTTGAGGTAATTTCATTCGCTTCAATCAAATTTTGAGAATCAGGATAACGATCTATATATTCCTGCATTTTAGTTAAAGCCATGTTAGTATCAGCTTGATCCAAGCTATATTTTGGCGAAATATTGGCATAACATTTTGCAGCTAAATAAAAAGCTTCCTCAGCTTTTTCGCTTTTTGGATAAGACGAACTAAAACTTTCAAATTGAAAGGCAGCTAAACCATATTGTTCTGTTTTATACAATGACTGAGAATACATATAAAACAATTTCTCAGCTTGTGGTTTGCCTTTAAAAGCAGGTGCGATTTGTTCTATTAATAATATGGCTCTACCTAAATCTCCTTTGTCATATAATTTTGTTGCAACATCAAATTTATATGCAACATCTTCAGATTTCATTGCTTTTTGATATTCACTACATGATGAAAACAAAATTAAAACGGTAAACAGGACTATAAATCTTTTCATTCTTTTTTCTTATTTGATGCTTGTATGCAATTCAAATTGCTCAATAAAAAGCAAATGCAAAATTAGTTATTATTTAGATACAATAAAAGTTTTTTTTTATGATTGAAATTATTGAACTTTTTGAGTAAAATCTGACAATCTTTTAGCCAATTCAACAGAAACATTTACTAATGGTAAACGAACTACATTTTCTGACAACCCCAATGTTTTATGAACCTCTTTAATACCTGCAGGATTACCTTGTTCAAAAATCATATCTATTGCATCGGCAATTTGATAGTGTAATTTGTAGGCTTCATCCACTTTTCGTTCTAAACCTAAACGAACCATTTCTGAAAATAGTTTCGGGAATCCTTCACCAATTACTGAAATCACACCGCTTCCTCCTGCCAAAACCATGGGTAATGTTATCATATCATCACCAGAAATAACATGGAAATTTTCTGGTTTATGTTGAATTAATTTCATTGCTTGTACCAAATCGCCAGCGGCTTCTTTAATCCCGACAATATTTTTAAATTCAGTTGCTAATCGAATTACCGTTGCAGGTAACATATTACTAGAAGTTCTTCCTGGAACGTTATATAAAATAATTGGCAATGGCGAAACTGCTGAAATGGCCTTAAAATGTTGATAAATTCCTTCCTGCGTTGGTTTATTGTAATAGGGAGAAACCGATAAAATAGCATCAAAATCTGAAAAATTTCTAGTTTTTAATTCTTCTATAATAGCTTGCGTGTTATTTCCACCAACTCCCAATACCAAGGGCAATCTTTTATTATTTGCCTTGACTACCGTTTGAATAACTAACTCTTTTTCAGCATCATTCAAAGTAGCATTTTCTGCCGTAGTGCCTAATACCACTAAATAATTTATCCCATTATCTACTTGAAAGTTGACAATTCTTTCTAACGCTTCCGAATCAACAGAAAAATCATTCTTAAAGGGTGTAACCAACGCAACACCTGTTCCAACTAATGATTGCATAATTTATATCTTTTTTAATGTTCGTAAATATTTAATCATCTCATCCAAAAAAATAGATGTATCGTTTGATTTTGTTTTTATTACTAAATGATTTAATCGATTATCAACAGATGCAAAACCTACTTTCATATTTGAATGCGATACCTGTGTTAACAACATCAAAAAAGGGTTAGCATCTTGATAAAAATTAATAATTAAATCAAATGTATCATCCAAAAACCAATTTAATCTTCCCGTATTAAACACTCCTGAAAAAGAAACATCTTTACTTGTAAAAACATCAAATGGCGCTTCTTCACCTTTTTTTAGATTTCTTTTAAATGTAATAAAAGTAATATTGCTATCTAAAATACTGTTCTTTATGAGAATATCTTGGATTTTACCTTTAGAATCTGATAATTTTTCATCTAAAATAACCCCCACTTTTTTAATTGAACCGCTTGATTTACTCGATGTTACATTTCTTAAACGTTTTTTTATTATTTTATTAAAAAAGAAAAGATTTATTTTGTTATAAAACATAGTACTTTTACTTATTTTACAAATTTAATTAAAATAGTTGCATTTCAGATGGTAAATCTAAAAAACTACACCCACGTTTCGAAACTTTTTGTTTTATTATTAACATTTACACTTTTCTTTTCTTGTGCAAAACCGAATTATTCGGTCGTAATAATTGAAGGTAAAAAGATTGGTATTAATGAGCAATATACTAGCAAAGAGGAAGTTGAAAACTACATCAAACCCTATAGAGACCGTATCAATAATGATTTGAATGAGGTTTTGGCATATAGCCCAGAAACATTAGAAAAATCAAAAGGTCAATACCAAACAAACATTGGCAATTACCTTGCCGATATCAGTTTGAAAAGAGCTAATAAAATATTTCTTTTGCGCGAGAAAAAATCAATTGATGCTTGCTTGCTCAATAATGGCGGTATCAGAAGTGTTATTCCGCAAGGAAATGTTACTGCCCGAACCGCATTCGAAATCATGCCATTCGAAAACAGTGCCGTTGTAATTGCTTTAAAAAACGAACAAATTCTCGAGCTAGTATCCTATTTTATTGAAGCAAAAAAACCACATCCACTATCAGGAATTACCTTTACAATAGATAAAAATAATGTGGCAAAAAACATTCTTATTCAAGGAAAACCAGTTCAAGAAAATACAGTTTATTACATTTTAACATCCGATTTTTTAGCAAACGGAGGCGATAACATGATTTTTTTTAAAAAGGGTGTCGCTTTTTATGATTTAGATTACAAACTCCGAAACATATTAATTGACGATTTCAAAGAAGTTGATACTTTAAAAATTGACCATTCCATTCGAATTACAAAAGAAAATTAATATCCTCAAAAAGTCCATAACACGATGAAAAGAAGAGAATTTATAAAAAATACCGCAGCAACTACTGCCCTTTTAGCAACAGGTGTATCGCTTAGTAGTTTCAAAAATGCCAATCACAAACACCTAACCATACTGCACACCAACGATGTACACAGTTATATAGACCCATTCCCTGCCGATCATCCTCGAAATCCTAATATGGGCGGAGTGGCTCGTAGAGCAAGTATTATTGAAGCCGTGCGAAACGAAAACCCAAACGTTTTGCTACTTGATGCAGGCGATATTTTTCAAGGTACACCCTATTTTAATTATTATGGTGGCGAACTCGAATTCAAACTGATGTCCATGATGAAATACGATTTAGCAACTATGGGAAATCACGATTTTGACAACGGCATCGACGGATTTCAATCGCAATTGCACCACGCTTCTTTCAACTTTGTTTCTGCCAATTACGATTTCAAAAACACAACATTAGACGGTATCATAAAGCCCTATAAAATTTTCATGAAAGACGGCATCAAAGTAGGAATATTCGGTTTAGGCATTGAACTTCAAGGATTGGTAGATAAAAGAAATTATAAAGAAACCGTTTATAATGAACCTATCGAAGTGGCAACCGACATGGCAAGAATTTTAAAAAACGAGCAAAAATGCGACATCGTCATCTGCCTTTCGCATCTTGGTTTTAAGTATCGAGACGAGCCAAACAAACCGTCAGATATCCTACTTGCTCAAAAAACAAAAGACATCGACGTCATTCTTGGCGGACACACGCACACCTTTCTAGACAAGCCCGTTATCGAAAAAAACCTCGAGGGCAAGGAAGTAATCATCAACCAAGTAGGCTGTTACGGACTCAACCTTGGGCGCATCGACCTGTACCTCACCTCCGACAAAAAACTGATTGCCAACGGAAAATCCATAATCGTTTAAATTTTGGCGTTCCCCCAATTGCCAGAAACTAGCATACCGCATAGCTGGCAATTGGCGTCGGGCTATCGGCTTTATCTTTTGCTCCGCTGCGCTACACAAAAGGATACCGCCTCTATCCCTAACGCGGTTTACGGTAAATTGGAGTTTTACTTTTTTAAGACGATTCAATCATCCCCATAAATTCAACCTCACTCAAAATCGTAATTTTCAATTGGTTGGCTTTTTCTAGTTTGGCGGGGCCCATGTTGTCGCCGGCAATTACATAATGGGTCTTGGCAGAAATGGAGCTTCCTACTTTGCCACCGTTATCTTCTATAGCTTTCTTGAGTTCGTCTCTACTAAATAGCGTAAACACTCCCGATACCACAAACGTTTTACCCGCAAGTAAATCGGTAGCGTTTGGATTGATTTTTTCGATGATCTCAAATTGAATTCCATACTTTTTCAATCGAGTAATGATTTCTTGATTTTCTTGGTTTTCAAAAAACTCAATCACACTTTGTGCTATGCGTTCGCCAATTTCGTCTACAAGTATTAAATCTAGCAGGGTTGCTTGTTGCAGGGCATCTATAGTTTTGTAATGTTTAGCTAATTTCTTGGCAACAGTTTCGCCCACATAACGAATTCCAAGGGCAAACAACACGCTTTCAAACGGAATATTTTTAGACAATGCCACGCCATTTACCAAGTTTTCGGCACTTTTTTGTGCCATTCTTTCCAAGGGTAACAACTGCGGAACAGTCAATTCATACAAATCGGCATAGTCTTTTACCAATCCGTTTTGGTATAAAAGCGCAACGGTTTCGCCACCCAATCCTTCAATATCCATCGCTTTCCTTGAAATATAATGCTGAATTCTACCAATAATTTGTGGCGGACAACCATAAAAATTAGGACAAAAATGATTGGCTTCGCCTTCTTTTCGTATCAATTCTGTTTCACATTCTGGACAATGTGAAATGTATTTCGTCGGCACTTGTTGATTGCCTTGTTGCGCCACTCCAATAATTTTCGGAATGATTTCGCCTCCTTTCTCAACAAAAACGTCGTCGCCAATTCTAATATCGAGTTTCTCAATTTGATCAGCATTGTGCAAAGAAGCACGTTTTACTATCGTTCCTGCCAATTGCACTGGCTCTAAATTGGCAACAGGCGTTATAGATCCTGTTCTACCAACTTGATATGATATTGAGTTGATTCTTGTAGTAACTTGCTCTGATTTAAATTTGTATGCAATAGCCCATCTTGGCGATTTGGCTGTATAACCCAATTCTTCTTGATGCTGAAAGCTATTTACTTTTATCACCACGCCATCGGTTTCATAAGGCAACTCATGACGGTGTACATCCCAATAGTTGATAAATTCAAAAACTTCGTCAAGGTTAGTAGCTAATTTTGAAGTAGTTGGCACTTTAAAACCCCATTTTCTGGCGCTTTCTAGTCCGTCAATTTGTGTTTTAAATGGTAAATTTTCACCTGTAATAAAGTATAGCAAACATTCCAATGGTCGTTTGGCAACTTCGGAACTATCTTGTAATTTTAAACTTCCAGAAGCAGTATTTCTCGGGTTGGAATAAGGTGTTTCACCAATTTCTATTAACTCCTGATTCATTTTTTCGAAACCTGCAAAAGGCAAAATAATCTCGCCACGAATATCAAATTTGGAAGGGAAATTTCCTTTTAATTGCAACGGAACTGACTTGATAGTTTTGATGTTATTGGTCACATCATCTCCCTGAAAACCATCGCCGCGTGTTACTGCGCGTAACAATTTTCCGTCTTGGTAGGTTATGCTTATAGAAGCGCCATCGTATTTTAATTCACATGTATATTCTAACGTAACATTACCCAAAACTCGTTGTATTTTTTGCTCCCAATCTTGCAAGTCTTCTTTTGAATAGGAATTATCCAACGAATACATTCTTTGTTCGTGAACTATCGTTTGGAAATTTTTAGTGATGGTTCCACCTACTCTTTGCGAAGGAGAATTTTCATCATAAAATTCTGGATATTTAGTTTCAAGAGTTTGGAGTTCTTTTAATTTTATATCAAAATCATAATCAGAAATGGTGGGTTTATCCAGCACGTAATAAGTATAATTGTGTTGGTTGAGTTCGTCTCGAAGTGATTGAATTGTGTTGATAATATCCATAAAAACAAAAAGCTATATTAGTTTCTTTCGAGTACTAAAATAGCTATTTTTTTTGAAATGAAGAAACTAAATCAACTTACAATAACGTAAAAATTTGATTGTACAATTGTCCGTCACTTAATATTGCACCATCAACGATGAGTTTAAAAATAGATTCGTTGCGGTCGTTGTGATACTCTTTTTTGCCAGTGTGAAGTTCTACAGTTTCTGTAAACAAATTGTCACTAAGCCATTGAAGTCCGGCTTTGGTGAGAAAATTGACTTTTGGAACTAGTGATTTAATGATGATGGAACGTAATTCTGTTTCTTGACAATGGAATAAGAAAATATGATTTTTAGAGAAATGCTCTAAATATTTTGCATTCATTAACACGCCTTCCCAAACGAGATCTGAAAATACGTCCAATTCCTGCTCGGCTATTTGAGGTTGGTTTTGTTTTATGGTGTCCCACTCAAGTTTGTCAATAGATTGTGATGCAAGAAAATTAGCAAATTCTTGGTGCAATTCTTCAAATTGTTCTTTAGTTAATCTTTTGTATTTCATTTTGGTAAAATGGTTTATTTTTTAGCCCTGACTGAAGTGGAAATCCTTTTTGTTTTTTTTTAAAACAAAAAGATTGCAACGAAAGGCAGGAAAATGGTTTATCGAAAAATCCGGAGCCATTTGCTTCAAATTTAAAAAATGAAAAAAAAAGTCCCGATTTGCATCGAGACTTGATTTTTATGTTGTAGAAATATTAAACTTCTGCAACGATTTCATAAGGTAATTCTACAACTACATCTCTGTGTAATCTTATAGATGCTGTGTATTTACCTGTACGTTTTACAGTTCCGCTTGTGATGAATTTTCTTTCAATAGCTTGACCTGCTTTTTCTAATGCTGCAGCGATGTCAATATTGGTTACTGAACCAAATAATTTTTCGCCACCTGCTTTAGATGAAATTTTGATTTCGATAGCTTTTAGTTTTTCAGCTATTTCTTTAGCATCATTAACTATTTTGGCTTCTTTGTGCGCTCTTTGTTTTAAGTTTTCAGCAAGTACTTTCTTTGCAGAAGAAGTTGCTAAAGTTGCAAAACCTTGTGGGATTAAGAAATTACGACCATAACCAGGTTTTACTGATACTACATCGTCTTTAAATCCTAAATTTTGAACGTCTTGTTTTAATATAAGTTCCATGTTGTTGTCCTTATTATAGAAGTTAGGTTCTGTTTGACGAGAAACCAACAACTGAGTTAAAAATTATTTTAATAAATCGGCCACGTATGGCATTAAAGCTAAGTGACGTGCTCTTTTAACAGCTACAGACACTTTTCTTTGGTATTTTAATGAAGTTCCTGTTAAACGACGAGGAAGGATTTTTCCTTGCTCATTAACGAATTTCAATAAGAAATCGGCATCTTTGTAATCGATGTATTTGATTCCAGATTTTTTGAAACGACAATATTTTTTAATTTTGTTTGTTTCAATGTTCAAAGGCGTTAAATATCTAATATCTCCGTCTTTTTTTCCTGAGGCTGATTGTTGTAATGTTGCCATGATTAAGCTTTTGCTACTTTAAGTTTTTCTCTTCTTCTTTCTGCCCATGAAATAGCATGTTTGTCTAAACTTACTGTTAAGAAACGCATGATACGTTCGTCACGTCTAAATTCAGTTTCAAAAGCTATTAAAACTTCTGCTGCTACTTGGAATTCGAATAAATGGTAAAAACCACTTTTCTTGTTTTGGATTTCGTAAGCTAATTTTTTCAAGCCCCAATCCTCTTTTGATACCATTTTTGCTCCTTTTGCAGTAAGAAAATCTTCAAATTTGCTTACTGTTTCCTTTACCTGAACCTCAGATAAAACGGGATTTAAAATGAAAACAGTTTCGTAATGATTCATAATTGAATATGTTTAAATTATATAAAATTGGGTGCAAAAGTAACAAAACTATTTGGATATACAAACTTTTGAATCTTTAAATTGCTTTTTTTAATAAAAATCGACATTGACATTTACTTTTATTGCTCTATATTGTGCAATAGCCTCAAAACTATTCAGAATTTTGGCAATGGCAGTTTTGGTTTTTGGTAAGGAATAATCTTGGGGAATTTTAATCATAATGGTTCTAATGTATTCATTTCGAATGCGATTGATTCCTGGTTCTTCAGGACCTAAAATAGTAATTTGCAAATGTTGTTTTAAAACTTCGTATAACCACTGGGAACCGTCTTTTAATTTTTCAAAATCTCGGTGTTTTAAAGTGAGCCTTATAAGTTTAAAATAGGGTGGATAAAAATAGATTTTTCGATCATACAATTGTTCTTTATACATGCCCTGAAAATCATTGTGTGTCACTTGCTGGATAATGTTATGATTTGGATTGTAGGTTTGAATAACCACTTTCCCTATTTTATCAGAACGCCCTGCCCTACCTGCAACTTGTGTCATCATTTGGTAGCTTCGTTCAAAAGCTCTAAAATCGGGGTGAAATAACATGTTGTCTGCATTCATGATTCCGACCAATGTTACGTTGTCAAAATCGAGTCCTTTTGCAAGCATTTGGGTTCCGACCAAAATATCAATTTCACGATTTTTGAAACTATCAATTAGTTTTTCGAAACTATATTTTCCGCGCGTGGTGTCTTGATCCATCCGTTTGATGTTTTTGGTAGGAAACAAAGAAGCTAATTCTAATTCAATTTGTTCGGTTCCAAAACCTTTGGTGGATAAATCAAGACTAGAGCAAGCGTGGCAATTGGTAGGTTTTGCAATGGCATATCCGCAATAATGACATCGCAACTGGTTCTTGAATTTATGATAAGTCAAACTTACATCGCAAGAGGTACATTTTGGGATATGACCACAAGTTATACATTCCATAATGGGCGAAAATCCACGACGGTTTTGAAATAAAATCACTTGCTCACCATTTGCCAAAGATTCTGAAATAGCTTCAATCAATTGCAAACTAAAGTGCCCATTCATTTGCTTTTTAAAATAGCATTCTTTTAAATCGACCAATTCAACGGTTGGCAGTTTTGCATTTCCAAAGCGTTCTGTTAAACTCACCAAACCATACTTTTCTGATTGCGCATTGAAAAAAGATTCTATACTTGGCGTTGCCGAACCTAAAACTACTTTTGCCTTGTGAGCATGAGCTAAAACAATGGCTGCGTCTCTGGCATGATAACGTGGTGCAGGATCTTGTTGCTTAAAAGTTTGCTCATGTTCTTCATCAACAATAATTAAACCCAAATTTGAAAAGGGTAAAAACAAAGCTGAACGTGCACCAATAACAATTTTTGCTTTCGATTTTTCTTCGTCACTAACTGCATCATCAGAAAAACCCAATACTTGATTCCATACTTCTACGCGCTCATTATTGGAATATTTAGAATGAAAAACTGCTACTTTATTTCCGAAATATTTAGTTAATCTAGCAACCAATTGAGTCGTAAGCGCTATTTCGGGTAATAAATACAAGACTTGTTTATCTTGTTGGAGATAATCTTCAATAACTTTGATGTAAATTTCTGTTTTTCCAGCTGAAGTAACTCCGTGAAGTAAGCAAACCTCTTTATCAATTAATTTACTGCTAATACCTTCATAAGCTGCGTTTTGAGCACTGCTAAGTATTATTTGATTTTGAGATTTATTGGCACTAAAATCTATTCGATCTATTTGTAAAAAGTATTCTTCAAAAATTTCCTTAGTAATCAATGCTTTGATAATTGCGACGCTAGCTCCGGATTTTTCAATTAATTGTTTTACAGAAATGGGCGTTTTTTGTTGGCTTTTTATTTGAAAAAAATGAAGCAAAACCTCTTTTTGTTTGCTGGCTTTCATTCCGTTTACCAATGTCATCAGCTCATTTGAATCATCATATTTATTGGCCAATCGAATATATCGAACCAACTTTGGCTTGTATTCTTCTTGAATTTCTTCATTCAAGGATAAAGCATTTTTTTGCAATAATTTTTGAATGATTGGAAATACATTTTTCTTATTTAAAATATGAATAACATCACTAATTTTTATGGATGATTGTTGTTGTAAAGCTTCGATAATTAAGTATTCATCATCTGAAAGTATCGACGAATCTTGATTAAAATCGTTTTTATAAGTAATTATTGTTTCGCTTTCCAACTGCAAATTAGAAGGTACCGCACACCGATAAACTTCTCCCAAATTACACATATAATAATTTGAAATCCAAGACCAATGTTGCAACTGAAAGGCATTAACAATGGGTTTCTCGTCTAATATTTGATAAATTTCCTTTGGTTCATATAGCAAAGGTGGCGTCTGATGTTTATCAAAAATCAATGCTGTAAACAGTTTGCTTTTACCAAAAGGCACCACCACTCGCATCCCTTTAACAACGTAATTGAATTCTGTTTCAGAAACCAAATAAGTGAAAGTTTTGGGCAGTGATAAGGGTAAAATAACTTCTACAAAATACATTTATTTTATTTTACTCGTTGCCAATATTGTGTTCTTCCAAACATGGAAACACCTACAAAACCTCTCACTTTAAGTTTGTCTGGTCCTTCTAGATTTATGTAACATTTATACATCTTTCCATTTTTAGGATCTAATATTTTGCCACCATTATATTCGTCTTCATCTTTTGAAAGTCCTTTAATAATGATAAGTCCTAAAATTGGTTTGTCTTTGTCTGAACCACTACAAAGCAAACATTTTTTGTCTTTCAAAGTTGGTTCCAAAATGTCAATAACTTTGCCATAAACCTTGCCATTTACTTCATAAATAGAAACAATGCTTCGTTCTTTTCCAGTTTCATCGTCAATCGTTTTCCATTTCCCAAAAATAGTTTGAGAAAACGAAAACTGAACAGATAGTGCGAATAATAGTAAATACTTCATTTATATTTCATTTTTTAAGTTAGTTTTCATTCGAATTGTATTGATGGTCGCATTCAAATCAAATCCCAATAGCAATATCATTGAATTCAACCAAATATAAAACATTACGACCAATAAGGTTCCAATGGAGCCATATAATTCATTGTATTTCGAAAATTTCAAAACCCAAATTCCAAAAAAATAGGATGATAAAATAATCAAAATGGTTGTAAAAACGGAACCTATCGAAATAAATTTAATCTTTTGTTGGTGCTTAATTCCGTATCTAAATAACAATGAAGTTGTAATCAAAATCATTAATATTACAAACGCATACCGACCCATTTCTATCAACGGAATTTGTTCTGATAAAACATCTTGTATTTTAGTTTTCTGAATGATAACCTCAAATATAACTATAGATGTAACCGTTAGCAACAACAATATCGATAATACAATTGACAAAGCTAAAGATATAAAATACTGATTGAAAAATCGTCGTTTATAAACCACATGTTTGGAGGTTTCAAACCCTCCCAAAACCGCATTTACTCCGTTTGCCATCAACAAAATCGCCATCAAAATACCTCCAGAAATCAATCCAGTATTACTATGATTTAAAATATCATTAATAATTTTAAAGATGGCGTCATACGTTGTTGGTGGTACACTTTGCTGCACAAAAGACAGAAAATCATCCTGAAAACCATCAATCGGAATGTAGGGCAACAAGTTTAAAATAAATAATGTAAAAGGGAAAATTGCCATAAAAAAACTAAACGCTATTGCTGCAGCTCTGTATGAAATGGCGCCATCAATAATACCCAAAATATACATTTCCAATAAATCATATAGACTAAACCCTTTAAGCCAAGGCAGTTGAATTGATTTTGTAAAACGAATAATATATTTGAATAAAATATAACGCTCCAACCGATCTTCTATTTCTTTTGACATACTAAAAAATATTAAACCGCTTTTAAACTCAAATCCATATTATAAACCGAATGTGTCAATGCCCCCGAAGAAATAAAATCAACACCACATTCCGCATACTCGCGAATCGTTTTTTCATTAATATTACCCGACGATTCTGTCAAACACTTGTTGCCTATCAATTCAACAGCTTTTCTAGTATCTTCAAAATTAAAGTTGTCAATTAATATTCTATAAACGCCATCCGACTCTAATATTTCATTAATCTCATCCAAATTTCGTGCTTCAACAATAATTTTCAAATCCAAATTTTCAGATTGCAAATATTCTTTTGTTTTAGTAATTGCTTTCGTTATGCCGCCAGCAAAATCAATATGATTATCCTTCAACATGATCATGTCATACAAAGCAAAACGATGATTTTCGCCACCGCCAATTTTTACTGCCCATTTTTCACAAGCTCTAAAACCAGGTGTCGTTTTTCGTGTATCCAAAATTTTGGTTCCAGTACCTTCTATTAATTTAACGTATAATGCTGTTTTTGTGGCAATTGCACTCATGCGCTGCATCGAATTTAGAACCAAACGTTCGGCTTTTAGTATGGATTGCGAACTTCCTTTTACATAAAATACGACATCGCCATAAACAACTTCACTGCCGTCTTCAAGTAAAATTTCGACTTCTAAACTAGGGTCTACATACTCAAAAACCATCTTTGCAAAGGCAACACCCGCTATAATTCCGCTATCTTTCACCAATAACTTTGCCCTGCCGTTTTCAGTCTCAGGAATACAAGCTAATGACGAATAATCACCACTACCCACATCCTCCCGAATGGCATTTGAAATTATAATTTCAAGTTCTTTTTTAAATTGTTCTTCTGATATCATGGCTTATAATTTGTGGTGCTAAATTAATAAAAATAGTCAAAAAAAATGGTTTTAATTGTTCTTTTTATGTGCCTAATCCAGCTTTCAGCTATAGCCCTCAGTCGCAACGCTTTTTTTCTTTGGCACAAAAAGAGCTTCCTATCGGTCGCTTTTTTGAGCCAAGAAAAAATAGCGTTCCTTCCTTCGGGGCTGCCGCTTCAATCTGGGGCAAAACCCGCTTTACTAAAAAAAGGCAATCAAATCTGACTACCTTTTATTAGTTTTAAAACTATCTTTTTAATGTAAAATGTGCTTTAAATTCTTTGGTTATTGTTGATTCTAAATACTCCACAGAAAACCAGTAATCTGATGATGGTAGCGGGCTTCCGTTGAATGTTCCGTCCCATCCTTGTCCTTGTGGACTGATTTGTTTGATCAATTTTCCAAATCGGTCAAATATATAAATTTTTGCGTTAACTTGGTCAGACAATCCAAATATATTCCAAGTATCTTGTATTCCGTCACCGTTTGGTGTAAAATACCTCGGATAATCAATGGTTTGAATGCCACTTAT
>CAMAWT010000016.1 GCA_945862065.1 Flavobacterium psychrophilum | reverse complement strand
ATAAGTGGCATTCAAACCATTGATTATCCGAGGTATTTTACACCAAACGGTGACGGAATACAAGATACTTGGAATATATTTGGATTGTCTGACCAAGTTAACGCAAAAATTTATATATTTGACCGATTTGGAAAATTGATCAAACAAATAAGTCCGCAAGGACAAGGATGGGACGGAACATTCAACGGAAGCCCGCTACCATCATCAGATTACTGGTTTTCTGTGGAGTATTTAGAATCAACAATAACCAAAGAATTTAAAGCACATTTTACATTAAAAAGATAGAATTATATGAACTTTAAACAAATTTATGTACTTATAATAGTATTGTTCGCCAAAATTGGATACTCTCAAGAAGTATTGCCTGTATATTCTGATTATTTGTCAGATAATTATTTTTTATTACATCCTTCAATGGCAGGTGCTGCAAGCTGTGATAAGTTGCGTTTAACCGCAAGACAACAATGGTTTGGACAAAATGACGCACCAGCTTTACAAACAGTTAGTTATAACTGGAGCGCCACTGAAAGTGATGGTTTAGGTGTTATTTTTATTAATGATAAAAATGGGTACCATGCACAACAAGGTATTAGAGTAGCCTATGCGCATCATTTGCGTTTTTCAAGAGATGCTGTTGATTTAAATCAATTGTCTTTTGGTATCAATGCAGGTTTTGCTCAAAGTACATTAGATGAGACAGAATTTTATATCAATAATCCAACGTATGACCAAGCGGTTTATGGAAACATCGTTCAAAAAGCATCGTATTTTAATGTTGATTTAGGAGCTTCTTATAACTATTTGGATTTCTACGCACATCTTACTGTAAAAAATGCATTAGCAAGTGATAGAAAATTATATACAGACAGAGAGCCTGTAGATTTAAAAAGGGTAGTCTTGAATGCAGGTTACACTTTTGGTGACTCAGACAATTTATTATTTGAACCCTCAGTTATGTTTCAAAATATTTTTGCAACCAAAGAATCAATTGTAGATTTAAATATGAAAGTTTACAAATCTATGGATTTTGGTAAACTTTGGGGTACATTATCTTACAGAAGATCATTGGATGGTGCTCAATACCTAAATGGAAACGCTATAGCTACTCAAAAATTACAATACATTACCCCAATTATCGGAGTAAATTACAATCAATATGTTGTGTCTTACACCTATTCACATTTATTAGGAAACATCAATTTTACCAACGGTGGTTTTCACCAAATTACATTAGGTATTAACTTGAACTGCGAACGAGAAAAGTACCACTGTAACTGCCCTGCGGTTAATTAATTTATTCAAATCCCGATATTTTCGGGATTTTTTTAGCACAAAAAAGTATGGTTATTAAATCAGTAAACGGAAAATCACCTTCCATTCCAGCAGATTGTTACATTGCAGAAAACGCAACTATTGTTGGCGATGTAACCATTGGACAGCAATGCAGTATTTGGTTCAATGCGGTGCTTCGAGGTGATGTAAACTTCATCAAGATAGGAAACAAAGTCAACATTCAAGATGGCGCGGTTGTCCATTGTACCTATCAAAAACACCCCACCATCATTGGCAACAACGTTTCCGTTGGTCACAATGCCATTGTTCACGGATGCACCATCCACGACAATGTGCTTGTCGGCATGGGCGCAATCATTATGGACAATTGCACAATTCACAGCAATACCATCATCGCTGCCGGAGCAGTCATTACCCAAAATACAGTAGTAGAATCAGGGACTATTTATGCCGGCGTACCTGCCAAAAAGGTAAAAGACATCGACCAATCTAATTTTGCATCCGAAATAGACCGAATATCTAATAATTATGTTATGTATTCCAGTTGGTTCAAAGAAGAATAGCCATATTTGGGCATGCCGGCAAAAGCCCAAACCTACAAACCGTTTAGGGCTTTTGCCGTCGGGCTTTCGGCTTTATCTTTTGCTCCGCTGCGCTGCACAAAAGGATACCGCCTCAATCCCTCATGCGGGCATACGGTACAAACCCGTTTTACTTTCAATCATAAATAGTCTTCTATGAAAAGTCCTTTATTATTTTTCTTGTTTTTCATGCAACTTGCATCCAGCCAAGTAAAAATAACCACTTGGAATTTGGAGAATTTTGGCAAGTCTAAATCTGATTCCGCTTTGGTGTATATAGCAAACGTACTTAAAGACAGTGACGTTGTTGCCATACAAGAAGTCGTTGCAGGTTATGGCGGTGCACAGGCCATAGCCAAGTTAGATGCCATATTGGACACCAAAGGCAGTAAATGGGATTATGTCGTAAGCAACCCAACAACGGGCAGCTCTTACAAAACAGAGCGTTATGCAATTTTGTGGAAAACATCTCGTGTAAAATTGAAAGGTAAGGCATGGCTCGAACAAAAATATGCACTTGAAATGGACAGAGAACCTTTTTTAGCTACGTTTACTTATTTGCAAAATGAATTTACGTTGGTTAATTTTCATGCGATAACAAAAAGCAAGCAGCCCGAAAGAGAGATTAAGTATTTTAAGTTGTTCCCTGCGCAATACCCAGGTTTGAATTTGGTTTTTTTAGGCGATTTTAATTGCCCACAAAGTCATACCGTTTTTACTCCTTTTAGAAATATGGGATATGATTGTGTTTTTAGAAAACAAAAAACATCTTTGAAAAAAAAGTGTGTTAACTTAAATTGTTTGGCTTCTGAGTTTGATAATATTTGGTTTAAAATCTCGATTTTTAAAGTTTCCAAAAAGAGAGCTGTTTTGTTTTATGAAGATTTTGACAATCTAAACGATGCAGCAACTGTTTCTGATCATATTCCTTTGGAGGTTGTTTTTGATTTTGTGAAGTAGTTTTTCCCAATTTTAAAACAATGTTTCAAAACTGGTTGGTTATCCTTGTTAAATTATTTTGCATTATATTGTCCCATTAGCAATACTGAATTATAGGTAATCTATTAAATACCTATATTTCACAATTATTAAAAAAATTAGTTTCCATTAACATGGAGCAATAATTTTTCATACAACTATAACAATATTTTAACAATTGAGTCGTTAAATAGATAGAGCTTCCCACAAATTTCTTTAAATATGATTAAAAAATTACGTTAAATATAAAAAATCTTTTTCTTACAAAGATAAAACGAGGCCTATTTGATAATGGGTAAAATACTAATAATTAACTAATTTTTTAAACATGAAAAACAGAATTAAAATCCTTTTGGGTGTTAGTGTAATTCTTATTGCACTACTAAGTTTACAAAAATGTTCTTGCAGTAAACAAAAAGACGAAGTAAAAAAAGTGGTCGCAAGTAATAATTATAAATTACTTAATCCACCCATTGCCGAATTAGATATTCCTTATCAAAAATTTGAAATTGACCCAACACAACCTAATGTTTTGTATTCAAAATCTGGAGCAAAAATTAACATTCCAGCGGATGCTTTTTTGGATAATGAGGGTAATGTAATCCATGATAAAGTTCAAATATCTTTCAGAGAATTTTACAACCCATTGGATTTTTATTTGGCTGGAGTACCTATGAATTATAATGAAAATGGCGTAGAAAAAGTATTTGAATCAGGCGGCATGGTAGAATTAAACGCCAACTCAAATAACAAAGAATTATTTGTGAATCCTTCTAACAAAATTGATGTAGCTATTTCTAGTTGGACCAAATCTAAAGAGTTTAATCTTTATGATTTAGAAAAAACAACCGGTAAATGGATTGAAAAAGGGAAAGATTCTATTAATTCGACTGCTATGAATGAGGATGATAAACTACTTCCACAAATGCCACCACTACCCGTTGTTGCTTCTGGTTCTTCTTTTAATATTATTGATGAAACTAAAAATTTTCCTGAAATTGAAGAATATAAAAATGTACTTTTTGAACCCATTGATGTTTCAAAATGTAAAATAACTGATGCATTTGAAATGAAAATAAAGCCATTAAAAAATGGCATTTATGAAGTAACATCCATCATTAAATATGGTGGTTTAATCAAAGAAAATAAATGTGAATGTTATTTGGCATTTGAAGCGGGTAAAGATTATAACAGAGCATTAAAGGTGTACCAAAAGAAATATGCTAAATTATTGGCGAAAAAAAAAATAATTTCAGATAAGTTAAAAAAAGAAAGAGATAATTATAACGCTATTTTATTAGCCTACAATAAGCAGAATATCATGAAATTAGATGGCGTAGAAAAAATCATTCGAACATTAACTATTAATAATTTTGGATTTGTTAATTGTGATTACCCTACAAGTTACCCTTCAGGTGCTGAAATATATCCAGAATATGTAGATGAAAATGATCAACCAATTTCGTTAAACAATGTGGTTTTGGTAGATAAAAATACAAATGCTTTGTTTAGATATACTAAAAAAATAAAATTCAATCCAAACACTGAAAACATTTTATGGGGATTAACGGCTGATAACAAAATAGCTTTTATAAAAGGTGATGATTTTTTAACTATAAAAAACACAACTGAAAAACAAAAGGTTCGAATGCATATATCAAAAGGTAATTTAAAAACCTATGATGATGTTGCAAATGTTCTACTTAATATTAATTAATAATTTATTGCAAAAACACAAAACAATTAACAATTAAATATAATTCTTTTTTACAGACAATTTTAAAATTTTAGATTCTATTATTTAAGAAAATAACTTTTTTCATTAAGTAAAAATATTTTTTTTAATTAAAAGATAATATAGATTATCTTGAAATAATTTAGAAATTTATATATTTGTTAAAATAAAACGAACAAAATTTTACAAAAAAACAAAAAAATCATGAAAAGAAAATCATCATTAATTATCAGTTTAGGAGTAAGTTTATTATTTACAATAATAGCGTGTAAAACTCCACAACCGCTTGAGAAAGCTACAGAAGCGGTAGAGATAGCAGTTCCTTTTTCAGATACTCGTTATAAATCAGATAAAGATTTTTTTAGAGCAAAGCAAGTTGGCAAAAGTCAGGATTTAGCTACATCTAAAAAAATAGCATTGCAAAATGCTAAAACAGAATTAGCAGGAAATATTAAAGTTATTATTAAAACTGTAACAGACCAATATACTAACCAAAGAACCGTTGGTGATAAACAAGATTTTGAAAATAAATTTGAACAATTAGCAAGAGAAGTTGTAGACCAAACACTATCTGATGTTAGGGTAATTGATGAAAAAATATATAAAGAAACTGATGGTAAATATTCATATTGGGTATCTATTGAAACTTCTAAGCAATCCATTATTGATGGAGTTGAAGCAAAGATTAGTAAAAATGAAAAACTCCAATTGGATTATGATAAAAAGAAATTTGAAGAGGTATTTAACTCAGAAATGGAAAAAATGGCAAAAGGGAAATAGACTAATTTGTTTATTTTTTTTATTTTCATTGCCCTTATCTGCTCAAAAAATTGTTAATGTTAGTGGTGTTAAGGGTATGGCATACATAAGTGGAGATATTAGCCCTAACCAAGCAAAGGAGATAGCTTTAAAAGAAGCTAAAATTAATGCACTTAAAGCTGCAGGTATTGGTGAAAACATAAAGTCATATCAATTACTTTTTACAAGTCAAGAAAAAAATGATTACTCCCAGTTCTTTAATTCAGATATTCAATCTGAAATTCAAGGAGCTGTGGAGTCCTTTTATATTGTAAACGAGGCAACAGTAAAAAAAAGTGATTTTGAACTTTATGTAGAAATAACAATTGATGCAGCAGTTATAAAATATGAAACTAAACCCGATATAACTTTTGATGCAAATATTGAAGATTTAAAAGCAGTTTATAATAATCATGATAATTTAAGTTTTTCTTTAAATACCTCACAGAATTGTTATTTGACTATTTTTAATTTGAGTGATACCGAAGCAATTTTAATGTTTCCAAATGCTTATGAAAAACAGACTTCATTGCAAGCAAATAAAACCTATAAATTTCCATTAGGCAACGTAGATTATGAATTGGAAACTAACTTTAAAGATAAGGAATCAAATAGATTGATTTTTGTGTTTACAAAATCTGAAATTCCTTTTATAAAAATGGATAAAGACCAAGTTACTACTAACGATGCTATTTTTAGTTGGATTTTTTCTATTACACCTGATCAGCGAAAAGTAGAATATCATTCTTTATTTATCGTAAAATAATGAAAATGAAAAAGTTACTATTATTACTAATTTTTACATGTTTTGTAAGTAATGCTCAAACTGTGAGTAATATAACTACACGCCAAGTGCAAAGTACAATTGTGGTTTCTTATGATTTAGAAACCAAATTACCCTGTAAAGTAAGTTTGTATGTTTCAACAAATGGTGGCAAAACCTGGCAAGGACCTTTGACTAAAGTTTTAGGAGATATTGGTGATAAAATAATTTCAGGAAAACACAGTATTATTTGGAATGTGTTAGATGAATTTGATGAGTTGCAAGGTGATGATATAAAATTCCAAGTTAGAGCAAAAAGGGACAATATTGAAACAGTTAAGATTGGAACACAAGAGTGGACGACTAAAAATTTAGATGTTAGTAGATATAGAAATGGTGATATCATTCCTGAAGTTGCAAATATTGAAAAATGGTCTAAGTTAACAACAGGTGCTTGGTGTTATTATAAAAATGACCCAAAAAACGGAGAGATTTATGGTAAATTATACAATTGGTATGCGGTAAATGACCCCAGAGGATTAGCTCCTGAAGGATTTCATATACCATCGGATATTGAATGGACCATATTAACAGATTATTTGGGAGGAGAAAAATTAGCTCCTGTAAAAATGAAAGAGATGGGTTATGTTCACTGGGATAATTTTAACTATGTAGGTAATAATATTAGCGGTTTTTCAGCTTTACCAGGTGGTAAACGCTTTAATACATCTCTCCCTGGAGATGATGGTTTCAAATCAATAGGTATATCTTTTTGTTTTTGGAGCGATACATTTAATGCTGATTCTAAATGTTGCTCTTGGATACGAAGTTATAATGAAAATTATTATGAACCTCAATTAAGATATCATACAGAGGTGAAATCAGGTTGTTCAGTTCGATGCATTAGGGATTAGTTCTAATTAAAATTAAATAGTTAAATATGAATTACAAAGATAGTTCTGACTGGAATGATATTAATGAATTAAGATGTTTAGTAATCTTGATGAAATTAATTGATGAAAATTTTCCTAGGAAAAGGCAAATTGAATTAAGTAGAGAAATGGCAAGTAAATGTAATTTAACAATTGGAAGTATAAGTGCTAAAGTCAGCAATTATAAATCATTAGCCGGAGTGAATAATAAGTCAAATTATTCAAATTATTCTAAAATTATTTATAAAAAGTATCATCAATTCTCTGTTATTGAATTAGAAAAATTAATTTTTGAATTAATGACACATCATCAAATAAAATAAGTATTTAATTACACTATAAATTAGATTAATAATATAATATTATTCATGAAAAAAACTATTTTACATTTAGTTTGTGTTCTTTTTAGTATAACAACTTTTGCTCAGAATACTGCAATATCTTCATCGGGTTCATTCGATATTCGTAAAAAATTTGAACCACCTTTATTAGAGTTTATTGAAGCTCCGACTTTCATAGATTCTGATGGAAATAATGCTATAAATGCAAATGAAAAATGCAGTATTGTTTTTAAATTACGTAATTCTGGAAAAGGAGATGCATTAAATCTTAATTCTTCATTAATGGCTACAGGAAGTGTTAATGGTATATCTTTTAAAAATAAACAATCGTTATTTAAAGTTGGTAAACTTGGAGGTACACAAGCTTTTGAGTTGCTTATTACTAGTGATATCAACACAGTTGATGGATCTGTAGAGTTTACGATTGAAATAGAAGAACCTAATGGTTTTGGTACCGAAAAAGTAACTATGCTAGTTAATACTAGAAAATTTTTAGCTCCAGATATAAAAGTTGTAGATTTTGTTATTTTTTCGGGCGACGCAGGAAGTAATAACCTTGAGTTAAAAAAACCTTTTTCAATTCAATTATTAGTTCAGAATTTAGGTCAAGGTGCTGCTAATAAAGTTTCTGCAGCAATTAAATTGCCTGACAATGTTTATATCACAAATGGTGAAACTTTTGTAGAATTTGATAAACTAGCTCCTGGGGATAAGAAAAGTATTGAATATGAAATGATATTAAATTCTAAATATACAGCTAGTACTTTGCCAATAAAATTAAACTTGAAAGAATCATACAATAAGTATGCTTCAAATTGGGATAAAAGTTTTAGTTTAAATCAAGCTTTATCTCAACAAAAAATTGTTGTTCAAGCTGGCGCAGAGGTAAAAGTTGACATTATAGAAGCTTCTTTACGAAGTGATGTAGATAAAGAAATCCCCAAAGGATTACCTATTAATTCTAAAAAATATGCTTTAATAATTGGTTGTGAGGATTATGCTAAATACCAAAATGGTTTAGACAAAGAAGTAAATGTTGATTTTGCAGCAAATGATGCGCGAATATTTTCAGAGTATGCAAAAATGACTTTAGGTTTTCCGCAAGATCAAGTTTATTTGTTAATTGACCCAACAAGTTCTCAGATAAAACAAAATATAGAAAAGTTGCAAAAGGCAATTGAAATTGAAAAAGGGAAAGCAGAAGTTTTATTTTATTATAGTGGGCATGGATTACCGGATGAAAATACTAAAGAACCGTTTTTAATCCCGGTAGATGTAAACGGAAACAATCCACAAGATGGAATTTCTATTCCGGATTTATATACAAAGTTGACAAAATTCCCAAGTTACAAAGCGACAATTATACTAGATGCTTGTTTTTCTGGTGGCGCAAGAAATAAAGAGTTGGTAGCTATGAAAGGGGTTAAGGTAAGACCAAAAATAGATGCAGTAAAAGGTAATATTGTAGTTTTTACTTCAAGTAAAGGAAACGAGTCTAGTGCAGTTTTTAAAGAAAAGCAACAGGGATATTTCACTTACTTTTTATTGAAAAATTTAAAAGAATATGCAGGAGCTAGAACATTCAATGATTTGTTTACTGATGTCAATTATCAAGTTAGTAAAGAAGTGCTTAAAATTGGGAAAACCCAGACTCCTGACGTTATGCCTGGTAATGAAATTGGAGAGAAATGGAAATCATTAACATGGTAAGAAATCAATTCTTTTTATGTTTTTTAGTTTGTCATGTTACAATAACTTCTTTTGCTCAAAAAGTAAGCAATATCAGTTTTAAACAGGAGCAATCTAATATAATAGTGACATATGATTTGGAATCAAAATTACCAAGCAAAGTTAGTTTATTTGTTTCTACAAATGGAGGTGTTAATTGGCTAGGTCCGTTAGAAAAAGTTTATGGAAGTGTTGGTTATAAAATTAATTCAGGAAGACATCAAATAACTTGGAATGTTCTTGAGGAATTTGAAGAATTGAGAGGAGATAATGTGAAATTTCAAGTCTCGGCAATCAGTGATGAATCAAAAATAGTTACTATTGGAAATCAAGAATGGACAACAAAAAACTTAAATGTCTCAAAATATAGAAATGGAGATGTCATACCAGAAGTAAAAGACCCTAGTGAATGGTCAAAATTAATAACTGGAGCTTGGTGTTACTATAATAACGACCCCAAAAGCGAACCTTTATATGGTAAATTATATAACTGGTATGCAGTAAATGACCCAAGAGGATTAGCTCCTGATGGGTTTCATATTCCATCAACATCTGAATGGGATTCATTAATTGAATATTTAGGTGGAGAAAAAATAGCCGGGGCAAAATTAAAAAGCAAATCTGATAAGTGGAAATATTCAAATTCATTTTCAAATAACAATAGTAGTTTTACAGCTCTTCCTTCTGGTCACCGATTTGAAGATGGAAAATTTTATGCATTAGGGAATATTTCTGAATTTTGGAGTTCAGAACAGTATAGTTTAACTAAAGATGGATATAAAAACTCAAAACATGCATCAGTTTATGGTTTAAGCAATGAAAGTGAAAATATTTTAAAGCAGGTTAATAATAAATCATGCGGTCTGTCAATACGTTGTACTAAGGATAAAGAAACTGTTAAAATAGGGAGCCAAGAATGGACAACAAAAAATTTAGACGTTTCAACATATAGAAATGGTGATAAAATACCTGAAGTAAAAAGCCCAACTGAATGGGAAAATATTACTTATGGAGCATGGTGCTATTATAATAATGATCCTGATCATGGAGCAATTTATGGAAAACTGTATAATTCTTATGCAGTCAATGACTCTAGGGGGTTGGCTCCTGAAGGTTATCATATTCCATCTGAAATAGAAATAAAATCTTTATATGATTATTTAGGAGGAGAATATAATACAGGTGGATATCGATTGAGAGAAGAGAATGATAAACATTGGAGAGGAATAGACTATAGTAATAATTTTTTTGGTTTCAAAGCAATTCCTGGAGGAGTTCGTACTGGCTCTAGTAGGTTTTATGGAATGGGTTTGATGGCAAGCTGGTTATGTTCATTAAATCCAAATCAAACAGTTAACAAATCTTTTCATATCAGTTCTATGGATTCATTTTCAATTATTGATAGTTATATTGATAACTCTAACCGAGGGTTTTCGATTCGATGTATTAAAGACTAAATTATTGAATAAGAATTAATAAAAAATACTATGTACTGTATGTAAATCGTCAGCAAAAAGAGTGCAGATTTAGTCAAAAACTAAAAGAGTGTTTTCAAAAATTATTAAATTTGAATTATTTTGAAAAGACAAAGAAATCAGAAAACTTCCCTGAAAAAAAAGTGTGTTAACTTAAATTGTTTGGCTTCTGAGTTTGATAATATTTGGTTTAAAACCTCGATTTTCAAAGTATCGAAAAAGAGAGCTGTTTTGTTTTATGAAGATTTTAATACCCTAAAGGATGCTGCAACCGTATCTGATCATATCCCTTTGGAAGTTGTTTTGGATTTTGTGAAGTAGTTTTTTTGCGGCTTCTTTTCTTATGAAATTTTTTTGGGATGTTTAGACCCGATTGAAACGGCAGCCCCGATTGAAAAAAACTATTTTTTTCAGGTATTGGCAACGCGACTTTAGGAGCTTTGGCAATGGCTAGAAAAAAAAGTTTTTTGATTGAGGGCTATAGTGGAAAGCGGGACTTGTTTTGTTTTAATGGGGATTTTGTTCTTCTAAAAATCCTTTTGAACAATCTTATATTGATTATCAAGTATTTCTGACAAGACTTTTGGGTCAGTATTGGTGTAAAATTGATGGCTGGAGGGTGTTTCTTCTGTTCTGAAACCCGTTTTTTCTTGTAAGATGTTTTTGGTTTGTTTGGCAACCGCCTCGCCCGAGTCGATGATTTGGATATAGCTTGGGATTATTTTTTGTATTTGCGGAATTAAATAGGGGTAGTGGCTGCATCCTAGTACCAAATAATCGATGTTGGCGTCTATCATCGGTAGAAGGTAGGCTTGCAGTAGTTGCGTCATTTGTGGCGAATGGATGTTGCCGTTTTCTATTAATTCGACCAAACCGTGACCGATTTGCTCTATTATCTTGATGTCTTTGTATTTCTCTACCGATTGATAGAAAAGTTCGCTATTGAGCGTTCCTTTGGTGGCAAGGATTCCGATTTTTTGTGTTTTTGAATGAAGCGCTGCTGGTTTTATGGCGGGTTCTATACCAATAAAGGGAACATCATATTTTTGCCTGAGTTCTTTGATGGCGTTGGTGGTGGCGGTGTTGCAAGCTACGACAATGGATTTGCAATTTTGGTTGAGTAAAAGCTCGGTGTTTTTACATGATAATTGGATGATTTCGTCTTTTGATTTGATACCATAAGGGGCATTTTTGCTATCGGCAAGATACACCGTATTTTCGTTCGGCAGCAATTGATGAATGGCTTTCCAGATGGATGTGCCTCCAATTCCTGAGTCAAAAAGTCCGATAGGATGGTTGTTTATCATAAAACAAATGTAAAAAAAAACTGTTCAATTTGATTGAACAGTTTTAAAGTATTTTGGTAGGATGCGATTAAAATCCTAAATCTTTTTTCACTTCAGCTGTGATATCAGTACCATCTGCTAAAAGAAGTGTACCGTCTGCACTGTTTAGTACATATTTAAAACCTTTTGCTTTTCCAACTTTTTGGATAGAAGCTTTAATTTTTTCGATTTGTGGTTTCATTAAATCGCCTTCTTTAGTTTGCAATTCTTTTTGAGCATTTTCTTGATACTCGCTGATTCTTTTAGCCATATCTTGCACTTCTGTTTGTCTAGATTGGTTTACAGCCTCAGTAGCAGTTGCTCCTTCTTTTTCGTATTTTTCGATTTTTGTTTTGTATTCTGTAACCATTGCATTGTATTCTGCGTTGTAAGTTTCGCCTAATTTTTGCAATTGTTTTTGAGCGTCTAAAATAGAAGGCATTTTAGAGGTTAATTCGTTCACATCTACGTGCGCAACGGTTGTTTGAGCGTTCATTGATTGCATTCCGAAAAATGCTACTACTGCTATAACTAATGTTTTAATTTGTTTCATTTTGTTGTAATTTAATTTATCGAGTTAATTTTTGGGTTTCTATTTTTGTTTAATTTGTTCTTCTCTCGCTTTTTTGATTGAATCTCTCGTTTTGATTGTTTTGTTTCTTTTTTCTTCTAATGCTTTAATTCTTTCTTCGCTGATTCTTTTGCGCTCTTCTTGTACTTTGTTTCTGGCTTCGTTTGCTGCATCTACCTTCTTTTGTTGTTCGGCTTTTTTATCTTCAATCTTTTTAGCAGCTGCTTCTTTAGTACCATTATCAGAAACTGTGCCAACTTTTGCGTTTTCTTTTGCCTCTAAGGCTGCTTTTCTTTTATCCTCAAATGCTTTTTTCTTTTCTTCGACAGCAGCTTTCTTTTGATCGATTAGTTTTTGTCTTTCTTCTTTTTTACTTTCAGCTAATTTTTGTTTTTCAGCCAATTCTGGATTATCCATCAACATATCTTCTTGCTTTTCTTTTTCTTCTAAAGCTTTCAATTGTTTTTTGGTCATTTCCTCTCTCTTTTCAGCGCGGGTTAAAACTGTTACAATTCGGTCGCTTATGTCAAGTCGTTTTGCAGCAAAAAGCATCGTCATGTCTGATGATTTATCAAAAATATAATCAAACTTTTTAGCTTCTGCAAAATCTTGAACCGCATTAAAAACTTGATCTTGAATAGGTTTTATTAAAACCGCTTTTTGAATGATTAAATCACCGCTTGGTCCAAATCTTTTTTGCTGATAGTCTAAAAGTTCGTTGTTCAAAAAGGCAATTTCTTCTTCTCTTTCTTCAATAAGTTCTTTGGTTAAAAGTACTTTTTCGGTTTTAAGCGTTTCTTTTAACTTATTGATTTCAATTTTTTTCAGTTCAATTTCTTGCTTCCATTTTTCAGCTTTGGCATCCAATTGATTTTTTGCTTCAGCATAATCGGGCACTTTTTCCAAAATATACTCCATATCAATGTATCCAATTTTAACTCCCTTTCCTTGAGAATGGGCAGTTTGCGCTGATAAAATACAGGCGAAAATTAATAAAATATATTTTTTCATGATTATATTTTTTTTAATGAGTTGCAAATATACTAAAATTGTTGTCCAATAATGAAATGTGTTTCCCAACCATTTGGTTTTGTTAATCCAGGAACGGCATCAAAACCATTTCCGAAATCAATTCCTAATAATCCAAAGGCTGGCATAAATACTCTCAATCCAAATCCGGCTGAACGTTGCAATATAAACGGATTATATGCTTTAAAATTATCATATGAACCTCCAGCTTCTAGGAAACTTAAAACATAAATGGAAGCAGATGATTTTAATGTAATTGGATAACGTAATTCTAACGAGAATTTATTGTAAATAGTACCTCCGTTTTGAGAAGATAATGATTGATTTGGATAACCTCTAAGTTGGATAACTTCACGGCCGTCAAGAGCAAAATTTGCTAAACCATCGCCACCCAAAAAGAAGCGCTCAAAAGGAACCAATCCACGATTGTTATCGTAAGCTCCCAAATATCCAAATTCGCCTAGTGCTTTTAATACTAATGCTTTTTGTGGCGTTCCAAATAATCGCAAATAGGTATCGCCTTTGAATTTGAATTTATAATATTCTAACCAATTAAATTTTTTTTGATCAACAAGTCCTTGGTCCACATCTGCATTAGCAAAGCTATCTTCACTAACTTTAATATATCCAGATTGTCCGTTTAAAGTAGTTTGTTTGATTAAATCTCCAGTATTAATGTACGTATCATCAATACCAAAATAACCATCCGATTTATTTCGTAATTTATATTCGATTTGATTTTTTAAATTACCATAATCTATTTTGTTAAACATAGAATAAGGCAATGTAAATTTAGCAGTGAAACTAAATTCCGAACCTTTAGTTGGGAAAATTGGGTTATCTCCCTTACTGTTTCTAGTCAATGAAGAAGTAAAAGCAAGGTTTCTAGAAGCTCCGTCTCCAAAAGTAAACAATCCTGTGTTGTAATTATTTAAATCATAATATTGAAAACTCAACGCATTTGACAGCACAAAGAAATCATCTGGAACAGTCAATCTTTTTGCTAATCCAACGGATAATGACGTGATGTTAAAGCTTTTTGTTCTATCAACAGAACTCGTCATACCGGTATATAAAAATTGTTTACTATGTGATAATGAGGTAGAAAAACTCACTGGTTTTTTACCGCCAAACCAAGGTTCTGAAAACGAAACACTATAGGTTTGGAAAAATGTACTTGCTTGAGCTCTCAACGATACTTTTTGTCCATCACCCATTGGTAAAGGTGTATAGGCATCTTTCTTAAACAGATTTTTTGCTGAAAAGTTATTGAATGAAAGGCCTAAAGTTCCAATAAATCCACCTCCACCGTAACCTCCTTGAAGTTCGATTTGACTCGATCCTTTTTCAACAACTTTCCAATCTAAATCTACAGTTCCAGCAACGGGGTCAGGGTTTTTTACATCGGGCGAAATAGCTTCAGGGTCAAAAAAACCGAGTTGTCCTAGCTCTCGAATGGTTCTGATAACTTCTTCTTTATTCCATTTTTCTCCCGGACGAGTTTTTAATTCTCTGTAAATAACTTGATCGTTTGTTTTGTCATTTCCACTAACGGTCACTTTGTTAAAATAGGCGAGTGGCCCTTCTGTAATTCGTACTTCAAAATCAATACTATCATTAGCAGTTTTTACTTCAACTGCGTTGATGTTTGAAAATAAATATCCATTATTTTGATATAAATTTACCAAATCGTCACCGTCTGGTTTTTTCTTATCAGAAATTCGTTTGTCAAACAATACACCATTATAGGTATCGCCTTTATTTATTCCAACAACTCTACTTAAGAAATTATCAGGATAGGCAGTATTTCCTAAGAATTTTATATTTCCAAAATAATATTTTCTTCCTTCTTCTACCTTTATATTGATGGCAATTTTGTCACTCTTTAGAAAAACAGAATCTTTTACAACACGCGCATCTCTATAACCGCGTTCTTTGTATTTATCAACAATAGAAACCAAATCTTCTTTGTATTTATCTTTAACATATTTCGATGCTTTCAAGACTCTGATTGGGTTTATTTGCTTGGTATTTTTCATGAAAGAACGAAGTTTTTTGTCTTCATACACCTCATTTCCTTCAAAGGTAATTTCACTAATTTTTACTTTTTCACCTTTGTCAATGTAAACAACCATGTTTACTAAATTGCCAGCCACCGTATCTTGAACGGTATTGATGTTTACTTTTGTTTTAAAATAACCGTCTTTTTTATATTTATTTTCTAAATAATTTTTGGTAGTTGTAATCAGATTTTCATTGACAATTTTACCTTTTGTCAAGCTATTTTCTTTAATTAATTCTTCGACTTTAGCTTTTTTTACCCCAACAATTTTTACATCATTCAGTTTTGGTAACTCGTTGATATTTAATTCTAAATAAATACTATCGCCAACAATTTTGGTTGCATAAAAGTCTATATCACTAAACAATCCAAGTTTTCCAAGTTTTTTAATAGCATTACTAATTTCTTCGCCCGGAACTACAATACTTTGTCCTTTTTCCAATCCTGCAAAAGTGATGACGGTTTGTTTGTTAAAGGTTATTTTACCCGTAACATCAACGTCTGCTAATATATATTTTGTTCCTTGATCAAATGGGATTCGTTCTTGTGCAAAAGATAAATTCCCAATAAATAGGATGATAATTACTTTAATAAAATTATTCAAAATGCTTTCTTTATTTAATTTGTTCACTTGTTTTTCCAAAACGTCTTTCTCTTTTTTGATAACTAATAATAGCTTCGTATAAATCATTTTCTCTAAAATCTGGCCAAAGTACATCTGTGAAATATAATTCGGCATACGCAATTTGCCATAATAAAAAATTACTTATTCGATGTTCACCACTTGTTCGAATTAATAAATCGACATCTGGTAAATTGTGCGTGTAAAGATGCTGATTTATAATTGATTCATCAATACTGTCTATTGAAATTATATTATTTTTAACTTTATTACTAATATTTTTAACAACATTTAATAATTCTTCCCTTGATCCATAGCTCAATGCAAGGGTAAGCGTCATCGCAGTATTGTTTTCGGTTAAGTCAATAACTTCCTTTAATTCTGTTTGAATACTCTTTGGAAGCCTTTCAAGATTTCCGATAGAATTGAGCTTGATATTGTTTTTTTGAAGTGTTTTTAATTCATTTTTCAAAGAATTAACCAAAAGTTTCATGAGTGTTTCCACTTCATGAATAGGGCGGTTCCAGTTTTCTGTAGAAAAGGCATATAGTGTTAGGTTTTTAACGCCAAGTTTAGCACATGTTTCCACTGTAACTCTAACGGATTTAGTGCCGTTTTCATGTCCTAAAGCCCTAAGTAATCCTTTTTGTTTAGCCCATCGACCATTGCCGTCCATAATAATGGCAACATGAGATGGTATATTTTCTTTATTTATTGATGTTTCTAAACTCATAATTTAATCGTTACAAAAGCATGGTTTTTCACCAAATGTATAGGTTAGTGTTATTCCAGAAAACATATACCAATCTTTATTGTTTTTGTTTCCAAACCGCAATGTAGTAAAATTTTCGTTTTCAGGATTACTTCCATCCAAATTATCAGTAAATGAACCTCGAGCACCTACTTCTGCACCCAAAACAATGTGTCGGGTTATATTGGACTTAACGCCTACCGTAATGGGAATGGCAAAAGTTGTACTTCCATAATCAAGACGGGAATCGCGACCTAAAATATAAATTTCATCATATTTCAAAAACGAAACGCCCGAATATATATAAGGTGTGATTTGTCTGTCAAACAAGTGAAGGTCAAAATCAAAAAAATTGAATTCTAATCCAAGTGTAAATTCTTTTAAATCATTCTTAAAATTTTTACCTCGAGCCATTCGAGCTTCTTCATTAGAATCAAGATCATTTCCTTTAAGTGTCGTTTGATTGTAAGAAAATCGCCAAGAATGTCTTGTACTTTTATTCCATTTATAAACCAATCCAAAAGCGGCACTGTTTGGATTAATATAGCTCGTCGAACCTACATCACCAATGCTGTTGCTTCCACCTAAAAACACTCCAATTTCATGAATTTGAGCATTTGAAGACAAAAAAGTGAATAAACTAAAGAATAAAAATAGGTTCTTCATCAATTGAAAAATAGCATGCAAATATAACAATTATAGATACTCATTTTACATCAAAAATGGATTTATAAAAAATTAATTAACACGTGTTTAAAATAATTTACTCCTAAAATAATTATAGGACCATTTACTAACGTAAAAGGCTAGTTTGTAGTATATGTTGGTAGTTAATTTCGTTTATCTTCTCCCCAAAGTAGTTTGTTTCGAAGTGTTTTTAGAAACGTTTCATTGGGTATTTCGACCATTTTAATAGTAAATGATCTTTTTTTAATTTTTAATACGGTGTTGTTACTAGCAGATTCGGTTCTAGAATCTAAAGAAACTAAATAATTTTCTTCTCGCCCAGAAACACGTAATTCGATTTCAGTATCATCAGGAATGACAAGGGGTCGGGCAGTTAAATTGTGCGGAGCAATTGGTGTAATGACCAAACTTTTGACTTCGGGAGTTAAAACGGGTCCGCCACAACTAAGCGAATAACCAGTAGATCCAGTAGGAGTAGAAATAATTAAACCATCAGCCCAATACGAATTTAGATATTCGCCATTCAAATAGGTTTCAATCGTGATCATCGACGTGGTATCTTTTCGGTTTACCGTCACTTCGTTCATCGCAAAACTAAGATCGTCTATTTTTGTATTTTTTGGTGACGTTTGCAAACCTAAAACGGTTCGTTCTGAAATGGTATATTTTTTTTCTAAAACAATTTGAAGGAATGTTTCAATATCTTCTTTTTGAACTTTCGCTAAAAAACCCAATCTTCCTGCATTGACACCCAAAATAGGAATGCCTAAATCTCTAACAAAAGCAGCAGCTCTCAATATTGTTCCGTCACCACCAATACTTATCATGATGTCAAAACTTGAATCTAAATCGGTATGTTTAGAAAACGTTTTGTATTCTTTTTGAACCATATCCTCTTTGTAAAGATTGGTTAAAAATTCTTTTTCAATCACCATTTCTACTTGGTTGGCTTCAAAAAAAACAATGATATCTCGAATAATTGGTCGAGTGTCATTTTGATAATATTGCCCAAAAATTGCTACTTTCATTTTTTAAATATTCAAATATTTGTCTAAATAATCAGATCGTTCTTTTAAATTGTTCCAATAATTGTCTTCATCATGATCTGAAATGATGTCATATTCATAGCGTCTAAATGATTGAATCAGTTCATTAACACTACCAAATCCAATTTTCAATGTTACTTGAATCATAGCAGGATTGGCTTCCGAAATAAACAATCCAAGTAATTTGGCATTGTTGTTTTCTACAATTTGACTGATTTGACTGATTGAAAAATCCAAACTGTTCTTTTGCAATACAATACTTGTTCCATGCTCTTTAATAAAAGGCGTATCATAAAAAAAAGTAATGATATCTTTCATTTCATAATAACCAATATAGGTATTTTCTTCGTCTAAAATAGGTACTAGATTCGAATGATTTTTTGAAAAAACTTCCAAAACATCGAGCCAATTCATTTGTTTTCGAACAAAAAAAGGTTCCAAAGTATACTTGTAATCAATTATTGATTTCGAAAAATCGAAAACTTCCACCTCCTCGGCTGAAATATTTCCAATAAAAATTCCCTCCTCAATAACTGGAAAATGCGAAAAAGATTCCTCAACAAAAAAATCTTGAATCTCAGCAACTTTTTCAGTACTCGGGAAAGCTTTATAATTATTGGTAATATAGTCGTTAATCTCGGTCATCATTAAAATGTGTCAATATTGGTGCAAAATAATCAAAATTTAGCACATAATACCTTATTTTACTTTGTATTTTTGTGCTATTCTAACAAATGAAATTTAATCTATATTTTTACAATGACAAAATTAAGTGTAAATATTAATAAAATAGCAACCTTAAGAAATGCGCGTGGCGGAAACGTGCCCGACTTAATTCAGGTTGCAAAAGATATCCAAAAATTTGGCGCACAAGGAATTACCATTCATCCAAGACCAGATGAACGCCATGTTCGTTACCAAGATGCACGCGATTTAAAAGCAATAATCACAACCGAATATAATATAGAAGGAAATCCGTTGCACAATTTTATCGATTTGGTGTTAGAATGCCAACCTACTCAAGTTACGTTAGTACCAGATGCTATTGGAGCCATTACTTCGTCTGCAGGTTGGGACACGGTCAAAAATCAAAGTTATTTAATAGAAGTCATTCAAGAATTCAAAAGAAATAATATCAGAACTTCCATTTTTGTAGATCCAATAAATGAAATGATTGAAGGAGCTCAAAAAACGGGGACGGATAGAATCGAATTATACACGGAAGCCTTTGCTCATGAATACCAATTGGGAAATAAAAACGGCATTCAGCCCTATATTGATGTGGCAAAATTAGCACACGAACTTGGTTTAGGCATTAATGCGGGACACGATTTAAGTTTGGATAACATTCAGTTTTTCAATCAAAATATTCCGCATCTTGCCGAAGTGTCAATTGGTCATGCGCTCATTTCAGAGGCATTGTATCTTGGGTTGGAAAATGTAGTAAATATGTATTTGCAAAAATTAAAATAAATGCAACATCAAGTATTAAATAGTTTAATTTACACATCAGAAAGTTCTAAAAATCTATTAATCATTCATGGTTTTATGGGAATGTCTGATAATTGGAAAACACTCGGATCGCAATATCAAACAGCAGGTTTCAATGTGCACATAATCGACCTTCGGAATCACGGAAAAAGTTTTCACTCGGATGATTTTTCTTATGAAGCGATGGTTCAAGATGTGGTTACTTATTGTTCGGATAAAAACATCATTTCAACCCAAATTATCGGTCATTCTATGGGAGGAAAAGTTGCAATGCTTTTGGCAACGACCCATCCAAATTTAATCGAAAAATGTGTGGTTGCCGACATCGGATCCAAATATTACGCACCCCATCACCAAGAAATTTTAGCAGGATTAAACGCCATCGATTTTTCTTTACAACCTTCAAGATCAGATGTAGAAGAAACGCTTTATCCGTATATTCCTGATTTTGGTACCCGTCAATTTTTACTCAAAAATTTATTTTGGGTTACCCCAAAACAACTGGCTTTTCGATTTAATCTTCCTGTTTTTAATGCGAAAATTGAAGAAATAGGGAAGGCATTGCCAAATCGATCGATTTTCCAAAAACCTACATTATTTATCAGAGGTGGAAATTCAAACTACATCCTTGATTCCGATTTTGAATCGATCAAACACCATTTCCCAAAAGCCATTTTTGAAACGATTCCAAATGTTGGGCATTGGCTTCATGCCGAAAACCCAAAAGCATTTTTTGAAATAACCCTCCCTTTTTTAACCAAAATCAATTCAGATGAAATTATTAATTAGAATTTTAATCACTGCACTTTTAGTAATGCTATTAGCTACATTAATGAAAAAGAGCATTGTAGTTGAAGAATTTACATCAGCTATTTATGTAGCCATTGTTTTAGGATTGTTAAACATTTTTGTAAAACCCATTTTTGTTTTCTTTACGTTACCTGTAACTTTTTTTACACTCGGATTATTTTTATTGGTAATCAATGCTGTTATAATGATGATTTGCGATCATTTTGTAGACGGATTTCATGTATATTCCTTTTGGTCTGCGCTTTGGTTCAGTGTTTTGCTTTCGGTTTCTCAATCCATTGTGTACAAACTCATCGAAAAAAAGCAATAAATCATCCTTTAAAAAAACTTGTTTGGGTGGCAAAAAAGAACTACTTTTGCCACCCAATTTTATTATGTAAATTAACATCATCATGGATATTAAAAGAGTTGCAATAGACGCAGTAAATGAAGTTATTGTGATGACCGTTCCTCACATGGATTATAAAGGTCAAGTTGCTAAAAGAATCAACGAAAAAATGCCTCTAGCAACAGTAAAAGGTTTTCGTAAAGGTCAAGTTCCAAAAGACTTAGTAGAAAAACAATACGGAAAAGCTATCAAAATAGAAGAAGTTGATAAAGTTGTTGAATTAGCGTTAAAGCGTTTTGTAGAATCTGAAAGACTAAATCTTTTAGGAACGCCGCTTCCTAAATTAAACGAAAATTTCGATTGGAATGCCGAAGAATTAACTTTTGAATACGAAATTGGACTGGTGCCAGAATTCGAAATCAATTTGGAGGCAAAAAACAACATCATCAAATACCAAGTAAAGGCAGATGATAAAATGTTGAACGACCAAGTTGCAAGAATCCAAAAACAATTCGGAAAAATCATATCGCAGCACGAAGTTGCTAAAGGAAATGATATAGCAGGAACCTTTGCTAACGAAGCAGAAGGCATCAATAACAGAACAACATTTGACCTAGAAGAACTAAAAGATCCTAAAACAGCCAAAAGCTTCATCGGGAAAAAAGTAGGTGATGTAGTTACTTTAAATACCAAAGGTTTATTTAATGACGACCATAAATTGATGGATTATTTAAATATTTCTCATGATGACGTTCACGGTTTAGACGTTGAAGTAACGTTCACGATAGACGAAGTAATTGCTCGTGAAGCCGCCGAATTAAACCAGGAATTGTTCGACAAACTTTTCGGACCAGGTACCGTTTCTTCTGTTGAAGAATTAAAACTTAAAATAAAAGAAGACGCTGAAAAACAATTTGAACAACAAGCCGATCAAAAGTTAATGGCAGATGTTCAAGATTTCTTAATCGAAAATACTAAATTTGATTTACCGAAAGAATTTTTAATTAAATGGCTTCAAACCGTTGGTGAAAAACAACTAAGTCCAGAAGAAGCTGCTGTAGAATATGACCGCTCAGAAAAAGGATTGCGTTTTCAATTAATTGAAGGAAAAGCATTGTCACAAAGTAATATTCAAGTCACTTTTGAAGATCTTAAGTCATTTACATCTAAGGCAATACGTCAACAAATGGCGCAGTTCGGAAACACCAATCCAACCGACCAAGAAATAGAAGGAATTGTTGCCAAAGTACTTTCAAACCAAGAAGAAGTTAAGCGTTTATCAGACCAAGTGGTTTCAGATAAAATGTTGCAACTTTTCAAAGAAAAGGCAAACCCAACAACCAAAGAAGTTACATACGAACAATTTGTTGCAGCAATGTACAACGAATAATTTTAATATAATTTTAGTATATTTGAGCGTCAGAATGAGTAATTTTGATGCTCAATTTTTTTAGAAGCCAATCCAGCTATTCGTTCCAATCTTTCTTGAAAAAAAATATTTTTCTAAGCCATAAAAAGAGCTTCCGTTGGTCGCTTTTTTATGTCAAGAAAAATTATTTTTTTTCAAAAAAGGATTTCCACTTCTATCTGGGCTAAGAGAAAGGCATTTGGAAAAAGGCAAAACCAACTAGATATTGGTAATTAAATTAATTACTTTGAAACTCACTAACTTTGAAACTCAAAAACTTAAAAAATGAATTACGGTAAAAACACAAGAGCATCACTCGAGATGTCGAAAGAATTTAAAAAATACGCAACAAAACACCAAGGTGTAAACGCCATGTATTATGACAAAATAGTAAGTGCCATGAACCCGATTGGCATGACGCCATACATCATTGAAGAACGTCAATTGAATATTTCTCAACTAGACGTTTTTTCAAGATTAATGATGGACAGAATCATCTTTCTTGGAACAGGTATTGATGACCAAATTGCAAATATTGTTCAGGCTCAATTACTATTTTTAGAAAGTGTAGATGCTTCAAAAGACATTCAAATTTATTTGAATTCACCAGGCGGAAGCGTCTATGCTGGTTTGGGAATTTATGATACCATGCAATATATCAAGCCAGACGTAGCAACCATTTGCACCGGAATGGCTGCATCTATGGGAGCTGTTTTGCTTTGTGCAGGAGCTGCTGGTAAACGTTCGGCATTGCCACATTCAAGAGTTATGATTCACCAACCATCTGGTGGCGCGCAAGGGGTAGCATCAGATATGGAAATCAATTTGAGAGAAATGTTGAAATTAAAAGACGAATTGTACAAAATCATTTCATCACACTCCGGACAAACATTTGACAGGGTTTTCAAAGATTCTGAACGCGATTATTGGATGATTGCAGACGAAGCCAAAGAATACGGAATGATTGATGAAGTATTAAGAAGATAAATACAAGTCGAAAGTCGAAAGTCCTAAAGTTTAAAGCAAAGCAGCTACTTTATGACTTTCGACATGATGACTTTTAACTAAACAAAATGGCAAAAGAAAAATTTGAATGTTCCTTCTGCGGAAGAAAAAAAGCAGAAACCAATTTGTTGATTGCAGGAGTAGATGCCCATATATGTGACAATTGTATAGAACAAGCACACGGAATTGTTCTCGAAGAAATGAAGTCAAACGCATTGACTAAGTCTTCAACTGATCTTGTTTTGCGTAAGCCAAAAGATATTCGTGCCTTTTTGGATGAATATGTAATTGGTCAAGATCAAACCAAAAAAGTAATGTCGGTTGCCGTTTACAATCATTACAAACGATTGATGCAATTGCAAACTAATGATGATGTCGAAATAGAAAAAAGCAACATCATTATGGTTGGGCAAACCGGAACTGGAAAAACATTGGTTGCCAAAACCATTGCCCGAATGCTTGATGTACCTTTAGCTATTGTCGATGCAACGGTTCTAACCGAAGCAGGTTATGTAGGCGAAGATGTGGAAAGTATTCTAACTCGTTTGTTACAAGCCGCCGATTATGATGTAGATAAAGCCGAAAGAGGCATTGTTTTTATTGACGAAATAGACAAAATTGCCCGCAAAAGTGATAATCCATCCATAACGCGTGACGTTTCTGGTGAAGGAGTGCAGCAAGCGTTGCTTAAATTATTGGAAGGAACCGTTGTTAACGTGCCACCAAAAGGAGGACGTAAACATCCCGATCAAAAATTTGTAGAAGTGAACACCCAAAATATTCTTTTTATTGCAGGTGGCGCTTTTGACGGCATTGAACGAATTATTTCGAAACGATTGAACCGAACGGCTGTTGGATACAGTACTTCCAAAAATACAGACAACATCGATAAAGATAATTTGTTGCAATACATCATACCGAAAGACATCAAAGATTTTGGATTAATACCCGAAATTATTGGAAGACTTCCTGTATTAACACACATGGATCCTTTAGATAAAGCTACGTTACGCTCCATTTTAACCGATCCAAAAAATGCGTTGATCAAGCAATATACCAAACTATTTAAAATGGATGAGGTTGTTTTCACTATCGATGATGACGCACTCGATTTTATAGTAGATAAAGCGTTGGAATACAAACTGGGCGCAAGAGGACTTCGTTCGTTATGTGAAGCAATACTAACAGACGCTATGTACGATTTACCAAGCTCTGATGAAACGGCATTGCATATTGATAGAACCTACACCGAAGAAGCACTAAATAAAAATTTATTGAAGCGTTTGGAAATAGCTTCGTAAATTCAAGCTCATTTATAATTAATGTTAAGCTCAATAATACCTATTATTGAGCTTTATTTTTTAAAATTTTGAGCTAGAAATTTTTTAATTTGCCTATCTTTGGCAATAGACAAAACAAAAAATGGAAACAAGAGACGCTGGTTTGCTAACCCTAAGAGGCAGTGCATTTGGTCAACAAAATGAGGTAGCTTCAATGGAGGAATTCTTTCAAAACAATACACTTCGCCCCATATTAAAACTTCAAAATGATTTGTTACTTGCTATTTTTACAACCTATATCCAGCAACAAAAAAATTCATTTTATGAATTAGGCTTAGCCAAAAAATCAATTTTTATAGACAATGCCTTGCAAAAAGACATCACTTTAAAAAACACTTTAAAAGGCACTGTTGTTGGTTTGTTTACCCAACAAGAATACACTGATTATGCAACGAATGCATCTGCCATCAACAGACGAATAATGGGATTGATAACCGAACGATTGAAAAGCCAGTTGCAGTTGTTGGAGAAATAAATAAAAAAAAATTGCGCATTAACTTCTTATTAAAGTCTATGCGCAATTTGAGTTTTAAAAATTAACAAAAATCTAATTTATTCTTTTTAGCTTTTCTTCACATCCTTCATCACAGTTTACATTACCCATTATCAACTCGTTTGAGGTGTTAGAGTATATTTTAAATTTATTAGGAATTGTTGTGTTGCCACAATAAAAAGTTAAGGTTATTATTCCGTCTGCTACAGTATAAGTACCTCCAGCGCAACCAGATGTTCCCAAGAATTTTGTAGTATAAAATTTATTATCTTCAAGAAAAACAAAATCATAACCGTCTGTAATTGGCATCCATACAGGATTTGTTCCACCTCCATCATCGATGATTTTTTCTGAAAGTTTCCACTCTCCAATCAATAAATTGGGTTGAGTTTCTTCGTCGCTATTATTGGAACAACTTATTAATAATAAAAATAATACGGGAATTAATAATAATTTTTTCATAATGATTCATTTTAGTTGATATATAAGGCTGTTATTCTATAATGATGATTTGTTTTTGTAATTGATTGCCATCGTCTATACTTAAAATATATTTATTTGGAGCTAAATTAATATTTTCTACTGTTACTTCTTCAGATTTTGATGATTTTTTTTCATTATCTAAATTTAAATTTATTTTTTTAAAGAATTTTTTTTCACCATTCATATCATATATAGTTATTTCTAACTTTTTTTCTCGAAAATAATTTGAAATAGTCCACGGACCCTCACATGGACCATCTCCTTGGACTATGTTAGATATATTCTCATCTTCTTTAATTTCATCTTAAAAGTCAATTTTATTTTTATCTTCAATTATTAATTTTAATTATTTGACAAAAGAATTTGTTTTCATCTATATTTTCTATTACTTCTCTTACTTTCATTTTTTTGTCATAAATACATATTGTTGGATAATTTACAACAAAATTGAGTTTAAAAATTTTTTCAATAGAATTATGATTATCAATTAAAATTACACTTAAGTCTTTTATTCCGATTCGTTTACAATAAAATTTTATATTCTCAACATTGCTATGACTTGTTACATACCAAATTTTCTGATTTTTCTGATATTTTCTATTACTTTCTATCTTTTTAATCAAACTTGAACATTTGCCACAACCTAGAGAGAAATATATAAAGATATGTTTACCTTTTTCAAATTTAGTTCTATCATATGTTGAGTTATTTATATTTTGTAATTCAAGAATATCAGGTCGGAATTTATCATATAAAATGGAACTTCCAATAATAAATAGTAAAAGGTATAATAAATATTTAATTTTTTTCATCGAATTAAATTAAATATTGTCTCATAATCATTTTTGTCATTAAATATTAAATTTCCTTTTTTATCATAGCTTTCATATTTAAAATTCTCAATTTTTTCTGTTATAGTAATTTTTGATAATGCTAACTTATTTTTAATTTCAATAAATTGAATATTTACTTTTTCAACTAAATACGTCCAAGTACTTTTAAAAGTTAAATTGCTATTTAAATTTTGTGAACTAGAGTGTGTAAATTCATATGGAAAAATTGACTCATAAGAAATTCTTTTAGGTTTAAATGTTTTGCAATTGTATAATATATATCCTACGTAAGTACTATCTGATTTAAAATTTAGAATATTTATACTGTCATTAATTTTTTCATGATTGTATTTATAATATTTATTGTTTTTAATGAAATCTAATTCAATTGTGTTAAGATTTTTCCGAAGAGGATAATTACTAATCCAACCAATTGGAGAAGAATTTTCAATATAATTTTTAAATCGAGTATTATTTATATCTTCTATTAATTTTATTATATGTTTTGGATATTTTTTTGTGAATTTATTATTAAAACTTTTAATTTTTAATATTAGTGTATCATTTATATTGAAAAGTTCTGAATTATTAATAGAGGAAAATTGCTCTATTTTAAAATTAGTGGCTAATGTATCTATATCATTAACTAAATTATATTTTATTTTTTTTAGTAATGGTTTTAATTTTACAGTTTTTTTTAATGTAATTTCTTTTAATTTTATAGTATCTTGAGCGTTCAACAATTGTACAGAGCATAAAATTGTTAAAATAAATAATTTCATTTTTTTCATTTAAATTTAATTAAAAATATTTAAAAAATTTGGGGCTATTACGCCCCAAAAAATAGTTTAAGGCACATTAGGTGTTGAACCATTTCCACCCCAATCCCAATTCCCATCGGAATTTTTACAAGCATCAAATTGTGCTCAAGAATTGTGTACCCAAAAATTGAGATAGTCCATTGTCTACAACCTGGTCGTCTACGTTCAAGTGTTGAATCTTGTGCAAAAATTGCAGTTGTCATAAACAAAAGGCAACCTAAGAAAAATACTTTTTTCATAATTTTATTTTTTTTGTTAAACAATAAATTTGTTTGACAAACTTACATGGTATTGAAAAATAGTCTTATGCGAATATCGGGTATTTTTACCCTTATTTTGCATAAAAGTAATCAAAATAATTTTATACTTTTACTTTTTAAATGCCAAAACTTAATAATATGAATGTAGCCATTGGAAAACAAATAAAAGCCCTGCGAAAAAACAAAGGAGTATCGCAAGAAGAAGTCGCAGAATATTTGAATATTTCACAATCCGCCTATTCCAGAATTGAAAATCGAAACAGCCACTCCTGGGCTTGTTACGTAGAAAAAATTTGTAGCTATTTTGATATTAAACCAAATCATTTGATGGATTTGATACCGTTGGAAAAAAATAGAGTAATAAATGGGGGGGTAAATAGCTGTCATTCATTTTTTTATATGAAAAATACGTTTCGTGTGCTTATTACTTTTTAAATCTTTTTTTTACTTAATAATTGAAATACAGTTTACTTGAGAAAAGTAAAAACCACAACTGAAAAACTAATTGTCAATTTTAGCCCCGATGGAGCCGATATCCTGCCGCAGTCCCGGAGGGCAAGGCAGATAAAGGCGAGAGCGGGACAAAATAGCTTCTGAAATGGGATTTTGTGCTTCTAATTTTTATGTATATATTTTTGATATTATAAAAATTCACCCATATCCTTTCATTTAACCAATACTTTACCGATTTTTGCATTATAATCAATGGCGTCAAAAATGGAAGATAAAGAAATAATATTACTGAAAGTTTCAGGTCAAGATAAATTGGGAGTTACAGCTGGTTTAACCTCCGTTTTAGCAACGTATGACGCGGTTATTTTAGACATTGGTCAGGCGGATATTCACGATACACTTTCTTTAGGTATTTTATTTCAAATAAAAACAGGTTCCACTTCCGGTCCGGTTTTAAAAGATTTATTGTTTAAAGGATACGAACTCGGCATAAAAGTAAAATTCATTCCCATCTCTATTCCAGATTATGAAAATTGGGTTAAAGCCCAAAGAAAACAACGCTATATTATCAATGTTTTGGGCGAGGTTTTAACGGCAGCACAATTGGCTGCTGTAACCAAAATCATGTCTGATCAACAACTTAATATTGATTCCATCATTCGATTAACAGGGCGCACCTCCATCATTGAAATGGAAGAAAACCCGCGTTCGTGTGTGCAACTTTCTGTTACAGGGGAAGTAGTGGATAAATCATCTATGACGGCTAGTTTTATGGAAATTTCCAGAACGTTAAACGTTGATATTTCATTTCAAGAAGACAATATGTACCGCAGAAACAGACGTTTGGTGTGTTTTGATATGGATTCTACCTTGATTCAAACGGAGGTTATTGACGAATTGGCTGAGTTGGCCGGAGTAGGAGCTGAAGTTCGTGCCATTACTGAATCGGCGATGAATGGCGAAATGGATTTTAAAGAAAGTTTCAAAAAAAGAATGGTACTTTTAGAAGGGTTGAGCGAAGAAGTGTTGCACAAGGTAGCTATCAACTTGCCCATTACAAAAGGCGCCCACCGATTGATGAAAGCATTGAAATATTATGGATATAAAACAGCTATTTTATCGGGCGGATTTACTTATTTTGGTGAATATTTGCAAAAAGAATTAGGCATTGATTATGTTCATGCCAATGAATTGGAAATCAAAAACGGAAAATTGACAGGGAATTTTATTGGAGATATTGTAGATGGTCAAAAGAAAGCCGAATTTTTGCAAGCCATTGCAGACAAAGAAGGTATTCATATCAATCAAACTATTGCAGTTGGTGACGGTGCCAATGATTTGCCAATGTTAAATTTAGCCGGATTAGGAATTGCTTTTCATGCCAAGCCAACAGTTAAAGAAAGTGCTTCGAGTTCCATTTCGAGTCTTGGTCTTGATGGGGTTTTGTATCTTTTAGGCTATCATGACCGACATATAGATATGATGGAGGAGTAAACCTGAATCTAACAAAACACGTTTTTAGAAACAACTATTTCACATCTTCCGGGTCCACATCCATGACGTTTGGGTCCGCAGGAGGTTAATGAAAAAAACAACAGTAATATAAGCAGCGTTAAGATTTTTTTCATGGCAAGAATTACTTTACATTTCTTTCAATTCTTCCAAATAGTCTCGTTGATTAGACAATCTCGGAATTTTGTGTTGCCCACCCAATTTGTCTTTCTTTTTGAGCCAATCATAAAATAAATTTTCACGGGCAACATTTATTGTTAACTCGTTTAATGTCATGTTATTATATCTTTTTGCCTCGTAATCAGAATTTATAGATTGCAAATTTTCATCTAATATTTTTTGAAAAACTTTAACGTCTTCTGGATGTTTTTGAAATTCAATCATCCACTCATGTCCGCCTTTATCTTTGTCTTTCATAAAAATAGGAGCAACGGTATATTCTTTCACTTCACAAAGCAATGCAGCGCACGTTTTAGCAATGGCCGCATCGGTATTTTCTACCATTAATTCTTCGCCAAATACATTAATGTGGTGTTTCGTTCTGCCTGTAACTCTTATCCTGTAAGGGCTAAGCGATGTAAACCGAACCGTATCGCCAATTAAATAACGCCAAAGTCCCGAATTGGTCGTAATGACGACTGCATAATTTTTAAACAACTCAACATCAGCTAACGGAATGGCTTTTTGATGAAGCGTTCCAAAGGTTTCCATCGGAATAAATTCATAAAAAATGCCATAATCCAACATCAACAATAAATCATTCGAAAAATTCAAATCTTGAATAGCAAAGAATCCTTCAGAAGCATTATAAATTTCATAATATTTGAAATTTTTGTTTGGTAATAAATTTTTGTATTGCTCTTTGTAAGGTTCAAAACTTACGCCTCCATGAAAATAAACTTCTAGGTTTGGCCAAAGTTCAAATAAATTTTCTTTGCCTGTTTCGGTCAATATTCGATTCATTAATACCAACAACCAGGAAGGAACTCCTGCAAAACTCGTTACATTTTCTGTTTTAGTTTCAGAAATAATGGCTGCTAACTTGCTTTCCCATTCGCTCATCAACGAAACTTTATTGCTTGGTGTGCTACTAAATTCGGCCCACATGGGCATGTTTTCTATCAATATTGCAGACAAATCCCCAAAATAAGTATTGTTGTCTTCATAGATTTGTGAGCTACCTCCAAGTCGCAAACTTTTTCCCACAAACATTTGGGATTCTTCATTGTTATTCAAATACAAACAAAGCAAATCTTTACTTCCTTTGTAGTGGCAATCTTCTAATGCGGAGTTGCTTACAGGGATAAATTTACTTTTTGCATTGGTTGTTCCGCTCGATTTTGCAAACCATTTAATTGGTTCGTTCCAAATAACATTTTGTTCGCCTTGCCTTGTTCGCTCAATCAATGGCTCTAATTCTTCATAAGTTGAAATCGGAACCCGTTCTACAAAAGTAGCATAGGATTTTATAGACCCAAAATCATACATTTCACCCAAAACTGTTTTTTCAGCTTGACGAATCAAGCCAATTAACAGTTCGGTTTGAACTTCATTTGGATACTTTAAAAACAATTCAATTTGATGAATTCTTTGTTTTAAAACCCACGATGCAATAGAATTGATAATTTGTAAAGGCATTTTAAAATTATGATTTATGAAACAAGAATGATAACTTTACCAAAAATAACAAATTTTGTTGAATTCTAAAATTTTATCCTAACAGAATGACATATCAAGGCGTATTAACCAAAATGCAAACCGAATTTTTAACTCCAATTCAATATTTTTTGGTGTTCGAAAACAGCTTTTTAAACCTTAATCAAGTTTTGGATAAAACCTTAGAAATCACTTTTGAAGGCTACCAATGTTTGAATTGCAATAAAAAAAAGAAAATTTTCCGACAAGGTTTTTGTTATGATTGTTTCATGTCGAGCGCCTCAGCGGGTGATTGGATCATGAAACCCGAATTGAGCACGGCACATCTCGATATTGAAGACCGCGATTTGGATTATGAAAAACGGGTGCAACTTCAACCGCACATTGTTTATTTAGCACTTTCTAGTGAAATAAAAGTGGGCGTTACCCGAAAAACGCAAGTCCCAACTCGTTGGATAGATCAAGGAGCCGTCGAGGCCATTTCAATTGTTGAGGTTCCCAATAGATACCTTGCCGGAATCACCGAAGTTGCATTAAAAAACCATTATGCCGACAAAACAAATTGGCAAAAAATGCTCAAAAACGACTATATTCCAGCCGATTTAGTTGCCGAACGATTAAAACTAGAACACCTCATTCCAAAAGAAGTCCAAGAATATTTTTACAGTACAAAAGATCATTTGTACCAATTGCAATTTCCAGTTTTAAACTATCCAACCAAAGTAACCAGTTTAAATTTAGATAAAACACCCTATTTTTCAGGAAAACTAAAGGGAATTAAAGGGCAATATTTATTATTTGAAGACGGCACCGTTTTCAATATTCGCACCTTTGAAGGTTATGTTGTTTCTATAAAATTATAATTTTTTGGGCGTGCCCTAGTTGCACAAAACCTACTTTAATTAAGTAAAATTTCTTAGCAACTAGGTCGCGTTTTCCGCTATATCTTTTGCTCCGCTGACGCTTCACAAAAGGATGCCGCTGCAACCGCTCACGCAAGCCCCCGTTAATAAAACATTTTTTTGTTGTTTGAAATGTAATTATGCCAATATGGTTTTTTATAATAAAATCTGTACATTTGCTTTAATTTCAATTATTTATGCCAACAAGTATGCACAAATTCAAAAGTATTACAGCTATTTTAATATTAGTAGTTTCTTCGTTACAAGCTCAAGAAATCATCCCTTTTAAAGAACAATTTAAAACCTTAGTAAAAGGTGATTTTGTATTGGTTTCCAACAACATAGTCAATAAATCAGCTGGTTTTCAAAATCCAAATGCACCAACAAATGAGATGGGTCCAGCATCTAAACTCAACGATGAATATGAAATGAAATACATCGACATTGATGATGATTCTTCAACCTTTTCATCTAGTGCTGCAAAGTTGACTATCCCAAATAAAAACAGTAAAGTTATATATGCAGCTTTGTATTGGTCTGCTACTTATAATAGTGATGCAAGTATTCAAAAGGGAGTCAATAAATTCAAAATCACAGATAAAAACAGATCCAAAAAAATAAACGAAATCCAATTAAAAACACCTTCCTCCAAAATCTATCAAACCATTTCTGGAAAAATAATTTATGACGGAAATAAAAAAAATGAGCCCTTTTTTAATTCCAGTCCTTATGCCGCTTTTGCAGATGTAACTTCTATTGTTGCTGCACTAAAAGATCCAAATGGAACGTACACAGTTGCCAATATTGCTGCCACTCAAGGCAAAATTGAAGGCGGAGTTGCTGGTGGCTGGACATTGTTTATCGTGTATGAAAACCAAGAATTATCGCCAAAATTCATCAGCAGTTATGACGGTTTTGCTGCTGCAAACGATGAGCCCATAACAATTGATTATGTTGGTTTTTCTGCGGCACAATCAGGAATGATAAAAGCAAAAATCGGAATGGCAGCATTGGAAGGCGATCACAACTTGGTTGGCGATAGTTTTTTAATTAAAGCATCTCAAAACAAAAACTTTACCAAATTGGAAACGAGCACCCGAAAAGCTAACGGTTTTTTTAATAGTTCCATTACTAATGAAAATGAAATGGTACAAAATCGTGAACCAAATAGTAAAAACACACTTGGGTACGATGCTTGTTCGCTTACCATTCTAAACGAAGATAATTCCATTTTTACACCAGAATCAACAGGTGCAAGTCTCAGATTACAAGCATCAGCTGATAGGTATTTTATGTTTTTTAATGTTTTTTCAATAGAGTCTATTCCTTTTGAAACCAAAGAGAATGTTGCCGTTGCAACAGAAGAAATGGCACCTATTGTAAAAGTTGAAAAAAAGGAAATCACTTTAAAAGCAAAAGAACAAACAGCTTCAAAAAAAGAAGTAGTAAATAAAAAAGTTGAGCAACCAATGGCACAAGTAGCAGAGCCTGTACAAGAAAAACCAGTTGCAAAAATCAAGGAGCAAATCATTACGCCAAATACTTTGACTACCATTTCATATGAAAGAATGGAAGGTTTGAAAAAAGGGTATTATGTTGTTGCCAATGTGTTTTCTAAACCAAAAAATGCTATAAATTTTAAAGCTAAATTAATAGTTGAAAACATTGGAGCGCCTCAAATATTTAGAAATCCAATCAATAATTTTGATTATGTTTACATTGCAAAATTTGATAATGAACAAGATGCTTTAGCAGCTTATCAAACCTTTAAAAACGGTGTTTACACAAATCCAATTTGGATAAAGGCAATTAATATTCAATAAAAAAAACGACCATTTGGTCGTTTTTTTTGAATTTAATGACCAATATTATGGTTTTTTCTTTTTGAACAATCCATTAAGTAAATCTTTGGCTTGGTTTACAGCTCCCTTTGTTTTAGTACTGTCACCATTTTTATTGTTCTTATTTATCAAAGCCTCTAGGGCGCTACTTCCTTTATTGATGAGTTTGTTCCTTTGTTCCTTTGCAAGATTAGAAACTAACAATGCAGTGGCTTGTTTTACATCAGTTGTAATTTTCGGAACAGAAAAACTCCCTGTAAGATTTGCATTAACGGGAACTGATAATTTTGAAACATCTGATGGAGTTAGTTTTGATAGTAATGCATTTACATCATTACCCAAATATTTAGCAGGCACATCAAATTTAAGACTGTAGTTCATATTTTGGTCAAAACCATGCGTACCTCCCACAGTAACAGATATATCCTGATATTTTATGTCAAAGGGTTTGATAGTCACTTTTCCGTCTTGAAATAAAATAGCTGCTTTTAAATTATTTAAATTTACTTTTTTCAGATCAATAAAATTCAATTTACTATCCAAAGCATTCAGCAAAATAGCATTTGACGAATTTACTGTAGTTGAAAGTAATTGGCCAAATAAATCTCCCGTTAAGGTGTTTAAATTTGGAGTCATTTTTTTATCATTCAAATCGCCAGACAATGTGATTGTTGAGTTTAATTTACCATTGATAATTCCGGCAATTGGGGCTATTTTTTTCATCATATCAAGTTGGGTAAACGTTTGATAAATATCCACTTGATTTAAATTCATTTTCATGTCAAATTTTGGTATTTTATTTTTCGTAGAAACGGAACCGTCGAAACCAATTTGACCTCCAAAAAGTGCTGTTTTTACATTGTCTAAAGTCACTTTTTCATCTTTAATAATCAATATTCCACTTGTGTTTTTTAAAACCAAATCATCATATAAAACGGTAGTTGCCTTTGCTTTTATTACACAATTCAAAAATTTTGGAATTTTCATTGCCGACGCTGGAGCTGAAGTTTTTATTTCATCTGTTTTCGGAGTGTCAGTTGTCATAAAATCAGCCACAGCAATTTGATTAGAATTCATTATAAAATCACCTTTCAATTCTTGATTTCTGAACATAAATCCATAAAAATTATCCAAAACTCCCGTTATGCTCATATCACTTTTGCCAGTGGTTGCTTTAAAAGCTTGTAGATATACCTTACTTGGGTTAAACGCAACAACGGCGGTGCTTATCTTTATAGTTTTACCTGTTTCATCAGTATAATTAAATCCAGAAAGACTCATTTTTCCCGCATTATTTATGTTTTGATATTGACTGGTTTCTACCGATTTCATGTCAAATTTTGTAGTAACATTTGCCTTTAAAATCCCCGATAATGGTTTGTCTAGTTTTATCGGATAAGCCTTAGATAAATTGCCTAAATTGATTGTGCCATTTAGATTGGCATCAACAAGCGCATTGGTTGCCACATTTTTTATGATTGCTTTCGCATTAAAAACATCTTGGTCTATAGAAAATGATAATTGGTCTAAATTGACAAATGTATCGTCCATTTTTCCTGTTTCATTAATGATTTTAGTGTCGATTATTATGTTTTTGACCGATTTTGGCAAATTTGGATATTGGAACGATCCATTTTTTGATTGAATAGCAATATTGAATTTGGGCACCGATGTGTCTGAAAACAAACCTTTTGCAAATCCAATTACCGAAAAATCACCTGTTGTTTTTACATTTTCAATGCTACTGGCATAAGCTTCTGGAATCAATCCTAAAAAGTTTTTAAAGGATGAGGTTGGTGTTTTAAATTTCAAATCATAGTTTTGACCGGCTTCAACTAATTGTATAAAACCATCAAATTCTAAAGGGAGTTCGTTTATTTTAGCTTTGTTTTCTTTGAATGTGTACGTACTCGTTTTCATATTCATTCCCAAAACGGCATCCAACGAAAGCGAAATGTTTTTCATGTATTTAACCTTGTCCATTACCATTGTTACTTTTGTGGTAGTTTGTGTGTCTAAATCTAAAATATCATTAGTAAAATCACCCGTTCCTTTGTGGTTGAGGCTGTCTAAAACAACTTTCATTTTTGAACTTTCATCCGTATACTTAAATTTAAAATTTTCAATTTCATAATTGTTAATTTTAAGTGCTAATGGTTTTCCTTCAGTTGGACTTGCCGAATTTTTATCTTTAATTGCAATATCATAATTACCAACGCCGTCTTTATTTATAAGGATATTTATCAATCCGTTTTTTGAAGTTATGCCGCTTATTTTTATCGGATTATCGCCAGAATTAAACAATTCCATTACCGACATTTTAAGTTCTAATTTATCTAATGAAACGAGCGTATCACCAACAAAAGGAGCTTTGTTAATAATGATAAATTTTTCCAATGAAATGGTTGCATTCGGAAAATTTTTAAACAAGCTCAAGTCTGCTTCCGTAAAATCTACAGTTGCATTGATACTTTCATTTGCTGTGGCTTTGATTTTTTCTTTAATTTGTTTTTCAAATAGAAACGGAATTGAAAATCCGACTAATAAGAGAATTCCTATTGAAATACCTGAAATTTTTACTATTTTCTTAATCATTTTGTGTATTATTTTGTCTTTTATAATCTGCAAATACCTTGCCTTTTTAATTTTATTTAATAAAAAAAGCTTACACAATTATGGTTGTATAAGCTATTTTGTATTTTTTTAAAAATGATTTATTCAATTTTCATATCAAAAGTCATTCGAGCTTGAACTCTTTTTTGAGTTGAAAGTTGTTTGATTCTTTGTAATATTAAATAATTTTCGTTACCAAGTTCTTCTTTTAACAGTTTTTCTTTTGTTTGAGCTAATCCAAAGTTTTCTAACAAATCAGTAAAACTTTTATCAAATTCTGGATATTCTTGCAATCTGTACTTAGTTGTTTTGCCCAATTTTGCTGCTTCTTTAACAGCGTCATCCAATCCTCCAATAGCATCAACTAAACCAATATTTTTAGCGTCTTGACCCGTCCAAACCCTTCCTTGTCCAATGGCATCAACTTGTTGGAAAGTCATTTTTCTGCCTGATGCAACTCTGTTTACAAAGGTAAAATAAATTCGTTCCACACCTTCTTGAGCAAATGCCCTTGTGTTTGCATCCAATGTAGTAAAAGGAGAAAATCCATGCGAGTTTGCATGTGTTTGTACAACTTCTGTTGAAATTCCTAATTTACTTGCAGCAGTTGTAAAATTTGGCAACAAACCAAAAACTCCTATAGATCCTGTAATGGTTGTAGATTCAGCGAAAATTTTATTTGCATTACAAGCAATATAATACCCGCCCGATGCTGCATAATTTCCCATAGAAACCACTATGGGTTTTACCTTTTTTGTCAATTCAATTTCTCTCCAAATTAATTCAGATGTAAGCGCATCGCCACCCGGACTGTCAATTCGCAACACAATAGATTTTACGTTTTTATCTTCACGAGCTGCTATCAATGAACGTCTCATAGCACCTTCTCCAATAACCGTTACATCACCTTCACCGCCAATTATTTCGCCTTGAGCGTAGATAATTGCAATTTTATCCTTTGCTTCAAAATTAAGATTTGTAGTAGCTATTTTTTCGGTATAATCTTTTATCAATACCGACTCATATGTATCATTATTGTTTAATTTCAATGCTTTTTTTATGTCATTATGATAAACATCTTCGTAAGCAATTTCATCAACAAGTTTTTCTTTTTTTGCCATTTCTGGAGTTCTTGCTGTAAGATTTTCTGCAATTTCATTCAAATGAATGGTGGTGATGTTTCTACTTTTTGAAATATCAGAAATTACCGAACTCCAAAGCGAATTTAATAAGGCAACGGTTTGTTGTTTATTGGCGTCACTCATTTTATTTTCTAAAAATGGTTCGACCGCACTTTTGAATTTTCCATGTCGAATCACTTCAACTTTAATGCCTGATTTTTCTTGAAAATCTTTGAAAAACATGGTTTCCATGGAAAGTCCTTTGAACTCCATTTCCCCAATCGGATTTATGTAAATTTTATCAGCAACAGAATTTAAGTAATATTCTTTCTGAGTGTAAAAATTAGCATAAGAATAAATAAATTTTCCAGATTTTTTGAAACTTTCCAAGGCATCTCTTAGCGCTTTTGTTTGGGCTAAACCTAATGATGAATTATTGTTTAATAAAGAAATTCCTTTGATTTTACTATCCGTTTTTGCAAATTCGATGGCTTTTATTACATCAAACAATCCGTCATGCTGTGCATCAAAATACTGAAAATCAGTAAAATTAATTTTCCCAGCATAATCAAGCTCAATTTTTGACAAATCCAATTCAATAACTGAGTTTGAATTTACTTGCACCGTTTCTTCATCTCCACCAAAAATGGTTCCCAAAAGGATTATTCCGAAGAAACTGATCATAACAAAAACAAATAGACCAACGATAGTGGCTAATACATTTCCTAAAAATTTCATAACGTTCTTTTTTTTAATTAGTTGCTGTTTTTTGTTTTTTGTTACAAATTTTAATTCAAAATAGTTATCAACAGAAAACATAAACATACTTTATTTCTGAATTTCTTTTAGTTATTTTGCTAAACTATGAATCAACAACACAAAGTTATTTTGTCAATAGGCAGCAATCAAGGCAACCGCAAGGATTATTTGATGCAATGTATTGATATGCTACAACTTAATGTTGGAACCATTGTTTCTGTATCGTCCATTTACGAATCAGAATCTTGGGGTTTTGAAAGTGACGCTTTTTATAATTGTGCTGTTTTGATGCATACAAATCGTTCGGCGCAACAAATTTTTAAGTCAATTCAAAAAATTGAAAAAAAATTAGGTCGCACACGTTCAGATCAAAATGGATATCAATCGCGCACCATTGATATTGATATCGTCTATTTTGACAATGAAATTATAAATACCGATACATTAGAAATTCCTCACAAAGAAATGCAAAACAGGTTGTTTGTTTTGTTGCCTTTACAGGAAATTGCTGCTGATTGGGTTCATCCCGTTTTGGTTAAAAACAGCAATGAATTGGTTTCGATTACAGAGGATAATTCGTCTTGTATAAAAGTGGAAACCATACTTTCACCTTTGAAAAATAGTTTTTTAGATAAACTTAATTACATTGCCATTGAAGGAAATATTGGCGCTGGCAAAACAACATTGACAACCAAATTGGCACAAGATTTTAATGCAAAAACTGTTTTGGAACGTTTTGCGGACAATCCGTTTTTGCCAAAATTTTATAAAGATCAAAACAGGTATGCTTTTCCGCTAGAAATGTCTTTTTTGGCCGATAGGTACCAACAAATTTCAGATGATTTAGCGCAGTTTAATTTGTTTAAAGATTTTATAATTGCCGATTATCATATTTTTAAATCATTGATTTTTGCCAAAGTAACACTTGCCGAAGATGAATTTAGATTATATAAAACACTATTTGATATTATTTATAAAGAAATGCCCAAGCCAGATTTGTATGTTTATCTGTATCAAAATACAGAACGATTACTTCAAAACATCAAACGAAGAGGAAGAAGCTTTGAGCAAGAAATCCCTGCTGCCTATTTAGATAAAATAAATAAGGGTTACTTGGATTATATTAAAAACCAAAAAGACTTGAATGTACTTATAATTGATATTTCAGAATTGGATTTCATCAAAAACCAAGCTGATTATATTTTTATTCTGAATAAAATTCAAGAAAAGTTAGGTTAACTTCTCATTTTCTGAAACAAATCCCAAACTACAATTCCGGCACTTACAGATATATTTAAAGAATGTTTGGTTCCTAACTGCGGAATTTCAATGGTTCCATGACAATTTTGTATGGCTTCTTGCGAAACACCATAAACTTCATTGCCAAAAACAAGTGCATATTTTGTATCTTTTTCTGGTAAAAAATCATTCAAAAAAGTAGCGTTTTCAACTTGTTCGATTGCAAGAACTTGACAATTCTCTGATTTCAATTGGGAAATTAATTCAACGACATTTTCTTTATATTCCCAAGCTACGGTATCTGTTGCGCCAAGAGCTGTTTTATGAATTTCTTTATTTGGAGGCGTTGCAGTAATTCCGCACAAATAAATTTTCTCAATTAAAAAAGCATCAGATGTTCTAAAAACAGATCCAATATTATGCAAACTACGAATATCGTCCAAAATTATGATGATTGGGGTTTTATCAGATTGTTTAAAATCGTTAATTGATTTTCTATCAAGTTCACTGTTTTCAAGTTTTCGCATGGATTATTTTTTATATAAAAAAGCCACGCAAAATACGTGGCTTATTAATTTATTTTTGTTCTATTTAGCTTTTTACCGGAGTTTCAGCTGGTGCAGGGTTTGGTAAAACCACACCTTTAATAGTAAGAACTTTAGTTTCTTGTCCAACTGCATTCGATTTAACAGTAACATTTTTTGTAAAAGGTTGACCTGCCCTAGATGTATCATATTTTACACCAATTACACCTCTTTCACCTGGTAAAATTGGTTTTTCTGGTTTTGTTGGAACGGTACACCCGCAAGATCCTTGTGTGCTTTCGATAATTAATGGCTTGTTTCCATTGTTTACGAAACTAAATTCTCTTTTGCCTTCAGAATTTGGAGCAACAGTACCATAATCAATTGTTTCTGTATCAAACAACATACCTGGACCATCAACTTTTGATGATTCTACTTTAGCAATTTGTGCTTTTTTTGAAACTACTTTCTTAGCTTTTTTAACGTCTTGAGCATTAGCAGTATTCAAACTAAATGCTGCTATAAGCGCTACAAATACTATTTTTTTCATTGTGATTAAATTAAATATTAACAAGCAAATTTATAAAAAAAAACATTTCAACGTTTAATTTTAACTTTTTAATTTAAAAATAATAATCAGTTAATTTAAAATTAAGTAATTTCGTGGCAAATAATTAATAAATTTCCATTGACAACAAAGACTAAAGAAGTTAAAGTAACCCCGTTGATGAAACAATACAACGATATTAAGCGCAAGTATCCAGATGCGTGTTTGTTGTTTAGGGTTGGAGATTTTTATGAAACTTTTGGCGACGATGCCGTAAGAGCGTCAAAAATTTTAGGAATAACATTAACAAAAAGAGGCGCTGGGTCTGAAACCGAAACGGCTTTAGCTGGTTTTCCGCATCATTCTATAAATACGTATTTGCCTAAGTTGGTTAAAGCCGGACTTCGAGTAGCTATTTGTGATCAATTAGAAGATCCCAAAATGACTAAAACCATCGTAAAACGTGGCGTTACAGAGTTGGTTACACCCGGAGTAGCCATGAATGATGAAGTTTTACAGTCAAAATCAAATAATTTTTTGGCGTCTATTTATTTTGGAAAATTGACAATTGGGGTTTCCTTTTTGGATGTTTCAACTGGAGAATTTCTTACCTCCCAAGGAAATGCTGAATATATCGATAAATTACTTCAAAATTTTAGCCCCAGCGAAATTTTAGTTCAAAAACCAAATAAAGTACAGTTTTCGACCCAATTTGGAGATGATTTTAATACATTTTATCTAGAAGATTGGGTTTTTAAAGAAGATTATGCTCAGGAAACATTGACCAATCATTTTCAGACCAACTCATTAAAAGGTTTTGGAATTGAAGAATTATCAGAAGGTATTGTGGCCTCTGGAGCCATTTTATATTATTTGTCAGAAACACAACACAATAAAATTCAACACATTACAACCATTCAACGTATTGCAGAAGATGCTTATGTTTGGATGGATCGCTTTACGATTCGTAATTTAGAGTTGTATCATAGTTATAATCCCAATGCAGTTACACTTTTGGATGTAATTGATAAAACGATTTCTCCAATGGGTGGTCGTTTGTTAAAACGATGGTTGGCTTTGCCTCTAAAAGATACTGTAAAAATTCAAAAACGACATGAAGTGGTGTCTTATTTGTTTGAAAATCAAGAGGTATTGAAGCAATTTCAATTTCAAATCAAACAAATTTCTGATTTAGAACGATTGATTTCGAAAATTGCTGCAGGTAAAGTTTCGCCACGTGAAATTATATATTTAAAAGAATCTTTAGATGCGATTATTCCTATAAAACAGTTGGCATTGTCAAGTCAGCAAGAAGCTGTGAAAGTGATTGGCGATTCTTTGCATGCATGTGATTTACTTCGTGAAAAAATAGCAACTACACTTCATCCAGAAGCCCCTGTCGCCATATCAAAAGGAAATGCCATTGCAATGGGTGTACATCCTGAATTGGACGAGCTGCGAAGTATTGCTTTTTCAGGAAAAGAATTTTTGGAAAGTATAGAAAGAAGAGAATCAGAAGCGACTGGCATTTCATCTTTAAAAATTTCGTTTAATAACGTGTTTGGATATTATATTGAAGTAAGAAACACGCACAAAGACAAAGTTCCGTCAGAATGGATTAGAAAACAAACGCTAGTAAGTGCCGAACGTTATATTACGGAAGAATTAAAAGAATATGAATCGAAAATTTTAGGCGCTGAAGAAAAAATCCAACAAATAGAAAATCAGTTATTTGAACAATTGGTTCAATGGATTGCTACTTACATTAAGCCTGTGCAGCTCAATGCCAACTTAATTGCTCAATTGGATTGTTTGACCTCTTTTGCTCAATTGGCTATTGAAAATAAATATGTTTGTCCCACAATTGATGATTCATTTGAATTAGAAATTACCAACGGTCGTCATCCGGTTATTGAAAAACAACTTCCGGTTGGAGTTCCTTATATTGCAAATGATGTATTTTTAGATAGAGAAACCCAACAAATCATCATGATAACCGGCCCAAATATGTCGGGTAAATCGGCTATTTTGAGACAAACCGCTTTGATTGTTTTATTGGCTCAAATAGGTAGTTTTGTGCCTGCAGAGGCAGTCAGAATGGGGGTTGTAGATAAAATATTCACAAGAGTAGGGGCGAGCGATAATATTTCGATGGGAGAATCTACATTTATGGTTGAAATGAATGAAACAGCTTCTATATTAAATAATATTTCGGATCGAAGTTTGGTTTTGTTAGATGAAATTGGTAGAGGAACTAGCACGTATGACGGTATTTCAATAGCTTGGGCCATAGCCGATTTCTTGCATGAAAACCCAGCGCAGCCCAAAACACTTTTTGCAACACATTATCATGAATTGAACGAAATGCAAGAACAATTGAAACGCATTCAAAATTATAATGTTTCTGTTAAAGAGCTAAAAGATAATGTGTTATTTGTTAGAAAGCTTGTAAAAGGAGGTAGCGCACATAGTTTTGGAATACATGTTGCGAAAATGGCGGGAATGCCGCAAACGGTCATTCAGAAAGCCCAAAAGTTGCTAAAAAAATTAGAAAAAAATCATTCGGGTGATGAATTAGCAGGCATCAAATCAATGAAAGACGACATGCAATTAAGTATTTTTAATCTGGATGATCCGTTATTAGAAGAAATTAAGGCAGAAATAGTTGGATTAGACATCAATACATTAACACCCGTTGAAGCATTAATGAAGCTAAACGAAATAAAAAAGATGATTACGAAAAAGTAATTGAAACAGAATCAAAGGGTTATAAGTTGTCAATTATTTTTTTATCAAAAACCTTTGCATAATTCAATTTTAGTATTACATTTGCATCCTCGATACGGTAAAATGTATCTACGTTCATAGAAAAAACAATTTTTGCGAAAATAGCTCAGCTGGTAGAGCGCGACCTTGCCAAGGTCGAGGTCGCGGGTTCGAGCCCCGTTTTTCGCTCAATATTATACAATGCTTTATAACATTGGATGCTTGGATGGTGGTTTATTGAATTATTTTTTTTTAAAAATTAAACCAACATAAAAAGAAAATGCTTGGATGGTGAAATTGGTAGACACGCTGGACTTAAAATCCAGTGAACAGTAATGTTCGTGCGGGTTCAAGTCCCGCTCTGAGTACTAAAAACTCGTAATTTTTTAATTACGAGTTTTTTTATTCCCTAAAATGAATGTTTTTCAATGGTTTAGAATTTACTTTGGATTACTTTGGATTAATCCGTGATAATCCGATAAATCAGCGAAATCCGTTCCAAATTTTATTTCATTTCTTCACACTAAAAAACAAACCAGAATATTATTTTAACAAAAGACCCATTTATAACCCATATAATTTTTTTTTAAAATTAAAATCTGAGCAGAAACTCTAAAAACCAAAACTTTTTCCAAAAATCTCAAATTTTTATAAGAACTTTGTAGACTAATTTCCCTAAAAAGAAATACCTCTAATAATGAAAAAGAAAATCGAAATATTAGCACCTGCCAAAGACTTGCTTCACGGAATGGCTGCCATCAACAGCGGCGCTGATGCAGTTTATATTGGAGCTCCGCAATTTGGCGCACGTTCCAATGCACATAATTCATTAGAAGATGTCGCTGCATTGGTTCAATATGCCCATTTATTTCACGCCCAAGTTTTTGTGGTAATCAACACGATTTTATACGACAACGAACTCGAAACGTGTCGCCAAATGATTTGGGAATTGTACCATATTGGCGTCGATGCTTTGATTGTTCAAGATATGGCGATCATGGAAATGGAGCTACCGCCCATCGTTTTGCATGCCAGTACCCAAGCCAATAATCGTGATCCAAAAAACATAAAATTCCTTGCCGATGCAGGCATCAAGCGTGTCGTTTTGGCTCGTGAATTAAACCTGCACCAAATCAAAGAAATCAGTGAAGCGACTGATGTTGAACTCGAATTTTTCGTTACCGGAGCTTTGTGTGTATCGTTCAGCGGAAATTGCTACATGAGTGTTGCCAATGGCGAACGCTCGGCCAACCGAGGGTCATGTGCTCAAAACTGCCGTTTGCCCTACAATTTAATTGACGGTCACGGCGAAACCTTAATCAAAAACAGCCACTTACTTTCCATCAAAGATTTTGATGTAACCGATCAAATTCCGAATTTAATTGAAGCCGGAATCGTTTCGTTTAAAATCGAAGGTCGATTGAAAGACATGGTTTACGTTAAAAATAATGTTGCGTTCCTTCGAAAAAAAGTAGATGAATATTTGGAACAAAATCCCAATTACTCCAAAGCTTCTTCAGGAAAATGTACCTTTACTTTCGATTCGGAATTGAACCGAACTTTCAATCGTGGATACACCGATTATTTCGTTAACGAAAGACATCAATCCATCGGATCTTGGGAAAGTCCAAAATCTAAAGGGCAATTCATAGGAAAATTAATTAAAACCGTTGGCAACTCCTACGAAATCGAAAACGGCGAATTACTCAATAATGGCGATGGTTTGTGCTTCATCAACGAAAACAACGAAGCCGACGGAATATATGTCAATCGTGCCGAAAACGGTATCATTTACCCAAATGTGCTCAAAGAAATCAAAGACGGAACGTTCATTTACCGCAACAATGACGCGGCTTTCATCAAAATTGTAGAGCGTGAAGACAGTGCCGTTCGAAAAATCAGTACCACGTTGGTTTTAACCGAAAACGAAAATGGTTTTGAATTAATAGCAACTGATGAAGATGGTTTTGTAAGCAAAGTTCATTTGGAACACGCAAAAGAAGCAACAAAAAACAATCAATCGATAGAAGAAAACATCAAAACACAGTTAGCCAAAACAGGTTTTACACCATACACGGCTGACGAAATCACGATTCAGTTTTCAGAAAATTGGTTTTTACCGATTTCAAAAATCAACGAAATGCGAAGAACGGTTTACGAACAATTGACCGAAATTCGTTTGGCAAATTACAAACGAGAAGAACACCAAATCGTGAAAACCGACCATCCTTTTCCTGTTGATCAATTGGATTTCACTTATAATGTTGCCAACAAAATGGCACGTAAATTCTACGAACGTCACGGCGTTACCGAAATCGAAAAAGCCTTTGAACTCCAATGGGATCCGGGCAAATCGAGAGTAATGACCACCAAATATTGCATCAAATACGAACTCGAGCGTTGTCCAAAATACCATCCCGAGCACCGCGACAAAAAAGTAAAAGAACCTTTGGTATTGAAGCAAGGCGAACTCGAGTACAAACTCAAATTCAACTGCAAACCCTGCGAAATGGAAATCTGGGAAAAAGATGCCGAGTTTGAAATTGAAGAAGAAGATTAATTTGGGCGTTCCCCTACGGGTCGGGCTTTCGGCTTTATCTTTTGTTTTTTTAAAGAAAAAAAAACAAAAGGATATCGCCTCAATCCCTAACGCGGCCCCCGTTTTGAAAGAGGTTTAACGATAGAAGAAAGAGGAAAGAGAAAAGAAGAAAGACAAAAGATAAAAGAGGAAAGAAGCAAAACGAAAGATTAAAGAGGAAAGAAACTTTAAAACTTTGCAACTCTTTAACTCTGCAACTTTTAAAAAAAATATCAAAATGAAAATACTACTATTAGGATCTGGCGAACTAGGAAAAGAATTTGTAATTGCAGCCCAACGAATTGGGCAAATCGTCATTGCGGTGGACAGTTATGCCAACGCTCCCGCCATGCAAGTAGCCCATGGTTTTGAAGTCATCAACATGCTTGATGGCGAGGCCCTCGACCGCATTGTTGCCAAACACCAACCCGATTTTATAGTTCCCGAAATAGAAGCCATTCGCACCGAGCGTTTTTATGAGTACGAAAAACAAGGTATTACGGTAGTTCCATCTGCCAAAGCTGCCAATTTCACCATGAACCGCAAAGCCATTCGGGATTTGGCTGCCAAAGATTTAGGTTTAAGAACCGCTAACTACCGCTATGCCACCACCGCAATCGAATTGCAAAAAGCCGTATCTGAAGTTGGTATTCCGTGTGTGGTAAAACCCTTAATGTCTTCGTCGGGTAAAGGGCAATCAACCATTAAAATAGAAGATGATATTCAAAAAGCATGGAATTATGCCGTAGAAGGCTCACGTGGCGATGTGGTGGAAGTAATTGTAGAAGCTTTTGTAGCTTTCAATTCTGAAATTACCTTGCTAACTGTAACGCAAAATAATTTACCTACTTTATTTTGCGCTCCTATTGGTCACCGTCAAGAGCGTGGCGATTACCAAGAAAGTTGGCAACCCGCTCATATTTCCAATACAGATTTAAAAGAAGCCCAAGAAATGGCACAAAAAGTAACACAAGCCCTTGGTGGCGCCGGTCTTTTTGGTGTCGAATTTTTCTTGACAGATGAGGGTGTTTATTTTTCAGAATTGTCGCCAAGACCCCACGATACAGGTATGGTTACCTTGGCAGGAACGCAAAATTTCAACGAATTTGAATTGCATTTGCGTGCCATTTTGAGTTTGCCCATTGCCGAAATAACTTTGGAAAAAGCTGGCGCAAGTGCCGTGATTTTAGCCTCAGAAAACTCTGAAAATCCCACTTTTAGTGGATTAGAAAAAATAGCTGGTTTACCCAAAACTGATTTTAGAATATTTGGAAAACCAACCTCAAGACCTTATCGCCGAATGGGTGTTGCCTTGGTCAATGACACCTTGGAAACGCCGATAACTCAAATAATTGAAAAGGCTAAAGAAGCCGCCGCATTAATTCATGTAAATCCATAAAAATGAAAAAATTAATCGTATTGTTGTTTGTTTTAAGTAGCTCGTTTGTTTTGGCTCAAGACAAAAAAGAAACTCCCAAAACTCAAATTGTTGAAGCCTCTTGCGGGCAATGTAAATTTGGAATGAAAGCAAAAGGCTGTGATTTGGCTGTTCGAATCGATGGCACCTCTTATTTTGTAGAAGGTACCTCAATTGATTCTCATGGCGATGCGCATGCCGAAGATGGTTTTTGCGCTAGTATCCGAAAAGCAGAAGTGGTAGGAGAAATAAAAGGAGACAAATTTTTTGTAACCTATTTTAAATTACTTCCAAAACAACCTTAACATAATAGAATTATGAAAACAGTTTTACATAAAGCAAATACACGTGGCCACGCCGATCACGGCTGGTTGAATGCGTACCATAGTTTTAGTTTTGCCAGTTGGTACAATCCAGAGCGCATCCAGTTTGGAATGTTGCGCGTTTTAAATGACGATACAGTCGCTGCCGGCATGGGTTTTGGCACGCATCCGCACGATAATATGGAAATTATTACGATTCCGCTAGAGGGCGATTTGGCGCACAAGGACAGTATGGGTAATACTGCGACCATCAAAACGGGCGATGTGCAAGTAATGAGCGCAGGAACGGGAATTCAGCACAGTGAGTTCAATCCGAATGCTGACCAGCGAACCAAATTGTTTCAAATTTGGGTATTTCCAAAATACAGAAATGTGGAGCCACGCTATCAACAAATTACCTTGGATCATTCAAAACAGAAAAACGATTTTGCCCAAATTTTATCACCTAATGCAGATGACGAAGGCGTTTGGATTTATCAAGATGCTTGGTTTCATTTGGCTGATTTCGATAAGGATTTTTCTAAAACCTATTCAATCAAAAAAGAAGGTAACGGTTTGTATGTTTTTGTCATTTCAGGAACCATAACTGTTAACGGTCAAGAATTAGAAACCCGTGACGGACTTGGTATTTGGGATTTTGAAACGGTAGATTTTATCGCTTCAAGTGATGCCAAATTTTTATTGATGGAAATCCCGATGGAGCAATAAATTTTACTTGAATAATTTATTAAAAAACGCTTTCAAGATTTTTTTTGATAGCGTTTTTTTTATTAATTCTACTGCTACTTTCTGTTTAATCCCTTGTTATCCCTTTTAATTAAACGTCTTCTGAAAAACTACTTTTCAATTTTAGCCCCGATAGAGCCGATATCCTCCTGAAGTCCCGTAGGGCGAAGGAGATAAAGGCGAAAGCGGGACTAAATGTCTTGAAAAACGGAGTTGTGTGCTTCTAATTATTATAAGTGAAAGTTGATGTTATCTATTCTTTTTGGTTAAACTTACATTTTTGAATGTCGTTACATCGACTACTTCTTCTTTGTCAATATCAAAAGTCACATAAACGCTGTCGCCTACCATTGAAATGGGTAGTTGTGAGGAAATTTGAGAAGATCCAACAAAGATGGATGCGTTGTCTTTGAGTGTGAAATAATAGTAACTATTGCCGTTTTTTACATCGGTTTGGATGCGGGTAATGGTTGTTTTTAAATCTTTTTTGTCGGATGCAGATGTTGCATTCATTTTGTTTCCAGATGAATTAAAGGCGCTTTTGAAAGCCGTAAGTGTCTCTCTCATGGAGTTTCCTGCGCCCACAATGGTGTAATCGCTGATGGCAACCATGGCAAACATTTTTACCAATCCGCCGTCGTCTTTGAGCGTCATAACATAGGTTGGAATGTTGTTGATGTTGTAGGGAATTGGCAACGATGCATGATAGCCTTTTTCTTGTACTTTTCCTTGGGCTGAACTTTGAGCTGCCATTTCGGTTGCGCCACTTTGTTTGTAAAAAGTAGTTTCTTTGGTACGGGTATCAACTAAAACAAAACCCACTGCCGACTCGTCTTTGCCCACCGATGTGAGTCCGGTGTACCAATAAGATCGATTATTTTTTCCGTACACTAATGTCAAACCTTCTGTAATTTGTAATTTATCAGCATTGGAAAAATTCCAATATCCGTGAACAAATTCGCCCCAATCATTCAATTGTTTTTCGACAAAATTGATGGGTTGGATTCGATCTACCCATGCTGGAGCTGTGTCTATCGAGTACGACTTCATTTCACCTGATTGTACATCAACAACAACAACACCCGTTGCATCATCGCCAGAAAATCCGATTTCTTTATTGTAGGTAGTTACCACCCAAAATGGGTTTCCTTTATCGTCAATCTCGAAAGTAAAATCGGTAAGACCTACCGATGCATAGCCATTCATATAAATATGTCTGTTGATATCACTTTGAAAATATGCGGCTGGTTGGTATTTAATCTTAACATCTTTTCCATTAATATTTTGAACCAATTTTACGTCGCGTTCGTTGGTTGCAGAAACCATTACATAACCCGAAGTACCTTCTTGATTATTCAACCATTTGAAAAATCCAGAATGTAAAAGAGGCGCCACCCAATACAAATCGGAGCCCACTTTTTGAATATAAAACTCACCCAATTCAACTTGACTACCTAAGGCGGGTTGCGAACCAAGAATTTTTTCACCTAATAAATAAGCCAAATCCTCGTCAACTACTCTAATTTCGTTTATTGAAATGGGTTCGATATGTTTTGCGATTTTTTCACCGTCAGCAACCGTTCCGATCATGTTTTTGAACGATTCCGTTCTGAACATGGCGGTACTTGTCAATAAGGGCAGTACGATAATGTAAAAAAGAATGACACCAATTATGTATAAATAAAGTTTACTTGGTCTTGATTTAAAGATGATTTTTTTTCCATTTGGCAAAACATCAATTCCCGTTGATAAAGCTAAAAAGAGAACAATCAATATGAGAATAAGAAAGGGAAGTTTCGTAAAACCATAATTTAAAACCGGTAAATTCAGGTAAAAAAGAACAATTGCTGCAAGCAGTAGAATCACTACTATTTTTATGTTTTTCATATAAGAATTTTTTATGCCAAACCATTTTTGGCTATTTTTAGTTATTATACGTAAAAAAATAAAAATAGTTACAAATTCAACTTGCTCACTTTTTCAAATTGATAATGGGAAATAAAAAAATAGTATTTTTGCAATTGATTTTATAAAATATACATACTAATCTAGAAAAAAATAATATGAAAGCATTCGTTTTTCCTGGTCAAGGAGCTCAATTTACTGGAATGGGTAAAGATTTATATGAAAACAATCCTTTAGCTAAAGAATTATTCGAGAAAGCGAATGATATTTTAGGTTTTCGCATAACAGACATTATGTTTGAAGGAACTGCAGAAGAATTGAAAGAAACGAAAGTAACACAGCCAGCTGTATTTTTACATTCGGTGATTTTAGCTAAAACTTTGGCTGATTTTAATCCAGAAATGGTTGCTGGACATTCGTTGGGCGAATTTTCTGCTTTGGTTGCCAATGGCGCTTTGTCGTTTGAAGACGGTTTGAAATTAGTTTCGCAACGTGCATTAGCCATGCAAAAAGCTTGCGAAATTACTCCATCTACCATGGCAGCAGTTTTGAATTTGGATGATAAAATTGTGGAGGATATTTGTGCGTCGATTGATGGAGTTGTGGTGGCTGCAAATTATAATTGCCCAGGACAATTAGTAATTTCTGGCGAATATAAAGCCGTAGAATTAGCCTGTGAAAAAATGAAAGAAGCAGGTGCCAAACGCGCCTTAATTTTACCTGTTGGTGGCGCTTTCCATTCGCCCATGATGGAGCCTGCCAGAGAAGAATTGGCTGCAGCCATAGAAGCAACTACTTTTTCTACACCTACTTGTCCGGTTTATCAAAATGTAACGGCAAGTGCTGTAAGTGATGCGAATGAAATCAAGAAAAATTTAATTATTCAACTGACAGCTCCTGTAAAATGGACACAGTCTGTAAATCAAATGATTGCAGATGGCGCTACTAGTTTTACGGAGGTTGGGCCTGGCAAAGTTTTGGTTGGATTGGTTAATAAAATAAATAAAGAAGTAGAAACATTCTCGGCCTAATTTATTTGGCATCCTATTTGCACCTCTCTAATTGTTAAACATATTTTATTAATTCAAAAACAATTTTAAAAATGAAAAAAACAATTTTAGCAGTAGCATTGATGGGAGTAGTTTTGGTTTCTTGTCAAGACAAAACAAAAGAAAAACTTGATGAAGCAAAAGATGCAGTTTCAACAGAAATGGAACAAAAAGTAGATTCACTTACTGAAAAAGCGAATGATGCCATCGACACAACAAAAGCAAAAACTGGTGAAGCACTTGAAAAAGGCGGTGAAAAAATGAAAGAAGCTGGTGAAAAGCTTAAAGAAGAATCAAAAAAATAACAATCGAAAATGCCTCACATTGTGGGGTATTTTTTATTTCCGCTTATAGTTTATTATGAAAACCCCGGTCATGATTAGAATGGCTGCAATGATAAAATCTATTGTAATCACTTCATCAAGCAATAGCCAACCTAAGAAAATGGCAATAATTGTATTCACATAATTCAAAACCGAAACTCTAACTGCAGACACGCGTTGCAACGCATAATAATAGGCTAAAAAGGCAATCACCGAACCAAAAACCGCTAAATATACAACTGCGGCAAAACTTCTAAAACTCCATAAATTAACATCAGCATCAGATGAAAATATGAATGCTAAAATTAGTTGAATTATGGATGCAATTGAAAATTGATAAAACAAATTCAGCGTAATATTATTTGATTGATGCGCATGTTTTTTTGAATATAAAACAGCAATTGACCAACTCAAAATGGCAATGGTCAAATATGTAATTCCAGTTTTATAATTTGGATCTAATATATCTGACAGACCGTTTCTAAAAATAAAAACAACCCCGAAAAATCCCAATAAAACCCCAAATAAACCTTTCCAACTGGGTTTTTGAATTCTAAATAAAACGGTTCCAATAAAAACAATTACAGGCGACATGGCACTCATTATTGAGGTCAATCCGCTGGGAATGGTTTGTTCAGCAATAGTGGTAAAACTATTTGCAAAAACTAACATTAAAATGGATAAAATAAATTGGACTTTAAATTTTTCCCAACCAATCCAAGTGAATTGTTTTTTGAAAAGTAATATTACAAATATAATTAAGGCAGCAATTCCTTGTCTGATAGACGTAATAAACCAAGGTTGAATCGTTTCTACAGCCACCCGAATACCTAAATAGGTTGTTCCCCAAACGATTCCAACGATAATTAAGGAAAGTAGTAGTTTTAAATCGGTTTTTTGCTTTGTTTTATTTTCTAATAACATGAAACTAGCTTCTGATTTTCTGCTCCCATTTCCATGCACTAGCCATAGCTTCATCAAGCGTAGATTGAGCTTTCCAACCCAAAACATTGTTTGCTTTATCAGTATTCGCATAAGCAGAAGTAATGTCTCCTTCTCTTCGTGCCACTATTTTATAAGGTAATTTTTGATCAGTAACTTTTTCAAATGAAGTAATAACTTCCAAAACAGAACTTCCTGTACCTGTACCTAAATTGAACGTTTCAACTTTAGCAAGATTTTTCTTTTCTAACAATCGTTGCATGGCAATTACATGGGCTTTCGCCAAATCAACAACATGAATATAATCTCGAATTGCAGTTCCGTCTGGAGTTGGGTAATCGTTTCCATATACGGATAATTCTTGTCGCAATCCAATTCCCGTTTGAGTTATAAAAGGAACTAGGTTTTGAGGAACTCCAATCGGTAATTCGCCAATTTCAGCTGAAGGATGGGCACCTATTGGGTTAAAATAGCGTAACAAAATTGCATTAATATTGGTAACTTTTGCTGTATCTGTAATTATTTCTTCGCCAATTTGTTTGGTATTTCCATAAGGAGACATTGCAATTTGAATGGATGAATCTTCTGTAATGGGCATTTTTTCGGCTTGACCGTAAACCGTACAAGAAGAACTAAAAATAAAATGAGCGTTTTCATTGTGTTGCAATTCTTGTAAAATATAAACCAAAACGTTTAAATTATTTTCATAGTACAACAATGGATTTTCGACACTTTCACCAACTGCTTTTGAAGCTGCAAAATGAATCACACCTTGCATATCATTGTGTTTTTTGAAAAAATCTTGAACCGATTTTTTGTCTCTCAAATCGATGTTTTCAAATAGTGGTTTTTTTCCAGTAATCCGTTCAATTCCATCAAGAACTTCTAAAGAAGAATTAGATAAATTATCTGCAACAACCACATCAAATCCAATGTTTTGCAATTCGACTACTGTGTGCGAACCAATAAAACCTAAACCACCTGTTACAACTATTTTCATGTTTTTTTATTGATATTCTCAGTAACAATTTAAAGTCGATTTGACTTAAAACTGAGACTGAAAATTAATTTAAAGAAATTCTAAAACGCTATCAGTAATGAATTTTATCTGCTCATCATCCAATTCGGTGTGCATTGGTAACGAAATAACTTCGTTAATTAATTTATTCGTAACCGGAAAATCAGCTTCATTGTAACGTTCATCGGCATACGCTTTTTGCTTATGCAACGGAATTGGATAATAAATAGCACAAGGAATTCCTTTGTCTAATAAATGTTGCATCAATCCATTTCTATCTCCATCGATGATTCGTAACGTATATTGATGAAAAACATGACAATCGCAAATATCACAAATAGATGGGGCAATAATATTTTTATGTCTTTCAAAGGCAAAAGAATATTTTCTAGCTGCATTTTGGCGTGCTTTGCTATATTGATCAAGTAAAGGAAGTTTGGCATTCAAAACACCCGCTTGTATACTGTCTAATCGAGAATTTACTCCCACCACATCATGATGGTAACGCACATACATTCCGTGGTTTACAATTCCTCTTATTTTGTGTGCCAAATCATCATCATTGGTGAAAATTGCACCACCGTCGCCATAACAACCTAAATTTTTTGATGGGAAAAAGGAAGTTGAAGCTACATGTCCAATCGTTCCTGCTTTCTTTTTTGTTCCGTCAGAAAACCTACAATTGGCACCAATTGCTTGTGCATTATCTTCTATTACATACAAATTATGTTCTTTGGCAATAGCCATAATTGCTTCCATATTGGCAGCTCTACCAAACAAATGTACTGGTACAATTGCTTTCGTTTTTGGTGTAATGGCTTTTCTAATAGCTTCAATAGAAATGTTCATATTGGCTTCTTCCACATCAACTAAAACGGGCGTTAATTGCAATAAAGCAATAACTTCTACCGTTGCTGCAAAAGTAAAATCGGCAGTAATTACTTCGTCACCAGGCTTTAAATCTAATGCCATCATTGCAATTTGCAAAGCATCAGTACCATTTGCACACGGAATTACATGTTTTACGTCTAAATATTCTTCTAAATTTTTTTGAAATTGATGTACCAAAGGACCATTGATATAAGCTGTGGTATCTAAAACTTCTTGAATAGAAGCATTTACTGTTTCTTTGATTTTATCATATTGACCTTTTAAGTCAACCATTTGAATTTTTTTCATAATAGAATTTTTCTGGTGCAAAATTACTAATAATCTTGTGAAGATGTTTTTTTTATGATGAAAAAATCGGACAAATTTTCATCAAATTTTTTAAATCAATTATTTTTGTTAGGAATTATTTAAAATTTGAAACAAATCAAATGTGAATGTCAAATTAGGGCTTCTTTTTTTTGTAAAATAAACATCGTATCTTTATAAACTTAATTTAAGAAATGTATCAACTATATAATTTAATTATTTTTCTCGCATCACTTTTGGTGCCATTTTTAGCTCTTTTTATGCCGAAATTAGCTCTTTTTGTTGATGGTAGAAAAGATGTTTTTGAGAAACTAAAAAAGAACATTACCGATTCTGATAAAACGATATGGTTTCATGCTGCATCGCTTGGTGAATATGAGCAAGGTGTTCCTGTTATAGAAAAAATAAAAGAATTTTTTCCAAATCATAAAATAGTGATTTCTTTTTTTTCGCCATCAGGATATGAGATTAGAAAAAAAAATAACCTTGCAGATGTAACGGTATATTTGCCATTGGACACAAAATCAAATGCCATACATTTTATAAATAGTGTGCATCCCGAAATGGTTTTTTTCATAAAATATGAATTTTGGCCCAATTATTTGAAGGAGTTGAAAAATCAGAACATTCCAACCTATCTTATTTCGGGAATTTTTAGAGAAAACCAATTGTTTTTTAAATGGTATGGCGGTTTTTACAGAAAAGCGCTTCAAAGTTTTGATTATTTTTTTGTTCAGAATGAAAGTAGTAAAGGACTTATCAATAAAATTGGATTTAATAATGTAAAAATTTCTGGTGATACACGTTTCGATCGTGTGGCAGCTATTTTAAATCAAAATAATGAGTTAGATTTTATTGATTCATTTAAAAATAATCAGCCAACTATTGTAGTGGGAAGTTCGTGGCCTAAAGATGAAACATTATTGGTTAACTTCATTAATAATGCTTCAGATGATATTAAATTCGTCATTGCGCCTCACAATATTAAAGCAAATCAAATTCAGGAATTGAAAAACAGTATTTCAAAAAAAGTAGTTTTGTTTTCTGAAAAAGAGGGTAAAAATGTATCTAATTCTAATGTTTTTATAATTGACACCATTGGAATTCTGACCAAAATATATAGTTATGCAGATATAGCTTATGTTGGTGGCGGTTTCGGAAATCCAGGTGTACATAATATATTAGAGCCAGCAACTTTTGGTGTTCCAATTGTAATTGGGCCAAACTTCAGTCATTTTGCGGAAGCAACAGCATTAGTAAATATGGAAGGATGTTTGAGTATTTCAAATCAATCTGAATTGGATGATGCCTTCAATTTGTTGCTTTCAAACGAAGCTATTCGATTTGAAAAAGGGCATATTTGTAGTACTTTTGTACAAATGAATAAAGGTGCCACAACTGTTATTATGAATCAAATAAATAAAAATCAATAATTTTACACTAAATAAAAACAATCAAACTTTACCCTACATGAAATACATTAAATTACTACTTATCTTATTTTTTGTTCAATCCCAAGCCCAACAAGGCGGCATGTGGATTCCTTCTTTATTAAAAGGAATGAACGAAACGGAAATGAAAAATTTAGGAATGAAAATATCTGCCGAGGATATTTATTCTGTAAACAAATCGAGCTTGAAAGATGCCGTGCCTCAATTTGACGGAGGTTGCACCGCTGAAATGATTTCAGACAAAGGACTATTATTAACCAATCATCACTGCGGATTTGATGCCATTCAAAACCACTCAACGGTAGAACACGATTACCTAAAAGATGGATTTTGGGCCTATAAAATGGACGAAGAATTACCAAACAAAGGAATGGTAGTAATGTTTGTGGTGCGCATTGAAGATGTAACTTTAAAAGTTCTTGATGGGGTAAATTTATTAAACAGTGAAGCTGAAAAACAGAAAAAAATTCAAGCAAATATCAATGCTTTAAGTATTTCATTGCCTAAAGAAAGTTGGCAAGAAAATAAAATCAGAACTTTTTTTGATGGCAATCAATACTTATTATTTGTAACCGAAACCTTTAAAGACATCCGTTTTGTGGGTGCACCACCAAGTTCTATTGGAAAGTTTGGTTCAGATACAGATAATTGGGTTTGGCCACGACACACGGGAGATTTTTCGTTGTTTAGAATTTATGCTGACAAAAACAACCGTCCTGCTGAATATTCTACAGAAAACGTACCATACAAACCAAAACATTTCTTCCCAATATCAATTGAAGGATTGAAAGAAAATGATTTTACTATGGTATTGGGATATCCTGGAAAAACGCAAGAATATTTGCCATCCATTGCTGTAGAACAAATCGTTTCTACTTTAAATCCTGCAAAAATAGAAGTAAGAGATGCCGCTTTGAAAGCACAAGATCGTTTTATGAGAAAAGACCAAGCGATAAAAATTCAATATGCCTCGAAATATGCAAGTGTTGCCAACTATTGGAAAAAATGGATTGGAGAAACAAAAGGATTGAAAAAATCAAATGCAGTTGAAGTAAAAAGAAAATTTGAAGTAGATTTTCAACAAAAAGTAGTAAAAGCTGGTAAACAAGCAGAATACGGAAATTTGTTGTCGGATTTTGATAAAAATTATACTGAAATTAAAGAGTATGCTTTAGCCAGAGATTATTTTACGGAAGTGGTTTTGCGAAATACCGAAATACTTTCTGTTGGATACAAATTATTTCAACTAGAACAACTATTGAATTCAAAAGGCGAACAAGCTTTTACAGATAGAAAAAATAATTTATCAAACGGGATTGCTGATTTCTATAAGGATTTTAATAAAGAGGTAGATAAAGCTGTGTTTGAACAATTGATGTTTTTGTATGCAACCAAATCACCAAAACAGTTTTTGCCGCAATCATTATTAGATACTGATATTTCTAAACTTACCTATGAAGTTTTTGAAACTTCAAAACTAACTAATTTAGATAGTTTTAAATCGTTGCTTGAAGGCGATACTATAACGGTGATTGAAAAAATGAATGCTGATAAAGGGTATCAATTAGTAAAAATGATAGCTGAAGCCTATTTGAAAAATGTAGCGCCAAAATTTGACGAAATCAATTTAAAAAACACAGCTACACAAAGAACGTATATGAAAGCCATTTTAGAATTAAGTCCGAAATTGGCACGAATTTTTCCAGATGCAAACAGTACTTTAAGAATTACATACGGTAAAGTAAAAGGTTATAAACCAAATGATGCGGTTGTATATGAGCCATATACCTATTTGGATGGTGTTATTGAAAAATTTATTCCAGGCGATTATGAATTTGATGTACCTTCAAAATTGGTCGATTTATACAATACAAAAAATTATGGCATGTATGGTAAAAACGGCAAGATGCCCGTGTGTTTCATCGCCACAAACCACACAACAGGAGGTAATTCTGGAAGCCCAGCATTGGATGCCAAAGGAAATCTAGTTGGACTGAACTTTGATAGGGTTTGGGAAGGTACTATGAGCGATATTTACTATTCGCCAGAGATTTGTAGAAACATAATGGTTGATACCCGTTACATATTATTTATCATTGATAAGTTTGCCGGGGCACAAAATTTAATTAATGAATTGAAAATCATACAACCAGCTAAGAAAAAATAAAAATCATAACAGTTTTTGGTTTGGCACGAAATTTGTTACAGTATTTGCGGATTACAAAGAGAAAAAATTAAAAAAAGTTTAAATAATTATTTGTTAAAATAAAAAAATTTATATCTTTGCTCCGAATTAATAATTAACCTTTTATATTTAATTAAGATGAAAAAAGTATTTTTAAGTTTAGCTTTCGTTGCTGCATTAACTGTAGTATCTTGTAACAAAGCTGCAGCTCCTGCAGAAGGTGGAGAAGACACAACTGTTGTTGAAACTCCAGCTGTTGACACAAATGCTGTTGACACAAACGCTGTTGACACAAATGCTGTTGACACAACTGCAAAAAAATAATTAGAACTGGTTTCTGATTAGAAAAAAATGAAGCTCTGCATTGCAGGGCTTTTTTTTGTGCTTATTTGTTTTTACTCAAATAAATCTGACGCTGATGGAAAAACAAAATCTTGAGAAGAAAAATCTAGAACTTCAGATAATGCAAATGTTCTAGTAATTTCATTTATACCTTTTTCCATTAATAATTGGGTAGTATATTTTCTACTAACGGCTATTTCATTTTCTTCCAAAATCATTTTGAAATAAAGTTTTCCGTTTTTGGATTTAAATTTCATAAAAAAAATCGAATCCATTTTTTCTTTTACATATTTTATATGTTCCTCGCATTCAAATCGAAGTTCAAAATCATTACTTATAAAAATAGCTTTTCCTTTTCTAGAAGTGAATTCATATTTATAAAAACCGTTATTTCTTTGACTGATTACAAAAGTTCCCATAAATGAATACATTAAAGATTTTGGTTAATTAAAAATTGTAATTAAAATTGAAATTAAATTTCAAAACTACAATTAAATCATTGTTGTCCAATTAATATTTTTAATCTAATTTTAATATGCCGATTATTACGGATTAAATCTTTGAAATCTGTGTCAAAAATAATGAGCAATGTTTAATTTGATTTTTTAATCTTGATTTACAGTAAGTAAATATTCCTGTGGAGATTTTCCTACCACGTCTTTAAAACTTGTAAAAAAAGGATTGTAGGATGTAAATCCGACCAATTTGGATAAAGATTCTAGCGTATTTGCAGCCAAATAACCATTTTCGATTAAATCTAATGCATCTTGAATTCTTGCAATTTTTCTGAAATCTTTAAAGGATATTTTTGAATGGTATTTAAATACGTAGTGTAAATGACTTTTCGGAATTTTCAACTCTTTTGATAATTCTTTCATTGAAAAATCAGCACTTCTAAAACATTTATTCTTTAAAATTAAGGCATCTATTTTTAAAATATAATTTTCAATATTCGGATTTATTTTTTCTTTTAATTGTTTATCTTGAACAGTGGTTAAAGCTATTTTGGATTGGACAACCCATTGCGATATGTTTTGGTGCTTCGTATTCTTTTCGTTGCTTTTAGTCACTAAATACGAATAGCCATAAAGTATTTCAGGTGAGGATAGAATTTTTATAAAAAGTAACACCCATATTATTGAGCCTATCCAAATACCATAAATACCAAATAATTTTAAATCAGAATTCATTTCAAAAAAAACAGAAACAAAAGTTCTAATAAAAATTAATGTTTTTGCTATGTATAAATAAATAGTCCATTTTCGAATCAACTCGTTTTGTTTCACGGCAATTTGTAAGGTTGCCTTTTTATTCCATACAAAGTTCTTTAGTTTAATGATTATTACGATATCATAAATCAAATAATAAATCAGAAAAAAAACATAAAAGTATATAAATTTGATTTCGCAGTTACATATTTTTTCTAAAATCGAAAATTTAAGGGCAATTACAAAAAAGATTGATGGAAAATAATGTAACAAATCCTTCATCATAAAAGCGTGTTGATTTTTTATCAAGTTTTTGAAATATAAATAGTAAATGGGCACAAAAAAAATAAATAGAATGTTATAATAAACAATAATATCTTCGAGCATTTTATTTTTTGAAATTCCAGCAATACTAATTAGCATAAATCTTGAAGAAACACATAAAATAATTAAACTCAAATTGAAGTTTACAATTTTGTTAGATTTTTGACTCGAAAGAATTATAATTAAAATTACGATTCCTAAAAGTCCAGTAAAAATCAAAAGTAAATTGGTTATCATAATATGTTTTTTTGAATAGATAATGTGAATTTAAATCTGTTCTGATTTTAAATAATTGTATCCTTTTTTTATAAAAAATGTGCTTTTTTTTAGTTTTTAGTAAATGCAAATGTAAATAAAATTTTATTGTACTATTTTTTTTAAGTTTTTTTTCTGCAAAATTTTTTATAGGAATTCCTCATATTTATTTTTGATTTCAAAAAAAATATTTACTAAAAACTTAAAAGTCATTACTAATAACGCTTAAAAAGGCCATTTTCATTTTTTCTGTTTTGTAATATTATTTATCTTATGTAGAATTGTATAAAAATTCAAAAAATAAACAGCAAGTGAAAACAATTTTACTTTTACTAATTTCAATTTCTTGTTATTCTCAAAAATTACACCATCAAATGATTAGTTCATTAGGAACCAACATGCGAACTACAAATGGAGTTTCTACAAGACAAACTGTTGGTCAACAAAGTGTCATTGGTAATTTTTCTGGTTCCAACATGTATGTTGGTCAAGGATTTTTACAAAGTGGTAAAATAAGTCCAGTTGAAATTCCAGGAATAAAAATTATCACAACTACTTATCCAAATCCTTTTATAGATAAAGTCAACTTCAAATTTTCTTCATTTGTTGAAGGATCAGTCAATATAAAATTATTTGATCTTTTGGGAAGATTGGTTTACAGCACAGATAAATACCCTATTAACAATACCGTTACAATTGACAATTTAATATTCTTTGCAAACGGAGAATACATTGCAAAATTAACGGCCAAAAATTTCACCTATTCTACTAATTTATTAAAAACAAAATGAGAAAAATTTACTTATTGCTAATTGCTTTTTTTGCATTTTCAAATTCCTACTCACAAGAGGTTTACTTTTTGACTGGAACAAATATTACTAAATATACATATAGTAGCGATCAAGGAAGTATGTCCACACCATTATTGGCCGGAATAGGTTCAAATTTTGAAATGGGATATACCAGGCCATTAAAAAACAAACGTTTTTCTCACACAGTTGGTATTAATTTAAACGATTATAACGCTATTGCCGGAAACAATGCCAACTCATATAAATGGACTACCAAATATATTGGCGTGAATAATTCATTAGATTTATCAGTTCCGTTATCAAAAAATTTCAAATTGTTTTTTAAAGCAGGAGTAAATCTTTCTACTATTATTTATGGAAAACAAGAATCTAATGGAGCTATCTATGATTTAGTAAGTAAAGATGAATTTTCAGGATTAGTCTTTGTTCCATATACAGGACTTCATTTAAAATACAAAGTTAAAGAGTTGGGTTATTTAAGTTTTGGATATGGTTTATCCAAAAGTTTAATCCTTTTTAATATTTCTTCAGAAAAATTGACTACAAGTACTAATCAAATACTTTTTGGTATTCATTTTAATATCAACAAAAAATAATAATTGCACGTTATGAAAAAGATTACATTACTCTTATTTTTATTTGTTTCTACAGTATTTTATTCTCAAACTAATGGAATAAATTATCAAGCAATCATTTATAATCCAAATGGAGATGTTGTTCCAGGGGTTAACAATGCTACTGCACCAATGGCCAACAGAAACATTTGTTTGCAGTTTTCTATCATAGATGAACTTACTCAAACTGAATATCAAGAAACCATCAATACCAATACAGATGAATTTGGTATGGTTAATGTCGTTATAGGATCTGGTGATCAAGTAGGAGGTTATGCCTCTTCTTTTTCAAATATCTTTTGGACTGTAGATAAAAAAAGCTTGAAAGTAGCATTAGATATAAATAACCAGTGTAGTAATTTTGTTGAAATAAGTTTCCAAGATTTCGAAACAGTGCCTTTTGCATTTTCTGCTAGAAGTGCTGAAAACGTAACCGGAGTTGTTCCTATCGAAAATGGAGGGACAAATGCAACAACTGTTCTAGGTGCCAAAACTAATTTAGGCCTAGAGAACGTTGATAATACAAGCGATTTAAACAAACCAATAAGTATTGCAACCCAAGCTGCTTTGGATCTTAAAGAAGCATTATCAAATAAAAGTTCCGATGTAACTGTAGATGGTGATTCTGACATAAAATATCCTACTGTAAAATCTGTTAAAGCTTATGTTGATGTAAATAATGCAATTGGTTCTGCTGCTTTGGCTGCTGAGGTTGCCAGAGCTACTGCTGCTGAAGCCACAATTGCGACCAATTTAAATACTGAAATCTCAAGAGCTGTTGCTGCTGAAGCTACCAAAGAAGATTTAGTCAACAAAAGTTCAAGTGTTGTAATTGATGGAAATTCTGATGTAAAATACCCAACAGTAAGATCCGTTAAAACTTACGTAGATACAAATATTACTGCAGGTGCTAATGCTTTGGCAGCTGAGGTAACACGTGCAACAAATGCTGAAAATGCAATTGCAGCAAATTTATTAACTGAATCTACAACTAGAGCTGCAGCAGATGCAACTTTAACCTCAAATTTAAATAATGAGGTTATACGTGCAACCAATGCTGAAGGTATTTTAACTAATAATTTAGCTATAGAAGTAAACAGAGCTATTGCTGCTGAATCTACTAAAGAAAATCTTATTAATAAAACTACCAGTATCGTTGCAGACGGAACTTCTGATGTAAAATATCCAAGTGCAAAAGCAGTTAAAACCTATGTTGATGATAGTACAGTTTCATCAGCAAACGCTTTAGCGGCAGAAGCTGCAACTAGAGCTGCTGCCGATGCAACTTTAGCTTCTGACATAGCTACTGAGGCTTTAACACGAGCAAACGCCGATACAGCATTAAACACTGGATTAGCTGCTGAAATTAACCGTGCAACAGGAATTGAAAACACGATTGCCTCTAACTTAACCGCAGAAACAACTCGTGCCATTGCTGCAGAAAACACAAAAGAAGATACTATTAACAAAAGTACAGACGGAACATTTATATCAAATTCTGATATTAAATTCCCAACAGAGAAAGCGACCAAAACTTACGTTGATACGGCATCCAATGCAACCAACGCCGCTTTAGCGAATGAAGTAACAAGAGCTACCAACGCTGAAGGAGTTTTAACAACCGATTTAGCTGCTGAAGCAACTACAAGAGCTAATGCTGATAACACATTAGCTGCAAGTGTAACTGCTGAAGCAACTACAAGAGCAAATGCTGACACGGCTTTAACTGCAAGTGTAACAGCAGAAACTGTTAGAGCAACTGCTGCTGAAGTAGCAAATGCAAATGGTTTAGCTGGTGAGATTACAAGAGCTACAACTGCAGAAAATTTAGTTGCCTCTAACTTAACTGCAGAAACAACTCGTGCTATTGCTGCAGAAAATACAAAAGAAGATACTGTTAACAAAAGTACAGACGGAACATTTATATCAAATTCTGATATTAAATTCCCAACAGAGAAAGCAACCAAAACATACGTTGATGCTGCATCCAATGCAACCAACGCCGCTTTAGTGAATGAAGTAACTAGAGCTACCAACGCTGAAGGAGTTTTAACAACTGACTTAGCTACAGAAGTTACAAGAGCTACAGGAGCCGAGGGTACTTTAACTACGAATTTAAATTCTGAAATTTCAACGAGATCTTCAGCAGATGCTACATTAACTAATAATGTTTCAACAGTTACAACTGGTTTAGCTACAGAAATTGCAAATAGAACAAACGCTGATTTGCTGAAAGAGAACTTGAGTAACAAGAGTGTGAATGTAATAACAGATGGCGCTTCAGATACTATGTATTCAAG
>CAMAWT010000015.1 GCA_945862065.1 Flavobacterium psychrophilum | reverse complement strand
GAAGATAAAAAGCCGAACCGCTAACAGCAGTTACAAGAAATTGCTAGACTTGGGCATTATCAGAAATGGTAATTGTTGAATCAAAGTTTTGTCTATATTTGTAATAGTCAGTGAATGAAGTACGCAACTTCTTGTAGCTGCGAAACGTTAGCGGACAGCAATGACCAAAACTGCTAAAACAGAAATTTAAAAACATTTTTAGTTACCATAATAAAATTTGAATTTAATGAAAACAGACATTGAAAAATTATTAAATGCAATCGCTGACGATAGACACGGTTTAGGAGATTTAATTTTGCATTACGGAAACCCAGCAGAAATTGAAATGGAAGATTGGTGGGAAGCTCCAATCGAAGTATTACAAAATAATTTACGCAAAAACGTTAAACCAGAACAAAAAAAAGACTTGATTTTATTAGCAATGGGAATAGGTGCTATTAAAAATGATGAAACTAAAATATCAGATTACCTGTAAAATTAAACTAAAAATAAAATGAAACTGATAAAAAAAATTCTTCTAACTTTATGTATTTCAATTTTTCTGCTGTCTTGTGCCACGACAATGACACCTATTGAAGTAAACCAAACGCTTCCAACTCTTACAAAATCAACTTATTTAACTGGAGAACAAACGCAAAATTCAAACTGTAAATGTTTAACTCGTGGAAAAACCTACGCTGCACCGATGGGATTCACTGTAAAAGACGATTTACGAAATGGAGCGAACGGAATTGACGAATGGGTTACTGTAGAAGGCGGAAACGCATACAAATTAACTAATTTTAGATGGATTACAATTTCGACAGACAAATATGGTTCACCTACTTCAACACAACTTGTAATTGACTTTGATATATATAAATGCACACAAGAATAAGAAAAACAAAAAACAATTTTAAATTTTGCCGATCCGCTAACAGCGGTTTGCAAAAATTGGGGTTTTGGTCTTGAACTTACACATTGTTTTGTACTTTTGTGGTCAGTGATTTACCAAAGTTTAGGCTAACCAAATCCCCAACTTCTGCAAGCCACGAGACGTTAGCAGTAACTTTTCAAACAAGAAACAAGAAATATGAAATTTAAAAAAACATTCATTTTAATATTTTTTTTGATAATTACATTTACATATTCTCAAGAAAAATATGTAGAAAAATATTCAAACGGAAATTTGAAAGTTGAAGGATTTCTTGTTGGTAAAACTTTAGACAGCATTTATAAAGAATATTACGAAAATGGAAAAATAAAAACCGAAGGGTTTTATAAAAATTGCGAATATAAAACTAACTACATATCAATTTATACATCACTACAAACTTGTGGAAGAATAAATAATAATGACTCTATTAATAATGGAAAATATCACGGAACTTGGAAAAATTATTATGATAATGAGATATTAAAAAGTGTTTTCAATTATCATTGCGGTTTTTTACAAGGTAACAATTACACATATTACGAAAATGGAAACATAGAAAGTATTGAGTTTTATAATGGTGGAAATTTATTAACATCAATAGAATATTATGAAAATGGCTTTGTAGCTAAAAATTCATTTTACACTTATATTCATAATAAAAAAGAAAGTAGAAACTTAAAAACTACAAGAGAATTGGAGTATTATGAAAATGGTAATCTAAAAATACAAAGAGAAATTATTGAAAAGGAAAAAGATGTGGAAATAGAAACCGTTAAAGAATATTACCAAAATGGTTTTCTAAAATCTGAAACAGAATTAATAGACTTAGACAAAAATGGAATTTATAGAGAATATTATGAAAATGGAAATGTAAAATATGAAGGGAAATTTCAAAATGACAAACCGATTGAAAAACAATATCACTATCACGAAAATGGTAAACAACACAAAATAGAATATTGGAAAAAAGGGAAACTTATTAATACTGAAATAAAATAAAGCTACTGCTAACAGGCGTTTGGCAAGATTGCGAATTTTGTAGTAAATTCACGTTTATTTCTCGCAAGAAATTTTATCTTTGATAGAAAATAATCTGTTCCGAAGTTCGCAACCTCGCCAAGCGCCGGAACGTTGCGCAAAATGCCCGAAAGCATTTTGCGCAACAAGCGGGCACTTCGCCCAACTAAGCGCTTTGCGCAATTGGACAACAGCGCAAAGCGCCCGCTTGTTATAGCCAATGCCTTCGAAAAACGACGTAAAAAACAATTATGGGAACTTGGGGAACAGGAATTAAATCAAATGATACTTCGGGAGAAATTTACGATGACTTTTTCAAGATGTATAATGATGGAAAATCCGTCAAAGAAATCTCTGAAAAATTAATTACAGAAAACAAAGAATTAATTGAAGACAAATACGATTCAAATAATTTTTGGTTTGCATTAGCTTTATGTCAATGGGAATGTAAGCAGTTAGAAACTTCACTATTTGAAAAAGTAAAAGAAATAATTGAATCTAAAACTGACCTTGTAATTTGGAAAGTGCTAGACGCAACTGATGCTGATATTAAAGAACGTGAAATTGAATTAACTAAATTGCTAGCAAAACTACAAACAGAAAAAAAAGTTGCAAAAAAAATAGTTAAAACAAAGTATTTTAATTCGATATTTATAAAAGGTGATTGTTTCATTTTCAAAATGATTGACGGAAATTATGGTGGTGCATTTGTATTAACAGACGAAAAAAATACGGAAATTGGAACAAATTTTATTGCATTAACCGATATAAGTAAAATTGAAAAGCCAATTCTTGACGATTTTAAAGAAGCAAATGTTTATGTAAGAAGAGAAACAGATGTAAATCATTTGTTTGCTAAATTCGGAAAAATTAAAATTGAAATTAATGATATTCCACAAATCGGAATGATTAATGCGATAGATTTCAAAAAAGACAAAATAGAGTTTGAAACAATTGGCAATCTTAAATTATATAGACAATACAAACCTGGAAATAGTTATAGAGGAATTCCTTGGAATCAACTTTTACAAATATTACCAAATAAAGAAAATGATGAAAAAGAATACGGAAAACCGAAAACTAAAATAAAAATAAGTAAATGGACAAAATGGCACTGGCTATAACAGCGGTTTGCAAAAATTGGGGTTTTGGTCTTGAATTTACACATTGTTTTGTACTTTTGTAATCAGTGATTTACTGAAAGTTCAGGCTAACCAAATCCCCAACTTCTGCAAGCCACGAGACGTTGCGCAAAATGCCCGAAAGCATTTTGCGCAACAAGCGGGCACTTCGCCCAACTAAGCGCTTTGCGCAATTGGACAACAGCGCAAAGCGCCCGCTTGTTATGGGCAAGGCTAACAGACCCCATAGCACTACAAACTTCACCGACAATTTTCAGCCTTTTTTTTCTTGACGGAAAATAATTTAAAGAAATATTTGCGTAGTTGAATAACTACACTTAAATTTGTAGTCAAATAACTTCACAATGAATTTAAGACGAGACGTATTTCAAGCTATTGCAGACCCTACAAGAAGAGCAATACTTCTGTTGTTGACAACACAGTCAATGACAGCAGGTGCAATCGCTTCCAACTTTGACACTGCAAGACCTACTGTATCAAAACACTTACAAATCTTGACAGAGTGTGAACTTCTAAAACAGGAACAGCAAGGCAGAGAAATTTATTATCATTTCAATCCGAACAAAATGAAAGAAATAGCCGACTTCATTGAACCTTTCCGACAAATGTGGGACACTAAGTTTAATAAAATGGAAGCAGTTATGAAAAAATATAAAAGCAAGTAAAATGGAACAAAAAACAAAAATCAATGCTGAAGACGGAAGACAAGAATTAGTAATAACAAGAGAATTTGATTTGCCTTTAGAATTATTATTCAAAGCATATTCAGAACCCGAACTTGTTGAGCAATGGATGGGAACAAAAGTGATTAAACTTGAAAATAAAAATCACGGTAGTTACCAGTTTGAAACTTCATACAACGGAAATGTAGTATTTAAAGCCAATGGAACAATCCACGCATTTATTCCAAAACAAAAAATCATTAGGACATTTGAAATGGAAAATGCACCTATTGGTGTTCAGCTTGAATTTCTTGAGTTTGAAAAACAGACTGACGACACCAGTAAACTGACAATTCAAATAATTTATAAGTCTGAGAAACACCGAGCAGAACAACTAAAACTCCCTTTTGCTACTGGACTAAATATGGCACACGACAAACTACAAGAATTATTAACCAAATTAAAATAATGTAAAATGACAAAACGAAACAAAATCATTTATTGGATTTCCACTGGTTTACTTGCATTGGCAATGCTAAATAGTGGAGCAATACAGCTTTTAAAAATTAAAGCTGCATTATATGATGTTACTGCAATGACACATTTGGGCTATCCTATTTATTTTCTAACAATACTCGGAATATGGAAAATATTGGGAGTTGGAGCATTGCTTATTCCAAAATTTCCTCTTCTAAAAGAGTGGGCTTATGCCGGTTTCTTTTTTACCCTGTCAGGAGCAGCAATTTCGCATATAGCAGTGGGTGAATCCGCAAGTGAATGGACAATTTCCTTATTCTTATTAAGTATGACAATAGTATCTTGGTATTTCAGACCTGCTGACAGAAAAATCAATTTTATTAAATATGTTTAAAGTCTTAAAACGATGGAAAATTTAATAATTGAAGAAGGTGTTGTGCACACTGTTCCTGATGATATAAAAACGGTTTTACTTTCCAAACCTGAATTGTTGGGAAAATGGAATAAGTTAACACCACTTGCACGTAATGAATGGATTTGTTGGACAACAATCGTAAAGCAGGAGGAAACAAGAAAGGAACATATTCAGCGACTAAGCGAAGATATATTGGAAGGAAAAAAACGTCCGTGTTGTTGGCCTGGTTGTCCCCATAGGAGAGAATCTGCTAAAAAGTGGTTCAAAAATTTGGATGATTAAATGGAAAAAATGACAGTTTAACAAGGAAGCCCAGCCTATAACAGCGGTTTGGCAAAAGTGGCGGTTCAGTGCTTCGTTTGACAGTTTTTCGTAAATTTGAAGTGTGTACTTCATATGAAAATTTGTGATAAAAACGCCACCTTCGCCAAGCCGCAAAACGTTGTGCGTTATGCTATAACAACCGACCGTAACTACAACAACACTTCTTCCGAAAATAACTTCAACACAATTTCTTAAAAAAAAATTGACAACAAGAAATAAATTTGTACTTTTGAGTGAATAAACATTCATTCACTTTTAATGAACAGAAAAGAACTCATTTTTACAACTGCAAGAAAAGTAATCGTTCAAAACGGATTATTTGACGCTTCAATTGGCAAAATTGCCAAAGAAGCTAATATACCAGTTGGTTCGCTTTATACGTATTACAAAAGTAAAGAAGAGCTTGTAAACGACATTTTCATTGTTACTAAACAAGAAATGGGACAATATATTTTTCAATCCATTTCTAAAAGTGTCACCGAAAAAGAAGAACTAAAAATATATTGGGAACGTGCAGTAGAATTTGGTTTAACAAATCAAGAAAAATTTCTTTTTGCGGAGCAGTTTGCAAATTCACCTTTAATTAAAAAAACTAACAAAGAGGAAGTAAAACAAAATTTTGAAAGAGTGTTTGCCTTGTTAGAAAGCGGTATTGCTGAAGGCAATTTGAAAGCGATAGATTTGTTTGTGTTGCACAATATTATTTACACAAACATTGTAGGAACTATTAAATATTTTTCGCAACAAGAAACCAAAATCACCAAAAAACTAAAAGACCAACTTTTTGAATGTTGTTGGGACAGTATTAAAATTTAATCTTTAAAATAAAATGAAAAAATTATTAGACTTAAAAACACTTTTTACAGCAGTAGCAATTTTAGAGTTTTGCTATTTTCTTTTTGGAATGTTACCTCCGTCAATGGTGCAACCTGTAACAGGATGGGTACTTAGTCCTGACGGACATTGGATTACCAAACTTATTGGTTTAGCTCTTGGAACGATGGGCTATATGGCTTGGATATTTAGAAAAAATCCACACATTGGTGTTGCAAAGGGTTTAGCAGCTTACCAAATAGCAAGTGCTACAATGGATATTGTAATGTGGAATGTAATGAAAGATGAAGGGATTTTCAATAATTCTTTAGCTCAAACCACTGTAATTGCAGCTATTGTGTCGCATTATATTCTTGGAATTTTACTCATTATAACTATTAAAAATCATAAAAATGAACAATAAGTTTGACTTAATTATTTTCGGTTCGACAAGTGAACTAATGCAAGCCATTATTAAAGACCATAAGCGATGGTTTTTAGATAATGTAAACGAATTGACAGTTGTGCAACGCTCTGACAATTTTCCAGAAGTTTATAAAGAGTTTAATCCTAAAAGTATCAAATTGGACTGCTCAAACGCACAAGATTTTGGGAGAGAATTGAAAGTTATTGCTGAAAATTACGTTGAAACAGATAGGCAAATAAACATTTTTCCAACTTACGGGCAATTTACTTTTGACTATGCCGACAAAAACCCTGTTTTTCGTTTTCAAGAAAATGGTTTTCAAATCAATTTAAATTCACGCTTACAAATTTTGGACGCATTTAAAGACAACAAAAATGCAAGGTTTCATTTCTTTGGTTCACTTTTAGGAAGTTTTCCATATCTTGGCGACTATGCCAATTCAATGTGGTATATAAACCAACTTCCCAAAAATACAGAATACCGAGACCTGAATTTGATTATATATAATTTAGGTGGTATGCAAACACGTTTTTGGGACTTCAAAAAACGACCTGATTTCAAACCTTTCATTCATACAACTTTGCCAACAGATTTTGTAGTTGAAACAGGTTTTAAAAACCCAACAAACAAAGGTGTTTTTACAAAATATCCGAGTTTTATGTCAAGAATTGCAACTTGGCTTGGAAGACGTGGAGTGAGACCGTTTTAACAAACGACAATGAGTAACCAAGAAGCACAAACGCACAACATCGGTTTGGCAATATGGAGGGTTTCGTACTTCTATGAAACATTTGTGCAAGGTTCAACAGCACTAATTCTATTGAACTTTTGTGCTAAAAATCCGCCAGCTTTACGAAGTGTTCCCTATTAAAAGCTCTGCTATGGTATGGCTTCGCCGAACCACTACGTTAGGTTTCCCGACCCCGCAGCAATATAAAAACCAAAACCTACAACTATTTACAGTTGTAGGTTTTTAACTTTAATTTTAAAACACCCCCTGCTAGTGCGAGCGTCTCGCTCGTACCCATTCTAATTATATTTACTCTTTGTTTTACCATTTCTATCTATTTTATTGCTTTTATTGTGGGCACAAGCTAGAAGCTTCCTGTAGAGGGGGCATTAAGATGTAAATGAGTTAATTTTAAAATTAGTACATTAGCACCCTAATTATTTTTGATAAAAATGAAAACTAAAAGTAACTTTCAAAATAAAGCAGTTTCAATATGTTGCCTCTTATTGCTGTTTTTTTTCAACAGTAAAATCTGTGCTCAAATTATTTATACCGACATAGAAGACGCAACTCCAAATGCAACGTTTACTTTAGATTTGAATAATGACACTGTTGATGATTTCATCTTTTATTTTGGTACAGGAATTATGTGTGCACCGCTACAAAACAATGCATATGCTGGGAATTTTGTTGGCGGTCTGCATTTGCCTTGGGCATTTGCAGCTTCCAATACTATTTGTGAGCCACTTGCTACATGGTATGGTACAAATTACCCAGGCACCTTGGCAATAGGTTCAAGCTCTGGTTATTGGATAGGAGCAACAAATAAATACATGGCTTTAAAATTAATTGTAGGATCAAATACTTATTATGGCTGGGCACGCTTAGACATACTTTCTTCATCGGGTTCGTTTACCATAAAGGATTATGCGTACGAGAGCACTCCAAACGCTTGTATCCAGTCGGGGGAAACCGGCTTGGGAAATGTTGAAAACGCTAGTAAAAAAGTTTTTTCTGTAGTTCCGAATCCCTTTAATAATGCTACAACTTTACAAGTAAATGATAATCTTAAAAATGCAACCCTATCCATTTACAATTCATACGGACAGATTTTAAAACAAGTCAATTCTATTTCGGGGAATTTAATTACTATATCACGAAACAATCTTCCTAGCGGACTGTATCTCATTACCTTGATTGAAGAAACCAAAACTATAGCTGTAGAGAAATTAATAATTACAGATTGAAAGTAAAAGAAAAAGTGTTGTGAAAATCCATTTGAATTGTTTTACACACAAATTTACTTCGTCTGTTCGCTTTGCTCGAGTCACAAAGTTGCACAAATTTAAAACTTAAAAAAAGTCATCTGAAAACTATACGTCAATAATACCCCCGATTGGGCTTATTGCCTATTGCCTAATGCCTATTGCCTAATTTCAACTGAAAAACAATTTGTGATGTCTAGCCCCGATAGAGCCGATATCCTCACGAAGTCCCGTAGGGCGAGGGAGATAAAGGCGAAAGCGGGACAAAATGGCTTATGAAACGGAATTGTGTGCTTCTTAAAAAAAAATTAAATTCCGTGACTGTTTTCTGGCTTATCGTCTTCAACATTAAGCATTTCCCAAAGTTTATCTTTCAGTTCGGTGAGTCCTTGTTGAGCGATTGAGGAAATAAACATAAAAGGAACGCCTTTTAGTTCTTTTTTTAATTGTTGGTTCATTTCTGTTTTTAACTCATCGTCGAGCATATCACATTTTGAAATGACCAACAAACGGTCTTTATCGAGCATTTCTGGGTTGTAACGACGGAGTTCATCGAGTAGAATTTCGTATTCTTTTTTGATGTCATCGGCATCGGCTGGAACTAAGAAAAGTAAGGTTGAATTTCGTTCAATATGTCGCAAAAAGTAATGACCAAGACCCTTCCCTTCTGCAGCACCTTCTATAATTCCGGGAATATCTGCTATTACAAACGATTGAAATTCGCGGTACGCCACAATGCCCAAATTGGGTTTTAAAGTCGTAAAAGGATAGTCGGCAATTTTTGGTTTTGCTGAAGTAAGCACCGACAATAAAGTTGATTTTCCTGCATTTGGAAAGCCAACTAAACCAACGTCGGCAAGGACTTTTAATTCTAAAATTACGTCAAGTTCTTGCGATGGCATACCTGGTTGTGAATAGCGCGGTGTTTGGTTGGTTGAACTTCTAAAGTGCCAATTTCCAAGACCTCCCTTCCCTCCTTCTGCTACAATTTGTAACTCGTCGTGTTCTGTAATTTCAAACAATATTTCACCCGTTTCAATGTCTTTAACGACTGTTCCAAGAGGCACTTCAACATATTTATCTTCGCCGTCGTGACCCGTACTTCTAGAGCTTCCTCCATCGCCACCGTGACCGCCACGCATGTGTTTTACAAATTTCAGATGGAAAAGTGTCCATAGATTTTTGTTTCCGCGCAAATATACGTGTCCGCCACGACCACCATCACCACCGTCTGGGCCACCTTTTTCGATAAATTTTTCTCTGTGTAAGTGTGTAGAACCTTTACCGCCTTTGCCTGAAGTAACATATATTTTTACGTAATCTACAAAATTTCCTTCTGTCATTTTTTATTCTTTTAATGTTGTAATTACAACTTTCTCAATCTTTACACCATCCATTTTGTGGGCTTCAAATTTTAATTTATTCCAAATCAAGGTATCGCCTTGTTTTGGAATGGCGCCTAATTCTGTTATTATAAAACCACTTACGGTTGTTACTTCATAATCTGTTGTTAAATCATCCATATCAAAATAGGTCAGGAAATCGTGCAACGAATATTGCCCATCAACCAACCACGAACCGTCGTCATTTGATATTAACTTATATTCGTCATCATCAAAATCGGAGGCGTCGCCAACGAGGGCTTCTAATATGTCATTTAAGGTTATAATTCCTTGAAAAACACCATATTCATCGGTTACAAATGCGTAATGAACTTTTGATTTTTTGAAATTTTCAAGCGCTTTGTAAGCGGATGTATGCTCGATAAAATAAATCGGCTCTTTTGCAATAGATTTTAATTCGAAAGTTCCTTTTTCAAAATTGGCGAAAAGATCTTTTAGGTAAACAACTCCAATAACTTCATCAAGGTTTTCTTCACAAACAGGATAAACGGAGTGCAATTCGTCTAAAACTTTGGTTTTTATTTCTTGCAATGTATCTTCGGTTGAAAGGTACACCATTGAACTTCTGTGCGTCATTAATGAATTTACTTTTCGATCACCGATATGAAAAACACGCTCCACGATATCTTGTTCAATTTCTTGCACTTCACCCACTTCGGTTCCTTCTTTGATGATGGCTTTTATTTCTTCTTCGGTAACTTTTCCGTCAGCGGTAGGTTTTATCTGTAATATTTGAAGTAAAAAATCGGTTGAAGATGTCAATAACCAAATGAAAGGCATGGTTATCGTAGAAACAATTTTCATGGGAACTGCAACTGCCTTTGCAATGGCTTCTGGATAATTTAATCCGATTCTTTTTGGTAATAATTCACCTAAAATAAGCGAGAAAAAAGTAAGAGAAACAACTACAATTCCGACTGCAATAGAATCAGCATATTGATGCAAGGCTTGAAATTGACCAACAAAAGCTTTTACGTCGGTGGTGATTTTATCGCCCGAGTAAATACCTGTTAATATGCCAATTAGCGTTATTCCAATTTGAACGGTAGAAAGAAATTCATTGGGAGAATTGGATAAATGCAATGCTATTTTGGCATTTTTGTTACCTTTTTTGGCAGCAGTTTCAAGACGGTTTTTACGCGCAGAAATCAGAGCGATTTCCGACATTGAAAAAACGCCATTTAATAGGATTAAAAAAAGTATGATTAAAATTTCCATAGTCTAAATTACAAAAAAAGAGCGTTGATCCCGAGTTTCGGAAAATGCTCCTTTTCTATTTGCAAATATCGAAAAAAAAATTGAATGTTCGAAATTTATCTACACCCTATAATTTATCAATTATGTCACTCACTCTTTCTGTTATTTCAGCAATAGAACCAATTCCGTTTACCGAGTGAAATTTATGCTGTGATTTATAAAAATCCATCAAAGGAGCTGTTTTTTCGTTGTATTCTTGGTATCTATTTCTGATTTTTTCTTCGTCTTGATCATCAGGTCTTCCAGAAGTTTTTCCTCTTTCCAATAAACGTTGAACCAAAATCTCATCATTTGCTTCAAGCGCAATGGTAGCTGTAATATTTTGATTTTTGGACACTAAAAAAGCATCTAATGCTTCTGCTTGAGCAATTGTTCTTGGAAATCCGTCAAACAAAAAACCTGCGGACTCTGGATTTTTATCGACTTCACTTTGTAACATTTGTATGGTCACTTCATCTGGAACCAAATCGCCTTGATCTATATATGTTTTAGCTAATTGACCTAAAGCAGTGTCGTTTTTGATATTAAATCTAAAAATATCTCCTGTAGAAAGATGCGTTAAATTATATTTTTCTTTTAAAAACTCGGCCTGAGTTCCTTTTCCTGCACCAGGTTTTCCGAAAAGAACAATGTTAATCATTTTAATTTGTGTGTTTGTAGTTATTTATAAAAAATGAATTAATTTTCTTTGAAATTCAAGGTACAAATTTAATGAAGTAATAAGTAATTCAAAGTAACTATTTTATTTTTTTTGCAAATTTGATATATTTACAAAATGAAAGACACATTATATAAAATCATTGAGAAAAGCACCGCTCATAGAAAACCTCGAGATAGTGTTAAAAATTTAATTGTCGAAAAACCAGTATTATTATCGGAATTACTTCAAATAGCTTTCAATTTCAAAGACAAAAATCATATTAAAGCTTGTTGGATTCTTGAGCTTATTTGTATAGAAAAAATGGAAATCTTCATGCCACATATTGATTTATTTTGTAAATCGATACACTTCATTACAAATGAATCTGCCCTTCGATCTATTACTAAAGTTTGTCTTTTGGTAACTAAAAATAAAAAAATAATAACATCTAATTTTCAAGAAGAAAAAATAATTGAATGTTGTTTTGAATGTTTGATTTCTACAGATAAAACAGCAAACGCTGCCTATTCAATGAGAACTTTATATAATTTAAGTATAAAACACAATTGGATTAAAGAAGAATTAATTGCAATATTATCAAAGGATATTAGCAATAAATCTCCAGGATATTGTTTTGCGGTGAAAGATATTTTGAAAAAATTAAATCCTTAAATATATTTTTTACGTACATTTGTAAAAACATTACGTATATGAATACGAAACTCACTTTATCTTTAGAAAAAGAAGTCATAGAAAAGGCAAAAATCTATGCTAAAGGAACGGGCAGAAGTTTATCTGAAATGGTGGAAAATTATTTCAAAAGTTTGGTTGAAAAACCTACCAAAAAATTGGACAAAGAGGAATATGACGACATCGATCCGCAATTAAAAAAATTGATTGGAATTATAAAACTACCTGATGATTTTGATATTAAAAAAGCAAAAGAAGAATATTACAAAGAAAAATATGGTATATGATAAATATTTTTGTTGACACAAATATTTTAGTAGATGTTTTCGCAAATAGAATTCCGTTTATTGATAGTTCGTTAAAAATTTACAATTTTGGAATTCAAAAAAAAATTACTCTTTACACATCATCGAATACGATTTCAACAATTCATTACATATTAAAGAAATCAATTTCTGAAGAAAAAACTAGAATAGCTATAGAACATATTTTAACACATATTTCTATTATTCCTGTGGATATTAATATATTAAAAAAAAGCTTAAAATCACATCATAAAGATTTTGAAGACGCCATTCAAATAGTTTCTGCTCAATCTATTAACAACATGGATTGTATCATTACAAGAGACAAAAAAGATTATAAACTTGCAGAAATTAATGTATTGACACCAGATGAATTTTTAATGAATTTATAAAATTATTTTTATACTCAAAGAAAAACGAAATATATCCTACAAATAACAAAATAATGAACTACTTCTCATCCGATTTTAAATTAGGAATTCTAGGCGGTGGCCAATTGGGAAAAATGATTTTATCCGAAACTAGAAAATTAGATATACAAACGCTTGTTTTGGACCCAAGTGAGGAAGCACCGGGAAGATTTGCGTGTAATGCTTTTTACAAAGGAAGCTTGATGGATTATGACACCGTTTATCAATTTGGTAAAATGGTCAATTTATTAACAATCGAAATAGAAAACGTAAATCTTGATGCTTTAGACACTTTGGAATTGGAAGGTTTGCCAATATTTCCATCGCCAAAAACATTGCGATTGATACAGAATAAAGGTCGTCAAAAAGATTTTTATGCTGAAAATAACATACCTACATCACCTCATCAACGATTTGTTGATTTGAATGATTTGAGAAAAGCTTTAGAAAAAGACGAATTAGATTTTCCGTTTGTTTGGAAATGTGCTCAGTTTGGATATGATGGAAATGGCGTAAAAATAGTTCGTTCAACTATAGATTTAGTCAATTTACCTGAAGTAGAATGTATTGCAGAACAAATGGTTCCGTTCAAAAATGAATTGGCCGTAATTGTTGCGCGTTCAGTTTCTGGTGAAGTAAAAACCTATCCAGTTGTTGAAATGGAATTTCATCCAGAGGCCAATCAAGTAGAATACGTAATTTGTCCGGCTCGAATTGACGAAAAAGTGGCTCAAAAAGCAACCGAAATCGCTTTAAAAGTTTCAGAAGCTTTCAATCACGTTGGATTATTAGCAGTAGAAATGTTTCAAACAGAAGATAATGAAATTTTAGTCAACGAAGTCGCACCAAGACCTCACAATTCGGGACATTATTCGATTGAAGCGAGTTATACTTCGCAGTTTGAAAATCATTTACGTGCCATTTTAGATTTACCTTTAGGAAATACAGCAAGCAAAGTTGCCGGAATTATGGTAAATTTAGTTGGCGAAGAGGGTTTTTCGGGTCAAGTGATTTATGAAAATATCGAAAAATTAATGGCTATTGATGGCGTCACACCTCATATTTATGGTAAAAGAGAGACAAGACCTTTTAGAAAAATGGGACATGTTACTATTGTGAATGAGGATATGGTGAAAGCTAGAAAAATTGCTGAGGAAGTGAAGAATAGTATTAGAGTGATAAGCTCTTAAAATAGATCCTTAAAATATTTTTAGGATATACTTTTTTTATATACTTTTGTACTATAACTATGTATTATGAAAACAATATCATTAAAAATTGACGATTCTATTTATGGTGAAACAGAAAGCATCGTAAAAACTATGAAAAAAGCCCGAAATAGATATATTAATGAGGCTTTGGCTTATTATAACAAAATGCAATCAAGAGCTATTTTGGAAAGTAAACTAAAAATGGAATCAGAATTGGTTTCAAAAAGTTCGATGGAAGTATTGAAAGAATATGAAAAAATAGATACAATCCATGAATCAATTTGAAATTTGGTTAGCCGATTTGAATCCGCAAATTGGTTCAGAAGCTGGAAAAGTTCGTCCGGTTATGATTATTCAAACTAATTTACTAAATAAAAACAGACATCCGTCAACAATAATCTTTCCAATAACCACTAATTTGAATCCAGAATCGGAAATTTTGCGAATTAGATTAGATAAAGGAAAATTTAGTTTGAATGAAAATTGCGAAATAATGATCGACCAAATAAGAGCCATCGATAATTCAAGATTCATAAAAAAAATTGGCGTTTTAAGTTCAGAATTGCAACAAAAAGTGAAAGAAAATTGTAAAATTGTATTGGATTTATGAAATTTGATATAAAAGTTTTGAAAATTGTTACGAATTGCAAGACGTAACCAATCCGAATTTTTTTTTATAACTCAATTCTTACTTTATTAATTGTTGTTTTATATTTCAATTTCAAAAATCACAAACATCAAACATCAAACAAAAACCATGAGCAAAGTAGCAATAATAATGGGTTCCATCTCCGATATGCCCGTAATGCAAGAAGCCATCGACATCTTAAAAGGATTTGACATCGAAACCGAAGTGGATATCGTTTCTGCACACAGAACTCCTGAAAAATTATTCGATTTTAGTAAAAACGCACACACTCGTGGTATTTCAGTAATTATTGCTGGTGCTGGCGGTGCGGCTCATTTACCCGGAATGGTGGCATCCATGTCGCCGCTACCTGTAATTGGCGTTCCTGTAAAATCTAGCAATTCCATCGACGGTTGGGATTCTGTTTTGTCAATTCTTCAAATGCCTGGAGGTGTTCCCGTGGCAACGGTTGCTTTAAACGGAGCAAAAAACGCTGGAATTTTAGCCGCTCAAATCATTGGAAGTCACGATAAATGTGTGTTAGACAAAATAATTTTCTACAAAGAAAGTCTGAAATTAGCAGTAGATAAAGCTTCAAAAGAATTAAATAAATAATTTTTTTAGAAGCTATTTCCAGCTATCCGTTCCAATCTTTTCTTTTTTTAAAGAAAAAAAAGAAAAGGATTTCCACTGCTATCTGGGCTAGGGAATCACGTTAATAACCAAAATATCAAATAAAATGAATACTAATATTTCAGCAGAAACTAATACTGATTCGGTCTTATCAAAAACATTCCAAACCAAATACAACACAGCTCCATTTGCTCAAATAAAACTAGAAGATTACAAACCTGCTTTTATTTCAACTATAGCTAACGCAAAAGCTGAAATTGAAGCGATTATCACAAATTTTGAAGCTCCAACATTTGAAAACACGATTGTTGCACTAGATTTTGCAGGAGAACAATTGGATAGATTATCATCGATCTTCTTCAATTTGAATTCGGCAGAAACATGCGAAGAAATGCAAAAAATCGCTCAAGAAGTTTCGCCGTTGCTAACTAAATTCAGCAATGATATTGCTTTAAACGAAGAGTTGTTCAAACGTGTTAAAGCTGTTTATGATCAAAAAGACAACTTGACATTAACAACCGAACAAGCGACATTGTTAGATAAAAAATTCAAAGGTTTTTCAAGAAATGGAGCTTTATTGAATGAGGAAGATAAAATAAAATTACGCGAAATTGACACTGAATTAGCCAAACTAAAATTAACGTATGGCGAAAATGTGTTGGCTGAAACCAATAATTATCAACTTCATATTGTAGACGAAGCCGATTTGAAAGGATTGCCTGATGGAGCTAAAGAAATGGCACATTCCTTGGCAAAATCAAAAGGATTAGAAGGTTGGGTTTTTACTTTAGATTTTCCAAGTTATTTACCTTTTGTGACTTATGTAGACAATCGAGAATTGCGAAAAGAAATTGCAATTGCAGCAGGAAAAAAATCATTTCAAGACAACGAATTTGACAATAAAGAAAACGTAAAACGCATTGTGGCGTTAAGACATAAACGTGCCAATTTATTGGGATATGATTCTCATTCTCATTTTGTTTTGGAAGAACGAATGGCGCAAAACCCATCCAATGTTCTATCCTTTTTGAATGATTTGTTAGAAAAAGCAAAACCTGCAGCCGAAAGAGAATTTGCACAGCTTTCAGCTTTCGCCAAAGAACAAGACGGAATTGAGTTTTTAGAAAAATGGGATGGAGCTTATTATTCAGAAAAATTGAAGCAAAAATTATTCAGTTTGGATGACGAACTTTTGAAACCTTATTTTAAATTGGAAAACGTTTTGAACGGCGCTTTTACCATAGCCGAAAAACTATTCGGAATTACCTTTAAAGAAGTTTTTGACATTGAAAAATATCATGTAGACGTTCAAACTTTTGAAGTATTGGATTTCGAAAATAATTTAGTTGCTATCTTTTATACCGATTTTTTTCCTAGAAAAGGTAAACGAGATGGTGCTTGGATGACTTCCTATAAACCGCAATTCATCAAAAACGAAGTGAATGAACGACCACATGTTTCCATCGTTTGTAATTTCACTCCACCAACAGAAACAAAGCCTTCACTACTAACATTTAATGAAGTTACTACTTTATTTCATGAATTTGGTCACGCATTACACGGCATGTTGGCCAATACAACCTATCCAAGTTTGTCTGGGACTTCGGTTTTTTGGGATTTTGTAGAATTACCAAGTCAAGTGATGGAAAACTGGTGTTATGAACCCGAAGCTTTAGCATTATTTGCAAAACATTATCAAACAGGAGAAATCATTCCGCAAGAATTTGTAGAAAAAATCAAAGAAAGCGCTAGTTTTTTGGAAGGAATGGCAACATTACGTCAATTGACATTCGGAATTTTAGACATGAATTATCATTCAAAAGTTCAAGAAATTGAAGATATAAAAACTTTTGAAAAACTAACAATGGCAGGCACAAGTTTATATCCTGATGTAGAGGAAAATTGCATGAGTACTTCGTTCTCGCATATTTTTCAAGGTGGTTATTCTTCTGGTTATTACAGTTATAAATGGGCAGAAGTTTTAGATGCCGATGCCTTTGCTTATTTTCAAGAAAAAGGAATTTTTAATAAAGAAGTAGCAACCAAATTCAAAGAAAATGTACTTTCAAAAGGAGGCACCGAATTGCCAATGGATTTATATAAAAAATTCAGAGGTGAGGAACCGAAAGTGGAGGCTTTGTTAAAGAGGGCTGGGTTGATTTAATTATTTTATATCATTTTTAGGTTGAATAAAAAAATTTAGGTCATCAACCACCAAATTATCGGCACACTTTCAACCCAAAATGAACTGTAATACTTTGATCTTTCCAAACTTGAAAAGTAAAGTGAAACGAAAATTATTAGAGAAATGATAGTATGTATTTTAAAATCAAAAATATCTGAATTACATAAAACAACAATATAAGAAAGTATCAATAAAAAATACCCAATTTTTTTTGTAGTAGAAATACCAACTAATTGCGGGATTGTATTGAGATTCATCGGGTCATTTTTTATATCGATTATTTCGAAGGGTAAAATTAAAACTGATAAAACCAAAAAACGATACAAAAATAAAGTTCCAATGTTAGGATGGCTTTGGAGTGGTATAAATAAAGTAACGAAACCTACCACAAAACTCACATAAAAAACCTTGAGCCAACCAGTTTTTCTAACAAATGGATAGAAAAAAACTAAAATTCCTGCAAGTGCCAACCGAATTTGCGTGTTAGACGTTTGTAGATAATAAAGGAAACAGTAATAAAAAAAAGCAACTACGGATACAATTAAAATTTTATGTAACTTGACAATTTTAAATGTCCTTTTCTGAAGCAAATGTTTGTACTTCAAAAAATTATAGCTAAACAAAGCTCCAAAAAAAACCATCAAGGCATAATCTGAAGAGGTTGGATTAGCTATTTTTACTAAACAAAAAATGGCAAATCCAACATGGATAGAAGAATTAATATAAAAATTTAAGAGTTTTTTAAAAAATAACATCCAGCAAAAATACAGAATATGTTAATAAGACTTGTTTTCAGTTGAAAAATTCTCAAAATATTAGCCTTTGTTTATCAAAAAAATAAAAGATTAATAATTACTTTTGTGCTAAATTAAAAAAATACAACTAACTACTATCTCATAATCGTACAAATGAAAACAGACGCATTCGCATTACGCCACATAGGTCCTAACGAAAACGACCTATCTCACATGTTCAAAACTATTGGTATAGATGATTTAGACCAATTAATTAATGAGACCATCCCAAGCGATATTCGTTTAAAAAACGAATTGAATCTTGATGCGCCTTTAACAGAATATGAATATTTAAACCATATTCAAGAATTAGGAAAAAAGAACAAAGTTTTTAAATCGTATATTGGTTTAGGATATCATCCAGCTGTTGTTCCTGCTGTAATCCAAAGAAATATTTTTGAAAACCCGGGTTGGTACACCGCTTATACACCTTATCAAGCGGAGATTGCTCAAGGAAGATTGGAAGCTATTTTGAATTACCAAACTACAGTTATAGAGCTAACAGGAATGGAGATTGCAAATGCTTCGTTGCTTGACGAAGGAACTGCTTCTGCAGAAGCCATGACCTTGTTATTTGACGTGCGAACTCGTGATCAAAAGAAAAATAATGTTTGTAAATTCTTTGTTTCTGAAGAAATTCTACCACAAACATTGTCTGTTTTACAAACTCGTTCTACTCCACTTAATATCGAATTGGTAGTTGGAAATCATGAAGAATTTGATTTTTCTACTGAATTTTATGGAGCCATCCTTCAATATCCAGGAAAATACGGACAAGTAAACGATTATTCAGGATTTATTGCAAAAGCAAACCAAAATGATATAAAAGTAGCTGTTGCAGCAGATCTTTTATCATTATCAATATTAACTCCTCCGGGAGAAATGGGCGCGTCAGTTGTAGTTGGTACTTCACAACGTTTCGGAATTCCGATGGGTTATGGTGGTCCGCACGCTGCTTTCTTTGCTACAAAAGAAGAATACAAACGTTCCATGCCCGGAAGAATTATCGGTGTTTCTATAGACACCAACGGAAATCGTGCTTTACGTATGGCATTGGGTACACGAGAGCAACATATTAAACGCGAAAAAGCGACATCAAATATTTGTACAGCTCAAGTTTTATTAGCTGTTATGGCAGGAATGTATGCTGTTTATCATGGTCCAAAAGGATTGCAATACATCGCAAATAAAGTACACAACACGGCAAATACAGCAGTTGAAGCTTTAAACAAATTAGGCGTTTATCAAACAAATGCTGCTTTTTTTGACACCATTAATGTAAAAGCAGATGCTTCAAAAGTAAAAGCAATTGCAGAAAGAAATGAAGTGAACTTTTTATATATAGACGCTGATACTATCTCTATATCATTTAATGAAACCACATCAATTTCTGACATCAATCAAATTCTTGCCATTTTTGCTGAAGCTAATGGAAAGACGTTTGAACCAATTTCAGAATTAATTGAAGCTTCTGTAATACCAAATAATTTAATTAGAACTTCAACTTTCTTACAGCATGATGTTTTCAATAACAACCATTCTGAAAGCCAATTGATGCGTTACATCAAAAAATTAGAGAAAAAAGATTTAGCATTGAATCATTCGATGATTTCATTGGGCTCTTGTACTATGAAATTGAATGCTGCTGCCGAAATGCTGCCTTTGTCAATGTCAAATTGGAACAACATTCATCCATTTGCCCCAATAGAACAAGCAGAAGGTTATTTAATTATGCTAAAAAAATTAGAACAACAATTAAATGTTGTTACTGGTTTTGCAGGTACAACTTTGCAACCAAATTCTGGTGCGCAAGGAGAGTATGCAGGTCTAATGACTATTCGTGCTTATCATCAGTCTCGAGGGGATTTTCATAGAAATGTATGTTTAATTCCTTCATCTGCACATGGAACAAATCCTGCATCTGCTGCCATGGCCGGAATGGAAATAATCGTAACCAAAACAACTTCTGAAGGAAATATTGATGTTGATGATTTAAGAGAAAAAGCTATTTTACATAAAGATAAATTATCTGCTTTAATGGTAACTTATCCTTCGACACATGGTGTTTTTGAAAGTTCTATTATCGAAATTACCGATCTCATTCACGAAAACGGTGGATTAGTATATATGGATGGTGCCAATATGAATGCGCAAGTAGGATTAACAAATCCAGCTACGATTGGTGCCGATGTTTGCCACTTAAACCTACACAAAACGTTTGCCATCCCACATGGTGGTGGTGGACCAGGTGTTGGACCCATTTGCGTAAACGAAAAATTAGTTCCTTTCTTACCTACAAATCCTATTCTAAAAGTTGGAGGCGATCAAGCAATTACTGCCATCTCATCTGCTCCTTACGGATCTGCATTGGCTTGTTTAATATCTTATGGATACATAACCATGTTGGGTGCTGAAGGATTAACAAACGCTACCAAATATGCGATTTTAAACGCAAACTATATGAAAGCGCGTTTAGATGCTCATTATCCCGTTTTATATTCTGGGGAAATGGGAAGAGCCGCTCATGAAATGATTTTAGATTGCAGATCTTTTGAAGAAAAAGGTATTAAAGTTACCGATATTGCCAAACGATTGATGGATTACGGATTTCATGCACCAACCGTTTCATTTCCAGTTGCTGGAACGTTAATGATTGAACCAACTGAATCGGAAGATTTGGCAGAATTAGATCGTTTTTGTGACGCAATGATTTCTATTCGTAAAGAAATTGAAACGTGTACAAAAGAGGATACTCAAAATATATTGAAAAATGCACCACATACATTGGCAATGGTCACTGCAAATGAATGGATATTTCCTTACACTCGTGAAGAAGCTGCATTTGCTCTAGATTATATTGCTGATAATAAATTTTGGCCAACCGTTCGTCGTGTTGATGAAGCGTATGGCGATAGAAATCTAGTTTGTAGTTGTGCTCCAATTGAAGCATATATGTAGACTTTCGATTAAATATACAAATTAACATAAAAAAGAGGCTTTCTAAAATTTTAGATAGCCTCTTTTTAAATCCAAAAATCTATAACAAAAAACCTGTTTTTTCAAAATGAAAGACATTCAATCGCAAGACGAAATATACTTAGTTGTAAATGAATTCTATAAAAAATTATTGGCCGACCAAAAAATAAGCTATATTTTTACTGATGTCGTTCAAATAAAACTTGAAGAACATTTACCTATTTTAGTCACTTTTTGGTCACAAGCCATTCTAGGGACTGGTGGTTATACAAATAATTTGACTCAAATACATTTGGACGTAAACGCTAAATCCTATTTATCAAAAGAATTATTTGAAATTTGGCTCCATCACTTTGAATCAGCTATCGATGAAAATTTTGAAGGATTTAATTGTGAACAAATGAAAAAACAAGCGCACCAGCTTTCAACCGTAATGCAAATAAAAATTGCACAACAAAATGAAAAATAATTATCATATCACCATTTTTAAACTTCATTTAATAAAAATATAACAATAAATTAATTTTGTCTGCATTTTATTTGGATAAGTACCCAAAAGTTTAATAAATTCGTAGTATAATTCTATATCATGAACATAAAAATAACAGGTTCAGGAAGTTATATTCCCACTGAAATTGTATCTAATAATGACTTTTCAAAACACACTTTCTTAAATGAAGACGGTTCGCCTTTTGCAATGCCAAATGAAACGATAACCGAAAAATTTTACGGAATTACAGGCATTCAAGAAAGACGTTATGCATCTGATGATTTATCGACGTCAGACATCGCTTCTTTTGCTGCAAAAAAAGCCATAGAAAATGCAGCAATTGATCCTGAAACTCTTGATTATATCATTTTTGCACACAATTTCGGAAACGTAAAAAAAGGTACTATTCAATCCGATTTTCTACCAAGTTTGGCAACCCGAGTAAAATACGACCTCCAAATAAAAAACCCAAAATGCGTAGCATACGATATGATTTTTGGCTGCCCAGGATGGGTAGAAGGCGTTATTCAAGCACAAGCTTACATCAAAGCAGGAATGGCAAAAAAATGCTTGGTCATTGGTGCCGAAATGCTTTCTCGAGTAGTTGATACGTTCGACAGAGATTCGATGATTTATGCCGACGGTGCCGGAGCAACCATCATTGAAGCCACCAATGACGAGGGCGGCATTATGGCGCATGAATCTGCAACCTTCGCTCACGACGAGGCGCATTATTTGTTTTTTGGAAATTCAAACAACAAAGACCTGGACCCAGACGTTCGATATATCAAAATGCATGGCAGAAAAATTTATGAATTTGCCCTTAGCAACGTGCCAAAATCCATGGCTGAATGTCTCAAAAATAGCGGTTTTGCTATTGGTGACATCAAAAAAATCCTCATCCATCAAGCCAACGAAAAAATGGACGAAGCTATCATTCAACGATTTTATAAACTATACAATCAAACACCTCCAGCAGGAATAATGCCCATGAGCATCCATAAACTAGGCAACTCGAGCGTGGCAACTATCCCAACACTTTACGACTCCATAATGAAAGGTGAAATAGAAAACCAATCCCTTAACAAAGGTGATGTCATCCTTTTTGCATCGGTTGGTGCCGGAATGAACGTAAACGCCATTGTCTATAAAATATAGTTCTATAATTTGGGCGTGCCCCGCCAACCAACTTTGCGCTCAGGGGCGGGTCGGGCTTTACGCTACAAGTCCTCGCCAATTTCCGCTGACGCTCCAATTGGCTGTGGGCTTTTCGCTGCAATCCCTCACGCAGTTTACGGAGCAATTATAAAATTAGATTATAAGAAGATTTATCTCCAAAAAAAATCTTAATTCTAAAGATAAAGTTTATTTTTACAAAAAATAAAATCAATCAATACACGATTTTTTATACAAAACAACATGTACGAAAAAACATACCCAAGCAAACGATTCAACATTACGCTAGAATTTCTAAAAAAACATATTTCGACTCAAGAAACCATTTTTGATTTAGGAGTTCCCAATCCATTTTCTAAAATCATGTTAGAAAACGGATATACAGTTCAAAACACCTCAGGAGAAGATCTAGACACCAATCAAAGTGCGATACAAAACACACCATATGATGTATTTACTGGATTTGAAATTTTTGAACATTTACTCAATCCGTATACTATTTTAGAAAACGTAAAATGTGATAAAATCTTAATTTCTATTCCGTTACGCCTATGGTTTTCTTCAGCTTACCGCAGCAAAACCGATAAATGGGACAGACATTACCATGAATTTGAAGATTGGCAACTCGATTGGCTTTTAGAAAAAACAGGGTTCCAAATTATTGATCGTGTAAAGTTTACACATCCCGTTAAAAAAATAGGTTTCAGGCCCTTATTAAGATGGTTTACACCCAGATATTATTTGGTTTATGCAGAAAGAAGTAATTAGTGATTAGTAAATAGTAATTAGTTCTATCATGACCGAAACAAAATCAACACAAACTACGTCAAGCTCCCCCTTTGGTGGTTGGGGAAGCTATTACATTGTCATTCCATCCTACAACGAAGAAGCGTTTATGGCATTAACCTTACAATCGTTGGTGGAGCAAACGGTTTTGCCAACAAAAATTGTGGTGGTAAATGACAACTCAACCGATAAAACAGAAGCAATTGTAAATTCATTTGTTTCAAAGTATCCTTTTATATCATTAGTCAACAAAACATCAGAAGCCATTCATTTACCTGGAAGCAAAGTGATTCAAGCCTTTCAAAAAGGATTCGAAACGTTAGATGAAAACTATGATTTTATTGTAAAAGCGGATGCCGATTTGATTTTTCCTAGCAACTATTTTGAAACCATAATAAATCATTTTAAGTCGGATGACCGTATTGGCATGGCTGGCGGATTTTGCTACATTGAAAAAAATGGCAGTTGGGTTTTGGAAAACCTCACCGACAAAGATCATATTCGAGGGGCATTGAAAGCCTACCGAAAAGAAACTTTTAAAGAAATTGGCGGATTAAAACCTGCTATGGGTTGGGATACTGTTGATGAATTGCTTTGCAAATTTTATAATTGGAAAGTTGTAACCGATGAAAGTTTGCACGTAAAACACTTGAAACCAACGGGAGCGAGTTACACAAAAGCAGCACGCTACAAACAAGGCGAAGCATTTTATAGTTTGGGTTATGGTTTGTTTATTACTGCTGTTGCATCGCTTAAACTTGCCAGTAGAAAAGGAAAACCGTTATTGTTTATTGATTATTTGATGGGTTTTTGGAAAGCAAAATCTTCTGGAAAGCTATTGTTTGTGACCTCTGAACAAGCCAAATGGATTCGGAATTATCGTTGGCAAAAAATGAAGCAGAAGTTATTTTAACTTTTGAAACGGGGTTGTCTTTGCGTGAGGGATTGAAGTGGAAAGCCCACAGCCAATTGAAGCGACAGCGGAAATTGGCGAGGACTTGCAACAAAAAGCCCGACCCGCCCCTGAGCGGAATGCTGGTTGGCGGGGCACGCCCTAAAAAAAAATAAACTTTTGGGAATATAAATCAATGGATATCCTTATTTTTGAGGCTATTTTAAAAGTATGATGTTAGTTCGTTATTTATCGCAAATTGGAAAGTATTTTTTGATGCTTAGGGAGGTTTTTAATAAACCTACCAAGTGGTCGGTGATGCGCCATTTGATTTTTAAGGAGGTTGATGATTTGATTATTGACTCGTTGGGGATTGTTTCTTTTATTTCCTTTTTTGTAGGTGGCGTTGTGGCGATTCAAACAGCCTTGAATTTAACCGACCCTTTGATACCTAAATACTTAATTGGGTTTGCAACGCGTCAATCTGTAATTCTTGAATTTGCTCCAACTTTTATTTCGATCATTATGGCCGGGAAAATGGGTTCATTTATCACGTCAAGTATTGGTACCATGCGAGTTACCGAACAAATTGATGCTTTGGAAGTGATGGGTGTGAACTCATTAAATTATTTGATTTTTCCAAAAATAATTGCTTCTTTATTGTATCCGTTTGTGATAGGGATAAGTATGTTTTTAGGAATTTTTGGCGGTTGGATTGCGGGCGTTTATGGCGGATTTGCCACCGCAGAAGAATTTACTCAAGGATTACAAACTGAATTTATTCCGTTTCATATTGGATACGCATTCATTAAAACCATGTTTTTTGCCTTTTTACTATCTACCATACCCTCTTTTCATGGATATTATATGAAAGGCGGCGCGCTAGAGGTGGGCAAGGCAAGTACTGTATCATTTGTTTGGACAAGTGTGTTGATTATATTGGTAAATTATATATTAACCCAATTATTATTGAGCAAATGATAGAAGTAAAAAATATAGAAAAATCGTTTGGAGATTCGAAAGTTTTAAAAGGTATCTCTTCTATTTTTGAGACTGGAAAGACTAACTTAATTATAGGCCAAAGTGGCTCTGGAAAAACGGTGTTGCTGAAAAGTTTGTTGGGTATTTTTACACCCGATTTGGGCACGATATCTTTTGATGGTCGAATTTATTCGGAATTGGAAGCGGATGAGAAAAGAGAATTACGAACAGAAATCGGAATGGTTTTTCAGGGAAGTGCGCTTTTTGATGGTATGACGGTGGAAGAAAATATTGGTTTTCCGCTTAAAATGTTTACCAATAAAAGTGAAGAGGAAATTAGAGAACGTGCCAATGTGGTGATTAATCGAGTGAATTTAATCAATGCCAATCATAAAAAACCATCTGAAATTTCGGGAGGAATGCAAAAACGTGTGGCGATTGCACGAGCCATCGTTAATAATCCGAAGTATCTTTTTTGTGATGAGCCCAATTCAGGATTGGACCCAAAAACAGCAACGGTTATTGACAATTTGATTCATGAAATTACTGTTGAATATAATATTACAACCGTTATAAACACCCACGACATGAACTCGGTAATGGAAATTGGCGATAAAATCATCTTCTTAAAAGAAGGAGTTTTAGCTTGGGAAGGTTCTAAAAAGGAGATATTCAAAACAGACAATGAAGCCATTGTCGATTTTGTATATTCTTCAAACTTATTCAAAAAAATAAGAAAAGCACAAAACAAAGAATTCTAGATATTTTAGTCCGTCATTGGTAATTTTGCTACAATTTGCTTGATGTCTTGCTCTTTACTTTTTGGATAAATTAACAAAACTTCTTGATTATCAACGATAATATAATCGTGTAAACCGTCAATAACTACTATTTTGTTTGCATTAGATCGAATGATGTTGTTTGATGCGTTTTCTAATAAAACAGTTGCGTTTACAACTGCATTATTTTGGTTGTCTTTATCTAATTTTTCATGTAAAGAACCCCAAGTTCCAAGATCATTCCAATCGAAAGTAGCAGGAAGAACAAAAACATTTGTAGCCTTTTCCATAACAGCATAATCGATGGAAATGTTTTCTGAATCTGCATAATATTCCTTTATAAATTCACTTTCTGCAGGTGAATTATAAATCGAATTTCCTTTTTCAAATAAAGCCGTCATTTGAGGTTGGAATTTTTCAAAAGCCGAAAAAATGGATTTCACACTCCAAATAAAAATACCACCGTTCCATAAAAAATTACCACTTGCGATAAATTGTTTGGCCGTTTCGTAGTTTGGTTTTTCTCTAAACTGATTGACTTTTTTTACTATATTTTCATCCGATTCATCAAATTCTATATAACCGAAACCTGTGTTGGGAAAAGTTGGTTGAATCCCCAAGGTTAACAAAGCATCTTCTTGTTCGCAAAAATCAAAACAAGATTTTAAATTGGCTGCAAAAGCGTGTTCGTCTTCTATCCAATGATCGCTTGGAGCAACCACCATAACAGCATCTGGATTTTGTTGTTTGATTTTTAAAGTCGCATACAAAATACAAGGCGCCGTATTTCTCATGGCGGGTTCAAGTAAAACTTGCTCTTGTTTTATTAATGGTAATTGAGCTAAAACAATGTCGTTGTAACGTTCATTAGTCAATACTAAAATATTATCTGTAGGAATAATTTTGGATAATCGACTGAATGTTTTTTGAATCAACGTTTCGCCGGCACCCAACATATCATGAAATTGCTTCGGAAAATCGGCTGTACTAACAGGCCAAAATCGCGACCCTACTCCACCAGCCATAATAACGGCATAATAATTTTTATTCATAATGATTTCAAGATTTTGGTCTTCTTATTTTAGTAACTAGTAGGGCAAATGTATTTATAAAAAACAGTATTTGTGTTATGATAAGAATAAATAGTATAATTAAAAGGTAAAAATCATAATTGGGTTGTTTAAGTAAAGATTGAAAATCTACTTCCGATATAGGCTTTTTATCCAAATAGTCAACAAGAATCAAACACCAAACAAGAATTGTAGTTAATGTTAAAGTAATTGTAAAAAGTGAAAAACAATTGTTTTTGTTAAAAAACCCTACAATTCCATATAGTAGAAAAAGGACAAAGAATAAAAAATACAAATCTGCTTTTGAAATAACATAATACGTATCATGAATGTTAAGACTAGTATTTGAATTTTTGTCTAAAATAAAAAACAATACCAAAAAAAGTAGCGTTTGAAACCAAACTATCATTTTAAAAATTAATCTCATTTTACATCCGGAATTATTTCAACTTCTGCATTTGGATTGAATAAAAACAAGCGTCCGGTTGACACCTCTACACATTCGAAACGTTTAACACGAACACCCCTTTTTTGGAATACCTTTCCGTTTTTAATTCTGAAAAAACTTCCGTTGGGCACTTCGTGGATGTAATGTACATCTGGCTTTCGTTCGTCAAATTGTTTTAAAGCAAAGGATAATTTCGCATCCGTATCACTACTTGCGGTAGGATTTCGAAAATGATTTGCCACCAAAGGCAACACAGAATGAGGGAATATATTAGGACTTATAAACGGAACCATCAATCGCTGAAAGGTCATTTTCCATTCAACTCCATGAGGTAAAATTTTTCTGCCAAATTTTTCGAAAGCAACCAAATGAGCAATTTCATGTATTAACGTAATTAAAAATCGGTATTGATTTAAATTGGCATTAACCGTAATTTCATGTTTGCCCGAAATACCTCTTCGATAATCACCATGCCTTGTTTTGCGTTCATTGACTATTTTGAGATGCACCTGATTTTGTTTGATTAACTCAAAACAAGGATGCACAGCATGCTCTGGAAGATATTTTAGTAAAACCTCACTCATAGAATGTTAAGGATTGGTTGACGAAACCTGCAATACCTTTCCGTTGTAATATTTATTTCCCGTTAAGGCAAAATCTGCAATATATGCCGCCATGTCTGATGCGGAAATTGGTGCTTCATATCCAGGAAAAGCTTCCGCTAACATTTCAGTTTGAACGGCACCTAGAGCTAAAACATTAAATGCAATTCCTTGCTCTTTGTATTCTTCTGATAACAATTCCGACAAGGTAATTACAGCGCCTTTACTCGAACTATAAGCTGCTAATCCAGGGAATTTCAAGCTTCCTTGTATACCTCCCATCGAACTTATGGTTACCACATGACTTCCTTTTGTCATATAAGGAACGCAAACTCGGGTTAGAATTGCCAATCCAAAAACATTGACTTTATATATTTGTTCAAAATCGGATGTGGTAGTTTCCAAAAATGGTTTAAATAACAACGCGCCAGCATTGTGGATTACAACATCAACTTTTTTCCAAGTTTGGGACACAAATTCTTCCACTTGTTTTACCTCTTCATCAATTGACAAATCGATAGATAAACAAGTAATATTAGAATGTTCTAAAAACTCTTGAGGTGTTTTTCTTGAAACTGCCAAAATTTGATTTCCAGCATTGGCCAATTGCAACGCTAATTCATATCCGATTCCGCGTGATGTTCCTGTAATAATTATATTTTTCATTAGATTTTTTGCTTGATTGTAAAGATAAAAAACTATTTAGAATATTCTGATGAAATTTAATTTTACATTTCAAAAACATGATGTGTATGTTCGTCAATAGTGGCTTTGCTTAAAGCGAGGCAGGAATTTTTGCTCTCTTTTGAAGATATTTATTAATGGAATTCATAATCATTTTGGCCTATTTTCTTTCAATTATAAACGAAAAAACCCTTTAGAAAAATTCAATCTAAAGGGTTTTATCAACTATATTTAAAATTTTACAAATCTTTCAATCCTCTTGAAATTACGATTCGTTGAATTTCTGATGTTCCTTCATAAATTTGCGTAATTTTTGAATCGCGCATCATTCGTTCAACGTGGTATTCAGCAACATAACCGTTTCCGCCATGTATTTGAACTGCTTCATTAGCCACTTCCAAAGCAATTTCTGACGCGTATAATTTTGCCATAGCTCCTGAGTGTGCAATATCTTTACCCTCGTCTTTTTCACAAGCTGCTTTCATAACAAGTAATTTGGCAGCCGTAATTTTTACATACATATCAGCTAATTTGAACGCAATTGCTTGATGATTGAATATTTCTTTACCAAATGCTTTTCTTTCATGTGCATATTTTAAGGCAATTTCATAAGCTCCAGTTGCAATTCCTAATGCTTGAGAAGCAATTCCTATTCGCCCGCCATTCAATACATTCATCGCAAATGCAAATCCGAATCCATCTTCACCAATTCTATTCTCTTTTGGAACTTTTACATCCGTAAACATCAAAGAATGGGTGTCACTTCCTCTAATTCCCATTTTCTTTTCTTTGGGCCCAATTTCAAATCCTTCCCAACCTTTTTCAACTATAAATGCATTGATACCTTTGTGTTTTTTCTCAATATCTGTTTGAGCAATAACAAGATAGGTAGAAGCCGTTGAACCATTTGTAATCCAATTTTTGGTTCCATTCAAAAGATAATGATCTCCTTTGTCAATGGCTGTTGTTTTTTGGGAGGTTGCATCACTTCCCGCTTCTGGTTCTGATAGACAAAAAGCCCCAATTACCTCTCCTTTTGCAAGCGGAACTAGATATTTCATTTTCTGTTCTTCGTTGCAATATCTTTCAATTCCGGCACAAACTAGTGAGTTGTTTACCGACATAATAACTGCAGCAGAGGCATCAATTTTTGAAATTTCGGTCATAGCCAACACATACGAAATACTATCTAAACCCGCGCCACCATATTTTGGATCAACCATCATACCCATAAAACCCAATTCAGCCATCATTTTGACTTGTTCGGTCGGAAATTTTGAATGCTCATCTCTTTCTATAACGCCAGGCAATAATTCGGTTTGAGCAAAATCTTTTGCCGCTTGTTGAATCATTAAATGTTCTTCGGTAAGATTAAAATCCATATTTTTGTATAATATAAATTAGTAAATGTTTAATTTTAGACCTCAAAAGTATGATAATTTTATTAAATTCTCAAACGATTTCGCAAATTTAGAGTGATGATGAAAAAAAACTATAATTGTGTAGGTATCATGTCTGGAACTTCATTGGATGGTATCGATCTTGCTCACATCCATTTTTCAATAGATAATGATAAATGGGAATATGCTATTCTTGAAGCTGAAACCGTTCCGTACAGCGCTGATTGGTTAGAAATACTTAAAAAAGCTGTTGATTTTTCAGAAGATGAACTTATGGGTTTGAATGTGAAATATACAGACTATATTGGAGCTGTTATAAATCATTTTATTGAAAAAAATCAACTTACAAATTTGGATGCTGTTTGCTCACACGGACATACCATTTTACACCAACCCCAAAACGGATTCACACTTCAAATTGGAAACCTATCAAAAATTGCACAAATTACAAATCAAAACGTTGTTTGTGATTTTAGAATTCAAGATGTAAAACTTGGCGGTCAAGGTGCTCCTTTAGTCCCAATTGGTGATCGTCTTTTATTTTCTGAATTTGATTTTTGTTTGAATCTCGGTGGCTTTTCAAACATCTCATTTGAAGAAAATGAAAAACGAATTGCTTTTGATATTTCGCCTGTAAACACAGTGTTAAATTATTATGCCAATAAATTGGGATTTGATTATGATGACAAAGGTGAAATAAGCCGTTCTGGCGCAATGAATCATGAATTATTTCAGGAATTAAACGAGTTGGACTATTATAAAAAAAACCATCCAAAATCATTGGGATTCGAGTTTGTCAAGGAAATTATGTTGCCTTTAATTGAAAAATATTCTATTCCAACTAAAGATAAAATGCATACTTTTTCAGAACATGTGGCTCTTCAAATCGGATTAGCTTTACCAAAAAACCAAGGCAAATTACTCATTACTGGCGGTGGTGCTTACAACGTTTTTTTGATAGAACGAATGAAGTATTATTTGCCAAATATTGACATCATCATACCCGACAACAAAACGTTAGAATACAAAGAGGCTTTGATTTTTGGCTTACTTGGAGTGTTGAAATTGAGAAATGAAATCAATGTTTTGAGTAGTGTTACAGGAGCTCTGAATGACCATTCTGGCGGAATAATTTATACAAAAGTTATAATTTAAATAGTATATTTGCATCGCAAATAATTAAATCAACGATGAAAGACTTATTACAAAAATTCGAAAATAAAAAACCTGAAATAGTATTTAACTGGAAAGATGCTGAAACAGAAGCAGAAGGCTGGACAGTAATTAACTCATTACGTGGCGGAGCTGCCGGTGGTGGCACGCGTATGAGAAAAGGATTGGATATGAATGAAGTACTTTCTCTTGCAAAAACAATGGAAGTGAAATTTTCAGTTTCTGGACCTGCAATTGGTGGTGCAAAATCGGGAATCAATTTTGACCCAAATGACCCACGAAAAGAAGGTGTTTTACAACGTTGGTACAAAGCCGTTTCGCCTTTATTAAAAAGTTATTATGGAACAGGTGGTGATTTGAATGTTGATGAAATCCATGAAGTAATCCCAATGACAGAAGAATGTGGTGTTTGGCATCCGCAAGAAGGTGTTTTTAATGGACATTTCAAACCAACAGAAGCCGACAAAATCAACCGCATTGGACAATTGCGCCAAGGTGTGGTTAAAGTAATTGAAAATACAAAATTCTCACCTGATGTTTTACGTAAATATACCGTAGCCGACATGATTACTGGATATGGAGTTGCCGAAGCCGTACGTCATTTTTACACTATTTATGGTGGAGATGTAAAAGGTAAAAAAGCCATCGTTCAAGGATTTGGAAATGTTGGTTCAGCTGCCGCTTTTTACCTTGCAGAAATGGGTGCGAAAGTCATTGGAATCATCGACAGAGATGGCGGAATTATCAATGAAAACGGATTTACATTTGAAGAAATTCGTAAATTGTTTTTAAACAAAGACGGTAACAAATTGGTTTCAAACGACATGATACCGTTTGAAGAAATCAATGAAAAAATATGGACAATTGGTGCTGAAATTTTCACGCCATGCGCCGCTTCACGTTTGGTTACTCAAGACCAAATGGATCATTTAATTACATCGGGATTAGAAGTAATTTCGTGTGGTGCCAATGTACCTTTTGCAGATAAAGAAATCTTTTTCGGACCGATCATGGAAGCCACAGATAACAAAGTAAGTTTGATTCCAGATTTCATTTCCAACTGCGGAATGGCACGTGTTTTTGCTTATTTTATGGAGAAAAAAGTTCAGATGACCGATGAGTCTATATTCTTAGACACCTCAGAAACCATCAAAAATGCCATTGCAAAAATACACGAACGCCATGCAAGTAAAACCAATATCAGCGCAACAGCCTTTGAAATTGCCTTGAAACAATTGGTATAAAAATCTTAAAAAAACACAATTATACAATTTAAGTTCCTAAATTGCGTTGTTCTATAACAACTCAAAGTATGAAAATAGATTCTTCAAATACCGATAAACAAAAATCGCTAGCCTTAGCGATTCTTGTTTATGGATTACTTTTGTTACTATTGTTTTTCGTACGTTTTTGGCCTCCTTCCAACCTAGAAGAACTTGTAGGCGGTGGCGGTGGTGGCGGAATGACCGTCAATTTTGGCGATACCGACTTGGGTAAAGGCGACGATTTTCCTAGTAAAGAACTCGACGTGAAACAAGCCACAAAACAGATTGAAACCCCTACCCCCGACGAAAATATTATTTCTCAAGAAAATTCAGATGATGATGTGATTTCGGTTCCAAAAAACGAACCTAAAAAGAAAACACCTCCGATTACTAAACCAGAAAAAAAGCAAGAAACGCAACCCAAACCTGTTGTTAAAAAAACTGACGACGCCTTGTCCAACATGTTGAAAGGCAACAAAAAAGGAGGCGACGGAAACAGCAGCACTTCTGGCAATCAAGGAAAATCGAATGGGAATATTAATTCCAATGGCTATTTAGGCACAGGAGGAAGCGGCGGCGGAACTGGTGGTGGAAACGGAACAGGAAATGGCACTGGAAACGGAGCAGGAAGCGGTTCGGGTAGCGGCGGTGGAAACGGAAGCGGCAACGGAAAAGGCAATGGTGCTGGGTATGCTTTGTCGGGTAGAATCGCTATTTCAAAACCCAGACCCGACTATAATTGCAACGAAGAAGGCACAGTTGTAGTCCAAATTACTGTCGATAAAAACGGAACCGTTACCGATGCAAAACCAGGCGCCAGAGGCACTACCAACACGGCAAGTTGCTTATCTAGCCAAGCCAAAGTAGCGGCAATGAACACCAAATGGAACTCCAGTGCAGACGGCACCGAAAAACAAGTGGGAACCATTACCTATATTTTCAAAATTCGAGATTAAACCAACTTACTTTTTTTTTAGAAGCACTCAACCCCTTTTCAAAAGACATTTTGTCCTGCTCTCGCCTTAATCTTGCTCGCCCTACGGGACTTCGCAAGGATATCGGCTCCATCAGGGCTGAGTTTGACCAATAGTTTTTCAGAAGCTATTTTGTGAGTTGCGTGTAGTAAAAATTCTACATGATTTATTGGTGTTTTAATTTTATCTTTGGAATATAATACTGACGGTTATCAGATATAGAGCTAAAATCGGGCAAATTAGTTTGGTTTTGTCGGATATATAAATTAGTTATAAGCAATCTTAAAACCCATATTTCTATGAAAAAATGTAGTCTAATTTTAGTTTTCTTATCAATAATGTTTTTTTCTTGTGAAGGTTCAATCAGTTATCAAGGAAATTGGAAAGCATTAGATTCAAATGGAAAAAAGTTTGAAATTAATTTTTCTCCTACAAAGTTTTCTATTAAAGATAGTTTAGGTAAAACTAATGTTTATGAATACACGCAAAACTCAATTAAATCAGAAAACTCAATTGAAACTTATGGCATTATGTTAAAAGATGGGCGCGGTTACCAAATTTACTTTCCGAAAAAAGATGAAAGTGTTGGATTGATGTTGGATGAAAATGGAAAACAAATGTATTCTATCAGCAGAAAGGACTATGTAACTTACGACGAGATTTACAAGTTGAATTAAGGATGGTCATAACAACCGTTTCAAGAAATAACGAAAAATGTATTTTTATCCAATATTTTAGTTGTTTTTTGGTGTAAGATTGTTAGGTTTATTAACAGTCTGACGTTATGTAATACCTATGAAAAAAATGAGAAGAAAATACATTATCCGTTTTTTAATATTGTTAACGATTTCGACAATAAATGCGCAATCAAAAATACAATTCACAAAAGTTCAAAACTCTGTAATCGAGCAAAAGCTGCATGAGCTAGCTATTGAAAAAATAAATACTAAAAAAAAGAATGGCTGTCTAATTTACAAAAGAAGCGACAACCGTGCAGTTAAATATTGTGACAATAAATCTGAAGATAATTATGTAGAATTTGATGAACTTGGAAAAATTAAAAATACGGACATTATAGTAGTAAATAAGTTTACTTACAATGAAGAATTTTATATTTTGATTAATCCTAAAAAAAGTAAAACACTAACTCTAAATGGTTTTCCTCTTAGAATTGAAAATACAAAAAAGTACTTGGTTTACAATAATCCAGCAACAGATATTCCTTACTCTATCCAAATATTAGAAATGAAAAATGGAGAAATGAAACTTACAGCAGAAATATTATATCCAAGTTATATCACTATTAAAAAAGTTTTGAGAGTTGACGATTCCGAAATCTATTTTTTGGATAGTAAAAATCAAACTTGGAAAACTAGTATAAACAAAAAAGACGTCCCATAACAATTACTTCAGTGGATTTGGGCAACTGGTGGCTTAACGGAAAACTAGTTTTGTATTAGGGATGATTTGAAAAAACTAGCTTGAGCAGATAAACCCTTAAACCGATAGCGAATATTTGCAATCCGTGCCCACAAAGTATTTCAAGCCTGTTAGATTTCAAACTCTAACAGGATTTTCATCTTGAAACCTGAAACTTTATGACTTTTGACTTTATGACTTTCGACTTTAAGACTTTATGACTTTATGACTTTATGACTTTATGACTTTCGACTATTTTTCAACTGAAAAACTACATGTCATTTTTAGCCCCGATTGAGCCGATATCCTTGTGAAGTCCCGTAGGGCGAGCAAGATAAAGGCGAAAGCGGGACAAGTTGTCTTGAAAAACGTGATGGTGTGCTACAAAAAAATAGTAAATAGTGCATTTTGATTAGGTCATTACAACCCATAAACCTTAAAACCTTCCATAAACCTTACCTCCTTTACTTTGGGCTGGTCGCTATTACAAACTTTAGATTGTTTTTGATGCCTATTTGGAGTACATCGACTAAATCTTGGACTTGCAGGTTGAACGGAATGCGCACCACAACGGTTTGTTCTTTCGATTTGTCGATCATGGAAATCAAGGTGGTTTCCAACGAATCAAAAGGGACTTCTTCTTTGTCGATATAGAATTTTTTATCTTCGGTTACAGATAATGTTATGAGTTGTTTGTTTGTTTTTTCGTTGGTTTTCGATTTGGGCAACGTCATTTTGATTACGTTTGGGTTTGCCAACGTAGAGATGATTAAAAAAAACAAAAGCAAAAAGAACATGATGTCGCTTAAAGACGATGTCGCTACTTCTGCATGAAATCTTTTATTTCGCTTTATGGCCATTTGGTCTTTGAATTATATTTACAAAATCGAGTACTTGTTTTTGAACAGCCAATGAGAAATTGTCAATTTTACCATTGAATAAATGGTAGGCGGCATAAGCAATGATTCCGACAATTAAACCCGAACCACTACTAATCATTTTTTCGTACAAACCGCCCGAAATATTTCCGATACTGATGTCTTCTGTTTGCGAAATGCTGTAAAATATTTTGATTACCCCACCGATGGTTCCAATGAATCCGAGGGTTGGTGCAATACCCGCTATCAAACCCAAATGACCTAGTCTTCGTTCCATTTGACCAATTTCGATATTGGCGGCACGATCCATATTGGATTCAATTTCTGAAATGGGTCTGCCGATGGTTAAAATGCCTTCTTTCAGGATGATTCCAGATGACGTATTCGCTCGTTCGGCATATGAAATGGCAGCATCAAGGTTGCCCGCGTTTAAATTGTCTTTGATGTCGCGCATTAAATTGGCGTCAATTTTAGCCGATTTATGTATAAATTGAAATCGTTCAATAATTAAATAAAAAGTATAAAGCAATAATATACCGATTGGGACAAGGAAAAAACCTCCTTTAACCACAAATTCTAGAACAGAAATTTCGGTGTTTGCTGTTGGAACATTATCAACAAGAGCAGATGTTGCCGCTTGCGCAAGAGAATCGGTTTGTAATTTGATAAATAAATCAATCATAAAATTATATTTTATTATTTTATTGTAAAAATAAGTTGAAATTTGCAATAAACATAATTTCGTTTATAGTATTAAACTAAAAAAAACGTAAAATATTTTATTCAGAACCTATTTTATCTAAAATGAATTACAAAGAAACGACCGAATGGCTTTTTGATCAGTTGCCGATGTACCAAACAATAGGGGCAATTGCTTACAAAGCAGATTTGTCTAACACACTTTTGTTGCTGGAACATTTGGGGAATCCAGAAAAAAAATTAAAGTGTATTCATGTGGCAGGCACCAACGGCAAAGGATCTACCTCTCACCTACTAGCATCTGTATATCAAGAAGCGGGTTACAAAGTTGGATTGTACACGTCGCCGCATATAAAAGATTATAGAGAACGCATAAAAATAAACGGTTTAGAAATTTCTGAAGAATTTGTGTGTGATTTTGTTTCGAAAAACAAAGCTTTTTTTGAAAATCATTCGTTAAGCTTTTTTGAAATGACTGTTGGATTGGCTTTTACTTATTTCGAACAATCCAAAACTGACATAAATATTATTGAAGTGGGACTGGGCGGAAGGCTCGATGCTACGAATGTGATTACTCCGTTACTTTCTGTTATTACAAATATCGGCATGGATCACGTTCAGTTTTTGGGAAATACGCTTGAAAAAATAGCTTTTGAAAAGGCCGGAATAATTAAAGCGAAAATTCCTGTTGTGATTGGGGAATATACAAAAGAAACAAAAGTAGTTTTTGAAAATATTGCTGAGAAAAAGGAAGCTCCTATCCTATTTGCATCAGACAGAAACCACCCAGAATATCCAAGTGATTTGAAAGGAGATTATCAAAAAGCGAATAAAAAAACGGTGCTTTCTGCTTTAGAAACTCTTACAGAAGGTTTTCCAGTTACGGAAGAATGTTTGAAAAAAGGATTTTTAAATGTAATCAAAAATACGGTGTTATTGGGAAGATGGCATCAAATTGGAACGAATCCGAAGACTATTTGCGATACGGCACACAATGCACACGGATTGGAAGTAGTGATGCATCAATTAAAGAACGAACCTTTTGAAGATTTACATATTGTTTTGGGTGTTGTAAATGATAAAGATTTAGATTCAATGTTGCCCTTATTTCCAAAAAACGCCAACTATTATTTCAGTAAACCATCGGTTTCAAGAGGATTAGACGAAAATATTTTACAAGAAAAAGCAGCAGAATTTGAACTTATTGGCAACACATTTAATTCTATTTCAGAGGCTTATACTGCTGCGTTACAAAATGCGTCAGCTAGAGATTTTATTTACATCGGCGGAAGCACCTTTACTGTTGCAGAAGTTTTGTAAAAAATGTTTGTAGAATTAAAAATAAGCTTTATATTTGCACCCTGTTAAAGATAAAAGGGCGATTAGCTCAGCTGGTTCAGAGCACCTCGTTTACACCGAGGGGGTCGGGGGTTCGAACCCCTCATCGCCCACAAAACTTCAACAGAAATGTTGGAGTTTTTTTTTGCTAAATTTATAACAAAAATTTGCCACAGTTTTCACAGATTTCACAGATTTTATCCGTTATAATCCGTGACATTCGTGGCAAAATTTTACATTTGATTGCATCACATTAAAAAAAAAGGCGAAATATAATTTAAGAAGTTAAATAGTTCATAATCATAACTTTAAAATAATATTAAAATTTTTAATCGGACAACAATGATTTGATTTTTTTCGGACAAAATCAATTTGCAATTTACAAATGTAAAATTGTATATCTTTACTCTAAATTAGAACTCTTTGAAAAATTTATTAATTATAGGATTTGTGTTTCCTGAACCAAAATCGTCTGCAGCTGGAAACAGAATGATGCAATTGATCGATTTGTTTCAATGTATGGGGTATGCTGTATATTTTGGTACTACAGCTCAAAATACAGAATTTTCTGAAAACCTACTCGATTTAGGCATAAAAGTAGTTTCTATAGAATTGAACTCATCCTCTTTTGATGAGTTGTTAGTAGAAATTAATCCCAGCGTTGTGCTTTTTGATCGTTTTATGGTAGAGGAACAGTTCGGCTGGCGCGTTGCTTTACACTGTCCAAATGCCATCAGAATATTAGACACCGAAGATTTGCATTGTTTGCGTCAAGGTAGGCAAACGGCTGTAAAAGAAAATCGTGCCTTTGAATTTTCTGATTTAGTTTCCGACATCTCAAAGCGGGAAATTGCGAGTATTTTTCGAAGTGATGTTACGTTGATGGTTTCTGAATTTGAAATGGAGTTATTGGTCAACTACTTCAAAGTTCCAAAAGAAATATTATTTTACATGCCTATTTTCGCAAATGCTGAGATAGATTTGCCAACTTTTGATCAACGATCCGATTTTGTATTTATTGGCAATTTTTTGCATGAACCAAATTGGGATGCCGCTCGATACTTAGCGTCAGATATTTGGCCGAAAATTCATGCTGTTTTGCCTCAAGCCAAAATGATGATTTATGGAGCTTATGCCACACAAAAAGTGTTGGAATTAAACAATCCAAAGAAGCATTTTTATGTTTTAGGAAGGGCTGCAGATTCATTAGAAGTTGTAAAAAACAGCCGTGTGATGTTGGCGCCTTTGCGTTTTGGCGCTGGAATAAAAGGCAAACTTATTGAATCCATGCAATGCGGAACGCCCAATGTAACCACTTCTATCGGTGCCGAAGCAATGGCAGACGGTTTTTCTTGGAATGGAAATATAGTTGATGATCCCGACTTGTTTGCTTCTGCAGCTGTTGATTTATACCAAAATGAGGCTTTATGGAAATCAAATCAATCCAATGGGTTTTTAATATTGGACCAAAAGTATAAAAAGAATCTTTATGCAGATGCATTTGTTTCTTATATTCATGCTATTTCAAAAGATTTGAAACTGCATCGTCAAGGAAATTTCGTAGGTTTGATGTTGCAACATCATTCCATGACCAGCACCAAATATATGGCGAAATGGATAGAAGAAAAAAACAAAACCACTCCCTAAAACCACACCAACTTATTTTTTTTATGAGGAGCAACACAATCTCGTTTCAGTAGCCATTTAGTCCTGCTGTCCGCTATATCTCTTGCTCCGCTGACGCTACACAAGAGGATGCCGCTTCCATCAGGGCTATACTTCACGTTTTGTTTTTCAGAAGACATTTTTTTAATTAGAAAATGTGCCAATTTGAAAATGAGATAATTAGCGAATTTGAAAATGTGTCAATTTGAAAATTTGAAAATTCGTTTCAAAATTTGAAATTGCTATTGAAATTGCTATTGCCATTGACAAAGTTTGTCATTCCGTAGGAATCCTATAAATAATTTAAACTTGAAAAAAAACAAAACAAAACCACCACAATTAAATAATTTACTTACTTTTGAAAAATAGAAACAAAAACACTAAACTGTTTTGAAGTTATTTGCCAGATAGAAAGTATAAAAACGCAAAGGATTTTATGTATTTGATAGTTGGTGGTAATTTTGTCGCAGAAACCTAAAAAAACATATGAAGAAATTAATTTTTATACCAATACTATTTATAATCCTTTCTTGTAATTCAATCAAAATAAAAGAAATGGAAATGGATTCAACTCAAGAATTGATTGGAAAAGTACAACAAATTGAAATGAATACTTTTCGTTATCCTATTAACAAGAACGATACAATTGTAAGTAAAGAAAATAGTGTTGTTTTTTTTGACGAGAAAAATAGAATTATTAAGCAAATTGATTATTACCTGAAATTTATTGATGAAACTGATTTTAATTACAAAAATGATTTATTAGAAAATACGATATCAAAAAGCGGTAAAAGAATTCGCAAAACTGAATATAAATACGATGATAAAAACAACATCATTGAATATAATCAATTAGAAAATGATACTCTTTACTTTAGAAAAAATTCAATCTATGACAAAAAAAATAACCCAATTGAGCATACATACTTTCATCCCAATTATAAAAGAAATAATAGTGTAGAAAAATTTACTTACGATTATAAAAACAGAATAATGAATATTCAAAGTTATGATGAAAATAACAATCCAAAAAATCATTATTTGAAAATATATTTTAATAAAAAAGGCTACATAATAAAAACTGAATTTATCTATACAAATTCTAATAAAGACTATTCAAATAAAAGTATTATAGAATATGATAAACTTGGAAACTTAACTAAAAGAACTAGTTTTGATAAAGATGGAAAACCAAAAGAATCAACAGAAAGTAGAAATGTTTACGATGAAAAAGGGAATATAATCGTAAGAGAAAAATATCTCAAAGAAAAGCTGATTGAAAAAACAACATATAAAATAACATATAGATAAAAACCAGCTCTCCGAAGTGTTCCCTATGAAAAGCTCTATAATGGTCTCCCGACCTCACAGCTATATAAAAACCAAAACCTACAACTATTAACAGTTGTAGGTTTTTAACTTTAATTTTGAAATACGCAATTACAAGTCAACTGAAAAAGCCCAACTCACCAAAAACTTCCATTTAAACCCCCCAATTAGTGTCTGATTTTTTGGGGCATGATCATCCCAACTTTGTAAAATATTTATAACTTTCTATTTTCATTGTAACTCTTCCTTATTTTTTATTTTACCTCAAAATCAGCCTCAAAGCTTCAGGATTGGAGAGCGGGCTACTTTATGATATTGCAACTTTCGACTTTATGACTTTGCAACTCAAAAACTCAAAAACTTTGCAACTCAACAAAAAGCCATCTGAAAAAATACTTGTCTATTCTAGCCCCGATAGAGCCGATATCCTACCGAAGTCCCGTAGGGCGAGGTAGATAAAGGCGAAAGCGGGACGGTTTTTCTACTGAAAACTTGATTGGTGCTCCAAATAAAAAAACCTGCTCAAATGAACAGGTTTTTGGTAGTGTATGTATTTATTTTTTTATGCTAACATTGTTACAGGATTTTCTAAAAACGTTTTTAAGGTTTGAAGAAATTGTGCGCCTGTTGCTCCATCGACTGTTCTGTGATCGCAGGCAAGGGTTAACTTCATGGTGTTTCCAACAACGATTTGACCGCTTTTAACCACTGGTTTTTCTACGATGGCACCTACTGAAAGGATGGCAGAATTGGGCTGGTTGATGATGGATGTGAATTCAGTGATACCGAACATTCCAAGGTTTGATACGGTGAATGTGCTACCGTCCATTTCGGCAGGTTGTAATTTTTTTGACTTGGCTTTTGTAGCCAATTCTTTTACGGCACCACCAATTTGCGATAGACTCATTTGGTCTGTAAATTTAAGAACAGGAACTACAAGTCCGTCTTCTACGGCAACGGCAACCCCAATGTTAACGTGGTGGTTGATGGTTATTGCTTCGTCACTCCATTGCGAGTTTACTTTTAAATGCTTCTTCAAAGCCATTGCGCACGCCTTGATAACCAAGTCGTTAAAAGAAACTTTGGTGTCGGGCACATTATTGATGATTGCTCTTGATTTCATTGCTTCGTCCATTGTAACTTCAATGGTAAGATAGAAATGAGGAGCAGTGAAAAGCGATTCTCCCAATCTTCTGGCAATGGTTTTACGCATTTGAGAGTTAGGGATTTTTTCAGAATATTGTTCGCCAGCCGGAACGAAAGGCGTTACGACAGTAGTTAAAGTTGGAGCAACCGTTTCAATTGTTGGAACAGAAGTGGCAACAGTTGGATTGTAGTTTTCAACATCGGTTTTAACGATTCTACCATTTTCACCAGAACCTTTGATTTGAGAAAGATTGATTCCTTTATCTTTAGCTATTTGTTTTGCTAAAGGCGAAGCAAAAACTCTTCCTGTTTGGTTGGTATCTTGAGTTTGTTGAGCAGGTGCTTGGGTTGTTTGTGGCGCTTCCTCTTTTGAAACTGATGCAGCCTTTGAATCTCCTGAATAATTTTCAGCAATTCCTGAAATATTTGTTCCTTCTGGTCCGATGATGGCTAAAATGCTATCAACAGGAGCAGATTCTCCTTCATTAATTCCGATAAATAAAAGTGTTCCTGCATTGAACGATTCAAATTCCATGGTGGCTTTGTCTGTTTCAATTTCTGCAAGGATATCACCTTCTTTTACTTTGTCACCTACTTTTTTAAGCCAAGAAGCAACGGTACCAGTAGTCATCGTATCGCTTAAGCGCGGCATTGTGATTATTTTTACGCCATTAGGTAGTTCTTGCGAGGTGCTTTTAGGTTGCGCTTCAACTACTTTTTCGGCATCATGTGAAGCGTTTGTGTTATTTAATAAGGACGAAATATCTTCACCTGCAGCACCGATAATGGCTAATAGCGAATCTACGGGAGCTGAATTTCCTGCTTCAATTCCAATATGAAGTAACACACCTGAATTGAAAGATTCAAATTCCATGGTTGCTTTGTCGGTTTCGATTTCTGCAAGGATATCGCCTTCTTTGATTGTATCGCCAACTTTTTTAAGCCAGTTTGCAACGGTTCCTTCTGTCATTGTATCGCTTAAGCGAGGCATTGTGATAATTGTTGCCATATATATTATAATCTATGAGAAATAAAAGGATAGTCTTCTTGATCGTACACTACGTCATATAGTTGTTGCGTTTCTGGAAATGGAGATTCTTCTGCAAATTTTTCGCACTCGTCCACTAAGTCTTTCACTCTTTGGTCAATAGCTTCGATTTCAGCATCGGTAGCATACTTGTTTTCTTTGATGATGTCTAAAACTTGAGTAATTGGATCGATTTTTCTGTATTCTTCTACTTCGTCTTTCGTTCTGTATAATTGCGCATCCGACATTGAATGTCCTCTGTAACGGTATGTTTTCATTTCAATAAATGTAGGTCCGTCGCCACGTCTAGCTCTTTCAACTGCTTCGTACATTGCTTCGGCTACTTTCACAGGATTCATTCCATCTACAGGTCCGCATGGCATTTCATAGCCCAAACCTAATTTCCAAATATCTGTGTGATTAGCTGTTCTTTCTACAGAAGTTCCCATTGCGTATCCATTGTTTTCACATATAAATACTACAGGTAATTTCCATAACATTGCTAAATTGAACGCTTCATGAAGAGAACCTTGACGAGCTGCTCCATCACCAAAATAGGTAAGTGTAACACCGCCGGTATTATTGTATTTATCACCAAAAGCCATTCCAGCTCCAACTGGGATTTGCGCACCTACTATACCATGTCCGCCATAAAAACCATGCTCTTTAGAAAAAATATGCATAGAACCACCCATTCCTTTGGAAGTACCTGTTACTTTTCCGTAAAGTTCTGCCATAACCCTTTTTGGATCTACGCCCATACCAATTGGTTGTACGTGATTTCTGTAAGCCGTAATCATTTTGTCTTTTGATAAATCCATTACATGAAGTGCACCAGCTAATACGGCTTCTTGTCCATTATATAAATGTAAAAAACCTCTCACTTTTTGTTGGATGTAAACGGCAGCTAGTTTATCTTCAAATTTTCTCCAAAACTGCATGTCTTCATACCAGTTTAAATAGACTTCTTTGGTAATTTCTTTCATTTTATTGGTGAATTACAAATATTATTTTTTTTAATTAATTCAAATTTTGTGTACTTATTTTAAATTTCAAATAAATACGAAATGCAAAAGTAAGTTATTGATTGTAGATGTAAAAATTTCTGTTGATTAAATTATATTGTTTTTTTATTACATGTTTCAAAAATATCAACTACATCGATATAGCATTACAATGATTTTTTATCAAACGATAAAGGTAATAAATTACTGATTGAATTGGATTTATAAACTTCTCCCGACTCGCCCATAAAATAAACTAGAATTGTTTGATTTTGTTTGGCTTCGTATTCATACATCGATTGTCTGCATGCGCCACAAGGTGGAATAGGTTTTAATGTTGGATTTTTATCTGATGCAGCCGAGATTGCTATGCAGCTAATGGTTACATCTGGATATACTGCGCCTGCATGAAATATAGCTACTCGTTCAGCACACAATCCTGACGGATAGGCCGCGTTTTCTTGATTAGATCCTAATACAATTTCTCCGTTACTTAACAGTATGGCGGTTCCTACTCTGAAATTTGAGTAAGGTGCATAGGCTTTTTTTCTGATTTCAATTGCTTGGTGCATAATATTTTGCACTTCAGTTGGTAGGTCAGAAATGGAGCTAAAGACCTCAAATGTTGTTGAAATTGTGATTTCTTTCATACTTTATACAGAAAAAAAATCCAAACTTCGATTGAAATTTGGATTGTCCTATTTTTATTTTAGATCATTAATATTCTTCATACTCATCACCAAAATTGAATGTCAGTGAAAAGCGAAGGGTATTTTCAAGAGGATTTTTCACTTTAGATGCAGAGAATAAATAAGACACATCTACTTTAATAGTGTTGTATTTGAAACCTGCTCCCATTGAGAAAAATTGTCTAGCTCCTTTTAATGGACTTTCATGAAAAAAGCCAAGGCGCAAGGCAAATGAATTGTCATATAAATATTCTGAACTTAAAGAATAGGTGAATTCTTTTAACTCTTCGCTAAATCCGTCTGGTGCATCATTAAATGATTTAAACATACCCGAAACCCATCCGATTTTTTTATAATCTTGTAATGAATTGGCATATTCAGAATCTGCTACAGTTTGTTCTACTGTGCTAATTTCTCCGTTACCATCTGAATCAATAGCAGCAACTCTTGCCGGTGGTGTTGGAACCATTAATTTAGCTAATTCTAAATTTACAGCAACTTTACTATATTCATCAAAAATAAAATCATACCCAACCCCTAGACGCAAGTTTGCAGGCAAAAAATTGGCTGTATTGTCGTTTGAAGTCCCAGCGTCATAATTGATTTTAGGTCCCATATTTTGGAAATTGAAACCGGCTCTCCATCTTCCAGAGAAATCGTTCAATGCAATTTCTTCCGATTGATAAAAACCAGAAACATCAATTGCAAAGGTACTTGCAGGTTTGGCAATACTATTGTCAGTGTTTGGGATTCTTAATGCTGAACGAATGTATCTTCCTCCAACTGCCATTGCAAATCGATCACTCAATTTTAACGAATAGGATCCATCAAGAGCCATTTCATTTGGTTTTACAATTTGTGGAATATCATCAAATGTTTGTCTCAATTCTATTTCTCCCAATCCAAAAAAGCGTAAACTTCCTGCAAAGGCACTTCTCTCATTAATTCTATTATAATAAGTAACTTGTCCTAAAGAGATGTCATTTACCAAATCGGTTAGGTAGGGCGTGTAACTCACAGAGATGCCTTGTTTGTCTAGCGCAAAAGCATATTTTGCAGGATTCCACTGTTGCGAATATACATCACTTGTAGTAGCAACACCTTGATCTCCAAGACCTGCAGCTCTAGCATCTGCTGCGATCATTAAAAAGGGAACGCCCGTGGTAATTACTCTTTCTTGAGCAAACGATGTGAATTGCGTTGTTATAATTAGTAGTAAAAAAAGTGCTCTTTTCATTTTTGTTCTGCGTTTTTAAGGATTAACAAATATAGTATTTTATTAAAGGATTACAAGTTTTTCTATTTTTTCTGTTTTTTTATTTGTAATGGATGATTGAACTGTGAGTTTGTATATATAAGTTCCTTTACCAATTCTATCACCAAAGTCATCTTTTCCATCCCATCTAATCTCTCTAAAAAGGAAACCTTCTGTAGTAATGGTTTGGTTGATTGTTTTAACTATTTTACCGGTTATAGTAATGATTTGAACTTGAACGTTTAAAGGTTCAAAAGGCTTATTGTGTGTAAACCAAAATTCGGTATAATTCACAAATGGGTTGGGATAGTTTAACACATTTGTCAACGCCATTTCATCATCATTAATTACTAAAAATTGTATTTCTGCTGTAGCAAAATTATTATAAACATCCCAAACTTTAAAAGTAATAGTATGCAGTCCTGGAGTTAAATTTCTGAAAGGAAATCTAATTTTTCCATTTGTATAATTGTCTAATTCTGTTTCAAAATAATCGTTTACAATATACGGATTACTTTCGTCGCCATCCAAAATCGCAACCATATCATGTCCTATTCCACTTGAAGTATTGATACCATTTATATCATTAATAAATGCCAGAAAATAAGGAGATTCATTGGTGATACCACCATTAATGAATGTTTCGTCATTCATGTATAATTTGATGGTTGGCGCTGTTGTGTCGCTCGGTGCATTGGTGTTTATTCCGCCTACTTTTATATTAGTATTTAATCCTGTTTTATCTAATAATATTTGATTTCTTTTAGAATAAAAACTCACTTTACCATTGCCAATTGGGATTTTTATATCTTTTGGAACCACGAATCCAAATTCAAACTGACCATTTGTAATGGATGCATTTCCTCTAAAAATAGTTTCGCCCATTACCGTAAAAGGCATTGTAGCGGCTGTTGCATTATTAAAGTTTAAAACTGCGTCGGCACCATCATTTCTGAACGTATTTTTTGTATATTCTTTATCAAAAACATTTACAGTAAGTTCTCCATTATATAAGGATAATAAATTCCCGTTTTCATCTTGGATTTGCCCAGCTAGCTTGACAAAACTGAGTGCTTTAAAATCGTCAATTGGACCAGTTACAGGAGCATCATTTACTTTGGTTAAAATTATTTGAGGTTTTGGAATAGCCAGCATCAAGGCAGGATCACCTAAATAAAAAACAACTCGTGTTGATGAATTATTATTATTTGCAAATTTTGCTTGTCGCAATGCCTCAGCAATTGAAACATAATTATTGGATCCGTATGAAAACAACTTTTCAGCTAAAGTGTTGTTAAAAATTTGTGCGCTTCCTTGCCCAATAGATCGAATGGTAGTGATCATTGATATCGCTCCCCCTTTCGGATTCCAATAAGTGTATTCTCCCGCTGTTGGTCGAAGTGGGTTGTCAAATCTTGAAAAATCACAGGTTATGGTTATAAATAAGGGATATTTATATTGATTTGAAAAATTCTTTCCATCCGATTTTTCCCAAATTCGTTCATTGGTTAAACCGTCTTCACCGCCATGACCTAAATAATTAAAAACCAAAGCACCTTTTTCAAAAGAATTGAACATTTCTTCTCTTGCTTTTGGATAACGATCGCCTCCAGCTGAACTTACTTGTTGGTAGGAGTCAAGTAAAATTTTCTTATAATTCAAAAATGGTTTTTGTGTATGTATTATATCGGTAAGATTGTTTTGAAACAACTGTAAGTATTTGTCTTGCGTTTTGTATAAATCAGGATCATCAGCAACCGCAACATAATCATTTCTCCAACTACCATATGATTTTATATCATGATATTCAATGACTTTATTGACCATTTCTTCCGCTTGTTGTGTAGAAGAAACAATCATTCGGCCCACTGCAATATCAGCGGCACTGTTGGTTTGCTCTATGTTTCCTTCGTTATCATCCATACATGCAAAAAAATCATCAGATGCAAAAGAGGATTCGCCCGTGGTATTACTATTTAAGGTATGAAAAATAGGAACAAAGTTGGTGTTATTTGGTGTTCGGTTTTTAAAATCAAAGGATGCGTCTCCCATCAAATTTAAATATTTAACTTTCTTTGATGTTTCGGATGCGTTTTCATAAACGTATTTAATAAAATTTCGGACACTTCCGATATCTTGTTTTCCAGATGAAAATTCTTGATAAATCGATTCTAACGTAACTACTTTTACATTAAATTGAGAAAAATTCCTGTGAAAAACAGCTAATTTTTCGGCTTGTGATTTAAAAATATTAGGTGTAATTATCAAATAATCAATGTCTTTAAAATTATTTTGATTGTCTTTAAGAATAGTTCCTTTCAAATTTTGATTCACAACTCGAGTTTGTTGCTCTTTTTTTGGTGTAAAAAAATCGGATTCAACAAGAGTGACAAATTTTTGTAACTGTCCTAAACTTGTTTTAAAATTAAAATTATTTGACAAACCAGTATTTGAAATTTTTGATACATTATATAGGTCTGTTATATCCCAAACTTCTTTTATTGTTGAGGCGTTACTCAATTGGTATTCAGCTATTCCAAAGCTTGAGGCCACACTATTATTTTGAAACTTAAATTGCAAATTTGTTCCAATTAAATTTCGTTTGTATTCTAGTGAAATGTAGTCTAAATATCCTTTAGAACTAGGAACGCCTTTGTTGTCAAAACTGATTTTTATTTTAGTTTTTTCACTCGGTGTTATCAAACTATTTTGATATAAATCAATAGCTTCTGTTCCAGAATTTGCTGTTAATGCAGGAAAAATTAAGGTTCCAATAATTTGTTCGTTGCTTTTTATTGTGAAATCTGTTGGGTTAAAAGAGGCGCTTGCCAAATGGACTTTTAATTTTGCCTGACTTGCACTTAAAATATTCGGACATTTGAATTCAAATTCTTGTTCATTATCAATGGCAAATGTTTCGCCATACCATCGCCTTCCTGTTTTTACAATATTATAAAGGTCTATTTCATGAAATTGATAATCATCCGACGTGGTTATAGTAGTTGTAGTGTTTCCTGTGGGTTGACTATATTCTGAAATTCGTTTCCCATCTCCTCCATCAATTGTAATATAATAGAAAGATCTATCAGAATATAAATTTAAATGGGTATCACTTTCATTATTATAGGTATCAACTCCTTCAGCATAAAAAAGCACATAATCAGCATCGTTAAAAACGCCATCTTGTTCCCCAATAATTTGAATAGCATTTTCTTCATTATCAATTGGATAGTCATTTATATTGCTTAACGGAATCATTCTGCCGCCGTTTCCATAAATTTTAATTCTTTTAGGATTCACACCATTTAAATCGAGCCCCAAACTTTGAATGAATTTTTTATTTAATTTATAAATTCCCGATTTTTCAACATAAAATCGATACCAATTTCCCGTGCTCAAAGAGGCATTTACAATTGTATTATAATTGGTAGAAGTTTGAGTGTTTTTATTAGAATTTGATTCGAAATTAAAAGTGTAAGTAAGTGAAGTAATTTTATAAAAAACTCCGTCTTTGTTAATAATAGGCGAAAATTTTAAAACTCCTTTATTCAATCCTCTAGAAATTTCATTTTCTATTTTGGCATTCAATGTTGTTGGAATTTTTAATTCTTTAACAATTGCTAATTCATCCGAATTAACAGGTGCATATTCAATATTTGATATAACCAATGAGCTTTCATTTATCACATTAGAAACATCTATTTTTTTTACATAAAAAACAGATTGATTTTCAGGATTGTAAAGAAAATTATCATAAGAAAAATAAGGTAATAGAAAGGTTTGAGTGCCATATTCAACTTCAGTAACTCCTTTCCAATCAATAGAGATTTTGTTCGAATTCTGGCCGAATGTAAAAGCAGTTACTAAAATAAAATAATATAATTTTCTCATGAAGTGATTAAACGTAATAAGTTTAAAATTATTACAGTTTGTAAAATTAAATTTAATTTCTATTTTGTGCAATAAAATAAAAACGGATTCGTTATTATAAGTGTGACAAAAAAAATAATAATTAAATAATAAAAAATTATTGCAATGTAAAGCATAATTCTTATATTGCGCCTCGAAATTTATTACCTATTATGAGTATGAAAGTTAACAAAATTATGATTTTTAAGTTTTTGCTATTAGTAGCACTAACCTCTGGTTTTACTAGTTGTAGTAAAAAATCGAGCACCAAAAATTCTTCTAAGGCCACAGGTTGGAAAGTGAACGACAAAAAAGGTGGTTTTCAATATGCTTCTAATTTTAAGAAGCAAGAAACAGGACCAGGATTGGTATTGGTTGAAGGTGGGACATTTACAATGGGTAAAGTTCAAGATGATCCAATGCATGATTGGAACAATACACCGTCACAACAACACGTTATGTCTTTTTATATGGATGAGACGGAGGTTACCAATTTGATGTACACCGAATATTTAGATTGGTTGAAAAATGTTTTTCCACCAGAAGAAGATAATTACAAAAACATTTATGAAGGTGCTTTGCCTGATACATTAGTTTGGAGAAACCGTTTGGGTTATAACGAAACTATGACTAACAACTATTTAAGACATCCGGCGCATGCTGAATATCCGGTAGTTGGAGTAAATTGGATTCAAGCAGTTGAATTTAGTAAATGGAGAACAAATCGTGTAAACGAGTCTATTCTTGAAAGAGAAGGATATTTGAAAAGAGATGCAAAGATTACAGATGTGAAAGCAGATGCAAATTTTGATACTGAAACCTATTTGGCTACTCCAACAAGCACTTTTGGCGGTAATGAAGAAATCGTTTTAAAAGGTAAAAAAGGTTCTAAAGGAAAGCAAGCCACAAATTCAAAAGGTGAACCAAAAGAAGCCAAAAATGTTTATGCGCAAAGAAAAACAGGTGTTATTCTACCTGAGTACAGACTTCCAACAGAAGCAGAATGGGAATATGCAGCTGCAGCTGATGTAGGTCAAAGAGAGTATAATATATACAAAGGACAGAAAAAATATCCTTGGTCGGGTAGTTACACAAGATCTGGAAAACGTCAATCGAAAGGTGATCAATTGGCCAACTTCAAACAAGGTAAAGGAGATTATGGCGGTATCGCTGGTTGGTCAGATGATAATGCCGATATTACAAATGCCGTGAAACAATATGCTCCAAATGATTTTGGTTTATATGATATGGCAGGAAATGTTGCAGAATGGGTTGCAGATGTTTACAGACCAGTAGTTGATGATGAAGGGAATGATTTTAACTACTACAGAGGTAACGTCTATGAAAAAAATAAAATTGGTGACGATGGTAAAGTAGAATTAATTACTGCACAAACTCAAAAATTTGATACTTTATCAAATGGTAGAGTAATGGCAAGAAATTTCCCTGGTCAAATTGCTCAAGTTCCAGTTGATGAAAAAGAAACGTATTTGAGACAAAATTTTGATAAAAGTGACGAAAGAAACTATAGAGATGGTGACAAACAATCTACAAGATATTTTGATTTTGGAAATGCAGAAGATGGAGATAAATTAGCTGACAATAAAAGAATGTACGATTCTCCAAAGCACAATGTATCTACTGACAGTATCGGAAATATGGTTCGTAAATATGACCGTTCAAACAAAAGAACAACTTTGGTTAATGACGACGTTAGAGTTTACAAAGGCGGTTCTTGGAGAGATAGAGCTTATTGGTTAGACCCTGCTCAAAGAAGATATTTCCCACAAGATATGGCTACAGACTATATCGGATTTAGATGTGCAATGTCTCGTGTTGGACCAAAGTCTGACTTTAAGAAAACAGCAAGAAATAAGAAAAAATAATTTATTGTTTACCTACTTATAAAAGCCCTTTCATTAGGGCTTTTATTGTTTTAAAAAAATAATTACTATGCAAATTTCTGATATTCATTCTTTATTTTTATCCTGTAGTTCTGTTATTATTGACACGCGAAAAATAGTTGAAAATTCCTTTTTTGTTGCATTAAAAGGAGAGCGTTTTGATGCAAATACATTTGCAAAAGAAGCACTTGAAAAAGGCGCCTCTTATGTGTTAATAGATAATGAAAGTTTTTATATAGATGATCGAACCATCTTAGTGGAAAACACTTTAGTAACTTTACAAGAATTAGCCAAATTTCACAGAGCTTTTCTTGGAATACCAATTATTGCTCTTACAGGGAGTAATGGAAAAACGACTACAAAAGAATTGATTAATGTAGTATTGTCAAAAAAATATAATGTAAAAGCTACCGTTGGAAACTTAAATAATCATATTGGAGTGCCATTAACATTACTTTCATTTGATGCATCTACTGAAATAGGAATTGTAGAAATGGGAGCTAATCATCAAAAAGAGATTGCGTTTCTATGTCAAATTGCGCAACCAGATTTTGGATATATCACCAATTTTGGCAAAGCACATTTGGAAGGTTTTGGAGGTATAGAAGGTGTTATAAAAGGCAAATCTGAAATGTATGATTTTTTAAAAAAGCATCATAAAAAAGTATTTGTCAATCTTGACGATTCCATTCAAAACGAAAAGACTCTTTCGTTTGAAAGAATCACATTTAGTCAAACTGACGTTGATTCCTTTTTGTATATTGAAAATAGTTCAGCCAATCCGTTAGTTTCAGTTTCCTATCATAAAACGACCATAAATTCAAACTTAATCGGACTTTATAATGCTAATAACATAAACGCAGCTATTTCAATCGGGCTTTATTTTGAAGTATCCAATGAAGATATAAAATCTGCCATTGAATCGTTTATTCCTGAAAATAATAGATCGCAATTAATTTCAAAAGATTCGAATGAAATTGTTTTGGATGCATACAATGCCAATCCGAGTAGTATGAAAGTTGCTATTGAAAATTTCATTCAATTAGAAAATGATTCCAAAATGATGATTTTGGGCGACATGTTTGAGTTAGGAGATGATAGTTTCGAAGAGCATGGAAACATAGTCCGAATGGTTGCCCCAATTCATAACATTAAATCCATTTTTGTTGGTGACCATTTTTTTTCAGTTAAAACAAATCAACCAAATGTATTATTTTTTAAAACCTTTGATGATTTTTCAAATTACATTAAAAACAATAAACCCAATCACTCCATCCTATTGATTAAGGGTTCACGTGGCATGTCATTAGAACGAACATTAGATTTTATTTAGATAAAAAAAGCACCTGTAAAAAGGTGCTTTTTTTTTATAATGTCGAAGGACACACATAAGATGTTTTTGGAATTGTTGTTTCTTTGATCACATTATAACCTCCAATAACATCAACAAAATGACCATAACCCCTTTGTTTTAAAATAGAAGCTGCTATCATACTTCGATACCCACCAGCACAATGCAAAATAAATTCTTTATCTTTTGGAAATTCAGCCAAATGATTGTTTATTTCATTTAATGGAATATGTATGGCTTTTTCTAGGTGCTCCGATTGATATTCACCGATTTTTCTAATATCAATTATTGTAGTTTCACCAGAATTATACCGATTCTCAAGTTCCTCTGCGGTAATTCTACCAACGGTATCGATTTCTTTTCCAGCATTTTTCCAACTTTTAAATCCACCATCCAAATAGCCAATTGTGTTGTCATATCCTACTCTAGAAAGTCTTGTAATTACTTCTTCTATCTTCGAATTATCTTCTGCAACAATTAAAATTTCTTGTTTTATATCAATAATTAATTCGCCAACCCACATTGCAAAACTGCCATTTATTCCAATATTGATACTATTCGGAATGAAACCTTTTGAAAAATCTTCTGGATTTCGAGAATCAAGTATCAAAGCACGTGTTTCATTAGCAACCAATTCAAAAGCGTTTACATCTAGGGCTTTACTACCTCTTTCTATAACCGTTTCTAAACTTTCATACCCATGAATATTTATAAGTACATTTTTTGGAAAATATTGAGGCGGAGCTGCCAAACCGGAAAGTATTTCTACTACAAATTGGTCTTCGGTTAAATCAGGATTTAATGCATAATTCGTTTTCTTTTGATTACCTAAAGTATCCGTCGTTTCCTTACTCATGTTTTTACCACAAGCACTTCCTGCGCCGTGATTTGGATACACAGTCAAATGATCTGATAATGGCATTATTTTGGTTCTTAACGATTGAAATAAAAAACGAGCAAGTGTATCTTGTGTTAAATTTTCAGCTGTTTTCTGAGCCAAATCGGGTCTTCCAACATCACCAATAAATAAAGTGTCACCCGTAATAATTCCTTGTTCAACGCCGTTTTCGTCAGATAGTAATAAGCAAGAACTTTCCATGGTATGCCCTGGAGTGTGAATTAATTTAATTTTGGATTTCCCAAATTCAAAGATTTCGCCATCCGATCCCACATGCATATCAAATCCTGTTTTTGTCGTTGTGGGTCCGTAAACAATAGTTGCTCCAGTTTTTTTCGCTAAATCAATGTGTCCAGAAACGAAATCGGCATGAAAATGCGTTTCAAAAATATATTTTAAAGTAACACCATCTCGTTCTAATCTTTCCAAATAAGGTTTGGTTTCTCTCAACGGGTCAACAATAACAGCTTCATTTTCTGATGTGATGTAGTAGGCAGCTTCTGCAATACAACCTGTATATATTTGTTCGATTTTCATAGTCCTTTTTTTCAGATTTCAAAATTACATTAAATTGTTAAATGGGCTCCTATTTTAAGCTACAATTTAGCGGAAGATTAACTCTTTTGTAAGTATGTAAATGGCCATGCAAAGCACAAACCATCCAAATCCTTTTTTTAGTTTCTCGCCCTCTATTTTTTTGGATAGATTATTTCCAATTATAATGCCAATGATTGAACACGATGTGAAAATGATTAATAGTTTCCAGTCTAAAAATTGTTCAGGTCTGATGTCTCCAAGAAATCCGATTAATGATTGAAATGCTACAATGATTAAGGAAGTTCCGATGGCCATTTTCATCGGTATTTTAGTTAAAAAAAGTAAAGCTGGAATGATTAAAAAACCACCTCCGGCGCCAACAAAACCTGATATAAGTCCGATTATAATGCCTTGAAAAATAATTTGAAATGTTTTTTGTTTGCCCATTTCGACAGTTCCTGAATTTCTAATTGGTGTTTTGATCATTCGAATCGAAGCAAATAACATCACCATTGAAAAAACAACCATGATTAAAACCGACTTGTGAAATGTAAAAAAATCTGTCAAAAAAATAATTTCCGGAATGCTAGGTATAATCATTTTTCGAGTTAGAAAAACAGCCAAAATGGACGGCGCACCAAATAAAAACACCTTATTAAAGTCGACCAAGTCTTGTTTCACTTTTTGTATTCCACCAAATAAAGCACTCGAACCTACAATAAATAAAGAATAGGCTGTTGCTAAAACAGGGTTGACGCCCATCACATAAACCAAAATAGGTATCGAAAGTATAGAGCCACCGCTACCTATAAGCCCTAACGATATCCCAACTATTGTTGCTAATAGGTAACCAATTATTTGAGATAATTCCATTTAAAAAAATTTGCAATTCAAGAGCTAATCTATCATTTTTTTTTCTAATACTGCTAAATAATAAATAGTATTCATAATTTAATTTTAATACAAGGCTTAAATGTCAAGACTCTGAGAATGATAAAGAAATAAATTCCAACTAAATTAAAAAAATCGTTTCAGTTGAAACGATTTTTTTTTATATTTATGAATTATAAAATAAGATTATACTTAAATAATACACAAATGAAAAAAGCAATATACCTTATTATATTCTTATTAACTTTTACAGTCATTGCACAATCAAAAACAGAAATGGTTGCTAGTACTGTTAAAATAGAAATGCTTTTTCCGGAAGGTAAAAATAAAGCGTTGATTTTAAGTTATGACGACGGGTCGAATCACGATAGAAAATTGGTTCAACTTATGAATAAGTATCATCTTGTTGGAACTTTTCATCTGAATTCTAATAAATTAGGTACCGATGTCAATTTTAATTATTTAAATAAAGATGAAATAAAAGAATTATTCAAAGGTCATGAAGTTTCTGTTCATTCTGCCAATCATCCTAATCTGATAGATATTTCTAAAATTGATGTTATTTACGAAATTTTGGAAGACAGAAAAGAATTAGAGCGATTGATGGGGTATCCAGTAAGAGGCATGGCGTATCCTTTTGGAAATACCGATGACCAAGTAATTGACATCATAAAAGGATTGGGTATTGAATATGCAAGAACCGTAGGTGATACTTACAATTTTGAAATTCCGAGCGACTTTTTAAGATGGCATCCTTCCATTCATCAATATGGGAAAGCTTATTGGGAGCCAAATCAACCTGAAAAAGATAGCATTGAATTAGTTAAATTTTATAAACTTATAGACGATTTTTTACAAAGTAAAAAACTGTCGGTTTTTGATATTTGGGGTCACAGTTGGGAAATGGGTTCAGACCAAAATAAATGGAATGAAACCGAAAAATTCTTTAAATTACTATCTAATAATCCAACGATACATTACACAAAACAGATTGATTTGGTTGATTATATTCATGCTTTTAGAAATTTAAAATTTTCAGTTGAAAAAAAGTTTGTAACAAATACGAGCTCATTGGATGTTTTTATAAAAATTAATGATAAGATTTTCAAAGTTGTAGCTGGAACAACTTTGGAATTAACTTCTTATTAAATTTCTACTTTCGAACACAATTTCTAAAACAGTAATTAAAAAGAGGTTTGAAATAAATTTTAAATACCTGATTATCAATCTTCGTTTACTTTTTTTTTTGATTTGTAGTCTTTTTTTATAAAAAACACTATTAATATAACAATTAATTAGTTTTTTAAAAAATGAACATCTATTTTTGCATTTTTAATATTTTATTGTTATACATTTTCTAAATAATCCCCACATTATGATTCGAATTGTATCTTTTACAAAACATTCTATTGGAAATTCCTTTAGCTATTTATTTTTCAGTTTTTTTTTATTTTCAACTATTTTAGTTCAAAGTCAGGAATTAAGCGTTAATTCTTCTAGACTTGAGTTAGATAATTTAAAACAAGAACCTTACAAGATAATTTCTTACGGTGAGACTATTAATTTTGGAAAAATTGAAAATTCTATCGAATGGAATGTTTCTAATGTAGATTCAAACATCAAAATCTCCTTAAAAGGTAGTGAAATTAATAATTACAAATTTGAAACTCCCGGAACCTATCAAATTACTTTTCTTGAGAGTAAACTAAATCCAGAAGAAGATTGTAATCATGTTGTTTTTCCGGAACTAATGAATATTGAAGTTAGTCCTTTTAAAATGGAGTTTGATTTTTCTACCGTTCAATTCAGTAAAAAAATTGAAGGTGGAGTTGGAACTGAAAATTGTCAACTTATGATAAATGTTAATTTAAAATCTTTTTTTAATGAAAAAGTTATGTTTCAAAATGGCAAATTTGTTTCTGCAGGAATAGATACTACAATAGAGGGAAGACTTTTAAATAGCGAGCTTACATTAAATCCAGGTATGAATAAACTTGTTTATCAATTGAAAGGTTCCGCAAAATCGGGAAACTTTATTATGCTAGATTTTTTTGATGTGAAAGGTCAAGTTCAATCTTATTACTATCCAACTAAATTATAGCATAATGAAAATAAATTTAACACCTACTTTACTAATGAAACAAAATTTACTTTCATTTTATACTGCATTATTTTTCATATTTGTTTCGACTTTCAGTTTCGCACAATGTGGTTTCTTAAATACTTGTCCGAATACCGATTATTTTAATTTCGGAATGAGATCAACAACTGATGCAACTACTTTAGAATATGATAATTTCACTTCATCATTCCATTCAACAGTTGTAAGAACATCCTTAGGTGTTTATAAAGTTTGGGGTGAAGACATGTCGAATAGTGGCACTACAGATTTGCTATCTCCAATAGAATTAACTAATGCTAATTACCCAGCATTAACGGGAACAGTATTAAAAGCTGGTTTGGGTTCTCTTTCAGCCAATGCTGTTCAAGGAATTGTATTAGCAACTGATGGTTTATACGCATGGTCTTTGGAAGGCCAAGTTTTACATGCAAATATTACTTCAAGTACCACATTTCAAAAATTGACAATAAATGGTAATTCCCAAGGACTTCCAGCAGGCGTTACACCTACCGATGTCAAAATGATGTTTGTTACCAATAAAACTATAGCAATAGTTACTTGTAGCGGTGATGTTTGGGTGATTTCTCAGATTGCACAAAACACGGGTACTGGAATAACAACTATTTCAGCAGCTAATGCTGTAAAATGGTACAGAGTTACACAAAGTACAGCTGGTAACCCATTTTTGACTAATGTAATTGCGGTTAGAGGACAAGAAAACACACTTTTCGCATTAAAATCTGACGGGACTATTTGGACTTGGGGATTAGAAACTTACCTTGGTGATGGATCAAATATGACTTCAAGAACTAGGGCTGTCCAAATGACTTTACCTTCTGTAAACGGCATAAAAATGATAGGTGTTACTAGAGAAGATGGTACAACAGGGATTAGTTATTATTTATTAAATGGTGATGGTAATTTGTTCAGCTTAGGCGCAAATGATTTTAGACAATTAGGGGATTGGACAACCACTGAAAGAAAAGTATGGGTACAACCAAGATATAACTCCTCAACAGGTCCAATAATGAATAATATCCATTGGATTTCCCCAAATGAACATGACAATCAATATGGTGCTATTTCTGTATTAACATCCGATTCAAAAATTTATAATTGGGGAAATGCAAGCTCACAAATGCTTGGAAGAGGAGGTACGGGTTCTTATAGTCCTGGTATCCCAAATGGTATTTTACCCACAGACACTATACTTGCTGTTGAAACAGGTGGACACACTACAATGGTTTCAAAGCAATGTGAGGATAATTTTGGTTACGTAGGACACCGAATTAGAGGTAGTATGGGTGACGGTTCAGCTACTACTACTACAGAAGCAAGTTTTACTTTCGCAACAGCCGTAGTTTATGTTTGTGGTGCATCAACTTTAGATTTGCAACTTACAGGGTCTATTATTACAGGTACAAATGGAAAATATTGCAACGGATCTTCAGCTACATTAATTCCATCACCACCCGGTGGAGTTTTAACTTTAGTATCAGGCCCTGCTACCTTATCAGATGACCAGTTAACATTTACAGGCACAGGCAACCAAACTGTAGTAGTTAAATATACGTATACAGATCCAACTTGTGGAATTTCAAAAAACATATCACTTAATTTGCTTACTGAAAACTGTGTTTTACCAACAATTGACACTACGGGAACTTTAACTTCTTTTTCTGCATGTTCAGGTTTTGTTTCTGCACAGCAAAATTTTACTGTTTCGGGTACAAATTTAAGTGCTAATTTAGTAGTAACTGCACCAACAGGATATGAAATTTCAACAACTTCAGGGACAGGTTTTGTTACAAGTTTGACATTAACGCAGTCTGGAGGCACAGTTGCATCTACTATTATTTATGTTCGTTTGGCTACAACTGCTTTAAATGGAGCGTCAGGTAATATTACTTTAGTTTCAGGTTCAACTACTAAAAATGTGGCGACCATCGCTGCTGTAGTTAGCAATGTTACCACGACTGCTGCGCAAACAAATGTATCTTGTAATGGTGGATCAAATGGTTCAGCTTCGGTTACTCCTACGGGAGGTGCTGGTGGATACACCTATTCATGGTCGCCTTCTGGTGGAACAGCTGCTACAGCAACCGGATTAAGCGCAGGAACTTATACGGTAACAGTAACCGATGCTAATTCTTGCACGGCTACTCGAAACTTTACAATCACACAACCAACGGCTCTAACGACACCTTCAGCAACTGTAACCGTTCAACCAACTTGCGCCACAACAACTGGAACGATTGTTTTCACAACGCAATCAGGAGTTGAGTATAGCATTAATGGAACAACCTATCAATCAAGTGCCACCTTTACAGGAGTTACTGCAGGAACATACACCTTAAAAGTACGCTCTACATCAGATAATACTTGTATTTCGACAGGCGCGTCAGTAACAGTTAACTCAGCGGCAGGTGCACCAAGCACGCCAGATGGAAGTGTAACAGTTCAACCAACGTGCGCAACAACAACTGGAACGATTGTTTTCACGTCGCAATCAGGAGTTGAGTATAGCATTAACGGAACAACTTATCAATCAAGTACATCATTCACAGGCGTTGCCGCAGGAACATACACCTTAAAAGTTCGTTCTACATCGGATAATACATGTACAACAACGGGATCATCAGTTACAGTTAACGCAGTTCCAAGTGCACCAAGTGCACCAACTGGAAGTGTAACAGTTCAACCAACTTGCGCAACAACAACTGGAACGATTGTTTTCACAACTCAATCAGGAGTTGAGTATAGCATTAATGGAACAACTTATCAATCAAGTACATCATTCACAGGCGTTGCCGCAGGAAGTTACACCTTAAAAGTTCGTTCAACATTAGATAATACATGTACAACAACTGGCTTAACAGTCAAGGTATACGATCCTTTATGTGCAATTACAGATATAGTGGGTCCAATTAATGGGCTAGTAGGATCAAATACAGCATCTGTTTTATCAAATGACACATTAAATGGTGTTCCTGTTATTCTTTCAGCTATTACATTAACTGGTGTTACTGTTCCTAATGGATTAACATTAAATCCGAATGGTACTATTACCATAGCACCAAATACACCAGCAGGAACATTAACACTTACATATCAAATTTGTGAAAATTTAAATCCAACAAATTGCGATACGGCTACAGTTACTATTACAGTTGCAGCAGCAGTTATTGATGCAATTTCAGACACTCATGGTCCAATTAATGGTTTAGTAGGATCTACTTTACCATCTGTTTTATCAAATGATACATTAAATGGTGTTCCTGTTATTCTTTCAGATATTACATTAACGGGGGTTACTGTTCCTACAGGATTAACATTAAATCCGAATGGTTCTATTGATATTGCAAATGGAACTCCAGCTGGAACATACATCCTCACCTACCAAATTTGTGAAAATTTAAATCCAACAAACTGTGATACAGCAGTAGTTACAATAATTGTAACTTGTAATAGCACTAAAGTTTCAGGGTTTGTTTTAAATTCAGGAAGCAATAATTCACCTTTAGCAAATGTTCCAATAACCTTGACTCCTATCAATATCATAAATGGTATAAATAATATTTCTGGGCCTTCTATTATTCAAATTACAAATAGTCAAGGTAATTACAACTACAACGGAATACCTCCAGGTAATTATGTATTACAAGTACAAGACGCTAATTTAAACGTAGCTTTTAATTTATATAATATAACATCAAGTTTATCAATCATAAATGTTGAACAATGTAACTACTTAGTTAGAAACTTCAATTATAATGCAACTACACAACCAGTATTGGGAGACTTTGTATGGTATGATGTAAATAACAATGGACTACAAGACGAGTGGTATGATGCCAATAATGATGGATTGGTAACCAAAAATATTCCTGATTCTAATGGAATTGTAAATTCAACACAATGGGAATGGATTGATTATAACGGAGATAATAGTTACCTTGGATTAGCCAACTATGGCGAATTAAACGCTGCAGGTTTTAGTAATTTAACAACAAACGTTCCTAACTTGTTTATTTCTGGGCCAAACAGTTATAATGTAGACAACACAATTGGAGTTCAAGGATTCTGGAGTGTAAAACCCCCTTTAAACGCATATGGAACCTACACCGTTGAACTAATAATGCAATCTAATCTAAGGACTGCTTCCTTAGCTTTGGCTGCGTCAGGCTTCATAAAAGTACTTCCTGGCGGACCAGCATTTAGGATTGATACAAATAGCATTACAACTAAAAATAATGCTGATTTAAATACTATCAATCAGTTAAGTACTATTTGTCGAGTATCTAGTCAAAATCCTCAAATTGTTGCTATTAATTCAAATAATTTAGTAAATAAACAACTTGATTTTGGAATCTCCTGTAAAGAATTTGGAGCTATAAACGATCTTTATACAAACAATACATCCTTTACATCTGGAACTCTTGGAAATGTAATGACCAACGACCTTCTAAATGGGGTATATGTAGCTGCAGATTTTGTAAACTTCTCAATAGTTTCTGGAAGTTACCCTACCATATCTATTGATAACTCAGGAAATGTAAATATGACAAGTGGGACACCGGCTGGTACTTATGTGTTTGTCTATAGTCTGTGTGATGAATTAGATGCTACCAATTGCGTAAATGCTACTGTAACTATTATAGTTACTGCTCCTGCAATTATAGCTCAAGATGACATAATGCCTTCAACAATTGGTTTAGTTGGGAACACCTCTCTTGGGAATGTATTGACTAACAATAGTAATGGTCCAGACACTTTAAATAATAATCCAGTAACCGATTTGACTTTAGTTACAATGACAGTAACTTCGCCAGCAGGAACAACTGGTGTTTTTCCAACTCTTAATACTACAACTGGGATAATCAGCGTTCCTGCTGGAACTCCTGCTGGAAATTACACTATAACTTATCAAATTTGTGAAAATTTAAATCCAACAAATTGCGATACGGGCACAATAACCATTACAGTTGCAGCTGCAATTATTGATGCTGTTGCAGATGCATTCGGACCAATCAATGGATATGCGGGTGCTACCACAACAAGCGTTTTAGCTAATGATACTTTAAATGGAGTAACTTTAAATCCATCTCAAGTTACTTTAACAGGAGTTACGGTTCCGTCAGGATTGACATTGAATGCAAATGGAACGATTACAATTGCTCCACAAACGGCAGCTGGAACTTACAATGTGACTTATAGAATTACGGAAGTATTAAATCCAACGAATTTTGATGAAGTGACTTCAACTGTAAACGTCATTCCGGCAGTTATAGATGCTGTTGCAGATGCATTCGGACCAATCAATGGATATGCGGGTGATACAACTACGAGCGTTTTGGCTAATGATACTTTGAACGGAATTACTGTAATTCCATCACAAGTTACTTTAACAGGAGTTACGGTTCCGTCAGGATTGACTTTAAACACAAATGGGACAATTACAATAGCTCCACAAACTCCTGCTGGAACATATAATGTGACTTATAGAATTACGGAAGTATTGAATCCAACGAATTTTGATGAAGTGACCTTTCCTATCATTGTAGGGGCCTGCTTGGATTTTGCAATTAATGATTGTGATCTAGATGGTGAAAGTAACGGAACAGAAATAACCAATGGAACAGATCCTGCTGATGCTTGTTCATTTACAAATCCACCTGCATTAAACAGCTCCGTTTATAATACTTGGTCAGTCTTAGATTGTGATGGCGATGGAGTAACAAATGGTCAAGAAATGACGGATGGTACAGATCCTACAAATCCTTGCGAATCAAACCCATTAAACATAACAAAACCATTATCAACGAACTTCTTAAATGGGGATTGTGATAATGATGGATTATCAAATTTTAATGAAATTGGTTTAGATGCAAACAATCCAAATGACTCAAATTCAAATGGAATTCCTGATTATTTAGAGGAGAATAACCACGTTTCATCTGATGATGATTTAGAAGTATTTAATGCTGTTACACCTAATGGAAATGGTGAAAATGATGTTTTAGTAATTAGAAACATTCAAAATTATCCAGATAACACGCTAACAATTTTTAATAGATGGGGAGTAGTTGTTTACGAAACTGATGGATACGGTTTAAATGGCAAATTCTTTAAAGGTATTTCGGAAGGTCGAATTACAATTAAAAAAGACGATGAATTACCAATAGGAACTTACTTTTACATTCTTCGATACGCAAATAGTACAGGAGAATCTAAACAACGCTCTGGATATTTATATTTAAATAGATAAAATCTATTCTTTAAAAAACAAAAACATGAAATATATATATTTTTCAATAACTTTAATTTTATTAAGTTTTAAAGTTCAGTCACAGCAAGAACCCCAATATACCCAATTCATGTATAACCCAACCATAATAAACCCTGCATATGCTGGTTCTAAAGGCTTTACGAGTATTTATGGATTATATAGAGCACAGTGGGTTGGATTAGATAACGCACCTCAAACAATTAATTTATCTGTAAACAAACCCATAAACGCTAGTCAATTAGGTTACGGAGTGAGTATTGTAAATGATAGACTAGGGCCTAGTGATGAAACGCAATTTGCAATTGATATATCTTATACTATTTTTTTTGATAATGATTACCGATTGGCATTTGGTTTAAAGACTTCAGCTAATTTGCTAAATGTAGATTATTCAAAATTAAACCAATTCAATCTGGGTGAATTAATATTACAAAATAATATTACAAATAGATTTTCACCCAATATTGGGACAGGATTTTATTTATACAATAAAACTGGATATTTTGGAGCTTCTGTCCCAATGATATTAGATACAAAACGGTATGATGATATTTCAAGCACAGCTGTAAACCAGCGTCAACATTTATATTTTATAGGTGGTAAGGTATTTAATTTAAGTAATTATGTAAAATTCAAACCAGCCTTTATTTCTAAAGTTGTTTCAGGATCTCCACTTCAATTGGATTTTTCAGGTAATTTCTTATTTTATGATAAATTTACCCTTGGGGCATCCTACAGGTTGAGCGCTTCTTTAAGCGCTATGGCTGGATTTCAAATAAATGACAAATTATTTGTTGGATATGGTTATGATAGAGAAATCACAAAATTAATTAAATATAATTCAGGTTCACACGAAATTTTCCTTCAATTTGATTTGTTTGAAAATAACAAAAAGATTGAAACTCCTAGGTTCTTCTAATAAACAGCAATTATGAAAAGTAATATAATTATTCTATTAATTTTAGCAACATCATTTTTTGCGTTTTCTCAACAAAATGATATAAGAAAAGCAAATTTACATTACGAAAAGCAAGACTATTTTGAAGCCATTAAGATGTATAATAATATAGTGAAAAAAGGAAATGAGTCTCCTGAAATTATTGAGAAATTGGCTAATGCAAATTTTTTTAATGCTAACTATGAACAAGCAAATGTTTGGTATACTAAATTGGCACAACTTTCAGAAAATTTGAAAAGTGAAGTTCATTATCGTTATGCGCTTACCTTAAAATCAGTAGGGAAACATGATGACGCAAAAGTTCAATTAGAGCTTTTTAAAAATCTAAACCCAAACGAAAAAAGAACTTTATTATTAAATACAGATTCCAAAAAAGATTCTAAATTTATTTTCTCTAATACAAAATTAATATCTATAAATAGTAAATATTCAGATTATGGCCCTACATTATATAATGGTAACTTAATATTTTCAAGTTCTAATAATGTATTTTTAAATAATTCAATAAGCGAAAGAACGAATCAATACAGAACCAATTTGTTTCAATCAATTATATCTTCAAATGGTGAATTTAGTAAGCCAAAATTATTTTCAAAAGTGAGTTTTTCTATATTTAATGAGGCAACACCCGTTTTCAGTAAAGATGGTGAAACAATGTATTATACTCAAAATCTTACTTCAAATAATTCCAACAATAAATTAGCAAATGGTGGATTTAAACTATATAAATCTGTTTTTAAAAACAATAAATGGGTGAACAAAGGACCCATCACTTTTGGTCTAAATGATACCGTTAGAATTGCTCATCCAGCTTTGAGTCCTGATGGTAAATTTATTTATTTTGCATCAGATTACTTAACTAAATATGGAGATTCCGACATATTTAGAGCTCGCATTTCTGACGATAATAATTTTGGTACAATAGAAAATTTAGGAAATCTTATTAATACTGAAGGAAGAGATTCATATCCATTTATCACTGAAGACAATACATTGATTTTTGCTTCAGATGGGCGTCCAGGAATTGGAGGATTTGACATGTACTCCATTGATTTGAATGATTCTAAAGCAAAAGTGATGCGTCTTGGAGATAATATAAACAGTCCATTTGACGATTTTGGCATTGTTTTGAACAGCGAAATGACAAGTGGCTATTACACAAGCAACAGACCAGGTGGAGCAGGAGATGATGATATTTATTCCTTTGATTTGACTGTTAAAAAAGTTGAATTGGTAGCTATCAGCGGTGCAATTATCGATGAAGAAACCAAAAAAACAATAGCTAAAGCCGAAATAAATTTGTTCGACAGCGAAAAGCTTTTTATAGCTAAAACTCAATCCGATTCTAATGGCGCTTTCTCTTTTAATGATCTTCAGCCAAACGTTTCTTATTCTATTTCAGTAAAAAAAGATATATATGAAGATGAAACAGTTTTGTTAGAATTAAAGGCTGATAATTTTCAGAATCAAATTCCTATTAAAACTATTAAATTACCATACAAAATTGGAGATGATTTAAGTGAACTATTAAGTTTAAATAAAATGTATTTTGAAGTAGGAAAATATACAATCCAAAATGAATCTAAAATAGAATTAGATAAATTAGTGATATTTTTAAATCAATATGCTTCATTAAAAATTGAGATTGGCTCACACACAGACAGCAGACAATCCGATAATTTGAATCATATTTTATCTGAAAACAGAGCTAAAGCAACTTTTAATTATTTAGTTATGAAAGGTATTGAACCTAAAAGATTGATTCCTGTTGGTTATGGTGAATCAAAATTAGTAAATAATTGTGTAGATGGAGTGCCTTGTTCAGAAACGCAACATAAACAAAATAGACGAAATACTTTCATTATTGTAAATTAGTATTTTATTATTATATCGATGTTTAAATCTATATTAAACACTTATAAGTAATTTTCAAATTTACATTCTAACCAATATAATCGCCAAAATTATATGTTTACATATTATTAATGGATTCTGGTATCAAAGCAGAATCTGTTATTACAGTTAATGAAATAATATTTTTTTTCAAAGCTATCTGGTTTACGGAATCGCCCCAGATATAGCAAGAAATATTGGACTTTTTGCAAATAGGTGTTTTCTTTATGCAACTCGGGTTATAGACATATTACACATTTAAAATGAGCTTCAGGTACACTACAAGAAATAAGTATCTAATACGAATTATAACCAAGGAAAACGAGCTAATTAAGTTAGGATTTAAAGAAAGAAAAGATTAGAAACAAAGATAAATGTTTAAATGAAACACTCTAAAAAAATTACTAGCAAGAAATCGCTATCTCTTGTATAAAAAAAAAACCAAAAAAAGAATTAGGAACTATAAGTTTATGTTGTTAACAAAAAAGGTAAAGTAAATTTTGACCTATCCTCTGCATTCAAAATTACCTCTACTCAATCTAATTTTACTTCTCTGTACAAAAACTTTACTTATTTTTTTTTATAAAAATTACTACAAAAAAAAGCCCTATCTATCGATAGAGCTTTTAAAAAAAAGGCGGCGGACTGATCCCGAAAGCCGAACACGCCGTTCCTATAAAAAAATAACCCCATTCGCATCAGCGAATGGGGTTACAAAAAAAAGGCGGCGACATACTCTCCCACATAACTGCAGTACCATCTGCGCAATCGGGCTTAACTTCTCTGTTCGGAAAGGGAAGAGGTGAGCCCCGACGCAATAACCACCTTAAATTTTAAGTGAGTAGTTTTTAGTGATTAGTAATTAGCTTTTGGCTAATCACTTGCTACCAGTTACTATTCACTGCAGCTTCGCTGCAAATATCTTAACATACTGAGATAAAGAAAAATAAAAGAAAGTTTTACCAGCCCCACTTGTTCCCT
>CAMAWT010000014.1 GCA_945862065.1 Flavobacterium psychrophilum | reverse complement strand
AGAACCGTGGATACTGCGATTCAAAAAGCTAAATTAATTACCAAACAAAAACCAAAGTTACTATCGGATAATGGCTCGTGTTATATTGCAAGTGAACTAAAATCATATTTAAAAGACAATTATCAAATGCAGCAAGTGCATGGCAGACCCAATCATCCACAAACACAAGGAAAGATTGAACGCTATCACAGAACTATGAAAAATGTTGTGAAACTTGAAAATTACTTTGCTCCAGAGGAATTAGAAGCTGCTTTACAAAAGTTTGTTAACCGATACAATAATGAGCGTTATCATGAATCATTAAACAACTTAACTCCTGCAGATGTTTATTTTGGAAGAGGAGAAATGATATTAAAAGAAAGACAAAAATTAAAGAAAATTGCAATTATTAATCGCAGAAATGAGTACCAAAAATTAAAATTAACAACAAATCAAAAAAAACATTTATCTTTGAATTATTAACTAAATACTCTCTTAGGAAAAGTCCACTTTAGTTTGAAGACATACATTAAATACGAAGTTGCATTAAGAGATTTCTTTTTAACTTTTAAAGCATAATCAAAAGCATCTTTAATAGATAGCACATCCTCAACTATTTCTGTTTTTACATTTTCTTGTGTTACTATTATTTCATCTTTTGAATTAACAGAACTAATGGGTTTTATGATAGTACTAGATTTATTAAATTCAAGTAATTCTGAATCTGAATCTACATATGGGTTGAGGCCTTTGTCTAAAAGATATTCCAAAGCATCTCTTAATTGTAATAGCACTAATATTCTATCCTTTTTATTTTTATATCGATTACAGCCCCCTTTTATATTCGGCATTCGTTTTAATTTTCCTGTTGTATCATCCATGAATTTATAATAGATGTACCAGTCTTTTGAAAGGGCATTTTTTTGCTCTTCTTTTGAGAGTTCATTCCAAATAGTTACATCTACACCACCTGTGTAAATTCTTGGTTCGGAAAATTTTTTTTTATCCAAAGAGTGTCTTTTTTGGTGTACGTTTTGGTGTACTTTTTGTAAAAGTAATAAAATATTTGACATAAAAAAAGCGGTTTAGTGTAGACTAAACCGCAGTTTCATTGAATTTCTTTAAGTAGCGAGAGGGAGATTTGAACTCCCGACCTCAGGGTTATGAAAATGTCTTGAATATTTTTATGAGCCTTAAAGCCCTTTAAAATATAGGTTTTAGAAAATATCTAACTTAAAAACCTAACATTTCCTCACTTAAATTCCTCACTTGTTTTTTTAATTTTATTGGCATAAATTAATTTCGTAATTGCATTGCAATAGTAAATTCTTCGGTCATTCTTTCATTGCTGTCAATTGGGTCAATGTAACCCATTGCAAAAACTAGAAAGTAAGATTTATTTACATTTACAATAGTAAAGTAGTAAGAATCAAAATTTGATTCTATATTTTTTGGGTTATTTAGTATTTTATCAATTTGAATGGAATACATTTTTTTTATTGATTCAATACCAAATTTTTCCGGATTTAAATTTGTTTTTCCGTCTTTATCGGTATAATAGGATACGTTGTGACTATGAGCTTTAGATCTGCTATACGGTGTTGCTGGTTCTCCCAATTCATTATCTATGTTTATGGTTCAGATTTTGTTTAGTGTTGCTAATATGGAAGCACAACTAACTAAAAGCAGGATGGTTTCCGGCTATCGTAATCATATTAAGAATGGCGCTAAGGTGGGAAGAAAATCAGGTTCTATTGAAACTGAAGAAGAAACAATCCAAAAACATTCGGATGTTTTGAGATTATTAAAAAAGAAATTATCAATCCGGCAAATATCCGGACTTACGAATAAATCAACTAATACCATTTTGAAAGTTAAATCAACCGCACTTAAACTTCAAATAATATAATTTTAATAATGTTATATAAAAGTTATATTTCTTTGAAAATGAGTAGGTTTCCTTTTAAATATAAAAATGTTAAAATTATTTTGCTATTTTTGTTTTTATAAATTCAAAGATAGAAAAGTTTGAATATTAGAGGTTTTAATATTAATTTTATTAAAAAAATGAAAATCATAAAGCAAACTTTGATAATAATAGTTTTAATAGTTTGTTTCAGCTGTAAAAACTCAAACATAGACGGAATTAATTCAGATGCAACACCAATTGAAAACAATCATCAAAATACAAAAAGCGAACCTGAAATAGTTGAAGACTGGACTGATTCAAATAAAAATACTGAAACTAATCAAGATGTTTCAAATGAAAATTCTTCGACTCCAGAATATATTGAAGAGAACATTGTAAGATGTAGTGAATGCAAAACTGAACTTATCACTCCAAGTAATAGGGCTTGTTATTACTGTAATAATAATTTTTTCGGTTGGGGATTTATTAAAAGTGATGGTGATGTTATTAATGAACAATCGAAAAGTATAGTTAATTGTATTCCCGAATTAAATATTCATAATTCACTTATGTGGTCAATCTATAAAGATGCTTGTTGTAGTAGAAGTTGTGCAATGGATTTATAAATAAAATAATATGAAAAATAAATTATTTCTGTATTTTTTAATTGGAATTATAAGTATTCCAACTTATTCTCAATGTTTGAAAGGTGATTGTTTTAATGGAAGCGGCTCTTTCAGATTTTCAAATGGTGATTTATATTCAGGTGAATATAAAAATGGTTCACAAGTAGGCACAGGGGTTTATAAATGGAATAATGGAGATGTCTACACGGGTAATTTTTATAATGGTTATTTTGATGGATATGGTCTATTAAAATATGCTTCAGGTCAAATTGATGAAGGAATTTGGAAAAATGGAGTGTTAGTTAACAATTATGAAAAACCGAAAACTAATGAATTAAAATCTGCTTCAAGTAAAAATAGTGGATTAATAATAAATAAACAAGAACCGGAATTAGTGGGTTGTATAAGTGGTAATTGTATAGATGGGTATGGAATATATAACTTTAATAATGGGGATTATTACAAAGGTGATTATGTAAATGGTTATAGAACAGGAAAAGGTTATTATAAATGGAGTAATGGTAATCAATATGAAGGAGATTTTTTATACAATACACAAAATGGAAAAGGAATTTTCGTTTGGAATAATGGTGACGTATATGGAGGGGATTTTGTTAATAATGCACTTCAAGGATTTGGCATTTATTTATTTAAAAATGGAGATAAATATGAAGGAGATTGGGTAAGTGGAGTTAGACAAGGTCAAGGGAAATTTACTTTTGCTTCCGGAATAATTAAAGAAGGAAAATGGTCCAATAATATATTTATACCATCTAACACTAATAATTATAAGGTAGCACAAGATAATATTTCAAATTCGAGTTCAGAGAGCACTAATGTTAACAATAGCCAATCCACAACAAATATAATGGGAGATATTCAGAATGAGTTTGAAAAGATTTCAAATAATCCTTTATTTAAAGATTCTTCATCAAAACTTTCTCAATCTGGAACCAATATTAATGGCGAAAGATGCAAAAAATGTAAAATAGTGCTTAAAACTCCAAATAATAGAGCTTGTTATATCTGTAATAGAAGTTTTTCCGGTTGGGGATTCAGAAAAGATTATTATGGAATAACCACCGAACATAAAGAATCATTAACTCCTTGCTATCCTTATATAGGTAGTCATAATTATAAGGACTGGACAATATATGAAAATGCTTGTTGTAGCAGACAGTGCGCAATGAAATTGTAAACAAATAAATTAGAACCGAATGGAAAGTGAATTGTGACTTCGAAGGACCTGATGATTTTTTAGTATGAAGTGTCTAAGCGAATATAAAAGAAGATATTTTTTTTTAATATGGGTAGTTATTTAGTGTTTTTGCTTTCAGTGTTTTTTGGAATTGGGTTGTTTTGGATTTTCAAATACAAAACAAAAATCAAATTATTTAAATATCGTTCATTTTTCTTAAAATCATTATTAATTCTGATTATGAGTAATATATTTTTTTGGATATATTTTTTTATTCAATCTATATTATTTAATAGGATAGTTCAAAATAGTCCGTATTATGAACATTATCGTGAATTTGATTTAGGAGGTATTGTAAAAAAAGAAGTTGCTGATAGTTACAATTTATATTCGCCAGTCATTTTAATATTATCGATTTTGATAATAGTTGGAATTTTTATTAAAGGTTTTATCATTAGAAAAAAATATAAACTTTTAATGATACAACATACAACTGAAAATAAGTGGGTGATATTTTTTATAATATTATCATCTATTTTGTTAATTATTTTTGTCGTTATTTCAATGATTATGTTAGTATTAAGTGCTGGTTTTAAAGTTTCTTATAATGAATAATTAGTAAAAATAGGTAACTTCAAATATGCAGTAAATTAAATTATAGAATGTTAATTGTGACTTCGGAGGAAGCTATTGATTTATCGTTCAATGAGGAGGAATACCAAAAACTGATACTTGGATTGTCTCCCAAAGAAATGGAGAACAGATGGCGCATCAAGTTTGAAAACGATACACTTTTTTTTCAGCGGTCATGGACGGGATTTATCATATTTGAAGCTAAGATTTACAAAGAAAATGATAGATATTTTATAAATGAATTTCTTGTAGAGCGAAACCCAGAGAAATATCGTATTACTGATGATGCTTATGATATTGAAGTAATTACAAACAAAATCAATAAACTTTTATAAAAGGAAGTGGCAAAATTCTAATATATGTATCGGTTAAATGGGTGGTTTTATATTTTTTACCTTATTTTAATAGTTCCTCACTTGAAAAATCCTCCTTTTATGTAGTGGTAGTAAGGCTTGGCGTGTCTATAGATCTCAACTTCCTCACTTGAGCAAAATCGTACTCTTTAATTCAAACGCAATTAAAAAACCCCTTAATACCTGAATATTAAGGGGTTAATTTGTAGCGAGAGGGAGATTTGAACTCCCGACCTCAGGGTTATGAATCCTGCGCTCTAACCGACTGAGCTACCTCGCCAAAATATCTGTTGTGCATCTCGTTCAATGCGGGTGCAAATATACCATTTATATGTAATTGACCAAATATTAATTTGAAAAAAAATATTTTTTTTAAAGGTGTTTTTTTTAAATAAATATTATATATTTCCAAAAAATTTAGACCATGTCCTCAAAAGTACGTTATGAGATCGAATTCCCTGTAAATTCTTCTCCTCAGTTATTATATCAATACATATCTTCTCCATCTGGTTTGCAGGAATGGTTTGCAGATAATGTGAATTCTAGAGGTGAATTTTTTACCTTTCAATGGAATGATTCTCAGGAAAATGCAAAATTAGTTTCTAAAAAATCCGGAGAAAAAGTTAAGTTTAAATGGCTTGATGAAGATAAAAAAGATACCGAGTACTTCTTTGAAATTAGAATTCTTGAGGACGAAATTACAAAAGACGTTTCTTTAATGATTATTGATTTTGCACTTCAAGATGAAATTCAAGAATCAATACAATTATGGGAAAATCAAGTATCTGATTTAAAACATGTCATTGGTTCTGTTTAAATTTGTTTTTTAAACTATATTTGTCCCACTATAACGGGACTTTTTTATGATTAATTATAACGGCGAAATCCTTTCTAATGACACTTCTATTTCAAATTCAAACCGCGCTTTTCTTTTTGGAGACGGAGTTTTTGAAACCTTAAAAATTTATAACAATTCCATTTTGTTTCTCGAAGATCATTATTTTAGATTAATGGCTTCCATGCGAATTGTTAGAATGAAAATTCCTGCAAATTTTACTTTAGAATATTTTGAAAGTCAAATACTTGCATTAGTTGATATATTAGATATTTTAGAAAGTGCTCGGGTTCGCTTTACAGTTTTTAGAAATGATGGAGGTTATTATTTGCCCCAATCACGCGATGTTTCTTTTTTGATTCAGGCTTCTAAACTTGACAATAAAGAATATCAACTTGACGATTCAAACTATGAAGTAGATTTGTATAAAGATTTTCTTGTTCCAAAGACTTTATTATCAACCTTGAAAACAACCAACAAGATGTTGTTTATAACGGGCAGTATTTATGCACATGAAAATGGATTACAAAATGCACTCGTAATAAATAATGATAAAAATGTTGTAGAAGCATTGAATGGCTCTATTTTCATGCTGATGGGCAACACTTTAATAACACCACCACTTTCTGAAGGTTGTTTGAATGGTATGATGCGCAAGCAATTACTGTCTTTAGCCAAAAAAATTGAGGGATTGCGAGTTGTGGAAGAAGTTATTTCTCCGTTTGATCTTCAAAAAGCGGATGAATTATTTCTTTCGAATGTCATTGTAGGAATTCAACCCATCACACGATATAGAAAGAAAAATTACACTTCAACAATTGCAAAGCAGCTGGTTTCTATTTTAAATGAATCTATTGCTAATTAGTTTAAAATTGGATTTTCGGGAGCATTAGACCAAATCAAATAATCACCTCCAAGTGCAGCGATTTTTTGTTTCCAAAAAGTTTTGGAATTTTTTTGTAATAGTTTGATTTTAAGGTCGTTTTTTATTGGAATCCAAGACTTCATGTCAATTTCTGACTCCAATTGATTTCTTGTCCAACCTGAATAACCTAGAAAAAAACGGATGTTTTCTTTGGTTATTAAACCTTGATTTATCAGATTTTTTGTCAATTCAAAATCGCCACCCCAATAAATTCCATCAGCTATTTCAATACTATTTGTTATGAGATGTGGTAAAGTGTGAATAAAATAGAGATTATCTTGTTCTACAGGACCTCCGTCATACACAACAAAATCAGCATTGATTTCATTAATTAATTCGTGAAGCGAATGTTCTGTAGGTTTGTTGATTACAAATCCAACCGAACCTTTACCGTTGTGTTCTGTAAGTAGAATAATACTTCTGTTAAAAGTACTATCTCCAATTATGGAAGGGTCTGAAATAAGTAAAAGTCCTTTTTCTATATTTTTTACCATGTTTACGTATTCATTTTTTATAAAAGTAAAAAAAAAAGCGGGTTACAAATTAATTTTATTTTACTTTTTTCAAAAAAAAATCACCCGCATTGCGAGTGATTAATTTATTCAAAAAACTGAAGATTAGACTAGTTCAAAGAACCTTCTAATTCAGCACCAGCTTTAAATTTAACTACATTTTTAGCAGCAATTTGGATAGTTTTTCCAGTTTGTGGGTTTCTACCATCTCTTGCAGCTCTGTTAGTTACAGACCAAGATCCGAATCCAACTAAAGAAACTCTACCACCTTCTTTCAAAGTTGATCCTACGTTTCCTAAAAATGATTCTAAAGCTAATTTAGCAGCAGCTTTAGTGATGCCAGCGTCAGCAGCAATTGCATCGATTAATTCTGATTTGTTCATAATAATTTGTGTATTAAATTGGGTTAAAATTCTTTATTAATTTTATTAAAATTTATTAATAATAACAACAAATTTAGCAGAAATTCTAGTGCGTACAAGTACTTCATTCAGTTTTTGTCGTTTTTGTTGATAACTCAATCGTTTTGTTAATAAAAAGCTTTTGTTTCGGTTTTTTAGAATTGTTTAAGTTATAAAAAAACGAACTATAACGCTTTCGCTGAGATTTCAAATGTCATTCCGTTCAATATTTCATTCGTTTTCATCCGTTTTTTACCTGGAAACTGTATACTTTTTATGTTTATAAACCCATTTATTACTGCAATTTTTAATTCTTTTTTTGACGCAACAAGTTGCCCTGTATCAAAATCATGTTTTTCAGATACAAACTCGGCATCATATATTTTAACGTTCCATCCTTCCAAATTATTGTGAAAATAGCACCAAGCACTTGGGTATGGCGATAATCCCCGAATTAAATTATGAATTTCCTCGCCTGTTTTTGAAAAATCAATTTTACAATTGTCTTTATCTAATTTAAAGGCAGTTTTAATATTATAAATATCTTCTTGCAGCGTTGTTTTAATTTGTTGCTTTTCAATTAATTCAAGCGTTTCTATTACAGCAGTTTGTCCAAGATACATTAATTTATCATGAAGTTCTCCTGCATTTTCATTTTCTTCAATCGAACATTCTTTATTTAATATCATCGCCCCAGTATCAATTTTATCATCAATAAAAAAAGTAGTGACACCTGTTTTTGTTTCGCCATTTATGATTGCCCAGTTTATGGGCGCTGCGCCTCTGTATTGGGGTAATAAAGACGCATGAAGGTTAAATGTGCCTAAAGTTGGCATTTTCCAAACAACTTCTGGCAACATTCTAAAGGCAACCACCACTTGTAAATGTGCATTCAAATTTTTTAATTCTGATAAAAAAGTTTCATCTTTCAGGTTGGTGGGTTGCAATAAATTTAAATGATGTTCTATGGCATATTCCTTTACTGCCGAATATTTTATTTTTTGACCTCTACCTGCTGGTTTGTCTGCAGCAGTAATAACTCCAACAACATCATAGTTATTTTTGATGATGGTGTCTAGTATTCCGACAGCAAATTCAGGCGTTCCCATAAAAACAATACGTAATTTTTCCATTTTATTTTATTGAATATTCATTATTTGGTTTCATATAAATCGTTTCGTTATCAAGTAATTTTTGTAACGCAAATATAATATCATCTTTAGTAAACGACATTCTTTTTTCAATCTCTCTTGAATTGAGACTTTCACTTTGTAACAATTTAAGTATGTCTGCAGCAATTGTTTTAGAATCAATTGGTTCTTTATTTTTCGAAATACAAAAAGAACAAATACCACAATTGTCATCATTCTTCTCTCCAAAATACGTTCTCAACATATTGCTTTTACAAATAGTTGTTTGTTTAATATAATTTAAAACAGCATCAAATTGTTCCATTTTTAGATTGTTTTGATGGCTTAAATTTTTACTCACACGATGGATGTTTTTTTCATCTTCTCGAACTTCGTTAAATAATATGGTAGAATCATTATTGGAAATAAATAATTCAATGCAATTCTTTTCTTGCAATTTGTGTAAAATCGAAAGTATTTTCTCTTCTTCAGTAGCTGATTTTTTGGCAATTAATGACAAATTAATGTTTGTTTTGACATCATAAACTCCAGGATTTGTTCTTAAAATAGTCAATAAAACCTCTTCATCATTCGGATTTAAACTCATATACCGAATCACTTCCTTTGACGGAATAATGAATTGCATCGCTATTTTTGAAGAAAATTCTAATGTAATCGTAATGACACCTTGTCGATCTAAAAACTGTAATGCATTGTAGGTTTTTAAAATTGGAAAATTGTATTTTGTGCAAAAATGCTGTAAATTAAATGAGAAACTTTCATTAAATCCTTCACCATAAGCGATTTGAAAATAATTAAAAAGTTTGATGAGTACCGATTTTAGAAAATCTTTATCACATAAAACTGAAATAAATTGTGATGTTGCTTGAATCGTATCTGAAGAATTAACCAACAAAACAGCAAATGCTTTTTCTCCATTTCTGCCAGCGCGACCTGCCTCTTGATAATAATTTTCTAAATTGGGCGGAATATTCAAATGAATCACCGATTTTACATCAGGTTTGTCTATCCCCATTCCAAACGCGTTGGTGGCTACAATCACTTGCGCTTTGTTTGTCATCCAAAGATTCATGTTGGCGTCCTTTTCTTTTGGAGGCATCCCACCGTGGTAATAAGTTGCAGAAAACCCAAGTTTTTCTAGTTGATTTGAGATTTCATAACAAGCCTTTCTATTGGTTACATATACTATGGCAGATTCTTTGTTTTTTGTCAGAATTTGCTGAATTAAATGTAGTTTATCCTCCGTATTTACAACCATATACGCCAAGTTTTTTCTTTCGAATGACTTCGAAAAAAAAGCAGGATGATTCAATTCGAGTTGCTTAATGAGGTCATCTTTCACTCGTTGTGTTGCAGTAGCAGTTAATGCTAAAAAAGGTGTTTTTGGGAAAAAGTATTTTAAAACATTGATTTTCAAATAAGCCGGACGAAAATCATGACCCCATTGCGAAACACAATGTGCTTCATCAATGGCAATGAGATTTATGGGTAGTGATTTGATTCGTTCCAGAACCCATTCATTTTGTAATCTTTCGGGTGAGAGGTATAAAAATTTATAATTTCCATACACGCAATTGTCTAAAAGTGTGATGGTTTCATCAACAGAAATGCCACCCGTAAGTGCAATGGCTTTAATATTTATTTTTTCTAAATTCTTTACCTGGTCTTTCATCAAGGCAATCAATGGCGAAATGACCAAACAAATGCCGTCTTTCATCAAAGCAGGAATTTGAAAACAGATCGATTTTCCACCTCCCGTTGGCAAAAGAGCGACGGTATCGTTCCCTTCAACAACCGAATTGATGATTTCTTCTTGAGGAGATCTAAAGCTATCGTGCTTCCAATATTTCTGTAAAATTTCTAAAGCGGTCAATGGCATTTTTTTGGATTCATCATATTAACAAACAGAAAGATACGGATATTATTTCAACAAAAAATAATTTATTTTAGGGATTTAATGTTGTAAGAATGAAATCAATCCTGTTTTCGATCGTATCTCTGGGCACTTCAATTATTTGATAGCCATATTTTTCATACGTTTCAACTAAATGATTATGAATAAGTTGTGCCTGGTCAAAGCTTTCATATCGTTCATTGTCACTTTCGTAAATATCTTCCCAGGGTGGAAGTATAAAAATGGAATTATATTGATTCTCTTTGCAAGCTAAATCAAAAAAGGCAGGGTAACTATCGCCAATATAGTGCATATAAGCAAGTACATCAGGAATACCACGATCTAAAAAAACAATTTCGTGCTGTTCGTTTTGGGCACTTTCAAATTGTTTTTTTCTGCCTTCAAGTAATAATTCGCTAAAAAGCAACGGATTTTCAAGGAATAATTGTTCAATACCTTGTTTTTTTGCCTCCAATGTTACTTCTCTTGAAATTTCGGGATAACAACAATACCCCATTGACTTTAAACCATCAATAATAGTTGTTTTTCCTGTGCCTGGTCCGCCAATAATTACGACAATTTCTTTTTTCAATGTGTTTTAATAAGTTGCAAATTTATTCAAAGAAATGACATTTTTGATACAGAATGTACTTTTTTTGAACTTTAAACAGCAATTAAAGGAAAGAGTTTCATCATTTTTTTTTAAAAATTAATTGGTTTACAATTTTCTTACAAAAATTCTAAAATCGAACCTATTATATTTAATATCAAAAACGTATATTTGCGTTTCATATTTTTGATAGAATGGATAAAAAAACAGAGGAATTTTATATTAGATTAAAAGAAGAATTGGCTTCAACTTCGGTTTGGCCATCCGAATACTTGTACAAATTTATTGTTCCTACTGATGCACACAAAATTGTTGAAGTAGAAAAAGCTTTTGATAATTTGGGTGCCGTGATAAAAACAACTCCTTCAAAAACAGGAAAATATACCAGTGTTTCTGTGAATGTTTTCATGCAAAATCCAGATCATGTGGTTGAAAAATACCTCGAAGTTTCAACAGTAGAAGGAATAATTTCATTTTAAACATGGAGACAAAGTATATAAAAGAAAATGCAAATGATGTAGTTGGTAATTTGGAATATAATGCAGAACGTTCGCATTTAATTATTCCAGAATATGGCAGACATTTACAAAAACTAATTGACCAAGCAACCGCAATTACGGATGATTTAGAGCGCAATAAAGCTGCCAAATATATCATCAGAGTCATGGGAAGTTTGAACCCACACTTGAGAGATGTTCCAGATTTTCAGCATAAATTATGGGATCAACTCTTCATCATGTCTGATTTTAAATTAGTTGCAGATTCACCGTATCCAATACCTACAAGAGATGTTATCAACTTGAAACCTGAAATTTTAGATTATCCTCAAAAATTCCCAAAATATCGGTTTTATGGTAACAATATCAAATACATGATTGATGTTGCCAATAAATGGGAAGACGGCGACAAGAAAGAGGCGTTAGTGCGTGTTATTGCCAATCACATGAAAAAAATGTATTTGAGTTGGAATAAAGATATGGTTGAAGACAGCGTTATTTTTCAGAATTTGTTTGAATTATCAAACGGAAAGCTAAATTTACTTCAAGGTGAAGAAGAGCTAACAAATACAACGCAACTCATAAAAATAAACAATAAGGTTACTAATAAAGTTGTAGCGTCTCCTCCAAAAAACATGAAAATACAATCGTTTAAAAAAAATACTACCAATGGCAAAAAACCATTTGTGAAAAAAAATAATAACCAACAGTAAACAAAGGGAATTTACTCTTTGAAACGACTAAAAATTTGATACCAATGGGAACTTTTAAAATTGAAGGCGGCATTCAACTAAAAGGTGATGTGACACCACAGGGCGCTAAAAATGAAGCATTACAAATTTTGTGTGCTGTTTTGTTAACATCAGAAAAAGTAACAATTACAAACATTCCTGATATTATTGATGTTAATAAATTAATTACCCTTTTGGGAAATTTAGGAGTTAAAATTCAAAAAATAGGTGCAGGTGCATACACCTTTCAAGCCGATGATGTAAATGTTGGTTATCTTGAAACCGAAGCATTTAAAAAAGAAGGTGGTTCATTGAGAGGTTCCATCATGATTGTGGGCCCTTTATTAGCTCGTTTTGGTAAAGGTTACATTCCAAAACCAGGTGGGGACAAAATTGGAAGAAGACGATTAGATACGCATTTTGAAGGTTTTATCAACCTTGGTGCAAAATTTAGATACAATAGAGAAGACCATTTTTATGGGGTAGAAAACGAAGGTAGATTAAAAGGAGCTTACATGCTTTTGGACGAAGCTTCGGTTACAGGTACTGCCAATATTGTGATGGCTGCCGTTCTCGCAGAAGGGACTACTACCATATACAATGCCGCTTGCGAGCCCTATTTGCAACAGTTGTGTAAAATGATGAATGCCATGGGTGCCAATGTTTCAGGCATTGGATCTAACTTGATTGTAATTGAAGGTGTTGAAAATTTGGGTGGTTGTGAGCATAGAATTCTTCCAGATATGATAGAAATTGGAAGTTGGATCGGACTTGCTGCCATGACCAAAAGTGAAATTACCATTAAAAATGTAAGTTGGGATAACCTTGGTGTAATTCCAAATACATTTAGAAAATTAGGCATCACCATAGAACAAAAAGGAGATGATATTTATATTCCTGCTCATACTAATGGATATGAAGTAAAAACAGATATTGATGGGTCTATTTTAACCATTGCCGATGCGCCGTGGCCAGGTTTTACCCCTGATTTGTTAAGTATTATTTTGGTAGTTGCAACTCAAGCAAAAGGCGATGTGTTGATTCATCAAAAAATGTTCGAAAGCCGTTTGTTTTTTGTAGATAAATTGATAGATATGGGTGCAAAAATCATGTTGTGCGACCCACACAGAGCTGTAGTAATGGGACATAATTTTGAATCCCAATTAAAAGCAACCACCATGTCGTCACCAGATATTAGAGCCGGAATTTCATTATTAATTGCTGCGCTTTCTGCAAAAGGAACCAGTACCATTCAAAATATCGAACAAATTGATAGAGGTTATGAGCGAATAGACGAAAGACTTCGTGCGCTTGGAGCCAATATTGTTAGAGTATAAATTTACTAAATTAGAATCAAATAAAATCCAAATTTCAAATCAAGGGAGTTTGGATTTTTTAGTATAAAAAAATGGAAGCCTATATTTTAATTTTACTTTGTATCGCCTCATTCTTTGCCGGATTTGTAGATGCAATTGTGGGTGGTGGCGGATTGATTCAAACACCAGTCGCCCTGATATTGATGCCCAACTTGGCAGTTTCTACCATCATTGGGTCTTTAAAAATCCCTGCGTTTAGCGGCACTAGTTTCGCTGCTTTTCAATACCTCAAACAAGTAAAAATGAATTGGAAAATGTTGATTTCAATGGCACTAGTTGCTTTTGTTTCCGCTTTTTTTGGTTCGATGTTGCTTACCGAGGTGAGTAATGATTTTATGAAACCTGTTTTATTTTTTGTCTTGATTGGATTGGCGGTTTATACTTTCATAAAAAAAGATTTCGGACAAAAACAAGCCCGTCAAATTTCTGATAAAAAGTGGTTTATATACGCGCTACTTTTAAGTGTTTTGATTGGTTTTTATGACGGATTTATTGGTCCAGGAACCGGAAGTTTTTTAGTTTTAGGCTTTGTAGCTATTTTAGGATTCGATTTTTTGAATGCTTCCGCAAATGCCAAAATGGTCAATTTAGCCACCAATTTTGGATCTATCTGTTTGTTTATCAGCAAAGGAAAAATCATGTGGAGTTTTGCATTACCCATGGCTTTTTGCAATGCACTCGGCGGCTGGCTTGGCGCAAAACTTGCCATCAAAAAAGGCAATCAATTTATACGTTATTTCTTTTTGGTGGTTGTAATTGGCACCTTACTTCGTTTTGGGTATGATATATTTTTAAAATAATCCACGAAATATTAAATTTAGAACAAAAATTTTCAGGAGCAATACACCAGGCATTTTCAATAAAGGTTTGTTCCCGCCATCCGTTTCAATCTTTTTGTTTTAGAAAAAAAAAACAAAAAGGATTTCCACTTCTGTCGGGGCTAAAGGACAAAGGCTTGGGTGAGAAAAATCCGATCCAAAAGAAAATCCGCCTTAAATTGAACCCAACTTTCGTCTATTCTTCTAATTTTTTATTATTCATCAACCTTCCACATACAACAGCTCCACCTTCGGGGTTTGGGGTGCTTAAAACTTCAGTCCAAACATAAAACCATCGCCTTGGCACCCATTTTGGTAGCTGCGGACGTAGTCCAAACGTAGGAAACGAAATTTGCCCCAACCGATATTGTCAAATCCGATGGTAAACTCTTGGTAAGGTTTAAAATTGGGTACATTCAGTTGGTGAAAACTTGTAATTAAGTTCCATTGGAGTTTGTTAAGCAACGGAATTTTGTTCATAATATAGCCCTTGAAATTATGCTCCACATGGGTTTCTAGATAGGCATCGTTGGTAGAATGGGTGTAGTAGGGAAGGAGGTTAAAGGCGTTTAAGTAATTGCCAGACAGGTTGATGCTGGTTTGATTACCGTTAAAATGTTTGTAGTCAATGAACGATATGTTTTCGGCATTGAGGAATTTTCCTGCTTTTATTTTTAGTGCAAAATTTCCTTTGTTGCCAATGGTTTTATTAAAATCGATGGTTGCACCAAAATAGTCGTGATTCAGATTTTTAGTGGTACCTGCCACTGCCTTTTCGTAAAAAAAGGCTAGGGTAGGGTAGTTGTCGTTGGTCATGTTTAGTTTGGCATTGGGTCTAGAAATATATTTCTGACCAAAATTGAAACGTGCGCCTACCGAAAGTTTTGCCAAACGGTGGTTTTCGAACGGAATTGCAATGAAATCTAACGGTGCCAAAGGATTATTGGAGGTGTACAATTTGTCCGACTTTATGAAAGCATAATCGGTGGAGTTTTTGAGCGAACTTCTGTTTTCAAATGAGAATTTCCCCGATAAGAAAATGCCGTTTGTAACTTCTTTACCAAGTGAAAAGTTGACAAACTCTTTTTGGTACAATTTTATGAAGTTGTTTTTAAAAAGTAACGTACTTAAAGTATTTGAAAAATCGCTAATGGGTTCATTTGCATTGAATTGTGAAACTGTGTTTCCTCCGTTGACGTAAATATAGGCATCGTTAATATTATTGAATTTATGGTAATAACTGCCTGTTACTCGCAATCGATCATCGGCAAAACCGTAGTTGAATTTACTAGAAATGGAGGTTATTTTTCCTTTTTCTTCGTTTCGTTTGTTGAATGAAAAACCACTATCTAAATTCCAACCCTGAACAGTATTGAAATTTAGCGAAGCCAAATTTAATAGTCCTTGGTAATTGAAATTGTATTTTTTGAATGTATTTTTATAAGTATAACCTGTTATAATTTTAAAAAACTTGAATTTATTATCTTTTGCATCAATAGAATCTAAATATTTTTGCGATTTTCTGATGGTTTGAATGCTGTCTTTTTTTATATAATTGGTAAGTTCCTCTTCTGTTAATGGCACCGGTCTGTTTTGGTTCCAATATTCTATTTCTTTTTTATTTGCGTTTTCAGCAAATTTTACGACTTCATTTTTGAACGTTTTTTTATCCAAATTAACTTCAAAATCATAGTTGCTAAAAACATGAGTGAATTTTCCGTTGAAAGTCATTCCAAAAATTCCTGCATTAAAATTGAGTGTTTGAATATTTTTTGCCCAAAGTTTTGTTTTAGAATTGTAACTAAAGTTTTGTGTTAGCTTCATGGTTTCTAAAAAAGGTTCTTGCATTCTGTAACCTTTAATGTCCAATTCAACTGCATAAATTTCCCAAGAATCTTCCACAATATAGAGATAACCTTCAAAAACAGGTTCTTTATCTCTTTTGGTTGTTACTTTTATTTTGTTGATAAGGTGCTCTTTTTCATCAAAAAAAGTACTTTCTAATTTGTATTTATAATAATTGAAAGCATTGTCTGCAATGGGCGAAATCATATTGATGCCTAAATCGACATAATTTTCATAGAAATCATAATTTGCACCCAACGCAGTATTATAACTAAAACCATTGTCGTCACCTGCCATTTTTGAAGCAATAATTTCTTCGGTTAGTTGGTCTGGTTTTTTGAATTTTATTTTCGAAAAAGTTTCCGATTGGTAGATGATACCACTTCTGGTAGAGTCTAAATTTCCGTCAAGGTCACCTACTTCTTGTCCTAAGATTTTTTTCGGAATATCTTTCACTTTAAAAATACCTCTCGAATAGAAATCGGCCGAAAATTTGTCCAATTTAAGTGCGTTTTTTTTTCTGTTTTTAATAGCACTTTTAATAATGATGTCTGCAGGATTATTTTTGCTGTTTATGGTAACTTCATTCAGCTGAAAGTCTTCTTCAATCAATGAAACATTTATATTTTTCGGCGTTCCGTCAAATGAAATCGATTCTTTATGTGTTTTATAACCAAGGTATTGAAACAATAAAATATAGTTTCCATTGGATTTTAAATTTAGTTCGTATTTACCCAACTCGTTTGAAGTGGTTCCTAAATAAGTGTCTTTAACATAAATATTCACAAACGGAATGGGTTTGCCAGATTTGTCTGTTACGGTACCTTTTACTTGTCCAAAGCTATATGATGCGATAAATAAAAATAAGAAAAGTTGTTTCATTTTTGTTTTTTTAATTAAAAATTATAAAAAGGATTGTATGGCTAAATCGTAACTTTTTAGTCCAAATCCTAAAATAACCCCTTTGGCATTGGGCGAAATAAAAGATTGGTGTCTAAATTCTTCTCTAGCGAAGGTATTGGATATATGCACTTCTATTACAGGTGTTGCAATAGCTTTTACAGCATCGCCAATACCAATGGAAGTATGCGTGTAGGCGCCTGCATTGAGAATAATCCCATCATAATCAAAACCAAATTCTTGAATTTTAGTGATGATTTCTCCTTCAATATTGCTTTGAAAATAGTTAAATTCAATGGTTTTAAACTTTTCTTTTAGAAAAATAAAATAATCTTCAAAAGTTTGACTGCCATAAATTTCGGGTTCTCTTTTTCCTAATAAGTTTAAATTAGGCCCATTGATGATGATGATTTTCATATAAAAAAATAATTGAGTGATGTAAATGTAAAAAAAGCAAATCATTAAAAGTTGGGTTTTAGAAAAGTTTATGATTTTTTTGTCTGCATTAAATACTGTTACTTTGTAGCTATGAATTGGAATTCGTACATAAAAAGTTATCAATCTTATTTAAAAATTGAACGAGGTTTGTCAAAAAACACCATTGACAACTATTCATTTGATTTAGAGCGATTATGTGCTTATTTGAATGAGAATGATATGGAAGTTTCTCCCATTAAAATAAATGAATCACAAATTCAGCAATTTATTTATGGGGTTTCAAAAGAGGTTAATGCTCGTTCGCAGGCTCGAATAATTTCGGGTCTTAAAAGTTTTTTTTCTTATTTAATTTTTGAAGATTTTCGAGATAATTCTCCCATGGAATTGATTGAAGCACCCCGTTTGGGAAGAAAATTACCCGACACACTTTCTGTTGCTGAAATTGATGCTTTGATTGGAGTTATCGATTTATCTAAACCTGAAGGAGAACGAAATAGAGCAATGCTCGAATTAATGTATGGCTGCGGATTGCGTGTTTCTGAACTTGTAACCTTGAAAATATCTGATTTATTTTTTGATGAAGGATTTATCAAAATTACGGGTAAAGGAAATAAACAACGTTTTGTCCCCATCAGCGAATTAACTATGAAATACATTTCTATATACAAAAATGGCGTTCGTGTTCATGTGTCCATTCAAAAAGGATTTGAAGATACGTTGTTTTTAAACAGGCGCGGACGGCAATTGACTCGTGCCATGATTTTTACCATCATTAAAAGTTTAGCGATAGAAATTAAACTAAATAAGGTCATTAGTCCGCATACTTTGCGTCATTCTTTTGCAACTCATTTATTAGAAAATGGCGCCGATTTGAGAGCTATCCAGATGATGTTGGGTCATGAATCTATTACCACAACAGAGATTTATGTTCATTTAGATAGAAAACATCTCACTCAAATTGTGAATCAATTTCACCCTAGAAAATAAAAAGACCTGCAATTGCAAGTCTTTTTGATTTACAATAACGTTTGGTATTATTTTGCGATGTTTACCGCTCTAGTTTCTCTAATAACCGTAATTTTTACTTGACCTGGATACGTCATTTCTGTTTGAATTTTTTGTGAAATATCAAATGAAAGACCTGATGCCATTTCATCGCTTACTTTTTCACTTTCAACAATCACACGAAGTTCACGACCTGCTTGAATGGCATAGGCGTTTTTAACACCGTTAAATCCAAAAGCAATTTCTTCAAGATCCTTCAAACGTTGAATGTAGGAGTCCAAAACTTGTCTTCTTGCACCTGGTCTAGCACCAGAAATAGCATCACACACTTGAATAATTGGAGAAATTAAATATTTCATTTCAATTTCGTCGTGGTGAGCACCAATTGCATTACATACTTCTTCTTTTTCACCATATTTTTCAGCCCATTGCATTCCTAAAAGTGCGTGAGGCAAATCGCTTTCAGCATCTGGAACTTTACCAATATCGTGAAGTAAACCTGCACGTTTGGCAAGTTTTACATTTAAGCCTAATTCTGCTGCCATGATACCACAAAGTTTGGCAACTTCACGAGAGTGTTGTAATAAATTTTGACCATAAGACGAACGGTATTTCATTCGACCCACAACTTTAATCAATTCAGGATGAAGTCCATGAATCCCTAAGTCTATTACAGTACGTTTTCCAACTTCAATGATTTCGTCGTCGATTTGTTTGGTAGTTTTAGCAACTACTTCTTCGATACGAGCTGGGTGAATTCTACCATCGGTAACCAATTTGTGTAATGACAATCTTGCAATTTCTCTTCTTACAGGATCAAAACAAGAAAGTATGATTGCTTCTGGTGTGTCATCAACTATAATTTCTACTCCGGTTGCTGCTTCAAGAGCACGAATATTTCGACCTTCACGACCAATAATTCGACCTTTCACATCATCAGATTCAATGTTGAATACAGAAACGCAATTTTCTACTGCTTCTTCTGTTCCAACTCTTTGAATGGTTGAAATAATTACTTTTTTTGCTTCTTGACCAGCAGTTAGTTTTGCTTCTTCAATAGTTTCTTGAATAAAAGACATTGCTTTAGTCTTAGCTTCTGCTTTCAAACTTTCTACCAATTGTGCTTTGGCATCTTCTGCAGAAAGTCCAGAAATTACTTCAAGTTGTTGCACTTGACTCTTGTGAAGTTTGTCAATTTCAATTTGCTTCTTTTCTAAGTTTTCTACTTTTAAAGTGTATTCTAAGGTTTTAGCTTCAAAGTCATCATTGATTTTTTTAGCTTTTGATAATTCACTTGAAACTTGAGATTCTTTATCTCTAATTCTTTTTTCAACTTCTGCTAGTTTTTTATCTTTTGATAAAATATCTTGTTCGTGTTGGGATTTTAATTCTAAAAATTTTTCTTTTGCCTGAAGCAATTTGGATTGTTTTGTGTTTTCTGCTTCAATGTTGGCATCTTTTAAAAGCGAAGCCGCTTCTTTTTTTGCGTCCTTTGTTATGTTTGAAGCATTCGATTTTTCCATTACTTTAGCGATTGAAAAACCTCCAGCTATACCTACTACTATTCCGATAATTATAAATGTTATTGTCATTTGTTTTTAAAAATTAAATATAAAAAAACCTACATCAGGCGATTGAATAAACTCGAATCGACAAGTTTTGAGCTAACTCACTGTTCAAGCTTTCTTCTCAAGGAAGACATGCTATAGTAGCGACGATTCACTCATTTTAATTTGTTAGTGTTGAGTTTACCAAAAATGTACTAATGTAGGCAGTATTTTTAGTCTGTGTTTGTAAGAACGTTTGTAATCTGTTTTTATTATTTTTTGAGATATTCATCAACTAAATCATTCAGTTTTGAAAGTCTTTCAATTGATGCTGAACCATCGATGGCATTGTCTACTTTTTTTTGCTCTACTTGAGAAGCAAATTGTAAAGCGCACATGGCCAAAACATCTTGTTTGTCTCTTACTGCATAATTTTCTTCAAATTGCTTCATCATCGTATCAATTTTCTTTGAGGCGCTTCTTAAACCTTCCTCTTGAGAGAATTCTACAGTTAATGGGTAGATTCTATCAGCAATTGAAATTTTGATTTTTAGCTTTTCATCCATAATTTTAATCTGATAATTGTGCTACACAATAATCAATCTCACGAATTATTGAATTTATTTTCAGTTTTGTATCTCTTTTAAAATCTTCACTGCCTAATAATGAATTGGCCATTTTTAATGATTCAAAATCAGCTTGAAGTGTTTCTAAAACTTTTTTCTGATTTTGATTTGAAACCGCAGATTTGTTTAATTCTGTCTGTAACAATTGATTTTTTTCTTCTAAACTATCTATTTTTTGAAATAGTTTTTGAATTTTAATTTCAAGAGTATCAATTATTTCTACAATTTCACTCATTCGTGACATAATTCATTACATAATTTTACAAATTTATAATTCTCAATCTATTAAAGCAATATTTTAATGAAAAAAATACAATTTTTTTTATAAATGATTCTAAAATAGTATGAATCATGTAGTTGAATGTTTTTATTTATTTTATTTTTAATTCTTATTTACTTTTTTTATTTTTGGAAAAATTATAACAAAATGAAATATATACTTGCCATATTCGTATTATCCATTCCATTATTTGCTCAAAAAAAATATCCCAAAAGTGATTTTCGATCACCATTAGACATACCAATGCAATTATCAGGGAACTTTGGTGAGTTACGTCCAAATCATTTTCATGCTGGATTTGATTTTAAAACACAGCAAAAAGAAGGTTTGAATGTTTATGCTGTAGCCGATGGATATATTTCCAGAATTAAGATCTCAAATTCGGGCTACGGAAAGGCAATTTATATTACCCATTCAAATGGTTACACAACGGTTTATGGCCACTTGCAAAAAGCAGTTGGCAAAATTCAAGAAACAATTATTTCAGTTCAATATGCTGAAAAATCGTACGAAATAGAAACTTTTTTTAAACCTGGCGAATTGCTAGTTAAACAAGGTGAAATTATTGCTATATCTGGAAATACGGGTGGATCAGAAGGACCTCATTTGCATTTTGAAATAAGAGATAATACAACGGAAAATATTGTTAATCCGTTGCATTTTGGACTGGATGTAAAAGATTCCAAACCACCTCAAATTAAAAATTTATATGTATATCCAATTGATGATAATTCAGTTGTAAATGAATCTAAAAGACCCTTGGTACTGAATGTATCATTACAATCTGATGGTACGTATTTATCAGAAAAAGTTTTTGCAAACGGTCTTATTGGTTTTGGAATAACTGCTTTTGATTATGATGATGTTTCCTTTAATATAAACGGAACGTATAAAACCGAACTTTTTAGTAATGGAAAATCTGTTTTTGGCTATCAATTTGATTCGATGTCTTTTGAAGAAGGCAGGTATGTAAATGCTTTGATAGATTATAAAAAATATAAAAAAATGTATCAACGCGTTCAAAAACTTTTTATGAATTCAAGTTATAATTGGAGCAATGTTTTTTCAAATGAAAATTTAGGTCAAATAAATGTTTTGCCAAATTTTTATACGAATGAAAAAATTGAGGTTTCTGATTTTTATGGAAATAAAATACAACTAAATATTCCGGTAGTTTATTCATCAAAACCTGCAGTAATTCAGCCCGAAAAAGTAGAGACCAAGTATAAAGTAAAATCAAATTCAGATTCATTTTATGAAAAAGAAAATGTTTCAGTGTTTTTTCCAGCCAACACTTTTTATGATGATTTTTATTTAAATTTTGATGTAAAAACCAACGTCCTTTTTTTACATGAAGATGTTGTTCCTGCACATTCAAACTTTACTATTTCTTTTGAAGATACCGTGTCATCAGTCGCTGACAAGCAAAAAATGTTTATCGCCAGTGTAAATGGATCTAAATTGTATCATATAAATACTAAATTATCAGGTACTACGTTTTCGTGTAAGACAAAGAATTTAGGACAATTTAAATTAGTAAAAGATGAAGTTGCACCTGTTGTAAAAATGTCTAAAAGTATTCAAGAAAAACGGCTTACAAATCAAAAATATATTCAAATAAATAGTTTTGATGCACTTTCTGGAATAAAATCATACAATGGTTTCATTAATGATAAATGGGTTTTATTCGAATATGAATCTAAGTTAAACAGATTGACTTATGAAATTAATGACAATGATTTGATAGATGAAAAAAATAATTTGAAACTAATTGTAACTGATAATGTCGGAAATTCTACTATATTTGAAACTCAATTTTATCGAAGTTTAAAAAAATAACATTTGAAAACACTATTAAAAATTGCCCTGTTTATTTTCTGTTGTACTTCTTTTTCAACTTTTGCTCAATCGGCTAGGATAAAAGGCGTGTTGATGGATGAAAAAAACCTTTCAATTGAAGGGGTTACAGTAAGTTATCAAAATAAATCTACCATAACAGATGCCAGTGGTTTTTATATGATTACAGTTCCTGCAAATCAAAAAGTTACTTTAGTATTCACACATGTCTCTTTAGGTAGAATTACTGCTTCTTTTTTGTTAAAACCTAATGAAGATTTTGAGTATAATCCGGTAATGATTACTAATTCTCAGCAATTGGAAGATGTAGTTATTACAACCAATAAAAGAAGAGTTCAAGGCATTATAAGTATTGATCCAGAAGTTATTAGAATGATACCTGGCGCAAATGCAGGCGTTGAAAACATCCTTAAAACGTTTGGAAGCACCAATAATAATAACGAAATGAGTTCGGGTTATAATGTGCGAGGTGGAAATTATGATGAGAATCTTGTGTATGTTAATGAAATAGAGGTTTACAGGCCTTTTTTAGTGCGATCAGGTCAACAAGAAGGCTTGAGCTTTACAAATACTGATTTGGTTCAAAAAGTAGATTTTTCTGCTGGAGGATTTCAGTCAAAATATGGAGATAAAATTTCTTCTGTTTTAGATATTTCGTACAGAAAACCTACAAAATTTGGGGTAGCTGCACAAGCGAGTTTTTTGGGAGGAAGTATAGCTGCTGAAGATGTTTCAAAAAATCAGAAATGGAGCCATTTAACAGGCGTTCGATACAGAGATAATTCTCTTTTGGTAAACAGCCAAGAGACTCAAACCAATTTTAGACCTTCCTTTGCAGATGTTCAATCATCTATTATTTACAACGCATCAACGAAATGGCAATGGAATTTTTTAGGAAATATTTCTCAAAATAATTATAATTATCAGCCATTAACGCGTCAAACAAATTTTGGAACAATAGACGAGCCAATTGCTCTTCAAATATTTTATGAAGGTCAAGAAAAGGATAGATACCGAACTTATTTTGGGGCAATAAAATCAACTTTTATAGCAAATGAAAATACTACATTTAAAACCATTTTGTCTGCATATCACACACAAGAACAGGAGCATTACGACATAGAAGGCGCTTATTATCTAGGCGAGGTTGATACTAATATTGGTTCTGAAACCTATGGTGATATTAAATTTAACAGAGCGGTTGGTTCACAATTAAACCACGCTCGAAATGATTTAGACGCTTTGATAGTCAATGTTGAAGTTAAAGGAAATCATATCACCAAGAAAAAAAGCCAACTAGATTGGGGTATAAAATACACGCGTGAAAGCATCAGAGATCGAATAGTTGAGTGGGAGGTAATTGATTCTGCTGGGTTTTATTTAAACGACCCGTCACTTGATATACCTGTGAACGACCAACCATACAATCCTTATGTGGGTCCGTTGGTTCCTTTCAACAATGTGCGTGCCACAAATTTTATTAACATCAATCGTTTTTCTGGATATGCCCAATGGAGCGCTAAAACTACTTTAGGTCAAAATCAATTTTGGATAAACACAGGTGTTCGAGCTCATAGTTGGCAAGTTACTAGTGAATCTTTTTCAAATGGGAATACACAAACCGTTTTCAGTCCGAGATTGCAACTGAGTTTAAAACCCAATTGGGATAAAGACATGATTTTCAGATTTTCAACAGGTTATTATTACCAACCGCCTTTTTATCGTGAACTTCGAGATGAAGATGGTAAAGTTCAGCCCAATGTAAAAGCACAAAAATCAATTCATTTTGTATTGAGTAATGATTATAATTTTAAACTTTGGAATCGACCATTTAAACTAGTTTCGGAAGTGTATTATAAAGACATGACCGATATAAACACCTATACCCTTGAAAATGTAAGAATTAGATACAAAGCAAATAACGATGCAGTTGCCTACGCTTATGGTTTTGATTGCAGATTGAATGGCGAGTTTGTTCCTGGTACCGAATCGTGGTTCAGTTTTGGTTTTATGAAAACAGAAGAAAAACAAGATGGAAAAGGTTTCATTGCACGACCAACAGATCAACGATTGAAATTCGGAATCCTTTTTCAAGATTATATGCCGAACATTCCGAGTGTAAAAATTTATTTGAATTTAGTTTATAATACTGGGCTTCCTGGAGGTTCACCTTCGTATGCCGATGTATATAAATATCAAAGCAGACTTCGTGATTATCGAAGAGCAGATGTCGGGTTTTCGTATGTTTTTACCGAAAAAAACAACGAAAAACCAAACGGACATTGGTTGAAAAAATTTAAAGAACTGTCATTGGGATTTGAAATTTTTAATATGTTCAATAATCAAAATGCAATAACCAATACTTGGGTTCGAGATGTATATACTAAAAATCAGTATGGTGTTCCAAATTATTTGACACAACGAGTTTTTAATTTAAAATTGTCGATGAGGTTGTAATTTTTTGTAAATTTGACTAAAATACTTTTAATATGTTTAGATTAATCCAACTTTGTGTTTTGATACTTTTACTTGCGAGTTGTAAAAAAGAAGAGGTAGTTACACCAAAAGTTAGGTATGAAAATACTCCGAAAACAGCACCGAAAAATGAGTTAGAATCAGCACTTATAATTGCTGATTTACCAATACATTTTGCAGAGACTTCAACGTTGCTATTTCCAATAGGTGAGGTGGTTCCAACAAAAAAAGCTACTCAAAGTTTTACTATTTCAAATAACAATGATTTTCAGATTACGGGTTATTTGAAAAACATTCATTTTCAGGAAAAAAATTCAGATTCCATAGTTTCCTTGACCGATAAAACAGTATTAATTGAAACCGCTACTTATCTAAAATCAATTTCCGATAAATATAAAACCAAGTTGATGGTTTATACCCTTGCCGATTCGGATACTAATAAAGATCAAAAAGTGGATGAAAATGATATTCAATCACTTTATTTAAGTACTATTTCTGGTAAAAATTTTACCAAAATTTCAGCTGATTTTATGGAATTGATTGATTGGAAAATTATTGATGTAAATGCAAGATTGTATTACAAAACTATTGAAGATTCTAATAAAAATGGTCAATTGGACAAATCAGATCAAGTTCAATATCATTTTGTGAATTTATTGGATGCTAGTTGGAAATCTGTTCAGTATTTTCCTATTAAAAAATAATTAAATCAAAATATCACTTTCCAAATCTGATTTTTCTATCTCAAAATCAAAACCCAATTTAGACACTAATTCGATTACTAATTTTTTATACCAATTTTCAGATTTTGGATGGATGTAGATTTTTTCAATAAGTTGTTTAATATCTATATCAATTTTCAAACCGTCATTAATCGTAATATTTTTTTCAGATAAATCAGATATGATTCGAACTTCTCGTTCATATTGAAAGCTTTTTCGTTTAAACAAAAATGGAAAAAAACTATCGTCAAAAGGAATGTGTTCTTTTTTATAATCTATATAGTTTACCTCGCCAATATATTGTTTGAAATTTGTTTCTAATTTTAATGCGTTTTGTAGTCTTTCAACGGTTGATTGAATAGCCAAACCTTCGCTGTTTTGAGTGAATATTTGCCACATGGCAAACGATTCATATTCGTTTATATGCCAACTACTTACTACTACTTTTTCTCTTTTTGATTTATAATAATCTAAAAATTCAGGATTGTTTTCGGATAATTTTTTTATTTCTTCAAACGTGGGTTCGCTAAAAGTGCCTTCATATTGATCTTCAAATTTGTCAGAACGCGACATAAATAATTTTTGCGAAAGCAGTAAATCCAAAAATTTAGACAAATCCAAATACTTCCAAACAATAGTATCTGGATCTTCTGGCAGTTTTATATTAGGATTAGATAAATACATACTTATTCAAAACTTTGCATCATAACCAGTTTAGAATACATTCCGTCAATAGCCAGCAATTCTTCATGAGTGCCTTGTTCAACAATTTTTCCTTTTTGCATCACCACAATTTTATCTGCTTTTTGAATCGTTGATAAACGGTGAGCAATCACAATGGAAGTTCTGTTTTGCATCATGTTTTCTAAAGCCACTTGAACAAATTTTTCGCTTTCTGTATCTAATGCAGAAGTTGCTTCATCCAAAATCATAATGGGCGGATTTTTCAAAACTGCACGCGCAATAGAAAGTCGTTGCTTTTGTCCGCCAGACAGTTTGTTTCCGCTATCGCCAATGTTGGTATGAATGCCGTTTGGTAAATCTTTTACAAATTCAAACGCGTTGGCAATTTTTAATGCTTCAATGATTTCATCGTCGGTAGCATCATTTTTTCCTAATGCGATATTGGCTTTGATGGTATCGTTAAATAAGATAGAATCTTGGGTTACAAGCCCTATCATTTCTCGAAGTGAATGCAATTTTAAATCTTTTATGTCAGTTTCGTCAATCGTTATTTTACCCTCATTTACATCATAAAAACGAGTCAATAAATTAGCAATAGTACTTTTTCCGCTACCAGATTGTCCCACTAATGCAACGGTTTGTCCTTTTTTAACCTCTAAAGAAAAATCTTTCAGAACATTTTCATTTTCATACCTAAAATTGATATTTGAAATGTCAATTTTTGAATCAAAAGTTGTTTTTTCAATTGCATTTTCAGCATCCATGATTTCATTTTCAACTTCCAATACTTCAAAAACACGTTGTGCAGCCGCCATTCCTGTTTTTACACTATACGATGCTTTAGAAATTGATTTTGCTGGAGTCAATATATTGTATGCCAGTCCCATATATGCTATAAAATCGGCTCCTTTTAAAACTTTTTCAACCAAAACCAAGCTGCCACCATACCATAACAATACAGCTATAATAATGATTCCCATAAACTCACTCAACGGCGAAGCTAAGTTGTTTTTCATTCCGATAGTATCAGAAAATTGCTTCATTCTATTTACTGAATCATTAAATTTTTCTTTAAATTTAGATTCGGCATTATAACTTTTTACAATTTTTAGACCACTTAAAGATTCTTCAACAATTGAAATTAAAAAGCCACCTTCAAATTGTAATTTTTCTGATTTGGCTTTTAACGATTTTCCAATTTTAGAAATTACAAATCCTGAAATGGGTATAAAAATAAATACAAATAAAGTCAGTTTTGTACTGATATATAGCATCACGCTTATAGTAAAAACGATAGTTAATGGCTCTTTTACAATCAGTTCCAAAATAGCAAAAAAGGAATTTTGAACCTCATTTACATCGCCTAACATACGCGCCATTACGTCGCCTTTTCTTTTTTCAGAATAATAAGAAACAGGCAATTCGATAATTTTATCATACATTTTATTTCTTAAATCTTTCAACACTCCATTTTTCAGAATCGTTAAATGATTCGAAGCTAAATAATTAAAAAGATTCTTAAATAAAAAGGTTGTAATAACGATGGCTACTACTAAAAGCAAAGAATATTGTTCACCATAATTTGTTCTTAAATCAGAAATATAGAAATATAGATATTCTTTTCCAAAACTGCTAATATTACCTATTCCAGTAAATATTGGCTTTACTTTTACTTCTTTCGCATCATCAAAAAGAACGTCCATCATGGGAATTAATGCCACAAATGAAAGCGTACTAAATAATGCGTATAATACATTTAAAATGACATTCCAAACCACATTGTTTTTGTATGGCTGAATAAAAGGAATTATTTTCTTTAAATTTTGATCCATTAGTGTAGGCGCATTGCTGCTATTATGTTTTTAATTTTTTGATCTAATGCTGCTTCAACTTCTTTAAAATTTTCCACATTATCCAACGAGGTTTGCACACTAAAATAGAATTTAATTTTTGGTTCAGTGCCACTTGGACGTGCGCAAATTTTAGACCCATCTTCCAAATAGTATATCAACACATTCGATTTCGGGATAGAAATAAGCTCAATTTCGTTGGTAATTCGATTCCATGAAGTCGAATTTTCATAGTCATCAATGCAAACCACGCGTTGACCATCAATTTCATCCACCGGATTTTCTCGCAAGTCAACCATCATCTGATTGATTTCTGCCAATCCATCAATGCCTTTTTTGGTAAGTGAAATTAAATGCTCTTTGTAACATCCAAAATCTACATACAAATTCAATAATTCTTGATATAATGAACTTCCAGAAGCTTTCGCCAATGCGGCAATTTCGCACACCAAAAGTGAGGCACCAACCGCATCTTTATCTCGCACGGCATCGCCAACCATATATCCATAACTTTCTTCTCCACCACCAATAAATTTTTGATCCGGAAAATCTTTAATCATTTTGGCAATCCATTTAAAACCAGTCAATCCCACCTTACATTCAATGCCATAAGCCGTTGCCAATTCAACCATCATCGGAGTCGAAACAATCGTAGAGCCTACAAATTCAGTTCCAGTAATTTTATCGGCACGCTTCCATTGTTCCAATAAAAATGCCGTCATAATAATCATCGTCTGATTACCATTTAACAATGTCATTTTACCTTCAGTATCTCGCACAGCAACACCCAATCGGTCAGAATCTGGGTCTGTACCAATAACAATATCTGCTTGTGTGGCTTCCGCTAATGCCATGGCCATCGTCAAGGCTTCAGGCTCTTCTGGGTTGGGTGATTTCACCGTAGGAAAATTGCCATTCGGTTCGGCTTGTTCCTTTACAATATTAACTTGCGTGTAACCAACTTGCGCCAAAACAGTTGGAATCGATTTAATCGAAGTTCCGTGAAGCGATGTAAATACAATTTTTAAGTTTTCCTTTGCAACAGCTGGTGTCGATTTAAAACTCGCGTTTTCAATAGTTGATTGATGAAAAGCTGCATCCACTTCTTCTCCTATATATTGAATCAAATTTTCGTTGGCTTCAAATTTAATTTCATCATAATTCAATGCTTCAATCAACTGAATAATCTCGCCATCTTGCGGCGGAACCAATTGCCCGCCATCTTGCCAATATACTTTGTATCCGTTGTATTCTGGCGGGTTGTGCGATGCTGTCAACACAATTCCAGCATGGCAATTCAAGTGCTTTAAAGCAAATGACAATTCAGGCGTAGTTCGCATATCCGAAAACAAAAACACTTGAACCCCATTGGCAGAAAACACATCAGCTACTACCTTGGCCAAAGTGTCGCTATTATGACGGCAATCATAAGCAATAGCCACACTAATTGCCTCATTTGTAAACACTTTTTTTAAATAGTTAGACAAACCTTGCGTGTTTTTACCCAACGTATATTTGTTGATACGGTTGGTTCCAACGCCCATAATTCCGCGCATTCCGCCCGTTCCAAACTCCAAATTTTTGTAGAAACTATCTTCCAATTCCTTCGGATTGGAGTGCATCATTTCCATTATCACGTCTTGCGTTTGTTGGTCAAAATTCGGCAATAGCCATTCGTTTATTTTGTCTAAAATTACTTGTTTAATTTCCATTTTTATTATTCTATCTAACTAATTTTTAATAACACAAAACCAGATTTTTTTTTATTTTCAGAAGCCAATCCAGCTTTCCGTTGCAAGCTTGCTCCATAAAAGCTTTTTTTCTTTGGCACAAAACGAGCTCCTGGCGTCGCTGTTTTTTCACCAAGAAAAAATAGCTTTTATGTTCGCAAGGCTTTCCACTTCAATCTGGGCTAAAAAATCCCGCCCAAAATACAATTTTTTGAATGTTGACCTCTTCTACTTTTTAATTCACAAATTGTGATACCAAATGGTACATTTCATCATTGGTCAACTCAAACATAAAATCCTCAGGAAACCAATTGCTGTTTCTTCTTACAGCTTGTTTTAATGTTCTTGTTTCCGTTTCATATAATTCGGCTAATTCAAAATCGAGCACTACTTTGTGACCTCTAATTTCAATAATTTTTTGGGTAATAATTTCAAATTTTGGCATATAAATATTTTAAAAGGATTATATCTCATTCGCAATTTTGTATCGTTCTTCGTTACTTTTTGTTCTAAGAATTATTTCGCCCAAAAAACCTGCCAAAAACAACTGTGACCCAATAATCATTGAGGTTAAGGCAATATAAAAAAGCGGATTTTGAGCAACCAATATTGTGGTTTCATTAAAAACAAACAATTTGGTTAATTTAAAAATAATGATAAAAGAAGTAGAAATAAATCCAATAATGAACATTATCACCCCAGCTGCTCCAAAAAAGTGCATCGGACGTTTGCCATAACGTGATAAAAACCAAATCGTTATTAAATCCAAAAATCCGTTAATGAAACGGCTCATTCCAAATTTCGACTCACCATATTTTCTTGCTTGGTGAATCACTACTTTTTCGCCAATTTTTCCGAAACCAGCATTTTTTGCCAAAACAGGAATGTAACGGTGCATTTCGCCCGATACTTCCACATTTTTAACAACAATATTTTTATAAGCTTTCAATCCACAATTAAAATCATTCAAATGCACTCCAGATGTTTTTCGAGCCGCCCAATTGAATAATTTAGATGGAATATTTTTGGCAACCACAGAATCGTATCTTTTCTTCTTCCAACCAGAAACCAAATCATAATTTTGATTGGTTATCATTTCCAATAAACCTGGAATCTCATCAGGACTATCTTGCAAATCGGCATCCATCGTAATGACAACATCGCCATTTGCTCTGGCAAAACCAGCATGCAGCGCTTGTGATTTACCGTAATTTCTTAAAAAACGAATACCTTTTACATTCGAATTTTCTGATTGTAATTGTTCAATAACCTCCCAAGAAGCATCGGTACTTCCGTCGTCAATGAACAGAATTTCATACGAATAGTGATTGGCTTGCATCACACGCACAATCCAGGCATGCAATTCGGGTAACGATTCTTGTTCGTTTAATAGGGGTATTATTATGGATAAGTTCACTATTATTTATAAGTAGTTTTAGTTTTGAAAATTGCGGCAAGTAATAATCCAAAAAGGCTACTAAATGCTATTGCAAAAAACATTCCTTTGATTTGTTCAAGTACTCCAAATTGGTCAGTATTTTCCATTTGAAGAATAGCCTCATTCATTTTATCTTTTGGTGTATTGAATTTTTCCATAATCTCAACAGAAAACTTCATTGTCATTTCTTTAATAGTTATTTTAGCCTCTGTATCAATTACATTGAAGAGAAGAACGTTAAAAAACACAGAAATAAAAATACCAATTACAGTGTAAATGAAATACGTAGTAAAAGCATTTTTAAATGTAAAATCATCTGCAACTTCTCTTTTTGTTTTAGTCATTAATACAATAGAAAGAATTAAGCTGATTAATATACTTAGGACACCAATCCACCATTTAGTAAACAATTCTATATTGATAGCATACATTATGGTTGTGATAAATACCGAAATTAAACCAGAGATAACTCCGAAAGTAATTCCATTTTTTTTAATGTTCTCATTCATGATTATAATTTATTAGAATTAATCCACAAATATAGCAATTCTAGAAATAATCAACGCTATATTTTTTTTGTAGTATTATTGAAAAAAAACTACATCTTATTATTTGAAATTTAAAATAATAGTGTACTTTTGCAAACTGAAATTAAAATAATAGTAATAAAAGTTGTAGCAAGTCGATACCTTTTTAAGTAAAAGCATCAAGATACGTTACTTCACAAACAAATAAAGATTTACAAAAATGAAACAAGGAATTCACCCAGAAAATTACAGATTAGTAGCATTCAAAGACATGTCAAACGATGACGTTTTTATCACAAAATCTACAGTAGAAACTAAAGAAACAATCACTCACGAAGGAGTTGAATATCCAGTTTTCAAAATGGAAATCTCTAGAACATCTCACCCATTTTACACAGGTAAATCAAAACTTATCGATACTGCAGGACGTATTGACAAGTTCAAAACTAAATACGCTAAACACGGTAAATAATCGTAGTACGTGTTCAAATACATTAAAACCTTCCTCTTCGGAAGGTTTTTTTATGTCTTAAACTTTTGTAACTTTGAAACCTAAATGTACAGACAATTTCAATTTGTCTTTTCAATTGTTATAAAATGAACTACATACTTTTTGACGGAACCGTAAGAAATGCACTTTTACCGTTCACTTTTACCAGACCAGTTGCCGATATTAGAATTGGAATTTTGACTATTAGAGAAAAATGGGAAACCCAATTGGGTACCACCACAACCACTTTGACAGAAGAATATCTTTCTGAAAAATTCCCGATGGTTGAAATGGAAGAAAACATCATGATTAATGCAGCATTTGTTCCCAATCGTAAATTAGTTTCATTGGTACAAAACTTGAAATCCAATCAAGCCATTTTTGCAGGCGATGAAGTAGTCGCTTTTTTCACCAATGACACCCAAGAAGAAATTGATTTTGATACTTACGAAATTATTGATTTTGATAGCAACTGCATCAAAATAGCACATACTTGGGATATATTTTCAAAAAACGACCAAGCCATCCGAGAAGATTTTGAACTTATCACTGCCGATAGAACCTCGCAACCTATCCCAAAATCGGTTAATGTTATTGCTCCCGAAAACATCTTTATTGAAGAAGGTGCCAAACTCGAATTTGTAACATTAAATGCTTCAACGGGTCCAATCTATATTGGAAAAAATGCCGAAATAATGGAAGGCTCAGTCATTAGAGGACCTTTTGCTTTGTGCGAAGAAGCCCAAGTAAAATTGGCAACCAAAGTATATGGCGCCACCACCGTTGGGCCGCACTGCCGTATAGGGGGCGAAGTAAATAACTCGGTACTTTTTGGATATTCCAACAAAGGGCACGATGGTTTTCTTGGAAATTCAGTTCTTGGCGAATGGTGCAATATTGGTGCCGACAGCAACAACTCAAACCTAAAAAACAACTACGAAGAAGTAAAATTGTGGAGCTATGAAACCGAAAATTTCGCCAAAACCGGGCTTCAATTTTGCGGATTGATGATGGGCGATCACAGCAAGTGCGGCATCAACACCATGTTCAACACAGGCACCGTGGTAGGAGTGAGCGCCAACATTTTTGGCAGCGGATTTCCTAGAAATTTTGTACCAAGTTTTTCTTGGGGAGGCGCCAGCGGCTTCACCACCTATTTAACAAAAAAAGCGTTTGAAGTAGCCAAAGTAGTCATGTTGCGCCGCCATGTGGACTTCACAGAAGAAGACGCCAAAATTTTGGAACACGTTTTTGAAGAGACCAAAAAGTGGCGTCAGAATTTTTAGAAGCACACCAATCCATTTCAAAAGATATCTAGTCCCGCTTTCACCTTTATCTTGCTCCGTAAACTACGCAAGGATATCGGTTCAATCGGGGCTAAAATCGAAGTATAGATTTCAGAAGATATTTTGTTGAGTTGCAAAGATTCAAAGTTAAAACTTTGCGCCTTTGCGATAAAAAAAGAAAAAGATAAAACTTATTTACTTATTTTTGAATAAAATATACCAAAACACTTGTTGTGTTTTAAGCTATTTGCCAAATAGGAAAATCATTATGAAATATAGTTTCCACTAAAAGTAAGTTTTAATCGTTTGATGATGTGTTAAATTTTAAAATATAAAATTTATGAAAATATTTCCGACTAAGAATTATAAAATTGAATTAACAGAAAATCCTGAAAAGTATATTGAATTATTAAAGTTAAAAACTTTTGAAAAAGAAACTCTTTCAACAACATTTAACAAATAAAGAATTCATTGGAAGAATCAATGGAAACCACTTTGAAATTATTGGTTCTGAGGCAGGTATTGGTGCGTTTACAGTATTGAAAGGTGGTTTTTCAGATGATTCTGTTAATGTTATTGCAGAAATAAATAAACCTTTCAAAATATTAATAGCTATACTATTTGTGTTTAGTTTGGTTGGCATATCTTTCAATGTTTTTAGAATTGGTTTTCCAAAAGCTTTTGGAATGTTAATACCATTGATTATGCTTATTGGACTTTTACGATTCGTATTACTTGGATTTTTTTTCAAACTCTCTTTAGATTCAATAATAAGAAAATTTACTAGTTTATTGAATATTTCTCCAAACAAATCTAATTTTTAACTCAAAAATAGATCAAATTTAGAAACTCTGCAACTTTTCTTCTGAAAATCTACTCGTCGATTTTAGCCCTGATAGAGCCGATATCCTCCTGAAGTCCCGTAGGGCGAAGGAGATAAAGGCGAAAGCAGGACAAAACTCCTGTTGGACGTGATTGTCTTGCTCCAAATTTTAAAATAGATACATTTTCAAATTTTCAAATTATTTATTTCCTTATCTTTGCGCACTCTATTTTTTGACAACGATTTCATTAATGGAGTTTTACTATGGAAAAAAATAAAAAAGTAGCCTTTTATACGTTGGGCTGTAAGCTGAATTTCTCCGAAACATCGACCATAGCGCGCGATTTTATCAACGAAGGTTTTGAACGTGTCGATTTTGAAGATTCGGCGGATATGTATGTGATTAATACCTGCTCTGTGACGGATAATGCCGACAAACAGTTTAAGCAAATTGTGAAAAAAGCGCTCAAAAATAACCCAAATGCCTTTGTTGCCGCCGTGGGGTGCTATGCCCAGCTAAAGCCCGAGGAGCTTGCCAATGTGGACGGTGTGGACTTGGTTTTGGGCGCTACTGAAAAATTTAAAATTACCGATTACATCAACGACTTGACCAAAAACGATAAGGGAGAGGTGCATTCGTGCGAGATTGAAGAAGCCGATTTTTATGTGGGCAGCTACTCTATAGGCGACAGAACGCGCGCTTTTTTGAAGGTGCAAGACGGTTGCGACTACAAATGTACCTATTGCACAATTCCGCTTGCCAGAGGAATTTCGCGAAGTGATGCACTAGAAAACGTGCTGAAAAAAGCTTACGAAATTTCGAAGCAAAACATCAAAGAAATTGTGCTAACTGGCGTAAACATAGGCGATTATGGCAAAGGCGAATTTGGAAATAAAAAACACGAACATACGTTTCTGGATTTGGTGCAAGCACTCGACCAAGTGGAAGGGGTAGAACGCCTTCGAATTTCGTCTATTGAACCCAATTTATTGAAAAACGAAACCATTCATTTTGTTGCGCAAAGTCGCACATTTGTACCCCATTTTCATATTCCGCTTCAAAGTGGCAGCAACGAAATTCTCAAAAAAATGAAGCGTCGTTACCTGCGTGAGGTTTATGTTGACAGGGTGCAAAACATCCGCCAAGTGATGCCGCACGCCTGCATTGGTGTGGATGTTATTGTTGGTTTTCCGGGCGAAACCGATGCGCATTTCCTGGAAACCTACCATTTTTTAAACGACCTCGACATATCATATCTGCACGTTTTCACTTATTCTGAAAGGGATAACACCGAAGCAATCTCGCTAGACGGCGTCGTTCCTGCCAATGTTCGTGCCAAACGAAGTAAAATGTTGCGTGGTTTGTCTGTAAAAAAACGCCGTGCTTTTTACGAAAGTCAAATGGGTACGACCCGAAAAGTACTTTTTGAAACCGAAAATAAAGAGGGCTACATTCACGGTTTTACCGAAAATTATGTGAAAGTAAAAACCCCTTGGAATCCTGAGTTAAGCAACACATTACGCCAAGTAACCCTAACCAATATTGACGAAGACGGAAGCGTACGTATACAATTTTTAGATTGAGGTATGGATTAAAAGGGTTTATAAAGTTTAATAATGTATATGAAGTTTATTAATTTTGTAAGTTGATAAAACGTAATCTATACCTTATTTATTAAAATAGAATCTCAAATAAGTTTCTAACTAAATAAACCTTAATTTCTTAATGGTTCAAAAAATAGATTTAATTTTAAAATAGTAAGAAATTAAGAGACATTAAGATTTGTGCAAATTTGTTAAATTCGTGTTTTAAATCCTTCTATAATTTTATTCCCGGCGGCAACAAGTCATGATACATTTTATTCTTTCTAAAAAATAAAGCAATTTTAGGTAAAATAGGAACGACTTTAAGTTTTCGTTCGTAAGCAATTTCCATCAGGTTTTTCAATAGATCATTGATGAAGTTTTCATCAGTAAAACCATCAGGAACATTAATTCGTGTCAAAAAAATCTTCTTTTCTTGAAACGAATATTCTACCGAAATAAGTTTGTCTTCAACCAATGTTTCAAATTGTCTTGAAAAAGTATTATCTTTAATTTCCATGGAGTGTACAAAAAAATAATGCCAACTTTTATCTCATGTCGAGTAAAAGAATTAATTTTATACAAATTTCGGAAAAATTAATGAATAACCAGCCGAAATTAACCTAAAAGATGTCTAAAATCCATGTTTATTTAATGCCAGGTCTTGCGGCGAGTTCTTCTATTTTTGAAAAAATAGAATTGTCCAAAGAAATTTTCGAAATTCATTTGTTAGAATGGATTCTACCACAATCCAACGAATCTTTACAAAATTATGCCAAACGAATATCGTTATCAGTTCATCATCAAGAAATTGTGTTAATTGGTGTGTCATTTGGAGGCATCTTAGTTCAAGAAATGGCCGCTTTTTTAAACGTTCGAAAATTGATTATCATTTCAAGTGTAAAGTCAAAATACGAACTTCCTAGAAGAATGAAATTTGCCAAAGCAACCAAAATATATAAATTAATTCCTACCGGTTTATTAAAAAATGTAAATATTTTATTAAAATTTGCATTTGGTACCACCATTAAAAACCGATTGGAATTGTACCAACGTTTTATATACATGAACGATGAGATTTATTTAAATTGGGCTATTGAACAAGTTATTTGTTGGAATAGAAAACAAATTGATCAAAACGTCGTTCATATACATGGTGACGCAGATGCTGTTTTCCCCAGTAAAAACATTAAGAATTTTATTTGTGTAAAAAACGGAACCCATTTGATGATTGTGAACCGCTTTAGATGGTTCAATGAATTTTTGCCAGACATTATTTTAGAAAAAAAACAGGCTTGATATTTGATAATTACTAAAAAAAAGAGACGATGAAAAAGACACATTTATTTTATTTTTCAATTCCACTAATTGCAATTTGTGGCTTGTTCATTTTTGCAACTTCCATAGAAAACAAAGAAAGGCAATTGCACGAAGGAACTTCACAATATTTTCCGGTAGATATTGATTTTGCTGGAGAAAAAACACCTTTGCAAATTACTGATGTTAAAGAACGATTTGATCGCGAATTATTGATAAATGCCAATTTACATTCATCAACTTTATTAATTATTAAAAGGGCCAACAGGGTTTTTCCAATAATAGAACCCATCTTGGCTCAAAATGGTATTCCAGATGATTTTAAATATTTAGCTGTCATTGAAAGTGCGCTAACCAATGCCGTTTCTCCTTCTGGCGCTAAAGGTATTTGGCAATTTATGCCCGAAACGGCTAAGGAAAAAGGCATGGAAGTAAATGACATTGTGGATGAAAGATATCATTTGGTAAAATCAACCGAAGCAGCTTGTAAATACTTACTTACTGCAAAGCAAAAATTTGGAACATGGACTTTAGCAGCAGCTTCATATAATGGCGGAATGAACGGAATAAATAAAAAAATAGAGGAGCAAAAAGTATCTGACTATTATGATTTGCTACTAACCGATGAAACTTCGAGATACGTTTTTAGAATTTTGGCATTAAAAGAAATCATGAAATCACCCACAAAATTTGGGTTTCAATTGACTTCAGATGAGCTATATCCTTTATTGCCAACCAAAACAATTGTAGTTGATTCTACCATAACTGATTTAGCTTTATTTGCTAAAGGACAAGGAGTTAACTATAAGATTTTAAAGCTTCACAACCCTTGGATGCGCGATAAAAAATTATCAAATACTGCCAAAAAAAGATATGAAATCGAAATCCCAACTTCTGGATATTAGATAAATAGTCTCTTAATTTTTTTAGAAATTTGAAATTTCAATTTTATGTTACACCACAGCATTCTGACTTATCATTTTAGAAATCTTATTATTTGTAAACGAAAAAGTAAGTTGTAAATTTGTACCATAATTATTTAGTATTTGATTCCAATCAAATCAATATCAAAAAAATGAAAAACATAACAATTTCAAATATCATCGTGATTAGCATTATTCGTATGAATTGACGAGTCAGGATTATATTATACCTATAACAACCTTTCTCATTCAAAACGAGAAAGGTTTTTTTTATAAACCAAATTAAGAGTAACATGTATTTCAACGAACAAACAATTATTTATTTAAACGGAAATTTCGTAAAAGCCGCAACTGCAACAACCGACTTATACAGTCAAACATTACACTACGGATATGGTGTTTTTGAAGGTGTTAGAGCATACAAAACGTCAAATGGTGTGAAGATTTTTAAACCAAAAGAACACTACGAACGATTAAAAAAATCATCTGAATTAATCAATATTCCTTTCGAATTTGACATTCAAGAACTTATTGACAAAACGTATGAAGTATTGTATGTAAACAATTTTGAGGATGCCTATATCCGTCCGTTAATTTATTGTAGTCCCAACATGAGCTTAACGCAACCCAAAGAAGTTCATGTCATGATTTGCGCTTGGGAATGGGGAGCTTATTTAGGCGATAATTTACTAAATGTTACCCTATCTTCTTTTTCTAGACCACATCCAAAATCAACCAAAATTGAAGCTAAAGTTTGTGGGCATTATGTGAATTCAATTTTGGCAACAACTGAAGCTAAAAGTAATGGTTTCGACGAAGCTCTTCTTCTTGATACCGAGGGAAATCTTGCAGAAGGTCCGGGGTCGAATTTATTTTTTGAAAAAAACGGAAAACTATTTACCCCAAAAACAGGTCATATTTTACCTGGAATTACTCGTGCAACAGTTATTGAATTATGTAGAAAATTAGATATAGAACTTTCTGAAGGTACCTATTTGCCCGAAGATTTAGTAAGCGCCGATGCTGCCTTTCTTTGTGGTACGGCCGCGGAAATTATTGGTTTAAAATCATTTGAAACTAAAGACTTTCCTATTCAATTCAACGATTCTTTAGGAAAAAAATTACAAACTGCTTACAAAAATTTAGTTCTTGAAAGAGAATTACAACAAACCAACTAATGGAATTAAATAAATACAGTAAAACGGTTACGCAAGACCCAACACAACCTGCTGCACAAGCCATGTTGTATGGAATTGGTTTGAACGATACGCAATTGGCACAACCTTTTGTGGGAATTGCATCCATGGGATATGATGGAAATACCTGCAATATGCATCTCAATCATTTGGCATCTTACATTAAAAGTGAGATTTACAATGAAAATATGGTAGGGTTAATTTTTAACACCATCGGAATCAGCGACGGTATTACAAACGGAACCGATGGAATGCGCTATTCATTAGTGAGTAGAGAAATCATTGCCGATAGTATTGAAAGTGTGGTTGATGGTCATTACTATGATGCTGTTATTGCAGTTCCTGGTTGCGACAAAAACATGCCAGGATCAATCATTGCAATGGGAAGATTAAATAGACCATCTATTATGGTTTACGGCGGCACTATAGCTCCCGGAAAATATCAAGGAAAAGATTTGAATATTGTATCGGCATTTGAAGCTCTTGGCGAAAAAATAGCTGGAAAAATATCGGAAGAGGAATTTAAAGGCATTATCAAAAATTCGTGCCCAGGTGCAGGTGCTTGTGGCGGAATGTACACAGCAAATACTATGGCAATTGCCATTGAAGCACTCGGAATGAGCTTGCCTTTTTCTAGCTCCAATCCTGCGGTGAGCCATGAAAAAATTGAAGAATGTAAAGCTGCGGCGAGTTACATCAAGTTGTTGTTGGAAAAAAATATTTGTCCAAAAGACATCATGACTTTTGAAGCGTTTGAGAATGCCATTACAACATTAATTGCTCTTGGAGGTAGTACAAATGCAGTACTTCATGTCATTGCAATGGCAAAAAGCGTAGGTGTAAAAATCACACAAGACGATTTTCAACGCATAAGCGATAAAACACCTTTAATTGCCGATTTTAAACCAGGCGGAAATTATTTGATGCAAAACCTTCACGAAAAAGGCGGAGTCCCAATGGTGTTAAAATACCTTTTATATAAAGGAATGTTACACGGAAATTGTCTTACGGTAACAGGTAAAACGCTCGCAGAAAATTTAGAGAATAGCAAAGAAATTGATTTTGAAGATCAAAATATTATTCGACAAATTGAAAATCCAATCAAGCAAACAGGGCATCTTCAAATTCTATATGGCAATCTTGCCTTGAAAGGTTCGGTAGCGAAAATAACAGGCAAGGAAGGCGAAAAATTTATTGGACCAGCCAAAGTTTTTGATGGCGAAAAAGAACTTATCCAAGGTATTGAAGATAAAAAAATTCAGGCTGGTGATGTCGTTGTTATTCGGTATGTAGGTCCAAAAGGCGGTCCGGGTATGCCCGAAATGTTGAAACCAACATCAGCCATTATTGGTGCAGGTCTTGGAAAAAGTGTAGCACTCATAACCGACGGACGCTTTAGCGGTGGTACGCATGGTTTTGTAGTGGGTCATATCACCCCAGAGGCTTATGATGGCGGTACAATTGCTTTGGTAAACGACGGTGATATCATCGAAATTGATGCAATTGACAATCGAATCCATCTTCAAGTTTCCGACGAAGAGTTAGAAAAACGAAGAAGCGGTTTTGTATCTCCACCATTAAAAGTAACGAAGGGTGTTTTATACAAATACACAAAATTAGTAAAAGATGCTTCTGAAGGTTGTGTAACCGACGAAAATTAATACGATACAGATATGGAAATCAAAGAAAAAGTACAAAACGAAAAGGCAGAATCAATCAAAATAAACACATCAGGTAGTTTAGCGGTTATTGATGCGTTATTGTCTGAAAAAGTAGATACTATTTTTGGCTATCCGGGAGGTGCCATTATGCCTATTTATGATGCTCTTTTTGATTATATGAAACAACTACATCATATTTTAGTACGTCATGAGCAAGGTGCCATTCACGCTGCTCAAGGATATGCAAGAGTTAGCGGAAAAGTAGGTGTCGTTTTTGCAACTTCAGGACCTGGAGCAACCAATTTAGTAACTGGTTTGGCCGATGCTCAAATTGATTCTACTCCTTTGGTTTGTATTACGGGTCAAGTTTTTGCACACCTTTTAGGTACCGATGCTTTTCAGGAAACAGATATTATCAATATTACAACTCCTGTTACCAAATGGAATTATCAAATAACAGATGCTCAGGAAATCCCCGAAGTTTTGGCTAAAGCTTTTTATATCGCCAAAAGCGGTCGTCCAGGCCCAGTATTGATTGATATTACCAAAAATGCGCAACTTCAAATGTTTGAATATAAAGGATATAGACCTTGTATTCATATCAGAAGCTACAGACCCGAACCCAAAATTAGACCTGAATATATCCAAAAAGCAACCGAAATTATCAATGCTGCCAAAAAACCTTTCGTTATTTTTGGTCAAGGTGTTATTTTAGGAAATGCCGAAAAAGAGTTTCAAGATTTTATAGAAAAAGGAGGTTTTCCTTCGGCTTGGACCATTATGGGAATGAGCGCAATTCCTACAGATCATCCGCTTGGGGTAGGAATGTTAGGGATGCACGGAAATTTCGGACCCAATTTTTTAACCAATGAATGTGATGTTTTGATTGCTGTCGGAATGCGATTTGACGACAGAGTTACAGGGCGTTTAGACAAATATGCAAAACAAGCAAAAATCATCCATCTCGATATTGACCCAGCAGAAATTGATAAAAACGTACAAACTACCGTTCCCGTTTGGGGAAATTGCAAACAAACGCTTCCTCTTTTAACCGAATTAGTTCAGACAAATGATCATTCTAATTGGATGGAGCAATTTCAATTAAAATTTCAAAAAGAAAAAGAAGTTTTAATTGATAAAGAATTGCACCCAACCGAGGGCGGACTCACCATGGGCGAAGTAATTCAAGTTTTAAACAAACTTACCAATGGCGATGCCGTTATTGTAACAGACGTGGGGCAACACCAAATGGTAGCTTGTAGATATGCAAAACAAAATCTGTCTAGAAGCAACATTACCAGCGGCGGACTAGGTACAATGGGCTATGCGCTTCCTGCTGCTATTGGTGCAAAATTTGGAGCGCCTCAGCGTCAAGTAGTTGCAATTATGGGCGACGGTGGTGCACAAATGAACATTCAAGAGCTTGGAACCATCATGCAATTTCAACCAAATGTCAAAATTCTGATTCTAAATAACTCATTTCTAGGTATGGTGCGTCAATGGCAAGAATTATTTCACGAAAAGCGCTATTCGTTTACCGATATCCAAAGCCCAAATTTTGTACAAGTGGCAAGCGGTTACAATATTGACGGACAGCAAATTAGCAAAAGAGAGCAATTAAAAGGTGCTTTACATCAAATGTTGAGTCATCCCTCTTCTTATTTGTTAGAAGTGGCTGTTATTCATGAAGACAACGTGTTTCCGATGGTGCCGCAAGGAAAAGGAGTTGCCGAAATTGTATTAACCAAAGAAGAAATCTAATCCAAAAAGTATGAACCAACAAGAATATACACTGACCATATATACTGAAAATCAGGTAGGGTTAATCAACAAAATCGCCATCATGTTTTCTAGAAGAAAAATAAATCTAGAAAGTTTAAATACTTCGCCAAGTGAAATTCCTAATATTTTCCGATTTACTTTGGTTGTCAAAGAATCTGAAACTGTTGTAAAAAATTTGGTTCGTCAACTCGAAAAAATAATCGATGTTTTTAAAGTATTTTACAACACCAATGACGAAATAGTTTGGCAATTAATGGCACTTTACAAAGTTCCAACAGCAACCATAATAAAAGACGTTAAGGTAGAACGTTTGCTAAGACAATATGGAGCAAGTGCTGTTGTAATTAGAAAAGACTACACCGTTTTTGAAACCACCGGACAAGAGGAAGAAATCAATAATTTACTCAACGAATTGCATAAATATGGTTTGATCGAATTTGTAAGAAGTTCCAGAATTGCCATCATTAAATCGAGTGAGGGTGTTCACAATCAGGTGCTTGAGATGGAGAAAAACGATCCAACGAAATTACCAATAAACAACGAATACCTGAATCATAAAAGTATGATTTTCGAAATGTAATTCATTCAAATTTTAAATATAAAAATAAATACAAACAGCTTAAAGCTTATCGCTTAAAGCAAAAAAAATAAAACAATGTCAAATTATTTCAACGCACTTCCTCATCGATTAAAAGTTCAAGAATTAGGAAAATGTGATTTCATGGAAAGCTCTGAATTTGCAAATGGAGTTCAGAAATTAGTAGGTAAAAAAATAGTAATTATCGGTTGTGGCGCACAAGGTTTGGCTCAAGGCCAAAATTTACGCGACAGCGGACTTCAAGTTGCTTATGCGCTTAGAAAAGAAGCTATAGAAAACAAAAGAGCATCGTTTGTTAACGCCACCGAAAACGGATTTGAAGTAGGTACTTTTGAAGAAATCGTTCCAACTGCCGATTTGGTTTCCAATTTAGCTCCAGACAAACAACACACGTCTGTTGTAAATGCGTTACTTCCGCTCATGAAACAAGGCGCTTGTTTGTCTTATTCGCACGGATTCAATATTGTTGAAGAAGGAATTCAAATTCGTAAAGATATTACGGTAGTTATGATTGCTCCAAAATCACCAGCATCTGAAGTTCGTGCCGAATATTTAAGAAATTTTGGTGTGCCTACTTTAATTGCGGTGCATGCAGACAATGACCCAAATGGTGACGGACTAGAAATTGCCAAAGCGTATTGTGTAGGAACCGGCGGACACAGAGCTGGCGTACTTTTGTCATCATTTGTAGCTGAGGTGAAATCTGATTTAATGGGCGAGCAAACCATTCTTTGCGGATTGCTTCAAACAGGTTCTATTTTGAGTTTTAACAAAATGGTAGAAAAAGGAATCGACCCAGGATATGCTTCAAAACTTGTGCAATACGGATGGGAAGTAATTACCGAAGCCCTAAAAATAGGAGGAATTACCAACATGATGGATCGACTTTCAAATCCTGCAAAAATTGAAGCTTTCAAACTAGCAGACGAACTAAAAACCATCATGACGCCTTTGTTCAAAAAACACATGGACGATATTTTATCAGGTGAATTTTCGCATACCATGATGCAAGATTGGGCGCAAGGCGATAAAAATTTACTCTCATGGCGTGAAGAAACTGGTAAAACCGATTTTGAAAAAACACCTGCAAGTACTGTCGAAATTTCAGAGCAAGAGTATTTTGACAATGCAACATTGATGGTAGCTTTTGTAAAATCGGGTGTAGAATTGGCTTATGAAACCATGACATCAGCAGGTATCAAAAACGAATCTGCTTATTATGAATCGCTGCACGAAGCACCGCTTATTGCAAATACCATTGCCCGCAAAAAATTATTCGAGATGAATCGTGTTATTTCAGACACGGCAGAATACGGTTGTTACTTGTTTGACCACGCTTGCAAACCACTTCTAGCCGATTTTATGAGCAAAGTTTCAACCGATATTATTGGTAACAACTTCAACGAAAAACAACATACAGTCGATAATTTCGAATTAGTAAAAGTAAACGCTGCCATCAGAAACCATTCTATCGAAATTTGCGGAGCACAATTGCGTGAAGCGATGACTGCCATGAAAAAAATTGTTGAGTAAACGAAACGAAAGAGGCAAGAAGAAAGAGACAAGAAGCAAGAGATTTTACTCGCAACTTAATTTTCTTAATTTCTTTAATGGTTTAAAAAAAACAAAAATGAATTTATTAAACGAAATAGTACAAGCCAAAAAGCAACTCAAAGGAGTCATTATCGAGACTCCTTTGGTTGAAAACACCAATTTTTCTGAAGAATTTTCGGCCACCATTTTATTAAAAAGGGAAGATTTACAAGTCGTTCGTTCCTATAAAATAAGAGGTGCTTACAACAAAATGAGCTCTCTTTCTGCCGAAGAAAAGAGTAGGGGAGTCGTTTGCGCTAGTGCCGGAAACCACGCGCAAGGCGTAGCTTTGTCTTGTAAAATTCTCCAAATTCATGGCAAAATATACATGCCCAAAACCACCCCAAAACAAAAAGTAAAACAAGTACAACTCTTCGGGAAATCGTTTGTAGAAATCGTCCTCACGGGCGATGCCTTTGACGATGCGTATGCCAGCGCCGTTGCAGATTGTACCCTCAACAACAAGGTTTTCATCCATCCGTTCAACGATTTCAAAGTCATAGCGGGGCAAGGCACCATTGGTCTCGAAATTCTGGAAGCCGCAACAGCACCCATCGATTATATTTTTGTACCCATTGGTGGCGGAGGCTTGGCAGCAGGTTTGTCAACCGTTTTTAAAGAGCACAGTCCCAATACCAAAATCATTGGTGTAGAGCCACTTGGCGCACCCTCCATGAAAACCGCCATCCAAAACAACGCAACCACGCCACTAGCAACCATCGACAAGTTTGTGGACGGCGCCGCAGTCAAGCAAGTGGGCGAAAACACATTTGCCATCTGCAAAGACACCCTCACAGACATCGTTTTGGTGCCCGAAGGCAAAGTCTGCACCACCATCCTCCGTTTGTATAACGAAGAAGCCATGGTAGTAGAGCCCGCAGGCGCACTCACCATAGCCGCGCTCGATTTTTACAAAGACCAAATAAAAGGCAAAAACGTAGTCTGCATCGTTAGCGGCAGCAACAACGACATAGAGCGCACCGCCGAAATCAAAGAGCGTTCCCTTCTTTACGAAGGATTAATGCACTATTTCATGATTCAATTTCCGCAAAGACCAGGCGCATTAAAAGAATTTGTCAACCACATTTTGGGCGACGAAGACGACATCACCTACTTTCAATTTGCCAAAAAAAACAGCCGCGAAGTAGGTCCCGTGGTAGTAGGGCTAGAGCTCAAACACCCGCAAGACCTCGAACCCATCAAACAAAAAATGCAACAAAAAGGCTTTCAATACCAATACCTTAACGACAATGCCGATTTGTTTGCGCAGATAATTGGGTAGTTTTTTAGTGAAAAGTGATTAGTAAAAAGTGATTAGTAAATAGCAACTTACATTTTACAATTAATTTGTAGCAGAAAACCCCGTTTTTTCAAGACATTGTGTCCTGCTTTCGCCTTTATCTTGCTCGCCCTTCGGGACTACGCAAGGATATCGGCTCTATCAGGGCTAAATATGACAAGTACTTTTTCATAAGTTGGTTTGTTTAGTCGCCAAGTCAAAACTTTGCCCCAGCTTCGCAAAGAGTTTCCTTGTAAAGTAATTCTCATATAACGAAGAATTCCCTTTGAAATGCTCCGCAAATGTCTCCCGACTTTGCGGAATCCCTCTTGTTTTGATCCGATTTTTAGGAGTAGAAAAACAACCCATTTTTACTTGTTTTTGTTTGTAAGATTATAAGGTTTTTTACATTTTTACGTTATACAACATAATCACAACATAACCTTAAAACAAGACCTATGAAAAAATTACTTGGACTATTCGCTTTTATAATTCTAACATCTTTTATTGTTATTGAAAATCCGAAAGTGCTTCAAAATGGACATTATTTGGTAGAATTAGATAAAGAATATAAAAATCGTGGTTTAAAAGATTTTGATTTTACTTTGGAAAATGAAAAGTTTATCATGAAAATAGCAGATACTTATGAAACCCTTGAAATTAAATGGATTGACGAAAAAACGTTTCTTGTTAAAGGTTACACAGAACCATTGCATCCAAATAAAATGGAGAAAGAGATTCTTAAAGGATCAAAAATCTATTTTAGAATAACAAAACAAGAGAAGAACGAATACTTTTTTAAATTAGGAGAAGAGTTTGATAAGCATCCTGTTTATACTGGAAAGTTTGTGAAAACTGAATAAATTAGCATATTTAATGGCTGTTTGTCCAGATTGTGAAAATGTCTCTCCCTAAATTAAATATACATAAACTCATTTTCTAATTAACTCATTCGCTAATTATCATCTTCAACTGAAAAACCACCTTTCATTTATACCTTGGATGTAGCTATATGCCTATTGCCAAATGCCTATTGCCTTCACACAAAATTTCATCTGAAAAACAAAACGTGAAGCTTAGCCCTGATGGAGCCGATATCCTCCTGAAGTCCCGTAGGGCGAAGGAGATAAAGGCGAGAGCAGGACAAGTTGACTTGAAAAACGGAGTTGGGTGCTTCTTATAAATGAAAAAGCCAAACTTATTTGTAGAAGTTTGGCTTTTTCGTAATCGTAAAAAGATGTTAAAGGAAGTTATATTTTCTTCATTTGTTCTTTCATCATTTTTATTTGGTCTTTTAGCATGCCTTGTTTGTCCAATCTTTTCACTTCGGTGATGAGGTTGGTTGCTTCTAGTTTGCGTCTTCTAGACATGGCGATACCTGCAAGGTTGAGTTTGGCAACGGCAAGGTCCATGTCCATACTTAGTCCAAGCTGAATCGCTTTTTTGAAGTATTTTTCGGCTTGCATCAAATTGGTTTGAGACAACATTAAACCATGCAAATAGTTATAATAACCTTGTTGTTTGGTTATCAAAGCGGCTTCTGGATTGGTAATTTTATCGAGCCATTTTTGTGCTCCAGGGAAGTTTTGTTTACGCAATTGTAGAAAAGCCAACAAAATAAATTCGTTTTTGAAATAAAGAAAAACAGGAATTATGGATAATATGATTAGAAAAATTCCATTTCCGATGTTATCATCTGTAAATTGCCATACGGCTGTTGCTAGGATTAAGCCCGCTAAAACAAGCTTGATGTTTTTGTGAAACATAATTAATTTATTTAAGTTGCAAATGTAAGAAAGTTTTTCAAAATATTTTTTATAAAACTACTTGCCAGAAAAAAAAAGGTTTGTATATTTGCACTCGGTTTAAAAAACACCTGAGTGCTATTAAACCTGTTAAAAAAATTATCATCATTTTAAAGATACATCGCAATGAGCAAAAGGACCTTTCAACCATCGAAAAGAAAAAGAAGAAATAAACACGGATTTATGGACAGAATGTCTTCACCTAATGGAAGAAAAGTACTTGCGCGCAGAAGAGCGAAAGGAAGACATAAATTGACTGTTTCTTCTGAACCAAGACACAAAAAATAATGATTAGCAATAATCAAAATATAGCCGTTACTATTTTTTAGTAACGGCTTTTTTTTAAACTTGTTTATAAAATTTAATAATTTTTTGAAGCTTTTTCCCTCTGTTCGTTATAATGTTACTAATTTTATGCTTTAATATTTAGCATTAAAAAAAGGATTTTTACTGTAATAAGGGTAAAGGTTTAGGTAAATAAAGATAAAATAGCGGTTAAAAAGCCATTCTAAATAAATACAATAACTAGAATAACACAACACAATGCCAAAAGACAATTCAATAAAATCGGTTTTAATTATAGGTTCGGGTCCAATCGTAATTGGTCAAGCGTGCGAATTTGATTATGCAGGTTCACAATCTGCTCGTTCCATCCGTGAAGAAGGAATAGAGGTGATTCTTATCAACTCCAATCCGGCAACCATCATGACCGATCCATCCATGGCAGATCATGTATATCTTTTGCCATTGACAACCAAATCAATCATTCAAATTTTAAAAGAACATCCGCAAATTGATGCTGTACTGCCAACAATGGGCGGACAAACAGCCTTGAACTTGTGTTTGGAAGCCGATGAAAAAGGAATTTGGCAAGATTTCGGAGTTAAATTAATAGGTGTTGATGTAAATGCCATCAATGTAACTGAAGATAGAGAGCAATTTAAACAATTACTTGAAAAAATCGGGATTCCTGCCGCACCAGCCAAAACCGCAACTTCTTTCTTAAAAGGTAAAGAAATTGCACAAGAGTTTGGTTTTCCGTTGGTAATTCGTCCATCATTTACTTTAGGAGGTACGGGAGCCGCTTTTGTACATACCAAAGAAGAATTTGACGAAAAACTTACTTACGGATTGGAAATGTCGCCTATTCATGAAGTGTTGATTGACAAGGCGTTATTAGGCTGGAAAGAATACGAATTGGAGCTTTTGCGTGACAAAAACGACAATGTGGTAATTATCTGCTCTATCGAAAACATGGATCCAATGGGAATCCACACGGGTGATTCTATTACAGTTGCACCTGCTATGACATTATCGGACACGACTTTCCAAAAAATGCGTGACATGGCGATATTGATGATGCGATCAATCGGGAATTTTGCGGGAGGTTGTAACGTACAATTTGCCGTTTCACCCGACGAAAAAGAAGATATAGTTGCCATTGAAATCAACCCTCGTGTGTCGCGTTCATCGGCATTAGCATCCAAAGCAACGGGTTATCCAATTGCAAAAATAGCATCCAAACTGGCTTTAGGATATCATTTGGACGAACTTCAAAATCAAATTACCAAATCGACTTCTGCATTATTCGAACCGACTTTAGATTATGTAATTGTGAAAATCCCACGTTGGAATTTTGACAAATTTGAAGGTGCTGACAGAACCTTAGGACTTCAAATGAAATCGGTTGGTGAAGTAATGGGAATTGGGCGTTCGTTTCAAGAAGCGCTTCACAAAGCCACCCAATCATTAGAAATAAAACGTAACGGACTAGGTGCCGACGGAAAAGGTTATAAAAACTACGAGCAAATTATTGAAAAACTAACCTACGCAAGTTGGGATCGTGTTTTTGTGATTTATGATGCCATTGCTATGGGAATTCCATTGAGTCGTATTCATGAAATCACAAAAATTGATATGTGGTTTTTGAAACAATATGAAGAATTATATACCCTAGAAAAAGAAATTTCTACATATAAAGTAGATAGTTTACCCAAAGAATTGCTACTCGAAGCCAAGCAAAAAGGCTTTGCCGACAGACAAATAGCACACATGGTAGGTTGCTTAGAAAGTCAGATTTATAAACTGCGTGAAGACCAAAATATCAAACGTGTGTATAAATTGGTGGACACTTGTGCTGCTGAGTTTAAGGCATTGACACCTTATTATTACTCTACTTTTGAAGCCGAAATTCAAACTGCATCAGGCGAAAGATATGTACATAATGAAAGTATTGTTACCGATAAAAAGAAAATTGTTGTTCTTGGTTCGGGTCCAAATAGAATTGGGCAAGGTATTGAGTTTGACTATTCTTGTGTACATGGAGTACTTGCCGCTAAAGAGTGTGGTTACGAAACCATCATGATCAACTGCAACCCCGAAACGGTTTCTACCGATTTTGATACAGCTGACAAACTATATTTTGAGCCCGTTTTTTGGGAACATATTTACGATATCATTCAGCACGAAAAGCCAGAAGGTGTCATCGTTCAGTTGGGTGGTCAAACCGCTCTTAAATTAGCAGAAAAACTATCAAAATACGGCATCAAAATCATCGGAACCTCATTTGACGCACTTGATTTAGCCGAAGACAGAGGTCGTTTTTCCGATTTATTAACCAAATTGAATATCCCTTTTCCTAAATTCGGAATTGCAGAAAGTGCCGAAGAAGCTACAAACCTAGCCGATACGTTAGACTTTCCGTTACTAGTTCGACCTTCTTATGTATTGGGCGGACAAGGAATGAAAATTGTCATCAACAAGCAAGAACTTGAAGAGCACGTTATTGATTTATTGAAATCAATTCCTGGAAATAAACTCCTTTTAGACCATTATTTAGACGGCGCCATTGAAGCCGAAGCCGATGCCATTTGCGATGCAGACGGAAACGTGTATATCATCGGAATCATGGAACACATTGAGCCTTGTGGGGTACATTCGGGCGATTCAAACGCTACGTTGCCACCTTTCAATTTAGGCGAATTTGTGATGCAACAAATCAAAGACCACACCCACAAAATTGCCAAAGCATTGCAAACGGTTGGACTCATCAACATCCAATTTGCCATCAAAGACGACGTTGTTTACATCATCGAGGCCAATCCGCGTGCCTCAAGAACGGTTCCATTTATAGCCAAAGCCTATGGCGAACCTTATGTGAACTATGCAACCAAAGTAATGTTGGGCGAAAAAAAGGTAACCGATTTCAAGTTCAATCCGCAGTTAAAAGGCTATGCCATCAAGCAACCCGTTTTCTCGTTCAGCAAATTCCAAAACGTAAACAAAGCCCTTGGACCCGAAATGAAATCAACCGGCGAAAGCATCTTGTTTATCGACGATTTAAAAGACGATCAATTTTACGATTTGTACGCAAGACGAAAAATGTATTTAACCAAATAACATCAAAATCCCAATCGAAAGCTTGGGATTTTTTTTTAGAAGCACCAGTCTTCGTTTTTCAAGACGTTTTGTCCTGCTTTCGCCTTTATCTCCTTCGCCCTACGGGACTTCAGGAGGATATCGGCTCAATCAGGGCTATGCTTCACGTTTTGTTTTTCAGATGACTTTTTGTTGGAAGGCAATAGGCAATAGGCATTAGACCGAATCGAGTTTGTCATTGACAAATAGTTTTTCATTCGCAGTTTTCAAGGTTCATTCGCAGTTTACATTCGCAGGGTTTAGTCTTATTTTTCAGTTTTCAGAATCTCAAATTTGTGTGAATTTGTGACTCGAGCAAAGCGAACAGACGAAGTAAATTTGAGTTTGAACCAATTGATTTTTGGTATTTTTATTGAAATTTAAGTACGTTTCCCAACCCTGACAGGGTTTCCACCCCCGACATTATATTTATTGATGATTTGTAAAACGTCTACAAAAATAGGTTTTTCTTTTTTGATGGTAGTTTCGCTAAAGTTTTTGATTATTTTAAAATCAAAAATTGTTTTAATTTTTTTTATAATTATAAAAAGTTTGGGTTATAATTTTTTCTATTACCAAAACATTTCGGGTTTTATATAAAAAACAGTATCAATAAAATATAAGATACCTTTCGCTGTCAATACATTTTCATCATGCAAATCTTCAAGAATGATGCCTAATTCTGGGTGATAATAATCGTTGTTTTTGGAGCAATCAAAACCATTATTTACTAAAAAGTTTTTTACATCTTGCAAATCTGTAGGTTCATCTGCCTTTATGTATTTTTGCTCTACCAAGGCATATAAAATATTTTCGGTAGATTTATAAAAGCCTATTAAATGATAAGCAGTTTCGGGAAAAAAGTAATTGTTTAAGAGTAAATTATGAAAATAATCTTCCCAAAATTCATAATAGATGCTATCGTTTAGTTTTAAAACTTTTTGCGTGTCTTTTACGAAAACTTTTTGTTCTGCTCCTTCAGAAATAAACGCATCAAAATTAATATCACAAACCCAAAGCTGTTTTGTATTAATAAATTTTATGAGTTCCTCTGTTTCTTGTTTTTTGCTGTGCTTTTTTCTTGAAGCCAAAGCACCTGTTTCTTTGCTTCTTCTAAGGTATAAGGCGATTGTTTGGATAAGTTTGCCGCTGCCAACTTGGCTCTTTCCTTGAATGATATTTTTAAGTTCATCTTTTATTTCTTTATATTCCATACAAATTTAGAAATTTTTAGTTTCATTTTACAATTCCTTTTTATTAATCACACTTTTTGTTAAACTCTCACAGGTTTGGGTTGGCGAAAATCTACTCCTTCAAAAACCCATATTCATACACTTTTGGCTTGATGGCATCGGCAAGAATAGCTAGTTTACTGCGCAAATCGCCAATTAAAGTCATATAGGTTGCATCATCGCTTTTACTGTTCATTCTGCCTTTGTCGTTTCTGCCTTGAAAGTATTCACGGATGTCATACAAACTGGCGTTGACATTTACGTCTTTTTGAGCATGGTAGTATTTCCACAACTCACGCCCTGCATCAAAAACGGCGGTGGCTTCGGTTGAAAATAAAAGCCCCCCAACCCCCGAAGGGGGAGCTACAGCGGGGCTTATCGCAGCTGTGGTAGTACTAAACAAATCGTTTGCAGTTGCTCCCCCTTTGGGGGTTGGGGGGCTCTTGATAAAATCCGTCATAAAATTACTAGCAAACTTGGCTTGTGCATTCACTTCGTACTCTGTGAAAGGAATCCAGTGGTTGGTGCCGTATTGACTTTGAATGTTATTATTAAATAAGGTAAAAGCTAAACAATCATTTTGAAATTCTAAATCCGTTAGCCAACCGTCATTTGGAAAAAGAAATTGATCTCTATTATTAATCCATGTTGCAATTATATGATGACGAAGTGCATAATATATTGAAACAGCTAATAAATTTGTAGAATTTATATATGTAAATGTTTTTTGAATTAAATCACTTTTTGTTGGTTCAGATGTAATAGATATTACATTTTGTTGTTGTACATCGTTGCTATGTATATGTAGTGAACCTAATTGATTTGTATTTCTGTCAATAAAAGGTCTAAACCAATTAATTAGATATTTATCATTTTCAACAACAAAGAAACGTTTATCTCTAATATAAGTTAAATCCTCTTCAAAAACATCAACAGTTATTGAGTCTATTAATTTAGATTTATCTAATTCCCAAATTAAAAATCCAATTGGAAATTTTCCTTTTACATTATCGAAAGTACTTGCTTTACATATAAATCCTTTTTGAAAATCAACTTTAAAATAATTTCTAAATAATGAAAAATTAGGAGAGCTTATAAATTTTAAAGTGCTAAATGAAGCTAGTATTGAATTTGGAATGTTTTTATAAATACGTAAAAAAAATTGTATATATAACTCTCTCACAGATGTACCAACAGTTTTACTAAATTCATTATAAACATTACTTGTATTGGCAACACTAGATTTATGTTCGCCATTACCAGCATGAACTGATCTATTTCCATGCTCCGCATACGGCGGATTAATATACACCACCAACTTCTTGCGTTTTTCCTCATCATTAATAATGTCTTGCAGGCTTTGGGGCAGTTTGGTAAACTCATCATTCAAAAAATCAAACTGAAATACGTTGTTTTTCAGTAGGTTGGCACCGTGGTCAATGCGTTCGTGTATTACGTTTACATCGGCTTGGTCGAGCGTGCTGGCATAAATGTGGTATTTGTTGGTCAGTCCCGCCAAAAGGTTGCCCGTTCCTGCCGCACAATCCCAAATATAATATTCGTCTTGCCAGTTTTCGCCCAAATAATCGGTGAGGTATTTTTGGGATAATTCTACCCAAATACGGGGCGTAAAAAAAGCACCTTTTCGTTCCCTAATGTCTTGTGGCACTAGTAAATCTCTGCGCTCTATGATGTAATCCTGAAATTCCTTGAGCGGTGGGCGTTTGTAACGTTTCCAAAAGTGCAAATAGGTGTCTTTGTTTTTTAAATTGATGGTGGCATCAAACATTTGCTTGATGTTTTCTTTGGCAATTTTGTACCCTTGGTTTTGGAACACCACAAACAAACTGTCACGGATAGACAAGTCATCATCTATATTTTGCGTGTCTTTGTCGTCCACAAACAAGTCGGCAAGGTAAAAATCACTGTCCATGATGTTCGCCTTTTTTAGCTCGTCCCAGTTTACGTCAATGTTGGGTTTTACCACTTCCAGCCATCGCAAATAAATGGGTATAAAATTGTTTTTGTCAATTTTTAATTTGCTAGTTGTGGTGGATTTGGCAACGTTATTTTTGATAAAATTATGAAGTTCCTTTTCGTCCTTTTCATAATCATACACGTAGGTGTTTTGTTTCAATACCGACTCTATACGCTCTTTAATGAGTTGAAACTCTTTGGTTTCGTGGTTACTGGGCGTTACATTCCAATTGAAATCATTGAGATAAAAAATATCCGAAATAGTGATATACGGCACAAAAGCAATTTTTTTAAAATCAAACGCACCCAAAAAAGCTGGTGGGAGGGTTTTGTCAAACGTTCGTGCTTTGCCAATGGTCAGAATGAGCTGCACAAACATAGTGGGAACATCAAAGTTACCCGTTTTGGCTTCTGCCCAAAGTAGTGGAACTCTCCCAAACAAATTATCTTGTTTCGGGAACACCGTAAAATCGATATTACCAAGTATTTCGGTGGTATCAAAAGTTTTGAACCAGTCGGCGCCTACTTTGTTTTTGAGTTCTTCCTCACGGATGTTTTTGTATTTCATTTCTAAAAAAAATTAATCTAAATATTTTTTTAACCAAAATTTTGAATCACGAAAAGTGTGTAGATTATCTAAATATTCAACTTTTTTTCTTTGTTGCGGTTTTGGAGTTACATGAGTTTTTCTGATTGAAATTTTGCGAATTTGAGGTGAAATGTTAAGATTATATACTCTGTTTAGTGTTGAAATTATATATTCTGAAAAACATCTACCGGCTTCCAATTGTTTGTTAACATTATCTTTTCCAGCTTTCAATTCAATTAATAAAATATAAAGGTTTCCTGCTTTCTCTGTAAAAATAATGTAATCACAAAATGATGTTACTTTTCCTGTTCCTCTGTTAAAAAATGGGAAAATACCTTTTGGGAAATCATTTTTTGGTAATGGTTGTTTATCAAAAGAAAAACTCAAAAATTTTTGGTTATCTGAAATAAATTCAATGAACATATTTTCTTTTGGCTCTTGCAATTTAGATATTGTTTCCTCTTTAAAAAAATCATCTAAAATATTTGACAATCGTTCTAAATTACTCGTCATTGCCTGCGTATTCTAATGCGTAAAACAACTCTTCTGCAATTTCATTTTGTTCTTCAATGGTTTTATTAACTGAAGGGATTTCAAAACCACTAGACAGAATTTCTAATTTTTCTATCAAAACATGTTTGTTTCCTGTTTTCTTTTTTGGATAATCAAAAAAATGAACGTCAATATCTTCCTGGTTTATGTATTCATCATCATTATATCCAAAAGTATTTTTAAGTTTTATAACTTCATCTTTTTTAGACGAAAGCATGATTAAATTATTAATTTCTCGCACAACATAATCGCTATGAGTGCTAATCAATAATCTAAAACCTTTATTTATTAATCGGGCAAACAAACGTGTTAGAATAATTTGATTGTCGGGATGAAGGTTTATTTCGGGTTCATCAATGATAATTAAATCATTCTTTTTGGCAATGTGTTTTAAATAAATTACCAAGCTGGCTAAAGATTTAATAATTGATGCTGTCATGTGAATAGGCAAAAATCTTTTCTTTGCTTTTTCTGGTTCAAATTGAATCTCACCTTCACTTGATATGATAACCTTTCCATGCAATAATTCAGTTTCTATTTCGATTCCTAAATCATAAAAAGGACTTTTATTTTTTTTGGTTTCTGCTAAATCTTCGGCTATCATTAACCCATCTTTTATTGCAAGCGGGTAACGGGTAGTTTTTTTAAACAACAAATCAAAACGGTCAATTTGATTTTTGCCTGTCATGGCATGAAAATGATCAACTGCCTCTTGTTTCTTGATAGACAATTCTTTACTGAAAGTAAAAATTGAATTTCGCTCAACAGGCAATATAAAAGTAGAACTAATTGGATATTTAGATAATAACAATAAAATAGTTGAGTGTAAAAATATTTCTAACATCTCAATGTCATCATTAGAAATTGTATAATCTGTTATTTCTAATGCTATTTCTTTTGAATTTATTTCTTTTGAAATTTTTAGATTAATTTTTTTTATGTCTAAAAAGGTTTCAAAACTACATTCCGTTAATTTTTCCTCAAACTCTTGTTCTGTTTCATTATAATTAATGATTGTATCCGCAAAATATTGTTTGGCTAAATCTTCACCTATTCCAAATAAACTATCTAAATCTTCTTTAAAATTAGTGATTAAAAGATTTCTGTATTGATTTAGAGCAGTAAAATCTATAGGGTAAAGATACTTTTTTTTATCAATTAAGTTTTTCACTAATTCTTTATTTGAACCTACATGAATTTGGGTTTTTAATAAACCATAAACCGCATATGCCAAATAGGTTTTACCTGTTCCGTTAGGACCACAAAAAACATTCAACTTTTTAGATAAGTCAATAGTTCCTTCTTTAATTGCACCTAAATTATTTATTTGTATTTTCATTTCGTGTAAAAATCTTTTGTTTACAAATATACTATTTTTTTCCTTATGTTAATTTCACCTTAAAATCGATATTACCAAGTATTTCGGTGGTATCAAAAGTTTTGAACCAGCCGGCGCCTACTTTGTTTTTGAGTTCTTCCTCACGGATGTTTTTGTATTTCATTTGGCATTTAGTTTTAAAGATTTCAAAAGTAGTGAAATTTATGGGTAGTTTTTTAGTTTTCAGTTCTAAATAACTGTTGTCAACTTTGTCAGATTAGAACCCTGACAGGTTTGGAAAGCGTAATTCACAATTGTAATTTCAATGTCAATTTGTTTAACCACATATTTCACAAATTCACACAAATTTGAGATTCTAAAAAATGAAAAATCAGACTGAAAAATGAAAAATTAGACTGAAAACTGAAAAATCAGACTGAACCCTGCGACTGAACCCTGAAAACTACAACTGAAAAACTAATTTTCATATTTATCGGTGATTAAAACTATTGCCTAATGCCTATTTCCTATTGCCTTCCAATAAAAAGTCATCTGAAAAACAAAACATCAATTCTAGCCCCGATTGAGCCGATATCCTTGCGTAGTTTACGGAGCAAGATAAAGGCGAAAGCGGGAGGAGGTTTCAACTGGAATGCGGTTGTGTGCTTCTAATTAATTACGAGTTTTGAATAGAAACATTCTTTAAAATGAAAAACCCCAAAAAAGTTACTTTTTGGGGTTTGATTTTTGATCGTATGTGATTTTTATTTTCTCTTCACTACTTTTTCAACGGCAGCAACAATGGCTTGGTTGTTCAGTTTGTATTTTTCCATCAATTGATCTGGGGTGCCGCTTTCGCCAAAACTATCGTTTACTGCCACAAACTCTTGAGGAACTAAATGGTTCTGAACCAAGGTTCTAGAAACGCTTTCACCCAATCCGCCAATGATGTTGTGCTCTTCGGCTGTTACTACACAACCTGTTTTAGCAACCGATTTTAAAATCGCTTCTTCGTCCAATGGTTTGATGGTGTGGATGTTGATGACTTCAGCTGAAATGCCTTTGGCTTCTAGAGCTTCGGCAGCAACTAATGCTTCCCAAACTAAGTGACCTGTTGCAATAATAGTTACATCAGTACCTTCTTGCAAAATAATTGCTTTACCAATTACAAATGGCTCGTCGACAGGCATAAAGTTGGGCACAACTGGGCGACCAAAACGTAAGTAAGCTGGACCATGGTGATCAGCTAGTGCAATGGTTGCTGCTTTGGTTTGGTTATAATCGCAAGTGTTGATTACGGTCATACCTGGCAACATTTTCATTAATCCAATATCTTCAAGGATTTGATGTGTTGCACCGTCTTCACCAAGTGTAAGACCTGCGTGAGAGGCACATATTTTTACGTTTTTATCAGAGTAAGCTACCGATTGACGGATTTGGTCATACACTCTACCTGTTGAAAAGTTGGCAAAAGTACCCGTAAACGGAATTTTACCTCCAATGGTTAAACCTGCCGCAATGCCAATCATGTTGGCTTCTGCGATTCCGATTTGAAAGAAACGTTCTGGGTGGTTTTTTTTGAAATCATCAAATTTTAACGATCCAATTAAGTCGGCACAAAGTGCTACTACATTTTCATTTTTTTGACCCAATTCGGTCATTCCAGCTCCAAAACCTGAACGGGTATCTTTGCTGCCTGTGTTGGTATATTTTTTCATATTTTTTCTTTATATTTTTTTTCTTTTACAGTTAAAACTGTATTTAGGTTTACATCTTTTTTCAACACTGATTTTACTTTAATACCATTTCTATAATCTAATACTATTGAAGTTGGTAAATAATTTGGAACAGTAATTTTTTGACAATAAATAAAATGACTAAAAAAAGTATTTAAAATATTTTCAGTATTATAATCAACTTTTTTTGCATCAAAATCAGCAGTTTGAATTATTGCCTTTTTACTTAAACTTTTATACTTAATTATTTTAAAATTTGAACTTATTGTATCAATAGGATTCTCTTCAATTTTAAAATAATTATCAATGTCTTTACAAGGTGTTTTCATTACTATAGAATCTGACTCAATGTATTCAAACAAAATTGAATTATTATAATTTTTTAATAGAAAAGAATGATACATTTTATTTTTACTATCTATAATTCGACCCTCAAAATGATTTCCACGATTTGAATGTAGAAAAAAGTAACTACTATCCTTTGTATTAGTCATGATTATTATTTCAGCTCTATCAATTTCTGAATATTGAAGAAATTTATCAAAATGGTAATCTTGACAAAATGCGTTTTTGCTAAAAATGATTATTAAAAATAGTATTATTTTTTTCATGCAATTTAATAATCTCCTAATGTTTCTGGGTTTTGTGCCAATGCGTTGGCTAGTTGCTCATCGTTTGGTGCTTTTCCGTGCCAAGCGTGAGTGTGCATCATAAAATCGACACCATTACCCATTTCGGTATGTAATAAAATACAAACTGGTTTTCCGTTTCCTGATTTTCCTTTGGCTTCGGTTAAAACATTTTTTATGGCGTTAATGTCGTTTCCTGTGGCAATATCCAAAACATCCCATCCAAAAGCTTCAAATTTTGCTTTGATGCTGCCCATGTTCAACACTTCGTCTGTAGTACCGTCAATTTGTTTTCCGTTAAGGTCAATGGTTGCAATAAGATTATCTACTTTTTTAGCTGAAGCATACATGATGGCTTCCCAGTTTTGTCCTTCTTGCAACTCACCATCGCCTAAAAGGGCATAAATAAGATGGTTGTCATTGTTCAATTTTTTGGCTTGAGCTGCACCAATTGCAACAGACAAACCTTGACCTAGCGAACCAGATGCCATGCGGATTCCTGGCAATCCTTCGTGCGTGGTTGGGTGACCTTGCAAACGTGAATTTAATTTTCTGAAAGTCGCTAATTCCGCTACTGGAAAGTAGCCGCTACGAGCTAAAACACTATAAAAAACAGGAGATATGTGTCCGTTTGACAAGAAAAATAAATCTTCACCTATTCCGTCCATATCAAATCCCTCTTTGCGGGACATGATATTTTGGTAAAGCGTTACTAAAAATTCGGCACATCCGAGTGATCCCCCCGGATGTCCAGAGTTTACGGCATGAACCATACGAAGAATATCTCTTCTAACTTGGGTCGTAAAGTCGTTTAATTGTTGTGTATTTGACATTGTTTGTAGTTAAAATTATGATACAAAAATACTTTTAATTTTTTGCTACTACAATATTATTTTTGATAAGTTGTGAAATGTTTTAAACAGTTTTTCCACCTATCATTTTTCAAATAAAAGGCTTATTTCATTTTGAAAAAACCATATTTCATGATGCAATATAATGCTCTGACGCCATCTTTCCATCCAATTTTTTTACCTTCTTCATAAGTTCTACCATAATATGAAATACCAACTTCATATATTCTAATTTTAGGTAAACGAGCTATTTTGGCTGTTATTTCTGGTTCAAATCCAAACCTGTTTTCGTTCAATTGAATACCTTGAATAATTTTAGTGTTGAACATTTTATAACACGTTTCCATATCGGATAAGTTCAAATTTGTAAACAGATTCGATAAAAAGGTTAGAAATTTATTTCCTATGGTGTGCCAAAAAAAGAGAATTCTATGTGGGTTTCCACCCATAAATCGAGATCCATAAACAATGTCTGCAAAACCATCTAATATGGGTTTTATCAACAAGTTGTATTCATTTGGATCGTATTCTAAATCAGCATCCTGAATGATCAAATAATCCCCAGTTGCCTTTTGGATTCCGGTATGAAGCGCAGCACCTTTTCCTTTGTTTATGGGATGTTTGAAATAATTTATATTTATATCAGGATTTTTGTTAATATAACCTAAAATTGCTTCTTCGGTTGCATCTGTAGAACAATCATTGATGATAATTACTTCCTTTTCAATACCATTTATAAGCGAAACTGATTTTATTTTATCTAATATCAAATTTATCGTTCGGGCTTCATTGTAGGCTGGTACTATGATGGATAATTTTTTCATTTTTTTTTAATTTTCAATTTTTATTAAATATCTTTTTTCAAGTTCGTTTGCTCTTTTATTTTCAAGTAAAAAATTCAATTTTAATTGTGTAATTGGATAATTTACGAACTCTTTTTTTGCGGTTATTTTTCCTTGTAATGATTGTAATTTGGGTAAATCTTCCTCCCAAATATAAAGCCAATAGTCGTTTTTGTTTGTATTAATTTGTGATTTTGGTAATACTTTTGTAAATGGATTTTTGGAATAGAAATTATACAAATGCGATGGTTTTTCAAACACATATATTTCTTCCTTTTTGATGTTCGTTTCTGCCCATTTTGCAGCACTTGAATCTCCTTGAAATGACAATAATTTTGGATAAAAAACAAAACTCAAAAAAACATTTAATACCAAAACTAAAATAGCAAGTTCAGAAATACTTTGAGATTTAGATTTTCTAAAATAAAATAAAATAAATAGTTGCAGAACAATGCAAACCAAAAGCCAACTATTGGTTTGGGTAAAGAAGAATTGTTGATAAATCAACATTAGTACCAATACAATAATTCCGAAAACGTAGAACATTGTTTTCCAACGTTTCCAATATTTAAAATCTAAATTGGAAATATATTCTGATAACAAAATGGATGCGAACGGAAAAGTTACAAAAACATAGTGCGGAAGTTTGTATTTTGATAAAGACATCATCGCAAAAATAGCAATAAAACCGACCAATGAAAATAACTCAGGCACCTTGTCTTTGGATGTAAAAAGGGATTTAATCTTAAAGAAAACGGCAACGTAAAGTGGAACAATCCAAGGAAAAAAGTCCCAAGCACTAGACCCTAAAAAGAAATGCCAAGGCAAGCCGTTATTCCAAACATTTTCTCCGGTTATTCTTCCGAAACTTTGCAACCAATAATAAAAATACAAGCCGCTTTTTTCTTTTTCTGGATGTAAATCAAATTGGTTATACAAACCGTAAGACATCGGAAAAAGAAACAAAGCAACAATTACTAAAACTAACAGCCACTTAAAATTGAAAATATCTCGCCATTTATTTTGATACATTAAATGTATAAATATCGGAAATAAAACAGCAATAGCTCCAATAGGTCCTTTAGCTAACATTCCTAAACTCAAAAAAACAGAAGCTACTATTAAATGAACAATTTTTCTTTTCTCAAAATATTCAGAAAACAACCAAACAGAAATGATTGTACAAGAGGTTAGTAAAGTGTCTGTACGAACATCATTAGTAATTAAAAAAAATGCTTGAGTAGTTGCTAATATAAGAAAAGCATTTATAGCAATTTTTTCACTGTAGTACAAGATGCTAACTCTATAAACAGCAAACAAAGAACCAAGTAAAAATAAAAAAGAAGGTAATTTGTAAGCAAAATTTGATGGGCCAAAAAGTTTGATGCTACAACTTGAAAGCCAAAATAACAAAGGCGGTTTATCTAAATAATCCAATCCAAATTCTTTAACTTCTAAAAAGGAATTAGTTTGAGACATTTCAAAAGCAATAGCTGCATATTGCGCTGCATCTACTCCCATTACATCAATAAACAAATTGTGTATGTAAATTATGAATATTATTAAAAACGTAATTCTTTGTAAATTAGTTAGTTTTTTGAAAAATGTAAACATCTACAACTTTTTTACAAAGAAACAAATTGAAATTTAACCGTAAGTATATTTTAATGTTAATGAGATGTTAATTTTTCAGCGTTAAATAAAATATAAATTTACAAATTATACACTCTAAAATAAATTATCTTTGCTTCTTGTAAAAGCATTATATGAAATTTGAATTATTACAAAAAGACCTTAATTCTAAGGCTCGTGCAGGTAAGATTACCACCGATCATGGTGTCATTGAAACCCCGATTTTTATGCCTGTCGGAACGGTTGCTTCAGTTAAAGGAGTGCACCAAAGGGAGTTAAAAGAAGAAATAAACCCAGATATTATTTTAGGAAATACTTACCACCTTTATCTTCGACCTCAAGTTGAAATACTAGAAAAAGCGGGCGGTTTACATAAATTTATGAATTGGGACCGCAATATTTTGACCGATTCTGGTGGATATCAAGTGTATTCATTATCTGCAAACAGAAAAATAAAAGAAGAAGGCGTTAAGTTTAAATCACATATTGATGGGTCGTATCACTTTTTTACACCCGAAAATGTGATGGAAATTCAGCGTACAATAGGTGCTGATATTATTATGGCTTTTGATGAATGTACGCCTTATCCATGTGATTATCATTATGCAAAACGTTCCATGAAAATGACCCATCGTTGGCTTGATCGTTGCATCAATCATTTGGAGAAAGTACCCGTAAAATATGGTTATGAACAAACTTTTTTCCCAATAGTTCAAGGAAGTACGTATACAGATTTGCGCATGCAATCAGCTGAATATATTGCCAATTCCAACCAACAAGGAAATGCCATTGGAGGACTTTCTGTGGGCGAACCTGCCGAAGAGATGTATGCCATGACAGACGTCGTTTGTTCTATACTTCCCGAAGATAAACCTAGGTATTTAATGGGCGTGGGAACTCCAATCAATATATTAGAAAATATTGCTTTGGGAGTAGATATGTTTGATTGCGTAATGCCAACTAGAAATGCAAGAAACGGTATGTTATTTACGGCAAACGGCACAATAAATATTAAAAACAAAAAGTGGGAAGATGATTTTTCTCCTGTAGATGAAATGGGTATCACTTTTGTAGATAGAGAATATTCAAAAGCATATCTTCGTCATCTTTTTGCTGCAAACGAATATCTAGGCAAGCAAATTGCAACCATTCATAATCTTGGTTTTTACATGTGGTTGGTTAGAGAAGCAAGAAAACATATTATTCAAGGAGATTTTAGAACTTGGAAAGAAATGATGGTCAAAAACATGAGCCAACGATTATAAACTAATAGATATGCTAAGTATAATTGACAAATACATACTAAAACGTTACTTTACCACATTTGCTGTAATGTTATTAATGTTTGTACCTATCGGAATCATCATCGATGTTTCTGAAAAGGTAAACAGAATGATTGAAAACAAAGTGCCTTTCAAAGCAATTGCTCTTTATTACGTTGATTTTACTATTTATTTTGCCAATTTATTATTTCCCATTTTTTTATTTTTATCTATAATATGGTTTACCTCCAAATTAGCTAATAATACTGAAATCATTGCCATTTTGAGTTCTGGAATTTCGTTTACAAGATTTTTGAGACCCTTTATAATTGGCGCAACGACGGTCTCTCTTTTAGCTTTACTTATGGGGTTTATTCTAGTACCAAAGGCAAGTGAAGGATTTAATAGTTTCAGGTACACCTACTTGACTGGAAATGGTGACAACGAAATGCGACGCAGTTCAAATACTCTTCGCCAAATTAGTAAAGACGAATTTATATATGTAAGTAGTTTTAACAGTGATGCACAAACCGCTTTCGATTTTTCGATGGAAAAATTTGAAAACAATAAACTGAAATACAAAGTGTCAGCAAATAGAATCAAATGGAATGAAAAGGATAGTACCTATACGTTATTTAATTTCCAAAAAAGAAAAGTAGGAGTTTTAAGCGACGAACTTACTACTTTAGTCCAAAAAGACACTGTTTTTAATTTTGACCTAGAAGATTTAACCCCTTTAGTTTATATTGCCGAAACCCTTTCTTATTTTGATTTAAATAATTTTATTAATAAAGAAAAAGAAAGAGGTTCTTCCAATATCAATGTCTATTTAGTAGTACTTTACAGAAAATACAGTATTCCAGTTTCGGCATTTATTTTAACAATTATCGCCGTTTCGGTTTCATCCATGAAGCGAAGAGGAGGGATGGGTATGAATTTGGCAATTGGTATATTGCTTGCTTTTGCTTATGTTTTTTTAGATAAAATTTTCGGAATTTTAGGCGAAAAGGCAGCAGCTCCGCCCATCATAGCCGTCTGGATTCCAAATATTGTTTTCGGAATTTTAGCCATTTTTTTACTACGAAATGCAAAACGATAACCTCAAAAGCTATCTTCATCTTCACCTCATAGTTTTTATTTGGGGCTTCACCGCCATTTTAGGTGCCCTAATTTCTTTAGATGCATTGCCATTGGTGTGGTTCAGAATGTTGTTTGCTGTCATTTTTATTTTCGGATACATCAAATTCAAAAAAATAAATCTCAACATTTCCAAAAAAGACATTCTCAGGTTTCTATTTGCCGGATTAATTATTGCACTTCATTGGTTCACATTTTTCAAAGCTATAAAAGAATCCAATGTTTCCATAACCTTGGCTTGCCTTTCAACAGGCGCTTTTTTTGCCTCACTTATCGAACCCATCTTTTTCGGAAAAAAAATCGTTTGGTACGAAGTTTTCTTCGGATTAATAGTTGTAATAGGTCTGTACATCATTTTTAATGTGGAGATAAATTACTATTACGGAATGGCATTAGCCCTAATCTCAGCATTTCTTTCAGCTCTTTTTGCCGTAATAAATAGCAAGTTTGTACAAAAAAACGATCCCGTAATCATCTCGTTTTTCGAACTTTCTGGTGGCACACTTTTCTTTAGCATCTTGCTCGCCTTTACATCCAGTTTCAATACAGATTTTTTCAAACTTTCTACTTCAGATTTCACCTATTTATTAATTTTAAGCTCCATTTGCACCGCATATGCCTTCATCGTTTCAACATCTGTAATGAAATTTTTGAGCCCATACACCGTCATGCTCACCATCAATCTCGAACCCATTTACGGCATCATTCTAGCCGTTTTAATCTTTGAAGATAAAGAAAAAATGAGCTTCGAATTTTACATCGGAGCCCTCATTATTTTAAGTACCGTCTTGCTCAACGCATTTATTAAATCCCGAAATAAAGCCTAATTTCAATTTGGGTGTTCCGGCAAAAGCCCAAATCTAGATGCCGCTCAGGGCTTTTGCCGTCGGGCTGTCCGTTACAAGTCCTCGCCACTTTCCGCTGGCGCTTCAAGTGGCTGTGGGCTTTTCACTTCCATCCCTAACACGGACGAGAATATCTTAACATTGAAAAATCCATTTTAAATACAAAAGAATTACTAAAATTACTTTTTCAAAAGATTTAATATTTTATCTTTGTAATCCATTAATTAAATAATAACGCACAAATCCTATGGAATATTTAGATTTTGAGCTTCCCATCAAAGAATTAGAAGACCAATTAGACAAATGTGAAATAATTGGTTTAGAATCAGAAGTAGATGTTACCAACACTTGCAAGCAAATAGAAAAAAAACTAGACGAAACCAAGCGTAAAATCTATAAAAACCTTACCGCTTGGCAACGAGTTCAACTTTCTCGTCATCCCAATCGACCATATACAATGGATCACGTGAATGCACTTTGCGGCGATTCTTGGTTGGAACTTTTTGGAGATAGAAATTTCAAAGACGACAAAGCCATGATTGGCGGTTTAGGAAAAATTGGCGGACAGTCTTTTATGATTGTAGGCCAACAAAAAGGATACAACACAAAAACGCGTCAGTATAGAAATTTCGGAATGGCAAACCCAGAAGGATACAGAAAAGCACTCCGACTGATGAAAATGGCCGAAAAATTCAATATTCCTGTTGTTACTTTTATTGATACTCCTGGAGCCTATCCAGGTTTAGAAGCCGAAGAACGCGGACAAGGAGAAGCAATCGCTCGAAATATATTTGAAATGATTCGTTTAAAAGTCCCAGTCATCTGCGTTATTATAGGCGAAGGTGCTTCAGGTGGCGCATTAGGAATAGGCGTTGGAGACCGCGTTTTAATGATGGAAAATACTTGGTACTCGGTAATTTCACCAGAATCTTGTTCTTCCATTTTATGGAAAAGCTGGGAATATAAAGAACAAGCAGCAGAAGCTTTGAAATTGACTTCATCTGATATGAAAAAACAAAAATTAGTTGATGATATCATTCCTGAACCACTTGGCGGAGCTCATTATGATCGTCCAACTACTTTTAAAACGGTTGAACAATACATTACAAAAGCGTATAATGAGTTAAAAGATTTATCAACAACCGAATTGATAAAACAAAGAATGGATAAATACAGTAAAATGGGTGAGTTTAAAGAATAATCCTACACTATCTTATAAAATCATCCGTCTTGAATTTTTTTAAGACGGATTTTTTTTGTGTTATTAACAAAATACATACGCTTATTAACATGTCTGCATAATAACTTAACTTTCTACAAACAATAAAAAAAACTACTTTCGCTTACATGGAAAATCAACTCAGTACAAGACCAACATTTACACAAAAAGCTACCATTATTAATTTAGAAAAAGGGAAGCTTCCCCCACAAGCTTTAGAGCTTGAGGAGGCAGTGCTTGGCGCAATGATGATTGATAAAAAGGGAGTAGATGAGGTCATAGATATTCTGCAATCGGATGCGTTTTATAAAGATGCACACAAACATATTTTTGAAGCTATTTTTCAGTTATTCACAGATTCGCAACCTGTTGATTTGTTAACAGTTTCAGCTCAATTAAAGAAAAATGCAAAACTCGATTTAGCAGGTGGCGATTACTATTTAATACAACTAACACAAAATATTTCTTCATCAGCTCACATCGAGTTTCACTCAAGAATCATCCTTCAAAAATATATCCAACGAAGTTTAATTCGTATTTCATCTGAAATTATTGAAGATTCTTACGACGAAACAACAGATGTTTTTGATTTGCTTGACAAAGCCGAATCAAAACTATATGAAGTTACACAAGGAAATATAAAAAGAAGCTCAGAAACAGCGCAAAGCCTTGTTAATCAAGCTAAAAAGCGTATTGAAGAAATTGCAAATAAAGAAGGTTTGAGCGGAATTGCAACGGGTTTTGATAAACTCGACAAGGTTACTTCTGGATGGCAACCCTCCGATTTAATTATCATTGCAGCTCGACCTGGTATGGGTAAAACGGCTTTCGTTTTATCGATGGCTCGAAATGTTGCCATTGATTTTGGACATCCTGTTGCGCTATTTTCGCTCGAAATGTCGTCTGTTCAATTGATTACCCGACTCATTTCATCAGAAACAGGTCTTTCATCAGAAAAATTAAGAACAGGAAAACTAGAAAAACATGAGTGGGAACAATTGAGTGTTAAGGTGAAAGATCTTGAAAAAGCGCCTCTTTTTATAGATGATTCGCCTTCATTATCTATTTTTGACCTTCGTGCCAAAGCAAGACGTCTGGCCTCTCAACACGGTATAAAATTAATTATTGTCGATTACCTTCAGTTGATGACGGCTGGTGGAAATGGGAAAGGTGGCGGAAATCGTGAACAAGAAATCTCAACAATTTCTAGAAATCTAAAGGCACTTGCCAAAGAACTAGAAGTGCCAGTTATTGCACTTTCACAGCTTTCTCGTGCAGTAGAAACACGTGGTTCTAGCAAAAGACCTTTGCTTTCAGATCTTCGTGAATCTGGAGCTATTGAGCAAGATGCTGATATTGTTTCATTCATTTACCGTCCAGAATATTATAAAATTGACGAGTGGGATGATGATGAACAAGGACCAACTAAAGACCAAGGTGAATTTATTATTGCTAAACACCGAAACGGAAGTCTAGAAAGTGTGCGATTAAAATTTATAGGAAACTTAGGAAAATTTGATAATCTAGAGGACTACGCAAGCGGATACGGCGATTTACCTTCTAAAATGAACTCCGACGAAGCAGCGTTTCTTACTAAAAATTTGCCATCAGCCAATGACGCTTTTGGAAGTAATTTTAATTCAAATTCAGACGATAGTGATGTTCCATACTAGTATTTTTAGAAAACAGGTAACCATCTTTTATAATAAATAGACACAATGACATTTAAAAAATACCTTACGATTCTATTTTTTCTGATGTTTTTGGTTGCAAAAGCAAATTTTATATTGCTTCCAATGGATGATGTTTCTCAAAAAAATCATTTAAAAGCATACGGAATTACCTATTGGTGTTTGGATAAAAACTACAAAGCAAGTTGGCTGTTAAATTATCGTGGAGGTTCTTTTTTACTACCTGATGCACCAGAAATTCAAAAAGAATGTCAAATTAGAGGCGTTAGTTTTGAGGTACTTTCTGATAATGATGCCAATCAAATCTTTAACGAAATTGCCAGTCCATCTCAAAATATGGAAACGGTTGTTTTAGAAAAAGCACCCAAAATTGCTGTTTATTCCCCAAAAGGAAAACAACCTTGGGACGACGCTGTTACAATGGTTTTGACTTATGCTGAAATTCCGTTTACACCTATTTATGATGAAGAAGTGCTATCAGATCAGTTGATATTATATGATTGGTTACACTTGCATCACGAAGATTTTACAGGGCAATATGGTAAATTTTATGGAGCTTATCGAAATGCTCCTTGGTATATCGATCAAAAAAGAGAAGCTGAAAAATTGGCAATATCACTTGGCTTTAATAAAGTTTCAGAAGAAAAATTGGCGGTTTCCAAAAAAATCCGAGATTTTGTTATTGGAGGCGGATTTATGTTTGCCATGTGTTCAGCAACCGACAGTTTTGATATTTCGCTTGCAGCAGAAGGTGTCGATATTTGCGAACCAATGTTTGATGGAGATGGGAGCGAGGCAAACTATCAAACAAAAATGGATTATAATAAATCTTTCGCATTCAAAAATTTTATTCTTGACAGAAATCCTGATCACTATGAATTTTCAGATATAGACATGACAGAAAAACGAAAAATTCCCATGGAAAAAGATTATTTTACTTTGATGGAGTTTTCTGCAAAGTGGGATGTAATACCCAGTATGCTTTGTCAAAACCATACACAATTGGTAAAAGGGTTCATGGGACAAACAACTTCGTATCAAAGAGATTTAATAAAATCCAACGTTTTAGTCCTTGGCGAAAATCAAATAAATGAAGAAGCTCGTTATATTCACGGACAAAAAGGAAAAGGTTTTTTTACCTTTTATGGTGGTCACGACCCCGAAGATTTTCAACATAGAGTAGGAGATGAGCCTACATTATTAGATTTACACCCAAATTCACCAGGTTTTAGATTGATTTTGAATAATGTACTGTTTCCCGCTGCTAAAAAGAAAAAGCAAAAGACTTAGTTAAAGTCGAAAGTCATAAAGTCTTAAAGTCTTAAAGTCAAAAGTCATAAAGGCTAAAGTTATAAAGTCGATTGTGTTTTGAATTATGAATCTTGAATATTTAAAAGAAATTTTAAAACAAAAAAAATCCCAATTTTTCAATTGGGATTTAATTTATAAGTAAGTTAAACAGGTTGTACAAACGTTTTTATTTCACTTTATTCACAACAGCTTTGAAAGCATCTGGGTGATTCATCGCTAAATCTGCTAATACTTTACGGTTCAATTCGATTCCGTTTTTCTTAACTAATCCCATGAATTGAGAGTAACTCATTCCTTCCATTCTAGCTCCAGCGTTAATACGTTGAATCCATAATGCACGGAAGTTTCTCTTGTTTTGTTTTCTATCGCGATAAGCATACACCATCGCTTTTTCAACTGCGTTTTTAGCTACAGTCCAAACGTTTTTACGACGACCAAAGAAACCTTTGGCTTGCTTCATTATCTTTTTTCTTCTTGCTCTTTTAGCAACTGAATTTACTGATCTTGGCATAATTTTCTTGTTTTTTTTGAGGTAGGCGTCCCGAATTTAATCTAGAGAACTTACAAGCCATACATCAAGGTTATTAAAATTGTTTTAACCTAAAGAATTTTCTAGTTATTAGTAAATAGTGATTAGTGAATAGCATAAAAGCTAATTACTAAGAACTAATTACAAATTACTAATTATATAATTCTTAATTGTTGTTTAATGCTTCTTTCATCTGTTGGGTGAACCAATGCAGAGTGTGTTAAAGCTAATTTACGCTTTTTAGATTTTTTAGTCAAAATATGACTTTTAAAAGCGTGTTTTCTCTTAATTTTTCCAGAACCTGTAACTTTGAATCGTTTTTTGGCACTAGATTTGGTTTTCATTTTAGGCATAATTTCCCTAATTTATTTAAATTTAACTTACTTACTTTCTTTTTTATTGCTTTAGGCTGTAGGCCTTATGCTATGATTAATGCTTATAGCATAATGCATATTTCAAAATTATTTTTTCTTCTTCGGAGCAATGTACATAATCATACGCTTGCCCTCCAAAACTGGTAAAGCTTCTACTTTACCAAAGTCTTCAAGATCTTGCGCTAATCGCAACAACAATATTTGTCCTTGCTCTTTATAAATGATAGATCTACCTTTAAAAAATACAAACGCTTTAAGTTTTGCACCATCCTTTAGGAATTTTTCAGCATTTTTTCTCTTAAAATCATAATCATGCTCATCCGTTTGAGGTCCAAAACGAATCTCTTTCACAACAATTTGAGTAGATTTTGCTTTTAGCTCTTTTTCTCTTTTTTTCTGCATGTAAACAAACTTTTTATAGTCCATTATTTTACATACTGGTGGCGCTGCATTGGGAGAAATTTCTACTAAATCCAATTCTAACTGATCCGCAAGACGCATCGCATCTGCAGTTTTGAAAATACCTGGTTCTATGTTGTCTCCAACAAGTCGCACTTCAGGGACACGAATAAAATTATTTATTCTATGTTCATCTTTTTTTTCTACTCGAGGCTGGTAACCTCTGTTGTTTCTAATTGCTATGGCTTTATTATTTTAGTTAAACTTCAAATGTTTTTAATGTTTTGCTTATTTCATCTTGTATTATTGAAGCAAATTCTTCAATGGTTACAGAAATATTGCCTTTTCCTTCTTGACCATGACGTCGAACAGAAATCGTTCCATTTCGCTCTTCTTCCTCGCCTACAATCAACATAAACGGCATTTTTTGAACTTCGGCATCTCTAATTTTCTTACCGATAGTTTCGTTGCGGTTGTCAATTAGGGCGCGAATTTCGTGATTTTCTAGCAGATTTAAAACTTTTTTTGCATATTTTTCATATTTTTCACTTAATGATAAAATAATTGCTTGTTCTGGCATCAACCAAATCGGGAAATTTCCAGCCGTATGTTCCAATAAAATCGCAATAAAACGTTCCATCGATCCAAATGGCGCTCTGTGAATCATTACTGGTCTGTGTTGTTTATCGTCTGCACCTTTGTATGTAAGATCAAATCGTTCTGGTAAATTATAATCCACTTGTATGGTTCCAAGCTGCCAACTTCTTCCTAAAGCATCTTTTACCATAAAATCCAATTTCGGACCATAAAATGCGGCCTCTCCATATTCAATAACAGTATTCAATTCTTTATCTCTTGCCGCATTGATAATAGCATTTTCTGCTTTTTCCCAATTTTCATCAGTACCAATATATTTCTCTCTATTTTCTTTATCTCTCAACGAAATTTGAGCTGTAAAATTTTCAAACCCTAACGATCCAAAAACATACAATACCAAATCAATCACTTTTTTAAACTCTTCGTCTAACTGTTCTGGTGTACAAAAAATATGCGCATCATCTTGAGTAAATCCTCTCACACGGGTCAAACCATGTAATTCACCACTTTGCTCATATCTATATACTGTTCCAAATTCTGCATAACGCTTCGGTAAATCTTTGTAAGACCACTGACGAACATTATAAATCTCACAGTGATGCGGACAATTCATCGGTTTCAACAAAAACTCTTCCCCTTCAGCGGGTGTATTTATCGGCTGAAAACTGTCAGCGCCATATTTAGCATAATGTCCAGAGGTTACATACAACTCTTTCTGACCAATATGTGGCGTTACAACTTGCTCATAACCTGCCTTTTTCTGAGCTTTTTTCAAAAATTGCTCCAATCTGTCTCTCAATGCAGCACCCTTTGGCAACCACAAAGGTAAACCTTGTCCAACCTTTTGAGAAAAAGCAAACAATTCCAACTCTTTACCAAGCTTTCTATGATCTCTTCTTTTCGCTTCTTCTAGTAATTCCAAATAATCAGTCAAATCTTTCTGTTTCGGAAACGATGTTCCATAAACTCTCGTCAACTGCTTATTTTTCTCATCTCCACGCCAGTAAGCACCAGCAACACTCATTATTTTTACAGCCTTGATTATTCCCGTGTTCGGTATATGACCACCTCTACACAAATCCGTAAATGTGGCATGATCACAAAATGTAATCGTACCATCTTCCAGATTTTCAATCAATTCTGTTTTATATTCATTACCTTTATATAATGCCAATGCCTCTGCTTTGGTTACAGCTCGCAATTTAAATTCATGCTTCTCTCTAGAAATTTCCAACATTCTGTCTTCAATCTTTTTGAAATCAGTTTCCGAAATTTTTGACGCACCAAAATCAACATCATAATAAAAACCATTCTCAATAGCAGGCCCTAATGTTAATTTCAACCCAGGGTACATTTCCTCCAAAACTTGAGCCATAACATGCGAAGTCGAGTGCCAAAAAGCTTTTTTACCCTCTTTGTCATTCCAAGTAAACAAAACCAAGCCACCATCAGTGTCCAAAGCCGTCGATGTCTCAACAGTCACACCATCAAAAGACGCCGAAATAACATTTCGAGCCAATCCTTCACTAATACTTTTCGCAACATCCATCGGAGTGCTTCCTTTCGCAAACTCCTTTACCGAACCATCAGGTAGCGTAATCTTAATCATTTCAAAAAAATTTATAGTTTGCAAATATAGTCGATAAACAAAACACATACAATATATATAAGGTATTTATTTTTTTCCAGAAGCCCATCCGGCTTTTCATTGCAAGCTTGCTCCATAAAAGCTTTTTTTCTAGGCTTGCAACGAGCTTCCGATGGTCGCTGTTGCAAGCCAAGAAAAAAACAGCTTTTATGTTCACAAGGCTTTCCATTTCAATCCGG
>CAMAWT010000013.1 GCA_945862065.1 Flavobacterium psychrophilum | reverse complement strand
CAGGTAATCCTTCAATGTATACGTATTCCAATCAAGTTGGTACTGGAACAGGTTGGACGGCTATTGCCAATACCGACGCCACTAATCTAGAAGCAGAAAAAGGCTACCGATTACTCGTTAGAGGTGATAGAACACCAACTTTAATTACTACCTCTTCAGCGGATAATATGAATACAGCCATTACGTTATCGGCAACCGGTACATTAAAAACAGGAACGGTAACGATACATGCAAGTTCAACACCTACCGCTATAAACAATACAAACAATACCACCACCAACGGATTCAGCTTGGTAGCTAATCCGTATGTGAGTCCAATAGATTGGGATTTGGTAACCAAAACGGGATTAACCGACACCTATTATGTTTGGGATACCAATTTGGGTACTGCGGCACAAAGAGGGCGTTATGTTTCGTATAATTTATCAGATAATTTAAATAGTTATGGCAATACAGGAGTTTCAAATGTTAATCGTTACATACAAGCAGGGCAAGCCTTTTTTGTAAAAAACACGACTCTAGGAACAGCAGGAACCTTAACATTCAACGAATCGAATAAATCGTTAACATCTCCTTTTGTGTTGCGAACAAACAATCAGAACACATTACTTTCAGTTTTATTATATGCACCGACCGAATTAGCACTTGGCGGTTATCCAATAGATGGAATTACGACCGTATTTGGGTCTGATTTTGATAATCAGATAGGGAATGGCGATGTACCAAAATTAGAATCGGCAGGAGAAAATTTAGCTTGGTTTGCACAATCTAAAAAATTAGATATCAATGCACAAGCACCGGTAGTAGCTTCAGATGTTTTAATGATAAAATCCTTACGATTGGGTGCAAATAAATCGTACACATTCCGAATCAAAGCAACCAATTTTGATACGAGTTTGACAGGGTTTTTAGTAGATACTTATCTGAATACCCAACAAGCAATTGACATGAGCCAAGATTATTTTGCAACATTTAGTACCACTAGCGATGCCCTATCATTTGGCGAAGACCGATTTAAAATTGTTTTCAGCACAAGCTTAAACAATGATTCATTTGAATCTAAAGGTTTGACAATATATCCAAATCCAGTAGTTGATAGTCAATTTTCGATCCAATTGCCAGCGTCTGTTTCAGGTAAATTGGTTGTAAAGATACATAATGCTTTGGGACAAGAAATCTATCAAACACAAACGGATGCAACCAATACATTGCTAGTGAATCCAAAACAAGCATTAGCAACAGGAGTGTATATAGTTTCAGTTAACTGTGACGGAAAAGAGTACAAACAAAAAATAATGGTAAAATAATTAGAAGAACGATGAAAAAGAATTTAAAAAAAATAGTTAGCGTTGCATTATTGCTATTCGTACCATTACAAAATATAGTTGCAGAAGTACCAGAAGAAGGGGAATCAGATACAATAGATATAGTAGTACCCATTTCAGATGGTTTACCGTTATTGGTTTTAATAGCAATTACAGTAGCTTTCGTACTATATAGAAAAAAGAAGAGAGTCTATTAAATTGAATAATAAAAGAGCAAAACTAATTTTGCTCTTTTTTTTATAAGAATTTTGAAAGTTTACAGACGCAGTTTACAGACGCAGTCTCAGTTTAAAGAGCTACAAAGTAAAAGAGTTGCAAAGTTGCAAAGTTTCAGTTTTCCATTTTTTCTCTCTTTTAATTAGGATATTACTAGTCACTAATCACTACTCACTAGCCACTTCTCACTTTTGCCTAATGCCTAAAAAACTTAAAAAAAACCTACTCCCCAGTTTCCACTAATCGTACAAACTCTTCACGATAGCCATCAGAATCGGTGCTTATTCCTTCGTTTGCTAATTCGATAACGGCTTCTTTGGATTTGTTTTTAACTAATTTGGAATCCCGTAAAATAAGACCAAACCAAGCTACTGCTGATGCAAATTTAAAATCTTCGCTTGCCGATTTTAGATTTTTTGATGTGGTTGGAATGATTCGCACGAGTTCTTTACTTGTATCTTCATCTGGTTTTTTGTATCTAAATTTTACGGTAGCCAATTCATTTGGAAATGCGGTGGCTGATGTGGATGGGGTTTTAGTATATTTTAAATCAGATGTAGCAGTAAATAATTCAGAATCGGTACCTTCTGGAATTATTTCATACAGAGCAGTAACGGTATGGCCACTTCCCATTTCACCTGCATCAATGGCGTCATTTACAAAATCTTCGGCTTCTAGTTTTCTGTTTTCATAGCCAATAAGTCGGTAGGCTTTTACGTGCATTGGGTTGAATTCAATTTGTACTTTTACATCTTTGGCAATGGTAAACATGGCTCCTTTGTATTCTTTATTCAAAAAACGATTGGCTTCTTGCATGCTGTCGATGTAGGCATAGTTTCCGTTTCCTTTATCTGCGAGCGTTTCCAGTTTACTGTCTTTATAATTGCCCATTCCGTAACCTAAACAGGTTAAAAACACACCCGATTTACGTTTGCCTTCAATCAATTTCTCCATGTCTTCATCACTAGAAGCGCCCACATTAAAATCGCCGTCGGTAGCCAAAACCACACGGTTGTTACCCTCTTTTATAAATTGTTCTGCTGCCACTTTGTATGCCAATTCGATTCCAGCGCCACCAGCAGTACTTCCGCCCGATTGAAGTTGGTCGAGTGAAGCGATTATTTTTCGTTTTTCATCTCCAGATGTGGACGGAAGAACCAATCCTGCAGCACCAGCATACACAACAATAGCTATGCGGTCTTGTTTGCGCATTTGAGCCACCAGCAACTTTAAAGATTCTTTTACCAAAGGCAGTTTGTTAACATCTGACATGGAACCTGAAACGTCAATTAGAAAAACAAGATTTGAGGCAGGAATTTTTTCGGTTGGGATTTCTTTACCTTTTAGTCCGATGCGAACCAATGTATGATTGACATTCCACGGGCAAGAGCTGTATTCGGTGTCAATAGCAAATGGCTCGTCGGTCGTGGGTTGTGCATACTTGTATTTAAAAAACTGAATCATTTCCTCTATTCGAACGGCATCTTTGGGAACTTTTTGACCGTTGTTGATAAAACGGCGAACATTGGTATAAGCGGCATTATCCACATCGATTGAGAAAGTAGAAAGTGCATTTTTCTTCGGACTCTCAAATGGGTTTTCAGTAAAGGTTTCATACGATTCATCGTTGGGTTCAAGGGCTGGGATGACTTCTAAATCATCGGTTACAGATGTATTCAAAGCGTCTGATGTTCCATCGGCGTTTTTTCCGGTATGATTTTTTGTGGTTACTACCAAAACACCATTTACCCCCTGTTCTCCATAGATAGAAGCACCTTGCGCCCCTTTGATCACATGTACTTTATCAATTACATCTTGAGGTATTTGTTGCAAGGTTTCTGCAGAAGCTACTTGACCGTCAATAACAACCAATGCGGTGTTGGTGCCAGTAATGCTTCGATTGCCTCGAAGTACTATTTTTTGATTGGTATAACCTGAATTAGGACTTATTTGCAAGCCCGAAACTTTGCCTTGAAGTGCAATCTTTTTGTCTTTTTTGGTTATTTGTTTTTGACTTGAAACGATTGCGTTTTTGGTTTGTTTGACTTTATAACCAGTAACTACAACCTCTTGCAGTTGGTTTTGACTAGGTTGCAATTGAATGTTGAGCACTTTTGTTTTGGGTACTTTTACGGTTTTCGTTTCCAATCCGATGAAGGAAAAAACAAGAAATTCGCCATTTTTGACTTGAATAGAATAAGCGCCGTTGAGATCGGTAGAGGTACCTCTTGTGGTACCTTTTACTACGATTTGAACTCCTGGAATGGGTCCGATGTTATCGGAGACGATTCCAGTGATGATGCGGAGTGTAGCAGTGGCAAGACTATCTTGCGCATGGGTTGGAGCTAGGTAACAAAAGAACATAGCTAGGGCTAATGAAATGCGGTGAAGTGTTTTCATAAGGATTTGTTTTAAAATTAAAAATGTGTTTTTTAGGTCAAATTGACAACTGAAATGCGGAGGCCCCTGGATAGTAGCGGCAGCCCCGAGGGCGGGACGGCTATTTTTTCTTGACTTGCCAAAGCGACGCCAGGAGCTCTTGGCAAGTTAAAGAAAAAAAGCCGTGCAACCGAGGGCTACAGCGGATAGCCAGATTTGGGCCCATAAAAAAGCGACTTATTTTTTTTGTTTAATGGGTTTTGGTTTTCCGTTTTTGGTGGTAATAATGACAACCCCATTGGCACCTTTGTCACCATAGGCAGTGGTGGCTTGATTACCTTGCAAGATTTTAGTATCTGTTATATCTTGCTCGTTTAGAGGGTAATAAGGACTTGTTGGATGTGTGCCAAAGAGTTCCTTTTCGGAATATTCGACCCCGTTGATGATGTACAAAGGGTTGGGCAGATAGGTAACGGTTTCGATATCATCAGAATTGTTTAATTGAGATTCGGTTTTTGATTTATAGTTTTTGGACGCACCGGTAATGGCCTTTTCGTCTAAAATGACTAAAGGAGGTGCTTTTTCTAGGGTTTGTGGAGTGTTTTGTTTATCAGAAACAACCTCGGCATCTATGTAAGTAACCCCTCTGGCGTCAAAAACCCTATTTTTGAAAGGCAATCCATTTGATTTTTTAATGACTTGCATTGGTTCATCGTGTGGTGCCATGGGAGGTGGAGGAGGAGTTGCGTTTACGACCACTGCACTCGACTCCAGTTGTTTTTTTAGAAGCGCTTTGGCTTCTGGTTTGATAACGGTTGTAGTGAGGGTATCTGTTGATTTAGGTGCTGTTACCACCGAATTTTGAATAGTATCTTGAACGGTAACTGGTGCTGTAATAGAGACTTGAGCAGGTTTTTGAAACCATTGAAAAAGAAGCGATCCCACAAGAAGAAAGCAAGCGGCAAGGGCAATGCGTTGCCAATGTTTCTTTTTGGTATTCAATTCTTTATGGTCGAGTCGTGTCTCAATTTTATCCCAAATAGCGTCGTGCTTTGGCGCTTTTTGTAGGGGAGCGTCTTGTGCGGCTTTTTGGAATTGGTTAATGAGTGTATCTTGATTTTTCATGATTATTTTGCTTTTTGAAAATAAAGTTGATGAACGAGTTGTTGTAATTTGGTTTTGGCAACATTCAATTGCGATTTGGAAGTGCCTTCAGAAATTTGTAGTTGCGCTGCAATTTCTTTGTGTGCATAGCCTTCGATTGCAAATAAATTAAAGACAGTGCGACACCCTTCTGGTATTAAGTCTAAAAGTTTGAGTAAGTCTTCGTGCTCCAAGGTATCATCTGGGAGGCTTTCTGGTTGCAAGGCAAAGGATGTCTCTTCAAGATACAAGTTAAAATTAACATTTCGTTTGAGTTGAAGCAAACAGCCATTTACGGCTATTTTTCGCGCCCAACCTTCAAATGCTTTGGGTTCTTTGAGTTGCTCAATTTTGGTAAAGATTATGAAGAAAGCATCTGCCAATACTTCTTCAATTTCTTCTTCCTTTTTGAGGTAGCGTTTGCACGTGCGATACAACATCGGCGACAAAAGGTCGTACACCTTTCGCTGGGCTTCTCGTTGCATTTTTTTGCAGTCGGTAATTAGTTTTTCGTCTATCACAATCAGTTGCTTTCTTATAAAGAGCACGAAAGATACAAAAAGGTTGGGAGAGGTTTTTTTTTTTTTAATTAAGCAATAGGCATTAGGCAAAAGTGATTAGTGTTCGGTCGCTGTAATCAGTCGCTGTAATCAGTCGCAGTTTTCAGTCTCAGTTTTCAGTCTCAGTTTTCAGTCTCAGTTTTCAATTTCAGTAACAATTTTCGGTTATATTTTTCAGTCACAGTTTTCACACGCAGTTACAATCTCATTTATCAGTCAAAGTCTAGGTATTTTTGAGTAACAACTAGGTAACTGATAAGATTTAAATATCCCAGCTTTGCGTAACTTTGTGTCCACTTTGAGTAACTTTGAGTAATAACAGTTCTTCAAAGAGCGAAGCGACAATTTGTGTAATTTGTGTAATTTGTGTTAAAAAAGGAGCGAAGCGACACTTCTATTAATAGCTATATGTCAATAAGCGAAGCGACAATTTGTGTAATTTGTGTAATCTGTGTTAAAAAACAGAGCGAAGCGACAATTTTTTGTAATTTGTGTAATCCGTTAATCCGTGGCAAAAAAAGTCCATCATCCCAATAGCGAAGCGAAACCTAGTGAAATTTGTGAAATTTGAGAAATTTGTGAAATCTGTGTTAAAAAAGGAGCGAAGCGACACTTCTATTAATAGCTATATGTCAATAAGCGAAGCGACAATTTGTGTAATTTGTGTAATCTGTGTTAAAAAACAGAGCGAAGCGATAATTTTTTTAATTCGTGAAAAAAGAAGCGAAGCGACCCTATTACAGTATATCAAGAGCAAAGCGACCACCCCTCCATTCACTTTTGCCTATTGCCTATTGCCTTTTGCCTAAAAAAAAATCTCACCAAAAATTTGCACATTCAAAAAAAGCGAGTACTTTTGTTACTCATTATACATGCAAATACATGCTAGAAACGTTAATCACTTCTAAAACCCGCATCCGATTATTGGTAAAATTCTTTATCAATGCCGCTACCAATGGACATTTGCGAGGGTTGGCAGATGAAATGAACGAATCGACCAACGCCATTCGCAAGGAACTCAACAACCTTTCAGAAGCAGGTTATTTAAACAAAGAAACCATCCAAAACAGAGTCAACTATAATGCCAATACCAAGCATCCCTTGTTTGCGACCTTACAAAAAATTGTATTTCAACACATTGGCCTTGATGCCATTGTAGACATGATTTTGGAGCGAATGGGAGCTGTTGAACAAATTGTAGTAGTTGGCGATTATGCCAACGGAAACGACAGTGGCACTATTGAAGTTATAGTAGTTGGAAACGATTTAAACACCGAATACATCATACAATTAGCACCCAAAATAGAAGAAGTCATTCATAGAAAAATACAGTTTATGTTATCTTCGAGTTATAAGGGAAATGGATTACGTATCTATGAAAGTTTAGTTGAATAACGATATGGAAGAGATGTCAATTTTTGTATGTGAGATAAAAAACAACCCAAGCTGATGCCTTGGTTTGCATTATATACCAAACCGCGCAATGAAAAAAAAGTGGTCGAAAGGTTAGAAAAATTGGGCATTGAAGTTTATTGCCCGATGGTGAAGCAAGTAAAACAATGGTCAGACCGAAAGAAAAAAGTCGAAACCCCATTGATAGCTTCGTATGTATTTGTGAATATAGCGGAAGCCGACAGACAAAACGTGTTTCAGGCGGTAGGCGTAGTGCGGTATTTATTTTGGTTGGGCAAGCCCGCCTTAGTAGCCCCCCAAGAAATAGAAAGATTACAATATACCTTGCAAGATACATTTGCAAGTGTAGAAACAACAGCACTTCAGCCGGGAACCAAAATGACCATCCCAGCCGGACCGTTTAAAGGGAAAGAAGGCACCATAACCAATGCCAATGACAAAAAAGTACAATTGGTTTTAGAAGAATTAGGATGCGTCATTACGCTGACAAGATAATGTATAAATAGGTAAAACACCTTCAAAATAAATTTCTTTGGTGAGCACAAACTGTGACTCAGGAGGCGAAGCCGTTGGAATGATAGAGAATCTATTTAATTCATAATACTCAAAAAAAACTAAATTAAATGGGGTTTGTCATTTCAAAAAATATTAATCAATTAGAGTTAGAGTAATTTTTTTAACACCTTTTTTCAACTATTAGGGGATTTAAACAAACTAATTTAAGAGTAAGTTATTTAGAATATTTCAAAATTTAAATTAAAATGACTTTTACAATAGAAGATATTGTTTCAAAAAAATTATGTACGGGTTGTGGAATTTGCATTTCAGAATCTGAAACTTCCAGAATGGTTTGGGATGAAGAAGGTTTTTTAGTACCGCTTTTAGATGATTCATTCAACAGTTTGGCTGTTAAAATATGTCCTTTTAACCCCAACCCAGAAAAAGAGGTATATAATGAAAATGTTTTAGCGGATTTATTTTTAAACGAGGCAACTAACAGACAGCAAAAAATAGGCAAATACATCAACACCTATGTCGGTTTTTCAAAGGAGTATAGACCAACATCTTCATCAGGTGGAATTGCAACGTATGTTTTTGAAAAATTGTTAACCGACAAAATAGTTGATCATATTTTTATTGTTAAGGAAGTAGATGGCAAATATGAATATCAATTATTTAATGATGTATCAAATATTGTTGAAATATCTAAAACTAAATATACACCAGTTACTTTAGAAAAATTATTCATTGATTTAGATAGTATTAAAGGCAAGGTAGCAGTATCAGGTATTGCTTGTTTTATTAAAGCCATACGATTAAAGCAGTTTTATTATCCAGAATATAAAGAGAAAATTCCTTTTTTAATTGGAATAATTTGCGGGGGATTAAAAAGTAATTTCTTCACAGATTATTTAGCACAAAAAGCCGAAATTAAATCAACATATAGTAAACAAGATTACCGAATAAAAAATCCTAAAAGTCAATCAAATGATTATTCTTTTGGTGCTTATGATTCAAATCAAGAATTTAAGCAAGTAAGAATGCAAACAATTGGCGATATGTGGGGAACTGGAATGTTTAAATCTAACGCCTGCGATTTTTGCGATGATGTTACTACCGAGCTGGCTGATATTTCTTTAGGTGATGCATGGATCCATCCTTTCACTAATGATGGATTAGGAAATAGTATAGTTGTAACCCGTTCAACTTTAGCAGAAAATATAATTCAAAAAGGTATTGAAATTAAGGACTTAAGGTTGCAAGATTTATCTTTAAATAATTTTTTAGCATCACAGCAAGGAAGTTTTAATCATAGGCATACGGGGTTGTCTGTAAGACTTAATTGGGTAAAAAAAGAAAATAAATCTATAATGCCACCCAAAAGATATGAAAATGAAAAGGTAACTATTGATTTTAAAATGGTTCAAAAACAACGTATGAAAGTTCGTGCTAAAAGTTTAGAGATTTGGCGAAACAATCCCGATGCAAATTTTTTTGATAAAACAATCGAGAAACACTTAAAAAAATTACGTTTTTTAACAAAGATTTACCACAAGAGAAGATTACTTATTCATAAAAAAAATAGGTTAATTGAAATAGTTATTAAAACATTTTTTTCTAGAAAAAATTAAAAATAAATAGGCTATATAAAAAATTATATGAATAAGATCTTAACAGTAAATGTACTAGTTGTAATATGTGATTTTGTTAGAAGAAAAAAATTGTTTAAATAGATAGTTTTTTTATCATCAAAAAGATAATTATACTAAAAAATATGTTTCAAATGAAAGTTTTATATGTAGTTGGTACAAATTTAAGAAGAAATACTTCTGCAAATATTAGTCATAACGCCTATGTTCAAGGTTTGTTAGATAATAATTGTGACGTAGATATTATAATGGCTAGTTCTAGTTGGGGTGAAGAAGATAGTTCTTTACCTGAATGGGATAAGGCAAATTATTATACTTACAATTCTGTTTCATCCATTGAAAACCTTAAGCATTATACAAAAAAAATTTTTGACAAAAAAAATCAGTCAAACTTCAGATCAAATAATATCAAAGGTACTATTCTCAATAAAGCTAGAATTCATTTTAAATGGAAAGGTTATACGAGAAGTTTTATAAAAAATATCTATACTAAAATATTTAATCCAAACAGGCTGTATAATTTGAATATAACTTGGTTAAAAAACGCTTCCAAGTTCAAAAAAGAACGTGAATATGACATAGTAATTTCTAATTCGACTCCAGCGGCAAGCCACAAATTAGTTATGGACCTATTGTCAAAAAAACACATAAAATGTAAAAGATGGATTCAAATTTGGGAAGACCCATGGTTTTTTGATCTCTATGCAGGGCACGACGAAAAAGTGAAACAAGAAGAGCATAGATTGTTAAAAGCGGCTAAAGAAATTTTTTATGTAAGTACTTTAACATTAGAATATCAGAAAACACATTTCAAGGATTGTGCTCATAAAATGAATCATATACCTCTTCCATATTTACAAATGGGAGAAAATAAACCAAGAAATAAATCCAGTGTTGTACATTTTGGATATTTTGGTGATTATTTTTCAATAACTAGAAATATTGTTCCTTTTTATCAAGCACTTATAGAAATTAATGGGTTTGGTTATATTTATGGAGATTCAGATTTATCTTTAGAAACTACAAAAACGATTGAGGTTTGTGGAAGAGTCACCATTGATAAGTTAGTAAGTGTGCAAGAGAAAAGTGATGTTTTGGTCCATCTATGTAATGTTAAAGGAGGTCAAATTCCCGGAAAAATATACCATTATTCAGCAACTACCAAACCAATTCTTTTTATTTTAGATGGTACACCAGATGAAATTGTAATGATTAAATCATATTTTGAAAAATATAATCGATTCCATTTTTGCAATAACAATTTAGAAGAAATAGTGAGTGTAATGAAATCATTTACGAGTGGAATTGAAGAATTTGAAAAGCAACCCGTATCTGATTTTCATCCATGTCAAGTAATCTCTAAATTACTTAATAATAAATAAATTGAAAAAAAAGAAAATTTTATTTATTAATGGTCACATGAGATATGGTGGTGTTGAAAAGGCGCTCTTAGATATATTAAGAAGCATTAATTATGAAAGATACGAAGTTGATTTATTGCTTTTTGAGGGAAAGGGAGAATATTATAACAGTATTCCACTATCAGTAAATATTATTTTTAAAGATCTCAACAATACATATGGAGGTTTTGCATCAAGTATTATTAGAAGCTTAAAAGAAAAAGATTTTTTGTCACTTTATGCTAGAATTATATTTCTTATATGTAGCGTATTAAATAATAATGTATTGTTGAAATTATTAAAAACACCTTTAATTGGAAAGAATGATTACGACTTTGCTATAGCTTTTAGGACAGGTTTTTGTACTGATGTTGTTCAATATATTGTCAATGCCAAAAAAAAATCAACATGGTGGCATCACGGTGAAATGAATTTATCAGAAAAAAAACTTAAACAATTTGAAGAAGCTTGTAACAAAATAAAAAATATCGTTGCCGTTTCAACTTCAACTGAAAAAATGTTACTAAAAAACATTCCATCAATTAAAAATTATTTAAAAGTAATTCCTAATATGATTGATGTCAGCAATATAAATAGGATGGCATTGGAATTTAATCCAAATTTCAACAATAAAAAAAAACATTTTATAACTGCATGTCGCATTGCACCAGAGAAGCATATTGAAAATGTAATTTTTGCAACTGATTTACTCTTAAAAAGAGGTTTTACAAATTTTCATTGGCACGTAATTGGTGATGGTGAAGATTTAGTTAAAATGGAAATGCTGTCTAGAAACACAAAAACTGAAAATCATGTAATTTTTGAAGGAAAGATGAAAAATCCATATCCCTTCATAAAAAATGCTGATTTATATATTCATACATCCTACATTGAATCTCAAGGATTATCAATTCTGGAATCAATGGCATTAAATATACCATGTGTAATTACAGATAATGAAGGTATAAGAGATTACACAAATAATTATAATTCTGTTGTGGTCAAACAAAATGCAGGCGCATTAGCAAATGCAGTTTTTGAATTAAGTAAAGATCAGGAAAAATATAATTTTCTTAAAATGCACACAAAATGCCCTGATCAGTTTAGCAAATTAAATGTTATGGAAAAGTTTTATCAATTAGTAAACTGATTTAAAATAGTAAAATGAAAAAAATAGGTATCATAACACTTTTTGGGTACAATAATTATGGCAATCGATTGCAAATGTATGCAACTCAGCAAGTCTATAAATCTTTAGGTTTTGATTCGGAAATAATAAAATATGAAGACCTGCCATTTAAAGATCCACTGTTTATTAGAATTAAAATTTTTATTAAATATATTTTATTTTTTAGATCAAATAGTCAAGTTACTTATTTAAAAAATTTAAGAGAAAAAAATTTTAAAAAACATGCTAAACAATACATGAGCGAGTCAAATGATTTTGTAAATCCATTACAAATAGATACTAGATTTCATGAAAAGTATTCTTTTTTTAGTGTGGGTAGCGATCAAATTTGGGGTTGGTTTAATCATTCTATTGCTGATTTTGTTTTTCTAAAATTTGCTCCCAAAGAAAAGAGAAAAACCTTTTCTCCAAGTTTTGGTAGTGCAACAATTTCAAATGAATATGCAGCGCAATTTAAACTAGGCTTACAAGGTTTTACAGACATTAGCGTTCGTGAAGCAAGCGGTGTAGAAATTGTTAAAAACTTTACAAACAAAGAAGCAATTGTTCTTTGTGACCCTACTATGTGCCTTTCAAAACAAGAATGGTTGCAGTTTGCAAATAGTCATAAAAATAAGCCATCAGGCAACTATATTCTAACTTATTTTTTAGGAGAAAAAACACCTAATGTAGAGTCTCTTTTAACAAGTCTTTCTAAAGATTATGAAATTATAAATTTAAACAATTTTATAGATTCAAAATTTTATGCAATTACACCATCTGAATGGGTTGATTACATCAACGATGCCAGTTTGTTTTTAACCGATTCTTTTCATGGCGTAGTTTTTTCAATAGTATTACAAACACCTTTTTCTGTTTATAGTAGAGTGGGAGGCGAAAGCATGCAAACAAGGATTTCAAATATATTAGAAAAATTTCAAATGGTAGATAGATTTGAAATGAGCAATACTGATTCATCTTTTTTTAAAATGAATTTCTCAAATTCTGGAGAAATAATTAATACGGAAAAAGCTAAAGCAATTGCTTTTTTAGAAAAAGCAATTATAATTAATTAGCCAATTTAAAAATTAATGATAAGAAAGTTATAATAGCTAAAAAAAATGAATAAAATATTATTATGTTTTGGAACTAGACCTGAAGCAATTAAAATGGCAACTTTGGCTCATGAGCTAAAAAAAAATGCTTTATTTGAAATTAAAATTTGTGTTACTGCACAACATAGAGAAATGCTGGATCAAGTGCTTGATTTTTTTGAAATAAAACCTGATTATGATTTAGATTTAATGAAATCAAATCAAAGTTTAAATCAATTAAGTGCTCGTATTTTGGCTAATTTTGATTTAGTGTTGAATGATTTTAAGCCAGATCTAGTATTGGTACATGGTGATACAACAACATCAACAATGTGCGCTATTGCTGCCTTTAATATTAATATGAAAGTAGGACATGTAGAAGCAGGTTTACGAACATTTAATAAAAACTCTCCTTTTCCAGAAGAAATGAACAGAACAATTACCGGTAGAATTGCCGATTTTCATTTTGCACCGACAACTAATGCTGCACAAAACCTAATTAATGAAAAAGTAATTCCTAATACAATTGTAACTACAGGAAACACAGTTATTGATTCATTATTCTGGACAGTTAATAAATTAGATCAAGATTATTCAAATGAAGCCATTGAACAATTAAAAAAAACAATTGATTTTAATAAAAAAACGATACTAATTACAGCACATCGAAGAGAAAACTTTGGAGACGGGTTTATTGCAATTTGTGAAGCCATTAAACAGTTGGCAGAAGAAAATAGCGATGTAAATTTTGTGTTCCCTGTACATTTAAATCCAAACGTACAAGGTCCTGTCTATTCGATTCTTGATAAAACTAACAATGTTTTTTTAATAGCTCCTTTAGATTATCCATCTTTTGTATGGGCAATGAAAAAATCATTTATTATTTTAACTGATTCTGGAGGTGTTCAAGAAGAAGCCCCATCGCTAGGAATACCCGTTTTGGTTTTAAGAGATACAACAGAACGTCCAGAGGCAGTGGATGCAGGAACTGTAAAATTGGTTGGCACAAACAAGAGTAAAATCATCAGCGAAGTAACAAAATTGCTTTCAGACGCGCAATATTATAAAACCATGGCAAGCGCACATAATCCGTATGGAGATGGCACAGCTAACATTAAAATAATCAAATACTTGAAATCAAAAGTTACTATTAATAAGTCATAGGCTTATATTTAATAGTCTAATAAAATTATAAAATGGTATTTCTTTTAAAAAATGCTTAAAACCAACTTTTTATTAATTTCACTAATACACATATGAACCAACGAAAAGCGGGTGTTATTCTTTCTTATATTTCTCTTGGGTTAGGCAATTTAGTAGGTATATTATATACACCAATAATGCTTAATTTGTTGGGTAAAAACGAATATGGTTTGTATAGCTTGGCGGCATCTATAATTGGTTATTTGGGGTTATTAAATTTTGGTTTTAGTGGAAGTTATATGCGCTTTTATGCAAGAAATAAAGCAAAAAATGACGAAATTGGAATTGCACAACTTAATGGGATGTTTTTGTTTATTTTTACAGCTATTTCATTAATTACACTACTAGCAGGATTAGTTTTAGTTTTTTATTCAGACTCTGTTTTAGGCTCCAAACTTTCTGTTCAAGAATTAGCAACAGGTAAAATTTTATTAATAATTTTAGTCATTAATATGTGTTTGTCTCTACCTGCAACCAATTTTTATGTCTATATTACAGCACATGAAAAGTTTATTTTTCAAAAAGTTATAGGTTTAATTCAAATAATAGTAGGTCCGTTAACCATTTTACCAATATTATTGTTAGGATATGGTTCCATTGGGATGGTTTCAGTTACAGCTATATTAACCATTGTATTTAATCTTGCTAATATATATTTTTGCTTTAAAAAATTAAATATACAGTTTTTATTTAATAACTTTGATTTTTCATTATTTAAAGAAATGAGTGTTTTTTCTTCTTTTATTTTTTTAAATGTGATTATAGATCAAATAAACTGGACAGTGGATAGTTTTATTTTAGCACGGGTTCAAGGTACTGCTTCGGTTGCTGTTTATAGTATTGGTGCTGCTTTAAGTAAATACTATATGTCTTTTGCTGCTATAATAGCCACGGTTTTTATTCCTGAAATCAATAAGATAGTAGCTGAAAAAGATGATAATACTGAATTGCTTGGTGTAATGATAAGAACAGGAAGAATTCAATTTATAGTATTAACATTTATTGCATCAAGTTTTATTGTTTTTGGAAGAGCATTTATAATTTTGTGGGTTGGTAATGAGTATAATGATTCGTATTTTATTGCATTAATATTAATTATTTCTGCCACCATTCCTTTTATACAAAGTATTGGTATTGAAATACAACGAGCAAAAAACAAACATAAATTCCGTTCAATATGTTATTTTATAATTGCTATTTCGAACATTGCAATAAGTATTCCTTTAGGAAAAATGTATGGAGGGATAGGTTGTGCAATAGGAACTGGAATTTCTTTAATTGTAGGTAATGTTTTTATTATGAATTGGTACTATCATAAAAAGATTGGATTGAACATGATTATGTTTTGGAAAGAAATTATTAAGTTCTTACCGGCTATAGTTTTTCCAATTATATTTGGATTAACAATTATATTTTTTGTTGATATCAATCACTATTTACTACTAATTCTATCAATTATTGTATACTGTCTTTGCTATATTTTATCTATGTGGCTATTTGGTCTTAATGTATATGAGAAAAAAATGATTAATAATCTTGTATTAAAACTTAAATTCAATAAATAAATATCCTTAAAATCAATAAAAAATGGAAAGCACCAACTTTGATCATGCAAAATTTTATTCATCATATCCGAGTAAAGTAATTGCGAGACCCGGATACCCTACGCGAGCTGCTTTTAAAAGTAAGTTATTGTTTCAACTATTTGGCAAAAATCTCTTAAAGCATACAAATACTATTACTACTTATGCTGATATTGGTGGTTGTTTTGGATTTGGAGCCAATGCAATGTCATTTTTTATTGCTTAAAAACAAGGATTAAAACCTAAAACTACCGTTTTTGAAATAGTAAAAGAATTCACAACCACAGGAAAAATATTATTTCGTGATATTGATTTTGTTGAATCCAGGGTTGAGGAATGGAATGAAGGGGAAAATACGTTTGATTTATTTACTTTGTTTGATGTAATAGAGCATGTTATGGAACCAGATTTATTTCTTCAAAAACTTTCTAAAAGATGTCAATATCTTTTGATAAAAACACCAATGGAAACATCCGGAGAGTGGTTTGGAGAGGTTCCTCCAGTAAATCAAGGAGAAAATCACGAGGATGGTCATGTAAAATTTTTGGGCACCAAAAAAGTATGAGGATTTTATTAAAAGAAATAATTTCGAAATAATTTCGAAATCATTGATTCCCTAATAATTCCGTCTATTATTCCAAAAGGAACTTTTGATGTTTTAATGCCAGAAAGTTCATCTCCTACTTTATGTAGTAAAATAAAATTAGTTCGATACCCAAGACTATTCTTTAAACAATTATTGTATGTTATGCCATTAGTTTCATGGTCTTTTAAAAGAAAAATTTTAGGTGGCGGTGAACATGTCTGTTTATGTAAATCAAAAATGTTTGATTAAAAAACAAAATAACCCTAGAAATGAATTATGAATATAAATTCAGTAATGAAAAATAATAATTCAATTGATTTAATGCGATTATTTGCTGCCTTTGCTGTAGTAGTTATTCATGTCACTAGCTACTATTTAAAAACGGATATTCAAATTTCTAAATCATCTTGGATGTTTGCAAATTTATTAAATGCATTTAGTAGATGGAGTGTGCCAATATTCATTATGATTAGCGGTACTTTATTAATAAATGAAAAGTCATTTCTAGACGCAAATTTATTTTTCAAGAAAAGGATGCGCAGGATATTAATTCCGTTAGTTTTTTGGTCAATATTTTTTATAATGTTTAATGTATATATATATAATTTTTTTTCAATTAAAGATCTAATAGGTAGATTATATATTGGTGAACCATACTATCACTTGTGGTACCTTTATTTAATTCTTGGCATATATTTCGTTACCCCAATTGTTTCTTTAATTCATGAAAATTTTGATTTTAAATACCGTTTAAAAATAATAGTTACAATCTTTATTGCTGGATCCATCAATAATATTTGGTTGAGACATTTCGGTCAAAATAATCTGTTTTTTGCTTTTAAATTTATTTCCTATTTGGGTTATTTTATGATTGGAAAAGAACTTTCAAAACTAAATTTCAAATTTAATAAATATTTTTATCTTGCAATATGGTTTTTTATTTCTGTTACAATAGCCTTATTTACACTATTTTTCAGGAATCAAAACTTAACTGTAATTACTTATTTTTATGATTATTTAAATCCTTTAGTTATCATACAAAGTATTTCTATTTTTATATTTATGATAAAATTCAAATTAAACACAAATTTCTCAACGAAATTTAAAGTTATAATAACAAAATTGAGCGGTCTTACTTTTGGTATCTACATAATTCACCCAATATTTGTTGATTTATTGTTTAAAAACCAAGAAAATTTGTTGCTAAAAAATAATATTATATTTACAATTCCTTTTTTTACATTGCTTATTTTTATTTTATCTGGTATTGTAGTTTTAATTTTTTCAAAAACTCCCCTTTTACGTAGATTGACATAACCTTTTTTAATTAGTTATAATACAATCGTTTAATAAAAAACAAATGAAACTTCTATACATAACCAACGGGATTAATGGAGCAGGAGGACTTGAACGCGTACTTTCTGTTAAAGCTTCCTATTTGGTGGAGCATTATAATTATGATGTAACGATTTTGTCCTTAAACAACAATAATACCAATCCGTTTTATGAATTTTCAAGAAAGATAAAATTTGTAAGTATAGAAGTGAAAGGAAATATCTTTAGTTACATAATGGCTTATAAAAAGAGATTACAACAACAAGTCAGTACACTTCAGCCAGATATAATTTGTGTTTGTGACGACGGTTTAAAAGCTTTTTTCATTCCCCAATTTATTAAAACAAAAGCATCTTTTATTTATGAGCGCCATGCCTCTATTTTGTTAAATACTGATAAAACTATTAAAGGTGTTTTAACCAAAAATATAATGCGTTTTTTGGGCAGTTACTTTGATGTTTTTGTGGTGTTAACAAATAATAATTTCAATGAGTGGAAGTTAACAAACACTAAAGTTATAAGTAATCCTTTATCTTTTTATCCCAAAAACGCATCCAACTTAAAAGTCAAAAAGGTAATCGTAGTTGGATCGCATTCTTACAATAAAGGCTATGATCTGTTACTTTCAATTTGGGAAAAGGTATTTGAAAAGTTCCCAAGTTGGCAATTGACGATTTTTGGTAAAGCGGATACAAATAAAACGTTTATAAAGATTTCAAAAGAATTAAAATCATCTGAATCTATTTTTTTTGAAGAACCTGTAATTAATATCCAAGATAAATATTTAGAATCGTCAATTATGGTACTTCCCTCTCGTTCAGAGGGATTTGGAATGGTTTTGATAGAAGCAATGGCATGTGGCGTTCCTTGTGTTTCGTTTGATTGCCCTTCTGGTCCGGCTGATATCATTTCTCATTTGGAGGATGGTTTTTTAATAGAGAATGGAAATATTGAACAAATGGCAAATACAATCATTCATCTTATAGATGATGAAACGTTACGTATCAAAATGGGCAGTGCGGCTAAACAAAATGTGCAACGTTTTCTGCCAGAAAATATAATGCATCAATGGGATGATTTGTTTAAAAGTTTACTAAAATGAAAATAGTGTATTGTACCAGTCAATTTTATGAACATGGAGGTATTGAGAAAATGCTAGCCCAAAAAATCAACTATTGGATTGAACAGTATCAATACGATGTTGTATTATGTACAAGTGAACAGCAAAATAGAAATTGTATTTATCCACTAAATCCCAAAACAAAACATTTCGATTTAGGAATAAATTACAACCGTTCTAAAAGTTATTTTCATCCTCTTAATTTGATTAAGTCATTACAACATTATGTCAAGTTAAAACGTTTTATCAATATTTGTAAGCCTGACATTATCATTTCGGTTAATTTTACACCAGAACAATATTTCATCCCTTTCATATCAAATACTATTCCAACAGTCAAAGAGTTTCATTCCTCGGGTGTAACATTACAATTTGGGAATTCAATTTTGGAAAAATGCAAACGCCAACTTTTTAAACTTTTAAATAAGTACACGGCAAAAGTAGTTTTGAATTCAGATGAAATAAAATATTATTCTTTTGATCGAATTACGGTCATTCCAAATTTTATTTTTAAGAAACAATCAGTATATAGTCAAAAAGAGAATATTATTATTGCTGCTGGACGTATTGCGCCTGTAAAACAGTTTGATCACCTCATTGAGGCATGGTCATTGATAGTTGCCGAAGTTCCAGGTTGGATAGTTCAAATATATGGCGAGGGCGATGAAGTAATAACACAACAGTTACAAAATAAAATAAACCAACTTCAAGTGCCACGAATTGAATTGAAAGGTGCTACAAATAATTTAGAAAAAAAAATGCAAAGCGCTTCTATCTATGCTATGACTTCTTTAACAGAATGTTTTCCAATGGTGTTGTTAGAGGCTCAAGCAGCTGGAATGGCAGTAGTTTCTTATGATTGCCCAAATGGACCACGAAATATCATTACGCATAATGAAAATGGAATTCTTGTTGAAGATCAAAGCATAAATACCTTTGCAGAGGAGTTAAAGAAATTGATACATGATATCCCAAAACAAAGGGAGTTACAAATTAACGCGAAAGAAAATATATACGAATTTTCGGAAGATACAGTCATGAAAATCTGGGATGTTTTATTTAAATCACTCAAATGATGAAACATTTTTTAGTAATACTTCATGATTCCAAGATTCAATATTATCTATTGCTGGCAATACAAAACTTAGCAGTAAATAAAGATTGTTGTGTCTGGTTAACTATTGATTCAAAAATGAAACCTTTGACACCAAAAAAATGGAGTAAACTAGAATTGGCGTTAACTAAAAGAAATCCTATTTTCAAGAAAAACCCATTTGATAAAATAGACCTAAATGAATTAATAAAAGAGAACGAAAATGTTAAATGGTTGGATGGTTCAGATCAAATAGTATTCGATTGGATATTGCTCGAAGATGCATCTATAGATGTTATTGATTATGAGAAGAGAATAAAAAAGGGTTTTGTATCTTTGCAATATTCAATTCAAAAAACAATTCTTGAATCCTTAAAAAAATCATCAATAAGTATCACCTATTTATACAAATCTACACCAGAATCAACTTGGTATAATCTAAATAAAGAAGTTGGAGTTGAAAAAGGGTTGAAAAATAATTGTGATAAAGTGCTTTGGAATTTTTCTGTTTTTCTTCCCCAAATACTTTTTATGGATTTTAAGATGGAACAAAATGAGGCAGCTAAATTAAACAACAAAAATAGCGTTCAAATAAAAACAGCAATTATATGCAATCAATTGCTATTAATTGTAGAAAGTACAAAACGAAAATTGCAACCCAAACAATTAAATTGGAAAATTGCTTTTGAAAAAGAAAGCGAATTGATTTTTTTGAAACAACCTGAAAAAAGTTTTTGGGCAGATCCCTTTTTCATAGAGCATGAAGGTTTCAAAGTAGTTTTTTTTGAGGAGTTGGATAGAAATGGTAAGGGTGTTATTTCAGCAGTAACAATTGATGAACATTTTAAAATTATAGAAAAAGAAGTGATTATTAATGAAGAATTTCATTTATCCTTCCCAAATGTTTTTATAAAAAACAACCAAGTATACATGATTCCTGAAAGTTCAGCTTGTAGCAAAGCGTTAGTGTATCAATGTGATTTATTTCCTTTTAAATGGTCATTAAAACAAACGGTTCTTGACAATACTAAATTACTTGATATTGTGTGGACTAAACTAGACGATTTATACTGGATATTCGCGAACAAAATAGAGGATTTTGAATATGATAATAATGAAAGGTTGTACCTTTATTCAACAAATGATTTAATTTCGGGTAAATGGCAAGCACATCCACTCAATCCAATTGTATGTAATAAAGAAACAGCCCGTAATGCTGGAAAAATAATATATGATGATGAAAAAATAATCAGAGTAAGTCAAAATTGTAAAAAAAGCTATGGGTCTAATTTAGTGTTCAACGAAATAGAAACATTGACATGTTTAACTTATGATGAAAAGCTTATCAAAACGGTACATCCTTTAAAACCATATTGTGGTCAGCATTCTTGGAACGAAGCGTTAAATCATTACACAGTAACCGATTTCTTAATTAAAGAATAATTCATTGAATACATTAATACCTGTAGAATACTATACAGCTTTTTATTATTACGCAATCTTTTTGTTAGTACTAATTAGTTTTTTTTCATTACAGTCAAACAATAAACTGAAGCCTACAACTTTACCACAAATTATTTTGATGGTTGGGTTAGTTTTTTATGTTGGTTTACGCCCTATAAGTTGGCGTTTTGGTGACATGACTACATATGCAGATATTTTTAACGCTTATGCATCAGGATATATAGGAAAGTTTGAACAAGATCAGGGATTTGATTGGTTCATGCGAAATACTGCTACTTTTTTTAATATTGATTTTTTCTTTTTATTAGCAGGATTTATTTATGTATATGCCCATTTCTGGGCATCTAAACGTTTTTTTAAAACCTACTGGTACTATGCTTTTCTCATCTTAATTGCCTCCTTTTCGTTTTGGAGTTATAGTACAAACGGAATTAGAAATGGACTTGCAGCAGCGTTGGTTTTATTGGCTTTTTCATTTGAGAAAAAAAAAATCATTGCTATTGTGCTGGCAATAATAGCAGTTTCGTTTCACAAATCCATGTTATTACCAGTAGTTGCTTATTTTCTTACATTTGTCAATAATAATTCAAAATATTATTTATTCATTTGGTTACTTTGCATCCCCATTTCACTAGCAGCAGGGGGTATTTTTGAAATTTTCTTTGCGAGTCTTGGTTTTGATGATAAAAGACTCAGTTACTTGACAGATGGTAATGTAAATGATGATGATTTTAGCAGTACCGGTTTTCGATGGGATTTTTTGGTTTACAGTGCTACAGCGGTAGTTTCAGGTTTTTATTTTGTGATTCTCAAAAAATTTAAAGATGTCCTGTATGAACGCATGTTTAATGTGTATTTACTTTCCAATGCTTTTTGGATTTTAGTTATACGTGCTAATTTCAGTAACCGTTTTGCCTATTTATCATGGTTCATGATGGGACTTGTAATAATTTATCCCTTTTTAAAACAAAATTTTATGAAGAACCAAACTAAAGTTTTGGGCTGGGTCCTCTTAGTTTATTTCCTCTTTACATTTTTACTAAATGTAATATTAGCAAAAGAATAGCAATATGAAATCAATAACAGTTTTTACTCCAACCTTTAATCGTGCCTATTGTTTGCATCAAGTATATGATAGTTTATGCCGTCAAACTTCTAATGACTTTAAATGGCTCATTATAGATGATGGTTCTAAAGACAACACAAAAGAATTGGTTCAAAGTTGGATTGAAGAAAATAAAATAGACATACATTACCATTACAAAACAAACGGGGGGATGCATACAGGGCACAATGCTGCATATCGTTTGATTGAAACCCCTTTTAACGTTTGCATCGATTCAGATGATTATTTAACGGATAATGCCATTGAGATTATTCTAAATAATTGCAATAATTTACCTCCAAATTATGCGGGAATTATTGGTTTAGATGCGGACAAACAGGGCAATATTATTGGTTCAAAAATACCTGATGGTTTAAATAAAACCAAACTAAATGAATTGTATTTAATTCATAAAGTGAAAGGCGACAAAAAGTTGGTGTACAAAACAGAAATTATCAAACAATACCCACCCTATCCCGAATATCCAGACGAACGATTTGTTCCGCTTGATTATATCCCATTATTGATTGATCAAACGTATGATTTAAAACCCATAAACGAGGTATTGTGTATTGTTGAATACCAATTAGACGGTTCCTCAATGAACATCATTAAACAGTATAGAAAAAACCCAAAGGGTTTTGCATTTTCAAGAATAAGCAGAATTCAATACGGAATTACTTTGAAAGAACGTTTCAAAAATGCAATTCATCTTGTGTCTTGTGTGCTTTTTTCAAAAGAATATAATACTCTTTGGAAAACAAAACATCATTTTTTAGTTATTTTTGCAATACCATGGGGCATTCTATTGAATTTTTTTATTAGGATTAAAACTAAATAAATTTGCTCACTAGTTTAGTGAAAAAAAAAATGTTTTGAAATATATAATCTAAAAAAAATTATGAGTTTATTAATTAGTATAATAGTACCTGTTTATAATGCAGAAAAGTTCATTTCTAAAACAATAATTTCTGTATTAAATCAAACTTACAAAAACTTTGAATTAATTTTAGTAGACGATGGTTCTACTGATAAATCACAATTAATTTGTAGTAATTTTGAAAAACAAGATAATAGAATTAAACTTATAACAAAAAATAACTCTGGTGCTGAACAGACAAGAAAATTAGGTATATTAAATTCTAACGGAGTGTATATAATTCATGTTGACGCAGATGATTTTTTGCCTATAAATTCTGTACAAATATTATATGATAATATAGAAAAATATAATGCAGATGTTGTAATTGGAAACTCAAGAAGGTTTATAGACAAATTTTTTATTTTTTCAAATGTTAACATGCACAAAATGAATAATTTAATTTTGGATAACGAAACATTCAACAAGAATTATTTGCATAGTTTTTTTGGTCAACCTATTTTTTCAGTTGCATTGTGGGGTAAAATTTATAAAAAAAGTACTTTAGAAAAGATTGAAATAAAAAATAGTGGATTTGGTTTACATGAAGATATTTATTACAATTTGCAAGTATTTCCAAAACTAAAAAAAATTATTTTTATTGAAGACATAGTTTATAACTATAGATTTGGTGGAGTTACTCAAACTTTAAATTTGAAGATGTTGCCTGAAGCAATAGAATTATACATTATAAGATTGAATTTGCTTATTGAAATTGGCAGAAATGATTTAGTTGAAGGGTTAACAAAAGAGATGATTAGCTATTTTAAATCCTTTATAAATATGTTAATAATATTTAATCATGATTACTCAATAGAAGAAGAATTAGATAAAATATTAAAGTTAGATAATTTTAAAATTATAAAAAAAAACTTGGTAAAATACGATTTCAATACAAAGGATAAAGAATTAATCAAATTCATTTTAGAAAATAATATTCAAAAAATTATCGCAGTAGGTTGTGTTAACAAGAAACAGAAAAAAATTGTTCATAATTTTAAAATTTTTATTTTTTATTTTTTTAATAAATTTATTTAAATAAATCAATGAAAATCCTTCAAATCATTAATTCCCTCGCTACAGGCGGAGCCGAAAAACTTGTTCTAGAAACAGTACCTTTGTACCAGCAAGCCCGTATTGAAACCGATGTGATTGTTACCAATGGTACACTTTATCCATTCATGCAACAGCTGCAAGCCAACCACAAAGGCGCCATTATTGCATTAGGCAATGGCAGTGTTTACAACCCGTTGGTGGTTTTCAAGCTCATGCGCTACATTAAACAATACGATATTATTCACGTACATTTGTTTCCAATACAGTACTTTGTGGTACTGGCCAAATGGCTTTCGGGTGCCAAAACCAAAATAATTTTTACCGAACACAGTACATCAAACAGACGGATCAGTAAATGGTATTTTAAACCAATAGAGCAATTGATTTACAACGCCTATACCAAAGTAATTTGTATTACACCCGAAATAAAAACCATTTACGAAAAATATTTACCAAGCCTCAAAAATAAATGGGTGGTTATTCAAAACGGAGTTGCTACCAAAAAAATACATACTGCACACTCAATTACAGTTTCAGAAATTCACGAAACCATTTCTGCATCAGATAAACTAATTATTCAAGTAGCTTCTTTTCATGAGCCCAAAGACCAAGCAACACTTATAAAAGCAATTCAATTGCTTCCCAAAGAGGTGAAAGTACTGCTGGTTGGTGAGGGCGTAGAGAAGCAAAAATGCCAGCAACTTGCAAACGATTTAGGTGTGGCTGACAGTGTCCACTTTTTAGGGGTTCGCATGGATGTCCCGCAATTATTAAAAACAGCTGATATTGTAGTACTTTCATCAAAATACGAAGGCTTGTCATTGTCAAGTATTGAAGGAATGGCATCGGGCAAACCCTTTATTGCCAGTGATGTGCCAGGTTTATCAGAAGTGGTTTCTGGCGCAGGTCTATTATTTGAATGTGGTAATGAAAAAGCATTGGCAGCGCACATAAACAATTTGCTCAATGACCCTATATTGTATCAAAAAACAGCAGCAGCGTGTGAAGCAAGAGCTCAAGAGTTTACTATTGAAAAAATGGTGGCGGCGCATATTGAGTTGTATCAACATCTTGTAAATGAAAACTAAACCCAAACTCCTCCGCACGGCAACCGTTGCCACCTCCTTAGATATTTTGCTAAAAGGGCAATTGCGTTTTTTGCAAAACCATTTTGAAGTAAAAGCCGTATCGGGCAATTGATACATAATAAATTAGATGAAGTGCAAGTAATTTTATATTTTTGTTTAAAATTAATCAATAAACTAAACTATGAGTTTAGAAAATAATTATAAAATAAAGTTTCTTGTAAATAAATGGCCAAAAGAAACCGTTTGTTTAACATCATGGCTTACCGCCAACGGTTACTCTAGTCAATTGCTACATCGATATAAAAAAAGTAATTGGATTGAAAGTGTAGGAACAGGTGCAATAAAGCAAACAGGCGATACAATTTCTGTTGAAGGCGCTGTGTATGCCTTGCAAAATCAAGCTAAAAGTAGTATTCATTTTGGAGGAAAAACAGCATTGGCTATGTTGGGTAAATCACATTATTTGGAATTTGCAACCAAAAAAAAGATTCTTTTTGGAGGGGCAGATGAAAAATTACCATTATGGATGGTTGATTATCATTGGGGACTATCAATCGACTTTATCGCTTCTGCCTTTTTGCCTGGCACAATTGGTCTTGTTTCAAAAGAAATAAAGAGCTTTACCATAAACATCTCTGGAGCCCCTCGTGCCTTGATGGAATGTTTATACCTTGCTCCCAAAAAACAGGATCTTGTGGAATGCTATGAATTAATGGAAGGGTTATCAAATTTACGCCCTTCATCTGTTCAGTCTTTACTAGAAGCTTGTTCGTCGGTGAAAGTGAAACGTTTGTTTTTGTATATGGCTGAAAAAGCACAACACCCATGGTTGCAGCACCTCGATGTAGAGCGAATAGATTTAGGAACAGGAAATAGAAGTTTAGTTAAGAATGGGGTGTATATAGCCAGCTATCAAATAACGGTGCCAAAAGAATTAGCATCTTATGGAACAATATAAAAAGCAAGTAGCCTTATTATTAAATGTGATCCCCGAAGTAGCAAAGGAATCCTGTTTTGCATTGCACGGAGGAACCGCAATAAATCTTTTTTTGCGCAATATGCCACGTTTGTCGGTAGATATCGATTTAACTTATATTCCTGTAGAAGATAGAGCCGCTAGTTTTGAAGCGATCAACTTATCTTTAGAAAAAATTAAAAACACTATAGAAGCGTATATTCCTTTTTCAAAAGTAATCCATCAGAAAGAACTTTTGAAGTTGCATATTTCCAATGATGAAGCCCAAATAAAATTAGAAGTTAACCAAGGGATGCGTGGCCTCATTTATCCAATAGAAAAAAGGGTTTTATGTGAAGCTGCACAAGAACAGTTTGATATTTTTTGTGCTATTGATGTGGTGGCTATTGGGCAGCTATATGGAGGAAAATTGGTTGCAGCGTTAGACAGACAACATCCAAGAGATTTGTTTGATGTAAACCTTCTACTTGCCAAAGAAGGGTTTACAGATGAGGTTAAGATTGGATTTTTATATGCTCTTTTGAGTAGTAAAAGGCCTATAGTTGAAATTCTATTTCCCAATTTTATTTCCCAAAGTCAAACCTTTATCACACAATTTGAAGGAATGACCAAAGCACCTTTTAATTATGAGGATTTTGAAGCGGTTCGAACTGCTATTTTACCTATTATTTATAAAAGTCTCGATGAAAGTGATAAAGCTTTTATTATACAATTTGAAAATGTAACTCCCGATTGGAACTATCATAATTTTCAAAGCTATCCTGCAGTGCAATGGAAATTAAAAAATTTAGCAAAATTAAAACAAGATAATCCTATAAAGCATAAATTGGGGGTAACTCTTTTACAAGATAAATTATCGCAATTGGATTAATTTTTTATGAAGTTTACAAAACTCCTCCGCACCGCCACGGTTGCCACCTCCTTAAAACTAATTGTTCAAAGGAAAGCAATTTTTATGTTTTAGTACAGAAATGCAGTATGTTTTTTTAATTTTGCACTCATACAGTGTATAATAACTTAAAAATAGCACTGTTGGAGTGCGTTTTTTGTATTTTTTTATAAAATAAGTTTCTACCACTTTTTGTGTGGGTAGTAAAAATAGTAATCTCATAGTAATCAATATATCTATTTGAATAAAATTAAAACATCAAGACTTAATGAATCTTAATGTCTTAATGTTTTAATAAGGCTAGTTTAAAGTTAAAACTTTAACCAAAACAATTAGTGGTAGAACCAAAAATAATATAGTTTATATGCAAACCAAGCCTAAACTCCTCCGCACGGCAACCGTTGCCACCTCTTTAGATATTTTACTAAAAGGGCAGCTGCGCTTTTTGCATAATTATTTTGAAGTAAAAGCCATTTCGGGTCAAGACAACCATTTAACGAATGTTAAAAATAGAGAGGGAGTTGAGGTGATAAACATACCAATGACAAGACAAATCAGTCTTTGGAACGATTTAGTTTCCTTGAATAGGTTGTATGTCACCATTAAAAAAGAAAAACCACAAATCGTTCACTCGATTACTCCCAAGGCAGGGTTGCTTTCCATGACCGCAGCTTGGTTAGCTCGTGTACCCATCAGAATGCACACCTTTACCGGTTTGGTTTTTCCTACACAAACAGGGGTAATGCAAAAATTACTCATCAAAATGGATCAGTTGTTGTGCCGCATGGCAACCCATATTTACCCAGAGGGGCAAGGCGTAAAAAACGATTTGTTGGCATACAACATTACTAAAAAACCTTTAAAAATTTTAGCTAACGGAAATGTAAGCGGCATTGATACTACTTTTTTTGATCCCACAAAAACACCCAATTCTCATGTAGAGGCTATCCAAAAAGAATGGAACATTCAAGAAAATGATTTTGTATTTATTTATGTAGGCAGGCTCGTTGGCGATAAAGGCATCAACGAATTGATAGCTGCATTCACAAACCTGCAACCACAAGCAAGCCAAAGCCAAACCGAGCCAAACCCAACCAACAAACTAAAACTCCTTTTAGTAGGAAATTATGAGCACCAGTTAGACCCATTACACCAGTCCACCTTAGACGCTATTTATGAAAACCCCAACATCATTGCAGTCGGTTATCAAGAAGATATTCGTCCTTTTCTAGCGGTCAGTGATGTTTTTGTTTTCCCAAGTTATCGAGAAGGTTTCCCTAATGTAGTACTACAAGCCGGCGCCATGGGATTGCCTTGTATTGTCACAGATATTAATGGCTCCAACGAAATCATTGTAGAAGGCATCAACGGCACCATCATCCCTCCCAAAAATGCTAATGCTTTAGAAAACGCCATGCAAAAATTAAAAGACAACTTCACTTTTAGTCAATCACTTGCACAAAACGCCAGAGAACGCATCACTTCAAGATACGAGCAACAAGTAGTATGGGACGCTCTTTTAGCAGAATACCAAATGTTAATTGATTAAGTAATAATTAACAATTTATAATTGACAATTGACAATTTCTACACTTCATTCACAAATCCCTTAATCAAACGAATACCTCGTTTTAATTATTTTAATCCATCCAATCTGTATTTTATACACCACATAGTAACAAACAAAACGTAAGAAACCCTTTTTAATCCTTCGTGAAATTTCGTAAAACCTTAGCGACCCTTTGTGAAATAAAATAGCACATCAAAAAATCCTACAAATCTGTGTTTAAAATTAGCGTAGCGCTCCTTCATAATCTTTCATAATCCTTCGTGTCAATCTTTGTGACCTTTTGTGAAACAACCAACGCAATTCAAAAAATCCTGCAAATCTGTGAAATCTGTGTTTAAAAAGAGCATAGCGACCTTCTTAAATTACTATCAAAACAAGAGCGAAGCGACCCTTCATAAACTCTCATAACACTTTGTGAAACAGCAAAGCACACTGAAAAATCCGTTTACACAAAAAAAATCCACATCAAAACGATGTGGATCTTTTGAAAAAAAAAACAAACCCTACATAACATCCAAAATATACAAAACGTTGTGCGAATTATTTTTCAGGGGATACTGAACTCCATTCAATTCCTGAAAAAATTCAATCAAAATGTAAAAGAATTTAACACCAGTACCTGTTGGCAACGCACTTACCAACAAAGTCAAATCAAGCAACCCATCCGTAGTCGGAAAGTTAAATTTCGGACTGAACGCGGTTTGATAATCATCCATCTCAAAATCAATCAAAGTAACAGCGCTACTAATACTAGCATGCGTAGCCCCTTGCGGAATTCTTAAATGCGATCCCGGATTAAAACCAGAAATAGAGACAACTCCCATAGTGGTGTCCAAGTCATACTGACCTCGAAAAACAGAATGAAAAGGAGCGTTTACATTAAAATCAAAACCCTTCAGTACCTGTTTCCCTTCAGTACCTTCGATGCCAATCCAAACTTTGCGCTCACCGCGTTTCGAATCAAGATCTAAGTTTTTTACCAAACTCATAGATTGTGCTACACGGCTGCTAACACGATTGTCCTTCGCAAGCGACATCATGCCTGCAACCGATTTCCGCATCAGTTGCCCCATTTTGGCATTGTGACCAAACTCGGAGTTGTTTTCCCGAGTGCGTTGAAAAGCAGGATCGGTGTTCATTCTTTTTTTGGAGATTCCTCCTTTGGATCTTACTAAAAGACCATCTTTGGTCTTGTAAAACGTCATACCTTTTACGGTGCCTTGGATCTCGAAGATCCCATCAAATTTTGCCATTGGCAGTAAATTTAAGTTTATATAAATATTTTGTCAGAGCGAAATCTTAAAGTTGCCAATAGAAAACAAGAACCGGTATATTTTCTATTATAAACTGTCTGTATTACGCTTGTGACACTTAATACAGCAAAGATATTTTGATTAAAAAGGACCAATGTCAATACGTGCCACTCGAAACCAAACAATGCAAAAAAAAGCAGAGAAAGGAAGAAAAAGACAGTTAGTTGGATGAGTTTTTAGTTGTTGGATTTAATATTCATTAACCATAATCAATTAACCATAATCAATTATCAATTAACCATTATTCATAAACCATAATCAATTCGCCATTCACCATTTATCAATTCACCATTATCCATTATCAATTCACCATTTAAATCGTCTTTTGTATTTAAAAAAAATCCTAACTTAGCATCATCAATGCCAACTAATAACAAACGATATGAACAAATACCTTTTTGTCGATAGCTACAATACTACAACAGACTACAATGCCATCCAAAGATTAGAACAAATAGATGCAACAGGCACAAATTGCAAGGATTTATTTGTTGCCAGTTATATCAATTTTATACAATTTGGGGGTTATTTAATCAAAAACAAATACAATCAAACATTTGCAAGCAAGGCACACTACTTGTTTGATTCTTGGCAAAAAGGCGAACTACTTGTAAAAAATGTAAAAAAGTCAAATGATACATTTGGTTCACAGGTAATGCTGTTTTGTTTACACGAAAAAACAATTTTTAAAAAAAGCAATCAAGAAAAGAAAATAGTCTATTTTCAATTTTTGGAAGAACATTTGCTGGTTTTTGAGCAATTAGACATTTGGATGAATAACAAAGGAACGCGAAATGAGAGAAGCTGGAGCGAAAGAATAGCTCTGGATAGAATGCCTGATTTTCCTGAATTAAATGGAATAAATCAACATTTGAATGAATTTTTGGATGCGGTGTATCTGCAATGTGGACTCCATTTGATAGAACATTTTGAATGGCCCACATCAGTTAGTTGTATAGCGGACGCCTACCAAGAGCACATAGTTTTCACCCAATTGCTACATCCAAAACCATCGTTAACTACCGAGCAAAACCACTTTTACCAGCAAAGAGTGCAACACTATCTAAAAAAACAACTAAAAGAAATGCAGCAACTTTGGAAAATTAAACACCCATTTGAACCTTTTGAAAGTATCATTACAACTATTGCAGAGGCCATCACCCCAAAAAGAGTAGAAAAACCATTCGAATTTAAGTTCACTCTTCCACAACTTACTGAAAAATCCTATCCAAAACATATTTTTAAAGATTTTAAAGCATTTTTAGTGTTTGATTATCTAGCAAAAGGATTGCATTCTTTCCAAACCATCAGTTTTTTCTTCCGAACCATGTCAGAATCAGAGCTACCGCCGCTTATTGTTGTAAAAGATACACCCTTCAGAATGTGGTTCAATGAGCAAGATTATGAAATAGACTTGAATAGAGCCACGGATACTAAAAATAAAGCCTATAATGAAGAAAGAGATTTTATTTATCAACTTGTTAAACATCTGATTTACAGTAACTCGCAAATTATCGAGTAAACTCCAGATTTCTCCGAGTAAACTCCGTATTTCTCTGTGCATTCTAGATAGAGCCATTTATAATTTTGAAAAATAATTTTTAATTTTATAAATCATGAGTAATTCAAAATCAAGAATCGTACGCGTTAACGAAGTAATGAGTTTTACAGGATATAAAGAAAGAGCATCTTATCGATTGATGAAAGAAATACGTGAAACATTAGGGTTACGTGAAAAACAATTAATTATGGTATCGCATTTTTGTGAATACATGGGCATAAATGAAGAAGAATACTTCAAAGGAATCTAAAAAACACAACTGTGATGTTAAAGAAACACTTGGGAGATACTTGGGAGATACTTAGGGGATACTTAGGGGATAATTAGGGGTTAGTTTAGCTTACCTTTTTTGTAGGTAACTATAATAACTCAAAGTTACTGTCTATAAATCCAATTCTAATTAATAATTAATAATTGATAAGTAACAGTTGATAATTATCAATTTCTCCTCTTTATTCACAAATGCTTTAAGCAAACCAAAACGTGTTTAATTGTTTTAATCCATCTAATCTGCATTTTTATCATAAAGTATAACGCACAGCAAAACACACAGCAAAACAAACAGCAAAAAAACTCAAAAACTTCGTCACCCTTCCCACACCTTTGTGAAACAACCAAACCAATTCAAAAATTTGTGCAAATTTGTGTTTAAAAAAGAGCGAAGCGACCCTCCATAAATCTTCGTGTAAAACTTTGTGGAATAGCCAATACAATTCAAAAATTTGTGCAAATTTGTGAAATTCGTGTTTAAAAAAGAGCGAAGCGACCCTTCATAAATCTTAGTTACAAACTTTGTGAAATAGCCAATACAATTCAAAAATTCGTGCAAATTTGTGTAATTTGTGTTTAAAAAAAGAGTTAAGCAACTCATGATTGAATAATACAGATGTAAAGAAAATAAACAGCAAAAAAACACAACATTCAGTAATAATAGCTAATTTCGCCAAATAAATATTTTTAAAAATTTGATGTACAAAAACCTACTTAAACCCCTACTTGATTTTGCCGCCGCCGCACTAGGACTAATCCTATTGAGTCCGCTATTTATAGTGGCAACCATTGCGTTAAGCTTTGCCAATCAAGGAAAACCCTTTTTCTTTCAAAAACGTCCTGGCAAAAACGGTAAAATTTTTACAATCATAAAGTTCAAAACCATGAACGACAAAAAAGATGCGGATGGCAATTTGCTTTCTGATGAAATAAGATTGACTACTATTGGGAAGTTTGTAAGAAAAACCTCTTTGGATGAAATCCCGCAATTACTCAACGTACTTAAAGGCGATATGAGCATTATTGGCCCCCGACCCTTATTGCCAAATTATTTACATTTATACTCTCCCTTTCAAAATCGTCGTCACGAAGTAAAACCTGGTATCACTGGCTGGGCACAAGTAAATGGTAGAAATGCCATTTCGTGGGATCAAAAATTTGAGTTGGATGTGTGGTATGTTTCGAATTGTAATTTCTTTACCGATCTAAAAATATTTTTAAAAACCATTGGAAAAGTCATTAAAAGCGAAGGAATCAATGCACAAGATGTGGCAACCATTGAGCCATTTAGAGGAAATAATAAGTTATTTGTGATTGGAGCTGGCGGTCATGCAAAAGTTGTTGTTGATTGTATAGAGGAAGAAAATAAATATGTCATATCTTCCGTTTTGGATGATAAACCACCCCCTCATTTGGGGCATTATCAAGTAGAGCAAAGAGAGCCAAACAATGAGTACCATTCTGTAAATGCTATCATAGCCATTGGAAATCCAATCCACAGAAAAAATATTTCAAATCAATTAAAATCAAATTTTGTTATGACCATACATCCAAGCGCTGTAGTTTCCAAACACGCAAAAATAGGCGAGGGCTGTCAAGTATTTGCCACAGCAGTCATCAATGCCGCGGCTGTTATTGGAAAACATTGTATTGTTAATACAGGTGCCATTATAGAACACGATTGTGTGTTAGAAGATTTTGTACATGTAGCACCTAATGCTACTTTGGGCGGAGGAGTTAAAGTGGGCGAGTCATCACATATTGGGATGGGCGCATCGATTTTACAAAATATAACCATTGGTAAAAATGTTACCATAGGCGCAGGTGCAGTAGTAACTACAAATATACCAGATAATTGCACCGCAGTAGGCATACCAGCTAAGCTGATTTAGTTTTTTTTAGTTGATGGTATTTGGTTGACAGTCGATGGTTTTAATTCTCAAAAACTAATTACTAATTACCAATAACTAATCACTAATATCTATTGCCTAAAGCAATCAAAAAAACCTAAAAAAACGCAATAAATTCAATTAAAAAAACCTATTTTTGCCTAATTATTGAAAAAATAAGAAATGATTCAATTCATACAAAATAAATTTAACATTAACGAAATCAAATTCCTACCTAAGTGGATTATTCTGGTGATCGATTTGTCTATTGTATTATCCGTTTTATTTGTTAGTTATTACTTTTATACTTTATTACACATTGACTTTTATCCTACCTTTTCATTAGAAAAGCGCATATTGATTATTTTTTCTGTTTATTTCTTTTATTTCTTACTATTCAAAACCTATTCAGGTATTATAAGATTTTCAACACTAAAAGATGCCTATCGAATTTTAATTGCCATTTTTTGCACCTACCTTTCGTTACTTTTTATCAATTATACGTACTATTTTATATATGGTTCTTTTGTTTTTGTAACAATTACATTATTAATTACAACCATATTTACTTTTTTCGGATTGCTTCTTTTTAGAATTTTTGTTAAAATTATTTTTGAACTATTAAACAAGAACCACGATATTACGTACCATAATACTGTTATTATAGGTGTTAACAGTACAACGATAGCTTTGGCAGAAGCTTTTATTCAAGATCCAAATAGTCCGTACAAAATATTATTTTTTATAGATAAAAATAAGCTATTGCATGGAAAAAAACTATTAGGTATTCCCATTATTTCAAAGTTCAGTACTATTTCAACCGTATTGCGATTTCATAAAATTAAAAATGTAGTTTTACTTAAGAAGTTTCTTGATGAAGACGAAGAAGCCGAATTAATTGAACGTTGTTTAACCAATAAAATACAAGTGTTTTTTCCAAGATTGGAAAGTGGTTCCCAGGTAGCAAATTCACCTTTAAAAAAATACACGTTGAATGATTTATTATTTCGAAATCAAATCGAAATTATCAATCCTAAACTAGCGAGTGACTTTGAAGGGAAAGTGGTTGTTGTTACAGGTGGCGCAGGATCTATTGGAAGTGAGATAGTAAATCAATTGGTGCAATTGCAGCCACAAAAATTGGTTATTATTGATCAGGCAGAATCACCAATGCACGAATTAGAAATACAAATTAAAGCAGCTTATCCGCAAATTGAGTGTGTGTTTGAATTAGCAGATGTTCGAAATGTTGATGAAGTTCAAATTGTATTTGAAAAACACAAACCACAATTGGTTTTTCATGCGGCTGCCTACAAGCACGTGCCTATGTTAGAACGTAATTTCTATCAAGCCATTAAAATCAATGTGTTTGGCACTAAAAACGTTTTGGATATAGCTTTGTCACATCAAGTGGAGCGCTTTGTTTTTGTTTCTACAGACAAAGCAGTGAATCCAACCAATATTATGGGTGCCTCCAAACGAATTGCCGAAATTTTAGTGCAATCAACTTACTACCAACAGAAAGAAGAGAATCCCTCGTTTAAGACAGAAATAATTGTTACTCGTTTTGGAAATGTGTTAGGATCCAATGGATCGGTGGTTAATTTGTTTGAACGCCAGATAAAAGAAGGCGGACCCATAACGGTAACACATCCAGACATCAATCGATTTTTTATGACCATTCCAGAGGCTTGTAGATTGGTACTTGAAGCAGCAACTATGGGAAGAGGTGGAGAAATCTATTTGTTTGACATGGGTAAACCCATCAAAATTGTTGACTTGGCAGAAAAAATGATTCGCCTTAGCGGAAAAGAACCTCATAAAGACATTGAAATTGTTTATACAGGATTGCGTGAAGGCGAAAAATTGTATGAAGAATTATTAGCGGATAAGTCGAAAACGGTTCCTACATACAATCCTAAAATTATGATTGCAACAGATCAAACGTACGCTTTCTCAGAAGTAGAAATATTCTTAAAAGAAATGTATCTTTGCCAAAAAATGGAAGATAAACAAGAATTTATTTCCGTTTTGAAAAAGTTAGTACCAGAATTTATTAGTAACCCGCAGCAGTAATTTAGTTAGAAAAAAATTAATTTCTTTAAATCAAAGTATAATAATTGAAATGAAAAAAATACAATTAGTAACCACCGTGCTTGTCTTGTTTATGGTTAGTGCATGCTCTACCAAAAAAGACATTATTTATTTTAATGATTTGAAGTTGACTGACAAAGACCCTGTTGTTTTAACGCCAACAAAATTACAAGTAAATGACATTATCAGTATACGAATCACTTCAGATAGTCCGGAAGCATCTGTTTTTTATAATATGGAACAGAATAACGCCGGTGGAAATACTACAGGCGTGACCATGCAGGGATATTTGGTAGCGATTGACGGAACGATCAATTTACCCATTTTAGGAAAATTACAAGTAGATCAATTAACCATTCAAGAAGTCGAAAATAAAGTGAGCGATATACTGAAAAGTCAAAAGCACTTATCAAATCCGTTAGTTAGTGCACGATTGTTGAATGCAAAATTCACCATATTAGGCGAAGTTGGAAATCCTGGGACCTATAATTTTACAGAGCAAAACATTACATTACTTCAAGCTTTAGGATTTGCTGGAGATTTAACAATCAATGGTAAGCGAAAAGAAATCCTGTTGATACGCGAAGAGAACCATCAAAAAACCTATGTAAACATTGATTTGACATCCAAAAAATGGTTTGACTCCCCTTATTATTATATCAAACCAAATGATGTTATTTATGTTACTCCAAATGGTCCTGTAGTAAAATCGGCGGGATATGTTGGTAATTTAGGAACTTTCGTTTCGTTGGTTTCATTCACAATTTCTACCATGCTAACCATTATTATTTTATCTAAATAAACGCCATGGAACAATTTGAAAATAATAGCAAAGACATTAATATTAAAGATGAAATATTAAAATACGTTCCATTTTGGTATTGGATTGTATTTGGAATAGTTCTATCCATTTCTTTTGCTTATGTTTATCTGCGTTATGAAAACAATGTCTATCAAACACAAGCCAAAATCAAGATTTTGGATAACTCTAATGCAGCTTTTAAATTACCAACAGACGCTGTTTCTATTTTTGGAAGAGGAAAAGTCAATCTAGAAAACGAAATGGAAGTGATGAAGTCAACCCGAATCGTTTCGCAGGTGGTTGATAAATTGAATTTAACAACTACGGTAAATAGTTTAGGTAAGTTTAAAACTACTGAATTATGGTCAGATAGACCCTTTGAAGTGGTTTGGGCAGAAGATCTTGAAACGCTCAAAGACAAAACGTTTTCATTTACTTTTGAAATAACTGAAAAAGGCTATAAATTAAAAGGTTCAGAAACCGAACTTAAATTTGGACAAACCAATTTTAAAGCTGAGGTACCCTTTAAAATTATTTTAAAAGATGCAAACAGTTTAAAAAGCATAGTAGGTTTTGTCTATCAAGTAACCTTATCAAATCACGAAGATGTGGTAAATAGTATTGCATCTAGTTTTGCAATCGATTATGTTGGAAAGCAAAGTGAGATTTTGAGCGTAACTTTAAATGGACAAAATACAGATAAAATTAAAGCGATTGTAAATGAATTGATTGATGTATTTGATGTAGATGGTATCAAAGACCGTCAAATAGTGTCGCAAAAAACTATTGATTTTGTAAATGATCGATTTGCTTATTTATTTAATGAATTGGATTCGATAGAAGCAAAAAAAGCCAATTTTAAACAATCTAATGAAATTAGTTTTTTAGAAGGTGATGCAGGTGCAATTATGCAAACAAAATATGAATCGCAATCAGAGTTAGTGAAAGCAAATGCTCAAATTGAGTTGGCTAATTTAATGACATCTGAAATCAATAAATCAAAAAAGCTTGAAGTGCTACCCGCTAATATTGGCATTGATAACGCTGAGGTAAATGGTTTGGTTGGTACGTATAATGAGTTGATTTTAAAAAGAGATAAAGCACTGATTTCTGCCGGCGATTCCAATCCAATGGTGACTGAATTAACCAGAGCAGCCATTCAAGTCAAAGAAAATATCAAGGCTTCAATTAAAGGATATCAAAACGTATTGCAGTTGAACCGTAATCAGTTAAGTCAGATTAAATCGCAAGAAAGTGCCAAATACAGTACGGTTCCAGGAAAAGAAAAGGCCATTCGTTCTATCGAAAGACAGCAAACTATAAAAGAAACATTATATGTTTTGTTGCTTCAAAAACGCGAAGAGGCATCTATTAATTTAGCAATTACCAGTCCGTCTATCAAGATTATAGATTTTGCCATTGTAAACAAATCACCTATAAGTCCGAAACGACAAATGATTTATTTAGCGGCTTTTTTAATAGGATTATTGGTACCAATTGGTATTATTTTTATTTATTATCTGTTTGATACAAAAGTGCATACCAAAGCAGATGTAGTAGCACTTGTTCCAAGCATACCTGTGATTGCCGAAATTCCATTTATAGCTTCTGAAAACAAATTGGTGCGTTTCTTAGATCGTTCTGTTTTGTCAGAGGCCTTTAGAATTTTGAGAACGAATATCAATTTTATTGTTCCCATCAAAGAAAACAATGAAGGTTCGGTTTTGTTTGTAACATCAACCATCAAAGGAGAAGGTAAAACATTTGTGTCACTCAATACCGCAATTACCCTATCTACGTTAAGTAAAAAAGTAGTTTTAGTAGGTGCCGATTTAAGAAATCCGCAATTACACAAGCAATTAAACTTGAATAGATCTGTTTATAAAGGAGTAGCCAACTTTTTATATGATACCGATGTCAATATTGAAGAGATAAAAGTCAAAGATATTTCCAACAATTTAAAGTTTGATGTTATTTTCTCTGGTACCATTCCGCCAAATCCATCTGAATTATTATCTAATGGTCGGTTTGAATTGTTACTAAAAGAATTGAAAAAGGACTATGATTATATTATTGTGGATACGGCTCCAACGTTATTGGTAACTGACACAACTTTGATAACCCATCTAGCTGATGCTATTCTATATGTAGCACGCGCCAATTATACAGACCGAAAATTATTTGCCTATATATCTGAACTTAAAAAGTTGAATAATATTCAAAATATCGGTATTATTTTAAATAACGTAGGTGATCACAAAGGTTATGGGTATGGATACTCCTATCGTTATTCCTATAATTATGGATACGGCTATGGATATAGCAGTGATGAAAACAAGAATAATGTAACAAGGTTTCACAAAATAAAAAAGTACTTGCGAAAATTAAGAAAGTAAATCCAGATATAAACAGTAATTTTTGAATTGTGGCTTTTGTGCAAGAAACTAATTAAAGTTTTGTATCAATTGGAGATGATAGATTGTTTTTAAATCTAGGTATATTTGACAAAAAAAGCCCCAATTAGTGTCTAACTTTTTGGGGCATTATTATTTTTAAGGAGGAATTTTATTTATTTTTCTAAAGCTTTTCGTTCCTTTATTAACTCTTTTAGTTTCTGTCCATACAATGATTTGGATACACTTGGAGTCATCGATTTATCTATGGTGTCAAGAAACTTCATGTTGATATCGTAAATTTCTGAAAGAGCGATATAAGGAGCAATATCGTAATCAGAATGATTTACTGCAAAATTGGTTGCATAAAGGTATTTACTCTTTGTAATATCATCTTGTTGTTTGTTTATTTTGTTGACTTCAGCATCATTTTTGTCTTTGTAGGCTTTAAATTTTTTGTTTAACAAATCTAAATTTTTATCCACATATTTAGAAGCTACATATTTGTATTCGTCATATAATTCTTGATTTTTTGATCCAGTTATTTTAGCATCAGAGGTGAAATAATTCAATGATGTTTCGATATTTATTTTTCCTGGTTCTGCAAAAAACAAAAGGTTATTGTCTATCGAGTTGCTCTCGCCTCTGTCTATAAAAAGGTACAACATTTCTGGTGATTGAATGTCTAAGTCACTTGTAAAATGTGAATCACCATTAATTTCAATAGTATCTAAAGCTACTAATGTTGAGTCTTTAATTTTTTGGATATATAATGTTCCTTTTGTAAATCCTTTGATATAACCTGTGATTTGTAAGTTCTTATCTGATTTTTTTTCGGTGCATGCTACTAAAAATAGGGTAGCAACAATAGAAAGGGCAATTTTTTGCATGAGTGTTTTTGGTTAAGTTTATTTTTGGCAAAATAATAAAAAAAATCCTCAATTTAGAACAAATTGAGGATTTAATATCTGGAATTTTTTTATCCTTTCAGCCAAGCATCGTTTAAAGATTGTTTAGTTGGATTTGTCACTTGATATCCCTCGGTTTCGTTATACGTAATTTGTGCAGTTCCTGTTAGAGTTTGCTCTTTGCCATTTCGTTTTATTTTGATGGTAATGGTCTGACCCTCTTTCCATTCTTGTACAGAAGTCATCATATCATAAACGGTATCAAGAGTATAAGTAACTCCATTTATAGCAAGAAGGGTATCATCAGATTGCAAACCTAGTTTAGTTAAGCAGCTTCCTAAAGTTACATTTGGACGAATCACTATTTCTTTTGTTGATTGATTGATGGTAACAACTGGTTCTTTTCCGTTTAAAAACGGATTGGATGCTTTTTTAATTTTACCTTTTGCTACCCCCACTTTTTCAGCGTAGTATTCATAAGGAATTGGAGTAGTTCCAGATACATATTTTGTTAAAAATTGTCCCACTTCCGGGTACGTAAGTTGGGTAATTTTATCAAAAAGTTCGTCATCAGAGAATGGTTTTTTAGAGCCATATTCGTTCGATAATTTTTGCATTAAATCTAAAATTCCTCTTTGTCCGTTACTCTTTTCTCTTATTTCGATGTCAATACACATAGCAATCAAGGCTCCTTTTTCATACACATTCAAATACTGATCTTTGTAGGGTGGCTTTAATACGTTGGCACTCATCTCTGTAAATGACATGGTGTCATTCATGTTTTTCGCATTTTCAATTTTACCAATCATTCTATTATAAAAAGCCGTTTCTGTAATCAATCCTTGATTTACTTGAAATAAATTAGCAAAATATTCTGTAACGCCTTCATACATCCACAAGTGTTTTGACATTTTTGGAGACGTAAAATCGAAATAATGTATTTCATTTGAATGCACACTTAAAGGTGTTACAATATGAAAAAATTCGTGAGAAACCACATCAATTATTTGTTTCCCTAGTGCTGAAGACGGCATCATTTCCGGAAAAACGACGGTTGTTGACGTGTTGTGTTCTAATGCTCCAAAGCCTTTGGCATCTTTTTTCTTCATGTCTGATAAATACAATAGAACAGTATATTTTTTATTACCATTAATAGGTCCTAAAAATTTCTTTTGTGCACGCATCATTTTTTCTAAATCTGCCGAAAGTGCTTTTGCCGTGTGTTTCCCTGAGGGTGAATACACACTAAAAAGTATTTCCATACCATCGACTGTAAACGAAGTGTAATCTGGTTTTGAATACATAATTGGGTTGTCAATCAATTCGTTATATCTGGTTGCATTAAAAACATCTGATGTTGCACTTTGATCATTATCAATTAGTGAAGTGGCTCCAAAAAGAGTTTCAGGATGCAATATAGTCATGGAGTAGGGAAGGTCCGTTTTGTTAGCAAAATAACCAACAAACCCGTGGTTGTTTACCATGAAGTTTTTTCCTTCATCGATATTTGTACCAGCAGGAGAAAAAATATCTTCTTTTCCAAAACCGCCTCCTTTTTCACTGTCAAAAGTATCATTTACATAATACGTTATTTTGTCTAAAGCAGTTGCGTTTTTAATACGCCACGAATTATCATCTATTTTAGAAACAATGAGCTCTTTGCCTTTTGTATTGAATGCTTTTAATTGTTCAATTTGTGTTCCGTAATTATCTTCAGAATAGGTTCCTGGAATAATTTTTGGTAAATGAAAGGTAATCTCAGCAGATGTAATTATTGGAGCATGTATAACAACCATTACTTTATCATCGACGATGGTATTCAAATCAATCGATACGTTAACTTGATCTGGTTTTTGGGAATTGCTGACTATGGAATTGGTTTTACAACCTATTAATGTTGTTGTCAAAACAAGAGTAAAAAAGATTTTTTTCATTTTAATATAATTTTGTTAGATATAAGACTTTGGTATTTCAAATTTGTTACATTTTTGAAATGAATTCGGAAATAGATGCAATCAATTCTGGTGCAACGGGAAGTTTAGGATTGTTGTAGGACGCTTTGTTTTCAGATTCTTCTCCTTCAATTATTTTCAAGACATGGTTCATTTTGTTTATGATAACTAATTCAGCCTTTGGTTGTGCTGCTTTTAAAATTTTGGCTTCATTTTCAGATACTTGCAAATCTGCAGTTCCATTTATTAATAAAATCGGAATGTGTAGTTTTTTTATTTCTAATTGCGGGTTTATTTTTATCCAAGAAATTAGATAATTTTGAACACTATTTCTAAAAAGACTTTTTATTATTGGGCTTTCCGAAATGCAATCAAACGTTTTACCTGATTTTAATATGTCTAAATTAGTTTTAGTTATGGCTGCGCTTTTTGGATATTGTTTGGCAATTTGTTCATTTAATAGTTCATCAAAAGGTCTTCCGGGTCCTGCAATTGAAACAAATCCATCTACGTTTTTTGAAGCCGACATCATCCCAATGAGCGAACCTTCACTATGTCCAATTAAAACTATTTTGGAATATTCTTTTGATTCTTTAAAATAAGAAACTATTTGATTAACATCAGTAGAATTATCTTCAAAAACCATTTTAGATTCATCGGTTTTGCCTGATATTATTTGAGCAATCGCTCTTTTATCAAAACTAAATACGGAAATACCTTTATTTGCTAATCCTTGAGCAAGATACTTCAATGAGTTGTTGTGCACTCCTGGCTGATTGCCGCTTCTGTTTGTTGGGCCCGACCCAGATATAATTATAGCAAGTATTGGTTTTTTTTGATCGACGTTAGCTTTGAAAAGCGTTCCATTTAATTCGGTATCAATCGTAATTTCTTGCGTAGTCCATTTGTTTTCCTGAGCAGATATGCTTATTGCAAACAACAATATCAACCATTTGATTTTTTTCATTTTACCTAGTTTTATTGATTATACGCAATAAGTTTAAAAGAGTTACAAATTGGTACAAAAAAGGCTCTTGAAATATCAAAAGCCGTATCTTTTTTTTAATCAAATTTATTTTTTAAGTAATATTTCCCATCCAAATCTTCGTCAAAATCATCAATTACAGCGGGTTTTGGCTTTGGTTTGCTTGCCGCTACTTTCTTTTTCCAAAGTTCAAAATTATCTTTCGATAAGCGTTTTTTCATAATTTCATTTACTTCCGTTTCCGGAATTTGAAATTCAGCTTTAATAGCTTCAAAAGGTTTTTTTTCCTCTTGTGCCATAGTGATTAATCGTTCTAAATCATCCTGACTTAGTGCTTTTCTTTTACCTTTTTTCATTAGTCTAAAAGCATAATTTTTGGTTATTACTATTTGGTTTTTTAATTATATTTCAATATTAATAAAAAAAATAATTACTTTCTAAAATTTATGCTTTTTTTTTAAAACTTGTTATAATTATGTCATTTACTTAATAATACGAAAGGTTAGATTAATTCTTGGTCCAATTTCTTGTGCTGTTTTTGGAATTTGATGTTTCCAAAAATGTTGTGTTTCGCCTTTCATAAGTAACAAACTTCCATTTTCTAATACAATTCGTTGGCGTAAATCATTCTCGGTATTGTGTTTTAAGTGAAACATTCGAGGAGCTCCCAAACTCAAAGAAGCAATTACAGGGTTTCTACCTAATTCTTTTTCATTGTCGGCATGCCATCCATTACTGTCTTTTCCATTTCTATATAAATTTAATAAAACGGTTGTAAAAGAAGCATTACAAACCATTTCAACTTCTTCCTTAATATAAGTAAGCAAACTATTCCAAATGTGTGGTTGCATTACAATATTCGAATAAGCGTATGGTTTTCCTTCATTTCCATACAATGCTGTAAGTCTGGGTTGTTGATGTGTTTTACCATAAACCACAATGTCATCTTGTTGCCAAGGAACTTCATGTAACAATCTATTGAAAAGCATATTTGCAGTTTCTGTATTTAAGAAATTAGGATAGTATTCAACTTCAGCTTGAGGTAAATCAAAGACTATTTTTTCAGATGGAAAGAGTGTCATGTTTTTAGTTGCTTTTATCGGATAAAAAAGGAAATTTTCGATTCATCATAATAATCGCAACTAATATAAGAAGAATTCCCATCCATTGAATAAATATTATTTTTTCATCTAATAAGAAATAAGCCATTAGTACCGAAACAGGTAATTCGAGAGCAGAAATGATGCTTCCCAGTCCGATTCCAGTAATTGGAAAACCTTTATTCATTAAAAGAGGCGGAATGATGGTTCCGAATAACGATAAAGCAATGCCCCATTTCCAGAAAATAATAAAATTGAAAGGAGTATGCTGGGTAAATATACCAAAAGTGAATACAATAATAGCCCCACCAATAAGCATAAACAAGCTACGTTTTGAAGGTGAAACTCCAGTTGCAATCCTGTTAGCTGTAAACATGGTCGTTGTAAACGACATTGCCGATAACAATCCCCAAAACAGACCTCTAATATCTACTGAATTATTATTTTCAATCAAATTTGTAGCCATCAAAGTACCGATTAAAACGATAAAAACAGCAATTACTTTTTGTAATGAGGGTTTCTTTTTATCCAAAATCCATTCCAAAAGCACCCCCACCCAAACGGTTTGCATCAGTAACACAATAGCAATTGAAACATCAATATATTTTACACATAAATAATAAAATACACTAGTCATTCCGAGTGATGTACCGGCAAGAATTAAATGAAAAATATTTTTGTTGGTAGCTTTTTTACTTGCTTTTGAACCGTTTTTTTGCTGATAAAAATTCACAATTAAAATGCCTAAAATTCCTAAAACAAATTGGGAAGTGGTTATTTCTGCCGTGGTATAATTTTCTTTATAAGCCAGTTTCACAAAAGTCGCAAGCATCCCGTAACTGGAGGCGCCAAGTGCAACAAGAATAACTCCTTTTAAACTGTTGTTTGATGTCATTTTTATTAAAAATATAAGTCCACAAAGTTAGTTTATTTTACCCAAAATTAGAAGCACACCATCTCGTTTCTATTGACATTTTGTCCTGCTGTTCGCTATATCTCTTGCTCCGCTGACGCTACACAAGAGGATGCCGCTTCCATCAGGGCTACAAATGACAAGTAGTTTTTCAGTTGAATTTTTGTTGAAAGGTTATTAAGGTTTATTATCCAACCCTGTCAGGGTTCAAAACCCTGACAGGGTTACCGATGCGTTGTTTGAAGTTGCACATGCTAAAGTTACACTTCGCTCCGCAAAGTCTCCTGACTTTGATGTAAAATAAAAAATTAGAAAGAGTTTCAGTGAAAACAAATGAAAAATTGAAAGTATCAAATGTTCCGCAAAGTCGGGAGACTTTGCGGAGCGGGGGAGATAAAGGCGATGGCGGGACAACTTGTTAACCGAAGCGGATAAGTTTTTTCTAGAAAGACTTTTTTTTTATAAATAACCCTCTAAAAGTTCTTCAATTTCTTTATCCGAAATAGTGTCTTTTTCACCTTTATTGTAAATGGATAGTAAAAAAACTGTTTCATCAATAATTTTAATATAAGAAATAACCCTTGCACCACCAGACTTTCCTTTGTTTTTGGAAGCAATTGCAAGTCGTATTTTGTAAACATCATTTCCTAAAGGAGTTCCAATAGTTGGGTTTTCTGCAAGTTCTTTACCAAGTTCTGCTATTTCGGCACGAAGCGAAGCGTATCTTTTAATTAATTTTTTAGCTTCTTTTTTAAAGTTGTCAGTAAGTTCAATTTTATAACTCATTGAGGAAATCGTTTAAAGAGGTGGTTTTTAGTTTACCTTTTTTAATCAATTGCATTTCCTCAAAACCTCTTTTTAAATTGCTCACAATCTCATCTTTTGTAGGCTCGTCATCTGTTTCGACTTTTTTAACATAATGCAGGTTTTTAGCCAATTCTACAAAGTGGTCGTATTCTTTATCAGTGGTATATACAGTTACGTGTCTCATGTTTTTTGATTGTATAAATTTTAATTTATTTAAATTTCTATCATAAAAAATATCAAAGAATTTGGTTTCAAAACAAAACTACTAAAAAAACCGATACATTTTTAAAGAACACTATTTTTTTAAAAGTAGAAACTAAAAACTCACAAACTCAAAAACTTTGCCACTTTACAAAATTTCAACTGAAAAACTACATATCAAATCTAGCCCCGACAGAGCCGATATCCTCCTGAAGTCCCGAAGGGCGAAGGAGATAAAGGCGATGGCGGGACAAGTTGTGAACCGAAGCGGGGTTGTGTGCTTCTAATTATTCCTAAAAAAATTAGTTGTCTATTTTCCTTTTCTTTTTTTCGGTTAAATCGCTCAAATGAAGTTGCAGTGCTTTGACAGAAATGCTGATTTCCCAAAATGAAATACCCAAAGAAACCAACAAGCAAAGTAGGCTTAAACCAAAAAGGTAGATGCCTATTGTGGGTTGTTGAAGGTATAATATTAGCATAGCAAATACAGATAAAAAAAGGCTTAATACGCCAAATAATTGCATGTATTTTATCAATGTGAGTCGCTTGTTTAAGTTTTTTATTTGTAATAAAATACTATTACTATGGTCTTCATCATAATTTTTTTTTAAACTTCGAATGATTTGAGCAATGGTCAAAAAACGATTGGTATATGCCAATAGTATAAGCGATGTTGCCGAAAACAATAAAGCAGGCGTTTCAATATTAATGGTCATTATAAAATGTAATCCGTATTAATGAAATTTGATTTTTTATCGTTTAATAATTCTTGTAAAATCTCATTATTGTAGGCATTGTCTTTGGATGCTACGAAAGTTCGTATTGAAAAGGAACGGAGCGCATCGTGAATAGACAAAGTACCAACAGCTGAATCTTTTCTGCCCGTAAACGGATACACATCGGGTCCTCTTTGACAAGAACTGTTTAGATTTACACGACAAACCAAATTAACTAAGGCATCAATAAGTGGTGAAATTGCAATAATATCTTTACCAAAAAGACTCACTTGTTGTCCATAGTTAGATTCTGCCATATCATCCAACGGTTCGTTGATATCTTTAAATGGAATGATGGGAACAACGGGTCCAAATTGCTCTTCATGATACACCCTCATGTTTTTATTTACAGGAAACAAAACAGCTGGAAAGATATAGTTTTCGGTGGTTTCGCCTCCTTTTTTATTGATGATTTGAGCACCGTTTGCAATAGCATCATCAATAAGTCCTTGGATATAGGCTGGTTTTTCGGTTTCTGGTAATGGTGTTAAAAAAACATTTGGCTCCCACGGATTTCCATAAATTAATTCATCTACTTTTTGAGCAAATCTTTTATTAAATTCTTCAGCAATTGATTCATGAACATAAATGACTTTGAGTGCTGTACATCGCTGACCGTTAAATGACAAACTACCTAATACACATTCTTGAATGGCCAAATCTAAATTGGCATCTTTAAGTACAATTGCTGGATTTTTTGCTTCCAATCCTAAAATGAGTCGCAATCTATTTTTGTTTGGATGTTGATCTTGTAACGTTATGGCCGATTTACTATTTCCAATAAGTGAAAGTATGGCTATTTTGCCTGTTTTCATGATTGGCGAAGCTACATCACGACCTCTTCCGTATAAAATATTAATAACACCTTTTGGAAAACAGTTTTTAAATGCTTCTAATAAAGGAGAAATAAGTAAAACCCCCAATTTTGCAGGCTTGAATATTACTGTATTCCCCATAATGATGGCCGGAATCAACAAAGTGAATGTTTCGTTAAGCGGGTAATTGTATGGTCCTAAACATAAAACAACTCCAAGAGGACCACGTCTTACCATGGCATTTACACCTTGACTTTTAGTAAATCGTGCACTGTCACGATCCAATTTTTTGTAATTTTCAATGGTGTCGTCGATATATTCAATCGTTCTGTCAAATTCTTTTTCAGAATCTGATTGCGATTTTCCAATTTCCCACATCAAATATTTTACAACTTCACTTCGTGTGGTTTTCATCTGTTTGACAAATTCTTCCATACACTTTATTCTGTCGTTCACTTTCATGGTTGGCCATTGACCTTTACCATTATCATAAGCTTTTACAGAAGATTCTAAAGCTTCTAAAGCTTCTTTTTCTTTCATATTAGGAATGCTTCCTAAAAATGTAGGTTGGTAGTTTTCTGTAGATGAGATGGTAGAAAACACATCAGTTGTTTCTCCTTGCCATTGCTTTAATTCGCCATCAAGAAGATATTTTTTTTGATGTAACGGTTGATCAATTTGAAATATTTCTGGAATTTGGGACATTTTTTTTGTTTTAGATAAGTAAAGATAATAATAATATGATAGCAAAGAATTATTTTTTGTTAAAAACGATAAAAAAATATTGTTAACAAATTAAAAAATTTGCCACAGATTCACCGATTTAGCTTATTCATATAATTAAAATCAGTGAATCAGTGACAATAAAAATGAGCAAAGTTTAATTTGATTTATAATGTAACAAAAGCAGTATAACTCCTACTAAATAGTAACAAAAATAGAAACGATGAAAAATAAGATTGTAGTACCCTTTTTTTTACTTGGTATTTTTTTCCAAACTACTGCTCAAGAAACGCAAAAGAAAACTTCAGAAAAAACGCAAGAATTAAAAGAAGTTACCATTACAAAAACTAAAAAAGCGATTGAACAAAAAGCAGATAGAACTATTTTTGATTTTGCCAACCAGCCAAGTTTAAATTCGGGTTCAGTACTCGAAGGATTGAAAAAATTACCTGGATTAATTTCGTCAGATATCGCTGGAATGCTGTATCAGGGTAAACAATTAGACGTTTTTTTAGATGGAAGACCACTAAATATTTCAACCAATGAATTGAATGGTTTTTTGGAAGGAATGCCCGCAAATGCTATCGAACGAATAGAAATAATTACCCAACCTGGCGCTGAGTTTCCAGCAACTTCTGGTGGCGCAATTTTAAATATCATTACCAATAAAAACGCTAAGAATTTTTTAAGTGCAACCTACACAAACAGTACCAATGTTACCAATTTTGATAAATTAAGATGGCGTGTAAACAACAGTATTTTGTTGAATGCCAAGAATAAATATTTTGGATGGCAGTTAAATATGGGTCAAAATTATAGAGAAAACGCCATCTGGACGTCTTTGAATAAAGTTGAAAATCAAGTAAATACCACTTTAACTACTACGGAAGCGGATCGAGTAGGTAAAAATAATTTCATTAAATCGGCCTTGACATTCGATTTTAAAAAAGACAGATTGTTACTAAATTATGATGTGAATTTTAATAATAATTTTAGCAATACACTTTCAAACGGAACGGGTTTTTCAACTGATGATAATTCCAAAACAAAAGGGTTACGTCAAGAAGGAGTGGTTACGTATCAAAAACGATTTGATGATAAAACCAAAAAATTAGACTTTAGAGTTAATTTTAATCGCATACAAAGTGATTTCGTGCTCAATTCAATCGGTGTTGCATTACCAATTTTGGACAATTCAACTGATCAGAATTTTTTCAATATGAAATTTGATTATTCCCAACCAATTGCCTTTTCAGACGAAGGGAAAATCAGCTTTGGTAGTTTGTATGAAACTTTAAATTTTGAAGCCAAAAGCAAGGAGATAACCAATTTAGATTACCAACGAAAAACCTTTGCAAGTTATTTTGAAATACAGTCCAAATTCAAAAATTTCACCATTATTCTTGGCGGAAGAGCAGAAGATTACAACATAACCGGAATTGCAAATACAACCGTATTAACACCATTTAAGCAGTTTCGATTTTTTCCTAATGCAACAGCGCAGTATAATGTTAATAAATCGGTGTTTTTCAACATGAATTACAATAAGAAAATAACGCTACCAAGCACTTCTGCGTTGAATCCGAATAACACCAACTACCAAAATCCGAATATCAATTATGAGGGAAATCCATTTTTGCAACCCACCATTTTTGACAATTATGAAGTGAAATTGAGTGCCTATGATTATGCTTTTATAGGTTATTCCTTAAGCTCAGCTAAAAATCAAGTGGTTCAAAGGGTTAATTTAAACGGAAATTTGGTTGCCAATTCAAACGAAAATGTGCCAGAAGTTAAGGTTCATAACTTTAATATTGGAATGCCTATTCCGTATATGTTATTTACAAAAGGGCTTGCTGAAACCATGAAAATGGATGTAAACCCAGATGAAATGAATTTTCTATACGTTTATGTAGCCTATCAATTACATCAAATTCCACAAATTGAAACCAAAGGTTTTTGGATTTATAATTTGATGTCACAATTGGTTTTGCCTAGTAAAATCAAGTTTGTAACCAACTACAACATCATCACTTCAGGTGGAAATTATTATTATTTTATTGCTAATAAACCCTTTAGTAATTCGCTCGATTTTTCGTTTTCTAAAAAGTTTTTGAACGACCAATTATCCGTTTCAATAAATATTGATGATGCATTAAATACGAATACATCTCAATTTTATTCATACAATACACCGTTATTATTAAGTAATAAAAATGATAAACGCCGATTTGGTTTTAGCATTAACTATAAAATTCCGACTAAAAACAAATTAGCAAAAGAAGCACCACTTAATTCAGAAAATGACAAAAAAGACGATACAGGAATTATTGGAAATTAATTCAAATTGACATTTTAAAAAAAACCTGTACTTTTCAAAAAAGTACAGGTTTTTAAATTATAATAGCTATATAAATATTATTTAATCAACTCAAAGCTACGTTTTACAAAAGCTGTCAATGCTTCCCCTTTTAACAATCCTTGCGATATTTTAGCCAAATCGAGTGCTTGATGAATCAAATGTTCTTGTTTTGCTTTGTCTTCGGTATTTAAAATAGTAGTTGCCAAATCAGAGTTGGTATTAACCACCAAGTTATACATATCGGGCATATTTCCCATTCCAAACATGCCGCCACCGCCTGACTGACTCATTTCTTTCATTCTTCGCATGAATTCGGGTTGCGTAATGATGAATGGTGCCGCCTGACTGTCCATCGCTTCCAATTGAACCGAATAAGTTGGTTTTGGGATACTATTCTCAAGTGTTGCTTTTAATTTTTCTATTTCGTCATCTGATAATTTTGAAATTTGCGTTTCTTCTTTTTGAATCAGTTTTTCAACAGAATCACCATCAACTCGCACAAATGTTAAGTTCTCATTATCCGATTCCAATTTTTGAATTAAATGCGAAATGATTGGCGAATCCAATAACAATACCTGATATCCTTTGTCTTTGGCAGCCGCAATATAACTGTGTTGCGTTTCTTTATTAGAAGCATACAGCACAACCAATTTACCATTTTTATCGGTTTGATTGGCTTGAATCGCTTCTTTCAATTCGTCTAGTAAAAAGTATGTGTCATCAACGGTTGGATACAATACAAACGAACCCGCTTTTTCATAAAATTTTGGTTCAGATAGCATTCCGTATTCCAAAACAATTTTAATATCGTTCCATTTTTTCTCAAAATCTGCTCTGTTTTCTGTAAATAACGATTTCAACTTATCGGCTACTTTACGTGTGATATAATTTGAGATTTTTTTCACATTTCCATCCGCTTGAAGGTACGAACGAGAAACATTCAACGGAATATCTGGCGAGTCAATAACCCCTTTCAACATACCTAAAAATTCAGGAACAATGCCGTCCACGTTATCTGTTACAAAAACCTGATTTTGATATAATTGGATTTTGTCTTTCTGAATTTGCAAATCAGATCCTAATTTAGGAAAATATAAAATCCCAGTCAAGTTAAACGGATAATCCACATTCAAATGAATATTAAACAACGGTTCTTCAAACTGCATTGGGTACAATTCATGATAGAATTCTTTATAGTCTGTTTCTGTTAAATCTACGGGCTGTTTTGTCCAAGCAGGCGTAGGGTTGTTGATGATGTTGTCAACTTCAATCGTTTCAGGTTTTGCATCTTCTGCGGCGCCTTCTGGCAAAGGAAGCGTTTCTGTTTTGGTTCCAAATTTAATCGGAATCGGCATGAATTTATTGTATTTATTTAACAATTCACGAATTTTAGATTCCTCCAAAAAGTCCAATGAATCTTCAGCAATGTGCAATACAATTTCGGTTCCTCTGTCTGTTTTATCATGAGGAACTAGAGTAAACTCAGGGCTTCCATCACATGTCCAATGCGCTGCAGGTTCGTCTTTGAACGATTTTGTAATAATTTCAACTTTTTCAGCCACCATAAAAGCCGAATAAAATCCAAGTCCAAAATGTCCAATAATTCCCGAGTCTTTTGCCGAATCTTTATAATTATCTAAGAATTCTTCAGCGCCCGAAAAGGCAATTTGGTTGATGTATTTTTCAACTTCTTCGCTCGTCATTCCAAGACCTTGATCAATAATGTGAAGTTTCTTACCATCTTTATCAATTTTAACCTCAATAATTGGGTTGCCATATTCCACATTGGTTTCGCCAATACTGGTTAAATGTTTTAATTTTAGGGTTGCGTCCGTACCGTTTGATACCAATTCGCGTAGGAAAATTTCGTGATCACTGTAAAGAAATTTTTTGATTAAAGGGAAAATGTTTTCTACCGAAACATTAATTTTTCCTGATGCCATAATTATATTATTTAAGTTAAACTTGAAAACCTTAATTCAAAATCAGTACCAAATCATATTTTCTGACAAAATGACGTAATTTTTTCTAAACCACAATCGCTTATTAAAATCCATTTGATTCCTAAAAAATATATTTTAGAAGCACACAACCCCGTATCCAAAAGACAAACCGTCCTGCTGTCCGCTATATCTCTTGCTCCGCTGCCGCTACACAAGAGGATACCGCTTCCATCAGGGCTAGACTTGATGAATTGTTTTTCAGTTGACTTTTTTTGAGTTGCAAAGTTTAAAAGTTGTAAAGTTTAAACTTTGTAGATTTGACTTAAGTAAAAAAATATTAAAACTCAATTTTTCTATCACTTGAAGTACAAAAAATAGTAAATTTTTAATCGAAAAGATTGATTTTTTGATTTACACAAAACTTTCTTATGAAAACAATACCGCGTTAAGGATTGCAGCGAAAATCCTTTTGAGTAGCGGCAGCGGAGCAAAAGATTGCAGCGGAAAGCCTGACACCCCAAACAAAAAGCCCATTTTGCAGTAGCTAAATGGGCTTTTTGTTTGGGGTGGAACGCCCTAATTAATCGAATTTTACTTTAACCGTTTTACTTTCTCCGTTTCGGGTAAAGATGACTTCAACTTCGTCGCCTGGGTTTATTTTTGCCAAGCTATCCATGTAATTATAAACGTCTTTAATGGGGTTGGTGCCAATTTTTGTGATGACATCACCTTCTTCAATTCCGGCTTTTTGTGCAGGTCTGTTTTCGGTAACACCATCCACGTGCAAACCATCTGGATGTTCTGTATAATCAGGCATGATGCCCATGGTGACTTTGTATTTTGGTCGGGTTTTTCCTGCGTTTACCTTCGTTTTTGTAAATTCGATTTTGTCTAAATTGGCGATATCAAGACTACTTTTAAAAACATATTCAACGATATTTTTAACACCCGTATAATTGATTTTATCCTCGTCATCGCTTGGTTTGTGGTAATCAGTGTGTGTGCCTGTAAAGAAATTTAGAACGGCAATATCCTTTAAATAAAACGACGTATGATCTGTTGGTCCGACGCCACTTTCGTCAAGTGTAATATTGAATCCCGCAGGTTTGTTTTTTTCTATTATTTTTTTAAAATCAGGCGAGGTTCCAATACCACCAACGATTAAATCTTTGGAAGCATTTAATTTTCCAATCATGTCCATATTGATCATTGCCGATACATTTGGATACAATGTTTTGATCGTTTCGGTCATGAATTTGGAGCCTTGTAAACCGTCTTCTTCCCCTGAAAATAGTGCAAAAATATAGTTAGCCTTTTCGATTTCTTTGTTTGTTGAAAGCATTCTAGCAAGTTCTAATACGCCTGCAACTCCAGAAGCATTATCATCGGCGCCATTATGAATTTCACCTTTTGAGTTTGGCTTGGTCGAGTTGTTGTGTTCGTTTAGTCCTAAATGGTCATAATGCGCTCCAATTACTATTGTTTTTGAGGCTTTGTTGTCCAAAAATCCGATAACATTGTGCGCCTGAATGGTTGTTATTGCTAAAGAATCTTTTGGATTTAATTTTAATCTATAATCAAATTTCTGAAGGTAATTTTTGCCATTATAAGGTTTTAAACCAACTGATTTTAATTGATTGGACAGATATTCTGCCGCAATTTTTTCATTGGGTGAACCTGCTAATCTACCGCCAAGTTTGTCGGATGCTAAATAAGAAATATGTGCTTTTAGCTTGTCTTGATTAACAATTTCGGCCGGGTCTGTATCAACCCAATCAGCAATAAAAACGTTGGTTTCTCTTGCAGCTCCTTGTTGTCTGTTGCTAGAAAAAACCAATTTTTTTCCATCGGGAGAAAACATTGGAAACGCATTAAACTCACTTTCATACGTAATCTGTTTTACGTTTTTTCCATCTATGTCAATGGTATATAATTGAAAATCATATCCTCTTGTTGAATGATGGTTGGATGAAAAAATGATTTTTTTATCCGACGGATGAAAGAAAGGTGCCCAATTTGCTTTTCCGAGATTTGTAATTTGCTTGATGTTTGAGCCATCCACATTGCAGGTGTAGATTTCCATTTCTGTAGGAGCTACAACATTGTCGGCCAATAGCGCTTTATAGTCAGCAATTGCTTCTTCTGTTTTTGGTCTGGAAGAACGAAAAACAAGCTTTTTACTGTCATGTGAAAAGAAACTTCCGCCATCATAACCAAGTCCAAAAGTAATTTGTTTTAGATTGGTTCCGTCAATATCCATCGTCCACAATTCTAAATCTCCAGATCGAGTAGAGGTAAAGGCAATTTTTTTTCCGTCGGGCGACACCACTGCTTCTGCATCATAGCCGGAAGTATTGGTCAATTGTTTAACAATATTTCCTTTTAAATCGGCAACATAAATATCAAATTCTGGATATACTGCCCAAAGATATTTTCCTTCACGAGGCTTTGGTGGCGCTGGACATTCTGAATTGGATGCATGCGTTGACGCATAAATAATATGTTTTCCATCAGGCATAAAATAAGAGCATGTAGTTCTTCCTTTTCCAGTTGAAATAAGATTCAAATTTTCGGTTCCGGGTTGTTTGGCCAAATCATACAAATAAATTTGATCACAAGGAATGTTTGCTTTTGGGTTGCTTATTTGCATCGTCAACATTGAACCATCCGGACTAAAATATGCCTCAGCGTTATCTCCACCAAAAGTTAATTTTTGGATATTTTTTAAATTGGTTTCTTGCGCTATACTTGTAAAAAAGGATAAGAAAAGCGTAACTTTCAATAATGAATTCATATATTTAAATTTTAACAATCGCATTTTCAAAAAAATGTATTTTAAAAAAACTACTAATTTTTGGTTGTTAATGTTGTTTGTTTATTTTGCAATAGTAGCTTCAAATTTTTCATTGACTTTTTTCCAATTAATGATGTTGAAATAATTATCAATGTATTTTCTTCTTTTGTATTGATAGTCTAGATAATAAGCATGTTCCCATAAATCCAATGCAAGAATGGGCGTACCTGAAATAACGGCTCGAGGCATTAAAGGATTGTCTTGATTTTGAGTAGTTGTTATTTGCAATTTACCGTAATTATCAACAACAAGCCATGCCCAACCCGATCCAAATTGCATATTGGCAGTTTGTATGAATTGTGTTTTAAAATTCTCAAATGAGCCAAATTCCAAATCAATTTTTGCAGCCAACGTATCTTTTGGACGACTATCGTTTTTGGATCCAATGGTTTCAAAATATAAAGAGTGGTTATAGTAACCACCTAAATTATTTTTTAAATCAATGTTATTTAGGTCTAATTTTTTAAGAATATCTTCAATGGGTAAATTCTCAATTTCGGTTCCAGCTAAAGCTTTGTTTAAGGCATTTGTATGTGCCAAATAATGTTTTGAATAATGTGTTTCCAAGGTCAATACATCAATTGCAGGAGTCAATGCATCGTATTTGTAGGGTAACGGTAGTAACTGAAAAGACCCTTCATCAGCTTTGACATCTTCTGGCAAACCCATCGTACGTTTTTCCTCAGAAGTAGGTAAGGGTACTTCTACAACTTCGGTATATTTTTTTCGTTTACAAGAAGTTGATAAAGCAATAAAAATAAGAGTTATAACAAATAATTGGTATTTTTTCATGAGTAATGATTATTTATTATTTAATTTTTCTTGATGTAGTTTTTGGATGTAATCTATGTATAATTCTTTTGCATCTTCAATGGATAAATGACTTATTTGCATCCAAGCATTGGTTTTAAAAGCATTTCTAATATCAAATAAAGGAGGTTGTCTATTATCAATTGTCCCTTTTGTAGCTTGCTTGTAATAAGCATACAAACGTAATTGAACATCTTGCGGAAGTTCAGCCTGCGTCATGGTGTTGGCAAGTACAACAGCCTCTTCAAATCGAGTATCTAAATCCTTGTTTTGCATGTTTATACAGTAGCAACAATTGTTTTATTTCCGATAGCTTTTTGATTTAATTCGACATTGATTTTTGTTCCTAATGGAAAATATAAATCAACTCTAGAACCAAATTTAATAAATCCAGCATCATCTCCTTGTACAACTGTTGTTCCTTCTTCGGCATAGTTAACAATACGTTTTGCCAATGCACCTGCAATTTGACGGTACATAACTTCACCAAACTCCTTATTTTCAATAACAATAGTTGTTCTTTCGTTTTCGGTGCTCGCTTTTGGGTGCCAAGCAACTAAGTATTTACCTGGATGGTACTTACTGTATTTAATTATTCCGCTCATGGCATACCGAGTTACATGAACATTGATTGGCGACATAAATATAGAAACTTGAAGTCGTTTGTCTTTAAAGTATTCAGGTTCAAACACTTCTTCAATTACAACCACTTTTCCGTCAACAGGAGCTACAATTGTATTTGAATTGGGAATAATAATCCGATTTGGATTTCTAAAAAATTGCAGTACAATAATTAATAATAGAACCGTTGCAATTTGAACCGACATTTCTATCCATTTTATAGTTATTAATTGTCGAGATACAAGTAGAATTAAAATGGTTAACGATGTTGAGATAAGTATAATCTTACCGCCTTCTTTATGAAACATACTGAAAATATTTATTATAAGTTATTTTAAATCAAATAATTATGAATTTTTTAGCGATGCAATAAGCTTGTTATGATAGATTTATATCAAAAATACCCTTACTAAACTCTGAAGATTTTTTGGTTTAAATACTTAATTTGATTGCGTGCAAATATAAATAAAATTAACAACTTAAAGTAATATTAATAAATTATTTGAAATTCAACTTATTAAAAAACCTATTCAAAATAGTATTGAAACCACATAAAACATATTTTACAGTTGTGGTTTTTTAAGGGTTTATTTTCGTAAAAAATTACTATGAAAACAGATACTGTTTATATAATCTCAATCAATTTGCTTATTAATTTTAAGTTATTTTTAAATTAAAAAAAATAACTTCTATGTTTAACACATTTCATTAGTAAGACATAATATATCAGTGACATACGTAGCAAATTTTAAGATTTGATTGGTGCATATAAAAAAGCAAATCAAAATAAAATTGTATGATTTCAACAATCTAAAATTAAATCATTTAAAGGAAAAATGATTTAATTATTTAGACATTTCAGAACGATAGAAACCTGGATTTAGTCCAGTAAATTCCTCAAAAGCGTAATAAAAAGGTTGCTTACTTCCAAATCCACAATGATTTGCTATGGCTTCTGTTTTGATTTTCTTATAATTGACATCATCAAAACATTTTTTGACTTCTTCAATTCGGAATTTATTATTAAAATTGTTAAAGCTTGTAAAACCATGTATTTTTAATAGATTAGAAATTTCTCTTTGAGTAACGCCCATTTTTTTGGCAACAACATCAGCTTTAAGTTTAGAGTCCAAATAGGGCTTTTCATTTTCGTAGTAAGCTACCAACGAATCATATAAAGTATATTTTGAATCGGCTTTTTCATTATTATCTTCTTTAGTTTTGATTTTTTTTGATTTTGTTTTTTCGTTTTCAGCTATGTACTTTTTCATCAACACAGCATATGCAAATTTATTTTTTATGTACAATTTATTTCGGTTTCTCCAAAGTAAAGCAACAATAACAAGCGAAATCATTAGCAAGTAAATAATTTTGTGACGAAGAGTACCCTGTTTTTCAAGATTGTTAATCTCTAAATCCTTCTTTTCAGATTGGTACTTTTTTTCTAAATCAAGAATCGTTTTATTATTTTCAACCGTAATAAGTTCATCTTTTATTTTAATCAATTTTTTCGAATACTCATAAGCCTTCTTATATTCTCCAAAATCTTCATACACTGAAATTAATTTAGGCAGTATCATAAAAATCAGATTTTTCTGATCTGTTTTTTCTAGCGCTTTCAATGTTTTCAAAAAATAGCTTTCCGATAGTGCCAATTGCTTTTTTTTACTATAAATATTTCCCAAAGCAATATTTGAATACATAATACCGTCTTGAAAATTTTGTTTTTTGGATGCTTCCAAAACTTTAGAGTATATTACTTTTGCTTCATCAAATTTATTTTCTTCGTAATATATATTTGCTATGTTGTAATTCAAAATCATACGTTCCATTTCATCATAATCTTTTGGCAACAACTTTAGAGCTCTATTGTAAATTTCAATTGCCTTGCTAGGATTACTCTTTTTAAAATTAATTCCATAATTCTCTAAAACACCTGCTAGCTGAACGGAATCTTTTCCATTTTCAGCAATTTTCATTGCTTTAAGATAATATATATTTGATTTTTCTATAAAACCTGCGCAGGCATAATTAACTCCAAGTTCATTATTTATCCTACACATGGCATTGGAACTGTCTTTAGATTCAAATACTTTCAATGCTTTTAAATAATAATTTTGACTCTTTTTATAATCCCCTTCCTCATTCATGATATTGCCATACAATTCGAGTAGAACTCCTTTTTCAAATTCTTTATTTTTGTTTTCGAACGTTTTGATACCCCCAAGCACATAAGGTTTTATTTCTTTTACGTATTTAAAATCGATATTTCCATACATTCTTAACATTGTTTCAGCAATAGCTAATGAATCTGGAATTCTAGATGCTACTTTTCGAATTTTTTGTCCTGTTACATAAACAGAATCCATCTTTTCAAGTTTTAAAAAAGCTCTAAATTTAAGTTGTAATAATGACAGTTGCTTATCATCATCAATTTTATTTTTTGAAGAATCTAGGAAAATTCTATTGACAATTAAAATGGTAGAATCAGGTTGGTTTTTACTATTTTTTTCAGCCCTGTCAAATAATTTAGAACGTGTAGAATCTTCTTTATTACTTAATTTACATGAAAAGAAAAAAGTTACAAATAAAAGTATCAGAATTTTTTTTAAAATGCGGGGGCACATATTATTCATATTTTTTTTAATTAATTTGATGAACTTTAAAACAAAAGGAATAACCATACAACGGCTACCATTATACAAAATAAATATTTATTATCATTTTTTTAACTTTCCTGAAGTCTCGAAACTGGTATTTTAAGTCTCGAAAATGGTATTTAACTCTTGATTAACTTAAGAAATAGCTTCTAAAGTACTGAAATTAAACACGATATGTTATTTGCGTATTTTTTTATTTCAAAATAAGTTATTGGTATTTTATTGTATAAGTATAATACAAGGCTTTTTGTGCAATTACTTTATGAATAAAAAACATAGCTTTAAAAGAGCTAAACGGTTTTTATGAAACATAATTTAAAATTTTATAAAATAAATAAATAAATGGAGCCACAAATATAACACTATCTAGTCGATCTAGGATGCCTCCGTGGCCAGGCATTATTTTTCCGCTGTCTTTTACGCCTGCAATTCTTTTGAATTTGGATTCTATTAAGTCACCAATCGTTCCAATAACTCCAACTAATAAAGCAATTGAAGTCCAAATCAGGATGGATTTTTGACTAAAATTTGGATTGGGTTGTATGTATAATTTAGATATTAGAAAACCAGCAAAAACTGCAAAAACAATACCTCCAATAAATCCTTCAATGGTTTTTTTGGGAGAAATTCGTTCCAATAATTTATGTTTTCCTACCGATTTACCGACTAAATAAGCAAAGGTGTCATTTGTCCAAATTAATATGAACAGTCCAATTATTATTTTCGGATTATAATCATTAACACCAAATGAAATTTTAGTAATAAAAATAAAAGGTAATAAGATATAACCAATCAAATAGATATATTTCGAAAAACTATCCAATGTTTGAATTCTATCATCAAATAAAAAAACAATGCATTTTATAGAAACAAAAAGACAAATAGATAATAATATTATATCTACTTGATTTTTATTTACATCCAATTGAATTCCTCTATTGAAAACTGTTGATAATTGTTTTTCAGTTTCTGATTTAAAATAGTTAATCAATGAAAATGATGAATAAAAGCCAGTTGTGAATAGTATCGGTAAAACTCTATTTATTTTGATAAGACCACAAAATTCATAGGTTGCAATACATAAAAAAATGCCAAAAAGCACTATAAAACTTTCCGTAGAATATAGAATTGAAGTAATTAATAATGCAATAAAAACAACACCAGAAATTCCTCTTTTTAAAGTTTCATTCATATTATAAATCCTCTAAAAGCAATAAATATAAATTTTTTGCAGCACTTCCATAATTTAAAAAGTCTTCTTCAACTGCTTTTTCAAAATATTTTATCGTAGTAATGTTAGTAGGATAATCTTTGTCATATTTTTTCTTAATTACTCGCAATCCATCGCTTCTGTTTTCAACAATTTGACTTGTGGTTGCAATAATTATGATGTTTTCGGGTAAGTCATTTGGTTTTATTTGCTTTATTTGATTTGATGAAAAAAGTACCGAACCTTCATCGGCAATTAAATTTTCGCAACCAGCTAAAAGAAAACTAGGATTTAAAGCATTAGAGTAATTTAACTTGTTTTCGTCTAATAGACTGAAAAGTCGCGATTCAAAACATAATACATCTTTTTCAAACCAATCATTTTCTTCTAAAATATTTTCAAATTGTTCTTTTAATTCATCCAACGTTTCGCAATAGATGAATTTCCCCCCATTTTTTTTAAATAATAGTGTAAACTGTTCATCTACAGGTAGTTCAGAGTTTTTATTTGTGAAGTATTCACTTTGTTCCTCTTCATGGAAAGCATCTTCGCCAGAACCAAATATTTTTCTAAATAGACTCATTTTTTAATATAAAATAGGTAATTATCAATTGAAAACTTTCAAAGATAAAAAAATCTTAATTCAAAATGTAAAATTGAATTAAGATTTTTAATAAATATTTAAGAATGATATTTTTACAACATATTTTCAGTTGAACTCTCTTCAGAATTTTCTGTAATTATTGGTTCTGCATTCACATTTCCACTAATTACATTTGAAATTTCATTGGCAACATCATTGTTTGCACTATCATAAGCTCTTCGACCAAAGATGGTTTCCAAATCGTCTTTAAATATGACTTCTTTCTCAATCAAAATATCAGCAAGCATCAATAACTTATCTTTATTTTCTGTTAGTATTTCGATAGCTCTTTGGTATTGTCCTTCAATCAAACTTGATATTTCTTTGTCAATTATAATGGCTGTGTCCTCAGAATACGGTTTTGAGAAATTATATTCATTTTGACCCGATGAATCGTAATAAGTGATGTTACCCAATTTTTCGTTCAAACCATAAATGGTAACCATGGCGCGAGCTTGTTTGGTTACTTTTTCTAAATCAGATAATGCACCAGTAGAAATTATATCAAACACTACTTTTTCTGCGGCTCTACCACCCATAGTTGCACACATTTCGTCCAACATTTGATTTGGGCGAACAATTTGTCTTTCTTCTGGTAAATACCATGCAGCCCCCAAACTCTGACCTCGTGGCACAATGGTTACTTTTATTAATGGTGCAGCGTGTTCAAGCATCCAACTTACAGTTGCATGACCCGCTTCATGAACGGCTATAGCTCTTTTTTCTTCTGGTGTAACAATTTTATTTTTCTTTTCCAATCCGCCAACAATTCGATCAACGGCATCAAGAAAGTCTTGTTTATCAACGGCAGTTTTATTATTTCGAGCTGCAATCAAAGCAGCTTCGTTACAAACGTTTGCAATGTCAGCTCCAGAAAAACCTGGCGTTTGTTTTGCTAAGAAATCGGTATCCAAACCTTCCACTTTTTTCAAAGGGGTAAGATGCACTTCAAAAATTTCTTTACGCTCTCTTATATCTGGTAAATCAACATAAATCTGTCTATCAAAACGACCCGCACGCATCAAAGCTTTGTCTAAAACATCCGCACGATTCGTAGCTGCTAATACAATAACATGCGTGTTGGTTCCAAAACCATCCATTTCTGTAAGTAGCTGATTTAAAGTATTTTCTCTTTCGTCATTCCCTCCCGACATGCTGTTTTTGCCTCTTGCTCTACCAACAGCATCAATTTCATCAATAAAAATGATGGCTGGCGATTTCTCTTTAGCTTGTTTGAATAAATCCCTCACACGTGAGGCACCAACTCCAACAAACATTTCAACAAAATCTGAACCAGATAATGAGAAGAAAGGTACTTTTGCTTCTCCAGCTACCGCTTTTGCTAGTAATGTTTTACCCGTTCCAGGGGGTCCTACCAATAAAGCTCCTTTTGGTATTTTACCACCCAAAACAGTATATTTTTCTGGATTTTTAAGAAATTCTACAATTTCTTGTACTTCTTCTTTTGCTCCTTCAAGTCCGGCAACATCTTTAAAAGTGATTTTTAATTCGGCTTTTTCATCAAAAAGTTTTGCTCTAGATTTGCCAATATTAAATATTTGGCCACCGGGTCCACCAGCACCGCCTGACATTCTTCTCATAATGTAAATCCAAACTCCAATCAACAAAATGAAAGGTAAAAAGCCCATCAGCATCTCTGACCAATCACTTTTTTGTTGAAAATCATAATCTACAATTTTCTTTTCTTGTGCCGCTTTGATTAATTTATTTTCAAAATTTTGAGCATCAGCAATTTCTGAAGTATAGTGTGGTCCTTTGTTTGGATTTCCAAAAACATCTTTTGCTATTTTTTTGTTGGCAGCGTCTTTCAAAGCTGCAGGCGTTAAATAAACTTCTGCTTGAACTTTATTGAAAACGATAATTTTTGTTACGTTACCAGAATTGATTAATTCATCCAATTTTGATGATGAAATAATTGCAGGGTCCTTGATTGATGATCCTCCAGCAATATTTAGTATGACAAACATTGCGATAATAACTCCCGAAATCCACCAAGGACTAATTTTAATCCCATTTGGTTTTTTATTTTCTGCCATTATATGTATCTAAAATTTAATATTTATTTTCTATTGTAGTGATTTTTGCATCACCCCACAAACCTTCAATGTTGTAATAATCTCGAATTTCTTTCTGAAAAACATGCACCACTATACTCACATAGTCCATCAATACCCATTCTGCATTATCAGTTCCTTCAACATGCCAAGGTTTGTCTTTTATTTCTTTGGAAACTGTCTTTTGAACAGAGTTTACTATGGCATTTACTTGTGTGTTTGATGATCCATTACATATTACAAAATAGTCACAAACGGCAGTATCTATTGCTCTTAAATCAAGTATTTCTATATCGTTTCCTTTTACTTCTTCAATCCCTTTTATTATGTTTGCTAATAAAAAATCTGTATTCAATGTGTTTTTTGTCATTTAATTTTTTTATAATTTACAAATGTATCAAATTTTGTGTTTAAATTTGATGCTTAACAAAAGTTTAAATCTTTTTTTTGTAAGAAATTTCTTTTATGATAATAATCAAACTCGATGCCATAGATTCTACTAATGATTTTTTGAAAAATTTATACAAAAATTCTGTAGTAGAAAACTTTACAATGGTTGTTGCTAATTCTCAAACAAACGGAAAAGGGCAACGAGGTTCAACATGGACTTCAGAAGCAGGTAAAAACATCATTATGAGTGTTTTACTTAAAGATTTGATTGTAAATAGCGAACAAATATTTGATTTAAATGTAATCGTTTCACTATCTGTTTTTCAAGTTTTAAAATCAAGCAATCTATCAAATTTAAGTATAAAATGGCCAAACGACATAATGTCAGATTCAAAAAAAATTGGCGGTATATTGATAGAAAATATTTTTAAAACTGACAACACAATTGTTTCAATTGTAGGCATTGGAATAAATGTAAATCAAACAGATTTTTCCTTGTTGCCCAAAGCATCTTCTATAAAAAACAGTATCGGTACTTCCATGGATATTGATTTACTTGCGAATGCTATTAGAAATAAATTATATCAAAATATGGAGATTATGACAACCAATTCCAGTTTGTTTTGGAAAATGTATGAAGAAAATTTATTCAAATTAAATATTCCAATGGTATTTGAGGACATTAAAAAAAAACGATTTATGGCTATCATTAAAGGAGTTTCTTCAAACGGGAAGCTCCAACTTTTGTTAGAAGATGATTCAACAGTTGAATATGATATTAAAGAAATCCAAATGCTTTATTAAAAAAAATCTCCCAAAATTTGAGAGATTTTATTTTTATAATTTATGCATATTTTCAGATAAAGCTTCTAAAAATTTCGAAATAGGACCTTTGATCATCATGGCCATCATTGGGTTAAATTCTCCTGAAAATTCCAATTGAACTTCGCTGCTGTTTTCTGAAACGGAATTAATATTCGCTATCAGCGAAAACGGAAGTTTATCACTCGCTGCTCCTAGAACTACTTTACTTGGTGCAATTTTTTCAGTCAATCTTAGTTTAATTTCAGGCATTCCTTGCAATCCGAAAATAAAAGAATCAGCATCTGTAACTTCAAATTTCGCTATACTGTCAGGCATCAATCTTTCAAAACTTTTCACATCTGTCAAGGTATCAAATAAATACTTAGCAGATTTTTCAACAATAACTTTCGGACTTTCTAAATTCATAGTTTGGTTTAATTATTATTTATAATTAGACACCCCAAGTTGATGGACTTTTTCTCCATTCTCGAAGTGTATCTTGTTCTTCTTGAGTAATATAATCTTTGTCTAATGCTAATGAAAGTAAGTTTTCATAATTGCTTAACGTAGTTAATTCAATATTCGCATTCGCAAAATTTTCTGTAGCAATATCAAATCCATACGAAAAGATAGCAACCATTCCTTTCACATTTGCACCGGCTGCTTTTAGCGCTTCCACAGCAAGTAAACTGCTATTTCCAGTACTGATTAAATCTTCAACGACCACAACCGTCTGTCCTTTTTGCAGAAAACCTTCTACTTGATTTTGCCTTCCATGTTTTTTTGCTTCGGGTCTCACATATACAAAAGGAAGCCCCATTGCTTCTGCAACAAGAATTCCGATACCAATGGCACCAGTGGCTACACCGGCAATAACATCTGGTTTTCCATATTTGCTTTCAATTTGTTTTGCAAATTCATCTCGTATGTAATTTCTAATCACTGGAAATGAGAGTGTTAATCTATTATCACAATAAATAGGTGATTGCCATCCAGAAGCCCATGTAAATGGATTTTTTGGTTTCAATTTAATTGCATTAATTTGCAATAACGATTCGGCTGTTTTTTCTGCTGTGTCTTTGTTAAAAATCATAGTACAAATGTATAAAGTTTTTGTAAACGACAAACCACTTTTTCTAACAAATAATATTGTTAAGGAAACCGACTTTCAGCTGTTTTTGCTTGAAAGTATTGATATTGAGCAACTTATTATTAAAATGTTTAATAATAAAATTAACAAAGCCTACTTATATTATCCTGATGAAAAGGAAATTTTAAAGAAAATGAAAGAGCAAATACCTGTTCGTAAGGCTGGTGGTGGCTTGGTTTACAATAAAAAAGGCGAAGTTCTTTTCATTTTAAGAAACGGAAAATGGGATTTACCAAAAGGTGGGACTGATAAAGATGAACTTATTGAAGATACCGCAACTCGTGAAGTAGAAGAAGAAACGGGAGTCGGTAACTTAAAAATTACCAAAAAACTTCAAAAAACGTACCATATTTTTAAACGTAACGGAAAATACCGACTCAAAATTACTACATGGTTCGAAATGACCACTGATTTCGATGGCATTCTAATAGGGCAAGCGGAAGAAGGAATCGAAAAAGTGGCCTGGCTTTCGCCCGATGAAGTGAAGGAAGCGTTGAAAAATTCATATGAAAACATAAAATTATTATTTGAAGGGGAAGAGGAGGCGTTTTTATAAACATTTTAAAGAATTTCTTTCGACTTTAACAAATTCGGCAAAATAGCAACATTTATGTTACCTTTGCGCCATGAATTACACCCATTCCAATAATTTGCTGCTAAATTTAGGTATTGAAACCTTAAACGAAATGCAAGAAACAGCTCAAGAAAGTATTCTGAGCCAATCCAATATTTTGCTATTATCTCCCACAGGATCAGGGAAAACGTTGGCTTTTTTGCTTCCAATATTCGAATTGTTGCAACCTGAATTAAATACCGTTCAATGTTTGATTTTGGTACCCTCGCGTGAGCTTGCCCTTCAAATTGAACAAGTTTGGAAAAAAATGGGTACTTCCTATAAAATAAATGCTTGCTATGGCGGACATTCCTTAGAAACCGAACTTAAAAATTTGAGCAATCCTCCAGCTATTTTAGTAGGAACTCCGGGCAGAATTGCCGACCACATCGACCGAAATTCTATCGAAACCAAAAATATAAAAACTCTTGTTCTGGACGAGTTCGACAAGTCGTTGCAACTAGGTTTTCACGAGCAAATGTCGTTTATTATTGCTAGGTTAAACGCACTCAATAAACGCATTTTAGTTTCGGCAACATCAAGCATCGAAATCCCAAAATACACTCGAGTTTCCAACCCAGTTGTGCTAGATTTTTTGACTGATGAAACGGAAAACACCAATCTGAATACCAAAAAAGTCGTTGCTCCCGATAAAGATAAACTACAAACTTTGTTCGAATTAATTTGTACCATCGGCACCGAATCGGCGATTGTTTTTTGCAACCATCGTGATGCAGCTGAACGCATTAGCGATACGCTTAATGAAAAAGGAATTTTCTCGACTTATTACCACGGCGGTATGGACCAAGAAGAGCGCGAACGTGCCCTTATTCAGTTCAGAAACGGCAGCGTGCCTTACTTAATCACCACCGATTTGGCAGCTCGCGGACTAGATATTCCCGAAATGAACCACGTTATTCATTATCATTTGCCCGCAAAAGAGGAAGAATATACCCATCGAAACGGACGAACTGCAAGAATGTTGGCTACCGGAACCGCCTATATTGTCTTGCATGAAAGCGAAAAAAAGCTGGATTACATCAACTACGAAATACCTGTTTTGAAACTTCAAAACAACTCCAAACTTCCTAAAGCACCGCAATTTCAAACCATTTATGTAAGTGGTGGCAAAAAAAACAAACTCAACAAAATTGACATCGTGGGCTTCTTTCTTCAAAAAGGAAACCTTGAAAAAACCGATCTCGGATTGATAGAAGTCAAAGACTTCATCTCATTTGTAGCCATAAAAAGCAACAAGGTGCGCAACTTTTTAACCGCCATCAAAGACCAAAAAATGAAAGGCAAAAAATTCAAAATAGAAGTTGCCCGAAATGTCATCAAGCGAGTAGATGAGTAGTTTTTTTAGAAGCACACAACTCCGTTCCAAATGCCATTTTGTCCCGCTTTCGCCTTTATCTTGCTCCGTAAACTACGCAAGGATATCGGCTCAATCGGGGCTAGAATAGACAAAGTAGATTTCAAAAAGGCAATAGAGAGGGCTTTATGCTAAAGCTAAATTTTACTTATATATAAAAAAAAAACAATTTAAATACTCAATTTTAGAAAACACAAATTTCACCAATTTGCACTAATTTTTAACTTTCTTACCTATAAGAATTGAAACTTTATAAACCCATTAACTCTGCAACTCAAAAACATCAACTCAACAAAAAGTCATCTAAAAAACTATTTTTCATATTTAGCCCCGATAGAGCCGATATCCTCCCGAAGTCCCGAAGGGCAAGGGAGATAAAGGCGATAGCGGGACAAAACGTCATTTGGAACGAGATTTTGTGCTTCTAATTATTCAGAAATTGTTGCTTTTTTTGATGTAAAAACAAAATACAATCCAACAATTATGAATGGAAGACTGAGCCATTGCCCGGTAGAAAATGGAGTTCCATCGCCAAACCCGCCTTGGCTTTCTTTGACGTATTCTACCACAAAACGGATGCTCCAAAGAATTGCTAAAAAGAGTCCGAAAAGTAAACCCAATTTTTGTTTCATTTCGGTTTTCCAATATAAGAAAAAGAGGAGGGCAAACACGAAAATATAGCTTATGGCTTCATACAATTGCGCAGGATGCTTTAAAGGTACTTGAGCCAGAAGTTCTGCAAATTGAGGTTGGGTTTCGATGGCTTTGTAGGCTGCATCGGCATCTTGAATTTGGGTTTTGTTGATGGCGTCTTGCGGACTAAAATAATCACGAACAAACCGTATTCCAAAAGTGGTATTGGTAGTTTCTTTTCCTACAATTTCTGAGTTAAAAAAGTTACCCATTCGCACAAAAACAGCACCACTAGAAACAGGAATTACAATGCGGTCTAATATCCACAAAACGGGTTTTTGAATGATGTTTTTACTGTAAAAATACATAACTAAAATTACAGAAATGGCTGCACCATGGCTAGCTAGTCCTGCAAATCCTGTGAAATGGAATTCGGGTTCAAATTTTACTGGTAAAAGTATTTCTAATAAATGATTTCTGAAATATTCCCAATCGTAGAAAAAAACATGTCCGAGTCTGGCTCCAATAAGTGTAGCTAAAACGGTCCAAACAAACAGCGTATCAAGTTTATCTAGGGGTTGCTTTTCTTTAACAAAAATGTGTTTCATAATTTGCCATCCCAAACCGAAAGCGATAACAAACATGAGACTATAAAAACGTAGGTTTATCGGACCTATGTGTATTCCTTCTGATGGATTCCAAATCATTTTAAGTAGTATTTTTTTTCAAATATAATAAGTAATTTGTCAAACCATGTGAAATTAATCTTAATTGTGTGTACATTTTTTGGTTGGCACTGGGTCATACCCACTTTTGCCCCAAGGATGACAACTCAAAATGCGTTTGATTCCCAGATAATTACCCTTAAAAAAACCATGAATTTGTAGTGCTTCCAGAAAGTAATGGGAACAAGTGGGTTCAAACCTGCAAGCGGCAGGCGTAAAAGGTGAAATGGCTCCTTGATAAAAGCGTATCAAAAAACGTAAGGGGAGTGTAGCTATTTTTGAAAACCGTTTCATGTTATAATGAAAAACCTGTTCCGTCTTTTCCGTCTTTTAATTGGATGCCAAGAGCAAGCAGTTTATCTCGAATTTCGTCAGACAATGCCCAGTTTTTATTGGCTCTGGCTTCGTTTCGCATCTCAATTAGCATTTCGACCACACCAATTAATTTATCAGAATTATTCGAAGTTGATTTTTCGTTTTTAATCCCCAAAACATCAAATAAAAATCCTTCTAAAGTAGCTTTTAACAATTCGATATCGGCTAGCGTGAGCGTTTCACGTTTGTCGTTTACTACATTCACAAATCGGATGCCTTCAAACAATTGCGCAATCAATATGGGCGTGTTAAAATCATCGTTCATGGCGTCATAACAACTTGTCTTCCAAGAAGATATATCAAGAGAAGATATTTGTGAAGCTTCTAAATTTTTCAATAAATCCAAGCCTTCCATAAAACGGTTGAACCCTTTTTCGGCAGCCAAAATGGCATCGTTAGAAAAATCCAAAACACTTCTATAATGCGCCTGCAACATAAAAAAACGTGCCACATTTGGCTCAAAAGCTTTACTCAAAAACGGACTATCACCTGTAAATATTTCACCGGGCAAAATATTATTCCCCGTTGATTTAGCCATTTTTTTTCCGTTGAGGGTCAGCATGTTAGCATGCATCCAGTAATTTACAGGTGCATGACCGGTGCACGCTTCATTTTGTGCAATTTCACATTCGTGATGCGGAAATTTTAGATCCATTCCACCTCCATGAATATCAAACGTTTCTCCCAAGTATTTGGTACTCATAGCAGTACATTCCAAATGCCAGCCAGGAAAACCCAATCCCCAAGGCGAAGGCCAACGCATGATATGTTCAGGTTCTGCACGTTTCCAAAGAGCAAAATCTTGCGAATTTCGTTTGTCACTTTGACCGTCGGTATCACGAGTATTGGCAAGCATGTCTTCTATGTTTCGGCCACTCAGCTTCCCATAATCATGGGTTTCGTTAAACTTAACTACGTCAAAATAAACTGATCCATTGGCTTCATAGCCATAACCGTTGGCAATAATTTCTTTAACAATTTCAATTTGTTCAATAATATGTCCCGTTGCAGTAGGTTCAATACTTGGTGGCAAAAAATTAAATTTGTCCAAAATAGTATGAAAATCAACTGTGTATTTTTGTACAATTTCCATTGGTTCCAACTGTTCAAGACGTGCTTTTTTGGCAATTTTATCTTCGCCATCATCCACATCATCCACGATATGCCCCACATCGGTAATGTTTCGCACATACCTTGTTTTGTAACCTAAATGCACTAAATATCTAAAAATCACATCAAAACTCATAAACGTTCGCACGTTTCCAAGATGCACATTGCTATACACGGTTGGTCCACAAACATACATCCCCACGCTTCCTTCATGAATGGGAGTAAAAACTTCTTTTTCGCCCGAAAGCGAATTGTAAATTTTAAGTGATTGTTCTTTGTATAATGACATATTTTTATTTTTTTTAGAAGCTATTTCCAGCTTTTCATTTCAATCTTGTTTGTCAAAACATCATTTTCTATGCCACAAAAAGAGCTCCTGGCGTCGCTTTTTTCTGTCAAGAAAATGTATGTTTTGCCTTCACAAGGATTTCCATTTCAATCTGGGCTAGGCGTGTAGTATTTATAAGATATTTTTGTTTAAAATTGAGTATCCAAATGAATGTACTCCAAAAACTCTTTCTTAACATTTTCATTTTTAAAAGTACCGCCAAACTCAGCAGTTACTGTGCTGCTGGCAATATCTTTAATTCCTCTTGAATTTACGCACATGTGTTTAGCGTCAATAATACACGCTACATTGTCCGTATTCAAAACTTTTTGCAATTCTCTTACAATTTGAATCGTCAAACGTTCTTGTACTTGAGGTCTTTTTGCAAAATATTCTACGATACGATTCATTTTAGACAAACCAACAACGGTTCCATTAGAAATGTATGCAATGTGTGCTCTACCATAAATAGGGAGTAAATGATGCTCGCAAGTCGAATAAACAACAATATTTTTTTCAACCAACATTTCGTTGTACTTATACTTATTTTCAAAAGTAGAAGAACTAGGTTTTTTAGCTGGATTCAATCCTCCAAAAATTTCTTTCACAAACATTTTCGCAACTCTGTTTGGAGTTCCTTTCAGACTATCATCGGTCAAATCAATCCCTAGAGTCTCTAAAATATGTTCAATATCTTTTTTTATGCGTTCAATTTTAACATCATCAGAAATATCAAAAGCATCTGCTCTTAAAGGTGTTTCTTCGTTTGTTGCAATATGATTATTACCAATTTCTTCATTAAATTCGTCTTTATTTATCATTTCAATTTGACTAATCTTGTTTATAAATTTGTTAGCTGCAAATATAATTAATATATGAGTAAAAAGAAAGTATTAACTTAAATTTAAAAAAATCTTAATTTAATGTAATTATTGGGTAATTTTTAATAAATTTAGCCCCCTATTAATTTACATTGTCCCATGATAAAAAATATTTTTACTTTTTTGTTTAGTATACTAATTGTGCCTTCATTCTTTTCACAAAATTTACTTATTAATGGTAATTTTGAATCCGGCGGAAATGGTGTTGGTTTTAATATAAATGATACAAATTATAATGTAGTTGTAGCTCCATTTGGTTCGTCAACCAATGGCGATTACGCTTTTACAACTAATCCACAGTTATTTAACAGTTTGTTCATAGCTTCAACTGATCATACTTCGGGTGCTGGAAAAATGATGGTTGTTGACGGTACAACAGTAGGCGCTGGTACTCCAAAATTTTGGAGAGCAGGAAGTGCTGGTACAGGCGTTTCAGGATTGACAGTAGGTTCAAAATATACTTTTTCATATTGGATTAAATCAATCTCAAATAGTGTAATAGATGCTGCTACACAAGCAAACATTGTGGTTTCGGTAAACTCAACAGTAGCTCCATCATTAGTTTCTGGAACTTCTTTGGCTCCTTTACCTGCTGCAGGATGGCAAAAAGTAGTGTACACATTTACAGCTTCTGCTACAACACATACCATTCAATTGTCCAATTCCAATGTCAGTGCTACAGGAAATGACTTTGCCATTGATGATGTATCATTGATGCCACCTTTAACAGGCGCTACCTATTCATCAACAACACCAAATTGTATTGGAGTTTCCGATGGCGCAATTGTTGTGTATCCAAAAGGAGGATTAGAGCCATTGACTTTCAATTTATATACTATACCTGGAACTACACCAATTCAAACAAATACTACAGGTATTTTTTTAGGATTGGCTTCGGGTAATTATAAAATAATAATTACAGATGCTACTTCACCCACAGCTGGAACTTTTACTATAGCTACCGCTAATGTGGGTGCAATAACAAATCCGTTGGTAACAACTTTAGATGCAGCAATTTGTGTTGGAAGTTCAAAAGCATTAACGGTTTCAGGTGGTACAACTTACACATGGACCTCAGTGCCAACAGATACAACATTGGCAGGTCAACAAACAAATCCAAATCCAACAGTTAGTCCCACAGCTGCAACGACTTATACTGTTTCTTCTGATGTATCCATTACCAAAAATTTGATATTTAATGGTAACTTTACGTTTAATAATATTGGATTTACGTCTGATTATACTTACGCTACCTCTGTTCCTTCAGGTGGCGTACAAGGTGCATACGGTGTAATAGCAAATCCAAATTCATGGTTCACAGGCTTTACTTCATGTGGCGATCATACGAATGGACTAGGAAGGATGTTAGTTTCTGATGGCGCTACGGTTCCAAATTTAAAAGTTTGGGGTCAAAATGTGCCTGTAAATACTAATCAAAATTATACTTTTAGTTATTGGATTCAAACGTTAGCTACACCAAATCCAGCTTCTATTGAGGTAATGATTAATGGGGTTTCAGTTGGATTGAATTCGGCCCCAGCCACTATGGCTTGTGGAAACTGGACACAACATACTTTTACTTGGAATTCAGGTACAAGTACTTTAGCATCAATCGTATTATTTAATAGAAACATAAATACGTCAGGAAATGATTTTGCATTAGATGATATAATGTTTACTACCAATGTTTCTTGTACTTTTACAAAATCTGTAATCGTAACGCCAGTTGCTCAGCCAACCGCTGCCATATCGGGCGGCAATATAATTTGTCCAGGTAACACTACTTCATTAACAGTTACAGGAACACCAGGCGCTACAGTTTTAGTTAAAAATAGTATCAATACTAATTTTAATACTGTTGTTATTCCCGTTTCTGGAACAGCAACACTTGTAACACCTATTATTAATGTAACAACTATATTTTCAATCTTTAGTGTTAATTCAAGTCCTGTTGGATGTTTAAACACTTCCATTGTAAGTAGCACAACTGTTACTGTAAATATTAATGGTTGCGCCTCTGTAATTACAGGAGGGGTCGATGTTAATACCGCTTTAGTGCCAATTTGTGAGCCTGGTCCAGGTGTTTGTAGAACCATTTCTTCATCATTTGTTGATTTGGGCTCTACTACCTCTTATTCGGTTCTGCCTATTCCTTATTGTCCTTTGGCACTTCCAGCGGCCAACGAACCAGGGTATACATTTTTTCCTCTAAATCAAGACGATACTTATTCTGGACAACAAAATTTAGGTTTTCCATTTTGTTTTTATGGAAGTTCATTTTCAGTGGTGCAAATTGGAGATAACGGGGTGATTAGTTTTGGCACCAATTATCCTCCAAATAGTGGTAGCCAAAATTCGTACGTTCATACTAATTCACCATTAAGTAATGTTAATTTTCCTGGCGGAGGTTATGCGGATTCTCCATTTAGAAACATGATCTTGGGTGTTTATCAAGATACTAATACTGGAGTAAATGTTTTGCCAGCAATCAAAAGTATAAGTTATGCAGTTATTGGTACTTATCCTTGTAGAAAATTGGTTGTAAATTTTGTCAATCTTGGTCAATTTTCTTGTGGTACAAACGTAGGTTTACAAACTTCTCAAATAGTTTTATATGAAATTTCAAATATTATAGAAGTTTATGTTCAAAATAGAACTCCATGTAATAATTGGCAAGGAGGTAGAGGTACTATCGGAATTATTGGAGGAGGAACTAATCCTCCTTCACTAGCAGCTCCAGGAAGAGATTCAAATAATTTTACCGCTGCAAGTGAAGCATGGAGGTTCAAACCAAATGGTCCTTCTGCTGTTACTTTTCAATGGTTACAAGGTACAACTCCTATTGGCACAAACACTACTATTTCAGTATGTCCTACAACCACCACTACGTATACAGCTGAAGCTACTTATAATACGTGTGGATTAATTACTAAGGTTAGAAAAGATGTTACAGTTGATGTTTACAGTGATGGGTTGTTACAACCAAATGATATTTCTCAAAATTCTAACGTTTTTAATCTAACTCAAAATACAAATATAATTTTAGGAACATTAGCTCCTGCTTTATACACTATATCTTATCATACTAGTCTAATAGACGCGCAAAATGTAGCAAATCCAATAACCAATCCAAGTTCATATTTTAGTAATGGACAAACAATTTATATGAGTATTATTGGTCCTGGTAGTTGTATTTATACTAGAGATTTTGACTTGATTTTGATAGCCTGTCAACCCATAACAAATCCTTCGACAACACAAACCATTTGTCCAAATAGTACACCAAGTCCTTTTACTGTTGATACAGGATATTCTGCTGCCAATTCTATTTCTTTTGTTTATTTTAATACGCAACAAACCGGTAGTAATATGTACACTGGGGGTACTTTATTAGGAAATGTAACACCAACAGCAAGTGGTACCGGATATATTGCGACTTATACTCCAGGATTATTAGGAACTGCTGGTTCTTTACCAAACATCGCAGGAACTTATTTTGTTTATGCAATTTCGAATCCAGTTTCATCGGATATAACATGTAGACCATTCCAGATGATTCAGGTTGTTGTAAGCAGTCCTTCAACGGTTACGGTTCCCTCAAATGTTACTTATTGCCCAGGAGATACCATACCCGTAACTAGTTTTGTAAGTTCACCATCAGGTGCAACGTATTCATGGAGTAATAACAATACTAATATTGGTTTAATAGCATCAGGTACAGGAGATATTTCTAGTTTTTTGGCAACGAATTCTACAAATGCAGCTATTTCTGCAACTGTTACTGTTACTCCAACAGAAAGCGGTTGCATTGGAACATCAAGTTCATATATCATAACAGTCAACCCAGTTCATGGCATCGCGTTAAGCTCGGTAGCTGCAACAGAAACACAAAGTTTGTGTATCAACACGCCGATAACTGATATTACCTATACTTTATCAGGTGGGGCAACAGGCGCTACGGTAACGGGACTTCCAACAGGGGTAACGGCATCAGTAAGTGGAACAACATTAACCATAAGCGGCACACCAAGCACTTTAATAGGATCGCCTTTTTCGTATGCCATTATTACAACAGGAAATGCTTGTAACACAGCATCAGAAAGCGGAACCATTACAGTCAACCCAGTTCATGCAATTACTTTAACCTCTTTAGCTGCAACCGAAACACAAAATTTGTGTGTTAACACAGCGATAATAGATATTACCTATACTTTATCAGGTGGAGCAACGGGAGCTACGGTAACCGGACTTCCAACAGGGGTAACTTCATCAATTAGTGGAACAATATTAACCATAAGTGGAACCCCGACAAACGCTGTAGGATCTCCATTTACATATAATGTAACTACAACCGGAAATACGTGTACGGTAGCAACAGAAAGCGGAAGCATCACTGTGAACCCAGTTCACGGCATCGCGTTAAGCTCGGTAGCTGCAACAGAAACACAAAGTTTGTGTATCAACACGCCGATAACTGATATTACCTAT
>CAMAWT010000012.1 GCA_945862065.1 Flavobacterium psychrophilum | reverse complement strand
GTAGATGAAGTGGAGGGTAACTGTAGCTAAACAAACCTCTTGTTTTTCTGCTACGAATTTGACAGATTACAGCGAATTTAGTTGTCAATATTTATTACAAACTCTCAACGGAATGAAAAATTTTGGAAAATTAAATACCAAATGCAATGACAATATCAAAAATCAATTGGTTTAACCATAAATATTACAATTTCATAAATTTGAAAACTGCGACTGAAAACTGAAAATTCATCTGAAAAGCAAAACTTCAAGTCTAGCCCCGGTTGAGCCGGTATCCTCCTGAAGTCCCGTAGGGCAAAGGAGATAAAGGCGAAGACGGGACAAGATGTCTGATGGAACGGAGATGGGTGCTCCTTATTAAATATTGAATTCTCAATTATTAATTATCAATTGATAATTTTCTATTTACTTCCTTTTTGTTTGATCATGGCTTCTAGCATGTCCCACATTTCGGTTGGGATTTGTTCTAGCATATTGAATTCGCCTGCGCCTTGTAGCCATTCGCCGCCATCTATGGTTACCACTTCACCATTGATGTAACCTGAAAAATCGGATACTAAATAGGCAGCTAAATTGGCCAATTCTTGATGGTCGCCAACACGTCGTAAAGGTACTTTTTTGGTCATATCAAATTTTGAAGCTAAATCTCCTGGAAGTAAACGTTCCCATGCTCCTTTTGTTGGGAAAGGCCCGGGAGCGATAGCGTTCATTCGGATGCCATATTTTGCCCATTCTACAGCCAAACTTCTTGTCATGGCAAGCACGCCTGCTTTTGCAGTAGCACTTGGCACTACATAGCCAGAACCAGTCCAAGCATAGGTAGTTACAATATTTAATACAATAGCCGATTCCTGTTTTTTTGCAATCCAATGTTTTCCTAAGGCAAGGGTGCAGTTTTTACTCCCTTTTAAAACGATGTCTATGATGGTGTCAAAGGCATTTGCCGAAAGGCGCTCTGTAGGTGAGATGAAATTTCCTGCTGCGTTGTTGAGCAATACGTCAACTTTGCCAAAAGTATCGAGAACTTTTGTTAACATTGCTTCTACTTGGTCGTAGTGACGCACGTCGCATTGAACTGCAAGACAAGTTCCGCCCGTTTCTGCAGCTAGTTCTTGAGCTGTTTTTTCTAACTTTTCGAGGTCACGCGAGGTAATGGTTACTTTGGCACCAAGTTCCAAAAAATATTTGGACATAGCTTTGCCTAATCCACTTCCGCCACCTGTTACTATTATTGATTTGCCTAATAAGGCGTCATCTCTGAGCATTTTTGCTGAAAAATCCATTTTTTTTATCAAATATATAAATTATTATTTAGTATGCGTGCATAATAAATAAAAATTATTCGTTAATTAATACTTCTAAAATTGTAATTGCTGCTTCGGCAATTTTTGTTCCGGGTCCAAAAACGGCTACGGCGCCTGCATCAAAAAGAAATTGGTAATCTTGTGAAGGGATTACGCCGCCCACAATGACCATAATATCTTGTCTGCCATATTTTTTTAGCTCTTCAATTACTTGAGGAACCAATGTTTTATGTCCGGCTGCTAAAGATGAAATCCCCAGAATGTGAACGTCGTTTTCAACGGCTTGTTTTGCAGCTTCTGCAGGCGTTTGAAATAGCGGACCAATATCTACATCAAAACCTACATCGGCATAGCCTGTAGCTACTACTTTTGCGCCTCGGTCGTGACCGTCTTGCCCCATTTTTGCTATCATTATTCGGGGTCTTCTGCCTTCAATTTCTGCAAATTTATTGGCTAATTGTTTTGCTTTTTCAAAGCTTTCGTCATTTTTTATGGCTGCACTATACACTCCGCTTACTGATTTAATTTGTGCTTTATATCTTCCAAAAACAACTTCCAAGGCATCGCTAATTTCACCTAATGTGGCTCTATTTCTTGCGGCTTCCACTGCAATTTCTAGTAAATTACCCGTTCCATTTTTGGCAGCGTTTGTAAGTTGTTCTAAACTATTTGTAACTTTTTCTGAATTACGACTTGCTTTTATTTGTTTTAGTTGCGCTATTTGTTGGCTTCTAACCATTTCATTATCGATGTCTAATATATGAAGTGGGTCTTCTTTTTCCAGTCTGTACTTGTTTACACCCACAATAATATCTTGAGAGCTATCAATTCGCGCTTGTTTTTTGGCGGCAGCTTCTTCTATTCGTAATTTTGGTATACCAGCTTCGATAGCTTTGGTCATTCCGCCCAATTCTTCTACTTCTTCGATGAGTGCCCACGCTTTATCGGCAATTTCTTTTGTTAGACTTTCTACATAAAAACTACCTGCCCAAGGGTCGACCGTTTTGGTTATTTTGGTTTCTTCTTGTAAAAATATTTGTGTGTTTCTTGCAATTCGAGCTGAAAAATCAGTTGGCAACGCAATGGCTTCGTCAAGCGCATTGGTGTGTAATGATTGGGTTCCTCCAAAGGCTGCTGCCGCGGCCTCGATGCACGTTCGAGCCACGTTATTAAATGGATCCTGCTCTGTTAAACTCCAACCGGATGTTTGGCAATGTGTTCGAAGGGCTAATGATTTCTCGTCTTTTGGGTTGAATTGTTTTAATAATTTAGCCCAAAGCATTCTACCGGCACGCATTTTGGCAATTTCCATAAAATGATTCATTCCAATAGCCCAAAAGAAAGAAAGACGTGGTGCAAACTCGTCAATTTTCATTCCGGTAGAAAGCCCCGTTCGGATGTATTCTAAACCATCAGCTAGGGTATATGCCAACTCAATATCAGCTGTAGCTCCGGCTTCTTGCATATGGTAACCCGATATGGAGATGGAATTAAATTTGGGCATTTTTTTGCTTGTATATTCAAATATATCGGCAATGATTTTCATTGACGGAGTGGGAGGGTAGATGTAAGTATTTCTAACCATGAACTCTTTTAGTATATCATTTTGAATGGTACCCGACAGTAATTCGGGAGCAACACCTTGCTCTTCCGCGGCAACAATATAAAACGCCATAATAGGTAAAACGGCACCGTTCATGGTCATTGATACCGACATTTCTTCTAGTGGAATCTGATCAAAAAGCACTTTCATGTCTTCAACCGTGTCAATTGCTACACCCGCTTTCCCAACATCACCTTCAACACGTTCGTGGTCTGAATCATAACCTCTGTGAGTTGCTAAATCGAAAGCAACCGAAAGTCCTTTTTGACCTGCTGCAAGGTTTCGTCTATAAAAAGCATTACTTTCTTCTGCGGTTGAAAATCCTGCATATTGTCTGATGGTCCAAGGTCTTCTGACAAACATAGTTGAATACGGACCTCTTAAATTGGGTGCAAAACCAGCTCCAAAATCAAGATGCTCCAATCCTTCAAGATCAGAAGCAATATAGTTTTGTTTTAATTCAATGTCTTCGGCGGTAAAAAACGGTTCGGTTGGTTTACTTTCGACCTTTGATTTTTGACTTTCGATTAATTGTAAATGTTGTATATCTTTTCTCATGGCTATTCTTGGTCTAAACGTTCTTGTTCTAATTTTTCTGCCATTCGTTTTTCTATTATCGGTACCACTATTGTTTTTCGAGGATTTTGTTTCATGAACGGATACAATTCCAAATCGTTTTTCATAGCATCGTTTTTGTTAGGATATTTATTGGTTCCTAATAAAATTTCTTTGCCAGAATTGAATGCTTCCTGTTCTTTTTGTGCGCTTTCGGTTATTTTTTTCTGAATCGTTCCATTGAATAAAAGGTTGATAAAACCTCCGTTTGATTCTATTTCTTTGAAAAGTGTTAAAGCTTTTGACGCTAATTGTTCTGTTAAGCTTTCAATATAATACGTTCCGTCTGCCGGATTGTTAACTTTATCAAAATAGCTTTCGTTTTTTAAAATCAATAATTGGTTACGCGCAATTCGGTCGCCAAATTCATTGTCTTTATGGTACAAAGCGTCGTATGGTAAGTTGGTAATACTATCTGCTCCGCCCAAAATGGCGCTCATGCATTCGGTTGTGGTGCGAAGCATGTTGACATTATAATCATAGATGGTTTTGTTTCTTTTGGAAGGTGTTGCTATGATTTTACAATCAAAAGTATGATTATATTCTTTTTCTAAAGTATTGAACAATAATCTCATAGCTCTTATTTTTGCGATTTCAAAAAAGTAATTAGTTCCAACCGACAAGTGAATTGTTATAGGAGTTTGGATTGTTAGTTTATTGAAATATTCATTGCAATGCGCCAATGTAAAAGCAAGTTGTTGTACCATATTGGCACCCGCATTTTGATACAAACTACCGTTTACACTCAAAAAAGGTATAGTTGAAATGTGAGCAATTTGAGTTATTTTTTCAAAATCTGATTCTTGGTTTTGAAACCAGTTTCCTTCTTTGGCAAGTTGCCCAACTGGGTCTAAAGAAAGATAACATTTCGCATTATTTTGTTGTGTGAATTGGTTTAATTTTTCTACAAAATCGATGGATATTATTGGCAAATAAAAAAAATAAGAAGTTGTTTCTAAAGGTAAATTATTCATTAATTTTTCGATAGCAACTTCATCATTTTCTAATGTAAAATGAATGCTGTCGGCACCTCTGTTGATGGTGTCTAATGCTCTTTGGTTAGACTTAACTACATCGTGCACAAAAATATTTTGCCCAATTTTGAACTGACTTGCTTGTGTTGTTACAGCAATTTTATTTTCAAATTCGTCGTTATGGTAAAATGGTTTTACTTTGATGCCCTCTGGACTTTCCCATACAAGAGTTTCATTGTAGTCGGCTCCTTTGAGGTCAAATTGAATTTGTTGTTTCCATTGTTTGGCAGAAACGGCATCAAAATCTGAAAATAGTTTTTTTGATTGGGTCACTTGAATTGATTTATGTTAATTATCAAAAATTACATTAATACGTATTTGTGTTTTAGCCCCGATAGAGCCGATATCCTCCCGAAGTCCCGGAGGGCGAGGGAGATAAAGGCGAAAGCGGGAAATAGCTCCTTAAAAAATTAATTAGTTCTTTCTAAGCTATCTTTTATTTTATCTTTTTCATTTTCAATGATATAAATATCTTCGCTGTCTTTTTTCATGAAATATTGTTCACGCGCATATTTTTCGATTTGCCCAATTTGTTTGAGGTCTTTTATCTTTTTCTTGTCTTTGGCAATTTCGTTTTGATAGTATTGTTTGTTGTCTTCTAGGTCGTTTATTTGTTTGTCTAAAACCCTTTGGTCAAGATATGAAGATTCGTCAAAAAATAAAATCCAAGAAAGAAAAAAAAGCAAAACCAAAGTATATTTGCTTCCTAAAAATTTGAGGAAGGGACGTTTTTTGATAAGATTCTGATACCAATTTTTCATTTGTTAAAGATATAAAAATTAGTTTAATCTTTGATTAATTACGGCTCGAACTACGTCGATGGCAACGGTATTGTATTTATCGTTTGGAATGATGATGTCTGCAAAGGCTTTTGTGGGTTCAATAAATTGTTGGTGCATGGGTTTTAACGTGGTTTGATACCGATTGAGCACTTCCTCCATGTCGCGTCCACGTTCGGCAATATCTCTTTTCAATCGTCTAATGAGTCGTTCGTCGGAATCGGCATGAACAAATATTTTGATGTCAAACATTTCCCTTAACTCTGGATTAGCTAAAATCAAAATACCTTCAACAATCATGACTTTTCTAGGATGCGTGGTGATGGTATCTTCGATGCGGTTGTGCGTTACAAACGAATACATGGGTTGATTGATGGTTTCGCCTTCTTTTAAAGCTTTTAAATGTTCGACAAGCAATTCAAAATCGATGGCTCTTGGATGGTCAAAATTGATGTTACTACGTTCCTCATAACTCATGTTGTTATTTTGTTTGTAGTATGAATCTTGCGAAATGATTCCAACTTCCGTTTCAGGTAATTCATTCAAAATCTGATTTACCACTGTAGTTTTCCCAGATCCAGTTCCGCCAGCAATGCCAATAATTAACATATAAAATGATTTAATTCAATAGCAAAAATAACACTTTTTTTGACTTTATTTCAATAAAATACCGCTCTTTTATTAGAAGCAAAAGGCTTGGGCATTTTCAATAATCGTCTTTCCAGCTTTCGGCTTTATCTCCCTTGCCCTGCTGGACTTCGGGAGGATATCGCCTCAAATGAAATTCACTGAACTCCTATTAAAATAAATGTAATTTGAAGTAATCTGGGCTATTGGATTGGGGTGATAGAGAGAATTTAAAAACCCTCAAATACCCCAAGTCCAAACAAGGCAAAATCATATTTTACAGGGTCAAGCGGGTCTAGTTTTCGTAAATTTGTATCAAGTTCTGCCAATGCTTTACGGTCATTTTGCTTACGTGTGAGCAACCCTAATTTTCGAGCGACATTTCCCGAATGAACATCCAATGGACACGACAATTTCGAAGGATGTATGGATTTCCAAATGCCTAAATCGACTCCTTTTTGATCTTGTCGGCAGTTCCATCGAAGCCACATATTCAGTCGTTTGGCAGCCGAATTATTCAACGGATTGGAAATGTGTTTTTGGGTTCGATACTGATGCGGGATTTCAAAAAAAAAGGACTTAAATTTAGAAATACTTTCCTGCATCGAGTTTTCTGATTGATTTTGAGCAAAAACTGCCTCCAAACCACCATGATTTTTATAAATGTGCTGTAAAGCCGTTATAAATGTTTTACAATCAGTACCATTAAAGGTGCGGTGCACAAAATGATCCAATTTGTTTAAATCATTTTCTGTATGCGACATGACAAAATCGAATGGTGCATTTCCCATAATTTCCATCAATTTATGTGCATTAGAAATAATCATTTTTCGATTGCCCCAAGAAATGGTCGCACTCAAAAATCCGGCAATTTCAATATCTTCTTTTAGGGAAAATAAATGCGGAATTTGAATGGGATCGCTCTCAATGAAATTTGGATTATTATAAAGTTCGACCTTTTCGTCAAGAAATTCTTTGAGTTCAGATTTATTCATTTTCGGATACTTTTTTTGAATAAAAACCATCTTTTAAATCTTTGGTTCTCATTTGTGGAATGTAGTGGAATTTTTGTTTAAAATATTCTATTTGAACTTTATTTACGCAGGGTAACTCACCATTTGCAGTTCCGAAAAAGAAAAAATTATCTTTTGGAGAATAATAATGTAAGTTGCTTTCTTTTATTATTTCAAAATGTATTTCGGGGTATTTTGAATTTTTTTCAGGAATAGTAAGTTGTCCCCAACTGAATTTTGATTTTGACTGATGAAGTTTGTTATTTGTGAAATTTTTATAATCTATGAATTCTATTGAAACAAGCGGAACTAGGATTAGTAACATTAAAAGGACCCGAATACTATTCATTTCGATATTAATTTTATGGAAAATAGCATTTAAAATCAGCACAAATAGAAAAACAAATTCAGGTAAAAAAAATCGAAACTGAGGAGAGCTCAAAAGGAGTAATACAAAATGAATTAATAAAATAAAGTAAACAACTTTGATTTTTCTATTTGATTTAAACTCCTTTATAAATGGCGTTACAATAAAAAGTAACACCATCCCAATATTAAAAATTCGGTTTATTCCAGGCATTAAAATCCACGATTTGAGTTTTATTAAAAGGGATGTATTTTTGATAACAACCCCTTTAAAATAGCCAGAATTTATAGTTGCCGACGAAATAAAATCCAAAGTTTCCTCAGGTATTCTCCAATCTACATTGACCTTATAAAATGATGTGGGATAAAAAGGATAACCAGTAATTAGAATATTTTTTAAAATTAAAACAGTTATAAATAAGCTACTACAAACCCCAAAACAAAGAATTCTTTTCTTTTCATTATTTAAAATGAACAGTAGCAGTAATCCAAAAGGTGCAATAGTGATTTTTATAAAAAAAAGCGAAAAGAGAAAAATAGTACTAATTTTAAAGTTGGAAAGATTATTTTCTTTTTCCAGATAAAAATAAATAATAATTTGGGTTGTAAGTATTATAATTAAGTCAGGAGAGGGTGAATTGATAAATTGAAAAAAAAGAATATTGAAAACCATCACCAATCCTATCCAATGAATTTTATAAATTTTTTTATATTGCTTTTCAAATTCTATAATAAAATAAGTAGAAGATAGCAATAAAATAAGACCATTGAGGTCATTTATTCTATCGGTTAAAAAGTTGAAATTAAATCCAGCTTGTAATACATGAAAAGGAGAATTTTGAGCCAAAAAAACATGCAAATTTGCTAATCCCTTTACAAAGCCATAATCATTGATCCATTTTATGGTTTGAATATAATAACTTTCATTATCTATAATAAATGGTAACTGAGCGCATTTTAATAGTGAAAAAAGTAAAATGAAAAGTAAACTTATTTTAGAAAAATTTGCGAGCGACTTTATATCCAGAAAAGAATCTTTTATTTGATCTTTAATTTCCCTTTTTTTCCAATTAAAAAGTAAGATTTGAATGAAAAAATTAATTAGAAATAACGATAATCCTACTTTAAAAAAAAAGCTACAACAAGTTAGAATAAAACATTGAGTAAATAAACCTAAAAAGGTAGTTATAAAGATTCCTTTACTTTCAATTTTTAGAATCGCTTTTAATGCTGTTCCTGTTGTTACAAAAAAACACAAAATAAGAATCCACGATAAAAATATTAAAACCATGATTTTTTATTTAGAAATCAAACCGTCAACCATCACCAATTTTCTATCGGCCATGTTGGCTAAATCTTCGTTGTGTGTAACAATGACAAATGTTTGTCCAAATTCATCTCTTAATTTAAAAAATAATTGATGCAAATTTTCGGCAGAAGCCGTATCTAAATTCCCAGAAGGTTCATCAGCAAAAATAACCAAAGGTTTGTTTATGAGTGCTCTAGCCACGGCAACTCGTTGTTGCTCACCTCCAGAAAGTTCGTTTGGTTTGTGTTCCATTCGATCCGATAATCCTAAATAGGCTAATAATTTTTTGGCATCTGGCTCCACTTCTTTTTTTTCTTTCCCAGCAATAAACGCAGGAATACACACATTTTCTAATGCTGTAAATTCTGGTAAAAGTTGGTGAAATTGAAAAATGAAACCCAAATTTTCATTTCTAAATTTTGACAATTGGTTGTCTTTTAATTTCAAAATGGAAGTTCCGTCAATTATTAAATCACTTTTTTGATTCGCTTCTGGATAATCCAAAGTGCCTAATATTTGTAAAAGTGTTGTTTTTCCAGCTCCCGAAGCACCAACAATTGATACTATTTCTCCCTTTTTTATATGTAAATCTACTCCTTTAAGTACTTGGAGATGATCATATTTCTTGAATATATTTGTAGCTCGAATCATTTTGTACGTTTTTACAAAGAAACAAAGATTTCTATTAATTAAGGAATTATTTTAAATCAAACACATATTAAATATTAGTTAATAAAAAAAAAGAAGCCGAATAATAAACTAAATTTGAATTATTATGTATCATATCATGAAAAAAATCATATCACTATTTTCATTGCTACTTTTTGTAGCATGTCAATCATCGGCTCAAAATAAAACAACCTTAAAAAAAGAAAATAAAATGCAAGCAAACGAACAAATAGCCACTTTTGCAGGAGGTTGTTTCTGGTGTACCGAAGCCGTGTTTTTAGAAATTGACGGTGTACAATCAGTAAAATCTGGATATATTGGTGGCATGACTTTAAACCCTACATACAGAGAAGTATGCAATGGAGACACGGGTCATGCCGAAGCCATACAAATTGTATTTGACACAAATAAAGTTTCATTTGAGGTTTTATTGGAATTGTTCTTTGCTACCCACGACCCAACCACCCTCAACCGTCAAGGAAATGATGTGGGAACACAATACCGAAGCGAAGTTTTTTATCACAATCAAGAACAAAAAGAACTGACAGAAAACTATATCAAACAATTACAAAACGAACATACCTATGGTTTTTCTGCAACTGTTGTAACCAAAGTATCAGAAGCAACTATTTTTTATCCCGCCGAAGATTACCATCAAAATTATTACAACCAAAACAAAAACGAAGGATATTGTCATTACGTAATTACTCCAAAAGTCGAGAAGGTAAAAAAGTCGTTTAAAAAGTATTTAAAGACAGATAAGTAATTAGTGAAAAGTAATTAGTGAAAAGTAATTAGTGAAAAGTGATTAGTGAAAAGTAATTAGTGAAAAGTAATTAGCAATTAGCAAACAAAATCTTTTTTTTTTCATAATGATTTTTTTTTAATTCACTAAAATACTCGCTAAACCAAAAAAAAATCTAACCCTTTCAGAGTTTTGACTTTGAAAGGTTTTTTCTTTTATTAAATATTTATTTTTTGATTATGAATTTTTAATTGTAATTATTTTTTAAGTATTTATAGTGTTTAACGAGGCGTTGAATTGGGTTTTAAAATAAAATTATAGGTTTGTTAACAAATTAGATTTTTAAAATTGATAAAAAATTGTATTTTTACATCTAAATTTATTCAATCAACTAATGGGAAAAATCATCGCAATAGCAAATCAAAAAGGTGGGGTAGGAAAGACTACAACGTCAATAAATCTGGCTGCCTCTTTGGGTGTTTTAGAAAAAAAAGTATTAATTATTGATGCAGACCCTCAGGCAAATGCAAGTTCTGGATTGGGAATCGATGTGGAGTCTGTAGAAATTGGTACCTATCAAATTCTGGAGCATAGCAATTTGCCAAGAGAAGCTGTTGTTCCTTCAAGCGCTCCAAATGTAGATATCATTCCCGCACATATTGACTTGGTGGCTATTGAAATAGAATTAGTTGACAAGGAAAACAGAGAATACATGCTGAAACAAGCATTGGCTGAAATAAAAGAAGAATATGATTATGTTATCATAGATTGCGCGCCATCATTGGGTTTGTTAACACTAAATGCTTTAACGGCAGCCGATTCTGTGGTAATTCCAATTCAATGTGAATATTTTGCTTTAGAGGGATTAGGTAAATTATTAAACACGATAAAAAGCGTTCAGAAAATTCATAATCCAGAGTTGGATATCGAAGGATTATTGTTAACAATGTATGATTCTAGACTTCGTTTGTCTAATCAAGTGGTTGAAGAAGTGCAAAAACATTTTAATAATATGGTGTTTGAAACGATTATCCAGCGCAATACAAAATTAAGTGAAGCACCAAGTTTTGGTGAAAGTATCATCAACTTTGATGCTACAAGTAAAGGAGCTACAAACTATCTAAGTTTGGCATCTGAAATTATTAAAAGAAACAGCAAATAATTTTTATATAAATGGCAAAAGCAGTTAAAAAACAAGCATTAGGAAGAGGGTTATCGGCATTATTGAAAGATCCAGAAAATGATATAACTTCTGTAAATGATAAAAATGCTGATAAAGTTGTTGGAAATATTATAGAACTTGACCTAGATACCATTGAAATAAATCCGTTTCAACCAAGAAGCAATTTCAATGAAGAGTCGTTGAAAGAATTAGCTACATCTATCAAAGAACTTGGTGTGATTCAGCCTATTACTGTTAGAAAATTAGATTTCAATAAATATCAATTAATTTCTGGAGAGCGAAGATTAAGAGCTTCAAAATTGATTGGTTTACAAACAATACCTTCCTACATTAGAATTGCTAATGATAATGAATCGCTTGTGATGGCATTGGTTGAAAATATCCAACGCCATGATTTGGATCCCATTGAAATTGCACTTTCTTATCAACGATTGATTGATGAAATTCAATTAACACAAGAGCAAATGAGTGAGCGTGTGGGTAAAAAACGTTCAACTATTACCAATTATTTACGTTTATTAAAATTAGACCCCATTATTCAAACAGGTATTCGTGATGGATTTATCAGCATGGGTCATGGTAGAGCATTGATATCTATTGAAGATCAAGACATTCAATCGGGTATTTATCAAAAAATTGTGAGTCAAAACTTGTCTGTTCGAGAAACAGAAGCATTGGTAAAAAAACATCAAGAGGGTCAAAAACCTTCTGTTGTAAAACCAAAATCTGATAAACTATTTGACATAAAAACAGAACAAACAGCTGCAATTAATTCTTTTTTTGGGTCTAAAGTAGAGATTAAAGTCAGTGCAAACGGAAAAGGAACTATATCCATTCCATTTCATTCTGAAGAAGACTTTAATAGAATTATCAAATTAACCAATTCTTAGTGAAAGTCTTTTTATATATAATTTTTTGTGTACTTTTTGCTGGAAGTACTTTTGTATTTGGACAACAAAAAGAGTTCAATGAGTTGGATATTACAGACACCATAAAAAAAAGTACCATCAACCCATTGGCGCCTTCAAAAGCAGCTTTTTATTCTGCTATTGTACCTGGACTCGGACAAGCATATAACAAAAAATATTGGAAAATTCCTATTGTATATGGCGCTTTGGGTACGGGAGTTTATTCGTATCTATCCAACAATACAAAATACCACCGATATAGAGATGCTTACATTAGCAGATTGTCTGGCTATCCTAATGGCGATTTGGCAAATCTTGATAACGACCGATTGATTTCTGGTCAAAAATTTTATCAAAAAAACAGGGATTTATCGTTGTTAATTACGGTTGGTATATATGTTTTAAACATTGTAGATGCCAATATTGATGCGCATTTGATACAATTTAATGTAAACGAAAATTTATCATTACAACCTCATTTATTGGAAGATGATTTGTCAAAAAGTCAAAATCTTGGTTTTGCATTGACTTTCAATTTTTAGAAAAATTTAACTGTATCAACTGTAACAAAGTTTTTTAATTACAACTAATAACACATGAAAATAGCACTTCTGGGATATGGCAAAATGGGGAAAGTAATTGAAAGAATTGCTTTGGAACGTGGTCATGAAATTGTTTTAAAAAAAACCGAAGAAAATACATTTGACGGTTTGCTCAATGCCGATGTTGCTATTGATTTTAGTGTGCCAACTGCCGCTGTAGAAAATATTTCAGAATGTTTGAACAACAATATTCCCATTGTTTCAGGCACAACTGGCTGGCTAGAACACTACGGTGAAATGGTTGCATTGTGTAATGCAAAAGATGGGGCTTTTATTTATGGGTCTAATTTTAGCTTAGGAGTTAATTTGTTTTTTGATCTCAATACTAAATTGGCTAAAATGATGAGTCGGTTTAACCAATATAAGGTTTCGATGGAAGAAATTCATCATACACAAAAATTGGACAAACCAAGTGGTACAGCTATCACATTAGCGGATGGTATTTTGGTAGAAAACGATTATTCTAAATGGAATATTGAAAGTCCAAAAGACAACGAACTTTTCATAGATGTAAAACGAATCGATTCTGTACCAGGCACGCATTCAATATATTACACATCAGATGTTGATACAATTGAAATAAAACATACGGCTCATAATCGAGATGGATTTGCTTTTGGAGCAATTATTGCGGCAGAGTGGTTACAAAATAAAAAGGGCGTCTTTACAATGAAAGATGTTTTAGAATTATAATAAATTTAAAATAAAAATATATGTCAGTAAATCAATGGTTATTATTCATATTGCTCATTCAAGTAGTACATTTTTTAGGAACTTGGAAATTGTATATCAAAGCAGGACGACAAGCTTGGGAAGCTGCTGTGCCTGTTTATAATGCAATCATTCTCATGAAAATAATAAACAGACCCACTTGGTGGACTGTTTTATTATTTATTCCCGTAATTAATTTAATCATGTTTCCTGTTATTTGGATAGAAACATTACGAAGTTTTGGTAAAAATTCTACTAAAGATACTGTTTTAGGAATCGTAACTTTTGGCTTGTATATTTTTGTCATCAATTATTCAGACAGTCAATACATTCAGGATAGAAGTATTGTTGCTAAAACCAAAACAGGCGATACCATTAGTTCAATATTGTTTGCAATAGTAGTTGCAACATTGGTTCATACCTATTTAATTCAACCGTTTCAAATTCCAACATCATCGCTTGAAAAATCATTACTAGTTGGCGATTTCCTTTTTGTAAGTAAAGTAAATTACGGAGCCAGAACACCTATGACTCCCGTTGCAGCGCCAATGGTGCACGACACGTTACCACTTATCAATGTAAAATCGTATGCAGCCAAACCGCAACTTCCTTATTTTAGATTTCCCGGTTTTGAAAGTATTAAAAATAACGATATTGTAGTTTTCAATTGGCCCACAGACACGCTTTACAATATGTATCTTCCAGCAGATAAAAGATATGACAAACCAATTGACAAAAAAACCAATTATGTAAAACGTTGCGTCGGAATACCCGGCGATAATCTTCAGATAAAAGACGGAATCATTTTCATCAATGACAAAGAATTGATTTTACCAGAACGTGCAAAACCACAATATTTTCATACCGTAACAACAAAAATTCCTTTAAATCAAGAATTGTTAGATCGATATGATATTACAGAGTACAGCCCTTTTTACAAAATTAAAGCGGCTTTTTGGGATAACGGTGAGGTACAAAAATACATGATGACCAATGCCAATTTAAATGAGGTAAAACGTGATTCATCAACAGTAACTGTTACTGGTTCTGTTAGACAAGACGATGCGGCAAAGTTTCAAATGGAAGGTGAACCTAATATGCTGAACATGAACCTAACTTTTGAGAAAGTTGAAATGATGAAGCGAGATTCAGAAGTAGCTTCTATTACACGATATATCAATAAAGGTGGCGAAGATGGTGTTTTTCCAGATCATAAAGACGGAGTTATTGCAAAAGATTTCACATGGAATAATGATAATTTTGGTCCAATCTATATTCCGAAAAGTGGTGCTACAATTACATTAAATATAAAAGATTTACCTCTTTATAAAAAAATAATCACCGAATATGAAGGAAATACTTTAAAAGTTGTAGGCAGTGATATTTTTATAAATAACACCAAAACAAACTGTTACACATTCAAAAAAGATTACTATTGGATGATGGGAGACAACCGTCACAACTCTTTGGACGCTCGTTATTTTGGGTTTACACCCGATGACCACGTGGTAGGAAAACCTATTTTTATTTGGATGAGTTGGGATACAAATGGCAAAGGATTGAATAAAATTCGTTGGGATCGATTGTTTACAACTGTAAGTGGAGAAGGTCAGCCACAATCCTATTTTAAAATATTCCTTTTCTTATTGGTTGCTTATAATGTTGGTATATATTTTTGGAACAAGAAAAAAGAGAAAAATAGCTAACATTTTTTAAGTTCTAAAATGAATACTATTTTATTACAGCCAACGTATTTTCCGTCCATAAGTCATTATGTAAAGATGGTTCAGGCAACTGAAATTACTTTTGAAACGGAAGATAATTTTCAGAAACAAACCAATAGAAACCGAATGTACATTTATAGTCCGAATGGATTACAAATGCTAAACATTCCAATAAAACATAGCATCGAATTACATCAAAAAACAAAAGATGTCAAAATTGAATACGATTTTAATTGGCAAAAACAACATTTTAAATCGTTAGATGCGGCTTACAGAAGTTCTCCGTATTTTGAATATTTCGAGGATGATTTTCGTCAAATATTTGAAAAAAAACATGATTTTTTACTTGATTTGAATTTCAAAGCAATGGAAATCATCAGTAAGTGTATCGGAATTCCTTTGGAATATGAAAAAACTACTGAATATCTTTCAAACCCAACAGATCAAATTGATTTTAGACATTTAGCAAACGGAAAAAAAGACGTTTCAAATTTTTCAAAATACACCCAAGTTTTTGACGATAAACATGGTTTTATCAATAATTTAAGTATTCTAGATTTATTGTTTAATGAAGGTAGAAGCGCCAAAGAATACTTACAAAATCAAAATTTACCGTAATTATTGCTCAATATTCAGTCGTGCCATTATTGGATAATGATCTGAATTTTTAATTTCTGGAAAATTTGAAAAATGTTGAACTTTCATTTTCTTATCAGCAAAAATATAATCAATTCGAGCAGGGTAATATTTGAAATTATACGTTTCACCAAAACCTTTTCCAGCTTCTTCAAAACAATCATTTAAATTCCCTTTGATACTTCGGTAAACATAAGAAAAAGCACTGTTATTCATGTCTCCGCACATAATAATTGGATAGCTACATTCATTTTTATGGTTTCGAAGAATCTCCGCTTGCAATTGTTGCTTGGTAAAAGCATTGCTAATTCGCTTCATTACCATTTGAGATTTTTGTTTATTAATTGCATTTACATTTTCTTGAATTTCATTTACATCGGGTGTGATTTTTATTGATTGTAAATGCATATCATAAACCCTAATGGTATCTTTTCCTTTTCTAATATCTGCATAAATAATAGAATTATCTGAGTCTGGAAGTTCAATATTTCCATCATTTATAATTGGGAATTTCGAAAAAATAGCTTGTCCGGTTTTGATTTTGTTTCCTTGCATATAAATAAATTTATGCTTGTAAACCCTTAAATCAACTTTTGCATTTTCAGAATATTCTTGAATGCATAAAATATCCGGATTTTGATCATTTATAAAAGTGTGAATATCTTTTGCAACGCCTTCTCTCGGTATCCAATTAAATAAATTAAAAAGGCGCACATTATAACTCATCACCACAAAATCACTCTCCACTTTTTCATTATCAATGGTTGAAAATTTATAGAATTTATTAATAAAGGTTATCCCGATAACTAACAAGATGCCCGATAAAATCAATTGACGTTTCAATTGAAGTAACCAATACAAGAAAAACAAGGCATTCAATATTAAAAATAAAGGTAAAATAAGAGTCAATACAGATAAAATCGGAAAAAATTTGGGAGCTAAAAAAGGTAAAACATAAGCAAGAAATGTCAATACAGTCAAAACTATATTAAAAATGAAAATCAATTTATTAAACCAAGACAACTTTTTCATATCAACTATTTACCCGCCTTAAATAAAAATTCTTTTTCAGTGGCCGTTAAACTATCGTACCCCGATTTGCTTATTTTATCCAAAATATCATCAATTTGTTGTTGGACTTTATCTTTAATGACAATATTACTTTTTCTCACAATTGGAACTTTTTTGTGAGCCGATGTATATACTTTTTTAAAAGGCGTTTTTGATTTTGGATAGAATAAATGTACAACAAAATCAGTACTATTTGAAACTATTTTGGTTACATCAATACCATTTAGCAATAATTTCACAAAAATAAATCCAAAAAGTGACCCTGCAATATGTGCCACATGTCCTCCTGTGTTTTCAACCAATATTTGCATGGCGTCTAACAATATAATAAAAGCGGTTACATACCAAAGTTTAATAGTTCCAAAAAACAACAAACGTACTTCCATTAAGGGTCGGTAGGTAGTGGTTGCAACCAAAATTGCCATCACAGCTCCAGATGCACCGATAATTTTGGACGAATCCCCTATGAAAAAATAAGCGCCAACAAAGCAAAATCCTGCAAAAACAGCACTTAAAACATATAAACCAATCAATTGTTTTTGTGAGAAAAAAGTCAGAAAAAGTTGATTTGAAAAATTCAGAATCATCATGTTAAAAAACAGATGTAAAAAGCCAGAATGCAGAAAAGCATACGTTAACAAAGTCCAAGGCTGATAGATTAGCATTTCAGGACTTGAGTCCAATGTTAACCAATTTGGAAAATCAAAAATGCCTAATTTGAATTGATAAAAGAATAAAAACGACAGTAAAAAAGCGCCAACATTCCAAAAAATAATTTTATTGGAAACGCCGCCCTTTTTATACTGATATGATAAATCATTAAATATATTCATCTCTTTTATTTTAATTCCAACGATTTTTATTAAACTGATTTTTTTTCCAAAACCACATCATGATAAAACCTGTTATGGCTCCGCCTATATGAGCAAAATGGGCAATTCCTGTACTGCCAGCACCAAAAAGTGAGCCTCCTTTAAATCCTAAAAACAAATCCAAACATAACAAAGCAGGTACAAAATACATGGCTTTTATTGGAATCGGTATAAACATAATTCCAAGTTTTGCATCAGGAAACATAAATGCAAACGCAACAAGCAATCCATATATTGCACCAGAAGCTCCAACGGCTGTTGATCTTACCATTGCATTCGCTTCGGCCAAGTTATTGTATTGCTCTTGACTACATTGAGCAGCATCCAAAATTGTTTTCACAGCACTTGGAATCATTTTATTTGATTCATCAAAAACGCTGCTTAAATCAGCATTTAAGAGATATTTTAAATCGGATGGTGACAAATTTAAACTACTAACACTATCAATTAACGCATGAATTTGAAAATAATTCTCTAAAATATGCAAAAAGGCAGAACCCAAACCACATGATATATAAAAAAATAAAAATTTGTTGCCTCCCCAAAAATGTTCCAAAGCACTACCAAAGGAATATAATGCAAACATATTGAAAAAAATGTGCATTAAATTGGCATGCATAAACATGCTTGTTAACGGTTGCCAAAATCTAAAAGAAGTATTTTCAAAATAATACAAAGCAAAATATTCATTTGCCATGGGAACCAATTGCGAGCCAATGAAAAAAACAATATTGATAATCAAAAGTTGCTTTACAAAAGGGGTTACATTCATCATAGTTTAAATTTTTTATCAATATCATCAACTCTCATTGTGATAAAAGTGGGTTTCTGAAAAGGCGATACATTTGGGTCTTTGCAAGCAAAAAGATTATTTACAACATTTTCTTGCTCTCGCTCTGTTAAAAAAGCACCCGTTTTTATAGCTAAACTTTTTGCAATCGACTTTGCAATCGTATCATTTTGACTAAAACTATTTTCTGGAATACCTCCTGATAAATCAGTTATTAATTGATCTAAAACTTTTGAAACTTCTCTTTCTGAAGTATTTACTGGAATTCCAGAAATTTGAACAGAATCATTTGTAACAGTACCAAATACAAATCCTGTTGTTTCTAACGACGGAATCAACTCGAGAATTAATTTCATGTCATTTTGTGAAAAATTCAGTTCTAATGGAAATAATAACTGCTGACTAGATGCATGCTGAATGGTCATGTTGGTCAGAAATTGTTCGTACAAAATCCGTTGATGTGCACGTTGTTGATCAACAATAATCATCCCAGATTTTATGGGGCTAACAATATACTTTTTGTGAATTTGATAGGTTTTGGTAACGGTTTGTTCCTCTTCTTTATCATCAAATAATGAAGCTGTTACTACATCATTTTCAAAAATATTTCCTTCTAATTCTTCGGTATCTTGCTTTAATCCAACATATAGACTTTCCCAATTGGGTTGGATTTCTTTCTTGTAATTTGAAACTGAATGCGTTTTTTCAACAAATGATTTTGTTGGTTTTTCATTTGCAAACGGATTGAAATTACTATCCACCTGTATCGTCGGATAACTTGCCTTGGTGTCTTTGTAATTATAAGGTGTGTCTAAATTTGGGTCTCTGTCAAAATCTAAAATGGGCGCCACATTAAATTGTCCTAAACTATGCTTAACAGCAGAACGAAGAATGGCGTATAAAGCCGATTCATTATCAAACTTAATTTCGGTTTTTGTGGGATGAATATTGATATCGATGGTGTGCGGCGGAACATTTAAATATAAAAAGTAAGTAGGTTGCGAACCATCTTTTAACAAACCATCATATGCTGACATTATCGCATGGTGCAAATAGGGACTTTTGATGTAACGATTATTTACAAAGAAAAATTGTTCACCTTTATTTTTCTTCGAAAATTCAGGTTTTCCAACAAATCCTTCGATAGAAATAATTTCGGTATCTTCTTGTACTGGTACTAATTTTTCATTCGTTTTACCAGAAAAAATACTTACAATTCGTTGTCTAAAATTTGAAAATGGTAAATTAAAATGCTCACTTCCATTGTGATACATAGTAAAATAAATTGATGGGTGCGCCAAAGCTACCCGCTGAAATTCATCAACAATATGACGCATTTCTACCGTTTCTGATTTCAAAAAATTTCTTCGCGCCGGAATATTAAAAAATAAATTTTTAACAGCAAAGGAAGTTCCTTTTGGTAAAACGGCTGGCTCTTGCGAAATAAATTTACTTCCTTCAATGATAATATGAGTTCCCAATTCATCTTGATCTTGCTTAGTTTTCATTTCAACATGAGCAATCGCTGCAATGGAAGCTAATGCTTCACCTCTAAATCCCTTTGTATGTAAAGAAAATAAATCTTCTGCGTGTCTAATTTTGGAAGTTGCGTGTCTTTCAAAACAAAGTCTTGAATCGGTAACACTCATTCCGAGACCGTTATCAATTACTTGAATCAAAGACTTCCCAGCATCTTTTATGATTAACTTTATATCTGTGGCTCTTGCATCTACGGCGTTTTCAAGTAATTCTTTTACAACAGAGGCAGGTCGTTGAACTACTTCTCCGGCAGCAATCTGATTGGCAACATGATCAGGAAGTAATTGAATAATACTTGACATTTAAAATTTTATTGTGAGGTTATTTTAAGAACAAATTTAAGTAAATTAAACTGTAATCTTTGGTAAAAAGTCATAAAAAAACCTATTCAAAATAGAATAGGTTTGGTACATTTAAAACTATAAATTTCTATTTTATTTCTGACATTTTTCTAAGAGCTGCCATTTTTATTGCTGCAATCGCAGCTTCTGTTCCTTTATTACCATGAACCCCTCCGCTTCTATCGATGGATTGTTGTTCGTTGTTATCAGTCAATAAGCAAAAGATTACAGGTACATCCGTTTGAACATTTAAATCTTTTATGCCTTGAGTTACGCCTTCGCAAACAAACTCAAAATGCATGGTTTCACCTTTAATGACACAACCGATGGTAATGACGCAATCAACTTCTTGTGTTACAATCATTCGTTGTGCTCCATATACGAGTTCAAAACTACCTGGTACATTCCAACGAATGATGTTTTTTTCAACAGCGCCACAATCTAAGAGTGCTGCAATTGTTCCGTCGTAAAGTCCTTCAGTAATGTGATCATTCCATTCTGAAACAACAATCCCAAATCGAAAATCTTTCGCATTTGGGATTGTGTTTTTATCGTAATTTGATAAATTCTTGTTAGCTGTAGCCATTTTTATTGTTTACAGTTGCAATCACAGTATGAAGTTAATAAAAACTAAAAACTGATAATGAAACGTTATTATTGAGCCATTCCAATTAAAGCATCTACAAATTGTGCTTCTGGTGATGCCTCATATTTTTCTTTAATTTCTGTAAAATAGGTTAATGCATCTGCTTTATTTCCAATTGATAATGCAGTTTGACCTGCTTTTAGCAAATATCTTGGTGTAGTAAAGTCATTTTCATTAGCACGCGCAGCTTTTACATAAAAGTCTAATGCTTTGTTTGCATCATTTTTTTCAGCATAAGCATCTCCAATAGCTCCAGTTGCAATAGGTCCTAAATGGTCATCTTTTGAAGAGAATTTTTCTAAATATTGAATTGCTTCATCATATTTTTTCAAATTTAAATAGGTAATTCCAGCATAATAATTAGCTAAATTTCCAGAATCAGTACCTGAATATTGATCTGCAATTCCAATTACGCCTTGTTTTCCTTCAGATCCTTTTAAAACTAAATTAAACAATGAATCTTGAGATTTTGTTCCGTCAATTGCCAATTGGAAGTTTTGTTGTGCAACAAATAAATCATCTGTTGCTGTTTGTTCGTTTGGCTCTGCAATAAATTTTTGGTATCCAAGATAAGCAAGAGTTAAAACTAAAATGGTTCCTAAAAAACCTAAAATATACTTTTGATTTTTCTCAACCCACGCTTCTGTTTTATTTGCAGTTTCGTCAAGGGTATTAAATACTCCTGCAGTTGTACTTTTAGATTCATCTACTGTTGATGTTGTTTCTTCAACAAAATTTGTATCTACTGTTTCTTCTTTTTCTTTTGGTGTTCTGTAACCTCTTTTATTATAAGTTGCCATTGAATGTAATTTAGTGTGCGCAAAAATAAAATTTTTATTCATATTTAAAAGCGATTTTTGTCGATATTTTTCAATAATTTGCACGCTCTAAAAAAAACCTGTCAAAATTTGCCATTTTTCTTACTAATTACTAGCTATCACAAATGTTTTTAAAAAAACTATCTTTATTCAATTATAAAAATTTTTCGGAAGCAAATTTCGATTTTGATGCCAAAATCAATTGTTTTGTTGGAAAAAACGGTGTTGGAAAAACAAATATTCTGGATGCAATTTATCATTTAGCTAATGGTAAAAGTTATTTTAACCCATTAGCCATTCAAAATATTAAACATGAAGAAGATTTTTTTGTAATTGATGGCGATTTTGAAAAAGACAATCGATCAGAGCAAATTATTAGTAGTTTTAAGAAAGGACAAAAGAAAATATTGAAACGAAATGGCAAAATGTATGAGAAATTTTCAGACCATATCGGATTCATTCCATTAGTAATAATTTCACCTTCAGACAACGATTTGATTTTGGAAGGCAGTGAAACCAGAAGAAAATTCATGGATGCTGTCATCTCACAATTGGATCAAAATTATTTACAACAAATTATTCAGTATCAAAAAATTATAAGCCAACGAAATGCACTTTTAAAGTATTTCGCACTAAACCATACGTTTGATATGGATACACTCTCAATTTATAATGAACAACTTGAAAATTTGGGTAGCCCCATTTTCGAAAAGAGAAAAGAATTCATTAAAAATTTCGTTCCCGTTTTCAATAAGTTTCATAAAATTATTTCAGGAAATTCAGAAGAAGTCAATTTAGTGTATGAAAGTCAGTTACATGAAAATTCAACTTTAGAATTATTGAATTCGAATCTTAACAAAGATAGAGCTTTACAATACACTTCTGTAGGCGTGCACAAAGATGATTTATCGTTTTTAATAGAGACCTATCCCATCAAAAAATTTGGTTCACAAGGGCAACAAAAGTCTTTTTTAATTGCACTAAAACTGGCTCAATTTGATGTTCTAAAAAAGGGAAGTGGTGAAAAACCTATTTTATTATTGGATGATATTTTTGATAAACTCGATGAAAGCAGAGTAGAAAAAATTATAGAAATGGTAAATAATGATGAATTTGGACAATTATTTGTATCTGATACACATTCCGAAAGAACCGAAAACATTGTAAAAACAACCCATCAAAGCTATAAAATATTTAGTTTGTAGCATTTGTTAGAAAAGCTTAATTTTACTAAAATTATTTTAACAGATTAAACAAATCATGAAAACAAAATTATCCCTTTTTATAGCAACGTCGTTTCTATTGTTAAGTTGCCAAGGTCAAACCAATAAATCAGTTAAAACACTAGCAGTTGATGATTATTCTAAATCATTAGAGTCAACTCCAAATGCCCAATTAATTGATGTTCGAACCCCACAAGAATATTCAGAAGATCATATTGGAAATGCCCAAAATATCAATTGGAACGGAGCTGATTTTGTTTCTCTAGTCGAAAAATTAGACAAAACCAAACCTGTTTTCGTCTATTGTAAAGTTGGCGGCAGGAGTGGTCAAGCAGCTTCAAAATTGGTTGAATTAGGTTTCTCTGATGTCTATAATTTAGAAGGCGGCATTATGAAATGGAACGCAAGCGGAAAAAATAGTACTGCTGTAAAAACGGATAAAATAATCGGAATTTGCGACCAAGAATACAATGAATTTATCAAATCAAACAAAAAAGTAGTTGTCAATTTTCATGCTGAATGGTGCGCACCTTGTAAAAAAATGAATCCCTATATGACCAGATTTGAAGCTGAATTAAAAGGCAATATTACATTAAAACGTTTTGATGCCGACCAAAATAAAACGATTGTAGATTATTTAAAATTAGACAGTCTCCCCGTGGTTATTGTGTATGAAAACGGAATTGAAATTTGGAGAAATGTAGGTTACCTTTCAGAAGAAGATCTAAAAAAACATCTTTAATATGTTGTCAAAAGAAGCCGTACAATTCATTGATGATTTAGCACAAAACAATGCAACCGAATGGATGCATGCTAATAAAAAACGATATGAATCCTATAAAAAGGAATACCATAAATATATTGATTCCGTTCTTTCAGAAATGAAATTATTAGACCCATCATTAGCAAATTTAGAAGTTAAAAAGTGCACATTCAGAATTAATAGAGACATTCGATTTTCAAAAAACAAACTTCCATACAAAACAAATATTGGCATTTGGCTGCCCACAAGTAGTACCAAAAATACGCCTGGTTATTATTTACATTTTGAAACCGGAAACTGTTTTTTGGCAGGCGGTATGTACAGCCCCGAACCGATTGACCTAAAAAAAATAAGAAAAGAAATCGAATTTTTTTATGAAGATTTGGAAAAAATTTTATCAGAGAAAAAATTTGTTTCTGAGTTCAAAGCACTTACCGTTGATGATTCAAATAAATTAAAGAAAGCCCCAAAAGATTTTGATCCAAATCATCCAGCAGTGGAATTATTAAAATTTAAAAGCTTTACGTCAAGTATAAAATTAGACGAGAAAGATTTTTTCGAAAAAGATTTTGCTCATAATATTGCTCAAAAAATGATTATTTTAAAGCCTTTGAACGATTTTTTACGAAGAGCATTAGAAACTATTGAATAAAAAGCCGTTATGAAAATTGAGACCAATTTTTCCTTAAAAAAATACAACACTTTCGGAATTGAAGCCAAAGCAAGTCAGTTTATAGCTGTTAAAACCGAAGTTGAGTTAGTTGAAGTGTTAAAAAATCATGTCAACGAACCAAAATTCGTTCTAGGTGGTGGAAGCAACATGCTTTTAACGCAAGATATCAACGCGTTAGTTATTCACATTAATATTAAGGGTAAAAAAATCATCAAAGAAGACGATCATTTTGTTTGGGTGGAAGGGAAGGCAGGAGAAAATTGGCATGAATTTGTTCTTTGGACCCTTGATCAAAATTTTGGCGGATTAGAAAATATGTCATTGATTCCAGGGAATGTAGGTACAACGCCCGTTCAAAACATTGGCGCTTATGGTACTGAAATAAAAGACACCTTCGAGTCTTGTCAAGCTATACAAATTGATAATCAAGAAGTTAAAACATTTCTTAAATCAGATTGTAATTTTGGTTACCGCGAAAGTATCTTCAAGCAAGAAGTAAAAGACCAATACATTATTACATCTGTTATTTTTAAATTAACAAAAGTCAACCATAAAATAAACACTTCTTATGGTGATATTTTGAAAGAATTGGAAGAGCAAAATTGCACCAATCCGGGTTTAAAAGAGGTAAGTAATGCCATTATTGCTATCAGAAAACGAAAATTACCCGATCCAAAAGAATTAGGCAACAGCGGAAGTTTTTTCAAAAACCCAATTATTTCAAAAGCGCATTTTGATGAAGTGCATGCAAAACATCCAGAAATGCCACACTATATTATTTCTGAAACTGAAGTCAAAGTTCCTGCAGGATGGCTCATTGAACAAGCTGGTTTTAAAGGTAAAAGGTTTGGAGATGCAGGTATTCATAAAAATCAAGCACTCGTTTTAGTAAATTACGGAAACGCAACTGGCACAGAAATTGTAGAAGTTTCCAAAAATATTCAAAAAACAATTTTAGAACTCTTTGATATTCAAATTGAAGCAGAAGTAAATATTATTTAACGCCAAATAATCACTTACATGTTGTACTTTTGGTCCATTAATTTAAAAATATGTTACAAATAATTTTCATCGTTTTTTTGGTTGTATTTGCAATTCAACTAGTATACTATCTTTTTATTTTTAGCAAGTTTTCGTTTGCAAAAAAAACTACAGTTTCGCAAAATAACGTTCCGATTTCTGTTATCATCTGTGTGAAAAATCAGGAGGATACCATTCAAAAACACATCGAATCCATATTAAATCAAAACTATTCCAATTTCGAAATTGTGCTTATTGACAATGCTTCAAGTGACGGAACACTCGATATTTTTGAGGAATATGAAAAGAAATATGCAAACATTAAACTAGTAAAAGTTGAAAACAATGAAGCGTTTTGGGGTAATAAAAAATTTGCATTAACCTTGGGAATAAAAGCTGCCAAAAACGACTATTTACTTTTCACAAATCCTAAATGTTTTCCCACTTCAACCGAATGGATTACAGAAATGAGTTCCCATTTCACTTCAGAAAAAACAATTGTTTTAGGATATAGTAGCATTCAAAAAGTGAGAAACTCCTTTTTGAACAAACTCATTAGATTCGAAAACGTACTTTCAGCAACACAAGCTTTTAGTTGGGCAAAAGCAGGAAATCCCTACACAGGAAAAGGTGAAAACTTAGCTTATAAAAGAGACGAATTTTTCAAAACTAACGGATTTATTAATCACATGAAAATCCGAACGGGAGAAGATTCACTTTTTATAAATCAAGCTGCAAATGGCCAAAACACAACGGTTTGTGCTACCAAAAATTCTTTTGTTTTATCTGTTCAATCACCCAATTTTAGTCAGTGGATACATAGCACAAGAATAACTTACAGCCACTTTTCAAAATTCAAATTTATTGACAATTTCAATAATTATCTATTTTTCATCTCACAATTATTATTTATTACACTCCCAATCATACTATTAGTTTCTCAATATCAATGGATTATAGTTGCTGCTATCCTTCTTTTTCGATACATCACCACTTGGATAGTACTTGGTTTTTCAGCTAGTAAACTAAATGAAAAAGACGTCATGTATTGGTATCCAATAATTGAAATAGTAACCCTTATCATACAATTAAATATTTTTCTAACAAACAAAGTATCTAAACCAACCGATTGGAAGTAAAACAATATATAGAAAAAGCCAAAAAAGGAGATCAAACAGCCTTTACCTATTTGCTAGATCATTACTGGAATGAAGTCTTTGGGTTCATGCTGAAACGTACTGAAAACGAAACAGATACAGAAGATATTACCATCGAAACCTTTTCAAAAGCGTTCGATAAACTACACAATTACAATTCAGAATACCAATTCAATACCTGGCTTATTGCCATTGCAAAAAATGTGCACATCGACCTATTACGCAAAAAAAAGGCAACACATACCATTGAAATAACCGATAACGAAAACCTACAAGCATACAACGTTGCCGACAGTTCACCCTCTGCAGAAGACGAACTTATTACCGAGCAAAACCTGTCCCAACTTTTGCAATACATCAAACAACTAAAGCCACATTACCAAGAAATCATACAACTACGTTATTTTCAAGAAATGAGCTACCAAGAAATAGCAGACCAACGCAACGAACCCTTAAGCAACATTAAAATAAAACTACTACGCGCCAAAAAACTATTATCCGAAATCATAGAGCATAACAAATAAGTTAGTTTTATTTTTTTTTAGAAGCACACAAGCAAGTTTCATAACACATTTTGTCCCGCCATCGCCTTTATCTACTTCGCCCTACGGGACTTCAGTAGGATATCGGCTCTGTCGGGGCTAAGATTGACAAGTAGTTTTTCAGTAGCAGTTTTCAGTCTCAGTTTTCAGTCTCAGTTTACAGTTTTCAGAATTTCAAATTTGTTTTAATTTTTGACTCGAACAAAGCGAACAGACATAGTAAATTTGTGGTTAATCCAATTGATTTTTGATATTGATATTGAAATTACCATTGACAAAGTTTGTCATTCCGTAGGAATCTCAAAATGATTTTAAATTTCAAAAATACCTCAAATAAAATCACCACAATTAAATATTTTTCTTAATTTTGAAAAACATACAAAGCACAAAACTGTTTTGAAGTTATTTGCCAAAAAGAGAATGTTAAAAGAGGGAGAACTTTTGTGTATTGATTAGTTGTATGATATCCGACCAAAAATACTAAAATGAAAAAACTACTTATTCTGACAATATTTTTATCGATTGTTTCTTGTAATGGACAAGAAAAAGAAGCCAAAGATTTAGTAAAAAAAGCTAACGATTTTTTTATGAAATCTAATCAAGATGAAAATGTAAAAATTGACAGTTGTTTAGTTTTGGTTGACAAAGCTATCGAAATTGACGGAAGTTATTTTAATGCTTATTATACTAAAAGTAAATTCTTGACTTGGAAAAAAGACATTAAAGAATCGATTAAAAATAATGCGAAAATGATTGAACTAAAACCACAACAGCCTTTATGGAAAATTCAACGTGGACTTTTTTTTGACATCGATGGAAACAAAACTGAAGCTGAAAAAAATTATAAAATTGGTTTAAATGAATATGAAAACTTATTGAAAACCGAACTGAAAAAGGATTTTAACTTCCGAATGGAGTATTTATCTGCTTTGGAAACAAAAGGAGAACATAAAAAAGCAGAACTTGAACTGAAAAACATAAGTCGAGATTTTCCAGACAACGAAATATTAAAAGTGTATAAAACTGAATACAAATTTAAAACTAAAGCCGAATTAATTGCTTTGTGGCTTAATGGAACTGATAATTAGCACAGCATACTAAAGCTGTTTTTATATAGCTGGAATTTAGTGGAATTAACGTTTCGAAAGAATTTTTATCTTTAACAGAAAATAATCGGTACCGAAGTCCGCAACCTCGCAAAGCCTGAAAACGTTAACTCTAGTTTTATTGAAAAAAACGTAAATAATTAAAAAATGAATAAAACACTTATATTTTGCTGTGTTTTGGTTACATTCGAAATGTTTTCTCAGATTGAAGAAAAACCAATTAATTTTAAAAAAATTAATTTTGTCTACGAAACAAAGTCAAATTATTTCATTGATCAAGATGGAATTTACGCCGATAGTTTATTAATAAAGTTAGACTTCCCAGAAATTAAATTCACGACTGTAAATAAGTTAATGGAGAATGAAAATTACAATTCTTTTATTCCTTTAAAAAATTTAAATGAATCAAATATAAAAAAACTTTGTGCGATTTTATATCATACAAATCAAAAGTTTATAGGCGAATATGATGTGGAAAAGAACGAAACACATTTTAAAGTTGAAAGAAATGACGAATTGACAAAAAAAATCTTTAAAAATATTTTGAAACAACCTTATTCAAACTTTTTTTATAAAATAGTTATAAAGTTCTCAAAAGACAAAATTCATTTGAACTATCCTGGTGTAAGTTACACTTTCACAATAAATGAAAAAGCTAAAAATATTATCATGGAAAATCAGTTAATTGGAAGATACAAAGAAGTGGTAAATAATTTAGAATTTTCTAACGTAGTTTTGCTTAACATTAATTTAGATTCTAAAATAATGCCGGATGCTATTTTTACAAATAATAACTACGGAGTGGAGATAATTACGAAACTGAATGAAACAACAATCTTGAAATCTGTAAAATATTATTAATAAGACATTAATTTTTTAAAAAAAACTGTGGTTAACAGCTAGAGTTTCGTTGCGACTGAAAGTTGATCATTCAAAATCGGGTTTAATAGAACCTATTAAATTCGCCGCCTAATGAACAAATCCTTCGGTGTAACAAAAGTAACAGTAAAATAAAATATCAATTAAAATTTTAAAAAAAAATCTTTCAAATTTGTGATTCTGAAAGGGTTTTTTTTGTATGTTTTTTGATTTTGTTATATGACTTTGTAACTCTATTACATTGCAACTTAAAAAAACTTCATCTGAAAAATAATTGGTCTATTTAAGCCCCGATAGAGCCGATATCCTCCTGAAGTCCCGTAGGGCGAAGGAGATAAAGGCGAAAGCGGGACTTGGTTTCAACTGAAAAGTGGTTGTGTGCTTCTAAAAAATCGTACAATTATTTTGTTTTTTTTTCGAAAAAATCGGCTATAAAACCAAGTTTCATTGCTTTTAACATCTTTTTTTCGAATGTCCAAAAAAAGGTAAATTGACCAAATAAGTAGCCAATTAATACCAAAAGTACTTGATAAATAGGGAAGAGGATGATTAATCGGATGGGAAGGTACCAAAAACCAACGTATTCTTTTGTTATTCCGATGTAATTGGTTACGGGTTTTGATAAAAATGCGGAGGCTGAACCGGTTATGGCAAAAACAGCAAAAATGACATAAAATTGCCAATTTTTTGTAATGCCCCAACGTTTTTTTAATTTCTCCATTATTTTAGTAAAACTACAAAAATAATTTATTTGAACAATAATAACCTATAAAAGCAAAAAAAATTCCGAAGTTTCTATCTTCGGAATTTTTAATGATATATTCAAAATTAATTATTTCAAAAGGGCACTAATTTGATCTGCCAACTCGGTTCCAATTCTGTCTTGGGCTTCCAAAGTTGCTGCACCAATGTGAGGTGTCAACGAAATATATGGGTGCATTAATATTTTTATTTCTGGAGTGGGTTCGTTTTCAAAAACATCCAATCCGGCAAATAATACTTTTTTAGAATCCAATGCATCTAGCAAAGCAACTTCATCAATAACGCCTCCGCGAGAAGCATTTACAATACCTACGCCGTCTTTCATTTTTGCAAATTCTGCAGCACCAATTACATATTCTTTTTGAGCAGGTACGTGAAGCGAAATAAAATCTGATTGCGCTATAACTTCTTCAAAAGGTTGGGTGGATATGTCAATACTTATTGAATCACCTGTAAAAAAATCGACTTTAATGGTTGCTTTTTCTATGAAAGTATCTGCAGCAATTACTTTCATGCCAAGACCCAAAGCCATTTTTGCCACCGCTTGACCAATTCTACCAAAACCAATGATTCCGATTGTTTTTCCTCTTAATTCAATTCCGTTTGCATACGCTTTTTTGAGACCTTCAAAATTAGTATCGCCTTCCAAAGGCATGTTTCTGTTTGAATCATGCAAAAAGCGAACACCGCTAAAAAGGTGTGAAAAAACCAGTTCGGCCACACTTTCAGAGGATGCACCTGGCGTATTGATGACATGCTTGCCGTTTTCACGAGCATAATCTACATCAATGTTATCCATTCCAACACCACCTCGACCAATAATTTGTAGTCCCGGGCACGCATCAATAATGTCTTTTCTAACTTTTGTTGCGCTACGAACCAAGAGTACTTTTACGTTATTTGCATTGATATAATTGGCAACTTGCTCTTGTGCTACTTTGGTGGTAATTACTTCAAATCCGCCAAGTTCTAAAGCTTTAATTCCACTATCTGATATTCCATCGTTTGCTAATACTTTCATTTTTTATTTTTAATTATTGAAAAATTTAAAGAATAAATAATTCAATCTGGATTATTATTTTAATTTTAAACTGCCTTCTCCAAAGCCTGCATCACATCAACCAATACTTGAACACTTTCAATTGGTAAAGCGTTGTACATGGAAGCTCTGTAACCACCCACCGAGCGATGTCCTGGTAAACCAGAAATACCAGCTTCTTTCCACATTTTGTCAAAAACTGGAGCGTGGGTTTCATCATTTAATAAGAAAGTCGCATTCATAATACTTCTGTCTTCAATAGCAGCAGATCCTTTAAATAATGGATTTCTATCAATTTCATTATACAATAAAGTAGCTTTTGCTTCATTAATTTTTTCAATGGCAGCAATTCCGCCAAGGTTTTTCAGCCATTGCAAGGTTAATAAAGAGGCATAAATAGGGAAAACGGGTGGCGTATTGTACATGCTTTCTGCTTTGATGTGTTTTTCATAATCAAGCATACTTGGAATTATTCGTCCCGATTTACCTAAAATTTCTTCTTTTACAACAATCAATGTAGTTCCTGCTGGCCCCATATTTTTTTGAGCGCCGGCGTATATTAAATCAAACTTTGAAAAATCCAATACTTTTGAAAAAATATCCGAACTCATATCGCATACTACAGGAATGTTCGTTTCTGGAAATGATTTCATTTGTGTTCCAAAAATGGTATTGTTGCTGGTGCAATGAAAATAAGAAGCATCAGGAGAAATAGAATATTCTTTTGGAATAAAATTATAATTGGCTTTTTTTGAAGAGGCAACTACTTCTGTTGTTCCAAATAATTGCGCTTCTTTTATAGCATTATTTGCCCAAGTACCTGTGTCGAGATAAGCAGCTTTTCCGTCTAGTTTCATCAAATTATAAGGCACCATTAAAAATTCCAAACTTGCACCACCTGCCAAAAATAATGCTTGATATCCTTTTCCTTCAAGTCCTAAAAGTTCCAAAACTAGCGCTCTAGCTTCTTCCATTATATCAACAAAATCGTTACTTCTATGTGACATTTCTAACAATGATAAACCCGAATCATTAAAGTTTAAAATGGCTTTCGCCGATTTTTCGAAGACTTCTTGAGGAAGAATACATGGTCCTGCGCTGTAATTGTGTTTTTTCATGGTAATATCATAAATTAGAATGCAAATCTCGGAAATCATTCAAAAAGAAGGACTAATTAAAATGCAATAATTAGGATGTCTTTTTAACGAAAACGTTATAGGTGTTTAGAATAATTGCGGATTTGTCAATTAAATGGTAGATAAAAATGATAGCGTATCAACATTATCGGCATAATCCCAAAGATTTGGTAATTGGGTTTTTCCAAACGGAATAGAATTTGACAAAATATCATTCGAAACTATGCATTGAATTTGATCTGCATCGTTTTTTAGTCTTGCCTCTATGGTTTCTATAGATTCGTAATATTCGTAAAACAAGGACGAAATAGGCGAGGAGTAGCTTGAATCTTCTTTTAAAGTGATGAATTCATTATCTAATAATTTAAAATTACTCATTAAAAATACAGCTTTGTTGTAATCGTAATTATTAGCATATTTTTCATAGTAGATAACATCTTTGTAAGCAAATATAGCATTAAAAAAAGCATCGAAATTATAATCTTTTGGCACAAAAAGTTTTGATACATTTCTGCATCCTAATCCAAAATACCTGAAAATATCTTCACCTAATGCAACTAATTGTTCTTGAGTTTCATTGCCATCTAAAACAGCAACCGAATTCCTGTTTTTTCTTATAATGCTCGGCTTGTCTTTGAAGTAATATTCAAAATAGCGGGCTGTATTGTTACTTCCTGTGGCAATAACGGCGTCAAAATTTTCTAGTTTACCCTCTGTAAAAGTGATAAAATTCTCCATTTCAGGATTTACAGAAATTAAATATTTTGCTAAAAAAGGCAGTAGTTTTTGATCGTTTGATGATGTTTTTACCAATACATTATGTCCAGAAATGATCACACTCAAAAAATCGTGAAAGCCGACTAACGGAATATTACCCGCTAAAATTAAACCTACTGTTTTGGGTTGCACTTTATAAAAATTATAAGGATGTAACCATTGGTGTAAATTTTCATCTGTAAGCGCCTGGCTCCAAGATTGTATTGAAAAATAAACTTGTTCAGGTGTAAACCAACCATTGTGAGATTGAGACAGTTCAATTAAGGAAACAAAGTCATTAAAAAACAAATCATTGTTTAAAACAGAAGGGTTTATATGGTTTTCTTTTTCAGAAAATTGGCTTAAAAATTTTCCAAGTTCTGTAAAACAATTTATTTTATCGTTTTGTAACATTTGTTTATTTGTTTATGACAAGATTTGATTGTAATTTTGCACAAAAATAAGTAAAAGTAAATAGGCATTAGCCAAAAGTTAAAAAAGTTATTTAATTTTAAATGTATAACTCGTTAACTTTAAATATATAAAACAAAATGGCAATAATTATAACAGACGAATGTATCAATTGTGGGGCTTGTGAACCTGAATGTCCGAATACGGCTATTTATGAAGGGGCTGATGATTGGCGTTATAAAGACGGAACAAAATTAAAAGGTAAAATTATACTTCCTGATGGATCGGAAGTAGATTCTGATGCAGCTCAAACGCCAATTTCAGATGATGTTTATTACATTGTACCTGGTAAATGCACAGAGTGTAAAGGTTTTCACGAAGAGCCACAATGTGCAGCCGTATGCCCTGTAGATTGTTGTATACCAGATGATAATCATGTTGAAAGCGAAGAAACCTTGTTGAACAGGCAAGCCTTTTTGCATAATGTGTAATCAAAAAAAACTACTTTATTTAAGTAGTTTTTTTTATTTATTCTTCTTTTTGCTGAAATTTAGTTCGTTTGCTTCCTTCATACATTTCATATTTTACAAAACGAGCTTCCAAACTTCCGTTGAATAATTTTATTTTTCTAGAAGGTTTTAAACCCACAAATTTCAGGGCTTCCAAATTGGCGGTAATAAACCACGCGTTTGTGTTTGGATAATTCAATTTTAAAGTATCGCCCAATTCCCTGTAAAAACGCTCCATTTCAATATCCAAACGTTCGCCATAAGGCGGATTAAACACAACGTGCAACGGCCCTTGGTTTTCTTTTTTACTTTCAAAAAAATTGGCTAATTCAATCGTTACATAGTCTTCTAGGTTGGCATTTTTGATGTTTGCTTTGGCTTTTTCGACAGCGCTTGGTGCTTTGTCAAACCCTTTTATAGTATGATGAAATTCGCGGGTTCGTTTCATTAAAGCATCAATAATTTGGTCAAATAAATCGTTTTCCCAGTCGTTCCATTTTTCGAATGCAAATTCTTTTCTGTTGATGTTGGCAGGAATATTACACGCAATCATCGCAGCTTCTGCAAGGATGGTTCCCGATCCGCACATGGGATCCATAAAATCACTTTTGCCTTCCCAACCAGATAAGAGTAACATTCCGGCAGCAAGAACTTCGTTGATTGGAGCTATATTAGTTGCTGTTTTGTAACCACGTTGATGTAGTGAATTTCCGGAAGTATCTAGCGCTACAGAACATTGGTCTTTGTCTATATGAATATTGATGCGAAGGTCTGGAAAGTCTTTATCTACGCTAGGTCGTTGCCCAGTTCGTTCTCTAAATTGATCAACAATGGCATCTTTGCATTTTTGTGATACAAATTGTGAATGTTTGAAATTGTCTGAATGAATGGTGGTGTCAATTACAAAAGTTTGATTTGAATTAAGGTATTTTGACCAATCCATGCTTTGAATTCCTTTGTAAAGATTGGCATCGTTGTTAGCTCTGAAATAATAAATAGGTTTTAAGATTTTTAATGCTGTTCTCAACGATAAGTTTGCCTTGTACATAAAGCCTTTATCTCCTTTAAAACTAACCATTCTTGTGCCTTGTTCTACTTCTTGTGCGCCCAATTGTTGTAATTCTTTGGCTAATATTTCTTCAAAACCAAAGAAGGTTTTGGCAATCATTTTAAAATTTTCGTTCATTTTGTTTTTTTCAATATAGATAAAAAAATGGTTTATAAATTAGCCCCGATAGAGCCGATATCCTCCCGAAGTCCCGAAGGGCGAGGGAGATAAAGGCGAAAGCGGGAATGACCATTATAAATAAATCCCAAGCCATTTGCTTCAATAAAAAGAAAACGTTGTTATTTAGTGCAAAAATACATTAAATTTGCAGGATTAGAATTCAATTTACCATAATAAATGTTTGTTACAGAAAATCAGAAATCCGAAAGTTGGTTTGCCTCTTGGTTTGATACCACTTATTATCATATTTTATACAAAGACCGCAATTATAGAGAAGCCCAGCTTTTTATGGATAATTTGACGCAGTATTTGAATTTGCCAAGCCAAGCAAAAGTATTGGATTTGGCTTGTGGCAAGGGAAGACACGCTATTTATTTGAATCAGTTGGGATATGATGTTGTGGGTGCCGATTTGAGTGAAAATAGTATTGATGAGGCTAAGAAAAACGAGAATAATGGACTTCATTTTGTGGTGCACGATATGCGTGAAAGCTTTGATGTGAAGTTTGACGCCATCTTTAATTTGTTTACAAGTTTTGGATATTTTGAGCATGAATCGGATAATTTAAAGACCTTGATGGCTATAAAAAATAGCTTGTCAGAATATGGTTTTGCGGTAATTGATTTTATGAATGTGTATCAGGTACTTGAAAATTTGGTTCCGAATGAAGTAAAAACGGTTGATGGAATTGATTTTAACATTAAGCGATTTGAAAAAGACGGTTACATTATTAAAGAAATTAATTTTGAAGATAAAGGGCAGTCGTTTCATTTTGAGGAGAAAGTTCGGGCGCTGACTTTAGAAAATTTTCAAACAATGATGCAAGAAGCAGGTATTGATTTATTGGATATTTTTGGAGATTACAAATTAAAGAAATTTCATAAAAAGGATAGCGAACGATTAATCATGATTTTTAAATAATGAATTACCTTTTACCTTTGATATCGGTACTTTTGGGTTATGGTCTTGCCTTGTTTGTGAAACCTAATTCAAAAAAAAGCTTAAAACTCTTGTTAGCTTTTAGCGGTTCTTTTTTGTTATCGTTAACGGTAATGCACTTGTTGCCAGAGGTATATAAAATTGAAAAGTCGTCGATTGGTGTTTTTATAATGGTTGGAATTTTATTTCAAATCATCTTGGAATTTTTTTCAAAAGGAGCAGAACACGGCCATGTGCATGGTCATGACAAAATTGCAAAAATGCCTTGGCTGCTGTTTATTAGTTTATGTTTGCATGCCTTTTTAGAAGGTTTCCCTGTAGCTCATCATCATGATTTAGCCATCGGAATTGCCATTCATCATTTGCCAATAGCGGTGATATTAACTACTTTTTTCTTGCAAGCCGAGTTACATAAAACAGCATTGTTTTTGTTCATGCTTACTTTTGCAATCATGACGCCATTGGGCACCTTTTTTTCTGAAAGAGTTTCGTTTGTAAACCATTATTATCAGGAGCTAACAGCCATTGTTATTGGTATTTTGTTTCATATTTCATCGACTATAATTTTTGAAAGTAGTGAGGGACACAAGTTTAATATTGCCAAAGTTTCGATGATATTGTTCGGAATGATATTGGCTTATTTTTTATAAATTTTAGTTTAGAAATAATGACTTTTATCAAAACAACCGAGCAATCTTCAAAATACGATCATCTTGAAAAAATGTCAATTGCAGATTTGCTTTCAAACATTAACGGCGAAGATCAAACGGTGCCCTTAGCAGTTCAAAAATCGTTACCTCAAATAGAGGAAGTGGTAGCAGTTGTGGTTGAAAAAATGAAATTGGGTGGTCGTCTTTTTTATATTGGAGCTGGAACTTCTGGACGATTGGGCATTGTGGACGCATCTGAATGTCCGCCAACATTTGGAGTGCCATTTGATTTGGTAAACGGAATCATAGCCGGTGGCGATTCAGCCATTAGAAAAGCTGTTGAAAACGCCGAGGACAGCATGACCCAAGCTTGGCTCGATTTACAGGCGCACAAAATAAATGAAAATGACGTTGTTGTTGGAATTGCTGCTTCTGGAACCACACCTTATGTAATTGCAGGATTAGAAAAATGCAATCAAAATAATATTACAACGGCATGTATCACTTGCAACGAAGGCAGTCCTTTAGCATCAACAGCAAATTATCCAATTGTTGTGGTTGTTGGTCCCGAATTTGTTACTGGAAGCTCTCGAATGAAAGCAGGAACTGCCCAAAAATTAGTTCTAAACATGATATCTACCGCAACCATGATTCAGCTTGGGAAAGTTAAAGGAAATAAAATGGTTGATATGCAATTGAGCAATGACAAGTTGGTTGATCGTGGGGTAAAAATGATTATGGAAGAAATTCCAGTAAATTATCAAGTAGCTTCCGAATTATTGTCAAAATACGGCAGCGTTAGAAACGCAGTAAACAACTATCAATCCTAAGAAAATGGCAAATCAATTATTGATAAATAAGGGAATCAAAAAAATGTTTATTTCGCTTCCGCAAATGTTTATCGGGCCTTCCGTTTTATACAATTCATTCAGCAACAAGCATACAAATTGGCATTATTTGGTGATGGCAATTGGAATTTTAATCTGTTTAGGTGCTATGTATTATGCATTTATGGGTTTAAACACGATTGTAAAAGGGCTTTTCAACGATAAAGAATAATTCAAAAAAATATGAAAAAAATATTAGTACTTATTTTAACAACAATCACATTAATTTCGTGTTACAAACAAGAACGTAATTGCAATGATTTTAAAACAGGAACGTTCCTTTTTAATCAAATCATAAACGGAAATAAGCATACAACTACTTTTGTACGTACAGATAAATTCCAAATAGAAACCTATAAAGGAAAAACTGATACAGCCACCGTTAGATGGGTAAATGATTGCGAATTTGTGCTTGAAAAAATCCATCCAAAAAGTCGCGAAGACAAAAAAGCAATCAGTATGCGCATCCTTTCAACTACCGATTCAACCTATACTTTTGAATTTTCTTTTGTAAACGACGATAAAAAACAAATTGGAACTGTAACAAAATTGAAATAATAACGTATAACTCTAAAATAAAATCATCATTATGCAAGAATTAATCTACAACCCAAATGCTTGGATTGCGCTTTTAACACTTACTTTTTTAGAAATCATTCTAGGAATAGACAACATCGTTTTTTTATCGATAGTTTCTGGTAAATTAGAAGAAAAAGACCAACCCAAAGCCAGAAGAATCGGATTATTATTAGCCATGGCTTTTAGAATTGTACTACTTTTTGGTATTTCTTGGGTTATGAGCTTGAAAAAATCATTCTTCGATTTTGATTTCGGATTTTTATCTGGAGGCATATCGGGTCAAAGCTTAATTATTTTTGGTGGGGGTCTATTTTTATTATACAAATCTGTGACAGAAATTCACCACAAATTAGAAGGTGAAGAAGAAGGAAGTAATGGAAAAGCCAGTAATTCATTAAGTGCAGCCATTATTCAAATTGCTCTTTTAAACATTGTTTTCTCGTTTGATAGTATTTTAACAGCCATTGGTTTAGTCAGTTCTGCTGAGCCACCTGTTGGTTTTGGACCTGCCGGTGCTATAGAAATTATGATCATGGCAATCATTATTTCAATCATCATCATGATGATTTTTGCAGGGCCAGTAAGCAAATTCGTAAACAATCATCCAACCATTCAAATACTTGGATTATCGTTCTTAATTTTAATTGGCGTGATGCTTTTAGCAGAAGGTTCGCACCTAGCAAACTTTAAATTCTTTGGCGGTGAAACCGTTCACAGCATCCCAAAAGGCTATTTATACTTCTCCATTTTCTTCTCATTATTTGTAGAATTTTTAAATCTAAAAATGAAGAAAAACAGCAAACCAGTTCAATTAAAAAACAATAAAATAGAAGACGAAAAACTCACAGATTCTGATTTTTCAAATTAGTAGCAACAGGCTCGGGCTTTTTCAATAATGGCAATTCCTGCTTTCCGTTCTATCTTTTATAAAAAAAAGCAACCCCTTTCAGAAAAAGAAAGGGGTTGCTTTTTTTTATAAAAGGATGCCACTTCAATCAGGGCTAAATTTCAAAGGTTATGGATTAGAAATCCGTCTTTTGATTGAAGTATTTCTATAAAATTGATTAATCCAAACTCAACGTAATTTGTCCATCATCATCTGTATCCGTTTGAATATCATCAATTTCATTTTCTTCAGACACTATTATTTCTTCTTCTTCTTCTTCTGGCTCTTCAAAAGGCAATGATTCCAACAAATTTACTTGCTTTAATTTATCTGCAGTCAATTGGTTTCCAATAGCTTTAATTCCTTTTACAGCAATAAATTGTTCCAAGTCAATTGTTTGATTTTCTTTTTGAACACCTTTTACTTTTGCAAAAATAATTTCTGCAACAGGTCGCCAATCTGTAGAAACAATTTCTAATTGGGATTTTTCGTGTTCGGTAATAAATAGTTCTTCTTTATTTTCATTTTCAACCAAGAACCTTTTAATGAAATAACGTTCCTTTTCACCATCATAATAAACCGTAGAAATAGGCTTCTTTGGATTCCATTTTTCCAAAACTATCATGTCTTCATCAAAATGCGATGTCAATTCTGGAATGATAGTTTTCAGTTTACCCGTTTGATTGATAATCAGCAAACGGTCATTTGGCTTAAATTCGCCCAAAAGTTCGCCTCTTCCGTCAACATTCAAACGCTGTACGGTTTCGTCAAACCACACTTTTCTTGGTCGTAATGTAGAAATTCCTTTCTCTTTCAATTCAATTTTCCGAATAGGATATTTAGTAACCGTATTTCCTCTAGAAATTCTACCTTTAATTGCAATATCAGAAAAATCAAGATCCCATTTTAACTTTTTAACACTTCCCACTTGACGCAATAAAATCGTTACCACTTCTGCTTCTCCATTCGGATTTGCAGAGAAATACAAAGCCATTGAATCTGGTTTGGCTTGTGTTAAATCGTAAAATTTATCACGAGTAACACCAGAAACGTTAAAACGTTTAATGAACGTGGAACCGTTTTTACCATCACGATAAATCATGTTGTAAATGGTACGTTTGTCGTTTTTATCAAACACAGCAATATGAATAATGTCTTTTCCTACAAACTTTTTATCATCTACTTTCGCAATCATCATTCTTCCATCTCTTAAAAACACAATTACGTCATCAATATCCGAACAATCAGCAACATACTCATCTTTCTTTAAGCCTGTTCCAAAGAAACCTTCTTCTTTATTGACGTATAATTTGGTGTTTCGCAATACTACTTTTGTCGCTTCAATCGTATCAAAACTTCTCAATTCGGTTTGGCGTTCTCTTCCTTTTCCGTATTTTTCTTTTAGTTTGGCGAAATAATCAATCGCAAAATCAATTAAATTATCTAAATGATGCTGTACTTCTTTCATTTCGTCTTCTAGTTTCGAAATAAAATCATCCGCTTTATCCGAGTCGAAACGCGTAATACGAATCATAGGAATTTGCGTTAATTTTTGTAAATCTTCATCTACAATTTCACGAACAAACGACTTTTTAAAGGGTTCAAATTGTTTGTATAAATACTCGTAAAGCGTTTCTCTGTCCGAATATAATTTGAAATCGATATACATTTCTTCACGAATGAAGATTTTTTCTAAAGTAGAAAAATGCCATTTTGTTTTCAATTCTTCTAATTGAATTTCTAATTCTTTACGAAGTAATTCTACGGTTCGCTCTGTTGAGATTTTCAACATATGAGACACACCAACAAAAAGCGGTTTGTTATCTTGAATGACACAACCTAAAGGCGCTACAGAAGTTTCACAAGCTGTGAAAGCATACAAAGCATCAATAGATTTATCTGGAGAAACACCAGGGAAAAGATGAATTAATATTTCAACCTCGGCAGCCGTATTATCTTCAATCTTTTTAATTTTTATTTTTCCTTTTTCATTGGCTTTCAAAATACTATCAATCAAGGTTGACGTATTCGTTGAAAAAGGAATTTGAGTAATGACTAACGTTTGCTTATCTAATTGCGAAATCTTAGCACGCACGCGCACTCGACCACCACGCATTCCATCATTATAATTCGAAACGTCTGCAATACCAGCCGTTTGGAAATCAGGATAAATAGTAAATGGTTTTCCTTTTAAAATTTTTATAGACGCGTCTATTAATTCATTGAAATTATGAGGTAAGACTTTTGTTGATAATCCCACCGCAATTCCTTCAGCTCCAGAAGCTAATAATAAGGGGAATTTAACGGGTAAATTGTTTGGTTCTGCACGACGACCATCGTATGAAACACCCCAATCGGTAATTTTTGGAGAATATAAAACTTCCAACGCAAATTTTGACAAACGCGCTTCAATGTAACGAGAAGCCGCTGCACTATCACCTGTTAAAATATTTCCCCAGTTTCCTTGACAATCGATAAGCAATTCACGCTGCCCAATTTGCACCATAGCATCTCCAATACTCGCATCTCCGTGAGGATGATACTGCATCGTGTGCCCAACAACATTTGCAACTTTGTTGTAACGACCATCATCCAACTCTTTTAACGAGTGCATAATACGACGCTGAACCGGTTTAAAACCATCTTCAATAGCAGGAACAGCACGTTCTAAAATTACATACGAAGCGTAGTCCAAAAACCAGTCTTTGTACATTCCTGTAACTTTGGTAATGGTGTCTTCTGGGTTTTCGTCGTTTTCGTAAAAATGTTGTCCTTCGAAGTGTTTGGCGTCTACTTCAATAATTTCTTCAGATAGCTCATCCTCTTGATTTTCATCAATTGAATTATCCTCTGAATTCGTATTTTCAGTATTTTCTTCCTCTGGATGTATGTTTTCTTCTTCGTCTTTCATTTTTCTGAATTTTTTTCAGTATTTTATTAAATATTCGTTATAATTAAAAAAATTTAAAACGAATATTTTTCTTTACAAATATGCTTTGTATCAACAACTTTATTTCCGTTTTTATCTTTTTTAAAAGAAGTTACAGTTTCACATTCTAAATGGTCATTACTAATTTTTATAAAATAATATGCAGTACAAAATAATGTACCAATCAAAAGTGAAATTTTATAGATTTTATTATTTTTCATATTTGATATTTTTCAAATTACTCTTCCACTACATCTAATTCTACCTTCAAGTTGTTAATGATGAACTCTTGACGGTCGGGTGTGTTTTTGCCCATATAGAATTCTAATAATTTTTCAATAGACGTGGCTTTATCCAACATTACAGGATCGAGACGAATGGTTTCTCCAATGAAATTTTTAAACTCATCGGGCGAAATTTCTCCTAATCCTTTAAATCGGGTAATTTCTGGTTTTGGTTTTAGTTTTTCCATCGCCGCTTTTCGTTCTTCTTCCGAATAGCAATAAATGGTTTCTCGTTTATTTCGAATTCTGAATAATGGCGTTTGCAAAATATACAAATGCCCTTCTTTTATCATTTCAGGAAAAAACTGCAAGAAGAACGTAATCAACAACAATCGAATGTGCATTCCATCGACATCGGCATCAGTTGCAATTACGATATTGTTGTAACGTAAATCTTCCATGCTTTCTTCAATGTTCAATGCGGCTTGCAATAAATTGAATTCTTCGTTTTCGTACACAATTTTCTTGGTCATTCCGTACGAGTTTAGCGGCTTACCACGTAAACTGAAAACGGCTTGCGTATTGACATCACGACTTTTAGTTATCGAACCAGAAGCCGAATCTCCCTCGGTAATAAAAAGGGTACTTTCTAAACTTCTTGGGTTTTTCGCATCCGTTAAATGCACTCGGCAATCGCGTAATTTTTTATTGTGAAGATTGGCTTTCTTGGCTCTGTCTTTGGCTAATTTTCTAATTCCAGATAATTCTTTACGTTCTCGTTCAGCTTGTAGAATTTTACGTAGTAAAGCATCGGCAACTTCAGGATTTTTATGTAAAAAATTATCCAGTTTCGTTTTCATGAAATCATTTACAAACGTTCGAACCGAAGGCGCATCGGGTCCCATATCGGTTGAACCTAATTTGGTTTTAGTCTGACTTTCGAAAACGGGTTCTTCCACACGAACCACAATGGCCGAAACAATCGATTTACGAATGTCTGACGCATCAAAAGGTTTGTTATAAAATTCTTTTATGGTTTTTACTAATGCTTCTCGAAAAGCACCTAAATGCGTTCCGCCCTGCGTGGTGTTTTGTCCGTTTACAAAAGAATAATATTCTTCTGAATATTGGGTTTTACTGTGTGTAATGGCTACTTCAATGTCATCTCCTAAAAGATGAATAATAGGATACACCATATCTTCTTCGGCAATGGTTTCTTCCAATAAATCTTTTAAACCATTTTCTGAAAAATATTTTTCGCCGTTATAATAAATCGTTAAACCTGTGTTGAGGTAACAATAATTTTTAAGCATTTTGATGATGTACTCGTTACGGTACTTGTAGTTTTTAAAAATTGCTTCATCAGCAACGAAAGAAACTTTTGTTCCTTTTCGTTTGGTTGATTCGAGCACTTCTTCTTCCAAAACTAAATTTCCAGCTGAGAATTCAGCTCCTTTTTGTTGGTTGTCACGAACTGATTCTACACGGAAATAATTGGACAACGCATTGACTGCTTTGGTTCCGACTCCATTTAAACCTACTGATTTTTTGAAGGCTTTGGAATCATATTTTCCACCCGTATTCATTTTAGAAACTACGTCTACTACTTTCCCCAATGGAATACCACGCCCGTAATCGCGCACGGTCATCATTTTATCTTTTAAAGTAACTTCAATTACTTTTCCAGCACCCATTACAAATTCGTCTATGGAATTGTCAAGGACTTCTTTAAGTAAAATATAAATACCATCGTCAGGCGAAGAACCGTCACCCAGTTTTCCAATATACATACCTGGACGCATTCGGATGTGTTCTTTCCAGTCGAGCGAACGAATATTGTCTTCGTTGTATTGATTTTGTTCGGACATTTTAAAAAGTATCGATTTGATGCTAAATTACACAAAATCTACTTTTTTTTTGAAGAAATTTGAGATAAGTTATTAAGAATGATATTGACAATTAATTTAAGAATTTTTTGAAAGGAGCATTTTTTTAATTTGGAATCAATTTCAATTTCAATTTTTGCCACGAATTTTCAAATTATCTAATTTTCAAATTATCTAATTAACATATTTTCTTTTGAAAAACTACTCTTCTATGGTAGCCCCGATTGAGCCGATATCCTCACGAAGTCCCGAAGGGCGAGTGAGATAAAGGCGAAAGCGGGACGGATTTTGATTGAAAGAAATTTGTGTGCTTCTAAAAAATATAACGACTTTTGTACGGTACTTCCGTTGACATTTGTTAATATTAAAAATAATTAATTACTTTTGTGAGATAGGATGATTTCTCTCCGAAGAAGAAGGAATTAAATTTCGATGCACAAAAAATACGTAAACCATGTCAGTATTAGAAAAAAGTAGATTTCAAGAAAGTATTTCATTAGAAGAAAAACACGGCGCCCACAATTATCATCCCTTACCCGTTGTATTGAATAGGGGTGAAGGTGTGTATGTTTGGGATGTTGATGGGAAGCGATATTTTGATTTTTTATCGGCCTATTCGGCTGTAAACCAAGGACATTGTCATCCAAAAATTGTGGGTGCAATGGTAGAGCAAGCGCAGAAATTGACTTTAACGTCTAGAGCGTTTTACAACGATAAATTGGGTGTTTATGAAGAATTTGTTACCAAACAATTTGGGTTTGATAAGGTTTTGCCAATGAATACAGGTGCTGAGGCGGTTGAAACGGCTATCAAAATTTGTAGAAAATGGGCTTATGAGAAAAAAGGAATTGCCGAACATGAAGCACAAATTGTTGTATGTGACGGTAATTTTCATGGGCGAACAACCACGATTATTTCGTTTTCTAATGATGCAAATGCACGAAAAAACTTCGGACCCTACACGGCAGGATTTATTTCTATTCCGTATGACGATGTTGCTGCTTTAGAAGCTGTTTTGAAATCAAATAAAAATATTGCAGGATTTTTGGTAGAACCTATTCAAGGGGAAGCGGGAGTTTTTACTCCGGCAGATGATTATATGATGAAAGCCAAAGAATTGTGTAATGCGCATAATGTGCTTTTTATTGCAGATGAAATTCAGACAGGAATTGCAAGAACAGGATCTTTGTTGGCGGTTTGTGGCAATTGCAATTGTGAAAATAAATGCGAACGTCAAGCAACATATGCCACACCAGATATTTTGATTCTTGGAAAAGCGCTTTCGGGAGGTGCTTATCCAGTTTCTGCGGTTTTGGCAAATGATGCCATTATGAATGTAATAAAACCAGGTCAACATGGATCAACTTTTGGAGGAAACCCTGTTGCAGCAGCAGTTGCTATTGCGGCTTTGGAGGTTGTTGATGAAGAGAATTTGGCACAAAACGCGCGAAAATTAGGTAAACTATTCAGAGAGGTTATTGGTGAATATATTAAAACAAGTGCGATTGCAACTTTGGTTCGAGGGAGAGGGTTGCTAAACGCAATTGTAATCAATGATACAGAAGAAAGCGATACTGCTTGGGAAATTTGTATGGCGTTGAGTGTAAACGGCCTTTTGGCGAAACCAACACACGGAAACATCATTCGATTTGCACCGCCTTTGGTAATGACTGAAGATCAATTACTTGAATGTACAACCATTATTATAAACACACTAAAACAATTTGAAAAGTAACATCATGGAAGAAAATCAGAAAAAAATTGAGTTAAACGAAATAGCAATTGATGCTTTGCGAGTGAGTGCAAAATGGTCGCTATTTTTAGCAATAATCGGGTTTATAGGTATTGGTCTTATGATTATTGGCGCTATATTTTTGTCAAGTATTATGGGTTCTTTGCCGAGTAATGGGAATCCAATTATGGAAATGAAGGGAATTGTTAGTGTCATTTATATCATTTTTGCGGCATTGTATTTTCCGCCGGTGTATTATTTGTTTAAATATGCTACAGACATGAAAATTGCCCTTCAAGATAGCGATTCTGAAGATGTTGGAAATGCGCTAAAATATTTAAAATCGCACCACAAATATTTAGGAGTTTCCATGATTGTTATCATGTCATTGTATGTTTTGATGATCATTGGATTAGTGATTACTACTATTATTGCAGCTACAAGAGGCGTTTAATAAGAGTTTAATATAAAAAAGCAACCCCAAGTATATTAATGCTTGGGGTTGTTTTTTTATTTAAAAAGTATATTATTTTCCGAAAGCTTCTTCAATTCTCATTCTCATTAATTCTTCGTTGTTAAGGTTTTCAAACCCAACAATAGAAACTAACCAAACCATCAATAGAATCATTAAAACACTTAAAACAAGTCCGATAATTGCTAATATTCGACCTATTTTTAAGTTTTGAAAATTGACATAAGCATTTGGATTGGTGTTGTACAACTTGGCGTCACTGTTGTAAAGATAGAGTGCGACAGACCCTAAAATAACCCCTAAGATACCATAACAGCAACAGGTTAAAATTGATAAGATTCCTAAGATTAAAACAGCGGTTGCATTCGGTAATTTTTGATTTTCCATGATAATTATTATTTAGTTAATTGATAAAATTCATTTTGATGGCATAGGCAATAATCATAATTATGGCATTAAAAATAGCTGAGCCAATTACCCAATTATGGTAGGTATGTTTTTTTTCAAATAAATGCAACCCCAATGTAATTAAAAATACTATTGTTGAATAAATTGCTGGATACATTCTAAAAGCTGCTACAAATTCTCCGTTGAAAAAAAGTAAAATGGCACGTTGAATGCCGCATCCAATACAATCAATTCCGAATAAACTTTTGAACATACAAGGCAATAAATAGTCCTCCATTTAATTTGAAATTTCAAAGTACAATTTTACAATTAAATTTTTAATTAAAACAATTAATCAATAAAGTTTTTTACATTTGAAAATAAATGTAATGCTATGAAAAAACTATTATTACCCATAACGGCGGTTGCCTTTTTTTTCGCTTATAGCGAACAAACCAAACCAAAACCCAATGTATTTATAGTCGTAATTTGTGTGGCAATAATTGCAGCGGGCATGATAAAATTAATGGCAAAAGTGCCCAGTAAAAACCCAGAAGATAAAAATGACATCCTTTAACATAAACGACAAAGTTTCGGTTCTTGACGACGCTATTGATGGAGTGGTGCTGTCTGTACAAAAAGACCACGTAACCATCGAAACTACCGATGGATTTGTGATGACCTATTTTGTCAATGAATTGATTAAGATAAACGATTCCAGTAATTTAGAACATCTTATTAGAAGTAATTCTTTACAAAAAAAAGATATTGATATTCATCCACCAAAAAAACAAAATCAGCCCAAATTTAAAACGGATAACATCGAAAAAGGTGTTCCAGAGTTTGATTTACATATCGAGAAATTAGTCAAATCAAAAGGCGGAATGACTAATTATGACATCTTAACATTGCAAACAGAAACGGCAAAAAAACATATTGAATTTGCCATCCGAAACCGAATTCCGAAGATTGTTTTTATACATGGTGTGGGCGAAGGTATTCTGAAAGCCGAACTCGATTTTATGCTTGGCAGATATGAACAAATTAGTTTTCAAGATGCCAATTATCAAAAATATGGGTTGGGTGCAACCGAAGTTTATTTTAAACAAAACGTAAAATAAAAACGCCCATTTCACAAAAAAATGGGCGTTTTAAATAATTAAAATAGCGTTTTTTAATTCGTATAAAAGTATCCTAAGACATAATCAGTTCCCATGTTAAACGAACTATTATTTCGAACCATTCGAACGTTTCTCAAATGCACCGTATGCTGAAACTGACTTCCAGAAGTGGTTGTACTTACTTCAATAATTCCACTCACACCACTCACTCCATCAGCAGCAATCCATTTCTCAATTTCAACGGGTGAACTTGGCGCGGTTGTCGGACAAAAATACGCATTTGTTACAAGCGAATTAAAATATTGGTAATACAATTTATTGCTTCCATTCAACAAAGCGGTTCTTGGCGTAGTAGTTACGCTCGACTGAATTAAACTAGCGTAGGTGGCAGCTGTCAAGTCCAAACGTAATGCCTCGTTGCCTTTAATATTTAATAAACGAGTATCTGTTGAAGTACACGTGCTTTTTGCCAGATCGGCTTCGACAAATCCAAACGGAAGGTTTGTTGCCGTTGTTTGATAACTGCCAAACGTCAATGTTTCATCTGTCTGAACACCGTTTGGTTTCTGAAAAACAATATTTTTAAACGTAATCGAATGGTTATATTTCGTAATTTTCTCAAACCCTGTTATAGCATCGGTTGTTTTTAGAGCTGTCGTAACAATTTGTGCCGTTCCAGAAAGCGCCGTCCACTCTTCACTCACCGATGGCGTCGCATTCAAAATCGTACCACAAAAATTACCCGCCGTCACCGTTCCGTTATAAGCTCTGTAAACCACACGGTTGTCGGTACTAGATATCGTCAAGGTTCTTGGCACATCGGTTGGTGTTACCTCGTTTTCAAAAGTTGCAGCAAAAACACTCGCCGAACCAATATTAAACAACAAGGCATCAGTGGTATTAAACTTATAAAGCAAATTGGTATCACTACATTTTTGTGGCTGCACACTATCAAAGTCAATTACCTGCACCTCAACATTCCCGTCGTCACACGACCAAAACGAAGCAAAAACAGCAAACCCTATCCAAATTTTTTTCATGGCAAATTTTTTTCAAAAGTATGTTTTTTAAAGCAAAACAGCCAAAATTTTATATCAAATTTAACCCAAACCAGCCTTTTTTTTTAGGGCATGCCTGCAAAAGCCCCATCAGCAAACCGCACAGGGGGGCTTTTGCCGTCGGGCTCTCGGCTATATCTTTTCCTTGCCCCAAACCTGCACGGCCGCATAGGGGCAAGTAAAAGGATGCCGCCTCCATCCCTCATGCGGGTTTACGGTAAGTTAAAGTTTTGGTTTTAAGAGGTAGTTTATTAGATTCCAGCGGAATGACAAACTTTGGCAATGTCAATTTCAATTTCAATTTCAATACGAATTTTCAAATTCGCTAATTAACTCATTTTCTAATTAACAAAATATCTTCTGAAAAACAAAACGTGAAGCGTAGCCCTGATGGAAGCGGCATCCTCTTGTGTAGCGACAGCGGAGCAAGAGATATAGCGGACAGCAGGACAAAATGTCAATTGAAACGCGATTTGGTGCTTCTTAAAAATCTGCAAATAGGTACTTGTCGAAATTGTAAATTGCTTTAATTTAAAAATAAATTTGTTTGGAATGATTATATTTGCACCTACAAATTATGGTTTATGAGTAATATTTATCTTGATAGTGCCGCCACAACGTGCATTAGACCCGAGGTGGTAACTGAAATGGTTCGTGTTTTAAGTAACGATTTTGGGAATCCGTCGTCAACACATAGCTTTGGTAGAACAGCCAAGAACAGCATGGAAACCTCTCGAAAAAGCATTGCCAAATTAATGCATTGTACGGCGCAGGAGCTTATTTTTATGAGTTCGGCAACTGAAGGTACTAACTGGATTTTGAGAAATGCAGTTCAAAACTTGGGTGTTCAATGTATTATTACGAGTCGTATGGAGCACCATGCCACATTGTATACCGTAAAACAACTTGAAAAAGAATTTGGTATTGATGTTTTGTATGTAAAACATTTGCCAACAGGCGCTGTTGATTTATCAGATTGTGTGCAATTGTTGATGAACGGCAAAAAGACTTTGGTGAGTTTGATGCATGTAAATAATGAGATAGGTACAGTATTAGATGTGGAAAAAATGAGTCGTTTGTGTAAGCAGCACGAGGCATTATTTCATTGTGATACAGTACAATCTGTTGGAAAAACGGAATTGAATCTTGAAGAATTACCCATTGATTTTATGGTGGCAAGTGCCCATAAATTTCATGGACCAAAAGGTATTGGATTTGCTTTTGTACGAAAAGGATTGGTTATGCAACCGATGTTATATGGTGGCGAGCAAGAAAAAGGGTTACGCGCAGGTACAGAAGGGGTGCATCAAGTGGTAGGGATGGCAAAAGCATTGGAATATAGTTATTTGCATTTGAATGAAGAACGTGATTACATTGCATCAATAAAGGAATATTGCGCCCAACAGTTGTTTGCAAATTTTGAAGGCATAAAAATTAATGGAAGCGATACGTTTTATAATATTTTGAATATTTTATTGCCATTTTCGGAAGAAAAAACAGCCATGATGTTGTTCACTTTAGACATGAAAGGCATTGCGGTTTCTAGAGGAAGCGCCTGTCAATCGGGCAGTAACAAGCCATCACATGTTTTGGCAGAAATATTATCTGCTGATGATTTGTTAAAACCAGCGATTCGGGTTTCGTTTAGTCATTACAATACCAAAGAAGAAATTGATACGTTTATTTCTGTATTGAAGGAGATGTAAAAAAGCATCAAAGAAAAAGAGGCTGTCCAAAATTTTTGGACAGCCTCTTTTTTTATATTTTATACTTTTTACAAATGTATTACTTCGTCATAAGCCGCAGCAACTGCTTCCATTACCGCTTCACTCATCGTTGGATGTGGGTGAATTGCTTTTAATATTTCGTGACCTGTAGTTTCCAATTTACGTGCAACAACAGCTTCTGCAATCATATCTGTTACTCCAGCTCCAATCATGTGACAACCCAACCATTCGCCATATTTGGCGTCAAAAATTACTTTTACAAATCCGTCTGGAGTTCCAGATGCTTTTGCTTTTCCTGACGCGGAGAATGGGAATTTACCAATTTTTAGTTCATATCCTTTTTCTCTAGCTGCTTTTTCAGTCATTCCAACAGATGCAATTTCTGGAGAGGCATAGGTACATCCGGGAACATTTCCGTAATCAATCGGTTCCACATGTAATCCTGCAATTTTTTCAACACAATTAATACCTTCCGCAGAAGCTACGTGTGCCAAAGCTTGACCAGGAGTAATATCTCCAATGGCATAATATCCTGGAATATTGGTTTGCCCAAATGCATTTACTACAATTTTATCTTTGTCGGTTGCAATTCCTACTTCCTCGAGACCAATATTTTCAATGTTTGTTTTAATTCCAACGGCAGAAAGCAATACATCTGCTTCCAAAATTTCTTCACCTTTGGCTGTTTTTACAAATGCTTTCACACCTTTTCCAGTTGTGTCAATTCGTTCAACAGAAGCACTAGTCATGATGTTAACACCTGCTTTTTTCATGGATCGTTCCATTTGTTTAGAAATGTCTTCGTCTTCAACAGGAACAATGTTTGGCATAAATTCTACAATAGTTACCTCAGTTCCCATAGCGTTATAAAAATGTGCAAATTCCACTCCGATAGCTCCTGAACCTACAACAATTAGTTTTTTTGGTTGAGATGGTAACGTCATTGCTTGGCGGTAGCCAAAAACTTTAACTCCGTCTTGTGGCAGGTTTGGTAATTCTCTTGAACGAGCTCCGGTTGCAATAATAATATGATCTGCGGAATATTCCGTTACTTTTCCATCAGTTGTAGAAACATCAATTTTTTTGCCTGGTTTTAATTTTCCGAAACCATCAATAACATCAATTTTATTTTTCTTCATTAAAAACTGAACCCCTTTACTCATATCACTCGCTACATTTCTTGAACGATTGATTACAGCGTTAAAATCTTTATCATATTCTTTGATTATCAAACCATAATCGGCAGCATGTTTTAAATAATCAAAAACTTGAGCTGATTTTAAAAGTGCTTTTGTAGGAATACAACCCCAATTGAGGCAAATTCCACCAAGGCTTTCTTTTTCAATGACAGCAACTTTAAATCCTAATTGAGAAGCGCGAATAGCCGTTACATATCCTCCAGGTCCACTTCCTAAAACTATAATATCGTATTTCATGGTGTTTTTATTCTTTTATTATTGAGATTGCGAATTTAAGTAATTATTTTAAATTGTTATAATTAATGTTTATTCAATATTTAAAGGATCCTCTTTTGAAATTCCTGCAAATTGCGAATCATATAAATTTTTATAAAATCCGTTTGGTTTGTTGATCAATTCAACATGATTGCCCGATTCTACAATATGTCCTTTGTCCATTACAATAATAGTATCTGCATTGATAATGGTTGCCAATCGGTGAGCAATGACAATAGATGTTCTGTTTTTTGTAATGGTTTCAGTAGCTTTTTGAATCAATTCTTCCGAATAGGTATCTATCGAAGAAGTGGCTTCATCCAATATTAATATACTCGGATTACTTACATAAGCTCGTAAAAAAGCTATCAATTGGCGTTGACCAGATGACAACATTACACCTCTTTCTTTCACATTATAATCATATCCTTCAGGAAGCGTCATAATAAATTCATGTACCCCAATTTCTTTGGCAGCAGTAATTACTTTCTCTCTCGAAATGGCTTCGTTGTTTAATGTGATATTATTTAAAATAGTATCTGCAAACAAAAACACGTCTTGCAAAACAATGGCAATTTGCTTTCGTAAACTTTCCAAGGTAAACTCGTTGATGTTTTGATTATCAACTTCAATTGAACCTGAATTAATTTCGTAAAAACGATTCAGTAAATTAATGATAGTTGTTTTACCTGCACCTGTAGATCCAACAATAGCAATCGTTTCGCCTGGTTTTGCTTCAAATGAAATTCCTTTAACAACTTCTTCATTTTGGATATAACTAAATCGAACGTTTTTAAAACTAATCGAACCTTTAAATTCAGGAGCTAGTTTCAAACCTTCTTTTTGAACTTCTTCTTGCGTGTCAAGTATGTCAAAAACACGATTAGCTGCAATCATTCCCATCTGCATTTCATTGAATTTATCGGCTATTTGACGTAAGGGGTTAAACAACATTCCGATAAACATGGTATATGAAAATAAATCTCCAAAAGTGGTGAATTTATCTCCATCCAAAATATGAAACCCACCATAAAGCACAACAAAACCTAATGTTAACGACGAAATAATATCAGCAATGGGAAAAAAGATGGAGTTGTATAAAATTGTTTTTATCCAAGCAACGTTATGTTTTTGATTGATTTCTTTGAATTTTTCATATTCAATTTTTTCTCTATTAAAGAGTTGCACTATTTTCATTCCGGTAACGCGCTCTTGCACAAACGTATTCAAATTGGCAACTTGATTTCTAACTTCTTCAAAAGCAACTTGCATTTTCTTTTGAAAAATTCGAGTTATATATACTAATATGGGCATGGCCGCAACTACAATCCAAGTTAATTTCCAATTCATATAAAACATGAAAATGAGCACCACTATCATTTTTAATAAATCACTGATGATCATGAACAATCCTTGACTGAAAATACGTGCAATTTGTTCGATATCAGAAACAGAGCGTGTTACTAGTTGTCCGACAGGGGCATTATCAAAATATTTCATTCGGAAACGCAACATATGTTGAAATAATTTGGTTCGAATATCCTTAACAATATCCTGACCTAACCAATTCGACCAATATACAAAATAGAATTGCGTGATTCCTTCAAGTAATAAAACAATTCCCATCAATGAAACATAAAAAATAAGGCCTTGCTGGTCTTTAGGTCTCATGTAAATATCGACGGTTTGCTTTAATAAATAAGGTCGAACTGCGGTGAAAATTGAAAGTGCAATGGCAAAGAAAATAACGCCTCTAAATCGAAATTGATAGGGTTTAGTATACGTTAAAATTCTTTTAAACAGTCGCGTGTCAAATACTTTTGCTTTCATGTTAAGTTATATAAGGGTATTTCACCTCGGTTAAATAAAGTCCGTGTGCAGGCGCTGAAAACCCTGCTTTATTACGGTCTTTACTATCTATTATATGTTGAAAATCTATGATCGAAATTTTTCCGATGCCAATATTTATCATCGTACCAACAATGGCTCGCACCATATTTCTCAAAAAACGATCGGCCGAAATTTCAAAAACAATCGTATCTGAACTTTTTGTCCAAATGGCTTTTTGAATCGTACAATTAAAAGTATTTACATCAGTGTTTACTTTCGAAAAACATTCAAAATCAGTATGTTGAATTAGCAATTCACATGCTTCATTCATCTTTTGAATATCTAGATTTTGATGGTAATACCAAGAATCATCTGATTCAAAAACATTTTTATGTTGATGAATATGATAATGATAGGTGCGTTTTGTAGCATCAAATCGGGCATGTGCTTCTTGATGAACTTCATGAAGATTGAGTATCGCAATATCTTTCGGTAAAAAGGAATTTGCTTTGAAAATAAATGGTAATGCATCTATAATTTCTTCGATATCAAAATGCGCAAACATTTGTTTTGCATGAACACCCGTGTCTGTTCTTCCTGCTCCAACCAAATCAATGTCTGATTTTAAAAGAGTAGAAAGCGCCATGTTCAATGTTTCTTGTACAGTAACTGCATTAGGTTGGTATTGCCATCCGTGATAATTTGTTCCTTTATAAGCAAATTCTAAAAAATATCTCAAACTTTTTTGATTCATTGGTTTTGAATTGCAAATGTACAAAGGTTTTTAATTTTGATGTCTAAAGTTTTCATAATTTCATTTAGTATCTTTGTGTTCAAATATTGTCATAGAAAAATATAAATTTTGAAGAAAATACTCCTTATTTCGGACACCCATAGTCATATTGATGAAGTCATATTGAAATATGTGGATTGGTCTGATGAGGTTTGGCATGCAGGAGATATTGGCGATTTGAAGGTGACTGATTCGATAAAAACCAGAAAACCTTTACGAGCCGTTTATGGCAATATTGACGATGATAAAGCAAGGATGGAATTTCCCTTACACAATCGATTTTGGTGTGAAGGGGTTGATGTTTGGATAACTCATATTGGGGGGTATCCTGGAAAATACAATCAATCCATAAGAGAATCATTAAAAAGTTCGCCTCCCAAATTATTTATTTGTGGTCATTCTCATATTTTAAAAGTTCAATTTGATAAATCGTTGCAAATGCTACACATGAACCCTGGTGCTTGTGGAATTCACGGATTTCATCAAGTGAGAACGATGTTGCGATTTGAAATTGAAGGGGATAAAATTCAGAATTTGGAGGTAGTTGAGATTGGAAAAAAATAAAAAATCCGAGACAAAAGCCTCGGATTTTAACGCACTAATAAACTAAGTTTATAGGTTTATCTCAATCGATCCACAGATTTTACAAGATCTTCGTCCTTTTTGATAGCCTTGTTGGCCAAGACTAGCATAACGATAGATAGAATAGGAAGAAACATCCCAATACCCTTCTCAGTTACCGCTGGGGCTTCTCCGGATAAGTTTAGTGAACGAAAAACAAATAATCCTAATAAAATTAAATTTAATATCATATTCAATCTGTTTAACACAAATTGTTGTTGTCTTTTTTTGAATGAAATAATGCTGATGATTGTAAGCACCGTACTTAATCCAAACAAAATAACATATAAAATCTCCTTATTTTCATTAAATTTATATTCAATGTTTTCTATTTTCCAAAGCGGAAATATATATGGTAAAATTGCAGCTGCAATAAAAACAATAATTAAATAGACAGTTTGAATTCTTTGTAACATATTAAATAAATTATGGATGCAAAAATAATGCTTCTTTTTGTAAAAACTATTGCTTGATTGAAAAATTTTCGTATTATTGCAGTATAAATTCGTAACCACCTCATAAACACGGATTTTTTATAATTAAAATTACTGTTTCAATTTGAATTTTTCAAAGACTAATCCAAACCAATAAATCATAATAAATTTTTATGTTTGATATTTCTGTATTAAAAGGAATGAAGTTGCCTGAACTTCAACAAATTGCTAAATTAGCAAAAACAATAAAATATGCCGGTGTTAAAAAAGAAGTCTTAATTCAAGATATTTTGGAACATCAAGCAAAATCGGAAGAAAATTCTGCTGAACCTAAAACGGAAGTCACAGAGGATGTAAAACCAAAAAGAGCTCGAATAAAAATAGAAAGCAAGCAATCCGACAATCCCAATTTATTTGCAGAAATCCCGACTCCTGAAGCACCTGCTCAAGTTCAAGAAATGCCCGAATTGATGGAAAATGACACTCAAGCATCTCCAAAACCAACTCGATTTCAGAAAAAAGGAAAAGCAGCTATTTCAGAAATTCAAGATGTAGTTTCAGAACAAGGCGAAGTAACTAATGCTCAAAGACAAATGCCCGTTGAAGACATTTCAGATTTAAATGCTCCGTCTGAAAACAGTGAGGAGAATAAAACTCAAAAACACATTCCCAACTTAAAAAATAAATTGCCATACCCAATTCAAAATCTGAATTTTAGTCCAATTCAAAATCCTTACCCGTTCCCAACTCAAAGTCCGCCACCAACTCAGAGTCCACCTCCAAATTTGAGTCCGCCACCAAATTTCAATCAGGTTCCGCCACCAAATTTTAGTCAGGCTCCGAACCCAAATCAAAATACAAATCCAAATCAAAAAAATAAAAAAACGAATAATTTTAGAGATTCAGATTACGAGTTTGACGGCATTATTGAAAGTGAAGGGGTTTTAGAAATGATGCCAGATGGATATGGTTTTTTACGATCATCCGATTATAATTATTTAGCTTCCCCAGATGATATTTATTTATCAACTTCTCAAATTCGATTATTCGGATTAAAAACAGGAGATACCGTAAAAGGTGTGGTGCGTCCGCCAAAAGAAGGAGAAAAATTCTTTCCCTTAGTGCGGGTTTTGAAAATTAATGGACATGATCCAAAAGTGGTACGTGACCGAGTTTCATTTGAACATTTGACACCTATTTTTCCAAAAGAGAAATTTAGAATAGCTGATAAACAAGCATCTGTTTCAACTCGTATCATCGATTTGTTTTCACCAATAGGGAAGGGGCAACGTGGTATGATTGTAGCACAGCCCAAAACTGGTAAAACGATGTTGCTTAAAGATATTGCCAATGCTATTGCAGCCAATCATCCAGAGGTTTATTTGATTGTTTTGTTGATTGACGAGCGTCCAGAAGAGGTAACAGACATGCAACGAAGTGTGCGTGGCGAAGTAATTGCTTCCACTTTTGACCGTGAGCCGCAAGAACACGTGAAAATTGCAAATATCGTACTCGAAAAATCAAAAAGATTGGTAGAATGTGGCCACGATGTGGTAATTTTATTGGATTCCATTACACGTTTGGCAAGAGCCTACAATACCGTTCAACCCGCATCTGGAAAAGTGTTGAGTGGGGGAGTAGATGCCAACGCGCTACAAAAGCCGAAACGATTTTTTGGTGCTGCCAGAAATGTTGAAAATGGTGGTTCATTAAGTATTATTGCAACTGCATTGACAGAAACAGGGTCTAAAATGGATGAGGTTATCTTCGAAGAATTTAAAGGTACAGGTAATATGGAATTACAATTGGATAGAAAAATTGCCAATCGTCGAATTTTCCCAGCTATTGATTTAACATCGTCTAGTACACGCCGTGATGATTTATTATTGGATGAGAAGACGTTGCAACGTATGTGGATTTTGAGAAAATTTCTAGCCGATATGAACCCGGTAGAATCAATGAGTACCATTAATGACAAAATCAAAAAGACTAGAAATAACGATGAATTTTTAATTTCTATGAATGAATAGAAATAATAAATTTTAAAGTTAAAAAAAACCGAAACAAATGTTTCGGTTTTTTTATGAAAAGAAAAAATTACTCTTTAGCAGCTAAGTAACGTTCGGCATCTAATGCCGCCATACATCCTGTTCCCGCAGCGGTAATTGCTTGTCTATAAACGTGGTCGGCAGCATCTCCTGCTACAAAAACTCCTGCTACTTTTGTTTTAGATGTACCTGGAGTTGCAAGAATATAACCTGTTTCATCCAATTCTAAATAATCTTTAAAAATACCTGTGTTTGGTTCGTGCCCGATGGCTACAAAAAATCCGGTTGCTGGTATTTCTTGCGTTTCACCACTGGTTCTGTTTTTGATGCGAACGCCTGTAACTACTTGTCCGTCACCAAGCACTTCGTCGGTTTCAGTGTTTAATAAAATTTCGATATTCTCGGTTTTTCTTACACGGGCTTCCATAATTTTAGAAGCTCTAAATTGTTCACTTCGAACCAACATCGTTACTTTTTTGCACATTTTTGATAAATAATGCGCTTCTTCACAAGCAGAATCTCCAGCTCCAACTATGATTACTTCTTGATTTCTATAGAAAAAACCATCACAAACGGCACAAGCAGATACGCCACCTCCCGTTTTTAGATAATGTTGTTCTGATGGAAGACCTAAATACTTTGCAGAAGCACCTGTCGAAATAATAACCGTTTCACAATGCAATTCTTTTTCGTCATTGATCCATACTTTATGAATATCTCCAGAAAAATCTACTTTAGTAGCCCATCCATCGCGGATGTCAGACCCGAATCGTTGTGCTTGCGCTTGAAGTTGCACCATCATTTCAGGACCCGTCACTCCGTCTGGATATCCAGGAAAATTTTCAACTTCATTGGTGGTTGTTAATTGACCACCTGGTTGTGTACCTTGGTACAAAACCGGATACATATTAGCTCTTGCTGCATATATTGCCGCAGTATAACCTGCTGGACCCGAACCTATAATTAAGCATTTAACTTGTTCAATAGTAGTTGACATATTCTTTTTTTTTAATGAATTGCAAAGGTAAGTTTTTAAATAAAACAGCAAACCTTTTCGGATTGTTATTTGTGATTCTATAATAAATCAAATTTATAAAGTAAATATTTTTTTATAACGAATAATTCGAGTATATTTGCAACCGCATTTGACAGTTAATTCTGTGAATTCGGGGTGTAGCGTAGCCCGGTTATCGCGCCTGCTTTGGGAGCAGGAGGCCGCAGGTTCGAATCCTGCCACCCCGACTAAAAAAGTCTCTTCAATTTGAAGAGACTTTTTTTTGAATTATTTGGTAGGCTTTTTTAGTAATGTGGCACTGTCACTAAACTTCTCGACTTCAATTTTTGGCTCCCCATAAATTACAATTTCCGATTTTCCTGCGGCGGCTATTTTCAGATTGGTTGTAGCATTTATGGAAGCATTAGTGTAACTTTCTGTAGTAATTTCAGCTTCTTTAGTCGTTAAGTTATTTCCAATAAAATTCGCATTGTTATCCAATCTCAGTTTTAATTTTTCAGTATCACCTTCCACAGTAGCTGATGTTTTTTGATACATGTCTATAGAAAGAGATATGGAGGCGATCAGTGCTTTTAATTTGGCACTTTTGCTTAATGAAATAGTGGACTCGTCAGATTTTAAATTGATTTCAGCATAGGATTTGTCATTCATTTGAAGTTTAAAACTCCCAACCTTTGCATTTAAAAATAATTTTGAATTATCGAAAGTTTTAAATTCAATGGTAGCAAGGTCAATTTCGGATAAGGCAACGATGGAACTTTCGTTTTTGGATGTAACCGAATTAAAACTATCTGTATAGGTAATTCGGATAGTCACTTTTTTGGCGCTGCTGATTTCTTTTGTGGTTGAAATTTTTGCGGTTCCATTCACAATTTCAATCGCAATAGCCTCGTGTAAGTTATCGTCGGCTTCAATTTCAAGTCCACATTCAGTTCCTTTAGTGAGGGTAATTTCTAACTCGTCTGATACTTCAAGAGCATTAAAATTTTCAATTTTCTTTTTTTCAATCGTAACAATTTTGGACCCTTTTATCTTTTCTTTTTTTTGTGCAAAAGTGATATTTGTGGCAATTAATAAGGTAACAATGAGCAGTACTTTTTTCATTTTTTTTAATTTATTTTAGTAACAAAGATAAAAAATTGTTTGTTTGATGATTTTTTACCTTCTTTTTTTAACATTTTTATAATTATATTTTTACTTAATTCGAATGCTCCATTCAAAATCCATTTCAGATACTTGTTCGCCTTTTTGATTGGTTCCAATTGATTTCATCCAAAACGTTTGACCATCACCGGTTTCAATTGTTTGTTTGATTGCATGTTCTATAAGATGTCCGTCTAAACAAGTAAATGAAATCACGCCTGTAGCTTTTTTGGAAAAATTTGATTTGTTGTTGGCTACCAACATGGAAATATTTTTTTTACTTTCTTTTATTTTTGAAATTACCAAAGCACCTGTAGATAATTCGGCTGCCATTCCTTGTACGGCAAAATACATGGAGTTAAATGGGTTTTGGTTTATCCATCGATGTTTTACAGTTACTATGCATGAGGTTTTGTCTATTGACTTTACGCGCACGCCACACCAAAAGGCGGACGGTAATTTGAAAAACAGGAACGTGTTGAGTTTGCTGGAAGTTAACATAGATTGCATTCTTTTTTTGTAAAGATATAAAGAAATTCAAAATGTGCAACTGAAAATTATTTGTCTGTTTAAGATATACCGCGCCATGGATTGAAGCGGCAGCCCTGCGGGAAAACGGGCTATTATTTAGTGCCTTTGCAAAGCGACGCCAGGAGCTCTTGCAAAGGCATATAAATAAAGCCCGTTGACCAAAGGCTATAGCGGAAAGCCATAAAAGGCGCTCTAAAAGTTAATTAAATGTTAAAATTTATTACTTTGTAAAGCATAATACTGTTTAATGGTAGTATCTTTGCATAAGAAATTAATGGTCTATAAATAGTAATTTTAAAATGGCCTTTCGATAATAATTAAAAAAAGTACAAATGAATATTGAAAACACAAAGGCACAAATGCGGAAAGGTGTTTTGGAGTTTTGCATTCTCTCGGTTTTGAAAGAGAAGGATGCCTACACTTCTGAAATATTAGACACGCTAAAAAATGCCAAATTACTGGTAGTTGAGGGCACGGTGTATCCGTTATTGACCCGACTGAAAAATGATGGTTTGCTCAATTATCGTTGGGAAGAATCGACTTCTGGACCACCCAGAAAATATTATGGTTTGACCGATTTGGGACAGACTTTTTTGAACGAATTAAGTGCTACTTGGATAGAATTATCTGATGCCGTAAACATAATAACTAATAAAAACTAAGACGATGAATAAAACAGTAAACAGTAATATAGGTGGTTTTTTCTTCCATATTGACGAAGATGCATACCAAAAGTTAGTGCGTTATTTTGATGCAGTAAAGCGATCACTTTCTAACTCGTCGGGTACAGAGGAAATTATGAAAGATATTGAAATGCGTGTTGCAGAATTATTGCAAGCCAAGCAAGCTACCGACAAACATATTGTAAATAACAAAGATATCGAAGAAGTTATAGTGATAATGGGTCAGCCAGAAGATTACCGAATTGATGAAGAGGGAAGTGGAACGCCACAATTTTCGGCAAGTGTATCCAATCGTAGAAAATTGTATCGTGATAAAGACAAAGCTAGTATAGGTGGTGTTTGCGCTGGATTGGGACATTATTTTGGGGTAGATTCAGTAGTTATTAAAGTGCTGTTTCTGATTTTATTTTTTGGTTTTGGAACAGGCTTTATTGCTTATATTGTACTTTGGATTGCGATGCCAGCAGCTGTTACAACAACTGAAAAGTTAGAAATGACTGGTGCTCCTGTAACTATTTCGAATATCGAAAAAAAAGTTCGAGAAGAATTTGATTCGGTTGCCAACAAATTTAAAAATGTGAACGATGAATTTGGTCCAAAAGTGCGAAATGGTGCAACAAGTTTTGGAGAGAAATTGCGTGAATTGATAGAAACCGTTTTGAATGCTTTTGCAAAAATTATTGGGCTTTTCATGGTTATTATTTCGTCATTATCTTTACTCGGATTTACAATTTGTGCTGTTTTTTTGGCTTTTTCATCATCCATGCCAGAAAATGTTGTTTTTAATTACATCAGAACTCCCATTGGTTTAGATACACCGCTGTGGGTACAAGGAATTTTATTGTTTTTTGTGTTTGGGATTCCGTTTTTCTTTCTGCTGTTATTGGGTTTAAAATTAATCAATCAATCGTTTAAAACTATTGGAAACTCCGTAAAATACACCTTACTTGCTTTGTGGATTATCTGTTTAGGAATTGGAATTACTTTAGCTGTAAACAAACTATCTCAATTTGCATTTGACGGAAAATCAGTTCAAAAAGAAACGATTGCATTGCAACCTAATGACACTTTATTTATTCAATTTAAAAACAACGATTTGTATTCTAAAAACGTGAATCACAGAGAAGATTTTAAATTAAAAACCGACGAAACAGGCAAAGAAGTAATCTATTCGAATGAAGTTTCGATTGAGATCATGAAAACTGACGAACCGTTGCCCTACATACAAATCGAACGATTGGCTCGTGGTGGTTCATTAAAAGACGCAAAAGAAACTGCAGAAAGAATCAAATATGCCTATCAAATAGTAGGAAATAAGTTGATTTTGAATAATTATTTGTTATCAGATGTGGCAACAAAATGGAGAAACCAAAAGGTGGAATTGTATTTGTATTTGCCAAATGGAACTATGTTTAAACCAGACGGTTCAGTTGAAAGTTTTGACGAATCGGAGGATGATTTTTTCAACTTGCATTATTCTTCAGATGATTATTTATACAAAGTATTCGATACTCAAGTAAAATGCTTAAATTGTCCTGATTATGAAAATGAGCACGATGATGTTTTGACAGAAGTTTTAGAAGGAATATCTGATTCAATTCAAACAGAAACAATAGTAATTGAAGGTACTGAAATTGTAAAAAGAACCAAAAACACGACCTATCCAAACGGTAAAATTGTAAAAGACAAAGACGGAAATTTAATAAAAGTAAATTAAGATGATAAAATACATAGTAATTCTGACTAAAATAATAATCATTACATTGATTGCGCTACTTTTTTCATCTTGTAAATTCGATGTAGATTGGGGTGAAGGAATTGATGGGACAGGTGATGTAACAATTGAAAAAAGAGATGTTAAAGACGCTTTCACGAAAGTAAAAGTAGAACGCGGTCTAGAAGTGGTCATCTCTCAATCTGAACTTAAAAGTATAGAAGTGGAAGCCGATCAAAATTTATTGGAACATATTTCAACAAAAGTAGAAAACGGTGTTTTGATTATTACTTCAGATGAAACGATTGACTCATCAGAAACATTGATTGTTCGTGTTCATATGCCTGTTATTGAAGGGTTAACATCCACAAGCGGATCAACAATTACTGTAGGTACTACTTTGAAAGGCACATCCATACGTTTAGACAGCAGTAGCGGAAGTGAAATTGAAGCGATTCTTGAGTATGATGAAGTTAGATCAACAAGTTCAAGCGGAAGTTCCATCACGTTGAGTGGTATTGCCCTCAAACTATATACAGATGCTTCTAGCGGAAGTGATATAACTGCTGAAAATCTTGAAGTTAATATAGCTGAATCAGAAGCGTCAAGCGGAAGCACAACTTCAGTAAATCCGTTGCAAGAACTAAAAGCGGTTGCTTCAAGCGGTTCATCAATAGAGTCTGTAACAAAACCTGCCATCATCAATAAAGACGAATCATCTGGTGGTTCAGTTTCTGTAAAATAATCATTTTAAAGTGACTAAAAAAACATCCCACATTACGGGATGTTTTTTTTTAATATTAAACAAACGTTAAACTAATGTTTTCAAGTGTTTAGGTTTTGTTTTATGGCGTACTTTTGAAAAAAAAAAAGCAATGAAAATCCTCATTACGGGTGCAACCGGACTTATCGGAACAGAATTAGTGGCGGAATTGCTCAAGCAAAATCATACTATTCATTACCTCACAACCCGAAAAGAAAAGGTTGAAAATCAGAATAATTACAAAGGATTTTATTGGAACCCAACCCAAAACATCATTGACAAAAATTGTATTGAAGAAATTGATGTTATCGTACATTTGGCAGGGGCAACCATCGCAAAAAGATGGACTAATAGCTACAAAAAAGAATTGTTTGACAGCAGAACAAAATCGGCGAAATTACTTTTTAACTTATTAAGTTCCAATTCTCATCAAGTAAAACACATTATATCTGCATCAGGAACAGCAATATACCCAGATAGCTTAACTGCCATTTATGACGAAACCACAACTGAAGTCGAACAAAGTTTTCTGTCATCGGTAGTACAAAAATGGGAAGAATCTATCCAAAAATTTCAATTTCTAAATATAAAAACATCCCTTATACGAACCGGAGTGGTTTATTCGTCAAAAGGCGGTGCCTTGTTAGAAATAATCAAACCTATCAAAATGGGCGTTGGCTCAGCGTTTGGCACCGGGAAGCAAATTCAATCTTGGATCCATCTCACAGATTTAGTACAGCTATATAGTTTGGTGATAAATAGTGAAATTGAGGGCATTATAAACGCGGTTGCACCTGAAAAAGTAACCAATCAAGAACTCACAGAAGCCATTGCAAAACGTTTTCACAAAACCATTTGGTTACCCAATATTCCGCAATGGTTCATGAAGTTAATTTTAGGCGAAATGAGTATTTTACTCTTCAATTCCAAAAACATAGTACCTAAAATTGCAATGGATAACAACTTCCAATTTCAATTCCCAACGCTAGAAACTGCACTAGACGAAATCATTAAATAAAAAAAGTTCTAGATGTTAGCTAGAACTTTCTCCAATTAAAACCAGAATTAATAAATATTGTATAGTGTATGATAACTTAAACCTTTTATACCACAAATTTACTACAACGAAAACGATGTAGTGTTAATATTATATTAAAGTTTTAAAAATAATATTTAGAAGCCATTCCAGCTTTTCATTTCAAGCTTGTTCGCCAAAAGCTTTTTTTCATTGGCACAAAACGAGCTTCCGTTGGTCGCTGTTTTGCACCAAGCAAAAATAGCTTTTGCCTTCACAAGGCTTTCCATTTCAATCTGGGCTAAGCCCCCAACCCCAGAGGGGGAGCTGTTGGGACGGGATTTTTTGCGTGTATCTTTTTTTGCAAAAAAAATCCCTTAAATCTTTGAATCTTTGGCAAAAAAAAGCAACATGTAAAATACAACCACCCAAAAATAAATAATGACAATTTGACATTTTTAAACAAATGGCAGTACTTTTGCATTTCAAAATGAAAACGATGAAATTCAAGACTATTTTTCAAAATAATAAAAATAACAAAACAATGAGTACTGAAAAATCAGAAAACGAACCAATTGCAGATCAAACCGTAACAGAAATCGTTACAGACACACAAGAGCCTGTAGTTGAGCTTTCGGTAGAAGAACAATTAACACAAGATTTAGCAACCGAAAAAGACAAATACATCCGTCTTTTTGCTGAATTTGAAAACTATAAAAGACGTACTTCCAAGGAGCGAATCGAATTATTCAAAACTGCCAATCAAGAGGTTTTACAAGCCATATTGCCAGTTTTAGACGATTTTGACAGAGCTATGATTGAAATTGCTAAATCGGAAGATGAAGTAATGCTAAAAGGTGTTGAACTCATTCACGAAAAACTTAAATCGACCTTAACATCAAAAGGCCTCGAACAAGTAGAACTTGCTGTTGGCGACCCTTTTAATGCTGATTTTGCTGAAGCAATAACACAAATTCCAGCTCCGACCGACAACTTGAAAGGAAAAATTGTAGACATTCTTGAAAAAGGATACAAACTAGGCGACAAAATTATCCGTTTTCCAAAAGTGGTTATCGGACAATAAACCTCCCATTTTTATGGGTTCGGTATTAAATTGAAACAAAAATGAAAAAAGATTTTTACGAAATATTAGGTATTACTAAATCAGCTTCGGAAGCCGAAATCAAAAAGGCTTATCGAAAAAAAGCGATTGAATTTCACCCTGACAAAAATCCAGGCGACAAGCAAGCCGAAGAAAAATTCAAAGAAGCAGCAGAAGCGTATGAAATATTAAGCGATTCGCAAAAGAAAGCCAAATATGATCAATATGGTCATCAAGCTTTTGACGGTGGCGGCGGTTTTGGCGGCGGTGGCGGTATGAATATGGATGATATCTTCAGTCAATTTGGTAACATTTTTGGCGGAGGAGGTTTTGGCGGATTTGGCGGCGGCGGTGGCGGTCAACGCAGAGTGAAAGGGAGCAATTTACGTATCAAGGTAAAATTAACTTTGGAAGAAATTGCCAACGGAGTTGAGAAAAAGGTTAAAGTAAAACGTAAAATTCAAGCACAAGGCGTAAAATATAAAACCTGTAGCACTTGCAACGGTCAAGGCCAAGTATTGCGTGTTACCAACACCATTTTGGGTCGAATGCAATCGGCTTCAACCTGTCCAACATGTGGCGGAGCAGGTCAATCTATTGAAAGCAAACCAGCCAATGCTGATGCACAAGGAATGATTTTGGAAGACGAAACCGTTTCAATTAAAATTCCGGCAGGAGTGGTTGATGGCATGCAACTAAAAGTCTCATCTAAAGGAAACGATGCACCAGGAAATGGAGTTCCTGGCGATTTAATTGTTGCTGTAGAAGAGGTAGAACATGAGTTTTTGAAGCGAGAGGGAGAAAATCTTCATTACGATTTGTATATTAGTTTTCCTGAAGCAGCTTTGGGCGTTTCAAAAGAGATTGAAACCGTAAATGGTAAAGTCAGAATCAAGCTAGAGGAAGGACTACAATCAGGTAAAATTTTGCGATTGAAAGGAAAAGGAATTCCGAGTTTGAACAGTTATGGTAATGGTGATTTATTAGTACACGTAAACGTTTGGACGCCAAAAACATTGAACAAAGAACAACGTCAATTTTTTGAGAAATCATTGACGGACGATAATTTCATCCCAAATCCAGAAAAATCAGACAAATCATTTTTTGAAAAAGTAAAAGATATGTTTTCTTAAAAAAAAATAGTTCAAAATAGATAAAGCCACTGAAGATGCAATTTGTATTGAGGTGGTTTTTTTTTGTCATACTATTGGATTAAAACATTAAAAATCTAATTTCAAAATATCGTAATTAAAATTGCAATTTTCTTTTTAAAAATCCTGTAACAAATTGGTGTTTATTCCTACTAATCACCTAAATTTACACCTATAAAATTTCACGTATGAGCGCAATTCTTGAAGTACAAAATGTGGTTAAAACCTATGGTGATTATACCGCATTGAACGAAGTTTCTTTAACCATACCAAAGGGAAGTATTTACGGATTATTAGGTCCAAACGGTGCAGGAAAAACCTCTTTAATTCGAATTATCAATCAAATAACCATGCCCGATTCGGGTCAGGTTTTGCTGGATGGAAAATTATTGCAACCTGATGATGTTCAGTATATTGGATACATGCCCGAAGAACGTGGTTTGTACAAATCAATGAAAGTGGGTGAACAATGTTTGTATTTGGCACAGCTAAAAGGATTGTCTAAACAAGATGCACAAAAACAACTCAAATATTGGTTTGAACGTCTAGAAATTGAAGGTTGGTGGAACAAGAAAATCCAAGAACTTTCGAAAGGAATGGCACAAAAAATTCAGTTTGTGGTAACAGTTTTGCACCAACCCAAATTATTGATTTTGGACGAACCTTTTTCTGGATTTGATCCTGTAAATGCCAATTTGATTAAAGATGAAATCATCGAACTCAACAAACAAGGTACTTCCGTTATATTTTCGACCCACAGAATGGAAAGTGTGGAGGAAATGTGCGATCATATTGCACTTATTCACAAATCAAATAAATTGATTGAAGGTAAATTGACCGATGTCAAAAAACAATTCAGAACTAATAGTTTTGAAGTAGGAATAATTTCAGACAATGTTGAAGGCTTAATGTATGATTTGACTCAGAAGTTCACCTTATCACCAACTAATTTTAAATCCTTAAATGACGAGTTGAAACTAGAAATTCAGTTAGGGACTGCAACTCCAAACGAGTTGTTGAACGTACTTGTTCAGCGTGGTCAAGTAACTCATTTTTTGGAAAAAATTCCGAGTGTAAACGATATTTTCATCCAATCTGTAACCGAATAATTATACGACCATGAGCAAATTAATATTAATTATAAAAAGAGAATTTATTGCCAAAGTTCGTAATAAATCATTTATCGTAATGACTTTTTTAAGTCCGTTACTTTTTGTTGGAATTTCTGTTTTTGTTGGGTTTTTAAGTTCGATGAAAGCCGATTTGAAAACCATCGCCGTTCATGACGAATCTGGTTTGTTTGTCAAAGAATTTAAAAGTGATGAAGAATATAAGTATTTGGATCTTTCCAATGTGCACATGTCGGTATTAAAGGATAGCATCGTTTCTGAAGCGTATGAAGGAATTCTTTTTGTACCAAAATCTTCAGATAATAAAGTACTTCAAAAAAATATGCAATTCATTTCAAATGAAAGTCCGAGTGTTATGTTTATTGAAGATTTAGAAAGCACCATTGCCGATAAAATAACCCAAGATAATTACATCAAATCGGGGCTTGATACAACTGCCATTGAAAAAGCAAAAGCCGATGTTTCGATTCAATTAGAAAAAGCATCGGGAGAGGAAGCCTTGATAGGATTGAATGAAATAAAAATCGGAATAGGCGGTGCCTTTGGATATTTAATTATGATGTTTATTGTGATTTACGGAAATATGGTAATGCGAAGTGTTATCGAAGAAAAAACATCTCGTATTATTGAAGTGATTATATCCTCAGTAAAACCTTTTCAATTAATGATGGGAAAAATCATCGGAACTTCATTGGCGGGAATTTTGCAATTTATAATTTGGGCGCTTCTTGGGTTAACAGCCATTACCATTTTATCCACTGTTTTTGGAGCACAAGTTGGCGCGGGTCCAAATGCGCAAGTTATGCAAACGGCACAAGAAGGAATGGCGGGCACCATGCAGATGTATTTAAAAGAAATATTGAATTTACCCATTTTTACCATTTTGATTTCATTCATTATTTATTTTATTGGGGGCTATTTTTTATATAGTTCGTTTTATGCCTCCATTGGAGCTGCAGTTGATAATGAAACCGATTCGCAACAATTCTTGTTGCCCATTATAATGCCTTTAATATTAGGGGTGTACATTGGTTTTTTCACTGTAATCAACGATCCACACGGAACTATTGCAACTGTTTTTTCAATGATTCCGTTAACCTCACCTATAGTAATGATGATGCGAATTCCGTTTGGTGTGCCTTGGTGGCAGATTGCGATTTCTATGACTATTTTGTTTGCCTCTTTCTTTGGAGTGGTTTGGTTTGCATCCAAAATATACAGAGTCGGAATTCTTATGTATGGTAAAAAACCAACATGGAAAGAACTTTACAAATGGTTGAAATATTAAAAGTAAATTTTCAGTAGGATACTTTTTGGTTACGTTTCAAACTTCTTTTCGAATGTGTATCTTTGTCAAAATAAAAAGTCATTTCCATATTTATGTCAAAAATTTTAATTGTAGAAGACGAGGCAGCGATAAGACGCGTATTATCTAAAATTCTTTCAGAAGAAAGTGATACCTATCAAGTTGAAGAAGCAGAAGACGGACTTCAAGCATTGGATAAAATCAAAAACACCGATTATGATTTGGTGCTTTGTGATATCAAAATGCCTAAAATGGACGGTGAAGAATTACTCCAAGCAGTAAAAAAAATAAAACCAGAAATACCAATGGTCATGATTTCTGGGCATGGCGATATGGAAACAGCCATCAACACCATGAGATTGGGAGCCTTTGATTATATTTCAAAACCACCCGATTTGAACCGACTTTTGAATACGGTTCGAAATGCATTAGACAAAAAACAATTAGTAGTTGAAAACAAAATACTGAAGAAAAAAGTTAGTAAAAACTACGAAATGATTGGTGCTTCGGAACCTATCAATCATATTAAGGATATGATAGAAAAAGTAGCTATTACTGATGCAAGGGTTTTAATTACAGGACCCAACGGAACCGGAAAAGAACTTGTAGCACATCAATTACACGAAAAAAGTGAGCGTGCCGATTTCCCGTTAATTGAAGTAAACTGCGCTGCAATTCCTTCAGAGTTGATTGAAAGTGAGTTGTTTGGTCACGTAAAAGGAGCGTTCACTTCTGCCGTAAAAGACAGAGCCGGAAAATTTGAAGCAGCAGATAGAGGAACTATTTTTCTTGATGAAATTGGCGATATGAGTTTATCGGCGCAAGCCAAAGTACTGCGTGCCTTGCAAGAAAATATGATAACTAGAGTAGGTGCAGACAAAGATATTAAAGTGAATGTTCGTGTTATTGCAGCAACCAATAAAGACCTGAAAAAAGAAATTGAAGTAGGTCGTTTTAGAGAAGATTTATACCATCGTTTAGCCGTTATTTTAATAAAAGTTCCTTCGTTGAACGAACGCAGAGATGATATTCCGTTACTGATTTCTCATTTTGCAATGAAAATTGCAGAAGAACAAGGAAACGCCATCAAATCTTTTGAACCTAAGGCAATTTTATTGTTACAAGCTTATGATTGGACAGGTAATATAAGAGAATTACGAAATGTAATTGAACGTTTGATTATTTTAGGAGGAAATGAAATATCGGAACAAGATGTAAAAATGTTCGCAAGTAAATAAATAATGCTTTACGTATTTTGAAATAAGCAAAAGTTGTTTATTCATTATAACTTACAGCTTAGAGCTAAAAAAAATGCAATTAAAAAAAATAAACCCGCTTCTGCAACAAGCACTCATTGAAAACGATTTAATAGAAGCAAATGAAATGCAATTGGAGACTTTTGCAACCATTAAAAGCGGTGCCGATGCCGTTATTCAATCGCCTGTTGGAACTGGAAAGTCAACAACTATTGTATTGAATGTATTGCAACGACTAGAAAAACAGGTTGGCGAAAGCACGCGTGCCTTGGTTTTTGTTCAAGAAAAGGAGCATGTTTTGGAAATGGTTGAGTTGTTCAAAAAACTAGGAAATTACATGGATATTCGTGTCATTGGCGTTCATGACAAAGGCGATATGGATTATGATAAAAATCAAATTTCGTTGGGAATGGACGTAATTATTGGCACAACCACTAAGATAAACGCTATGTTTGCTTCGGCAGGTTTTAACATGAATACCATTAAAATGTTTGTAGTGGACGATGCTGAAATTTTATTCAAAAGTAGGTTAGACGCTGTCATCATGCGCTTGTCTGCAAGTGTAGAGAAAACCCAGCGCTTGTTTTTTTGTTCCGAAATATCAGAAAGAGTGGAAATATTAGCGGATAAAATAATGATTGAACCTTTGTTTTTCGAATCAGACGATGAGATAATTAGTCAATTAGATAATTAGTCAATTAGATAATTATCCATTATTAATTATCCATTATCCATTATCCATTATCAATTATAAATTAAAAAAAAATCATGGGTTTAATAAAAATATTTTCAGGCGAGGAGATGCTCGCTGTTGCTTTGAAAGATAAATTAGAGCAATCTAATATTTCGGTTGTCATTAGAAATAACAACCAAGCAAATGTTTTGCCAAGTGTTAAAAACAATAAAGCGGTAGAGCTTTTTATTCAAGAAATAGACTACGGAAAAGCCAATCCAGTTATTGATGAGTTCCGATTATTGATGCAATAAATTTTTGTTTAAATAATTAAATGATTGTATTCATTTCAATTTTTTAAATTAGAACATTTTCTATTTAACTCATTTTCCAATTCGCTCATTCGCTAATTATCTAATTAACAAATTAATTCATTTCAACTGAAAAACAATATTTCAATTTTAGCCCCGATGGAGCCGATATCCTTGCGTAGTCCCGTAGGGCAAGCAAGATAAAGGCGAGAGCGGGACAGGTTCTCAGCTGGAACGGGGTTGCGTGCTTCTTATAAAAATAAAGGAAATTTAAATGATTGTGTTAATTTACGCATTTGAGATTACAACTTAAAAACTTACCTTTGCGCCTTTATTATAAAAAAACTTTTTTAAACCATGATTACAGTAAATGATGTTGCAGTAGAATTTGGCGGTACCACCCTTTTTAGTGAGGTAACTTTTGCCATTAATGAGAATGACAAAATTGCCCTGATGGGTAAAAATGGTGCTGGAAAATCAACTTTACTGAAAATCGTTGCAGGTGAAAGCAAGCCTACTCGTGGTTCCATTTCTGCGCCAAGTGATGCCGTTATTGCCTATTTGCCGCAGCATTTATTGACTTCTGATAATTGCACGGTCATGGAAGAAGCTTCTAAAGCGTTTGCTGAGGTATTGGATATGAAAAAAGAGATTGACGAAATCAATGAGCAACTCACTATTCGGACGGATTATGAAAGTGATGCGTACATGAAATTGATTGAGCGTGTTTCGGAATTGTCTGAAAAATATTATTCTATTGAAGAGGTGAACTACGAATCGGAAGTAGAAAAAGTGTTGAAAGGTTTGGGTTTTGAAAGAGAAGATTTCACACGATTGACATCGGAATTTTCTGGTGGATGGCGCATGCGAATTGAATTGGCCAAAATATTATTAAAGAAGCCCGATCTTATATTGCTTGATGAGCCAACCAATCACATGGATATTGAAAGTATTCAATGGTTGGAAGATTTTTTGATCAATCAAGCCAAAGCGGTCATGGTGATTTCGCACGATAAAACTTTTGTTGACAATATTACCAATAGAACCATTGAGGTTACGATGGGACGCATTTATGATTACAAAGCGGTGTATTCAGAATATTTAGAATTACGAAAAGACAGACGTATCCATCAGCAAAAGGCCTATGACGAACAACAAAAATTCATAGCTGATAACCAAGCTTTTATTGATCGATTTAGAGGGACTTTTTCCAAAACAGAATCGGTTCAATCTAGGGTAAAAATGCTTGAAAAAATAGTACCTATAGAAGTGGATGAGGTAGATACATCGGCGTTAAAATTAAAGTTTCCTCCCTCGCCACGTTCTGGTCAATACCCAGTTGTGGTTGAAGGATTAACCAAAAAATATGGCGATCATGTGGTATTTAACGATGCCAATATGGTGATAGAAAGAGGTCAGAAAGTAGCCTTTGTAGGTAAAAACGGCGAAGGAAAATCTACCATGATAAAAGCCATTATGGGCGAAATTGATTTTGATGGAAAACTGGAAGTGGGGCATAATTCTCAAATAGGCTATTTTGCACAAAATCAGGCATCGTTGTTGGATGGCGATATGACTATTTTTGAAACCATTGATCAAATTGCTGTAGGCGATGTTCGAACAAAAATCAAAGATTTGTTGGGTGCGTTTATGTTCAAAGGCGATGATGTTCAGAAAAAAGTAAAAGTGCTTTCTGGAGGAGAAAAAACCCGATTGGCGATGATCAAATTATTGTTGGAACCCGTAAATGTGTTGATTCTGGATGAGCCTACCAATCATTTGGATATGAAAACCAAAGATATTATTAAAGATGCCCTGCGCGATTTTGACGGAACCCTTATTTTAGTTTCACACGATAGAGATTTCCTTGACGGATTGGCTAAAAAAGTGTTTGAATTTGGAAACAAACGCGTCAAAGAACATTTTGAAGACATTAAAGGATTTTTGGCATACAAAAAAATGGAGTCTTTGAGAGAAATTGAAAAATAGGGGTTAATTGACAGATGATAATTGATTATTCATTAATTACCAATCTCCATATAATAATTCCTAACACTTAGTACTAAAAAAAAAATCTTTTTTTTAGTTTAAAAAAAAAATAGTACTTTTACAACAAAATTTTAAAAAAAAATCAGTATGAAAAAAAGAATTACTTTATTAGTCCTTGTTATTTCTTCTTTTGCAATAGCACAAGAAAGCTCAAAATGGACCATTGGATTTGGTGTAAATGCAATAGATAATACATCTACAAAAGATGATGTTTACTTTCAAACAAAAGATTGGAACATTCTTCCGGTGATGTCAAAATTTACTGCGTCGTATGATGTTAAACAACATTTATCTGTTGGAACTGAGGTTGCTTTGAATAAATATTCAGCTTCTAAACTACACAATGGCGAATATATATTGCTAGAAGATGCTAATTTTATAGCCGTTGATATCAATGCAAAATATAATGTAGATCATTTTTTTTCAAAAGCTAAATGGTTTGATGCCTCTGTTGTGGGAGGAGTTGGTTATTTTTGGTTAGGAACAGAAACTAATCAATCTGTAAACCCAGGATTAGCTTTAGATTTTTGGTTAGGCGATGGTTACGGAATCCGTTTGCAATCACTTGCTAGAGTTGCTTTTGATAACTTTAAATTAAATAATAATCATATCCAACATTCTGTAGAGTTTATCGTTAAGTTCTAAATAGAATTCAAAAAAAATCGAAAGCGGAGTTTGACTCCGCTTTTTTTATGACTTTTTTTATCAGTTGATGGTTAGCCGTTTTTGGATAATAAATTTCTTAAATCTGTGTTTAAAAGAAGCTTAGCGGCACTTTGTGAATTCTTTATCCAACTTCGTGAAATAAAAATCACCAAAGCGAAGCGTAAATCTGCGAAATCTGTGAAATCTGTGTTTAAAAAAGCATAGCGTACCTTTGTGAATTTTTTGTGCTACTTCGTGAAATAAAAATCACCAAAGCAAATCGTAAATCTGCGAAATCTGTGAAATCTGTGTTTAAAAAATTCATAGCGCCACTTTGTGAAATCTTTGTGCCGCTTCGTGAAATTATTTCTACAAAAGACACAAAGTTTTCACAAAAAATGTATTTCATTAATTCTTACTAATTCGCCATTCAAAGATCAAAAGTCACCGTTAACATATCAAAAGTCGCCGTTAAATAATTATTATAGCTTTTTTAGTAACCTATTTTTAATAATTTGATAACCTAAAAATTTAACACAAAATACATTTACTTTTAATTTTGTATTGATAAAAATAACAAACAATTTAATCCATAATATAAACACCATGAAAAGTACGTTACCCTTTAATTTATCAGTACCCTTACAAATGAACTGCCTTGAAAAAAATAAGGCAAAAACCATTGAAAACTTTCCTCGAACACAAAGTAAAAACACAATTTTTAAAAAGCTAAGCCTATTGGCCATGGTATTAATGCTTGGAGTGAATGGGGTGATGGGGCAGGCAACATTGCCAGTTACAGGTGCGGGTACAACTTCTGGAAGTAATACAATGCCAAGTGGTTTTACTCAAACGGGTCTAGGTACTGCATACTCTATTACAACTACACCCTGGAAATTTGATCATCAAGGTGATTATGTTATATTAAATTTTACAGGTGATCCAGGAACTTTGTCTTACAATTTAGCAAATAATACTTTATCAGGCTCATATGTTTTTGATGTTTTAGTTTCTTCAGATGGCAGTTCTTATTCGACACTTACAAGTCATACAAGCATAACAAGTGGAACTTTCTCTTCAGCATTGGGAAGTACAATTAGATATGTTAAATGGATATACACAACCAAATCAGGTGGTAATGTTGGATTAGGTTCTATAAATTTAACTGCTTCTGCTTGCTTATCTCCAACAGTTCAAACATCCAACATGACAACTAGCTCAATTGCTACCACAAGCAGTAATTATGCTTTTACACGTGGTAATGGAACTGCTGGTGTTTTAGTTGTTGCTAGGCCAACAAGTAGTGCTGCTGTTGCACCTACCAGTGGTTCTACTTATAGTGCAAATGCTTCTTATGGTTCAGGTTCTACAACTGGTACAAATAACAATGTTGTTTATAACAGCACTTCCAATGGTGTTAGCACTGCAACGGGCAATCTAAGTATAACTGGGCTAACTGCTGGTACACAATATACTATAACAGCATATGAATATAATACTACAAGTACTTGTTATAATACAACAAGTCCTGCTAGTGCCACATTTTATACCTTATGTGTACCACCGGCTACTAATACACCAAGTACAGTAGGTTCTAAAAGTTTTACAGCAACATGGGGTTCTGTAACTGGTGCAAGCAGCTACCAATTAGATGTATCTACTGCTACTGATTTTTCAAGTTTTGTATCGGGTTATAGTAGTTTATCTGTTTCAGGTACATCAAGGGCAGTAACAGATTTAAATTATAATACCACTTATTATTTTAGAGTTAGGGCTGTGAATGCTGCAAGTACTGCAAGCGCTAATAGCAATACATCTTCAACTCAAACAAAAACAGCTGCAACTAGTTTGGTATTAGTTGGGGCTCCTTCAACTGGCAATGTAGGAGTTAATTTGACTTCATTTACTGTAGAAGCGCGAAGAAATGATGCAACTGTTGATGATGCATATACATCTAGCATAAGTATAACAAAAGTAAGTGGTTCAGGAACTATATCAGGAAATAGCGCAGTTGCTGCTTCAAGTGGCTCTGTTACCTTCGCTTCTATTCAATTCAATACTGCCGATACATATACTATTAGCGCAACAGATGGAACTTTGACAAGTGCAACTAGTGGAAATATTGTTATTACACCTGTAACACTTGCTTCAGATTATTTCAGGAGCAATAGTGGTAATACTGGATCTGGTGCTACTCTGGCAAATGCTAGTAACTGGCAATCTTCATCAGATAATAATTCTTGGATTACTGCTACTTCAGCACCAACTTCTGCTGCAAATACCATAACAATCCGAAGTGGACACAATATAAGTATAGGTTCTTCAATAACTTTAGACCAATTGGTTATTGAAGCTGGTGCAACTTTAACAAATAGTTCTGGGCTAACAATTGCCAATGGAACTGGAACAGATTTAACTGTGGCTGGTACATTAACGCAAACAGTTGGAACTGCAATTACTACAACAGGAACCATAGCTTTTACATCTACAGGAATATATAACCATCAAACAAATGGTGGCACCATACCTACAGCAAGTTGGGATGCTGCTAGTACTTGTAATATCACTGGAATGACTTTTTCCAATCCTGCTGGGCTTGGTCAAACTTTTGGAAATTTTATTTGGAATAACGCTAGTCAAACATCATTTTATAATTTTAACAACTCCCTATTTTCTACTGCTGGTACTTTTACTGTAACAAGTACAGGGTCATCAAATATTTCTTTAATTGGTGCAAGTACATCTAGCTTAACATATAGTTTTGGAAATATTGCAATAAATGGAGGTGTTTTCAATTTAAGTTATATGTCAACTGCTACTGGCGGCTTCTGTACAGTTAATGTAGCCAATAATGTAGATATAAATGCTGGTACTTTTAGCTTTGCTGCAAATAGTGGTAATCCTTCATCAGCCAGTTATGTGGGTACATTAAATATAAGTGGCAATTTAACAGTTGCTTCGGGTGCTTTTTTTGGTGTTACGGGTTCTGGTAGTCGCCAGTATGGTTTAGTTACTATGAATAAAAATGGTTCTCAAAGTTTGAGTGTAATAGGAACCTCAAATATTGGTAGAATAGATTATAATATTACTAGCACTTCGGTAACAACATTGACAAATAATTTAACACTTGGTAAGCAGTCAGCAACTGCAGGCGATGTATTTACAGTAAATGGTACATTAAATACTGGTACTTACACTATATCGCAGGGTCTTAGTACAAATGCTACTTTCACTATTGCAAGTGGCGGTACACTTATTACCTCAAATACTAGTGGAATTGGTTCAACAATAACTGTTGGCGGTACAAAAACATATACTGCTGGTGCTAATTATACTTTTAATGGTGTAACTTCAACACCATTTCCTTCAGGTACTTTTGGTAATCCTGCTACAATTAATATTAACGCTGCTGTTACCTCTAATTTAGCTGCTACGCTTGTAGTTACAAGTGCCTTAAATATTAATAATGGAGGTACATTCACCTTAAATGGAACTAATAACTTGCAGTTAAATACTGGAGTTGCAATGACCATAGCTATTGGCGGAACTTTTGATAACGGTGGAACAAGCCAAATTGTAATAGGTTCTGGTTCTCCAACTATTGTAATTAATGGTAAGTTTATTACAAGAGATTTAGATGGTTTTGTGGGTACAAACACAACAATACCAAGCATTACGCCAACATTAGGTGCTAGCTCTGAAATTGAATATGCTGCAAGTTCAGGAACTCAAATAGTTAATGCTGCTCCATCTTATGTAAATTTAACAATAACAAATGGAGGTACTAAATCGCCTTCAAATGCGATTTCAGTTTCGGGAACATTAACTATAAACACAGCTGCAATATTTGATGGTACTAGTAGAACAATTGGAAGTGCAAGTACTAACCTAACAATTAATGGAACAGGTAAATTAATAGTTGGAGGCACTGGAACAAAACCAGAAATTACTGGAACTTTTACACTTTCACCAAATAGTACAATAGAATTTTCGAATAGTGCAGGTACTACTCAAACTATTAGGGCTTCCATTGCATATACAAATGTATCTATAACAGGTTCAAATGTTACTTTACCTCAAACTGCTAGTATTTCTAATCTAACCATTAATACTGGTGGATACCTTTATTTATCAGGTAACAAGACAGTTAATGATTTGAACTTAACAAATGGAAAATTCGATATTGGAGGTTACACACTTACCATAAATGGAATTGTTACACGTACATCTGGTAATTTTGTTGGTTCGGCTTCGTCTAGTTTAATTTTGAATGGTAATACAAATAGTTTTGGATTTGATCAAACAACACCAGGTACAACTAACTTACTTAAAAATTTAACAGTAAGTGGAAGCGGAACTTCAACATTAGGCAACGCCTTAAACATAATTGGTGGTTCTTCATTTGGTGTGGTAACAGTAGGTTCTGGTGCTACATTGGCAACTGGCGGATTTTTAACTTTAAAATCAGATGCTAACGGAACAGCATGTATTGGTAACTCTGCTGGAAGTGTGACAGGAAATGTTACCGTAGAACGCTACATCGCTCAAGGCAAACGTGCCTTCCGATTAGTAGCACCAGGTGTTACAACTACTAATTTTATAAAAAATAACTGGCAAGTAGCCACACACATTACTGGTTCAACGACAGGTGCTAATGGTTTTGACATAACAGCCACAGGTAATCCTTCAATGTATACGTATTCCAATCAAGTTGGTACTGGAACAGGTTGGACGGCTATTGCCAATACCGACGCCACTAATCTAGAA
>CAMAWT010000011.1 GCA_945862065.1 Flavobacterium psychrophilum | reverse complement strand
TTTATTTTAAAAATTTGTTCTAATATTTTAATAGTAATCAAATAAGTTGGTTTTACTCCCGTAGAGCCTAATCCGCCTGATGCCAAGGTGCTTCCTGTTTCCAACGGATTGTCTGAGGCATAATAAGCATATCTTACTTTTACGTTTGGATGGATGCTTTTTCTAATTCTAGATGCCGATTGAATCGCTTTTTGATAATAAGCGCCCTCCATTTCCAATCCAATAGCAGCCCATGTTGACTCATGGAAAAATTTCAACAATTCCCTGTTTTGTAATGATGTGCCTAAAACCGTAATCATTGGGCCCGCAAAAACAGGAATATCATTTCCTTCAAACATCTCTTTTGTTAACTCATTTTCAAAAGCATAGTTATCAGCCGTACCTTCATTAATGTGTGCATTCGGAATCATAATATCTCCTTTTCCGCCTTCCAAAATTCCGGCTTTTCCCATTATAGAAACCGACTCAACATTCAATAATGTCAGGTCACTTTCGTTTTTATAAGGCTTCAATAATTCGTCAATCGTTTCATAAGCTTGCTCACCAAATGCATAATCCATCACAATTAAAACTGGAGCCTCTTTTTCCGATTTAACAGATGGAAATGCCGATTTTGACCAATCAATTTTTGCCGTATCAAAAATTTGTACGTCAATGTTTGTTCCCGATGCATCTGGTAAAAAAATCATCCCTTGCTTTAACGCAACTTCTTCAACTTTTTTTCGTAAAGCATTAGCTCCCGATTTACTTAATTCTTCAAATATATAGAAATCTGATTTATCTTTGTACTTTGATTTTAAAATGGGTGTCGCAAAAATAGAATTCATGACGCTGTGCATGTTTGCGCTGATAATGTGAATCGGTCTAGACAACAAATTGTTGGCTTTTAACACATCTTTTATTTCCGTTGCCCAAATTTCTCCATGTATGTGATGTCCAAGTCGTTCTCTCAAAACTGGACTAAAAGTAATGGTTCTTTTATTATTATCGTTTACTTCTTCTATCGCAATTTTTCCTAACCAATAAATAACGTGTAAAAATCGATCTGGTTTTTCTGCCGTTACAAAAGCATCATAAATAGCTATAATTTCGGCAAAGGTTCTGCCTAAAACATTAGCTGTATGAGAAATAGCCTTTTCTTTTTCTACAAGTGTTAGTTTTTTTGGTTGCAACACCGCTTGCTCAAGTCTATCCCAATCTCTAGAAATAGTGCCTTCTTCATCTATTAAAACCCTGTCTTTTATTTTATGTGATTCGATGAAAATAAAGGTTAAATGCGTCATGATATCATAAATATCAGATCGCCCTCTTGTAATTTCAATATTCATTTGTTCCTCATCAATACGATAACAATTTCTTCTTCGTTTTGGCGGAACAATCGCTTTAAAATGTGATTTAGAATATCCTTCCTCTGAAGTTAGATTGATGTAACGACACTCTTCAATACCAACGGGAAGTCGCTCAATAACATACAACAATCCGTTAAGCTCTACTTTTTCTTCGGCAATAGAACCATAAATTTCTGGTCGAAGTTCCAACAAAGCTTCTCGCAATGTTTCTCCAGAAACTCCCATCGGTTTATAAAAACCTCTGTTAAATAAATGCCTCATGGTAATGTACAGTCGCTCAATAGCTGCTGAGGACTCTTGCGCTCGTGAGCGCGAAATGTTTTTAATTTCTTTCATTAATTTTGTCTTTCTAACCCACAAAAATAGTCATTTTTTATTTATTTCGTTTATGGCTATTTTATGTTATGATGAAATTTATACTTTAGCTAATTGGAATTTACAACTCTTTTTTATGGAAAATACGCATTCTATTTGTTTTGATTTGAGTTACAATGAAGTAATAAAACACTATTTACCTACGGCTTATCTTGTTAAAAATGAGGGTAATAAATTAACGTATGTTGAAAAAAAAGCATTGCCAGAAACTTTAAAAAGCTATAACATAGTAGTTGACGAGGCAACTTCAAAATTATTAGAAATTGCCGATTTATTAAAATTTGAATCTTTAAATAAAAAATACAACACCCACAAAAAAAACAAAACACCTCTTGCCGAGTTAATGAAAGACAAAGCAACAGCAAAAGTTGTGAATCAATTTTTAGAAATAAAAATCGCTCTTTTTTTAAATTTGGTATCCAAAAATAAGGTGCCTATTTGCATCCATCTCAAAAGAGAAACACCGTTTCATTTACAACAAATTGCATTTTCAGAAATAGCTTTGCGGCCAAAATTGCACTTCGAAAAAAAGGAAGGAACAATTTTTTACAGTCTTTTATTGAAGGATGAAACCAATTTTTTTCATCCGTGCGAAAAAGATGTTTTGGTGGTTCTAAATACTCCTGCGTGGGTAGTTGTTGATAAAAAAATGTATAACCTCAACGAAATTAATGCCAACAAGTTAACGCCGTTTTTAAAGAAAAAAACAATTGAAATTGAAGAAAAAAACAGTCAATTGTTTTTTGAAACTTTTGTGAAAGATGTTGTTAATAAAGTAGAAATTGACCCAGTTGGGTTTGATGTTATTCAAAGAAATGAAATTACTAAATGCAGCATTGTTCCTTGTTTTTATTTTATTTCTGATTGCTATTTTTTGGATTTAATTTTTGAATATCAGGATGTTGCCTTTTCTCATAACGACAAAAGAAAATTTAGTTCAAATCTGATTTTGGATAAAAATATTGAAGTAATTCAAACCAAAAGAAATTTTGAGGCCGAACAAGATTGGATTGAAAAGTTAAGCAATTTGGGAATTAAAATTACTGATAACGACTTTTTTAGTTTTGATGCTGTTTTGCACAAATATCAAAACATTCAATCGCTAATTGATGCCAAAAATCAATTTGAAAAATCAGGTTTTATGGTCGCAATTTTAAATGTTGATAACAAAAAAATTGCCGCCGATTTTGGGACCATTTCTGTTCAGAAACAAGAAAATGAAGATTGGTTTGATATAAAAATGGAAATAAATTGTGGCGATTATAGTTTTCCGTTTACCAAAATTAGCAACAACATAAAATTGAACAATCCTTTTTATGAGTTACCAAACGGTACTTTCTTTTTAATTCCAAACGAATGGTTTACAACTTATAAACCGCTTGTTGAATTCGGAAAAATAACCGAAAATAACATTTCAATTAAGAAAAGTCAGTTTACTTTTTTAGAAAATATACCTGTCAATAACGAAACATCTATTCCAAAAAAGGAACTACATTACGTTCCTTCTACCAACCTAAAAGCTACTTTGAGAAACTACCAAACCGAAGGAGTAAAGTGGCTTTTGAATCATCAATTTAACCAACTTGGAGCCTGCCTTGCAGACGACATGGGGCTTGGTAAAACGCTTCAAACTTTGGCAGTGCTTCAGTTTACCAAAGACAACCTTCGAGTAGAAAAAACTTCAGAACCTTTTGATTTGTTTTCTAATAATGAGCCCGCTATTGAACCTTTAAAAGCATTAATTGTGGTTCCGTCATCTTTAGTTTTTAATTGGAAAAACGAATCGAAAAAATTTACACCTTATTTAAAATCAATCGTTTATACGGGTTCTGATAGAAATTTATTGGCATCAAAACTCCGGTTGTATGACCTTGTTTTTACTTCCTATTCTATCATTTCACGAGATATTACTCTATTCAAAAAAATGTCGTTTCGTTATTTAATATTAGACGAAAGTCATTATATAAAAAATAAAAATTCGAAAATTTTTGAAGCAATCAACCAAATTGAAGCCCAATATAAAATCACGTTAAGCGGAACACCCATCGAAAATTCGTTGGACGATTTATGGTCACAAATGCAGTTTATTAATCCTGAATTGTTGGGAACTTATTCTTTTTTTGCAAACTATTTTAAAACCCCGATAGAAAAGAAAAAAGACCTGAAAAAAATTGGTGAACTTAAAAAATTGATACAACCCTATATTTTACGTCGAACCAAAGAGCAGGTTGCCAAAGACTTACCTCCAATAACAGAGCACATTTTTTATACAGAAATGGCCGCCGAACAAAAAACGTTGTACGAAAAAGAAAAATCGATAGCCCGAAATTATTTATTACATTCAAATGAGAATGTGCCCGTTAACAAATTGAACGTGTTGAACACCTTGATGAAATTGAGGCAAATTGTAAATCATCCAAAGCTACTAGATGACAACTACGCTTTTGATGCGGGGAAGTTTTTGGACGTTACACATTATTTGGATACCTTGATTAAATCCAACCAAAAAATACTACTCTTCAGTTCTTTTGTAAAGCACATTGCCCTTTATACCGATTGGTGCAAAAAAAACCAAATCCCTTTTTGTTTGTTAACCGGCGAAACAAAATCAGAAAATAGAGAAGCGCAAGTAAACGAGTTTCAAACCAACCCGTCGGTACCACTTTTTTTCATTTCGCTCAAAGCAGGCTCTGTGGGAATCAACCTTACCCAAGCGTCGTTTGTGTTGCTACTTGAACCTTGGTGGAACCCGTTTGCCGAAAACCAAGCCATTGCAAGAGCACACCGAATTGGACAGGACAAACCCGTAAACGTGGTGCGTTTTATTACCAAAGACACCATCGAAGAAAAAATAATTTCTTTACAACAAAAGAAAAAAGAAATCTCTGATGCCATTATAGATATTGACGCCATTCCAGAGGATCTCCACACCAATTTGGAGTTTATTTTGGGGTGATTTAAATTTTGTAGTAAAAAAATTATTTCAATTACTATCGAAAAATTTAACGTCGCCTATCGCCCAGTTGAAATAAATGGCAGTAAAATGAAAGAGGTTTTGTATGAAATAAACGAGTTTCAGTAAATTATATTAATCCGTCAATATCAATTTTACTGCAGGTTCATACACCATTGTTTGTGAGGTATTTGATGTGCTTTTTTTAATCCATTTTCCGTTTAAAAAAGTGAGTGAAAAAGGTCGTTCTTCAAGATTGTAAAGAATATAGGGCAAATAGGTTTTTTTAATAATTTCGTTGTTGTTAAGGTCTTTTGTTTTTTTCTCAATTTTATTTTTTTCGATGATTAATTTTTCAAAACCTACATAAATTCCTTTTTTGGGCATTAATAATCGAGAAGAAGAAACATCAAAAAGGTTGTTATTGATGCCGTTTTTTAGTTTAAAAAGTAAGTCTTTTTTGGTCATTTCTTCGCCAGGAAGTCCGTCTTCGTTGGTTTTATAAAAATGTATTTTGATAGAAACATCATCCATTCTACTATCACAATAAAGCGCTACTTTTTTAATGTATTTGGTTTTACTGTAAGCTGGCAAAAAAGGAAAAAACTTCAAGTCGATGCGTGGCCCGTTTTCAAAAGCCTGATACATTTCGTTTTTGGGTGTGCCAATTTCTTTTGTTTTGGTTTCCAATCTGTTATCAACCAAAACTTCATTGAGTTCAAAGGTGGTTGTTTTTAATATTACTTTGTCAACTTGAGCAGCTTTTATGATTTGTTTTTCAAACCCTAAAGCCAAAAAAATGAGGTTATTGTTTTGGTCTTTTACCTCAATTTCAAAGCTGCCGTTTTCTTCAGTTGATGTTCCCGTATTTTCATGTTCTACCCAAACACTTACATACGGAATAGGTTGGTTTTTTTCATCAACAACAACGCCTTTTACTTGGGCTGAAACACAAAAACTCATTAAAAACAACACCAACCAAAGTCTTTTTTCTTTCATCTCTCTTCTTTTATCTAAAAAAATCCGCAATCTTCCTATCATTACTTAACCTTGGTAACTTGTTTTGTCCGCCTAGTTTTCCTATCGATTTCATGTATTCTTGGAAACCATTTTTGGGCACTTGTTTGATAACTAAGGTTCGCAATACTTTGCCCACAATCAAATCGTCATAATACACATTTTGCTTGCGCATTGCGTCATCAATTTTTAAGGCAAATGCTTCTAAATCTGATGGCTCTTCCGATACTTCTGAATCAAATTCTATAAACCATTCGTGGTACGGCAAGCCTTGTTTTGGTGTAATTTGTGGTGCAACGGTAAATTCATTGACTCGAGTGTCGGTTCCTTTCATAGCTTCTTGCAGTGCAGCTTCTACTTCCTTGCCAATTACGTGTTCGCCAAATGCCGAAATGTAGTGTTTTACCCTTCCCGAAACAATAACACGGTATGGTTTTGTGCTTGTAAACTGAACGGTATCGCCAATGTTATAAGCCCACAGACCGGCGTTGGTAGAAATAATAAGTACATAATTTACATGTAATTCTACTTCGCCAATGGTATAACGTTTGGGTTCTGAACCTTCAGAATGGCTCATGAAATCATCGGCTTTAATAAATTCGTAAAAAATTCCCGAATTTAATAACAACAACATGCCGTTTTCTTGCTGCGAATCTTGGTAAGCAAAAAACCCTTCTGAAGCGGGAAACAATTCAATCGAATCGACTTTTCGACCTATCAAATTTTCAAATTTGGCGCGGTAAGGCTCGTAGTTTACACCGCCATAAATAAACAAATGGAAGTTTTTAAAAATATCGCCAACAGGCTTATTCGCTTTTTCTTTTAATTTTTCGAAATACATTTGCACCCACGACGGAATACCCGAAATTACTGCCATGTCTTCGTTTATGGTTTCGGCAACAATGGCGTTTACTTTGGTTTCCCAGTCGTCAATGCAATTGGTTTCCCAACTTGGCATGCGGTTTTTTTGTAAATATTTAGGGACAAAATGCGCTACAATTCCAGATAATCGACCTAGTTTTACGCCGTTTTTTTCTTCCAAAATGGGACTTCCTTGCAAAAAAATCATTTTGCCGTTTACAAAATCAGCCTTGCCCGTTTCGTGGATGTAACTCAATATAGCGTTTCGAGCCGCTTGAATATGAAAGGGCATCGACTCTTTTGTAAGCGGAATGTATTTTGCGCCCGAAGTGGTTCCAGATGTTTTGGCAAAATAAAGCGGTTTACCTTTCCAAAGAATATTTTCTTCACCCGCAACGACTTTGTCAACATAGATTTTTAATCCTTCATAATCGCGAACAGGTACCTTTTTTACAAAATCTTGGTGGTTTTTTATTTCAGAAAAAAAATGGTCGTTGCCAAAAAGAGTTTGTTTTGATTGAGAAATCAATGACTCAAAAAGTTTTTGTTGTGTTTCTATCGGATTATGTATCCATTTTTGGTTTTTTGCATGAATTTTTTTTGCAAATATTTTGGCGGCAATTGCTTTTATTGACATTAATTTTCGTTTTTCTTTAATTCGTTTTCTGTACTGTAAAAAATATTAGCGACAACACCAATTGATGACAAAACTCCAACCCAAAGATCAACCGTTTCTGAAAGGTTAAACAACATATTTGAGCAACTAATAGCAATTAAAACCAAACTGCCTTGAATCATTTTTTTGGTAGAAAATCGTTGCGCTATATCCCAATTGTTTTGGTTTTTCATGGATATTGGAGTTCTGTAACCGTATAAATGATTTATTTTTTTTGGCGGAAAAGCATTGGTTATCAGTCCTGTAATAAAAAAAACGATGCCTATTAAAAGGTTCATTTTTAAACAATATTCAAAAACTACATTCATTTACTTTTTCTTTTTGTCAGATTTTGCTTTCTTTTCCTCCTCTTCAACTTTTTTTCTTAATTCTATTTCGGCGTCTGAAGCGGTTAATTCCAATTCAGGAAGTTTGTCATCTGATATCGCTAAAATAGAATCTTTGTTGACTTTTGCGTATTCTAAATCGCCGTTGAGTACTTTTTTTATCGACTCTAGATATATTTCGTTTTTTTTAATTGCAAAAGCTAATGAGTCTGATTTTAAAGCCAATTCGGTTGCTTCTTTTTTAATTTTTGTAGAAGTATACCCCGGAATATATTCCCTTAAAGGGGTAAATGCAATAATAAAAGTGGTGATAATAATGATTAAAATAGTACCTAAAGTGGCGGATACAAAGACGTTCATCAAGGTAAGACGGAATGAAAAGATTTCTTCAAAAGAATCTTCATTCAAAATTACCAATCTGTTTTTGGTGTACAGTTTTTCTTTCGAAAGATATTTTTTTAATAATTTTCTTATCATGATAAAAGTTATACTACAAATATAGAAAAATTAGTCTTGATGCACTATAAATTCGTTTTTTGAATATTAAAAAAGGAAACTATGGCTGAATTTGATAAAAATTAACTAATTTTTATATGTTTTTTTTTAAAGATAAAAAAAAGAAGTTCATTTTCTTTATACCTTTGTAGGCTAAACGGAATATAAATTTGCGAAAGCAATTAATCTATATCAATATGGGTAAAATAGGTTTATCAGAAGTACTAATTATTTTAGCTATTGTGCTATTGCTTTTTGGAGGTAAAAAAATTCCAGAATTAATGAAAGGTTTAGGATCTGGAATTAAGGAATTTAAAAATGCTGCAAAGGGTGATGACCAAGTAGTGAGTAAAAAAGAGGAAGAAGTAAAATAATTTCTTTTTATCTTATTAAAAAAAAAATCCCAAAATATTTTGGGATTTTTTTTTGCCCTTACCTTTGTCTTTTAGCCCCGACTGACGTGGAAATCCTTTTTGTTTTTTTTTCAAAAACAAAAAGATTGAAACAAAAGGCGGGAACTTACCTTTATTGAAAATGCCTAGTGTATTGCTACAAAATCATCGTCAACTGTATTCTTTTTCTAGCTTCGTCTACCTCAACGACTTTTACTTGAACGTGTTGGTGGAGTTTGACCACCTCATTTACATCTGATACAAAACCGACTTTGAGCTGTGAAATATGAACCAAACCACTTTCTTTGATACCAATATCTACAAAACATCCAAAAGCGGTGATGTTGTTAACAATTCCAGGCAGTATCATGCCTGAATGCAGATTTTTAATAGAAGTAACAGTTGGGTCAAATTCAAAAATTTTGGCTGATTTTCTTGGGTCTAATCCTGGTTTTTCTAACTCTTTTAAAATGTCTTTTACTCCTAAAATTCCGATGGTTTCATTGGTGTAATTTTCGGGTTTTAACAGGGCAATTTTATCTTTATTTGCGATTAATTCGTTTACCGAAATTTTTAAATCTTTTGCCATTTTTTCAACTATAGAATATGCTTCAGGATGCACTGCCGAATTGTCTAACGGATTTTTTCCGTCTTTAATTCGGATAAAGGCAGCCGCTTGTTGAAAAGCTTTGTCTCCTAATCTGGGTACTTTTTTGAGTTGTTTTCTGTCTTCAAAAGGTCCGTTTTCTTGTCGGTACAAAACAATATTTTCTGCGGTTTTTTCGCCAATTCCAGACACATAACTCAACAATGATTTACTCGCTGTATTGATGTTGATTCCGACTGAATTTACACAACGAACTACCGTATTATCAAGCTCTTCTTTCAATTTTGTTTGGTCCACATCGTGCTGGTATTGCCCCACTCCTATTGACTTAGCATCAATCTTTACCAATTCGGCAAGCGGATCGCTCAAACGTCTACCGATGGAAACCGAACCACGAACAGTAACATCATAATTTGGAAATTCGTCTCTTGCAATTTTACTTGCTGAATACACCGAAGCGCCCGCCTCTGAAACTACAAAAACCTGTACCGGCTTATCGAATGCAATTTTTTTTATGAAAAATTCAGTTTCTCTACTTGCGGTTCCGTTTCCGATAGAAATAGCTTCAATATTGTAAGCGTTTACCATCGAACGGATTTTTTTCATCGCCATTGCACTTTCGTTTTGTGGTGCGTGCGGATAAATGGTTTCGTTGTACAACAAATCGCCTTTTTCGTCCAAACAAACCACTTTACATCCCGATCGAAAACCGGGGTCAATAGCCAAAATTCGTTTTTCGCCCAAAGGCGGATCTAATAACAACTGCCCTAAATTTCCTGCAAAAACATCAATGGCTTTTATATCCGCTTTTAGTTTTGCTTCTTGGAGTGTTTCATTTGAAATAGCAGGTTCCAACAATCGTTTGTAACTGTCTTTAATGGCTAATTCCAAATGCGGAACGGCATCAGAATTTTTATTTGTGATGATTGTATCTTCTATAAAATCTAGAGCATCTTCTTTTTCAATTGAAACATTTAGTTTCACAAAACCTTCTGATTCTGCTCGCATCATCGCTAATAATCGATGTGAAGGTGCTTTAGAAATTGGCTCTTCCCAATCAAAATATTGGGAAAATTTTTGAGCCGCTTCATCGTCTTTTTTTGCTTTAACTACTTTGGTTGCAACGGTAGCATTTCGTTGAAAAAGACGGCGCAAATTTTTACGAATATAAATATTCTCGTTAATCCATTCGGCAATAATATCGCGTGCGCCTTGCAAGGCTTCGTCTTCGTTTTTTATGTTTGCATTCAGATAATTTGCCGCCAAATATTCTACATCATCATTGCGTTGGCTCATGATTATTTTTGCTAATGGTTCCAAACCATTTTCGCGTGCTACATCGGCTTTTGTTTTTTTCTTCTTTTTAAAAGGAAAATATAAATCTTCTAGTTCTTGCAAATCAAAACTAGCTTCTATTTTTGATTTTAGTTCAGGCGAAAGTGACTTTTGCTCGTCAATAGATTTTAATATTGCTTCCTTTCTTTTTATAATTTCGTTATATTGTTTGTTGAGTTTGGCAATGGTTTCTATTTGCACCTCGTCGAGATTTCCGGTTTGGTCTTTTCGGTAACGCGAAATAAACGGAATGGTGCAGTCTTCATCTAGTAACTGAACTGTTTTTTGAATATTGATAGCGGCAGTTGGTACCGATTTGAGTATGTATTGAATGTTGGTCATGTTGGAATAATATATTTTCAACGAAAATAATATGTTTATAACTTATATTTTAAAACATGAATGTTTTATTTTTTTCTTTCTTTAATTAATTTCTTAAATTGATTGAGAAAGATATTTTAGATGTAATAAAAATAAAAAATCTTCGAAAACACTCAATTAATGAGGATTTGTATAGATAGATAATAGTAAAACAAAAAACTGCAAAATAAATAATTTAAAATCATTTTGCAGTTTATGAATCCTTACTTTATTGACAAGCAATTTTACCAACCCTATTCGCGTGTCGTCCGCCTTCAAATTCGGTGGTTAAAAAAATATCTACAATTTCAATTGCTTGCTGAATGGAAGTATATCTCGCCGGAATACTTACTACGTTTGCATCATTGTGTTGGCGCGCCAGCGCCGAAATTTCTTTAGTCCAGCAAAGAGCCGCGCGCACACCTTGGTGTTTGTTTGCCGACATGGCAATTCCGTTACCGCTTCCGCAAATAATGATGCCAAAATCTACTTTTTTGGATTCTACATCGGTTGCAACGGGATGACCAAAATCGGGATAATCTACACTATCAAAAGTGTCGGTTCCGTAATTGGTTATTTCAATACCTTTTGCTTCTAAAAAAGTTACAATTGCCTTTTTATAATCTGGACCTGCGTGGTCGTTTCCTATTGCTATTTTCATTTTAATTGTTGAGTTGTTTTGCTGTTTTTAATTGCACAAATTTAATTAAAGTAATTGTTATTAAGTTAAAAATATTTATAATTTTAAGGTGTTGATTTTCAATTAATAATAAAAAACAGCATTAAATTATTAACAATAAAAAAGAGTAAACATTGAAAATAGTTTGGTATAATTAGTTAATATTTTTCATTGTTAATATCGTTTTGTAATTCGTTGATAATCAGTTAACCTTAATTTAACATAGAATGTTAACAACTTTGTATCGTTTTTTAGAAGTTTTTTTATGTAATGTAGAAAAAATTTGTAATCCAAAAATGGTTTGAATTAATCATAAAAAGTTAGGTCTTTTTTTATAAAAGTTATGAATAAAAAAAGTTAGGTTTTCAACAAAAAATTAGAATTAAGTTATTTACAAAAAAGCTAGTTTTTGTGTTATCAACAGTTGTTTATAATAATTAAAAAAGAGCTTAAAACGAATACTTTAATGAATTATTTCTTGTTAATAAGTTGGTATAAAAAAGGACAACTTAAAAAAAACCTGTTCAAATAGTTATTTATTGTACCAATTAACAAGCTATAATAACCTCCAAAATTTTTTAAATTTAAATTAAATCATTTTGTTATTTTAAATAGATGTTGAAAACTATTTGATTTTTTTAAAATGTTATTTTTACGATAAATAATTCTATTAATTCCTATTTACTGATTTCTATTTACTAATTTTAAACTTTATTAGAATAAATTATGAGTAAACTACCTAGAAAGTTTGGTAAAAAACAGAAAACATTTTCTGAAAAGATTGTAAAGATACTATCTCAAAACGCAAATAAACCGTTTAACTTCAAACAAATTTGTGCCATATTAGAATTGGATGATACAAAGAGCAGAAACGAAATTATTAAAGATCTAAAAATATTAGCTGCTCAAAAAGTAATTATTGAATCGGAACCTGGAAGTTATTTGATTAAAGCTTTGAGTCAAGATTATTATGAAGGAAAAATTGATATGACCAGTCGTCGTACTGCGTATTTTGTATGTGAAGAATTAGAAGAAGATGTATTTATCCCAACCAACAATTTGAATCATGCTTTAGATAAAGATGTTGTAAAAGTATATGTTTACAATAGAAGAAAAGGTAGAAAACCGGAAGGGGAAGTTATTGAAGTTATTGAACGACACAAAGATGAATTTGTTGGTGTTATAGATATTCAAAAAAGTTTTGCATTTGTTTCTACGGCAAATCCGAAAATGTATACGGATATTTTTATCCCAAAAGAAAAATATAATGGAGCAGAAAATGGCGATGTTGTATTAGTAAAAATAGAAGATTGGCCCAAAAAAGCCGATTCACCTTTTGGATCTATTATTAAAGTTTTAGGTAAACCTGGAGAACATAACACAGAGATTCATGCTATTCTTGCTGAGTATGGTTTACCTTCAGAATTTCCAATAGAAGTTGAAGTTTTTGCACAGAAAATAGATACTTCTATTCAAGCATCAGAAATTGCTAAAAGAAGAGATATGAGAAATGTGTTAACATTTACCATTGATCCAAAAGATGCTAAAGATTTTGACGATGCGCTTTCTTTCCAAAAATTAGAAAACGGTAATTATGAAATTGGTATTCATATTGCTGATGTTTCTCATTATTTGGAAGAAGGAACTATTTTGGATGATGAAGCATATCAACGTGCCACTTCTGTATATTTAGTTGATAGAGTCGTTCCTATGTTACCAGAAGTATTATCAAATTTTGCTTGTTCGCTTCGTCCAAATGAAGAAAAATATACTTTTTCTGCCATTTTTGAAATTAATGAAAAAGCAACAGTTATTAATCAATGGTTTGGAAGAACAGTTATCAATTCGGATCAACGATTTGCTTATGAAGAAGCTCAGTATTTGATAGAAAATAAAGAAAAAAATATTATTCCAGCTGAAATTTCTTTAACAGGAACGGATTATTTAGTTTCAGAAAATATTATCGAAGCAACTTTAAAACTAGATGAATTAGCAAAAATTTTACGAAGAAATAGATTGAATAATGGAGCCATATCTTTTGATAAAGTAGAAGTAAAATTCAATCTAGATGATCAAGGAGAACCGGAAGGTGTTTATTTTAAAGTATCGAAAGATGCCAATCATTTGATTGAAGAATTTATGTTGCTTGCAAATAGAAAAGTAGCTGAATATATTGGCAAACAAAAGAAAACATTTATTTATAGAATTCATGATGAGCCAAATGAAGACAAGCTTTTTGCTATGCAAGCGTTGATTTCTAAATTTGGTTATAAAATTGATTTACGTGAGAAAAAAGGTATTTCAAAATCTTTAAATCAATTGATGGAAGATGTTAACGGTAAAAAAGAGCAAAATCTTATTGATACTTTAGCTATTAGAACCATGAGTAAAGCTAAATATTCTACTGATAATATTGGCCACTACGGATTGGCTTTTGATTATTACAGCCATTTTACATCACCAATTAGACGTTATCCTGATGTAATGGTACATAGATTGCTTCAACACTATTTGGACGGAGGAAAATCGGTTAATAATGATGAGTATGAAGAAAAATGCGAACATTCATCTAGTATGGAAAGTTTGGCAACTTCTGCAGAAAGAGATTCTATTAAATACATGCAAATTAAATACATGCAAGACCATAAAGACGAGGAGTTTTTGGGTGTTATTTCTGGTGTAACCGAATGGGGAATTTATGTAGAAATCGTTTCAAATAAATGTGAAGGAATGTGCAGAATAAGAGAAATTAAAGATGATTATTATACATTTGATGATAAACAATATGCTTTAGTTGGCGAGATCTCTAAAAGTATTTTACAATTAGGAGATGAAGTTTACGTTAAAGTTAAAAATGCAGATTTAGTAAAAAAACAATTGGATTTTCATTTTTTAAGAAAAAGTGAATAATTTCTAAATATTGCAAGTAAAAAATTCGATTTAAATGAAAAATATATTTTATAGTTTATTGTTAGTAAGTTCATTAGCATATTCACAAACTGAAAAAAATGTAGGAGAATTCACTAAAGTAACTTCTTTTGACCAAATTGATGTTACCCTTATTCCTTCAACTGAAAATAAGGTTATTCTAGACGGCTCAGGATCTGAAGAAGTTGAATTAGTTAATAAAAATGGAGAGCTTAAAATTCGTTTACCTTTAACAAAGCTTTTGTCAGGAGATAATATATCAGCAACTGTTTTTTATAAAAAAATAGATGCAATTGAAGCTAATGAAGGCTCAAGAATCGCTTGCCAATCGGTTATAAAATCCACTTCTTTTTCTATCATAGCGAAAGAAGGATCTTCTATTAAATTAAAATTGAATGTTTCTAAACTAAATGCAAAAATTGCAAATGGTTCAACAGTCACTGTTTCAGGAACATCAAAAAATCAGGATATTCTAATTAATTCTGGAGGAATATTTGAAGGAGAAAAACTAAAAACCCAACAAACCACAATTAGCATAAATGCCGGAGGCGATGCTTCTATTTATGCTACTGATCTTGTTGATGCTAAAGTTAGAGCAGGTGGTGATATACTTATATATGGAAATCCTTCAAACATAAATCAAAAAACAATTGCAGGCGGAAGCATTAAAGAAGCCAAATAATTTATACTTTTAACACATGATAAACGATATATTAGCTGCTCTTCCTTGGGGAGTTTTATTAGCTTTTACTATAGGACCTGTATTTTTTGTTTTACTTGAAACGAGTATAACAAAAGGTTTTCGTGCTGCTTTGACATTTGATTTTGGAGTAGTTTTTGCTGATTTTATTTTTATTTTAATAGCTTATTTTAGTACCAATCAAATTCTTCAAAAACTAAAAGATGATCCTGGATTATTTATTTTTGGAGGAGTTGTAATGTTTAGCTACGGAATTGTATCTTATATTAAAGAAAAAAAGAATTATACGAAAAAACTAGATGAAGATATTGAGGATGACAACATACAGAAAAACAACTATTTAGGTTTATTTTTTAAAGGTTTTTTATTAAACTTTATCAATATTGGTGTTTTAGCCTTTTGGATGGGAATTATCATTGTTTTTGGTCCAAAATTAAACATGGAACCCAATAGAATTACCTTGTTTATTGTCACAATAATCATTATTTATTTTATTGTTGATATCATTAAAATATTGGTTGCCAAACAATTAAAATCTAGAATGACACCTTTCAATATTTATAAAATTAAAAGAATAATAAGTATAATCTTAATGATTTTTGGAAGTTTTTTAATGGTTCAAGGTTTTTTTCCTAAAGAAAAAGAAATGATAAAAGAGAAAATAGAGCAATTGAAATCTTTAAAGGAACCAAAATAAAATAGACTTTAATATACAATCAGAACCTAATTTTTTAAAACCTATAAATTATATTTTAATTATTTTATAAAAAAATATATAAAAATGAGATGCAGAAATGTATCTCTTTTCGATACGTCCTCCAATCTCTTTAATTATTTTTTTCTAAAAATTAACCAAAAAAAACCTTCAAGTTTACTTGAAAGTTCAGAGGCATCGTCCAATCTTTTTAATCAATTTTTCTAAAAATTATACAAAAAAAAACCTTCAAGTTTACTTGAAAGTTCAGAGGCACCGTCCAATCTTTTTAATCAATTTTTTCTAAAAATTATACAGAAAAAACCTCCAAGTTTCCTTGAAGGTTCAGAGGCATCGTCAGGATTCGAACATTTATATAATTATTTTTTTCTAAAAATTAACCAAAAAAAACCTCTAAGTTTCCTTGAAGGTTCAGAGGCATCGTCCGAATTCGAACATCTATTTAATTATTTTTTTCTAAAAATTTACCAAAAAAAACCTCCAAGTTTCCTTGAAGGTTCAGAGGCATCGTCAGGATTCGAACATCTATATAATTATTTTTTTCTAAAAATTAACCAAAAAAAACCTCCAAGTTTCCTTGAAGGTTCAGAGGCATCGTCCGGATTCGAACCGGAGTAGGAGCTTTTGCAGAGCCCAGCCTAGCCGCTCGGCCACGACGCCAATTATTTATTGGATTGCAAATATAAGAAAAAGTTTATAAATAGTTCTAAAAAGTTTTCAGTTTAAGCAAAATTGAAAATCGTTTTTAATTTCAAATTTTATCAACACATTAACACATAAACTTTCTTAAGCTCTATATTCTTCCATTTCAATAGTAACAGCTTCAACATCACCACCAATAGGTGGATTTAATTTGGATACACTTAAAATTATTCTTGAAACAGACGCAATTTCCTTAAAAATTCTAGTTATAATTCTGTGTGCTACATGTTCCAATAATTTAGATCGAATTTCCATTTCCTCCACAACAATCCTATTCAACAATACATAATCAACGGTATCAACCAGTTGGTCTGTTAACGATGACTTTCTTAAATCTGTTTTTATTTCAAGATCTACTCTATAATCAGATCCAATTTTAGCCTCCTCTACCAAGCAACCGTGAAATGAAAAAGTTCGAATATTTTGTAATTTTATAGTGCCCATTTTTTTTAGTTTTCAATCTCAGTTACAGTTTTTTGAATTTTAGATTTAAGTTTACAAAAGAAAACACTAAACGGTAAACCTAAAACTGTAAACTTTTTTATCTTTGCTAAAATTACAAAAATATTATGTCAACTGAAGAAAAGTCACTCAATTTTATTGAACAAATTATAGAAGATGATTTAAAAAATGGTCTGTCAAAAGATAAATTACGTTTTAGATTTCCACCCGAACCAAACGGTTATTTACACATAGGTCATGCAAGTGCTATTTGTTTAAATTTCGGTTTAGGTATTGATTATCAAGCACCTGTGAATCTTCGTTTTGATGATACCAATCCTGCTAAAGAAGAGCAAGAATTTGTAGATGCTATAAAAAGTGATGTCGAATGGCTTGGTTTTCAATGGGATTCAGAATGTTATGCTTCTGATTATTTTCAACAACTATATGACTGGGCTGTTTTATTAATCAAGGAAGGTAAAGCGTATGTAGACAGTCAAACTTCTGAAGAAATGGCTATCCAAAAAGGAACACCTACAACTCCAGGAACAGATTCTCCTTTTCGAAATCGATCCATCGAAGAAAATCTAGATATTTTTCAACGTATGAAAAACGGAGAATATCCTGATGGAACCCATATTTTACGTGCAAAAATAAGTATGGGAGCTAATAATATGTTGATGCGTGATCCCATAATGTACCGAATTATGCACAAACATCATCACCGAACCGGAAACGATTGGTGCATTTATCCTATGTATGATTGGGCTCACGGAGAAAGCGATTATTTGGAACAGATTTCACATTCCTTTTGTACCTTAGAATTTTTACCACATCGTGAATTATATGACTGGTTTTTAAACCAAATAGTTGATTCAACTAAAGTCCGACCAAAACAAAGAGAATTTGCTAGAAGAAATTTATCTCACACTGTTGTTTCCAAAAGAAAATTACTTCAATTAGTACAAGAAGGATTTGTGACCTCTTGGGATGACCCTCGAATGAGCACCATTTCTGGTATGAGACGAAGAGGATATACCCCAAATTCTTTACGAAATTTTGCAAATACAATTGGAATCGCCAAACGAACAAACCTTATAGACGTCTCATTATTAGAGTATTGTATTCGTGAAGATTTGAATAAAACCGCTCCAAGAGTCATGGCTGTTTTGAATCCGGTTAAATTAATTATTACAAATTATCCTGACGGAAAAGTTGAAATTCTAGATGCAGAGAATAGTCAAGAAGATGCTAGTTTAGGTTTTAGAGATGTTCCATTTTCTAAAGAACTATATATAGAAAGAGAAGATTTTCAAGAAGAAGCCAATAAGAAATTTTTTAGACTCACACTTGGTACCGAAGTACGATTAAAAAATGGTTATATCATTAAAGGTCAATCTGTCATTAAAGATGCAGATGGTTCTATTACAGAAATTCATTGTACGTATGATGAAGATTCCAAAAGTGGCAGCGGATCTGAAGCAAGTCAACGAAAAGTAAAAGGAACCATTCATTGGGTTTCGATTCAACATGCGATTGAGGCAGAAGTAAGAATTTACGATCGTCTGTTTACACATGAAAATCCTGACGGAGATAAAGAGGTAGATTTTAAACAATACATAAATCCAAATTCATTAGAAAAAATAACTGGATATTTAGAACCAAGTTTACAAACAGCTAAAGAAGGAGATCGTTTTCAATTTCAACGCTTAGGTTATTATTGTGTTGATAAAGATTCCAAATCTGATCATCTAGTTTTTAATAAAACAGTTGGATTAAGAGATACTTGGGCAAAAGTTGAAAATAAAGATTAAATGGGTTTTATTGAATTTATAATTTAATTAAATTAGAATTTACTGTTATAACATATTTCTATTGAAAAGTAAAATAACATAATTAAAAATTATTAAAATCCGTCTCCATAAATTAATTTTAATCAATTTTCTATTTTTGGAGATACAAATTAGTGTATTTTAAAAATTCATTCACTAGAGAAGCTTATTTTCATTTTTACATAAAAACACAAAAAAAAAGAGGCAAATTTGCCTCTTTTTTGTTTTTAATATATTATTTAGCTTCTGAAGTATCCGACGGATTAAAATCTGTTGCGGTATTATCTTTTTTCTTATTTATTTTTTTAGGCTGGTTTTTCATCATTTCACCAACTTGATTACTTGCTGAAAAACTTGCTACCATATTATTTAACATATCACTTCCAGCTTGAGGTGAGTTTGGTAAAAGAATCAAATTCGAATTTGTATCTGCACCAATTGCTTGCAGCGTGTCATAATGTTGAGTTACTACAATTAATGCTGATGCCTCTTGAGAATTTATTCCAACTGAATTTAACACTTCAACACTTTCAACCAAACCTCTTGCAATTTCTCTTCTTTGATCTGCAATACCTTGACCTTGTAATTTTTTACTTTCAGCTTCAGCTTTTGCTTTAGCTACGATTCTAATTCTTTGTGCTTCCGATTCAAATTCAGCTGCAGTTTTTTCTCTGTCTGCCGCATTAATTCTGTTCATTGCATTTTTAACTTGAATATCTGGATCTATATCTGTAACCAAAGTATTGATAATATCATACCCGTAAGAAACCATTGCTTCGTTCAATTCACGTTTTACCGCAACTGCAATATCATCTTTTCTTACAAAAACATCATCCAAAATCAATTTAGGAACTTCAGCTCTTACCACATCAAAAACGTACGCAGTTATCTGATCATGAGGATATTCTAGTTTATAAAAAGCATCGTATACTTTATCTTGTATCACTTTAAACTGAACTGACACTTTCATTTTTATAAAAACATTATCTTTTGTTTTTGTTTCAATTAAAACATCAAGTTGTTGAATTCTTAAATTAACACGTCCAGCTACACGATCAATCACTGGCAATTTTAATTGTAAACCAGAATTACGAATACTAGTAAATTTTCCAAATCGTTCAATTACTACTGCCGTTTGTTGTTTCACAGTAAAAAAGGATGAAAATAAAATAATTAGTCCAAGTACTAAAAAAGAAATAAAAAATGCTCCCATATATTTTTAAATTAAGTTATACTCATTATACGCAACTTTTTTATAAAAGTTACAAAAAAAAGGTATCTTAAATTAGATACCTTTGTTTCTCTTAGAAATTTTCAATAGCTTTTTCTATTCTACTAATCGTTTCCTCTTTTCCAATAATGTCAATAATATCAAATAAATGTGGTCCTTTTAAAGCTCCAACTAAACTTAATCGTAGAGGTTGCATCACTTTTCCCATTCCTATTTCGTTTGTTGTTAACCAGTTTTTCAATATATTTTCTATATTTAAAGAAGTAAAATTGTCAACTTTATCTAATTCGATAATTACTCTTTTCAAAATATCACCCGTATCTTCTTTCCAATTCTTGCTTGCTTTTTCATCATACATAGAAGGAGCTTCAAAAAAATAATCAGATAATTCCCAAAAGTCATTTACAAAATTTGCTCTTTCTTTTATCAAAGAAACGATTCTTTTTATATCTAGTTTTGTGTCAATATTTTTTTCTGCTAATATCTTCTTGAAAGCTTCCGATAAGTTTTCATCACTTTCTAATTGAAGATATTGGTGGTTGAACCATTTATTTTTATCAGGATCAAATTTTGCACCCGCTTTATGAATTCTATTTAAATCAAATTTAGAAATTAATTCTTCTAATGAAAAAATCTCTTTTTCAGTTCCATCATTCCATCCTAATAAAGCTAAAAAATTGATTACTGCTTTTGGAAAAAAACCATCTTCTTTGTATCCTTTAGAAATACCCTCTTCTGTTATCCATTCTAATGGAAATACAGGAAATCCTAATTTATCACCATCTCTCTTTGATAATTTTCCGTTTCCTATAGGTTTCAAAATCAAAGGTAAATGAGCAAATTCTGGTGCTTCCCATCCAAAAGCTCTATATAATAAACTATGCAAAGGCAAAGACGGCAACCATTCTTCTCCTCGAATAACATGCGTTGTTTCCATCAAATGATCATCAACAATATTTGCCAAATGATACGTTGGCATTCCATCAGATTTGTATAATACTTTGTCATCAAGCAAATTAGTATCAAATTTTACATCACCTCTAATAATATCTTTTAATGAAATTATTTCATTTATGGGTGTTTTAAAACGTACTACATATTGTTCTCCATTAGCTATTCTCTCAAGAATTTCTTCTTTCGTTTTCGATAATGATGTGTCTAAAACATCTCTAACGGTATGATTATAAATAAAAGTTTTGCCCTCTGATTCTGCTTGTTTTCTTATTTCGTCCAACTTTTCAGCCGAATCAAAAGCATAATAAGCCCATCCCGTTTCAATCAATTTATCTACATATTGCTTATATATTTTTTTACGTTCACTTTGTCTATATGGACCATACTTTTCGTTTTTCCCAATAGTTTCATCAGGTGATATTCCTAACCATTCAAGTGCTTCCAAAATATACGATTCTGCTTCCGCAACATATCTACTTTGATCTGTATCTTCAATCCTTAGATAAAAAACCCCATTATTTTGTTTAGCAAATAAGAAATTAAAAAGAGCTGTTCTAACTCCTCCAATATGTAAAGGTCCGGTCGGACTTGGTGCAAAGCGCACACGAACTTGTTTTGACATCACTTTTTTTTACAAAGATACATCTTCAAATCTTAAATTTAAACCTATACATTTCAGATTATTTAAATTTTATGATTTATTAACCATTTTATATTCTCCAAAAATTGTAATTTTATCCGTTAAATATAAACAATAACCTAATTTGAATAATTCGTCTTTAATATATTTAAAACTTGAAGGCTTTATAAAAAAGTATTACATAAACGAACTACTTCGTGGTACACTTTTTTTTATTGGCTTGGGATTGTTGTATTTTTTATTAACTGTTATTATTGAATATTTTTTATGGTTACAACCGATTTTTAGAACATTATTATTTTCAATATTTATTTTAGTTGAACTCTATTTATTACTTCGATTCATTCTTTTTCCTGTTTTCAAATTATTTAAACTTCAAATGGGTATTAATTACGAAACTGCCTCTACTATTATAGGAAAACATTTCCCAGAAGTTTCAGACAAGCTTATAAATCTTCTTCAGTTATCAGTTGTGACGAATCAGTCAGAATTGTTAGTAGCATCAATTGATCAAAAAGCTGCTGAATTGCAACCAATTCCTTTTACAAAAGCTATCAATTTTAAATCCAACAAAAAATTCCTTCCTTTAACTTTTCTACCTATCATAATTTTTTTATTGTTATTTGCTACGGGCAACAGTTTTATTATCAACGACGGATTTAATCGAGTGGTTCATTTCAAACAACAATTTTTACCACCAGCTCCCTTCGAATTTCAGATAGTAAACCGTTCACTTACAACCAAACAAAATCAAGATTTCGAATTAATTGTTAGAACGAAAGGTAATGTAGTTCCAGAAAATGTGAGTATTCTTTTAAATAATGAAACTTATTTTATGGAATCTACATCTTTAGGAGAGTTTAAATTCATTATTTCAAAACCTTCCACAGATGTTACTTTTCAGCTTGAAGCCAATAATGTTTCATCAAACGACTATTTACTACATGTTGTTTCTGTACCAACAATCACTAATTTTGAGATGGTTTTAAATTATCCTTCCTATTTAAATAAAAAAAGTAAAATTATTTCTGGAACAGGAAATGCCATTATTCCCGAAGGAACAACTGTTTCATGGAAAATAGCTACCCTTGCAACTAACAAAGTTGTTTATAAAGACGCAACCATATCACAATTCAATTCAATTGAGGAAAACAGATTTGTTTTATCAAAAAAAGTGTTTCAAAATACAGATTATCAGATAATTACATCAAATAATCAAATAAATAACTTTGATAAATTAAATTATCAGTTATCTGTTACAAAAGACGTCTTTCCAACCATAACAGTAGGCACTGCACCAGATTCTCTAAAAGTTGAAACCAATTTTCTTTTAGGTCAAATTGCAGATGATTACGGAATTTCTAAGTTACAAGTAGTTTATTTTCCATCAAATGAATCAACCAAAGTTTCTCGTGCTATTATTCCTGTAAAAAAGTCTCTATTTGATCAATTTGTTTTTTCTTTTCCATCCAATTTACCAGTTGTTCAAGGAGTAACTTATGACTATTACTTTGAGGTATTTGATAACGATGCTATTCACAATTTCAAAAGTTCACGTTCTTCTACTTTTTCTTATCGTATTAATACCGAAACCGAGAAACAGGATCTTTTATTTCAACAACAAAACAATACTATTTCTACTTTAGAAAAATCTATAAAAACTCAAGAAAAGCAATTATCTGAAATAGATAAATTGCAAAAAATGGGTAAAGAACAAGAATCTTTAGAATATAAAGAACAACAAAAAGTAAATGATTTTCTTGATCGTCAAATGAAGCAAGAGAAAATCATGCAAGAATTTGCTGAAAAAATGAAAGATAATTTAGAAAAATTTCAACCCAATAAAACAGATATTGATAAAGAACAGTTACAAAAACGTCTTGACAACATTGACAAGGAGTTTGATAAAAACAAAAAATTATTAGATGAACTTAAAAAGTTAAATGACAAAATAGATAAGGAAGAGTTGTTTGATAAAATGGATAAACTAAAACAACAAACTAAAAACGAAACTAAAAGTTTGGAACAATTAGTTGAACTTACAAAAAAATATTATGTCGAAAAAAAGGCCGAACAAATAGCAGATAAATTAGCTTCATTATCAGAAAAACAAAATAAACTTTCTGATTTAGAAAAGGAAAATAATTCTCAAAAACAAGAAGAAATTAACAATGAATTTGTTGATATAACTAAAGACTTGGAAGAATTAAAACAAGAAAATGAGGAATTAAAATCCCCAATGGAACTTCCAGACACATCCGAAAAAGAAGAAAATATTGATGACGATCTTAAAAAAGCGACAGACGAATTAAAGAAAGATTCGAAATCTACGGCAAAACCAAAGCAAAAATCAGCTGCCAAAAAAATGAAACAAATGAGCTCAGATATGCAAGATAGCATGGATGAAGGCGAACAAGATCAATTAGAAGAAGATGTTGCAATGCTTCGTCAAATTTTAGATAATCTCGTTTCTTATTCCTTTTCTCAGGAAGAAGTTATGAAACAATTTAAAAATTTAAAGCGTGGTTCTCCTACTTTTAACAAATTTCTTAAAGCCCAACAAGACCTGAAACAACAATTTAAACATGTTGACGACAGTCTTTTTGCAATGTCATTACGTAATCCAAAAATAGCTGAAAACATAACTAAAGAGATCGGCAATGTGCAATATAATGTTGATAAAGCCTTAGAGAATTTGGCTGATGCAAACATCTCAAAAGGAGTTTATCATCAACAATATTCTGTGAGTTCTTCAAACAAATTGGCTGACTTTCTTGCTGACATTCTTACAAACATGCAGATGTCAATGTCCATGTCTGGCAAAGGTAAAGGAAAAGGTCAACCTTCACTTGGTAAAGGTTCAGGATCAAGCTCCCAACTACCCGATATCATTAAAAAGCAACAAGGACTGTCAGACAAATTAAAAGAAGGAATGAAGCCAGGTCAGTCTCCGGGTAATAAGCAAGGTCAAAGCAACGAAGGTAAAGGTAAAGACGGTAAAGGAAGTGATGGAAACGGTAATTCAAACTCAGGAAATAAAGACGGTTCAAAAGATGGAATTGATGGCGAGGGTGATGCGGAAACAATTATGGAGATTTTTAAGCAACAACAACAATTAAGAGAATCATTACAAAATGAACTTAACATACAAGGTTTAGGTGGTTCTGGACAATCTGCACTAGACCAAATGAAACAAATCGAAAAGCAACTTTTAAACAAAGGATTCAACAATGAGGTTCTTCAACGTATGATGAATTTAAAGTATGAATTATTAAAATTAGACAAAGCTGTTCAACAACAAGGAGAAGAAGAAAAGCGTCAAGCTGATGGAGCAAAACAACAGTTTAAAAACTCAATATCTCCACTTCCACCAGCTTTACAAGAATATTTAAAAAGCATCGAAATATTAAACAGACAAACCTTACCTTTGCGATCTAATTTTAACCTTAAGGTTCAAGAATATTTTAAAAAATATGATTAGTTTCAACTACGAAAACGGTTTTATTTTAGACAATGAAGAACTTTATTCTTTATGGATTTCTAATGTAATTTTATCTGAAAACAAAAAGGAAGGCGATATTAATTATGTGTTTTGCAACGATGATTTTCTTTTAAACATCAACCAACAATATCTAAGCCACGACACTTATACCGATATAATTTCATTTGATTATTCTGTAGGAAATGAATTACATGGCGATATTTTTATATCTATTGAAAGAGTTTTAGATAATGCTAATGAATATGAAGTTTCTTTTAACGAGGAGCTTCTTAGAGTTATGTCGCATGGTGTTTTGCATTATTGTGGCTACAAAGACAAATCTGATTCTGACGAGCTTATCATGCGTTCAAAAGAAGATGAAAAAATAAAAATGTTCCACGTGGAACAGATACGTTAAATTTTTTATAATGTTTCACGTGAAACATTTTTATTGATATTATTTATAACAAACGTTCCACGTGGAACAAATTGTGAAACTATGTTTGAAGTATATGATGTAATTGTTGTTGGTGCTGGTCACGCAGGTTGCGAGGCCGCTGCTGCTGCTGCAAATTTGGGGTCTAAAACTTTATTGATTACAATGAGTCTTCAAAATATTGCACAAATGTCTTGTAATCCTGCAATGGGTGGCATTGCAAAAGGTCAGATTGTGAGAGAGATTGATGCGCTTGGCGGTTACTCAGGAATTGTTTCTGACAATACCGCAATTCAATTTAAGATGTTGAACAAGTCAAAAGGCCCTGCTATGTGGTCGCCAAGAGTGCAGTCAGACAGAATGCGTTTTTCGGAAGAATGGCGTTTGATGTTGGAAAACACACCAAACTTAGATTTCTATCAAGAAATGGTAAAAGGTCTTCTGATTAAGAATAATAAAATTGAAGGTGTGGTTACATCTCTCGGAATAGAAATCAAAGCCAAATCTGTTGTGCTAACAAATGGCACTTTTTTAAATGGTTTGATTCATATTGGTGAGAAACAATTTGGAGGTGGTCGTGCTGGCGAAACTGCCGCTTATGGTATCACGGAAGATTTACTTAAAGTAGGCTTCGAATCGGGCAGAATGAAAACAGGAACGCCGCCACGTGTCGATGGTCGCTCTTTAGATTATACTAAAATGAAAGAAGAACCTGGAGACGAAAAGCCAGATAAGTTTTCTTATTCTAATATAACCAAACCATTAGTTTATCAACGTTTCTGTCATATGACATATACTTCCTTAGTGGTTCATGATATTTTACGAGAAGGATTTGATCGTTCGCCAATGTTCAATGGTCGTATAAAAAGTTTAGGCCCGCGCTATTGTCCTTCTATAGAAGATAAAATAAACCGTTTCGCAGATAAAGAACGTCATCAGCTATTTATAGAACCAGAAGGATGGAATACTTGTGAAGTTTATGTAAATGGTTTTTCAACCTCGCTTCCAGAAGATATTCAATTTAAAGCATTACGTTCTGTTTCCGGATTTAAAAATGTCAAATTCTTTCGTCCTGGTTATGCAATTGAATATGACTACTTCCCTCCTACCCAACTAAAACACACATTAGAAACTAAACTTGTAGAAGGTTTGTATTTTGCTGGACAAATTAATGGAACCACAGGATATGAAGAAGCCGCTTCTCAAGGTTTAATGGCAGGAATCAACGCCCATCTTAAGGTTTGTGAAAAAGAACCTATGATTTTAAAACGAGATGAAGCTTACATAGGAGTACTTATAGATGACTTAATAACTAAAGGTACTGAAGAACCTTATAGAATGTTTACATCAAGAGCCGAATATAGAACGCTACTTCGTCAAGACAATGCAGATTCTAGATTGACATCTAAATCATATGAAATTGGTTTGGCATCTGAAAGCAGATTACGTCGTATGGAAAAGAAGTTTGCAGCAAGTGATGCAATGGTTTCCTTTTTTAAAGAAACGAGTGTATCTTCTGCTGAAGCAAATCCTATTCTTTCTCAAAAAGGAAGTTCACCAATGGATCAATCAGATAAAATGTTCAAAGTTTTTTCTAGACCTCAATTGGAATTAGACGATTTCTTGAAATTTGATAAAGTTAAAAACTATGTTGAATTGAATGGTTTAGATAGAGAAATTTTAGAACAAGCAGAAATTCAAGTAAAATATTCTGGTTATATTGAAAAAGAACGAAACAATGCCGATAAGCTCACCAGATTAGAAGACGTTAAAATTCCTGAAGATTTTGATTACGAAAAAATCAAGTCGATGTCGATTGAAGCAAAACAAAAGTTAAGCAAAATACGTCCAGTTACTATTTCTCAAGCTTCAAGAATCAGCGGAGTTTCACCAAGTGATATTTCTGTGTTGTTAATCTATATGGGAAGATAAAAATGTTCCACGTGAAACTATTCTCGTTAACGCCAATAAAATAAGATAAAAATGAATATTTCTAATTCAAAACCTTTTCTAAAAGTAAAAGATTATTCCGTTTCAGGAGAAACTTTCGAGTTGTTGTATAATTCAGATTACGACATGCTGATTACCCATCCGCAACCAAGTATTCAAGACTTACCTCGTTATTATGAAAGTGAAGATTATATTTCTCATACCGATGGGAAAAGATCACTGTTTGAAAAATTATATCATTTGGTTAAAAAAATAGCATTAAGCAACAAATTAGCTCTTATTAATTCTTGTCAAGCAAAAGAAAGTTTGTTGGATATTGGTGCTGGAACTGGAGATTTTTTATTAGTTGCTAAAAATAACGGATGGCAAACAACCGGAATTGAACCAAGCTTAAAAGCAAAAGAAATTGCTAAGAAAAAAGGAGTTTCTTTTGTAAACCAAATTTCTGAAATTTCTGATAAATCAATTGATGTTGTTACTATGTGGCATGTTTTAGAACACGTGCCCGATCTAGAAAATCAAATTTCTGAATTGAAAAGAATAATAAAAACCAATGGAACTATAATTATCGCCGTTCCCAATTTTAAATCTTTTGATGCAAACCATTATGGAAAATTCTGGGCTGCATTTGACGTACCCATTCATTTATGGCATTTTTCTAAAACAGCTATAGAAAAACTCTTTGACGAGAAAGATTTGAAATTAACCAAAACGGTTCCCATGAAATTTGATAGTTTCTATGTTAGCCTTTTGTCAGAAAAATATAAAACGGGGAAAATGAATTTTATAAAAGCATTTTTCATTGGTTTGAAATCAAATTGGCTTGCAAAACAAAATTTAGAGTATTCTTCTCACATTTATGTGTTCAAAAACAAATAAAAATCGTTTTAAGTATGTTTTTTTAAACCAAAATTCAGAAAACGGCTACTTGTTTGCCTTTTTTATTTTTATTTCAAATTCAAGCTTATATAAAACCGTTTTTTATAGAGAATAGTTATCATTTATATTTATCCTATCATTTATAATAATATCATAAAAAAACGGTCAATTAAATACTTTTTTATAGTTTCCAATTTTTATTTTTATATTTTTGACAAAATTTTAAAACTTAATCCTTTTTATAATGAAAAAAATTATTGTAGTTCTAGCTCTTGCAGTTGCAAGTATTTCTTGTAACAATAGTAAAGATGCAAACGGAATAAAATCTGCTTACATTGACACTTCTAAATTGATGGAAGAAAGTACAGAAGCCAAAGATATTGAAGCAAAATATAAAGCTAAGGCCGAAGTTATGGGTGCTCAGTTAAAAGTTGAAGCAACTAAACTTGAAGGCGAAAAAAATGCTTTTCAAACAAATGCTCAAAAAAACGGACAAGATTGGGCACAACAAAAATATAGCGAATTACAACAAAGAGAGCAACAATTACAATATGCTCAACAAGGAATGTTACAACAATTACAAGGAGAAAGCGGCGTTGAAATGGATTCGTTAGTAACAAAATATAAAAAAGTTTTTAAAGATTTCGGTAAAGAAAAAGGCTTTGATTACATCTATGGAACAGGTGAAGCTGCCTCTGTGTTATACGCAAAAGATCAATATGATATTACAAAAGAGGTTGTAAAATTGATCAACAGTAAATACAAATCAGAAGCTAAGAAAGAAGATAAAGCATCTGAAAAAACAGAAACTAAAAAGTAATTTTCTATTCAAATAAAATTAAAATCGCTCTCACGGGCGATTTTTTTTGTTTATTGAATCGCAATATTTTATATTTGTAAACCACTTTACATCATAGCCATGGAATCAATTTCTGCTGAAGCAAATTATGTGTTGCAATTTATAAATCAAACCAATAGGTCTATTTTTCTAACCGGAAAAGCAGGTACTGGCAAGACAACTCTTCTCAAAGAAATTATAAAAACGACTCACAAAAAAACGGTTGTTGTGGCGCCTACCGGAATTGCAGCTCTTAATGCCAGCGGTGTTACAATTCATTCCATGTTTCAATTGCCCTTCGGCGGATTTTTACCGGATACAAATGCAAATGCACAGTTTACAGCAGGAATTAAATTTGAATCTAAAGAAACACTACGAAGACATTTCAAAATGAGCGCCGTTAAAAAAGCGGTAATACAAAACATGGAACTGCTTATAATCGATGAAGTATCCATGTTACGATCTGATTTGCTCGATGCCATAGACTTTATGTTGCAAAGCGTCCGAAAAAAGAAAACACATTTTGGTGGCGTACAAGTTCTTTTTATTGGTGATTTGCACCAACTTCCACCTGTTGTTCGAGATGAAGAGTGGCGCGTTTTACGCAAATATTACAAAGGAAAATTCTTTTTTCACGCTCACGTAATTCAGCAATATCCCCCACTTTATGTAGAATTGTCTAAAATTTACAGACAAACAGAAGAATCGTTTATTTCTATTCTTAATAACCTAAGAAACAATACAATAACTTCAGAAAACATTCAGTTTCTAAATCAATATGTACAACCCAATTTTGATTTAAAACAAAACCAAGGTTACATTACTTTAACCACTCATAACAACAAAGCAGACACCATTAACAAACAGTCAATAAGTGATTTAGAAGGTGTTCCTTACTTCTTTGAAGCTAAAATTGTTGATGATTTTCCAGACAAAATATTTCCATTAGACCAAACACTTGAATTAAAAGTTGGCGCCCAAGTGATGTTTATCAAAAATGATTTGTCTTTTGATAAAAATTATTACAACGGAAAAATGGGCTTTATAAAATCCCTTTCGTCAGATGAAATTTTTGTTCATTTTCCTGAAGAAAACAAAACTATTGAAGTAGAAAGATACGAATGGGAAAACATCCGTTACAACGTAAATTCTTTAAACAAAGAAATTGAAGAAGAAGTATTGGGCACTTTTTCTCATTATCCTATAAAATTAGCGTGGGCAATTACCATTCACAAAAGTCAAGGTTTAACTTTCGACAAAGCTGCGCTTGATGTATCGCAAGTTTTTATGCCCGGACAAGCCTATGTCGCACTTTCTCGCTTACGTTCGTTAAAAGGACTTATTTTGCTTTCTCCGCTAAAGGTAAACGGTATTTCTAGCGATGAAGATGTTATAGAATATGCCACAAACAAAGCAAGCGAAGAAATTTTGAACCATGCACTGCAACAAGAAACTCGAAACTACATTCATAACTACCTTAAAAACAGCTTCAATTGGGCCGAATTAGCTCAAGAATGGCGCAATCATAAATTCAGTTATTTGGACAGCGATGTTTCGGCTAAATCCAAACACAAAAATTGGGCTGCAAATCAATTAGAACTATGCGATTCTATCTTAGTTCCGTCAGTGAAATTTATGAGTCAATTAGATAAATTATTTTACACTGAAAATGTTGATTTTGAATTCATTAACTTAAGAATCGAAGCTGCATACAATTATTTTTTCGAAAAATTAGATGCCTTGATGTATCAAATTTTGTATAAAATTGAAGAAGTAAAACGTATGAAATTGATGAAGCAATTCTATGACGAATTACAAACAATCGAGGAGCTTCAAACCAATGCCATTTTACGCTTGATGAAAGCCAAAAAAATGATTGAAACCATTGTAAATCAAAAGCCTATACACAAAGAAAGCCTCCAATCGGAAGCCATTAAATCATATAAAATAAATAAAATTGAACGTGTTTTTGAAGACTACAAACAAAACAATCAAGCACTAATATCGGTTAAAGACGACGAAAATTTATACCTTCCAAAAAAGAAAAATACCGAGAAAACGGCCAAAAAACCAACTACTCAAATCACTTATGAAATGTGGATAGAAAAAAATTCAATCGAACAAATCGCTGAATTAAGAAAACTATCACCATCCACAATTCTCGGTCATTTCACCAAATTAATCAAAGAAAAAGCCGTTTCAATTACTGATTTTATGCCACAAGACAAAATAGAACAGCTCACCAAAGAGTTCGAAAACTACAACGAAGAAAGCGTTACCCCAATGAAAGAAAAACTCGGCGATGCCTTCACCTGGGACGAACTCAGAATGTTTAAAGCAAGTTTGTAAATTTTTTCAGTCGCAGTCAACAGTCACAGTTTTCAAGTCTCTAATTACCAATTACTAGTAACTAATCACTTATCACTATTGCCTAATGCCTAAAAGAAAAAAAACTAACTCAACCAATAAACCGCAATAACCGCCGGAACAAAATAAATAGCAATGGTTCTAGCACCATCATATTCTTTAGCCAATCGCTGTCCTAACAATAAAAACAACAAAGCAATTGACGAAAAAACCGCGCCATAATAACCAAAAAAGCGTTCGCCAGAAATAAAAATTTGAAACACGCCAATAACACTCAAAATACCAGCAATAAGTTCCAAAAACAAAACCAAGCCTAAAGAAGCGGGCACAAAATCTTTAATAATGGTTTTGGCAAAATGCGATTTTAACCAAGAAACATTATCGTTCCAATGAAACAATTTGTCGTGGGCAGAGGTAATAAAAGTTACCGCCAAAAAAATTAAAATTAAAATAGAAGCAGGATAATTCATAGGTATTATTTTTTATGGATTAATCGGGTTAATTTTATAGATAAATCAGTCAAAATCAATTTTGCATTTCCGTTGCGTTCAATATGATAAATAGCATCCGAGAGCTCTTTAAAAATCTCCTGAATATTTGAATTATTCACAAAAGGAGCAAAATTTTCCAATTTAAATTTTTCTACAGACGGCTCAAAATAAACAAGCTCTGGTGTTTCATAATTCAACAAAAGCGCCTGACGAAAAACATCAATACAATAATTCAAAAATTTCTTTTGCGCCTCACGCCCAATGCCCGCAATGGTATCGCTCCACACAATTAAATCCAGAACAGATGCTGCATTTCCTTTGGCTCTAAAAGCAGCCCGAACCCAGTCAACAAACCATTGTTCAAACGGAAAATCCTCGCCCACATCATGCAAAAGGCGCAACGATTTATTGTAATTTCCCTGCGACAAATGAGCTATTTTTTGTGCCTTGTTTACTTCCAATCCGTGGTTATTAACCAAAGCATCTGCAATCTCCTTTTCAGGAAGTGCATTAAAATGAAGTACTTGGCATCGCGACCGAATCGTTTGAATAATATCTTCTTCCTTTTCAGAAATCAATATAAAAACCGTCTTGTCAGTAGGTTCCTCCAAAAATTTCAACAATTTATTTGATGCCGACAAATTCAATTTATCAGCCATCCAAATAATCAAAACCTTGTAACCGCCTTCCATCGCTTTCAACGACAAAGATTTCAAAATTTCCTGCGCATCATCTACCCTAATTTCGCCTTGTTTATTCTTCACCCCCAACTCTTTATACCAGTCAAACAAGCCTCCGTACACATTTTCAGACAAAAAATTACGCCATTCCGACATAAAATCAATACTCTTCGGTTTTGATTTCACATCTTCCGTCGTCACCGTTGGAAAAACAAAATGCAAATCGGGGTGCGAAAAATTCCCAAACTTCAAATTACAAGCCGTGTTTTCACCCACATTTTCACCGCCCACATTACCACAAATCAAGTATTGCGCATAGGCAATCGCCATCGCCAAAGTCCCCGTGCCCTCCGGACCCACAAACAATTGCGCATGCGGCACCCTACCCTGCTCGGCACTTTTTTGCAAATGACTTTTAATGTGTTCGTGACCTAAAATTTCTGAAAACTGCATAAGCAAAGATACTACAAACCCATCCAAAAATAAAAATACAATTTCAGATATTTGGGCATGCCGGCAAAAGCCCCAATCAGCAAAGCTGCCCAGGGCTTTTGCCGTCGGGCTCTCGGCTATATCTTTTGCTTGCCCCAAACCAGCACCGCCGCACAGGGGCAAGTAAAAGGATGCCGCCTCCATCCCTCATGCGGGTTTACGGAATACTGAATATTTGTTTTCCAAAAAAGCCAAAACCAAAACCACCACAATAAAAATTTTTGTTTACATTTGAAAAATATTTACAAAAACACAAAGCTTGTTGGAAGTTATTTGCCAAATAGAATATGTTAAAAACGCAATAACTTTCTTATGTTAATTAGTTAGCGGTAATTTCGTCGCAGAAACTACACAAATCAATAAACTATGGGAATTTTTGTTTTTTGTATTATGTTTATCATCTTTTCAATTGGAGGTGGAATATTATATTTAATTTACTTGCCTTTCAAAATATACCTTAAAAGAAAGCAAAAACTCTCACGTGAATTTAGTCGAAAAATAAATATAGCTTATGTTTTAACTATTCTATTCGCAATAGTTTATATAACTTATGACTCACTTTATCCTTCTGAAAGCTTTTATGAAGAAGTATTTAAGACAGTAACGTTAAGAGAAATTCCTGAATCGGCCGAATTTATTGAAAAGTCAGCTTCTTACCCTGACTTTAAAGGAGAATATTGCTCTAGTTCACAAATTAAATTATCTAAATCTGATTATAAAAAGCTTTTAAAGGAATTAAATGATGACAAAAGAATTAGTGAAGAAAAAGAAATTGTTGGTTTCGCTGAATTTAAAAATACGTTAAAAGAAAAAAAAGATATTAAAATAATTAAAAAGTTTATACGAAAAATAGAGGGCGAAGAAGATCATTTTTTGAACATTTTTTTCTATGATGATGAGCAAACGATCTTTGTTAATATTTGTGTGACATAAAGAAACTACCGTTAACAACTAGAGTTTCGTTGCGGATGAAAGCCGAGCAATGAAATGAAATTCAACGAATACCAACAAAAAATAAAATCAATGAGTTAAACTCTTGTTGAACGGAACCGATTACATTCACAGCATTTATGGGTTATCGAAAAGTTTTTGTTAAATTTTCAAGAGGATTTAGTTCCTCTTTTTTTTAACTTGTTTGCAAATTCTTTTTACATACAGCTAGTTTAAAAATACGAAAAATCTATTTTTTCCCAAACTTTTGTGTTTAAAAGTTTGTAGGTCTTACCAAATCTGACGAAAACAAATCCCAAAAAATTCCAATTTCAACCTCCATTAAATTCAAAATAACACAAACCACAACCACAAATTCGGTGGTTTTTTTGTTTCCAAACAATAGAAAATTAATTTTAAAACATACAAAAATAATAATTTTGTATGTTTGTAAATTAATTCAACAACAAAAAACGAATAATGAAAACTTTGAACGACTTCAATTTCCAAAACAAAAAAGCCATTGTTAGAGTAGATTTTAATGTGCCTTTAGACGCAAATTTTGCAGTAACTGATGCCAACAGAATTGAGGCTGCCAAACCAACTATTGATAAAATCCTTGCCGATGGCGGAAGCGTTATTTTGATGTCGCACCTTGGAAGACCCAACGGAAAAGAAGATCAGTTTTCATTACGTCATATTGTAGCTACAACCCAAGAAGTTTTAGGAGTTCCCGTATTATTTGCTTCAGATTGCAAGGGTGAAGTAGCACAACAAGCCGCTCAAAACCTACAACCAGGTCAAGTATTGTTGTTAGAAAATTTACGTTTTTACCCAGAAGAAGAAGCTGGCGATGTTACTTTTGCAAAAGAATTGGCTTCATTAGGAGACATTTATGTAAACGATGCATTTGGTACTGCACACAGAGCCCACGCGTCAACAACTATCATTGCTCAGTTTTTTCAAAATAATAAATGTTTCGGAATGCTTCTGGCAAAAGAAATCGAGAGTTTGAACAGAGTATTAAACAATTCAGTAAAACCAGTAACGGCTGTATTAGGAGGGTCTAAAGTTTCTTCAAAAATTACCGTAATTGAAAATATATTAGACAAAGTTGACCACATGATTATTGGTGGCGGAATGACCTTTACATTTGTAAAAGCCCTTGGCGGGAAGGTTGGAAACTCAATTTGCGAAGACGACAAACAAGATTTGGCATTAGAAATTTTACGTCTTGCCAAAGAAAAAGGTGTTCAAATTCATATTCCGGTTGATGTGATTGCTGCAGATAGTTTTTCAAATGACGCAAATACTCAAGTGATTGATGTAACTCAAATTCCCGACGGATGGCAAGGATTGGACGCCGGACCAAAATCATTGGAACAATTCAAAAAAGTAATTTTAGAGTCCAAAACCATTCTTTGGAACGGACCACTAGGTGTTTTTGAAATGCCAACGTTTGCACAAGGAACCATTCAATTGGGCGAGTTTATTGCAGAAGCAACTGCTAACGGGGCATTCTCATTAGTGGGCGGTGGCGATTCTGTTGCAGCTGTAAAACAATTCGGATTGGAAGAAAAAATGAGTTATGTGTCAACAGGCGGTGGCGCCATGTTAGAAATGTTGGAAGGAAGAGTTTTACCTGGAATTCAAGCTGTTTTAGACTAATTGTTGTTTTTTAACAAATATTAAACATTATAATGTATTATAAATCAGTAAGTTTGTTTCTTACTGTATGCTACATACATTTAAAACAAACAAAAACATGATTAATAAAACCCCATTAACCGCGATTTTTGTATTTGCTTCCTTTGCACTTTTCGGACAAGAAGTAGTAAAAAGCACTTCTTTACAAACACAAGGAACAACTATAAATCAGGATTCGGTTGTTAAAAAAACCATTAAAATTTCTTTTTTAGATTCTATAAAATCCACTTTTGTAAATGACGAAATGGCTTCGTGCATAGATACTAGATGGACGCAAGAGCTATCTGCTTTGGATGTTTATGAAAATTTATTATCAGATATAAAAAACATCGATCCCGATGTAAAGGTAGATTATGAATTACCAACCGAATTATTGAAGGAACGATTAAAACTAATGGACGAGAAATCGCCGTTTAATATCGAATACAATATCGGTCTAGAAAATGTCATCAAATCATTTTTAAAAAACAGAAAAAAAGGATTTGAACGATTGATGGGAATATCACAATTTTACTTTCCTATTTTTGAAGAAGAACTTGCCAAAAACAACATTCCATTAGAAATAAAATACTTAGCAGTGGTAGAATCTGCCTTGAATCCGTTAGCGGTTTCTAGAGTGGGAGCAACTGGTTTGTGGCAATTTATGTACCAAACAGGAAGACAATACGGTTTAAACATAACGTCGTATGAAGACGAAAGAAGCGAACCATTAAAAGCAAGTCAAGCCGCTTCTCAATACATGCTGAATATGTATAAAATTTTTGGCGATTGGGATTTGGTTTTAGCATCATACAATTCAGGACCCGGAAATGTTGCAAAGGCAATCAGACGCTCTGGAGGGCAACAAAATTATTGGAATATTCGTAAAAATTTACCCAAAGAAACCCAAGGTTATTTACCCGCTTTTTTGGCAACCATGTATATTTTTGAATACCACAAAGAACACGGAATTGTGCCAAACAAGGCCATTGCCAATCATTTTGCTACAGATACCATCATGGTCAAAAAGCACATGACTTTTAAACAAGTATCTGATTTATTGGACATTTCTGTCGATGAATTAAAATTTTATAACCCATCTTACAAAAGAAATGAAGTGCCATATGTAACAGGAGATCAGAATTATTTGAGACTTCCAAAAGACAAGATTGCCATTTTTACTTCCAATGAGGAAAAAGTTTATTCGTACATTGCTTATGAAGAAAGCAAACGTGAACGCCCAAATCAAGCTCCAATTGCTGAAAAATTAAATCCTGGAGATGTCAAATATCATAAGGTTCGAAAAGGAGATAATATTGCTGATATCGCTGCAAAATATGAAGTAACTGAAGACGAAATAAAAAAATGGAACGGTTTGAAATCGTCTTACATAAAATCGGGCAGAAATTTGAAAATTAAAATTTCAGAATCAAGTTTAGCTGTAAAAGATTCGCTTTCAAAACCAATTGATAAACAAGAAGTTGCCATTGCGGGTGATTCAACAAAGGTTAAAACAAAGCCACAATTTGTAATAGAAAAAGTTACCGTTCAAAAAGATGTTATTAAATACCACAAAGTTAAATCGGGAGATAATTTGGGTGTGATAGCAGAAAAATATGATGTAGCTGTTTCCGACGTTAAAAAATGGAACAAAATCAAAGGTTCGAATATTATGCCAGGTGAAAAGTTAAAAATCATTAAAAATGAGAAAGTAACTACGACGGTACGAAAAGAAATCAAAAATCCAGTTATCAGCGAGCCTAAAGAAGCCATTGCCTCAACACCGACTGTTAAAAAAACAAAAGCAGAAATTAAAAAAGCCGTTGACACCGTAAAAGAAAAAGAAGAGAACAAGCTCTATACGGTGGTAAAAAACGATGGTTTATTTTCTATCGCTAAAGCGCATAATTTAAAACCAGAAGATATAAAAAACTGGAACAACCTGCCCGATGATAACGTTAAAATAGGCATGCAACTTGTTTTATCTGCACCAGATAACCAAGCAATTGTTGTTGAAACAAAGAACATCGAACATGTTGTTGCAAAAGGAGAGTTTTTGGGAGCTATTGCTCGAAAATATAAAATTTCGATTGATGAATTGAGAGAACTTAACCTTATTGAAGGTAATTCTGTAAAAGCAGGAACAACCCTTGTTGTAGGGAAAACAACCTTAAACGCTGATTTGGATTCGGATAAATCAAATCAACAAATTACATCTTCGACCAAAAAAGTAAAAGAAAAAATATATCAAGTGCAGCCGGGCGATTCATTGTATAAAATTTCAAAAAAATTTCCAGGAGTTTCAATTTCAGATATTAAAAAACAGAATAATTTAAAAGAAGACGATTTAAAACCCGGAATGAAATTAAAAATAAACGGATAATACCAAAAAACTTCTATAAATTTGGGCTTTATTTCTGATTATGAAAAAAGCCCATTTTTTATGCCTTTTAGTTTTTAGTATTCTTGTTTCGTGCAACAAGAAAACCGTTAAACGCACCACAGAAGTTACAGGTAAAATCAATAATGTTTCAGTTATTATTGATGATGAAATCTGGAATGGCGAAGTAGGAGATAGTGTGAGAAATAAATTTGCATCTCCAGTTTTAGGACTGCCCCAAGAAGAACCAAATTTTACATTAAACCAATATCCTGTAAAATTATTAGAAGGATTTATGAGCAATAGTAGAAATATTATAGTTATTAAAAAAGCTTCAACCAGTCAGTTTAAGATAGTTGCCAACGAATATGTAAACCCACAAGTTGTAGTTCATATTTCGGGAAGATCTGTCAGAGAATTGCTTGACTCCATTCAATCAAACGATTCGTTAATTATACAAACCATTAAACAATCTGAAATAGAAGTTTCTCAAAAGCAAATGCTTCAGGATTCGGTAAATTATTCTCAGAAATTAAGCGACAAATTCAACATTCGAATTCCCATTCCAGTCAAATACAAAATGGTAATGTATGGAAAGAAGTTTGTTTGGTTCAAAAAAGAGATTACCAGCGGAAACGTTAGTTTGATTTTTTATGAACTTCCTATTACGTCGCTTAAAACCAAAAAAAATGTAATCAAACAAATAATTAAAAAACGCGATTCCATAGGAAACAGATATATTCATGGAGCCGTTCCAAAAACCCGAATGATTACCGAAAAAGCGTTTTCGCCCTATTTATCGGAAACAAAAATATATGGCAAAAAAACCTATGAAACCAAAGGCAACTGGGAACTTTCGCACGAGTCAATGGGCGGACCATTTATCAATTATGCCATTATTGACGAAAAAAACAATCGAATTTTAGTGATCGAAGGATTTTGCTATGCACCATCAAAGAAAAAACGCGATGTAATGTTTGAATTGGAGTCCATCATAAAATCGGTTCAATTTTTAAAAAGAAATAAATGAGTCAAGAAATAAATTGGAAAATAAAGCCATTTGAGGCATTAACTCTAACCGAACTATATTCTGTGTTAGAACTTCGTTCTATGGTCTTTGTTGTGGAGCAAAACTGCGTTTATCAAGACATTGATTATAAAGATCAAAAGGCAATCCATCTTTTAGGAGAAGTTGGAGGTAAATTAGTGGCTTACGCCCGATTGTTTGATGCGGGTGTTTATTTTGAAAATGCCTCCATCGGTCGCGTTATTGTGCATCATGACGCTAGAGCTCAAAAACTGGGACATCAATTGATGCAACAGGCTATTAATCACATCAAAAAACTATTTGGTAAAGAAAAAATTACGATTTCAGCACAATTATACTTACAAAAATTTTACGAAAGCCACGGTTTTGTTCCAACAAGCGAGGTATATCTAGAAGATGATATTCCGCACATAGAAATGAAAAAAGAGAGTTAGTTTACATTTTTTTAATTACAACTTCAACTCTTTTGTTTTGCATTTCTTCACCATTTGGAATAGGAAACTGTCTTCCAAAACCCTTAAATGACAATCGTTCGGGCACAATTTCATGCGAAACAAAGTAATCGTAAACTTTTTTAGCTCGTGTTTCAGATAAGTTGTTTTTGCCAGAATATACGTCTCTGGCATCTTTATATGATTTCGAAATACAGCAAACATGCCCTTGAATTTCAATCTCAATTTTTGGATTTGATTTGAGATATTCCACAATTTTTTGTAGTTCACTTTCTGCCTTTTCTGGTTCCTCAAACCGAGTCGTGCTTCCTATAAAAAGCAAATTTTGTATGATAATTTTATCGCCAATTTTAAGTAAATCATTCCAATTTTTATAAGTTGAAACTGAAGTTTTCTGCTCGGATTTCACTTTTTTCAATGAATATTCAACAACAATAACTGCCTTTCTGTTCCCTTTTCTTACAATTTCAGGATTTGATGTAATTGAAGTTGGAAGCTCCCCTTTTCCAATCACAGATGATGCCAGTATTGAATAGTTAATTTTTAGATAATCAGCAATAATCTTCGCTCTGTTATCAGCCAACGATGCATTTGCATTTGTTTTTCCAACATCATCACAAAAGCCTTCAATGGTAATGTTTGTAATTTCTATTGTTTTTTTAGAAAAAAAAGTTTGAAGAATAACTTCGCTATCTGAATTTATTTTATATTCGTTTGAATCAAAATAGATTGTAAGCGTATCTTTTTTTGATTGCCCAAAACCAAGGTTGATGAATAGAAAGATAAAGAATATTTTTTTCATTATTGAACTATTTTGTTTTAGTAATTACAAGTTCAACCCTTCTGTCATATTCTGGCTCCTTGCCAAGCGGCACTGTGTTTCCATATCCTTTAAACGTCATTCTGTTTTTGGCTACCCTTCTAAAAGCTAGATATTTATAAACCGATTCAGCTCTGTTAATTGATAGTTGTCTTTTTTTAGTGTCTTTATCAATCGCATCTTTTTGGTAAGGCGGCGTGCAACAAACATGCCCTTGAATTTCAAAATGCAAGGTGTTATATCTAACCAATAAAAGCGCCACTTTGTCTAATTCGGTTTTCGATTTCGTGGTCAATTTGCTACTTCCTTTATCAAACAAAATTGCGTTTAAATATATATGATCGCCCACAACGTGGTTCTTTTTAATTCCGTCATAAAAACCAGGTAATTCAATTTTTGGTAAAGGTTTTAGATTTAATACAACATCTACACGTCTGTTTTTAGATCTTTTTTCAGGAAGATTTTCTGCAATATCATCTTCAATTAGTATGCGTCCTTTTCCTTCAATAGTAACAATAATTTTATTTTTTATGCCATTATCAAGAAGCAAACATTGCACATTATTGGCCCTGTTTGTTGAAAGCACGTAGTTGTAATCATCTTTTCCAACATCATCTGTATAACCATAAATTTGTATTGATTCTATCCTGGTAGAGTCAGATGTTTTAATGAAATTTAATAATGATTCGCCTTGTTTATCGTCAGTTGAAAATTTATCAAATTCAAAATAAACAGATTGCACCACTTCTTCTTGCGCTTGAAGAAAGCCGAACGATAAAAGAACAAATATTTTAAAAATTTTTTCCATTATTTTTTAAGAATTTTATCATATTCTAAACGATTCTCCAAAAGCATTTTTGCTTTCATTATTTCGAAATTATTTTTGGTGTAATACTTATACAACCCTTCTTTGTATTGGTATCTTTTAATTAATTCTTCTTGAATTATTTTTTTAATTTCCTTTTGATTTTTATCTAATAAAGCTGCTTCACTTTTTTGTAAAGCATTCAATAACAGATTATATTCGTTGATAATTGAATCGTCTAATTTTTCTTTTTTGGCTTTTTCTAAGGTGTTTTTCAGAGCCAACTCTGTTTCAGTATCAAAACTAATTTTTTCTTTTTTCAAGAAATCTTTAAATTCAACAAAATCACTATCTGAAATTTCAGGAATGGTTTCGCCAAGCGATGGATGTTTATAAAAATACTGCGTTGCAAAGTTAAAAATAGCATCGTTTTTTAACAATACTTCGGCAATCGTACTAATTTTAGTTTCTTCCAATTCAACATCGGGCTGAATTCCTCCGCCATCATAAACGGTTCTTCCGTTTTTTGTTTTAAAAGCAGTGTAATTGGATGCTTCGGTTCGCACGGCTTTACCATTTTTATCTTTGTTCCAATAATCTAAGGCTTGGATACATCTGCCAGACGGAGTGAAATATCTAGAAATCGTCACTTTCACCTGAGTTCCATAGGTCATATCGATAGGTCTTTGAACCAAACCTTTTCCAAAACTTCTACTTCCAATAACCACGGCTCTATCCAAATCTTGCAGTGCTCCCGCTACAATTTCAGATGCCGATGCACTTCTTCCATCAACAATTATAGCCAACGGAATATCTAAATCGAACCCTTCTTTGGTTGTTTTATAGGTTATATTATATTTCTCGTTTTTAGATTTTGTGGTAACAATAATTTCGTCTTTTGGCACAAATAAATTGCACACATTCACCGCTTCGTTTAGTAAGCCACCTGGATTGCCTCTCAAATCCAAAATTAATCGTTCGGCTCCTTGATCTTTCAATTTTTCAATAGCTTCTTTGGTCTCTTTGGTTGTTTTTTTATTAAAAGCAGAAAGAACAATATATCCTGTTTTGTCATCAATTTTGCTAAAAAAAGAAACCGCGTTTATATCAACTTCGTCAAGTATCAATTGGGTTGTAATTGTTTTTCCTTGACGTAAATAAGTAACATTCACTTTGGTGTTTTTGGTACCTTTCAATAATTCTGATGCATCTTCTTTATAATCCGACAATAAAACATCGCCAATTTGAATAATCGCATCTCCTGCTTTTAACCCCGCTTTGTCTGCAGGATACCCTTTGTAGGGCTCTTTGATGATTAATTTATCTTCTTTTCGGGTAATCATAGCTCCAATTCCGGTATATTCTCCGGTATTGTTGATTTTATATTTTATAGCATCTTGCTCATTAAAATAATTGGTGTAAGGGTCTAGATCTGCCAACATGCTTTTGATGGCTTTATCCATTAATTCAGATGGGTTTATCTCATCAACATAGTTTTGATTTACGGTTTTGAACAACGTAGTAAAGATTTCAATTTGTTTGGCAATTTCAAAAAAATCGTCTTTAAAACTGGTGCCTACAAAAAGGATTCCGGCTGCAATTACCGGAACGAAATATCTTTTTTTAATTTTAAATAACATGTTTTTATGTGTTTAAATTTTCGTAAAAATCTTATTTAATCGAGTCGGTTTCTTTTAATTTCTGAATCCATTTTTCAAAAAGAAGCACCGTTTTTTCATTTATTTCCTGATAGGTCAATCGGTCTTTTGTTTGATAAAAAAACATAACGGCATAAGATGTGTCCAAATGCTCTAAAAATAAATGTTTATTTAATCGATAACATTCTCTCAATACCCGTTTAAAATAATTCCGATCAACCGCATTTTTAAAATGTTTTTTGGAAACAGAAACGCCAAACAAGATTTTTTCTTCTTGGTTTTGTGTTTCAGCATAAACCAATCGTAACGGATATTTTGATACCGATTTGCCTTCTGTAAAAAGCATTCCGATAGTCTTGTTACTCTTTAGTTTTTCTTTTTTAGGATATTTAAAATCCATAATTATCTTTAATTATAGATGTTATACACAAATTTTACTTCAGAATAATTGATGTAAAACTGCATTCTATTTTCTTCTTTTTTTCGAGTGATTACAAAAATTGTACATTTCGAACCATTGTTATCGATACATTCAAACGGAACCGTTTTGTCTGATGCCGTTTCTGTTTTTTCACCATAATTGGTAATTGTAAAAACTTGAATAACAGGAGAATTGACCACAATTCGATCTTTTTTTGCATCAATTGTAATTAGTAAATCTGCCTTCACAAAATCAGACCATTCGCCCCATTTGCCTTTTACAGTTTTTTCAACAAAACTAACCGAACTTGTTTTCAGTTTGATAGTTTGCCCAAAAGTGATGGTGCTTAAAAATAAAAAGGCAAAAAGTAAAAGTATTCGTTTCATCGGATTCATTTTAATATCTTGTAAATCTACAAATTCTATTTTAAGAAAAAAATTATAAAAAAGTCAGCAGTTTATCTAAAATGATTTTAAATTATTATTAGATTTGAACGATTTTCCAACCCTTAAATTATTAAACATGAAAAAAATCTTTTTATTATTATTGTTACCAACTTTTCTTTTTGCACAGAAAAAAGAGGAGATAATTAAAAAATTAGCCAATTTTGCTTGCGAATGCACAAAAGACAAAACCGAAGTTTCTGAAACTACCCTTGGTTTATGTTTGTTGGAATCTGTTGGAAAATTATCTGACAAAGAAAGAAAATCTATTGGTTTTACTTCAGGTAAAGAATCGGAATCAATTAAAAGCATTGCTGAAGAAATTGGAATTCAAATGGCATTCGTTTGTCCGGATGTGTTCTCAAAACTACAAACTACTGATGAGGTAGCAGAGGAAGCATATGAAGAAGAGCCCGCTTTGTCTTTTACAGGAACCTTTGAAATAATGACTACCAATGAATTTAACACCATTGTTTTAATAAACGATGCAAAAGAAAAGAAAGAATTTATTTGGTTATTTGCCTTTGAAGGCGATTCACTTTTGATTAAAAATAAAATTGCAAAAGGAGATAAAATTGAAATTGAATATGCTGAATTAGAATTTTTTGATGCCAAATCTAAAACATATAAAGTGTACAATGAAATTTCATATTTGAAATTATTGTAACCTAAAAACATAAAAAGTAAGCCCCAAATTTTTTAAAGATTTGGGGCTTTTTTACTTTATTTATTCTCGAAAATATTATTTTCTCTTTTCACATCTGCCATTAAACCTAGCGGGTCAAGAGTAACTTTTTTGATTGTTTTATTCCCAGGAATGGTTATTGTATAATTTGGATTTCCCCAAGTCCAATCAGCCAAAGTGGTTCTTTTTACATTTGGCAAAGGGTTTTCTTTTTGAAAAGACATCATGCGCAACGGGATATAATAACCTTCTAGCGATCCGTCTGTATATTCTACTAAAACATCAATTGGCATAGGTGTTCTTCCCGATCTGTTAAGTTTGATGGTAGAAACTCCTCCCACATAAATCCCGTCAAATTTTACTTCAGAAACCGCATAATCAATGGTGTTTAATGTTTGGGTCCAATCAACCAAAAACCAATCTAAATTAGCACCAGAAACACGTTCTGCTGTTCTTTTAATATCGTTTGGTGTTGGATGTTTAAATTTAAAATCAGCATAATATTTTTTCACCGTTTTGGAAAGATTTTCTTTTCCTAATAAATACTCCAATTGAGTTAAAAATAATTCGCCCTTTACATACGATGCAATGCTGTAACTTCTGTTTTCATCATACCTGTCACCATGTGTAGAAAGGGGTTGTTCTTTGCCAGATTCAACTAGTTTTGCGTAGGTTTTGTAGGCACCTTCAAAAGGATTTTGTACTTTTTTTTCAGCCAATTCGTTCAATCCAACATCTTCAAGATATGAAGTGAAGCCTTCGTCCATCCATGGATGTTTGCTTTCATTAGATGCCAAAACATGTTGAAACCAAGAGTGTGCCATTTCGTGCGCAATCACACCAACGAGTCCTTCAAAAGTGCCTTCGCCAAGAATCAATGTGCACATCGCATATTCCATACCACCATCGCCACCTTGAATTACAGAATATTGTTTGTAAGGATATTTACCAACAATTTTGTTGTATAACTCCATCAAAGCCACCGTTTTTGGCTGGGCATTTTTCCAGTTTTCTATTATTTTCGGATTGTTTTTGTATAAAAAATGAAGGGTAGTTCCAAAGTTGGATTCTACTACATCATGAATATAATTTTTATCAGCCGCCCATGTAAAATCATGAACATTTGGCGCTATAAAATGCCAAGTCAGCGTTTTTGTTTTCTTAGGAATTTTTACTTCAAATCCTTTATCTTGGTAGTTGAAACCTATTTCATTACCGTTTTGAAGATAGCCACTTCCGCCTAAAATATAATTTTTATCCAAAGTTATTTTTACATCAAAACTTCCCCAAACTCCATGAAATTCTCTAGCAATGTATGGGTCGGCATGCCATCCTTCAAAATCAAATTCGGCAATTTTTGGATACCATTGAGCCATCGACAACTCTACACCTTCTTTGTTATTTCTTCCCGATCTTCTAATTTGAATTGGAACTTGCCCTTCAAAATCTAAAGTAAAAACGGTACTTTTTCCTGGCATTAGCGGCTTGTTCAAGTTCACTTCTAGAATAGTTTCTACTTCTTTTGCTACTGCAGAAACACCATCTTGTTTAAAATTTTGAATGTGTAAAAAACCCATTTCGTTTGGTAAAAGTTTCGATATGCGACTTTCTTTTACATCTTTGTCTGCTATTCGAACTTTGTTAACCATTCGGGCATCAGGGTCTTTAACGTTTTGAAGTCTGTGATCCATTTCACTGCCTGGTTGAAAGGCATTATTGAATAAATGATAATATACTTTTTGTAGGGTATCTTGCGAATTATTCGTGTAAACTAATTCTTGTTTTCCCTTATATTGATAGGTTTTAACATCCATATCAACTTCCATTTTATAGTTGGCTTCTTGTTGCCAATACGTTCTGTTTTGGGCCGTAGCCAATTGAAAACTAATAATTATCAAACAAATCGATATTGTTTTTTTCATGTTTTTAAAAGTATTTTGGTTCATTTTTTGGGATTAAATAAAAAACAAAATTGACAAATTTTCTTCAAAAACAAGGAAGAACATTTGCCAATTTTAATATAATTACAAAATATTAATTTTTCATTTTTGGATTAGGAGCTTTTGCCGACATTTTTTCTGCCATTTTCAAAGCATTAAAAGCATTAACAATACTCCCAGATTTTGATGCTTTTGCAAACGCTCTCACTTCTTTATTTTCTCCCAATTCAACTTCAACAGGCATTACTGTTCCTGAGTTCATTAAGATTTGTTTTACTTGAGACGCTTTTAGGTTTGGATAATAGGAACGAATCAAAGCGGCAACACCAGCCGCGTTTGGAGACGCCATTGAAGTTCCTTGTTCGTACAAATATTTGTTGTTTGGAATTGTTGCATAAATTTTCATCCCAGGAGAAAAAACATCTACATTATTAGCGCCATAGTTAGAAAAAGAAGCCACTAAATCTGATTTTCCAACGCCGTTATTCAAGGCACCAATGGTCAAAAAATTAGATGCAAATTCAACACCATTAACTTCGTCCGTTGGGTAGTTTGGTTCAAAATCAACATCTTTACCATCATTTCCTGCTGCATGCACAAACAAAACGTCTTTGCTTTCAGCATATTTGATGGCCTCAAAAACCCATTCTTTGTTAGGCGAATAGTCTTTACCAAAACTTCCGTTGATAACTTTTGCACCGTTATCTACCGCATATCTGATGGCTAAAGCGATATCTTTATCATATTCATCTCCATTTGGCACAGCTCTAACTGCCATGATTTTAACATTATTAGCTACAACACCGTCGCCACCAATATTATTGCCTCTAGTTTGAGCAATGATTCCAGCAACGTGTGTTCCGTGACGTGCATCTTCAACATTTGGACCTTTTACATTTCCGTTACCATATTTTTTGTCATTAATATCGTTCGGATTATCTCCTACCACTTTTCTTCCGTCAAATTCAACATTCAAATTATAATTCAACTGATCATAAATAAAGTCAATATAACCATCAATTTCTTCTTGAAAACCAGCACCCGCCTGACCCGCAATGCTAGACATGATGGTTTTACTTCTTTTCAAAGATTCATCCGTTGTAGATATTGCATTTAAATCTGCTTCAGTATAAATTTCTTTTTTTAAATAAGCTTTAATGGCTTTATCAGCTCCAGAAATCATATCAACTTGAGGTTTTTGTTGCATTAACTCTGCAAGTTTTTCATCTAATTCTGCTTTAGCAGCTTTATAAATTTCGCTTCCATCATCTCCCTTTTTTACAATTCGGGTTAATTCAAGATTTTCATTAGTGGCTTCCCCCAAAAAATTCCATCCATTTACGTCATCAATAAACCCATTTTTATCATCATCAATGCCGTTTCCAGCGATTTCTTTTTTGTTTACCCAAATTTTCCCTTTTAAATCTGGGTGGTCAATATCAAGACCAGAATCAATAACTCCAACAATAATTGGAGATCCTTTTTTGCCCTTCAATAATTCGGCGTAAGCCTTGTCAATACTCATTCCAGGAATGGTATCTTTTGCGAGGTCTAAGTGACTCCAACGAATCAAGTCGGCTTCTTTTATAGCGCCTTTTTTAGGAGTTAATTTATCTTGAGCTTGAGCAAAAGGACTGTTTAACAAAGAAACAATTGCAACGGAAGCAAATAAGATTGTTTTGATTGGTTTCATAAGTATGTATTGATTAATATGATTTTTTTGATAAGTCAAAAGTATTTAATTTTTGTTACAGTTAAAGAATTACTTAACATTTGATTATGATAAATCTTTGAAGGAAAGCACTTCTTTCAACCGCACGCCTTTTTCTGTTTTTTCTACAGTAATGATTTCATTATGAGCATCATGCTCCAAAATTAAGTGATAATTATTTTCTGCAGCCAAGTTCATAAATTTTGTTTTTTCATCAAGTGTTAATAAAGGTCTAGTGTCATACCCCATCACATACGGAATAGGTATATGTCCAGCAGTAGCCAATAAATCAGCACAAAAAACAAAAGTTTTTCCTTGATAATGAATATGTGGAAGCATTTGTTTTTCGGTATGACCATCTGCAAAAAAGATCCCAAAACCTAATTCAGATTTTTCTAAAAAATCACCTTCAGGTCTTTTTATAAAGTTTAATTGACCGCTTTCTTGCATCGGAATGATATTTTCGTGTAAAAACGAAGCTTTTTCTCTTGAATTTGGTTTGGTAGCCCATTCCCAATGGCTTTCGTTGGTCCAATACTTGGCATTTTTAAAAGCAACTTCATAACCTGTTTTGTCTTTGTTCCAATTGATACTTCCGCCACAATGATCAAAATGCAAGTGCGTCATAAATACATCTGTTATATCATCGCGATGAAAACCAAATTGAGCCAACGAATTGTCTAAAGAATGATTTCCCCAAAGCGAATAATAACTAAAAAACTTTTCAGATTGTTTGTTTCCCATTCCGGTGTCAATTAAAATCAAACGATTTCCGTTTTCAATTAACAAACAACGCGCAGCAATATCAATCAAATTATTACCGTCAGCCGGATTTGTTTTGTTCCAAATCGTTTTAGGAACTACGCCAAACATGGCACCGCCGTCCAATTTAAAATTTCCTGCTTCAATAGGATATATTTTCATTTTAGTGAAATTTAATTCGATGCAAAATACAAAAAACGAAGTTGATTTTACAAAATCATTTTTTTCTATAGTTATATCAGTTATAAAAATGTTATTATTTATCTAAAAAAAGGATAAATGTAGTAACTTTGTGCTTTATTTAGAAAAAATAAAAATAACAAATTTTTTGAACATGATAAAAGTTTCAGATACCGCAAGCAAAAAAATCATCGATATGATGGAACATGACGGTTTTGACGCGGCCCAAGATTACGTTCGAGTGGGCGTAAAAAGTGGTGGTTGTTCAGGCTTGTCATATGAATTAAAATTCGACAAAGAACTGGGTGAAAATGATAAAGTTTTTGAAGATAATAATGTAAAAATAGCTGTAGAAAAAAAATCATTTTTGTATTTGGCAGGAACAATTTTAGAGTTTTCTGGCGGTTTAAATGGAAAAGGATTTGTATTTAATAATCCAAACGCTAGTAGAACTTGCGGATGCGGGGAGAGTTTTTCATTGTAAAGATTTAAAGATTAAAACATTTATTAATTTAAAGATTATGACAAAATCTTTTGAAGAGTTTGAAGTTTACAAAAAAGGAGTTTTGCTATCTAAACGAATTTTTATATTATCAAATAATTCTTAGTTAGAAAAAGAATTTGGATTTAAAGATCAAATTAAAAGAACCGTGATTTCAAGCACAAATAATATTACAGAAGGTTCAGAGTACAACAATAATAAGCAATTTATTAGTTACCTAAAAATTGCCAAAGGAAGTTTCGCTGAGGTTAGAAGTAGGTTGGTTTTAGCAAGAGAATTAGAGTTTTGTTCAGATAAAGAAATAATGGAAAGCTATCAATTATAAATTGAAATTTCTCAAAATATTTCTATTTTATCAAGTACTTAGATTCAACTATAGAAAAATTATTATTTAAGGTTTTAAGAATTTTTAAATTTTTAAATCTTTAAATTTTTAAATTAAATTTATGTCAAAATACACAGAAGACGATTTAAAAATTGAACTCGAAAACAAGGAGTACGAGTACGGATTTTATACTGAACTTGATTCGGAGACGTTTCCTATTGGGTTAAACGAAGACATTGTCCGTGCCATTTCTCACAAAAAAGAGGAGCCACAATGGATGACCGATTGGCGTATTGAAGCTTTTCGTGCTTGGCAAGAAATGACCGAACCGGAATGGGCAAATGTGCATTATGAAAAACCCGATTTTCAAGCTATTTCGTATTATTCAGCACCAAAAGCGATAGATCCTAATAAAACGTTGGACGATGTTGATCCTGAACTTTTAGGAATGTATAAAAAGTTAGGAATCTCTGTTGACGAACAAAAAATGATGAATAATGTGGCAATGGATATAGTAGTTGACTCGGTTTCGGTAGCTACTACTTTCAAGAAAACATTAGCAGAAAAAGGCATTATTTTTATGAGTATTTCTGAAGCAATTCGGGAATATCCAGAATTGGTTCAAAAACATTTAGGAACCGTTATACCACAAAAAGACAATTATTATGCTGCTTTAAATTCGGCCGTATTTTCAGATGGTTCGTTTTGTTATATTCCGAAAGGCGTTCGTTGCCCGATGGAACTTTCTACCTATTTCCGAATCAATCAAGCGGGAACCGGACAATTTGAAAGAACACTTTTAATTGCCGACGAAGGAAGCTATGTGTCTTATTTGGAGGGATGTACGGCACCAAGTCGTGACGAAAACCAACTACACGCAGCGGTAGTGGAACTAATTGCATTGGAAGATGCTGAAATAAAATATTCAACAGTTCAAAACTGGTATCCGGGCAACAAAGACGGAGTTGGCGGAGTTTTCAATTTTGTAACCAAAAGAGGAATTTGCGAGAAAAACGCCAAAATATCTTGGACACAAGTTGAAACAGGATCGGCTGTAACATGGAAATACCCTTCAGTGATTCTAAAAGGTGACAATTCAGTGGGCGAATTTTATTCGATTGCGGTGACTAATAATTTTCAACAAGCCGATACAGGAACTAAAATGATTCATATTGGTAAAAACACCAAGTCGACCATTATATCCAAAGGAATTTCAGCAGGAAAATCCCAAAACAGTTACAGAGGTTTGGTAAAAATTGGTTCTGGAGCAGAAAATGCTAGGAATTTTTCACAATGCGATTCGTTGTTAATGGGAAACAATTGTGGTGCACATACCTTTCCATACATTGAAAGTAAAAACACCACTGCAAAAATTGAACATGAAGCAACAACGAGTAAAATTGGCGAAGATCAAGTTTTTTATTGCAACCAACGTGGCATTCCAACAGAAAAAGCCATAGCATTAATAGTAAACGGATTTAGTAAAGACGTTTTGAATAAGTTACCAATGGAATTTGCCGTTGAAGCGCAGAAATTGTTGGAGATTTCGTTGGAAGGATCGGTTGGATAAGGGAAATTTGAAAATTTTTTAATTTGAAAATTTGAAAATGGAAAATAAAGAGAATATAATTGTAACCTTGACTTTTAAGTTTGCTCTTGAAATTATCAAATATTGTGAAGATTTACAAGGAAGTAAAAAATATGTAATTGCAAATCAATTATTAAAATCTGGGACTTCAATTGGTGCAAATATTAGAGAAGCTCAAAATGCAGAAAGTAAAGCTGATTTTATTCATAAATTCAAAATTTCAGCAAAAGAAATTGAAGAAACAATTTACTGGTTAGAACTTTGTAAATTTTCAGAGAATTATCCAAATGTCGACGAGTTATTAGAACAAATAAATAATATATCAAGAATTGCAAAAAAAATAATAATCACATCAAAACAAAAATAATTAGATAATTTGAAAATACGATATTTTGAAAAAGAGTGAATTTTTTTCAAATTATCTTATCTCCAAATTTCCAAATTTCCAAATTAATTATGTTATCAATAAAAAATTTACACGCCTCCATTGGCGACAAAGAAATCTTAAAAGGGATTAACCTTGAGGTAAAAGCAGGAGAAATCCACGCCATAATGGGTCCGAATGGTGCTGGTAAAAGTACACTTTCAGCAATTATTGCAGGAAATGAAAACTATGAAGTTACTGAAGGCGAAATCTTTTTAGACGGGGAAGACATTGCAGAATTGGCTCCAGAAGAAAGAGCTCACAAGGGTGTATTTTTATCGTTTCAGTACCCAGTTGAAATACCTGGAGTTTCAGTAACTAACTTCATCAGAACGTCAATTAACGAAACCCGAAAAGCAAACAATTTAGAGGAAATGCCCGCTAATGAAATGCTTAAAGTGATTCGTGAAAAATCTGAATTGTTGGAAATTGACCGTAAATTTTTATCTCGTTCCTTAAACGAAGGATTTTCTGGAGGAGAAAAAAAGAGAAATGAGATTTTCCAAATGGCAATGTTAGAACCTAAATTGGCTATTCTTGATGAAACCGATTCAGGTTTGGATATCGATGCCCTTCGAATTGTTGCAAACGGTGTAAACAAATTGAAAAGCGATCAAAATGCCATCATAGTAATCACACATTATCAAAGATTGTTGGAATATATCGTTCCTGATTTTGTTCACGTATTGTACAATGGAAAAATAGTAAAATCTGGTGATGCCTCATTGGCTTTAGAATTGGAAGAAAAAGGATACGATTGGATTAAAAACGAAGAGTTCGAAAGTCAAAAGTCTTAAAGTCGAAAGATGGGAAAATTCAGTTCATTTGAAGAAATTAATTCTTGGCAAAAATCAAGAATTTTCAATAAAAGAATTTATCAAATAACTGAAAACTCAAACTTTAAGAAAGATTTTGATTTTGTGAGGCAAATAAGACGCGCATCTATTTCAATTTCTTCCAATATAGCTGAAGGTTTTGAAAGAAATACAGATAAAGAATTTATATATTTTCTTTATGTTGCAAAAGCTTCAGCAGGCGAAGTTCGTTCACAAATTTATCTGGCTTTTGATTTAGAATATATAGCAAAACAAGAATTTGAAGAACTGTTAGAATCAATTACTGAAATATCAAAACTATTAAGTGGTTTTATTAAGTATTTGAGTCCAAAGTTATAAAGAGATTATCTTCTATACACTAGAACACTTTTCAAATTCAAAACCTTTAATAACATTTAGTTGAGAATGTAAAGTCTTTATGACTTTCGACTTTCGACTTTAAGACATAAATAATAAAAATGTTAAAAGAAAAACTACTATCGTCTTTTATGGCTTTCGAGGAACGAATTGATGTAAATTCAGATTTACATAAAATTCGTACTTCGGCAATAAAAAACTTTGAGAATAAAGGGTTCCCGACTAAAAAAGAGGAAGCTTGGAAATATACGTCTTTGAATTCAATTTTGAAAAATGACTTTTCGGTTTTTCCAAAAAACGAAAACGCAATTGAGTTTGCAGAGGTAAAAAAATATTTCCTTCACGAAATAGATACCCACAAATTGGTTTTCATTGACGGCGTTTTTAACTCGTTTTTATCATCGACAACACACGATGGGATGGATATTTGTTTGATGTCATCGGCACTGAATAAGCCTAAATACAAGATGGTAATCGATAATTATTTTAATACAACTGCTAATAAAGACGAAAGTTTAACTTCTTTAAATACGGCTTTCGCCAATGAGGGAGCATACATCAATATCCCAAAAAGCAAAGTCGTTGACAAGCCAATTGAAATCATGCATTTCTCGACAGGAAGCGAAGCAGCACTTTTGGTACAACCAAGAAATTTGGTCGTTGTTGGTGAAAACTCCCACGTACAAATCATTGAAAGACATCAAAGTTTAAACGAGAATCCTGTTTTGACTAATTCAGTTACCGAAATTTTTGCTCAAAAAAGAGCCATTGTCGATTATTACAAAATCCAAAACGACAATTTAGAAGCTAATTTGATTGACAATACCTATGTTTCACAACAAAAAGAAACCAATGTTTCGGTAAATACGTTTTCGTTTGGTGGAAATTTGACAAGAAACAACTTGAATTTCTATCATTTTGGGGAACGAATTGTAAGTAATTTGAACGGAATCACCATCATTGGCGACAAGCAACACGTTGATCATTATACGTTGGTACAACATGCAACACCAAATTGCGAAAGCCATCAAGACTACAAAGGCATATTTTCAGATAAATCAACCGGAGTCTTCAACGGGAAGATTTTTGTAGAAAGAGAAGCGCAAAAAACCAACGCTTTCCAAAAAAGCAATAATATTTTATTGAGCGATAAAGCTACAATAAACGCGAAACCACAACTGGAAATTTTTGCTGATGATGTAAAATGTTCTCACGGATGTACCATTGGACAATTGGACGAAACGGCTATGTTTTATATGCAACAACGCGGCATCCCAAAGAAAGAAGCAAAAGCATTGTTGATGTACGCTTTTTCAAATGCCGTCATTGAAAGCATCAAAATCCCAGAATTAAAACAACGAATCACCAAAATTATTGCCACGAAATTAGGCGTGAAAATTGGCTTTGATTTGTAGTTTTTAATACTATTTCTAAACCCGTCTCGTTTTCAAAACAGGGCGGGTTTTTCATTTACTTTTTAATACTCCCAACAATTCCACCCAACATCCCATTAAAATCAAATGCGGGGTCTTCTTTCAATCCCATTCTCACAATAACCAAATCATTACTCGGGAAAATGGCGACCATTTGTCCTTGAAAACCGCTGGCGAAATACAAATCTTTCGGCGCATCAGGAAAACGACCGCTGGAATTCAACCAAAACTGCCCTCCATAGCGTCCGTTTGACGTGTTGGTTGGTGTAGACACATATTTTGCCCAACTTGGCTTAAAAAGCTGCTCTCCGTTCCAATTTCCTTGGTGTAAATACAACAATCCAAACTTCGCCCAATCGCGCGTTGTTGCCCATCCGTAAGAAGAACCTACAAAATTCCCAGCCATATCGCTTTCAACCAACATCGAGTGCATGCCAATTTTATCAATCAATGCCGTGTACCAAAAATCCAAATATTCTTGGTGACTTTTGAATTGTTTTCTTAAAATTCCCGAAAGCAAATTGGTTGTTCCAGATGAATAGTTCCAATGCGTATTGGGCTGAAACGCCAACTTTTTTTCGATTTGCGAATGCGTCATGTCTTCCGACTGAAAAAGCATTTTAGTTACATCCGAAATGGCTCCGTAATCTTCTTCCCATTCCAAGCCCGAGTTCATGTGCAACAAATCGTTGGTAGTAATTTTTTTGCGTTCGTCGTTTGCCCATTCCAGAATAGGAGCGGGTTGGTAAATGTTGTATTTCCCTTGTTTTTCTAAAATTCCAAATAGGGTAGCGGTAACACTTTTCGTCATGGACCAACCCAATATTTTCGAATTTTTATCAAACCCATCAGCATATTTTTCGGCTATGATTTTGCCTTTGTAAATTACAATCAAAGAGCGAGTAAGTTTGTTTTTCTCCCCTTTTTTATCAAAAGCATTGGCAACTGTTTGGTTCAATTGATTGTAATTTATATTGGAAAAAACAGTATCTTTTTGTTCGGCATCGCCAAAAGGATAAACCAAGTTGGCATTTGTAGTAGTTCTTTTTGGAACCAAAAACGGTTTTGCAATATCAAAATCATCGTTGATTAAAGTAACGCCCAAACCCTTTCGGTATATGGCTTTTCGTTCTTTCAAACCTTTAACAGAAGCAGTGGCAAACTGACCCGAATCGTCGATTGTATTTTGAGCCAAATCGATGAGGTTGATGTTGTTATCTCCCTTTTCAATCATTTCTTGCGATCTATGGTCGATAAAATGACCTGAAGCAATACTTTTGGCTGAAAAACCTGAGATTAAATCCAGTTTTTGATAGGTATTAAACCCAAAATACAACAGTCCAACAAAAACAATAAGCCCAACATATTTTATTACTTTTTTCATTAGTTACATTTTTTTAGCCAATGTATAAAAAATCAATACATTACCCAATTTTTCAATATTTTTTTTAAGGAGCTATTTCCAGCTATACGCTCTATCTTTTTATTTTTTTTGTGCAAATACAGCTACTTCATAGCCCAAAAAAAATAAAAAGGATGCCGCTTCTATCTGGGCTAGGGCATCCCGTATCCAAGTCAAATCTCATAAATTATTCTATTTTTTTAATGAAACTTAATTTCTTAATGGTTCAAAAAAAATCAATATCAATTGCAATATCAATATTAAAAATCAATACAACACATATTTTACAATTTAACGGTGGTTTTTAATGACTTAACAGTTAATAAAACACCAATTATATTTTTTTGAAACGAAATACCGAATTGTTTCACTTTCAAAGCAATATATTTTTCGGACAACGATAAAACGAATTAAAAAATTCTAAAAAAATTCTTGCTAAAATAGGGTTAAAACTATGCTAATTTGTTAGTTATATCAACATCATTTTCACTACTTTTGTAATTAGAAAAATTCTAAATAAATGTTTGATATACAAAAAATTCGTGCCGATTTTCCTATTCTTTCTCAAAAAGTAAATGGGAAACCATTGATCTATTTTGATAACGGTGCCACGTCCCAAAAACCTCAAGTGGTGATTGATGCTATTTCTAAATATTATCAGGAAATTAATGCCAATATTCATCGAGGTGTTCATACTTTGAGTCAATTGGCAACCGATGCTTACGAGGCGTCAAGAGGGAAAATCCAAACACATATTAACGCAAAAGTTGCATACGAAGTGCTTTTTACTTCTGGCACCACACACGGTATCAACTTGGTTTCGAATGGATTTGCGTCTTTCTTGAAACCGGGCGATGAGGTATTGGTTTCTGCATTGGAACACCATTCTAACATTGTGCCATGGCAAATGTTATGCGAAAGAACGGGCGCTATTCTGCGAGTGATTCCGATGGATGAAACGGGAGAATTGATCCTTTCAGAATTTGACAAATTACTTTCGTATAAAACCAAAATTGTAACGGTAAATCACATTTCAAATGCATTGGGAACGCTCAATCCGATAAAGTATATGATTGATAAAGCGCATGAATTTGGTGCTGCCGTTTTAATTGATGGTGCTCAAGCTGTGCCGCATTTGAAACCAGATGTTCAAGAATTGGATTGCGATTTTTATGTGTTTTCTGGGCATAAAATTTGCGGACCAACAGGAACTGGAATTTTGTATGGAAAAGAAGCGTGGTTAAACAAATTACCACCTTATCAAGGCGGGGGTGAAATGATTAAAGAAGTAACTTTCGAGAAAACGACCTATGCCGAATTGCCGCATAAATTTGAAGCCGGAACACCAAATATTGCTGGTGGAATTGTGCTTGGAACCGCCGTTGATTATATGAACGAAATTGGTTTTGAAAACATTCAAATTCAGGAAAATGAATTGTTGGCCTATGGAACACAACGCTTGTTAGAAATTGAAGGATTGAAAATTTACGGAACATCAAAGGATAAAACATCGGTCATCTCGTTTAATATTGAAGGAATTCATCCGTATGATATTGGAACCATCATTGACAAATTAGGAATTGCAGTTCGAACCGGTCATCATTGCGCGCAGCCAATTATGGATTTCTTCAAGATACCAGGTACCATTCGTGCATCGTTTGCGTTTTACAATACTAAAGAAGAAATTGATATCTTTGTGGCAGCAGTAAAAAGAGCTGCATCAATGTTGAAATAAATTAAAAATAGTATGAAACTACTTTCATTTATCTTATTGACATTATTTTTAGGCAAAGGATGCTCTGATTCTGATTCTAAAGAAATGAAAAACACCCGGATTGAGTATACATCAACTTCTCGCGGATTTTATCAGAATATTATGGTTCAAAACAGCGAATTATTTTTGCAAAACGATAGAAATAACCCCGATAAAAAAGTTATTTCAATATCCGAAAGTGATTGGAAAGAGTTAGTTACCGATTTTCAATTGATTGAACTTGAAAAACTATCTACTTTTAAAGACCCAACCCAAAAACGATTTTCTGATGGCGCTGCAATAGCAAATGTAAAAATAGTTTTCAAAGAAAAAGATTATCAATCGGTTGAATTTGACCATGGAAATCCGCCTGTAGAAATTGAAAAAATGATTCAAAAAATAGTTGAATTAGCAAACAAAAAATAATGAATATACAAGAAATACAAGATAGTATTGTTGACGAATTTTCAATTTTTGATGATTGGATGGATCGGTATGAATATATTATTGAATTAGGAAAATCATTGCCTTTAATTGAAGCATCATACAAAACGGAAGATAATATAATCAAGGGTTGCCAATCAAAAGTTTGGGTGCATGCAGAAGTAAAAGAGGATAAAATTGTCTATACTGCTGATAGTGATGCTATTTTAACCAAAGGAATAATTGCGATATTGATTCGGGCTTTTTCAAACCAAACACCAGCGGCAATATTAGCAGCAAACACTGATTTTATAGATGAAATTGGGTTAAAAGAACATTTGTCACCTACACGCGCTAATGGATTGGTATCGATGGTAAAAAATATTAAAATGTATGCTTTGGCGTTTGAGTCTAAAAACTAGATTTTTAAACATATAAGTAATAAAAGTTGTTTAATATATTATCAAAACACACATTAATAAAGACAAGAGAAGCATCAGTAAGTACATTTTTTAGTGGACTAAAAAATGTATAACTAGAAAAGAGTGAAAAAACTTAAATGCCTTATTTGGTGAAAAATAAAAATAAAAAATTATGGAACAATTTAACGACACAATAAACTTAGGGGACGACGTAGTAAAAAAACTAAAAGGCATTTATGACCCTGAAATCCCAGTTGATATTTACGAATTAGGGCTTATCTACGACGTGATGATTAACGAAGATAATGATGTTAAAATACTAATGACTTTAACCTCACCAAACTGCCCGGTTGCAGAGTCTTTGCCTCGAGAAGTAGAAGAAAAAATCCAAACAATTGAAAGCGTAAAATCGTGCGAAGTTGAAATCACATTCGACCCGCCTTGGAGCAAAGATTTAATGAGCGAAGAAGCAAAACTAGAATTGGGAATGTTGTAATTGAAGTCAAATGTCGAAAGGCGAAAGTCTAAAGCAGTTGCCTTTTGAAGTTAGACCTTTTACTTAAATCCAAAAATATGGAAGAAATTATAAATAAAGTTGCCAATAGTGCCTTGGAAGTTTTCGATTTGGAAGATTATTATCAAGATGGAATTCGCACTCAAATTGATATTTCACAATGGCTTGAGGATGGTGTTTTACTTAAAGAAAAGGATTTTAGAAACGCCTTGTCAAACCATCATTGGGCGCAATATCAAGACCATTTTGTTGCAGTAAATTGTTCTACAGATGCTATTATTCCTGCGTGGGCAACCATTTTGGTTACCGTTTATCTGACCCCTTTTGCCAAAAAAACAATAACAGGCAATATAAAAGACATAGATAGTGTTCTTTTTACTGAAATATTATCAAAGTTAGATTATTCCATTTATCAAGAAAAAGCAGTCATTTTAAAAGGCTGTTCAAAAAAGCCAGTTCCAGAAATTGCTTATATTATCGCCATTCAACAATTACAAAAATTTGCCAAAAGCATTATGTATGGTGAGGCCTGCTCAGCTGTTCCATTGTATAAAAAAGCAAAGAACTTGTGAAATGACAATTTTTTTTAGAAAAACACAAAATATCTTTGTTCTCTAAAATATTAAATTAACACATGAAAAAATTAGTATTAGCTGTAACATTATTGGTCAGTATTTACAACCTAAATGCACAAGAAAACGAAAAAGAACTATTAAAGAAAACAGAAGAAGCTATTCAGAAGACAGGTGAGGACAAGCCAAATGGATGGGTTAAAAAAGGAACCTTTACACTTTTGGCCAACCAAGCAACTTTCAGTAATTGGCAAGCTGGTGGACAGAGCAACATATCTGGGAATATTGGTGTTAATTATGATTTCAACTACAAACACGATGGCTGGAATTGGGATAACAAATTAATCGTTGCTTACGGAATCACAAAAATCAAAGATCAAGACCTTCAAAAAACAGATGATCGAATAGAATTCAATTCGTTATTAGGTAAAAAAGCTACTGGAAATTGGTTTTATTCAGCATTCTTCAATTTTAAAACACAAATGGACGCTGGTTTAGATCCTGCGGCTACGTCAGTTAGAATTTCACAGTTCTTTTCTCCTGCCTTTTTTCAGTTTGGACCTGGGTTTTTATGGAAAAAAAGCGATAATTTTAAGTTTAACTTTGCACCTTTAACCTCAAAATTAATTATTGTAAATCCATATTTTACAGAATTTGGAACTTCATTTGGAGTAGAGCAAGGCAAAACAACAAGATATGAACTTGGAGCTGCTGTAAACGGTTATTATAAATTCAAATTAATGGAAAATGTGTATGCAGAAAACATTTTGAACCTTTACTCAAATTATTTAGAAAATCCACAAAATGTAGATATTGATTACCAATTAAATATTGCCATGAAAATCAACAAAACGCTTTCTGCAAATTTTGCTTTTCAAACCATTTATGACGATAATGCTTTCAAAGGTTTTCAAACAAGACAAGTTATTGGGCTTGGTGTAAACTACGGTTTTTAAAGTTATTGAGCCTCAGAGTTTTTAGTTTCAAAGTTTTCAAAGTACTTTAAGTTTTATTTTGGTCAATAGGTAACTTTGCAACTTTATGACTTTCGACTATTTTTCAACTGAAAATCTACTTGTCATATCTAGCCCTGATAGAGCCGATATCCTCCCGTAGTCCCGGAGGGCAAGGGAGATAAAGGCGAAAGCAGGACAAAACGGCTTATGGAATGGGGTGTTGTGCTTCAAGTATAAAATAAAAGTTGTTTACTCAACCACTATATCTTTAAAATCAGGATATAAAAATTTGTTGTATGGGAATCGTGTTACATGAATTTCTCGCACTTTTTCATAAACACGTTCTCTAAATTCTTCAAAATTTTCTTTGTTGATGGCAGAAATAAACAGCGCATTCTCGCTTCCAACGGCACTCATCCAGGTTTGTTTCCATTCGTCAAGAGTGAAATGTTTGTTGGTTTTTTCAGTAATTAAATCATCATGTTCAATAGTCAAATGTTTGTAGGCGTCAATTTTATTAAATACCATAATAACAGGTTTGTCGTTGCATTTAATATCCTGTAAAATCTGGTTTACCGATGCAATATGATCTTCAAAATCGGGGTGCGAAATATCAACAACGTGTAATAATAAATCTGCTTCACGCACTTCATCAAGAGTACTTTTGAAAGAGTCAACCAATTGCGTAGGTAGTTTTCTAATAAAACCAACAGTATCAGACAATAGAAAGGGTAAATTTCCGATAACTACTTTCCGAACCGTTGTGTCCAATGTTGCAAACAGCTTGTTTTCTACAAAAACCTCACTTTTACTTATTACATTCATCAAGGTTGATTTTCCAACATTGGTATATCCAACCAATGCCACACGCACCATTGCGCCTCTATTACTGCGTTGCACCGACATTTGACGGTCTATTGTTTTGATTTTGTCTTTTAATAAAGCAATACGATCACGAACAATTCGTCGGTCGGTTTCAATCTCCGTTTCTCCAGGTCCGCGCATACCAATACCTCCTTTTTGACGTTCCAAATGCGTCCATAGTCCAGATAATCTTGGTAATAAATAGATGCATTGCGCCAATTCTACTTGTGTTCTGGCATACGATGTTTCGGCACGTTGTGCAAAAATATCCAAAATAAGGTTCGTTCTATCAAGGATTTTACAATCCATAATTTTGGAAATGTTTTTTTGTTGAGAAGGAGTAAGTTCATCATCAAAGATAACTGATGAAATATCGTTTTCTTTTACATACAGATGAATTTCTTCTATTTTTCCGGTTCCCAAAAATGTTTTAGGATTGGGTTTATCCATTTTTTGCCAAAAACGTTTCACGACTTCACCGCCTGCAGTAAAGGTCAAAAATTCGAGCTCATCAAGATATTCGGTAAGTTTTTCTTCGTTTTGGTTTTGAGTAACAATACCAATCACAACGGTTTTTTCAAAACTAGTTTTTTCTTTTTCTAACATAATAATTAATCAGGTAACAAAATTAGAGATTACAAAACAAACAAGGCCCTATTTTGTCTTATTATTCACACTGAAATAACTTTTTTTTAATTAAATGATAATATTTATCACTTTCGTAAACTTTTTTTGTTAAATTTGGTTTCTTAATCTATTTTAATCAACTAACTAAAATTTCATTTAATGAAAAAAATTACTTTATTATTAATTTTTTCATTTCTTTCATTAATGGGCTATTCACAAGGACTACCATTAGAAGGTTTTGAAAATACCGCATCTGGACCAGATTTACCAACCAATCCATCAGAATGGACGCTTGATACTGGAACAATTGGAAACCAATGGATGGTTTTTGACAATGGTGTCGGCACAGGTGTAAGATGGGATATTTATAATTCACCATCTACCAATGTTTATGCAGGAGTAAATTCTGCATCTATTAATAGAGAAAATATTGGACAGGGTAACACTTCGGAAGATTATTTAGCAACCCCTTTAATTACGGTTCCTACAAATGGAAGATTGCGTTTTTGGACTCGAACAGGTTCAAACGGAGTTCAAGGAAACTGTTTTTATCAAATTAAAGTGGCTCAATCTACCGCAGTACAGAGTAATCCAGCGGCCTACACTATTTTACAACAATGGGATGAAGCTTCTTTAACAACAACATTCAACGGTTATGAAGAGAAAATTGTTGACTTAACGGCCTATGCAGGACAAAGTGTCTATATCGCTTTTGTGATGGTGTTAAACCAGCCATCAACAGGTCTTACGGGTGATAGATGGATTATTGATAATGCACAAGTTGTACAACAATGTAATGTACCAACAGCACTAACAACTTCAGCCATAACCTTCAATAGTGCCAATTTCAACTGGACTAGCCCTGGTGTAACATCTTGGGAAGTTGAGGTTGTCATCGCTGGAAATGCTCCAACAGGCATTGGAACTCCGTATAGCGGAACCCTTCCTTTTACTGCAACGGGTTTATCACCAAACACAACATACCAATATTATGTAAGAAATATTTGTGGCACCAATAATACAAGTGCTTGGGCAACATCAGCTCAATTTACTACACCTTTAGCTCCTGTTCAATGTGGTGGAAATTATGCAGATATTGGAGGAGTCGCGGCTAACTATCAAAATAATCAAAATGTAACAACAACGGTTTGTCCTACCGCAGGAAATGCTGTAACCGTTACTTTTACTTCATTTGACATCGCTGCCGGAGACGGTATGTACATATATAATGGTAACTCAGTAACGGCACCACTTATTTCTAGTGGAGCTGCAGCAGCTGCGGCACCATTAACAACGGCAGGATTTTTTACAGGAACAGCTATACCTGGACCCTTTACTTCATCTAGTGCAGATGGTTGTTTAACTTTTGTATTTAAAAGTAACGCCGCTACAACATCAACAGGTTGGGTATCTAATTTAACATGTGCTGCACTACCAACATGTCCTAAACCTTTTACAGTTAGTACATCTGCCGTTACATCGACCTCAGTTTCTGTTGCATGGCAAGAAGCGGGTACGGCTACTGGTTGGGAAGTATTAGCTTTACCTTGTGGGTCTCCAGCACCAAATGCTTCTTCTACAGGATTAACTGCTACAACAAATCCATTTCCTTTGACAGGATTGAATTCTGACACCTGTTACGATATATATGTAAGAAGTGTTTGTAGCTCATCATTATCAAGTAGTTGGGCTGGACCAAAACCAGTAACTACTTTGGTAGCACCTCCTGTTTGTGGAGCTGTTTATACAGATTTAGGTGGAGCTGCAGGAAATTATCCAAATAACGTAACGGCTACAACACCGGGAGGAACTGTAACCATAACGCCATCGATACCAGGTCAACAAGTTATAGTAACCTTTACAGCTTTTAACACACAAGTTACTTCGGATGTGTTAAGAGTTTACGATGGAAGTTCAACAGCGGCCACTTTAATTGGAACTTTTTCTGGAGATTTAACTGCAACATTACCCGTTGTGGAGTCTACTTCAGGAAATGGTTTAACATTTCAATTTATTAGTAATGCAACCACCCAATCATCAGGATGGATTGCAAATGTGGTTTGTCAGCCTTTTCCATCTTGTCAAAAACCAACCAATGTAGCTGTTGCAAGTATTACGTATTCAACAGTTTCGGTTTCTTGGACAAACAATGCAACTACGGCAACACAATGGGAAGTAATTGCAGTACCAGCTGGATCTCCAGCACCCGGTGCTTCTGCCACGGGACAAATAGCAACAGCAAGTCCTTACATATATACGGGACTTACTCCTGTTACTTCTTATGATGTTTATGTAAGAGCCATTTGTACAGGAAACGATGTTGGTCCTTGGTCAAATATTAAAGCAACATTTACTACTCCAGAAAGTTGTCCAAAACCAACAAACGTTGTAGCAACGGTTCAAACTTTTTCAACTATTTCTGTAGCTTGGACAAACAATGCTCCAGGCGCAACGCAATGGGAAGTAATTGCAGTACCAACAGGTTCGCCTGCACCAACAGCTACCTCAGTGGGTCAATTAGCTGGAGCGAGTCCTTATTTATATACGGGTTTAAATTCACAAACTTCTTATACTTTTTATGTACGAACTATTTGTCAACCTACGTCTGGAACCGATATAGGTTTATGGTCTGTAACCCCAAGTACTACATCTACTTTACCTAATTATTGCGCTGGGGATCACTTTTATGATTTAGGTGGACTAACAGGGAATTACCCAAACAATGTAACAGCTACAACTCCAGGTGGAACAGTAACTATATGTCCCGATTCAGCTGGACAAGTTGTTACGGTTTATTTCAATTCATTTAACCTTGTAAGTAGTTTGAATGATACCTTAACTATTTATGATGGAAACAACACAACTACCGGCGCTGTAGTTGGAACTTATTATGGAACCAATATTATATCTAATTATACTGCAGCTGGTCCTTCAGGTTGTTTAACCTTTAGATTTATTTCTAATGCAACATTAAATGCAGCTGGTTGGGATGCAACCATTATTTGCGGACCTCCTTGCCCTTCAATTGTTGCTAACTTAAATGCCTCAACACCAGCCGCTGGTGCTGATAATACAATTAAAATATGTCAAGGTGGTACCATTGAATTTGTAGGTTCAGGAACTTTTGCAGGAAATGGAACTGGAGCAATTTACGAATGGGATTTTGGTGACGGATCGACACCTGTGGCATCAGCTACAGCTTCTCATGCTTATGCAAATGAAGGAATTTATTTAGCAAATTTAAAAATTGTTGCTGCTGATGGATGTAGAAGTAATAACAAAATAAATCAATTGGTGTATGTTTCAACAACTCCAAACTTTAATGGAATTACTATTGCAGACGATGAAATATGTTTGGGTCAAAGCACTACTATTACTGGTTCTGTTGTGACTAAACCTTTCTTTAAAGATTGTGCACCACCAGTAAGTGGAACTACGTTCTTACCAGACGGTGCAGGAAATTCATACCAATCTCAAGTTCCAGTTGATTGTTTCCCTTTTGGAACAACTTTAACTGCGGCAAGTCAAATTTCCTCTGTTTGTATTAACATGGAACATTCTTATTTAGGAGATTTAGAATTAAGATTAATCAGCCCAACAGGACAATCCATTATTTTAAAACAATATCCCGGAGGTGGAGGAACTTATTTAGGATGTCCTTTAGATGATCCAGCTGTTGGACCAGGAACAGGCAGAAATTACTGTTTTACTCCAACCGCAACAACATTACTTGTTAATGGAACAACATCAACTTGTGGTACTCCTGCAGGAAACTCAGTTGTTGCAGGAAACTATGCGCCTGTTCAGTCTTTTGCAGGATTGATTGGAAGCCCACTTAATGGTAACTGGTCTTTATTAGTAACAGATAATTTAAATGTTGATAATGGTTATATTTTTGACTGGACAATTGATTTTGTAAGTTCAATTTTACCAACAAATTATCAATTTACACCGGTAGTATCAAATACAAACTGGACACCAAATCCTGAAATTACAGCAACAAATGGTCAAACAATTACTGTAACTCCAACAACAGTTGGTCAGCGTTGTTATACCTATAATATGACAGATGATTTTGGATGTACTTATTCTAAACAAGTTTGTTTGAATGTTACTGCTGGAGTTTCATTATCTGATTTAACATCGGTTGCTACTATATGTAATGGAGAAGATGGTGTATTTACTTTAACAGGATCTCCAGACACTACCGTTTCGTATAATGTTAATGGTGGTACAAATCAAACAGTTGCATTAAATAATGCAGGTCAAGCTACCATAACATTACCAGGTTTAACGACATCAACAACCGTGAATACTACTTATATAACTGCTCCAGTGATTCCAACATCTGGAAACGCAATAACAGTAACAGGAGGTGTAAATCCAACTAACGCAGTTGGTGCAATTTCTGCAGTGGGCTCTACGGCATCAGCTACTAATTGTGCTACAATTAATAGTACAAGTTCATCAATGACTTTGACATTTGATGATGAGATACTAGCAGGAACAAACATGACTATAAGTATTGCTCGTTCAAATACTGCAGGAAGTGTAAACATTAGCGACGGAAGTACGGCTCCACCAACTGTATTTAATAACGTTCTTAATCCTGGACCAAATGCTGTAATACAACACATAACATTTACACCAACTATTAATACCAACACCATTACGATTACAAGAATTAATGGAAATATTTTTGTTGACGGAGCGCAATATAGTTTTAATGCTCCAGGATGCGATGCACCAGCAATTAAAACAAGTACAATTAATGTTACTCCAGTTCTGACTGACCCAGTTATTACTAATGTTTCAGAAATTTGTGCTGGAAGTGATGCGGTATTTAACGTAAGTGGATTACCAAACGCAACTATTTCTTATACTATTGATGGCGGTGCAGTCCAAACAATAACATTGAATGGTTCTGGTTTAGGAACAATTACTATTACTGCACCAACAAACACGGTAAATCTAGCTTTTAGTAATTTAAATCTTACTAATTGTAATAGAACGCTTACAAATACAGCATCTATAGTGGTAAAACCGGTTCCTTCAATTACTAATTTTGTGTCTAACTCACCTTTATGTGCCGGAGACAATGCAATCTTTACAGTATCTGGAACACCAAACAGTAATGTAACTTACACAATTGGATCAGGTTCAAACCAACAATTGGCATTAGGTGCTACTGGGCAAAACACAATTACAGTAAATGCAGTAACTGCCAATACATCGGTTTCTTTAAGCAATGTTGATTTAAATGGATGTGCATTACCTTCAACTCAGTCATTAACGGTATCGGTTTCGCCTGTTTTATTTGATCCAACTATTACAAATGTTACAGAAATTTGTACAGGAAGTGACGCTGTTTTCAATGTAACTGGATTACCAAACGGAATAATTGCTTATTCTATCAATGGTGGTGCTTCACAGCAATTAACCTTGAGTGCTACTGGAACAGGAGTTATTACTTCAAATACGCCTTCAGCTACAGTCAATTTAGCAGTGGCGTCAATTAGTATAAATGCGTGTACTAGATTATTGACAAATACCGCAACAATTGTTGTAAAACCAACACCGTCAATAACTAATTTTAGTTCAGTGTCACCAATATGTGCTGGTTTAAATGCCGTTTTCACGGTAACCGGAACAGCAAACTCAAATGTTACGTATTCTATTGGAACAGGAGCTAATCAACAATTGGCATTAGGCGCAACGGGTCAGAACACTATTACTGTAACTGCGCCAACATCTAATTCAACTGTTTCATTAAGCAACATATTATTAAATGGCTGTTCACAAGCATCTACCCAATCAGTAACGGTAACAGTTGTTCCAAATACACTTGCATCGTTTTCTATAGTGCCAGAATATTGTGTTGGTCAAGCAGTAATGCCTCTACCAACATTATCTGATAATAATGTTTCTGGAACATGGCTTCCAGCTACTGTAAACACAAGTATTTCTGGACCGGCAAGTTATGTCTTTACACCAACCGTTACCCTTTGTGCACAAACAACAACAGTAGATTTACTAGTAAATGGCTGTTCTATTCAAAAAGGAATTTCTCCAAAAGGAATAGGAGCAGGGGATGGCTTGAATGATAATTTTGATTTGTCTGGATTTAATGTAAGTAAATTAGAAATTTTTAACCGTTATGGTTTAAAAGTTTACAGTAAATCTAATTATCAAGATGAATGGTTTGGACAATCTGATAAAGGTGATGAATTACCTGATGGAACCTATTATTATGTAGTTTATTTTTCAGATAGTGAAACAAAAACAGGTTGGATTTACATTAATAGAGAAAAATAGTTTAGCAAATAAAACATAAAACAATGAAAAATATATATATTTTAGCTTTAGTTGCTCTTTTTGCAATTATTGATGTAAACGCACAACAAGATCCTCATTATACACAATATATGTATAATATGAGTGTGGTGAATCCTGCATATGCCGGTTCAAAAGACAATTTGTCTGGAGGATTATTATACAGAAAACAATGGATTGAAATTGAAGATGCTCCTACTACAGGAACGTTCTTCATTCACAGTCCAGTTGGTAAAAATGTAGGATTAGGTTTGTCTGCAATAACAGATAAAATAGGTCCAGTTGAAGAAAAAAATGTGTATGCAGATTTTTCGTACACTTTGGATTTAGGCGGAGAAAGTAAATTAGCCTTCGGACTTAAAGGAGGAGCGACTTTTCATCATGTAGGTCTTTTTGATGATATTGGAAACGGTAATGTTCCAGATCCAAATGATCCAGCATTTCAGGAAAACACTAGCAATACCTATTTTAATCTTGGAACGGGTGTATTTTATTATACCGATAAATATTATGTAGCGCTTTCCGTACCAAACATTATGAATTCAAAACATCTTGACTTTAATGGAAGAACTTTTGGGTCAGAAACAACACATTACTTTTTTACAGGAGGATATGTATTTGATGTAAATCCAACCTTAAAATTCAAACCGTTTTTTATGGTTAAATCTGCTTTTAATGCACCGACATCATTTGATTTGTCTTCTAATTTCTTGATAAATGATACCTTCGAAATAGGAGCATCTTATCGTTTAAGCGATTCATTTGGAGCCATGGTAAATTATGCCATCAATCCTAATTTAAAAATAGGATACGCTTATGATCACATTGTTTCTGATTTAAAAGTAACAACACCTTCTTCTCACGAAATCATCCTATTATTTAATTTGAATTTCCCAAGAAAAGTATCACAATCACCTAGATATTTCTAACATAAAAGATAGTAAAAATGAAAAACCTATATATAGCACTTAGTCTTTTAGCCTTTAGTTTATCTATTGTAGCACAAAATAAAGACACTAAAGATGCCGACAAATTATTCAGTCGATATGAATATGTAAAAGCATTAAAGGAGTATCAAAAACTTGTTGATGATGGTAAAGCTGATGGATATGTATATAAACAAATAGCAGATGCTAATTATAATATGTTTAATACAACAGAGGCGATTGCAAATTATGCCAAAGCAACAGAATCCAATCAAGATGCAGAAACATATTACAGATATGCACAAATGCTTAAAGTAAACGGAAAATATGAAGAGGCAAACATACAAATGGCAAAGTTTGCAAAGATGTCTCCTAATGATATGAGAACAAAAGAGTTTAAGCAAAACCCAAACTATGTCCCTAAATTAATGGGTAAAACCCCTTCGTATACCATTCAAAAATTAGACATAAATTCTGATAAATCTGAATTTGGAGCCGTGTTGTATGATGAAACATTATATTTCACTTCAGCCAAAAATGATTCTAAAAAGAGTTATGGTTGGAACAATGAACCCTATTTGGATGTTTACAAATCTATTCGTGCAGAATCAGGAACGTTTTCTGAAGCGATTCCTATCAATCAATTAAATTCCAAATTTCACGATGGGCCTGTAACTATTACATCTGATGGAAATACAATGTATTTTTCTAGTGACAGTTTTAGAGAGAAAGTTTACGAAAAGGACAAGACGAATAATTTGCGATTAGGAAAAAACAACCTATATAAGGCAACAAAAACTGGAGATGTTTGGTCTAATATTGTGAGCTTACCATTTAATAGCAGTACCTATTCTACTAGCAATCCTAGCATTAGTAGAGATGGGAAAACACTTTACTTTTCATCAAATATGCCAGGAAGTATTGGAGGTATAGATGTTTGGAAAGTTGCTGTAGATGCCAATGGTGATTTTGGAACACCAGAAAATCTAGGGTCAAAAATAAATACAGAAGGTAACGAGAGCTTTCCATTTATTTCAGATGATAACAAAACATTGTTTTTTGCTTCTTCAGGGAAACAAGGACTTGGAGGATTAGATGTGTATCAAGTTGATTTATCAAATGGTAGTGAAGCGGTAAATATCGGAAAACCTGTGAACACTGAAAAAGATGATTTTGGTTTCACATTTAACAAAGCTAAAAACATCGGTTTTTTATCTTCAAATAGAGATGGAAATGACGATATTTTTAGTGCAACTCCTATCTGTGCAGTTGAAGTGTTAACTATTGTTACAAACGCAAAAACAGGAGAGGTTTTAGCAAGTGCTACAGTTTCAATTTTAGATGATAAAAACAACGTTATTGCAACAGAAACCTCAAATGCACAAGGTGAAGTAAAATACAAAGTTGAGTGCGATAAAGATTATAAAATTCAAGCATCAAAAGATGGATTTGAAGGAAATTCATTTGCTGTAGCAAAAAGTAAAGGTCCAGAAACTAAAGTTGCTGCACCGCTTCAACCAATTGAAGTAATTATTACACCAACAGAAATTATATTAAATCCAATTTATTTTGAGTTTAATAAAAGCAATATTACTCAACAAGGAGCTTTTGAACTTGATAAGTTAGTACAAGTTATGAAGGAGAATGATAAACTTGTAGTTTTCGCAAAATCGCATACAGATAAGCGAGGCGACGATAATTATAACTTAGATTTATCAGAACGAAGAGCACAATCTACCGTACAATACATTATTTCTAAAGGAATTGATGCATCAAGAATTACAGGTAAAGGTTTTGGAGAAACAGAGCCAAAAATTGCTTGTGATAAATGTACTGAAGACGAACATGCACAAAACAGACGTTCAGAATTTTTACTTGTGAAATAAAGAACAGTTTATTAAATACCTAAAAACCGAGCATCTGCTCGGTTTTTTTATTTTGACTAATAACAGACGAATTGCTTTTATTACGTGTATATTTCTTTTAATGAAATGTAATTCAATAATAATTGTAAATTTGCCTCATCAATATTTTAATTATGGCACTTAAAACTACAAACCCCACTACAACTGCAGCTTGGTCGGCATTAGAAAATCATTTTCAAGACATGCAAAACAATTCTATCAAAGAAATGTTTTTAACTGACCCAAATCGAGCATCAAAATTTAATATTCATTGGGGTTCATTTCTAATAGATTATTCCAAAAATAATATCACACAAGAAACCCTTGAACTATTAGTAGCATTAGCAAACCAAGTTGATTTACCAAATGCTATTCAAGACTATTTTTCTGGTGCAATAATAAATCAAACCGAACAAAGAGCTGTTTTGCACACAGCATTGAGATCACCTGAAAACACAACCGTTTTGGTAGAAGGAGTTAATATAATTCCAGAAATACATGCTGTAAAGAAAAACATGGAATTGTTTTCAAATGAAATCATCAACGGATCTCGAAAAGGGTTTACAGGCAAAACTTTTACAGACATAGTAAATATTGGCATTGGAGGTTCAGATCTTGGTCCGGCAATGGTAGTTGAAGCCTTACAATTTTACAAAAATCATTTAAATGTTCATTTTGTGTCTAATGTAGATGGTGATCATGTAAATGAAGTAATTAAAAAAATAAATCCAGAAACGACGCTTTTTGTTATTGTTTCTAAAACATTTACAACACAAGAAACCTTGTCCAATTCTGAGACTATTCGTAAATGGTTTTTAAAATCGGCGACTCAATCAGATGTTTCGAAACATTTCGTAGCCGTTTCAACAAACATTCAAAAAGTTACAGAATTTGGGATTGACGCTTCAAATATCTTCCCGATGTGGGATTGGGTAGGGGGTCGTTTTTCGTTATGGTCTGCTGTTGGACTTTCTATTTGTTTAGCTGTGGGTTATGATAATTTCAATTCGATGTTATCAGGAGCTCATAAAATGGACGAACATTTTAAATCGGAACCTTTTGAAAAAAACATCCCGGTTGTATTGGCATTAATCAGTGTTTGGTATAATAATTTTTTTGAAGCAGAAAGTGAAGCATTGATTCCGTACACTCAATATTTACAAAAGCTTGCGCCTTATTTGCAACAAGGAATTATGGAAAGTAATGGAAAAAGCATTAGTAGAGATGGAAATAAAGTGAATTATCAAACAGGAACCATTATTTGGGGCGAACCAGGAACCAATTCACAACATGCCTTTTTTCAGTTAATTCATCAAGGAACAAAATTAATACCAACCGATTTTATTGGTTTTGTTCATTCTTTATATAAAGACGTTGATCATCATAACAAATTGATGTCAAACTTTTTTGCCCAAACAGAAGCATTATTAAATGGTAAAACAGCCCAACAAGTTCAAGAGGAATTCAAAAAACAAAATATAGATTCATCAAAATCAGATTATTTAAAACCATTTAAAGTTTTTGAAGGAAACAAACCTACCAATACGATTTTAATTGATTCGTTAACACCAGAAACATTAGGATCATTAATCGCTATGTATGAACACAAAATCTTTGTTCAAGGCATCATTTGGAATATTTTTAGCTTTGACCAATGGGGAGTTGAGTTAGGAAAACAATTAGCAAATTCAATCTTAACAGATATTCAAAGTCAAATCGTTTCAAATCATGATAGCTCTACAACTTTTTTGTTACATCATTTTTTGAAAAATAAATAAAGGATAGGGTATTAATTTTATAAACGTATCGATTTTTTTAATAGCAAACCAAAAACAATAGGAAATCATTAAAATTCATTTAATAATTTTCTATTGATTTCTAAATAAATTGATGATTATTCAGCCGATTTTTTTAATAATGTTTTCTTAACAATAGAAAAAAATAAAAGCCCCAATTTTGCATAAAATTTTAACTAAAACAAATCTATGAAAAATTTTAAAAAATGGTCATTCACGGCGGTACTATTGATGATGGTATCTGTTGTGTTTTCTCAAGGAAAAGTAACAGGTACTGTTATTGATTCTGAATTGAAAGGGTCACTTCCAGGAGCTACAGTTTCTGTAAAAGGGGCTAAAACTGCTGCTGCAACTGACATGGACGGTAAATTTACTTTAAATGTTACATCAGCTTCAGGGCAATTAGTGATTTCTTACGTTGGATTTGATGCTAAAACAATTAATTTCAGTGTTGCAAACGGAAAAACAGTTGACTTAGGTTCAATTGTATTGACTTCAAACGCAAATAGTTTAGAAGAAGTTGTTGTAAAAAGTACGGTTGTTGACGTTGCTAAAGACAGAAAAACACCGGTTGCAGTATCTACAGTTAAAGCTTCTGAAATTCAAGCAAAACTTGGTAACCAAGAATTTCCTGAAATTTTAGCTAATACACCTTCTGTGTATGCTACTAAAGCAGGTGGAGGTTTTGGAGATTCTAGAGTAAACATTCGTGGTTTTGACCAAAGAAATATTGCGGTAATGATAAACGGAGTTCCAGTTAATGACATGGAAAACAGTGCTGTTTATTGGAGTAACTGGGCAGGATTGTCTGACGTAACTTCTGCAATTCAAGTTCAAAGAGGTTTAGGTTCTTCTAAATTAGCTATTTCTTCAGTTGGAGGAACAATCAATGTTTTGACAAGAACTTCTGATATAAAAGAAGGTGGAAATGTTGCGGTTGGTTTAGCAAATGACAATTACATTAAAACATTAGCTACTTACTCTACTGGTAAAATGAAAAATGGATTATCTACATCTATTTTATTAAGCCAAACTAGAGGTGATGGTTATGTTGACGGAACTAAATTTGAAGCAGGAAACTACTTTATTGGATTTGGTTACGAATTTAGCCCAAAAAGTGATATTCAATTTACAATCACAGGTGCACCACAATGGCACAACCAAAGATCTGCTGCGCCAACTATTGCGCAATACCAACAATACAATGGTGGAGAAGTAAATAGAAGATATAATTCAGATTGGGGAACATTAAACGGAGATGAGTACAGTTTTAGAACTAACTTCTACCACAAACCAATTGCTTCATTAAATTGGGATTATAAATTCAACTCAACAACAAAATTATCTGCTGTTGCCTATGGTTCATGGGGACGAGGAGGAGGTTCTAATGGAGCTGGAGCAGTTAGAGGAAATAGATTTTTCGCTGACAACTTAAGAAGACCTAACGGATCAATCAATGTTGATTTAATTCAATCTTGGAACTCAGGCCAAACGGTTACTATTCCTGGAACTACAGGAAATTCTACAAGAGCTTTAACAGGTGGAGCTTACCAAAACAGTTCTTCAACTGCAAACAACCTAACAAACGGTATTTCAAAAATTGCTTCTATTAACTCTCACGACTGGTATGGTGGTGTAATTAATTTAAACAAAAAATTAACAGATAAATTGACGTTAGATTTTGGTATTGATGCAAGAACTTACAGAGGTATTCACTACCAAGTATTAACAGATCTTTTAGGTGCTACAAACTACAGAGATACTAATGATGTTAACAATCCAGTAAGAGTATTAAATTTTGTATATGCTGCAGAGCCTCATTTAAATCCTTTCTTCAGTTTGGATTACCAAGAGCAAAAAATTAACTACAACAATGACGGATTGGTTAATTGGTATGGAGCATTTACGCAATTAGAGTATGCAACAGATAACTTAACAGCGTTTGTACAAGGGTCTGTATCTCAACAAGGATTCAAAAGAGAAGATTATTTCTTATATACTTCTTCAAACCCATTAGCTTCTACAGATTACAAAAACCTTTTAGGAGGAAATGTTAAAGGGGGTGCTAATTATAACATTAACGAAAACCATAATGTTTTTGTAAATGCAGGTTACTACTCAAAACAACCTTTCTTTAATGCAGTATATCCTAACAACAGATCTATTGTAAATAGTAATTTAACTAATGAGAAAGTATTAGGTCTTGAAGCTGGTTACGGTTTCCGTTCATCTAAATTCAATGCTAACGTAAACGTATATCACACAACTTGGAAAGATAGATACCAAAGATCTAACGATGCTGCAGTTGATAACCCAGGTGGATATTATGACTTTGCAGGAATTACACAAGTTCACTCAGGTGTAGAATTTGATGGTAATGCAAAAATTACTAACAAATTAAGAGTAAACGGTATGTTCTCATTAGGTAAATGGGTTTATCAAAACAACATTACAGGAACTAGATTTGATGTAAACAACAATAATATCTCTGGTGGTACTACTACTACTTATTATGTTGATGGAACTAGAGTTGGTGACGTTGCTCAAATGACTGCTTCTTTTGGAGCTTCATATGAAATTGTTAAAAGATTTAATGTAGATGCTAACTATAGATTCTACGATAAATTATACGCGAGTTTAGACCCAACAAGACAAACAGCTGCTGTAAACAAAGGAACGTTAGAATTGCCTTCTTATGGTTTAATGGATGCTGGTGTTTCATACAAATGGTTGTTGGGTAAAGACAAAACGAAATCATTAGACTTTAGATTAAACATCAACAACGTTCTTGATGAAGTATATATCGCTGAATCAAGAACAAACATCTTTGCTGACGACATAGCAACAGGCGGACAAACATATACTCAATTAGGAAGAACTTATGACGGTGTTGCAAATGCAAACCAAGTATTCTTCGGATTTGGTAGAACTTGGAATTTCACTATGAGATACAACTTCTAATAAAGTTATTTAAATTATTAAAACGGCATCTTAACATTAAGATGCCGTTTTTTTTATGTTTTTTATTTATATTTGAAAAATTAAATTTAGCACTATGTATCACTTCATTCAAAAATTTCATTCAGGCTGGGCTTATATAGCTTTGTTAACACTAGTAATTGCTGTTGTTAACGCTATAATTGGTTTCACTTCAAACAAAGAATTTACTGCAAAAGACAGAAAAATTGCGCTATTTGCTTTAATCGCGATTCATATTCAATTGCTTGTTGGAATCATCATATATTTTGTATCGCCACTTGGTAAAGCAAGTTTAGGAAACATGAAAGATGCCGCTTTACGTTTAACTTCTCTTGAGCATCCGATATTAAATATTATTGCCATTGCTTTAATCACAATTGGTTGGTCTAAACACAAAAAATTAACTGAAAGCAAATCAAAATTCAAAACGTTTGCCATATTTTATTTGATAGGTTTGGTGTTAGTTCTTGCTAAAATTCCGTGGCATTTATGGTTTACTAAATAAGCATTTGAAACCCAATTCTATTTGCCAATAAAAAAGACATTAACCAAAAACAAGCATATGAAAAAGAATCTATTATATTTATTCTCTTTTCTTGTACTACTTGTCGGATTATCAAGTTTTACAAAATCATTTGATTCGAAAGTAAAGAAAGAAAAAAAGAAGCAACAACAAGATACCTTAAAAACTGCTAAACCAATTGGATTATCAGAAACAGACACCACGATTGTTTTCAGCGGCAAATTCAAACCTTATAAAACAAAAGCACATGCTTCATACTATCATGACAAATTCAACGGAAGAAGAACCGCAAGCGGAAAAAAATATAATAAAAACAAATTAACCGCGGCTCACAAAAAATTAGCCTTTGGCACCATAGTGAAAGTAACTAATGAAGCTAATGGAAAATCGGTTATTGTTGAAATTACAGATCGTGGACCTTTTGTAAAAGGACGTGAAATTGATTTGTCTAGAAAAGCTTTTATGTCCATCACAGAAAACAAAAAAACGGGAAGAGTTATTGCTACGCTCGAAATATTACAAAAATAGTTACCAACTCAAATAAGGGTTATTAAACAAATATGAATTGTAATATCTAGCGTCGTTAGTTACTTCATCGCCCAGCCAATCTGGTTTTGAGAACGATTCATTTTCCGATTCAAGTTCTATTTCAGCTATTATCAATCCTTTGTTTTCACCCTCAAAAACATCCACCTCAAATGTGTGTTTGCCAATGGGAATTTCATATCTTGTTTTTTCAATCACACCTTTTTCACAAAGTGACAAAAGCGCTTTGGCTTCTTCTACATCTATTTCCTTTTCCCATTCCATTCTAGAAAGCCCACTTGCACTGCTTATTCCTTTAATGGTAATAAAACCTTGATTATTTTTAACCCGAATACGTACCGTTCTTTCAGGGTCAGAACATAAATAGCCTTGCGCAATTTGGTTCTTATTGGCAGCAGCCAATTTAAACACCTCAGAAAGCACTAAAAACTTTCTCTCTATCTCAATCATATCAAATGGGTTTTAGTCTATAAAATTACTATAATTTTGCCTAGAATAACCTTTTCATTTCTATTTTTGTAAAATGAATTCCGAAACTCCCATCAGAAAAATCATTCACGTTGATATGGACGCATTTTATGCCTCAGTAGAGCAAATGGATTTCCCTGAATTAAAAGGAAAACCTCTAGCAGTTGGCGGCAGTGAAGTGCGCGGAGTCGTGTCGGCGGCAAGCTATGAAGCCAGAAAATATGGGGTTCGAAGCGCCATGAGTGGCATTCAAGCCGCAAAAAATTGCCCTGATCTTATTTTTGTAAAACCCCGCTTTGAACGTTACAAAGAAATATCCCAAAAAATCAAAAAAATATTTTACGAATACACCGAACTCGTTGAGCCGCTTTCATTAGACGAAGCCTATTTAGACGTAACCCAAAATAAAAAAGGAAACCCCAGCGCCTCACTTCTCGCAGAAGAAATAAGAACCCGAATCTTCAACGAAGTCGGTCTTACCGCATCAGCCGGAATATCAGTTAATAAATTTGTAGCAAAAATTGCCAGCGATTACAACAAACCCAACGGTCAAAAAACCGTTACGCCCAATGAAGTTGAATCGTTTTTAGAAAACCTTGACATCAAAAAATTCAACGGAATAGGGAAGGTTACTAAAGAAAAAATGTACCAACACGGCATTTTTACGGGCAAAGACCTCAAATCAAAAACACAAGAATATCTTGAAAAAAACTTCGGAAAAAGCGGCGCTTTCTACTACAACATCGTCAGAGGCATTCACAACAGCGAAGTAAAACCCAATAGAATATCCAAATCGGTAGCAGCAGAACACACTTTCAACGAAAACCTCACCTCCGAAATTTACATGCAACAACGCCTCGAGCAAATTGCATCCGAGCTTGAACGACGTCTAAAAAAACACAATATATCGGGCAAAACCATCACTTTAAAAATAAAATACAGCAATTTTACCACCCAAACCCGTAGCAAAACCTTGCCCTATTTCATTTCAGACAAAGGTCTTTTGGCCGAAACCGCCCTTGAATTACTCTACCAAGAACGAATGAAAGAATCCGTTCGGTTACTCGGTATATCAGTAAGTAATCTAAACACCGAAATCAAAAAAACCGTCGTAGTCCAGCTTAAATTTCAGTTTTAAAATTATTTGGGCATGCCCTTGTTGCACACAACCCCAAACCATACATCAACTATCAAAGCAACAAGGTCGGGCTTTTCGTTACAAGTCCTCGCAACCCTCCGCTGGCGCTTTGGGCTGCTGTGGGCTTTTCACTGCAATCCCTCATGCGGGTTTACGGAAATAAGAGTAATTGTTTTTTATAATGTTGGATTTCTAATTTTTTTAATATATTTGAAATTCATAACGATCTAAAATTATAAACATGCCAACTAAATATAAGTCTATTTTACAAAACTCCCTCACAACAGATAATGTAAACAACTACTGTGTTCTTTTTAAAAGGATTATGTAGAAAAAAATAATAAGTAACAAAGTTGCGCAAATCTCCCCAATTTTGGGTGGATAAGCGAAACTAAATAGAGCATATATACAAGTTAACTGATACCCTTGAGCTACACAGAACGTTGAAAAAACCGAATATGAAAACAATATTTTTTCTTTTAATTCCACTATTTGCATTCTCACAAGTAAACTTGCCGAGTGTTCCTCAACCTGCACAAATGCCGAATTATAGTAATCAAAATTATTCAAATCCGAATAATAGAAATAGTATTCTCAAACCTTCAACACAATATTTTGATGCAGACAAACAAAGACAGCAAAAACAACACGAGCAAATAATGCGTGAAGTTGAACAAAACGAAAAACTTCAAGCAGAAACGTTAAAAAAAATTAAAAAAGATGTTCAAGAGTTTACAGATAACAAAAACATAGATTATAACTTTAAATCTTTGTCAAATGTAAAAGGAACAGAACTATATCGTGAAGTTTTTGAAAAAATGCAAGCTTTAAACATAGAAAACTATTCCGTTAAAGATGTTGTCTTTCAAATCGAGAACGCTTATTTCGGTAATCAACAAGACAAAGCCGAATTCGATAAAATAATAAAAAATACAGGCGAATTCTTAATCGCTAAAATGAAAGAACTTAATTACGACACAAATAGTAATTCAGCAAAAAACTTTATGCTATTTGAATTCTTTTCTGAAACATTACAACTAAAATCAACAGGTTTAAAACATTTACCTTTAAAATATGACTTTGAGGATTATAGAGGAATACAAGATTATTCCAAAATGTTTGTAACCAAACTTTTGAAAACAAAAACAGGACAATGTCATTCAATGCCATTACTTTACTTAATTCTTGCAGAGCAAATACAAACAGAAGCATATTTGTCAGTTTGTCCCGAACATTCTTATATTAAATTTCAAGATGAAAACGGAAAATGGTATAATGTAGAGTTGACAAACGGAATGTTTACTGCAACATCACTTATACTAAATTCAGGTTTTATAAAATCAGAAGCAATACAAAACGAAATTTTTATGCAAAACCACACAAAACCACAATTACTATCAAGAATGTATAGTGATTTGGCAAGTGGTTATATTCATAAATTTGGTTATGATGAGTTTGTAGAAAAAGTTACCAATAAATCATTAGAATTATATCCCAAAAATATAACTTCACAAATGATTAAGTCAAACTATGAAACAGAACGTTTCAAATATATATTGCAACAATTAGGAATAACACCCGAAAACAAACAAGATATTCAACAACTTCAAAATTATCCCGAAGCAATTGAAGTTTTAAAAAAGAGAAACGAACAATACCAACAAATTGATAATTTAGGTTTTGAACCAATGCCAGCAGAAGCATACGAAGAATGGTTAGCTTCTTTAAATACTGAAAAAAGTAAACAAGAAAATGAAAAGTTTAAAAAACAATTCAAAGGAATAATAATAAATAAAAACAAAAATTAAGCAATGAGAAAAATAATATTTTTAGTTCTACTACTTTTTTCAAAGTTTTGTGCTACCGCACAAAATCAAGAAACATTATTTGAACAAAGCTTCGCTTTTCTCAATAATATGCTTGTTGATGAAAATAGTTATAGTTTCAAAAAAGCTGTTTTCTCTGTCGAAAATGCTTATTTAGACGATAAATTAGATACCGTTTTCATTAACAATAGAATTAAGTTTTTATCAAATTTAAGCAAATCAATTACTAATAGTCGTAAATTAGAATATTTTGAAAGAGATAAAGAAACTGTAAATAAACGAGCATCATTATTTTCTATATTGTGCGATACAATTCCAATCAATATAGATAGTAAAATATATAAATATCAACCTTTCGGATATGATTTTAACGATGTATTTGGTCACAACACAAAGGATAATTTATTTGTTTCTAAACTTTTAAAAACAAATAAAGGCAATTGTCATTCCTTACCATATTTGTATAAAATTCTTGCAGAAGAAATTGGTATTGATGCTAATTTATCACTTGCACCTAATCACGTTTATATAAAACACCGAAGTATAAAAGATGGTTGGTATAATACTGAATTAACAAGTAGAATGTTTCCAATTGATGCGTGGATAATGGCTTCGGGATTTGTGCATATTGATGCAATCACAAACGGAGTTTATATGAAAGCATTAAACAATCGTGAGAGTATAGCATTGGTTTTAATAGATTTAGCAGATAACTATAATGCAAAGTTTCCAAATAATGATGGTGCATTTGTTTTAAAATGTTGCGAAATAGCAATTAAAGAATATCCGAATTTTGTAACTGCATTAATTTTAAAAGCTGAAACTCAACTAAGACAAATAGAAAAAGAGCAAAACAAAGAAAAACACGATTTGTTATTTAAAGAGTTAGAAACACAATACAAACATATTCATAAACTCGGATATCGAAATATGCCCGAAGATATGTATCTGAATTGGTTAGTTTCATTAAAATCAGAACGTAACAAGTACGAAAACAAAAAAATGAATACCTTTAACAAAAAATAAAACAATTATGAGAAAACTGTATTACTTATTAATTTTATTATTTTCTTTTTCCGTGCTTTCAGCACAAGAAAAACTTTCTAAAGAAGAAAAAGCAAGACGAGAAAAAAATATTCAGGCAGGAAACCCATTTGCAAAATATGGTTACAAAGCTAAAGTTGCAACATTGAGCAAAGGAAAGTATTTAGAATTTCACGACCTTGATAGCATTGTATCTATTGGTTCAATTCGATGGCACGTTGATAAAAACCAAATTGTTGGCAGAGTAATTCGTGATACACTAAATCCCGATGCTCAACCTATCGGCGATGTTCCAGGACGTTGGATGTCGCCTGACCCATTAAGTGAGGAATTTACAAATTGGTCGCCTTATGTTTCTTTTAAAAACAATCCAATAACTAATATTGACCCAGACGGTAGAGCAGCTGACGATTGGAGAAACAGCAGTAATCAACAAATTTATGACCCATCAGCAAATAATGGCAAAGGTGCTTATACAGAATTTGCTACAAAGAATGACCGCAAAATTGGAGATGCCTTACAAGCTACCGCAACAGGAAGAGAACAATTTAATAAACTCGTAACTTCTGCACAACCGACAGAAATTAAAATAGATAATGGAGTTGGACCTAATGGGGAAGCAGGAAAAACAAAAAATACAGATGTTGCAGTTGGTATGGATATGTCAACAGGAAAAATCGAAGACGCAACAGTTGGTAAATCAACAATTACAGTTTATATGGGTACAATTGGTGGATTAGCTGATGCCGATAAAGAGGGAATGGTAGGAAAACTAAATGGCACGCCAGTTACAGGATTAAACTTTACTCAAATAGTTGGTGCAGTAGTTGGTCACGAAATCGAGCATACTACTACATCAAATGTTATTGTTCAACAAACGGCAAATGCAACAGAAAAGCAAATTGAAGCAACGCCAACTGCGGTTTCAAATAAAATTATTAACGAAAGTAGAGAATTAAATAAAAAACCTTAATTATGAACAAAAAGATATATATATTAATTGTTTTTTTCTTGACAAGTTTATTTACAGCTTATGGTCAAAAAATAGATAATGATAGTTTAATAAATAACATTAAAAAGGATGTAACCATTTTTTTGGTTAAAAAAGGAATATTAGAAAAGGAAGATGTTAAAGATAATTTTGGTTATGCTTTTATCAAGGAAATTTTTGATGACAAAGTTTTGGGCTTTAATGAGAATGGTATTTATGTAATAGGTGTATATCAAAGTCATTCTAATAAACATATTCTAATAAAAGAAAAATCAATTTATAAGATATATGACATCAAACAAATAAATATT
>CAMAWT010000010.1 GCA_945862065.1 Flavobacterium psychrophilum | reverse complement strand
TTCTTTCTTTTTAGGCTCTTGCGTAACCATTCCGCTATTTTTTTCTTGAAGCAATTGACCTATTAACTCATTCTTTTCATTTGCAATGGCGGTTCTTTGTAATGTATCCTTTTCTAAGTCAAAATACACAACCCCTTCAATAATAGTTTTTTCGGCTTTAGCATAAATAGACAACGGATTTGTATTCCATAAAACTAAATCGGCATCTTTCCCTACTTTTACACTACCGACTTTATCGTCAATGTGTAATAATTTAGCAGGATTTAAGGTTACAAATTTCCAAGCTTCTTCTTCAGATACATTACCATATTTGACAGCTTTTGCAGCTTCTTGATTCAACCGTCTAGACATTTCTGCATCGTCAGAATTGTAAGCAACTAAAACACCTGCGTTATGCATAATTGGACCATTATACGGAATGGCATCGTTCACTTCAAATTTATAAGCCCACCAGTCTGCAAAAGTTGAAGCACCTACACCATGGTTTTTCATTTTATCTGCAACTTTATATCCTTCCAAAATATGAGTGAACGTATTCATTCTAAAATTGAATTTTTCAGCTACATTCATCATCATCAAAATTTCTGATTGAACATACGAATGGCACGTAATAAATCGTTCCTTATTGATTATTTCTGCCAATGTTTGTAATTCTAAATCTTTTCTTGGTGCTTTTGAATTTTTTGGATTGGCATTGTATTTTTTCCATGTTGCATCGTATTCTTTAGCACGCTGAAAATAATCGGTGAAAACTTGTTCGACTCCCATTCTGGTTTGCGGGTAACGAGTTGGGTTTTCATTATCCCAGTTAGATTGTTTCACATTTTCGCCTAAAGCAAATTTTATAAATTTTGGTTGGTTTTTGTAAAGCATTTCATCTGGTGCTTGTCCCCATTTCCATTTAACAATTGCTGATCGACCACCAATTGGGTTGGCTGATCCATGAAGTAATTGCGAAGTGGTAACGCCACCTGCTAATTCTCTATAAATATTAACATCTTCAGAGTTTACAACATCTTCAATGGTAACTTCTGCAGTTGAATTATGTCCCGATTCATTAACACCTCTTGAAATGGCAATGTGCGAATGTTCATCAATAATTCCGGCAGTAATATGTTTGCCTTTAGCATCAATTTCTATTGCAGATGCATCGGAAATGTTTTTACCTATGGTTACAATTTTACCATTTTTAACCAAAATATCCGTTTCTTGAAGGATGCCCTCTTTTTCATTTGTCCAAACGGTTGCATTTTTAAATAACAGGTTTTGCGGAGTTAATTTTTGTGAATTTCCAAAAGGTAAGTTCGGATACGTTACTGGAAAAACTTTAAAGGGTTTATCTGCGGTTTTTTCCTCCACTTTGTTTACGAATGGAGCCGTTTTAGTTGCGCTCCATTGCACTTCTTTACCATCATTTAAAATAGCTTTTCCTGACAGATTTTGGGTATTTTCAACATAACCTGTAAGTCTGTTTAACGATGGATTAATGGTATCTTTAGATTTAAGAACAAGACTCATCCAATTGTCTGAAAATGATAATTTAGCGCTTACTTTTTTATCATCTTTGGTTTTAATTTCGACTTTCGGACTTGCAATTTTCCCTTCAATTTTCAATTTGTAAGTGTCGGAATCAATTGTTAAATCATAATCACCACGAATATCTTTTATATTTTTATCGTTTATAACATATTTTGTGCCTTGTACCCAATTTTCAAAAAGAGTGGTATCCTCACTGAAAATTTCACCAGATGTAATGATGAAATTAGCAAAACTACCAGGTTTTAAACTACCAATCTCGTTGCTTTTACCAAGCATGGCAGCTGGTATAGTTGTTAATGATTCTAATGCTTTTGTTTTGTCAAATCCTAACTTAATTGCTCGTAACAAATTGGTTTTAAAATCGTCCATTTTCTTCAACTTATCGGTAGTTAAGGCAAAGGTGATTCCATTATCAGATAATATTTTTGGATTGGTAGGTGCTTCATTCCAATAACGCAAATCACTTAATTCCATTTGATTAGCTTGAAAAATATTGGAAACATCATACGCTTCAGGGAAATTTATTGGGATGATAAATTTCGAATTGGTTTTCTTTATTTCATCAATGCGTTCAAACTCGTTTCCAAAACCTTTAAGCAAATAATTGATATTGAATTCTTTTCCAATTTTTGAAGCTCTTAAACTATTTAGCTTGTCATCTGATGCAAAAATTTGTACTAATTTTTCATTTTTTGTTAACGCTTCAAGTGATAAATCTGTAGTTTCAGAATTTCCTTTTTTGTACCAATCCAAATCGTAATACATTTGTCTAAGTACCGCCATCATTCCCATTAGCGAATTTGGATAGGATTGCACCGAACCTGAACTTCTTGTAAATCCAAAGTTATTGGTGATGGTATTACTGATAATTTTTGATTGGTTTGTGTTGTTAAGAGCCACCAAACTTCCAGTTCCACGTGCAATACCGTCTTGATAGTGAGTAACGACAACACCAAAACCAATTTTTAAAAAATCTTCTGCTTTTTTCTCATCATATTTAAACAATTCAAAAGCATTAATTTCTGGTCGAATGTGCTCATTCCAATAATATCCTTTTCTTTTGGTATCATACAAAGGACTACCATCAGAATTACTTATTGACTTTGGTTTTTCAATTCCAAAGTTGGTGTACAAATCAATAAATGATGGATAAATAGATTTTCCGTCAAGGTTTATAATAACACAATTTTTCGGAATGGAAACAGATGAACCAACTGCAAAAATTTTCCCATCTAAAATTAGTAAAGTTCCATTGTCAATAATTTGCGTTGGGGTAACGTAAATTTTAGCATTGGTAAAAGCAGTATAATTGGTGTTTTTATTTTTAACATTTTCATTTACAGGGAAATAATCCTGTGCCGAAATAGTTGTAGTAATAAAACCGATTACCAGTAGAAATAGTATTTTCTTCATAAAGTTTAAAATTATAGTCTATAAAAATATAAAACTTTTGAATATAAATAACTTTTGATTGATTTTTTTTCAAGTTTTAATGAAAAAAACATAGAGTTGGCCATGAATAAACTTTCATAAAAGTATAAACAAATTAAAAAAAATTAGATATTTGTAATTAAATTATATGCCATGTTAGTAAAAGTATATGGAAGTGCTGTCTTTGGTGTTGATGCCACCACAATTACCGTTGAAGTTAATATCGATAAAGGGGTAGGGTACCATTTGGTTGGTTTGCCCGATGTTGCTATCAAAGAAAGTAGTTATCGAATTGCAGCCGCACTTAAAAACAACAATTACCATCTTCCCGTAAAAAAAATCACCATCAACATGGCTCCTGCCGATTTAAGAAAGGAAGGATCAGCGTATGATTTAACGTTAGCTATTGGAATTTTAGTTGCTTCAGGTCAGATAAAAGGTGATGAAGTTGATAAGTATATGATTATGGGTGAACTGTCCCTTGACGGAGGTTTACAACCCATAAAAGGCGCGTTATCTATTGCCATTAAAGCCAAAGAAGAAGGTTTTAAAGGTTTTTTCTTACCTATTCAAAACGTTAAAGAAGCCGCCATTGTTTCTGGATTGGATGTGTATGGCATTGAAAATGTAACCCAAGTTATTGATTTTTTTGAAGGAAATCATTCGTTAGTACCAACGGTTATTGATACCCGCCAAGAGTTTTATAAAACATTAGAATTTCCAGAGTTTGATTTTTCAGATGTCAAAGGTCAAGAATCCATCAAAAGATGCATGGAAATTGCTGCAGCCGGCGGACATAATATAATTTTAATTGGTCCTCCAGGATCGGGTAAAACCATGTTAGCCAAACGATTACCAAGTATTTTACCACCAATGACTTTGAAAGAAGCTTTGGAAACCACTAAAATTCATAGTGTTGCGGGCAAAATTAAAGATGCCGGATTGATGAACCAACGACCTTTTAGGAGTCCGCACCATACCGCTTCTAGTGTTTCGCTTGTTGGCGGCGGAAGTTATCCTCAACCAGGAGAAATTTCGTTATCTCATAATGGTGTGTTGTTTTTGGATGAGTTACCCGAGTTTAAACGCGAAGTACTCGAAGTAATGCGTCAGCCGTTGGAAGACAGAGAAGTAACCATCTCTAGAGCTAAATTTACTATTACCTATCCATCGTCTTTTATGTTGGTTGCCAGTATGAATCCGAGTCCGAGTGGTTATTTCAACGATCCCGATGCGCCTGTAAGTTCATCACCTGCCGAGATGCATCGCTATTTAAGTAAAATTTCAGGTCCATTATTGGATCGAATAGATATTCATATAGAAGTAACTCCCGTTCCGTTTGATAAATTAACCGAAACCAGAAAAGCCGAAAGTTCGGTTGAAATTCGAAAAAGAGTTACAGCTGCCAGAGAATTACAATCCAAACGATTTGAACATTTAGAAGCTATTCATTACAATGCACAAATGAGTTCCAAGCACATCAGAGAATACTGTGAGTTGGACGACACTTCGCTTCAATTACTAAAAACAGCCATGGAACGACTCAATTTATCAGCACGTGCGTTTGATCGAATTTTGAAAGTTTCTAGAACTATTGCCGACCTAGAAGCCCAAGAAAAAGTACAATCTTATCACGTTGCTGAAGCTATTCAATATAGAAGTTTGGATAGAGATGGGTGGTTGGGGTAGTGATTTACTCCACAAACTTATAAAACCTCGCGCCAAGCAAAACAGGATTTTCTTGTTCTATATAGTCCAAAACAAATTCATTTTTTGGTAGCAAAACACTTGTTTTTTGTTCTTTTCGGTGCAAAGCTTCGTACGTAGCAAAGTCTATTTCGGCACAAGCCTTTAGTGATTCAAAAAGAGTCGATTTAGCAATAGCTTCTTGCCAATTGGATTGTACTTCACCCTCAAAAACTTTCGATTTGGAGCCACTTCCGTAAGCTATAAAGCCCATTTTTTTATTTTCTAAATCAGATTTTTGTTCCAAATGATAACAGAAAGTTGATAACATTCCCAAGAAAATTGAACCTGTGTACATATTTCCCACTTGCCCCGATGCAATTTCAGATGGGTAAATGGTCTTACTAACAAAATCCAAATAGGCTTCACTTTTTGAAATTAATTTTAATTGCTCCCTGTCTGTTGGGTCATAAGCAATCGACGGGTTTTCTTGCATGTAGATTTCAACAAAAGTTCTACGAGCTTGGAAACAATAGGGAAGGTGCATCAATATATTTTCCCAATTTTGAAAGATAGGTTGTTCTTGTTTGCTGACTTTTTTATAATGAAAATAGGCATCTACAATGCGATTGATATAGCATTGATTAGAATATTGCCCATCAAAAATAGGTTGGTCTTTATAAAAAGAGACTTCGTTTTCTAAAATTCCAAACCATTCGGGGTTATCAGAATCATTGGTAATACTTTCTTTGGTTTGATACCTTCGGGGTTTAAAAAAATCGAAAACTCCTTCGGTAGAAACGCCAACTTCTTTTGAAAAAGCAATAATTTTTGGGTTGGTAGTTATCAGCATGGCAATAGCACCAGCACCTTGCGTGTATTCTCCTGTCGAGTTTAAGTCATATTTTGCATGATCTGTCGCAATTACAATTGCCTTTTTTTCGGGGTTCAATCGAATGTAATCTAACGTATTTTGCATGGCATCAACCGCGCCAATACAAGCAAAAGTCATATCCACCACATCACAATATCGAAAAGCACCTGCACCCAATTGTTGTTCCAAAAGTTGCATTACATACGTTGCAACAGGTTTCGACGCATCAACGCCACTTTCTGTACCTACATATATACGTGCAATGTCTTCAAGGTCAAGGCTTTCTTGTTTAATCAGTTGTAGGGCAGCATTCGCAGCAAAAGTTACCACATCTTGGTGCACATCCGGAAAACTCATTTTTTGTAACCCCAATCCTTTTATCAATTTTTCAGGTTCAATGTTTCGGTTTACCGCCAATGTGTCTATTGGTACATATATTTTAGGTATGTCAATTGCAATACTGTCTATTCCTACTTTCATTCTTTTTACTTTTAGATGAATGCAAATTTATAAATTGGTTTTTCAAAATTGATTTAACAATTTATAAAAAAGTGAATTCACACTCCGATTTACGAATGTTGTAAGAAACCATGTCTTTTTTTTACAATTTGTCATTTTCATTGCACAATAAAGCCGTAAAAAAATTAATAACTACTTTAAAATTAACTTTTTAGGCGAGCCCCCGTTTAGAATATTTATCTATTTAAACCAAAATCAACTAAAAACGGGGTCGGGCTTTCTGCTACAAGTCCTCGCAACACTCCGCTGCGGCTTCTTGTTGCTGTGGGCTTTTCGCTTCAATCCCTCACGCGGGCCTGGTTTTCAATTGAAATTTTTCGGATAATACACATTTCCTAGTACCCAATTCACAAACTATTACCTATGAAATGCTACACAATTGTTTCCTTACTTTACGGAATATTACTTATTTTTGAATAAATTATCAGAGCAAAGAAAAATTCATTAATATGAAATTTTGGTATATGCTCTTTTGACTGTGCTCAATTTCGGGATACTTTGTAAGCTAGTGGAAACGAGCAAAAAAAATATTTTATTTAAAAAGTTTAATAAATGACAAGAGAACCTTTTGCAACAAAGCTAACTTCAATTTGGATTGGAGCCTTTTTCTTTTGAATATAAAAAGGAATTAATGGAAAATTTACAGACCAAATTGTTCAGGAATATCAAAATAGAAATATTTGGGTTGGATATGTAATTTCATTAATTTGTCTTTGTATTGTTATTGTATTTTTGACGATATAAAAAAAATAAATTTCGCTCAAGAATCCTTTCGCATTAAGAGTTGAAAATGAATTATTTCTATCTTACTTTTTTACAATAATTCAACTGAAAAACTGCTTGTCAATTATAGCCCCGATAGAGCCGATATCCTCCTGAAGTCCCGTAGGGCGAAGGAGATAAAGGCGAAAGCGGGACAACATGGCTTTTGGAAACGGGGTTGTGTGCTTTTTTAAAAAAAATTAAATTGCAAACCCCGTCAATTCCATATAAACTCTTTTTTTGTTGCCAACTTTTTTTCAAATTTTCTTGAAGCAAATAGTTGGAATAAGCTTCTAATTTAATAATTCACTGAAGGTATCGCCTTGTTTTATATCGCCGGTTTCATAGCCTTTTTTGAACCAATACATGCGTTGCTCTGAAGTTCCGTGTGTGAAAGTATCGGGTTCAACGTGGCCTTGCATTTTGCTTTGAATGGCATCGTCGCCCACGGCATGCGCGGCACTTAGAGCTTCTTCAATATCGCCTACTTCGAGGTATTTTTGGTTGTAATGCGCCCAAACACCAGCGTAGAAATCGGCTTGCAACTCTAGGCAAACCGAAAGTTTGTTGGCATCTGCCTGTGAAAGTCCTTGTTGTTGTTGGCGCATTTTGGCAGAGGTGCCAAGAATAGTTTGTATGTGATGACCGACTTCGTGGGCAATGACATAAGCTGTGGCAAAGTCGCCACCTTTTGCGCCAAAGCGTGTTTTTAATTCTTTAAAAAATTCTAAATCCATATACACTTTGTGATCGCCAGGACAGTAAAACGGACCAGAAGCAGAGGTTGCATCGCCACAAGCCGTTGAAACATCGTTGGAAAAAAGAACCATTTTGGGTTGTTCATAAGTCATACCGTTTTCTTGAAAAAGTGTATTCCAAGTGTCTTCGGTATAAGCAAAAACGGTTTTGGCAAAATCGCCCGTTTCAATTTCTTCGGGTGTTAATGCCCGCTGTTCGGTGGTTTGTTGTTGTCCGCCTTGGTTAAATTGTTCTAAAAGAGGGGCAATCATTCGACCATTTTCGCCACCAAAAGCATTGAGAAGTAAAATTACAATTCCGATGACGCCACCGCCAAGGAGTGTTTTTTTTCCGCCAGATATACCTCTTCTGTCTTCTACGTTATCACTTTGTCTGTTTCCAATCCATTTCATATATATAGTTTTTATCGATTACAAAAATGACCAACGAAATCCGGTGTATAAATCTATTTGTTTGGTGTCGTTGATTATGGCTGTAGCTATGGAACTTGAACCGAGATAAAACCCACCAAGTCTAAAACCTAAGCCACCATTTGTTCCTGAAACTTCGCTATGAGTCCAAGGTGAATAAATTTCGAAGAATCCTAAATTCAATCGTGGGGTGACTGTAATGATGTTTGCTACTGCCATTTGGTCATTATCTTGACCGCTGTTTAATTTTTGTTGAATAAAGCCACCAAGATAGAATTTTGGAAATAATTTAAAATCAACATAAGCAGCTAAAGTTGTTGGCAATTGAACCGTAATTGTTTTTTTAATTGGAGATTGTGTATTTAAATAGCCATTATTTGCTAAAATTGTTTCAATATCTTTGGGATTATCAATGTTTTCAAATTGATTTAGGTTAAGACCGTTTGGATTTTGAGTAGTGGATTGAATTTGAAGCGAATAATCTGTATTGTAATTATTGTCATCTTCAAAGGTCATGTTTCCGATATTTTTGATTGAAAAACCCGCGCTTAGTTTATACTTGTTTCTGTATTTGTTGTTTTTTTTCTTGTTGTCTTTTTCGTCAAAACTTTTTATTTGATAGTTGGCACCTAAATCACCCACAAAACCATTTAAATTTCCGAAAACGGATTTTGAATAGTCACTAAATGTTGAAAAACCATTAGCTAAACCACCAGAATAAGAAATATTCAAACTTCCTGAAGCATTATTCAAATAAAAATTATTTCCAACTTGGCTGATGGTTCCTGCGGTATTTTGAAGTCCGATGTTTGAATAAGCTCCTGGAAATAATACTTTGAAAGTAGCTCCAACACTTAATTTGTTTTTTTTGTCATCAATTAGACTTCTTGCTGCGGTTAACCCAACTTCTCCCCAAACAATACCCGAAATCCGTTGATTATCTGCGTTATTTAATAATACAGACGACGTATTTAAAGAGTTATTAAACAAAGCTTTTCCAAGATTTGAATCAACATTTGAAACATCTAAATTACCGGATGCTTTTGTAGAAATTCCGAAAGCCCATCTTTTTATTTTTAAAGCAAAACCCGGACCTAAAGCTTCAAAACTAACTTTCATTGTTACGGGATCATTACCTTGAAAGAGTAAATCTTCTAAATTTTTGTTAGAAATAATATCACTGACACCAATTTTATTATTGGCGACATTGACGCTAACAGCATATAAGTTAAACTCAAATCTATCATTTAGGTTAACTAATTCAGCAGGATTCATTCCGGCTGAAATCATTCCGCCTCGTGCCGAAGTTGATAATCCGGCAAAGTGTTCTTGCCCAAGGATGAAATTACTTACTAAAAGTAATACGAAAACAAATGATTTTTTCATAGTGTGGAGTTTTTAGTTGTTTAAAACATAACGTAAAAATACATTATAAAATTATAAAAAATTAAATAGAATTCCAAATACTATCTGATGGAGTAGGAGCTGTAATTAAAATGGATTCTTTTGAAACAGGGTGAATAAAAGCTAATTTTCTAGCATGAAGATGAATGCCGCCATCTGGATTGCTTCTATCAAATCCGTACTTTAAATCACCTTTTATGGGACAATTTATAGCTGCAAGTTGCGCTCTTATTTGATGATGTCTTCCGGTGTGTAAATTGATTTCTAAAGCAAAATAATTGTTCAATTCTTTAATTATTTTATAATCAAGACTCGCTTTTTTACTCTCTGCCACTTCTTTTATATGTGCTTTGGAAGTGTTTGATTTTTCATTTCTTTTGATAAAATGAATCAGACTATCACTTGTGTTGGGTGGTTTATTTTTCACTATAGCCCAATAGGTTTTTTGAGTTTCTCTAATGCTAAATAATTCATTTAATCGGGTTAATGCCTTACTTGTTTTGGCAAAAACCACAATACCAGTAGTAGGTCGGTCCAACCGATGAACAACTCCAAGAAATACTTCTCCGGGTTTTTCGTATTTAATTTTAAGATATTCTTTAACCACATCAGTAAGAGGTTTGTCGCCCGTTTTGTCACCTTGAACAATGTCTCCAACTCTTTTATTAACAACAATAATATGATTGTCTTCATGTAAAACTTGAAGATTATCTTTGGTTGAAATAATTTTTGTTGGTTTAATATTGCTCACTAGAACTAGGAAAATCTACTGATTTTACATCCGCCACATACTTCCCAATGGCTTGGGTCATTTGTTCAAATAAATTTAAATAACGACGTAAAAAACGAGGACTAAATTCATTATTCATTCCAAGCATATCGTGTATTACCAATACTTGTCCATCAACTCCAGCACCAGCACCAATTCCAATCACCGGAATTTGTATGCTTTGAGCTACTTTAGTCGCTAAATGAGCAGGAATTTTTTCTAAAACGATGGCAAAACAACCCAAACGTTCCAATAATTTGGCATCTTCAAGAAGTTTTTCTGCTTCGGCATCTTCTTTTGCTCTAACAGTGTAAGTCCCAAATTTATAGATTGATTGTGGGGTTAAACCCAAATGTCCCATTACGGGGATACCAGCATTCAATATTTTTTTGATCGATTCTTTTATTTCGCTTCCGCCTTCCAATTTAACAGCATGACCTCCGCTTTCTTTCATGATTCTAATGGAGGAACGTAAGGCTTCTTTTGGATCTGATTGGTAGCTTCCAAAAGGCAAATCTACCACAACCAAACTTCGTTCTATGGCTCTCACAACTCCCGATGCATGATAAATCATTTGGTCTAAAGTAATAGGCAATGTAGTTTCATGCCCCGCCATTACATTACTGGCAGAATCTCCAACTAAAATTACATCCACCCCAGCGGCATCTACAATTTTTGCCATTGTGAAGTCATAAGCGGTAAGCATAGAAATTTTCTCACCATTGGCTTTCATTTCGATGAGCGATTTCGTTGTAATTCTTTTGTAATCTTTTTTGGCTACAGACATTGTTTTTGATATTTCAAATTGAGGATGTAAAAGTACTAAAACTAATTTTTTAAAATGAAATTAATGTTAAGTAAGTTACAAATTAAATATGGTTTTATAACTTATTGATACATGCTGAAAAAATTAATTTGATTTTAAAATTTCTTCAATCGCTTTGTTATTAAAGGACTTCAAGACCACAGTTCCCGATTTGTTGATTAAGAAATAACACGGATTTGAATAAGCATTAAAATCTTCTTTATACTTTTTTGTTTTGTCAGGACATTTTAAATTGAGCCAATTAGCCAATTTTTTTTCAGAAATAAAACTTTCCCATTTATCTTCTTCATCATCATTCAGAACTGCAATGAGCTGTATTTTCTTTTCAGGATATTTGGTTTTCATAGTACCAAAAAAATCACTTACTACAGGCATATTTTTTTGGCAATGTTCACAGGTTGGACTATAAAAAGCAACTAATGTGAAATCGTTTTCAGGATAAATTTTTGAAAGTGTATATATTGTGCTGTCTTTTGTAACTAAATCAAAATCAGGAGTTTTAGAAAGTAGTGGTACTTTTTTATTGGTATAATATTTATTGTTATATGTGGCCATATCATTATCTGTGAACGCTTTACATTTATTTTCTTCAAAATAATTTTTATATAAATGATTGAAAGATTCTTCTAAATTTTTAGTTTCATAAAAACTGATATTTACCATAAAATATTTAGCATAAACCGCATAATTTCTCGATTTACAATCCATTCCTTTCAATACAAGGTCCATGTTTTTAATGTAATTTTCGTTGGTAACAGGTAAAATATTCACAAATTTGTATAAAAATTTGTTGATATTTGGGAGTAAATAAATGCGCTTGTCATCTTTATCAAAAGAGCTAAAAAAGGAATCTCTAAATTTCACTTTATCGTTATCTGTAACGGGAAATTTTTCAGCGATTTGATTTTCAAATTTAAAATATAAATTCAAAATAGAATTCGGATATTTTTTAGCAATACCATTTCTTGCTTCAATTCGTTGTTCTATAGTAAGAATTTTTTCTGTTTTTTGATAATTAATAAAATCAATATTTTTTTGATCCTTCGTGCAAATTAATGTTTCTATATTATTGTTTTCTAATGTAAAAGAGGCGTTTGTATTATTATCTATCGCTATTTCAATTGTTTTGGGTTGCGATTCAATTTTTAAAAAATAAATAGCACTAATGATTTTTTTATCAAATTTGAAAGATACTTTTTCTTCGTTACTTTTAATGGTGATACTATCGCTTACAATTTGTTTTTTTGCTGTTCCATATATCATGTATAAAGATATTCTTTCTTTATTTAAGTTTTTAGTTAAAAACGTTAAATTAAATCCATTTGACTCTTTAATTACTACATTATTTTTGGTAACAATAGGTTTTTTGGTTGCGACAGATTTATTTTGTTGTGAATGACCTGAAATTGTTAGTATACAGGTAATTAGCAAAAAGTAGGTTTTAATTAATTTCATGATGTAGATTAAATTTTATTTTTAACAATCGGCTAAATTTACGGCAATAGCCAAACCTCCTTCAGAAGTTTCTTTGTATTTAGAATTCATGTCTTTTGCAGTTTCCCACATAGTATTTATTACTTTATCAAGCGGAACTTTAGCATTTAGCGCATCAGTTTCTAATGCTAATTCAGCGGCGTTTATAGCTTTTATGGCTCCCATGGTGTTTCGTTCAATACACGGAATTTGAACCAATCCGCCAATTGGATCACAGGTTAAACCCAAATGATGTTCCATCGCAATTTCTGCGGCCATGGCAACCTGAGCTGGAGTTCCGCCCATCAATTCGCACAAAGCAGCTGCCGCCATTGCTGATGAAACTCCAATTTCTGCTTGACAACCGCCCATGGCAGCCGAAATAGTAGATCCTTGTTTAAATAAGCTACCAATTTCTCCTGCAACGAGTAGAAATTGTTTTATTTCTTTTTCACCAGCATCGTGATTTTCTATAACCAAATAATACATTAAAACGGCAGGAATAACACCAGCACTTCCGTTTGTTGGGGCAGTTACAACTCTACCTAACGCTGCGTTTACTTCATTTACAGCCAAAGCAAAACAACTCACCCATTTTAAAATTTGACGAAATTGTACTTTGGTTTTTCTAATGGTTTCCAGCCATTCTTGATTCGAATTATAATTAGCTAAGCCAATAAGATTTTGATGCATATCAAAAGCACGTCTTCTTACGTGAAGACCTCCAGGGAGTATACCTTCCGAATGACATCCGATGTACATACATTCTAACATTGTTCTCCAAATACGCATGAGTTCGGCATCAATTTCAGATTCACTTCGCAATGATTTTTCATTCTCGTATACAATTTCTGAAATGGATTTGTTGTTTTCAGAGCAAAATTGCAGCAACATTTTTGCATTATCAATCTTGTAAGGAAAGGAACATTTGGTTTCTATTTTTTTCTTATCAGATTGTTGTTCTTCTTTTATTATAAAACCACCTCCAATGGAATAAAAAGTGGATATAAATGCAACTTTATAATTACAAATTGCCGTGAATGTTAATCCATTGGCATGAAAAGGAAGAAAATTTTTATTGAAAACTATTTGTTTTTCCGGATAAAATGGAATTAATTTTTTTCCACCCAGATTGATTTGTTGATTTTGATTGATTTCTTTAATTATGGCACTTATAGAATCAATTGCAATGAATTCTGGGTCTTCGTCACTCAAACCAAGCATAACTGCCAAATCTGTTGCATGACCTTTTCCAGTTAATGAAAGTGAACCAAACAAATCGACTTTAATTTCAACAACATGGTCAAATATTTGTTGCTCTTTCAATTCATTTAAAAAACATTCAGCCGCACGCCAAGGTCCTAATGTGTGAGAGCTTGAGGGTCCAACACCAATTTTTAGCATGTCAAAAACAGAAATACATTCTTCCATAATTTGTAATTATATAAGACAAAGATAGCATTTTGTAAATAAATTAAATATTTTTTATTGGAGTATTAATTCGACGTTATCTTAATTTTTTTATGGTAAATAATTCGTTGTGTTCTTCAACTTTGGGGTACATTCGAACAGAATAATTAGTATTGAATTTGGATTTGTATAAAATATTTCTTTCTAAATCTTTTTTATTTAAAACCATCGTGTTGAATAATATAAAACCATTTGTGTTTAGTAAAGTTGTAATCCGATTGATGAAAAAATCTTCAAATAAAAAATTAGGCATTGTGGTGTCTAAAAAAATATCGATGATAATTAAATCATATTTTTGGTTGGTTTTTAATACAAATTCGAACGCATCGTCTTGTATTAATGTAAGGTTCGTTATCTCATCAATTTTAAAATAATTTTTGGCAATTTGAATGATATCTTTGTCAATTTCAACACCTGTTATCTTTCCTTTGAATTGAAAATCGTTGACCAAAGTTTTGATAACGCTTCCACCTGCAACGCCCAAAACCAATATTTCATCAAATTTTTTGATTCGATCATATCCTATATATTTTAGACCCTTTTTTAAGATGCGTTGCAAACTGCCAAAAGAATAATTAGTGTTGGCAGAATCGAGTACAAGTTCACCATAATTCCAAGTTACTTCCAAGCTTTTGCTGTAATTAGATTTCTTTTTATGGATGGTAAAAGGTATAAAATAGCTAAGTAATTTTGAAAACATTATTTTTTTCTTCAAAAATAGTAGATTAATATTAGATTTGTAAAAAAAAATGGCATGAAAAAAAAAATATATTCTTTTATTTTCACTAAGATTTTTGGTTGGAATTTGGTAGGCACGTTAAGTCCAGATGTCAAGAAATGTGTTTTTATGGTTTTGCATCATACAAGTTGGTATGACTTTTTTTTGGGACTGTTTGCAAGAGGAATTATTGGATTGGAAATGAACTTTGTAGGTAAAAAAGAATTGTTTAATTTTCCATTTGGATATTATTTTAAATCTATTGGTGGCGCACCGTTGGACCGATCAGGGAATAAAAATAATGTCGATGCTACCGTAGATATTTTCAATTTTCGAAACGTTTTTAGATTGGCTATTGCTCCAGAAGGAACACGTAAAAAAGTGAATCAATTACGTTCAGGTTTTTACTTTATTGCTTTGAAAGCGAATGCATTGATAGTTCCCGTAGCCTTTGATTATTCTAGAAAAGAAGTGAGATTTGGAGCACCATTTCAGCCAACAGGTGATTATGAGCAAGATATGCAAGTATTGCTACCTTTTTTTAAAGGTGTAAAAGGGAAAAATACTGAAAATGATTTTGATATCGAATTATATAATAAAGCTATCAAATAAGACCAAGTTAGCAAAACTATCTTATTTTTGTGAAAACAAGTAACTATGAATTTCGATCAATTATTTGAAAACCATAAGGAAAAATCTTTATTTGGAAGATACATTACGTTGGATTCAATTGAACCGTTGTTAAAAAAAAGTAGTTGGACTCAATTGGGAACTTCTGTTTTAGGAAAGCCATTGTACAAAATAGAAGTTGGATATGGTACAACCAAAACATTAATGTGGTCGCAAATGCATGGAAATGAAAGCACTACAACAAAGGCAGTATTTGATTTTTTGAATTTCTTATTGAATGATAAAGAGGTTGGGATTCAAATATTGGAAAAATTCACTTTTTGTATTTTACCGATGGTAAATCCAGATGGTGCTTTTTTATACACAAGAGCCAATGCAAATAATATAGATTTGAATCGGGATTCCGTCGATTTATCGCAGCCAGAAAGTAAGATGTTGCGACACGTTTTTGAAGAATTTAAACCAGACTATTGTTTCAATTTGCATGATCAACGAACCATTTTTGGAGTTTCGGATTCTGGGAAACCTGCAACAATTTCCTTTTTAGCACCTTCATATAACGAACAAAAAGAATACAATGAAACCCGAATAAAAGCCGTAAAATGGATAGAATCGATGAATTCAACTTTACAAAAATACATTCCAGGGCAAGTTGGCCGTTTTGATGACGGATTTAATATGAACTGCATTGGCGATATGTTTCAGTCATTTGGAGTACCCACAATATTATTTGAAGCAGGTCATTTTCCAAATGATTACGAAAGGGAACAAACACGAAAAATGGTTTTTATTTCATTAATTTCAGGATTGTTTCATTTTAACGAAAACGATATAGTATTTAACGATATCAGTAATTATCTGCAAATTCCTCAAAATAAAATCGTTTTTTATGATATTTTTATTAAAAATATTAAAATAAATTATGATGGTATTGAAAAAATTACGAATTTTGCGCTTCAATTTAAAGAACAATTGGTGAACGGCAATTTATTATTTGTTGCTTATGTTGCCGAAATTGGAGATTTAAATCATTATTTTTTTCATACTACTTATGATGTGAAAGGCGGAAAGTATGAAAATGATTTGAATCAATTTCCCGTTATCGATGAAATAGCAAGTTTTTTAATAGATTCTAATTGGTTTTTTAAAGATGGTTTCAAAGTTTGATACACAAAATAAAGATATAAGCTATAAATATAAATTCTGAAGTTATGAGTAAGTTTCGTTTAGATGAAGTAGATCATCAAATTCTTGACATGTTGATAGACAACACGAGAATACCTTTTACTGACATTGCAAAAAAATTATTGATCTCTGCGGGTACTGTACACGTGAGAGTAAAAAAGATGGAAGATGCTGGAATCATAATGGGATCAACTTTAACTCTTGATTATGAAAAATTAGGTTATTCTTTCATTGCTTATGTTGGTGTATTTTTAAATAATACCTCGCAAACTAAATTTGTTTTGGAGCGTATTAATGAAATTCCGTTTGTAACAGTTGCTCATGTTACTACAGGAAAGTTTAATATCTTCTGTAAAATTAGAGCTAAAGATACCAAACATGCAAAGGATGTTATTTTCATGATTGATGATATTGAAGGAGTTTACAGAACAGAAACAATGATTTCACTTGAGGAAAGTATCAATGACAAAAAAAGATTAATGCATACTATTTTTAAAGATATTTAATTTCTTTTAAAAAAATATAGTAAAACCTCAATTATTTTTATTATTGAGGTTTTTTTAATTTGTACAAGGCTTAAAACTCCAAAAATAGTCTTACATTCGTAATTGAAGAATACGATTACTTAAATACAAATCAACTTAAAAAAAATATACATGAAAGTAAATCAATTAGAAACCAACGAGTTCAATGAAAGGTATGTAGTTTATTTATCGACACTTTCGAATGAAAATTTAGTGGAGGAATTAGAAATATCATTACATCGATTTATCCGATTTGTTCAGGATATTCCCATTGACAAACATGATTATGCTTATGCTCCTAGCAAATGGACTATTAAAGACATTATATTGCATCTTATTGATTGTGAACGTATTTTGGCTTATCGTGCATTGTGTATTGCAAGAAATGACACTACTAATTTTCCAAGTTTTGATGAAGATAGTTATGCTAAAGAGGGGAGAGGAAATACAAAATCGTTAATGAATTTATTAACTGAATTATCATCAGTTAGACAGTCTACTTTATTGTTGTTTAAATCATTTAATGAAGAAGAACTCCTTCGAATTGGAACAGCTTCAAATACTCCTATATCTGTTCGAGCACTTGGTTTTATCATCATAGGCCATCAAAATCACCATCAAAAAATATTTGAAGAAAGATATTTATAAAAAAAATGGAACTCATTGAGTTCCATTTTTTTTATTCTTCATCGTCGTCTTCGTCTAAAAAATCATCTGCGGGTTCATTATCATCTTCATCATCTTCATCATCTTCCAAATCTTTATCTTTTAAAATATCTTCGTCTTCCTCGTCATCTTCGTCTTCCTCTTCAAGATCTATTCCTTTCAAAGGCGAAATAGGTTCTATAACAGTATCTATATCAACATCTTCATCATATTTTTCCATTCTATTAGCTAATTTGGTACTAACTTTTACTAAATAAATGGTGTCATCTGTTTTAACTTCAACCGCTTCAACTAATTCATTTTTTGCATTTCTAAAACGTATGATATCGGTATCATCATACCCGTCTGGGAATTTTTCAACTAATAAATTTAAAATATCCCCTGTTAATTTGGCATAGTCAACAATAATTCTTTTCATAAAGGTATTCTATATTATAAATCTAATAAATATGCAAATATAAGTGGAGCAACGATTGTTGCATCGGATTCAATTAGGAATTTTGGCGTATGAATGTCCAATTTTCCCCAAGTTATTTTTTCGTTTGGTACTGCTCCTGAATACGAACCATAACTGGTTGTTGAGTCGGAAATTTGACAGAAATAACTCCAAAAAGGAACATCATGCATTTCCATATCTTGGTATAGCATTGGAACGACACAAATTGGAAAATCACCTGCAATTCCTCCACCAATTTGAAAAAATCCAACTCCTTTTCCTGCACAGTTTTTAGTATACCAATCTGCAAGCCACATCATGTATTCGATACCACCTTTAGTCGTAGTTGGTTTGAATTGACCTTTAATACAATAAGAAGCAAAAATATTCCCCATGGTGCTATCTTCCCATCCTGGAACAACTATTGGTAAGTTCTTTTCAGCAGCTGCAATCATCCATGAATCTTTTGGGTCAATTTCATAGTATTGTTCTAAAACACCTGAATTCAACATTTGATACATAAACTCATGCGGAAAATAACGTTCTCCTTTAATTTCTGCATTATTCCAAATATCAAACAAATGTGATTGAAGTCTTCTAAAAGCTTCTTCTTCTGGAATACACGTATCGGTTACTCTATTGTAATGATTTTCTAATAAATCCCATTCGTCTTGCGGACTTAAATCTCTGTAATTAGGGACTCTTTTATAGGAATTGTGAGCTACTAAGTTCATGATATCTTCCTCGAGATTGGCTCCTGTGCACGAAATGATATGAACCTTATCTTGACGAATCATTTCAGCTAATGATTTACCTAATTCGGCAGTACTCATTGCCCCTGCAAGAGTAATCATCATCTTTCCGTTGTCTAATAGATGTGCTTCATATCCTTTTGCAGCATCAACTAATGCAGCCGAATTAAAATGAAGATAGTGATTTTCAATGAATTTTCTAATTGCTCCTTTGCTCATTTTGTATTGAATTGAAAGTTTAATTTGTTGTTCAAAGGAAATCCTTTTTTTTAATCCAACAAACTGTTTTTTAATATTTTTTATTTTTTTGTATAACCTAGAATTTTAAGGACATCATCTGCAGTTTGTTGCTCAGAAAAGACCTCGGTAGCTAATATTCCATTTTCATCTCGATCTATTAAAATATGCTTTGGTTGCGGTATCAAACAGTGATGTAAACCTCCAAAACCTCCAATAGTTTCTTGATAGGCTCCCGTGTTAAAAAAACCAATATAAAGCGGTTTTTCTTTGTAATATTTTGGCAAATAAATAGCATTCATGTTTTGTTCAGAATTGTAATAATCATCGCTATCACATGTCAATCCGCCCAATAATACTCTTTCATATGTGTCATTCCATCTGTTTACAGCAAGCATGATAAAACGCTTGTTAATAGCCCATGTATCTGGCAATGTGGTAATGAAAGAAGAGTCAATCATGTTCCATTTCTCTCTATCATTTTGTTGTTTTTGATACAAAACTTGATAAATTGCTCCGCCACTTTCTCCAACAGTAAAAGATCCAAATTCAGTAAAAATATTAGGAACGTCAACATCAGCTTCATCACAAGCAATTTTAATTTGATTGATGATTTCATCAATCATATATTGGTAATCATATTCAAATGCAAGTGAGTTTTTTATCGGGAATCCACCTCCAATATTAAGACCATTTAGCGATGGACATTCCTTTTTTAAAGCAATGTAAACTCTGATACATTTTACTAATTCGTTCCAATAATAAGCCGTATCGTTGATTCCTGTGTTGATAAAAAAGTGCAGAATTTTTAGTTCTAATCTCTTATTGTCTTGAATTTGTTTTTTGTAAAACTGAACAATGTTTTTATAACCTATACCTAATCTAGAAGTATAAAACTCAAATTTTGGTTCTTCTTCCGCGGCAATTCTAATTCCTATTTTAAATTTACCTTTAATTTCAGCTTGCAACAAATCAAGTTCTTCATAATTATCTATGATAGGAATGGTATTTTTATGACCATTATTGATTAATTTAGCTATGTTCGAAATATAAAGTTCTCTTTTAAATCCATTGCAAATAATATGGGTATTTTTATTTATTTTACCATTTTCTAATAAATTTTCTACAATATTGATATCAAAAGCGGATGATGTTTCAATATGAATATTATTTTTAAAAGCCTCATTCATTATATATTCAAAATGCGAACTTTTGGTGCAATAACAATAATAATATTTACCTTCATACTTGTTTTTTTCCATGGCATTTCTGAACCAGTTTTTGGCTCGTTTGATGTTATTGGAAATTTGAGGTAAATAAGTAAATTTTAGTGGAGTACCATATTCTTCAACCAATTTCATTAAATCTATATTATGAAATTGCAATGCATTATCTTTATTTAAAGTAAATTCATCTTGAGGGAAATAGTATGTTTGATTTATTAAGTCGAAATATTTAGTATTCATATGTTTGATTATTAGCTTATTAATTTAAAAATTGAAAAAATTAAATGATGCCATTTTCAAACCCTAATATTAGCGTAAATGATTGGTAATTTGATATTTTTTATAGTTATAACCTCAAAATTAATTATAGAAAAACAGTCTAGTTTCAAATATAATTTGTCAAACAATAGCACAAATCTATTTTTAGTTAAAAAAAACAGATTGTCTGAAAATATGATTTTGTTGATTTTTTTCATTGCTACAAATTTAAAAAATAAAATTAGTGAAAAACAAGATTTACTGTAAAAAAAAATTAGGTTTTATAATCAAAAAAACTACGACTAATTATTTCATTTTCAACTGTTTGATTGATAACAAAGTTCCCAATAGAATTTAACAAAGTAAACTGAATGATTCCAGATTCATTTTTCTTATCATGAATTAATAATTCGGTAATTTTATTTTGTGTTTTTTCATCAATTTCTACCTCTGCATAAATACTTTTCAAAGTAGTTTTTATTTCCAAAAAATCGGTTTCTATCAACAATCCTTTTTCTTTGGAGATAAATGCTTCCATAATCATTCCAATGGCAATTGCTTCTCCATGTAAAAGTGGTTTTTCAGATTCTAGAAAACAACTTTCAATGGCATGTCCAAGGGTATGACCAAAATTTAATGCTTTTCGAATTCCTTTTTCTTTAGGATCTTGATTTACAATTTCATTTTTTATTTCAATGGATCGGTATAGCAAGGCATCAAGTTCACTGAAGTCTATATCAGAAATGGAACGAAACTTTTCCCAATAGTTTTTATCATAAATCAATCCATGTTTAAGCATTTCTGCTAGTCCAGATATCATTTCCCTATTTGAAAGGGTCGATAAATATTCAGAATCAATAATTAATAATTCAGGATCATTAAAAGTTCCAATTTGATTTTTTAAAACGCCCAAATCTACTCCATTTTTACCACCAATACTGGCATCAACCATTCCCAAGAGGGTTGTTGGTATGTTTACAAAATCAATCCCTCGTTTAAAAGTTGATGCAATAAAACCGCCCATATCAGTTATAACTCCGCCACCCAAATTTATCATGACACTTTTTCTGTCCGCACCAAAATCGGATAAAATAGACCAAATTTCTGTGCAGGTTTGCAGATTTTTATTCGTTTCACCCGATTCAATCTCAATAATTTCTATTGGGATTTCAGTAGCTAAATGGGATAATAACTTTGGCAAACAATATTCATTGGTGTTTTCATCGGTTAGAATAAAAACCATCGAATATTTTTTTTCTAAAAATAAATCGCTCAATTTTACATATCCATTTTCATTAAAATAAATGGTATATTTAGGTGCTGAAATGGAAACCATTTTTTTTATTTTTTTGCTGTGTGTAAGGGACTGTTGTTACTGGTGCAAATGTAATTAAATAATAAATCAAACAATCCATTTTTGATAAAGTTTGTACAAATAATAAGAAATAATATGGCTTTCAAATGAGAAAATTAATTTTAATAAGACACGCCAAATCCAGTTGGGAAGTTCCATGCAAAGACATCTATCGTCCTCTTACAGATGTTGGTATTGAAAGAGCAAATAAAGTGGCAATAAAAACAAAATCATTTATAAACACTGATTATTACATAACCTCTAGTCCTGCAACAAGAGCCTTTGAAACAGCAAAAATATTTTTAACACAATGGATTATTCCCATTTCAAATTGTCTTCAAATTTCTGAGTTATATACTTTTGATGTCGATTCACTTGAAGAAATTGTTAAATCGTATCCAAATAGTCATGAAAATGTAATTATTTTCGGTCATAATGATGCCATTACAGAATTTGTTAATAAATTTGTAGATGAAAAAATCATAAACGTCCCAACAGCTGGTTTTGTTGAGATTGTTTTCGATTCAAATGACTGGAAATCAATTAAAAAAGGTACAACAAATACCGTTATTTTCCCAAAATTTATATAAAATATGGATACAAATACAAAATACAGGTACATAGACAGAGAAAAAAGTTGGTTAGCTTTCAATGCAAGAGTACTTCAAGAAGCTGCAGATAATTCAGTTCCATTGTTAGATAGACTAAGGTTTTTAGGTATTTTTTCAAATAATTTGGATGAATTTTTTAGAGTACGATTTGCTGCCATACGAAGATTAAGTCTTTCTGGAATTTCTGGAGAAAAATTATTGGGCGGAACACCTTCTCATAAATTAATTAAAGAAATCACTGAAATAGTAATTCGACAACAAGAGGATAGTCTCACAATTCTAAAGATTATTGAAGACAAATTAAAAACTGAAAATATTTTTATGGTCGATGAAAACGAACTTTCAGATGATCATCAGCAATTTGTTCACGATTATTTTATCGAATATGTAAGTCCAGCTTTGGTTACCATTATGTTGAATGATTTGTCAGAATTTCCTTTGTTAAAAGACACTTCGGGTTATTTGGCAATAAAAATGGTTTTAAAATCAGAAGGAAAATCAAAACTTTTGAATTTAGTAAGTCCTAAAAAAGAAATTCGTTATGCAGTAGTTGAAATTCCTAGTACGTTAAATCGTTTTGTTGTGCTTCCTTCCAAAGATGACAAACAATATGTCATCTTTTTGGATGATGTGATTCGTTTCAACTTACAAGGAATTTTTAATATTTTTGATTACGAAAGTATTTCAGCCCACATGATTAAAATTACACGAGATGCCCAATTAGATATTGATTCTGATTTGAGTAAAAGCATGCTCGAAAAAATTGCATCTTCTGTAAAAGACCGACGAATTGGCGAACCTGTTCGTTTTGTTTACGATCAAAACATTCCAAAAGATGCACTAAAATTTATTTTGGATCACATGGGATTAGATTCATCTGATGGAATAATTCCTGGTGGAAAATACCACAACAGACGCGATTATATGAGCTTTCCAAGTCTTGGAAGACGCGATTTATTGTACCAACAAAAAACACCTTTACCAGTTCCCGGATTGTCATTAGAAGGAAGTATTCTTTCCAAAATCGCCAAAAAAGATTATATGGTTTCTGCTCCTTATCAATCATTCGCCTATTTAATTAAATTTTTGAGGGAAGCCGCTTTAGACCCAAAAGTAACTTCCATAAAGATTACCTTATATAGATTAGCCAAAAATTCTCAAATCATAAGTTCTTTAATTAATGCTGCCAAAAACGGAAAAAAAGTAGTGGTACAAATCGAATTACAAGCCCGTTTTGATGAGGCAAGTAATATTTCGTATGCCGAACAAATGCAAACCGAAGGAATTCACTTGATATTTGGAATCAAAGGACTTAAAGTGCACAGCAAAATATGTGTGATTGATCGAATTGAAAATGGTAAACTCAAGCGTTACGGATTTATTTCTACCGGAAATTTTAACGAATCAACGGCCAAAATCTATACCGATGTAACCCTTTTTACATCAAACCAACCCATATTAAAAGACGTTTCTAAAATATTCGAATTTTTCGATGTAAATTATCGTTTGCACCGTTACAAAAATTTAATCGTTTCCCCACATTATTCACGTTCGCGTTTTTGCAAATTAATAGATAGAGAAATTACCATTGCAAATGCGGGTCGTTCGGCGTTTATTAAATTAAAAATGAATAGTTTAGCTGACTTTGCAATGATTGATAAACTTTACGATGCAAGTAATGCAGGAGTAAAAATCCAATTGCAAGTTAGAGGAATTTGTTCCTTAATTCCAGGTGTAAAAGGAATGTCAGAAAATATCGAAGCCATAAGTATTGTCGATAATTTCCTGGAACATTCACGAATATTTATTTTTGGAAATGATAATGATCCAGAAATTTACATTTCATCTGCTGATTTTTTAACCAGAAATTTAGATGCCAGAGTAGAAGTAAGTTGCCCAATTTATGATGAAGAAATCAAGCAACATTTACTCGATAACTTTGATTTGGGCTGGAACGGAAACGTAAAAGCAAGATACCATTCTGAAAAATTAGATAATAAATATAAAGTTCGCAAACAAAACGAACCCATTTTTAGAGCTCAACTAGAAACCTATAACTATTACAAAGATAAACTTGATCTCCAAAACGAATCAACAACTTAAGTAATTTGGGCCCGTTCCAGCTTTTCGTTCCAAGTCCTCATTCAAAAATGTTTGTTTCTATTTTTTGCAAAGAGCTTCCGTTGGTCGCTTTTGCAAAAAAAGAAACAATACATTTTTGAATTCCGGGCTTTCCACTTCAATCTGGGGCAACACACAAATTGTTTTCAAAACAAAAAATCTATTACATAAATGATTACTATAAAAAAATATGCCGCTATTGATATTGGATCCAATGCCATGCGGTTACTCATTTGCAATATCGTCGAACAAGAAGGGAAAGAAACCCAATTCAATAAATCAGAATTAATAAGGGTTCCCATTAGATTAGGACAAGACGCTTTTACTGTTGGCGAAATTTCAGAAGAAAATATCCATCGAATGACCGATGCCATGAAAGCGTTCAAATTATTAATGAAAGTTTATAAGGTCGAAAAATATAAAGCATGCGCAACTTCTGCAATGCGTGAAGCCTATAATGGAAAAGAGGTGGTTGAAATAATCAACGAAAAGGCACAACTCGACATTGATATTATCGACGGAAAAGTTGAAGCAGCCATCATTGCATCTTCCGATTTAAATGGCTTTTTATCTAAAGACAAAAATTATCTTTATGTTGATGTTGGGGGAGGCAGCACCGAGTTTTCTATATTCTCAAACGGTAAGATGATCATTTCGAAATCCTTTAAAAACGGAACCGTTCGTTTGTTAAACAATATGGTTAATGATATTGTTTGGAACGAAATTGAAAAATGGATTAAAACCAATACCAGTGATTATGACGAAATTACCCTTATTGGGTCTGGAGGAAATATCAACAAAATATTCAAAATGTCAGGTAAGAGAGAAGACAAACCCATGTCATATATATATCTGCATTCTCAATTTGAATACCTCAATTCGTTATCATACGATCAAAGAATTGCAGAATTAGGTTTAAATACTGATAGAGCCGATGTAATTATACCCGCTTTAAGTATTTATTTAAAAGCCATGAAGTGGTCGGGAGCACGAAATATTTATGTTCCAAAAATTGGACTTTCAGACGGAATTGTAAAAGCGATGTATTATAATAAAATTTAGTATATTTGATTGATGTTTAATTATTTAATAAAAATAAAATGAAAAAAATATTATTTGCTTTGCTTATAATTTTGTTTGTTTCCTGCAAACAGCAAGATTCTTTAACTACTTATTTTTCAAATGACTCAAAAGAAGTTCAAGTTGGAGGAGTGAAAATTATTCCCATAACCACTCCAAAAGGAACTTTTAAAGTTTGGACAAAACGTATTGGAAACAATCCGAAAATAAAATTATTGCTATTAACAGGCGGACCTGGTCTTTCTCACGAATATATGGAATGTATGGAAAGTTTTTTACCAAAAGAAGGAATAGAATTGATATATTATGACCAATTAGGAACTGGTTTTTCAGATAATCCAAACGATACCACTATGTGGGATTTACCTCGTTATGTTGAAGAAGTAGAGCAAGTTCGTGTTGCATTAAATCTTAATAAAGATAATTTTTACATACTTGGACACTCTTGGGGAGGTATTTTAGGCATGCAATATGCGTTAAAATACCAACAAAACATGAAAGGTTTGATCATTTCTAATATGATGGCAAGTTGCCCAGAATATGTAAAATATTCTAAAATTCTAGAAAAACAAATGAATCCAACTGTTTTAAATGAAATTAAAGCAATTGAAAGCAAAAAAGAGTATACCAACCCACGCTACATGGAATTGTTGATGAGCAATTTTTATAACGAACATATTTTAAGAATGCCAATAAACAATTGGCCAGAGCCAGTTACGCGTTCGATGTCTAAGTCCAATTCATCACTTTATATTACAATGCAAGGGCCAAGCGAATTAGGGTTATCAGGTAAATTAACCAATTGGGATGTTTCTAAACAACTACCGTCCATTGCAATTCCAACGCTTGTTATTGGTGCCAAATATGACACGATGAATCCAGAATACATGAAATGGATGGCTTCACAATGTAAAAAAGGAACTTATTTATACTGTGCAAATGGAAGTCATATGTGTATGTATGATGACCAAAAAACATACATGAATGGTTTGGTTAATTTCTTGAAGAAATAGAACTATTCAAATTGCCATTAAAATGTTTGATTTGGATTACAATTCCAAGTCAAACATTTTTCTTAATAATTCTAGATTTGGGTTTATTTCGTTCAATCTGTTGTATTTATCTTGCGGTGTGAAGGCAACTTTACTTTTAACCAATTCATTTACAATTACATCAATTTGAATGTCGTGATTATGTAAATGACCTCTTAAATACCCTAATAATTCTGGTTTTTCTCTATCAAAGTCAATTTTTGAACCTTCGTTTGGTAATTCATAAACAATAGTAGTACCTTCAAGTTTTGGGTCGTTGATTCGTAATAAAGATTCCATAATCATGTGACCTTTATCATTGAGTCGTTGGGCATATTTGTACCAAAATTCGAGCATTTCAGTAGCTGTAAAAGATTCTGTTGGGTTATGAACTTCTACTTTTACAATGTCTTTTTGGGCGTTTGCTAAATCTCTTTTGGCTTTGATGCTTGCCAAGGATAACATCGATACCTTCTGACCGTTATCAATATGAATGGTATTTTGATTGATTGTATTTGTGTTAATTTCTGGAACAGATACTTTAAAAGTATTTTCTTTAATTTCAATAGGTTGAGATTCAGGAATTACTTTTTCAATACTTGCGGCTTCTTGTTTGGTTTCTTTTATGGAAACTTCTGCAATTGAATAATCTTGTTTACGGAAATAGGTGGGCGGAATTATAAAGTCAGCTTTTTTTTTTCTCCATCAAGATTGATAGAGCAAAGCTGCATTAAACAAAGCTCTACAAGCAATCGTTGATTTTGAGACACTTTGTATTTTAAATCACAATCGTTTGCAATATCAATACCTTTTAGCAGAAAATCTTGATCGCATTTTTGTGCTTGTGTGCCATACATTTGTTGCGCTTGTTCTCCTGCTTCGAGTAACGAAAGTGTTGCTGGATTTTTACAGACTAATAAATCTCTAAAATGAGAAGCCAAACCGGATACAAAATGATGGCCATCAAATCCTTTGGATAATATATCGTTATACTGTACTAATATTTGAGGGATATTATTTGCTAAAATTAATTCGGTAACATTAATGTAGGTCTCGTAATCTAAAACGTTTAGGTTTTCTGTAACTGCTTGACGGGTCAAATTGCTTCCACAAAACGAAACGACTCTATCAAAGATGGATAAAGCATCTCGCATGGCACCATCGGCTTTTTGTGCAATGATATGCAATGCATCATCTTCATATTGAACACCTTGACTTTGAGCTACTTCTGCTAAATGTTCTTTGGCATCTTTTACTGTAATTCTTTTAAAATCAAATATTTGACAACGAGATAAAATAGTTGGAATGATTTTATGTTTCTCGGTAGTTGCTAATATAAAAATGGCGTGTTTGGGTGGTTCTTCCAATGTTTTCAAGAAAGCATTAAAAGCAGCAGATGACAACATGTGCACCTCGTCAATAATATATACTTTGTATTTTCCTGTTTGGGGCGGTATCCTTACTTGATCAATCAAGCTTCGGATATCATCAACCGAATTGTTGGAAGCGGCATCTAATTCAAAGACATTGAAGGCAAAATCTTCATTAGGATCATCATAACCTGGTTGGTTAATTTTTCGGGCTAAAATACGTGCGCAGGTTGTTTTACCAACACCACGAGGACCTGTAAATAATAGGGCAGAAGCTAAATGATTGGTTTCAATGGCGTTCAATAACGTATTTGTAATGGCTTGTTGCCCCACGACATCTTTAAATGTTTGAGGGCGGTATTTTCTTGCCGATACTACAAATTGTTCCATGGTTTTTATCTTGGTTTACAAATATAGATGTAAAAGTTGAATTTATCAAAATTCAAATTAAAAAAAATATCAATTAGAAAATTAGTTAATTAGATAATGAGCGAATGAGTAAATTTTATAATTTACCCATTTGATTTTTGAAATTTACTTTTGCTTATTTTCTAGATTTGCTTTATGACTTTCGACTTTAAGACTTTCAACTTTAAGACTTTCGAATAATTTACAACTGAAAAACAAAATATCAAGACTAGCCCTGACAAAGCCGATATCCTACCGATGTCCCGAAGGGCGAGGTAGATAAAGGCGATGGCAGGACGGATTGCGAATTGAAACGGGGTTTGGTGCTACAAATAAAAAAGGCGATTGACTTTGTTTTTGATTAAAAGGTTTTTTTTGGTATTTAAAAGTGTATTTTTGCAGGGCAGACCGCCTTATCGTCGTTCGCTTAGGCGGAGGGAGGAAAGTCCGGACACCAAAGAGAAGCATAGCGGGTAACACCCGTCGGTTCCGATTTATCGGGATTAGGACAAGTGCAACAGAAAGTATGTACAGGTAGTGCTGTAGTGAAACCAGGTAAACTCTATGCGGTGAAATTTCAAGTATATCAACATGTAAGAGCTTCTCGTTCGTTGTTGAAGGGTAGAAAGATGGAGCTTGTTGGCAACAGCAAGACTAGATAAATGATAAGGGTTTCGATTTATCGGAATACAGAATCCGGCTTATAGGTCTGCTTTTTTTTGAATTTCTTCTTCTTCAGATGCTATTTCGAAGAATGAAAATACAGAACCACCGTAGTTTTTTTGGAACGAAAAATGGTCGAGATGATCGAGTTTGGTGTGTTTGGAATGTTCTATAATCATCATTCCATCGTTGTGTAATAATTCGTTTTGAAAGACTAGATGCACTATTTTTTCAAATTCTTTTTGGTCAATTCCGTAAGGAGGATCGGCAAAAATAATGTCGTAACTGGCATGATGTTTTTCGAGAAATTTAAACACATCGCTTTTTATGGCTGTAATATCAAATTCGAAGGCATCTGCCGTTTGTTTTATAAATTTGACGCAACCAAAATCGCCATCAATGGAAGTTATGGGACCTGCGCCACGTGAGCCAAATTCGTAACTTATATTTCCGGTGCCAGAAAATAAATCTAAGACTTTTAATTCGTCAAAATTAAAATGATTGTTAAGCACGTTAAACAATGCTTCTTTACTCATATCTGTTGTTGGACGAACGGGTAGGTTTTTGGGCGCTGTGATGCGTCTTCCTTTGAATTTTCCTGAAATTATTCTCACGAGTTTAGTAGTATAAAGTGTTCTCTTTGTGAAAGTAAATCTAAGGTGTTAAAATCATTTTCAAAATCAAAAAGTTGTGTATTTCGAATGTATTTGTAAGCAATTTTGTATAGAGCATCATCTTCAGAAACAGCACCAAGAAGTTCTAGCTTGAAGTTTTCGGGATTTAATTGTAATTGTTCTGCTGTGAATAGAATATAATATATAAAATCCTCGGGGGTTTTGTAATCAAAAGAGTTGTAAAAAAGTAGTTTTTGGTTTTGAGCTACAATTATTTCAAATTGTGTAGTGTTTACATGAACAAACATTTTTCTGTCGTCCTTATTTTTAGTTACATCTAAAATTTTTGTAACAAGAATACTGCTAGAATGTTTGTAATCGAAAGAACCAAATTTATCGATAAAAAAATTATTGATGTTAACATACGGAATATAAACGTTGTTCATTTCGTAATTTGGTAATTCGTCAAATGTAAAAAAATCGGTTTCAAAAACCTTGGTATTGTATTGCAAATAACTTCCAATTAATTCATTATCAAACAATGCCACTGGAACAAACGTCGAAAGATTGTTATTGTGTATTACCGTAATTTCATCAAATTCTTTATTTAATATTGAAAATTGTGAAAAGGCATTTTCAAATAATTCTTCGATATTAATGTTCTTTTGAATGGACTCAAAATGAATTTTTTCTAATAATAAAGGTTGACCAGACAGCATATCCAAAACACAAAAAGACATACCATTCAATGAAACCTGAATGGAAAGTTTTTTATATGTTTTGTCGGTGATGCTTAAATTCATTAGTATATATTAAAACATGCAAACTTACAAATAAAATGATAAATTAAAGTAATATTTGTTTTGAATAGTATTGATAGAAGAGATTAGAAAAAAAATTCCGTAATTTGCTATAAATAATGTATCGTGTCATCTACCAATTTCTATTCTTTATTACTAAAAAATTTTCCTTTCAGGCCCACCCACAAACAGGATGTTTTTTTTCAAAAGATTGCTGAGTTTTGTACCAATTTTAATACAAATGAAATTTTTGTTTTGAAAGGATATGCAGGAACGGGAAAAACGACGGTTGTATCTACCATTGTAAACAATTTGATTGATATTAATAAGAAATATGTTTTACTAGCACCAACAGGACGTGCGGCAAAAGTAATTTCAAATTATTCGAACAAACCAGCCCACACCATTCATAAAAAAATATACTTTCCAAAAAAGGGAAGTGGCGGCGGCGTTCAATTTACAAAACAACAAAATAAGCATAAAAATACCCTTTTTATAGTAGATGAATCTTCTATGATTTCGGATGTTTCAGCAGAGACCAAAATGTTTGAAAATGGTTCGTTGTTGGATGATCTGATTTCCTATGTATATTCTGGAGTTGATTGTAAGTTGCTTTTAATTGGCGATACAGCCCAGCTTCCTCCTGTGCATTTAGATATAAGTCCGGCATTGAATTGCGACACTTTAGAACTCAATTATGATAAAGAAGTAAAAACGATAGAACTCGACGAAGTAATGCGTCAGGAAGAAGGATCTGGAATTTTGTATAATGCGACCCAATTGAGAGAATTGCTGAAAGATAGGTTCATTACGGAGTTTAAATTCAAATTAAAGGGGTTTAAAGACATTGTAAGACTAAGCAACGGTTATGATATTCAAGATGCTATCAATAATTCGTATAGCAATTACAGTATTGAAGACACAGCATTTATTGTTCGGTCAAATAAACGAGCAAATCAATATAATCAACAGATTCGAACCAAAATATTAGACAAAGAAAGCGATTTGTCGGTTGGAGATTTTTTAATGGTTGTAAAGAATAATTATTTTTGGTTAAAAGATTCTGATGAAGCAGGTTTTATTGCCAATGGTGATATCGTTGAAGTATTGGAAATTTTCGGTTTTAAAGAATTGTATGGGTTTCATTTTGCAAAAATAAAAATCCGAATGATTGATTATCCCAATCAAAAACCATTAGAAACGGTTGTTATTTTAGATACTTTAAGCAGTGAATCTCCATCGTTGACTTATGAAGAATCGAATTTGCTATACCAAGAAGTAATGAAAGATTATGAAGACGAAACCACCAACTATAAAAAATTTCAGAAAGTTAAAGAAAACGAGTATTTTAATGCCCTTCAAATTAAATTTTCGTATGCAATAACCTGTCATAAATCGCAGGGTGGACAATGGAATACTGTTTTTGTGGAGCAACCTTATTTGCCAGACGGAATTGATATTGATTATGTTAGATGGCTCTATACCGCCATAACCCGAGCCAAAGACAAACTTTATTTAATTGGATTTAAAGACGAATTTTTCCTTTAAACTTTTCAATAGTCAATGTTGATAACTTCGTTGTTAAAACGCGATAAAAATATGAAATTAGATAGGTTTTTATGTATATTTGCGTGTTAGACATTAATTACAATTTTACGATATCATAAAATGAGCGACGAGATTAAAAAAAATAATTATTCAGCAGATAGTATTCAAGCATTAGAAGGAATGGAGCATGTAAGAATGCGACCATCAATGTATATAGGTGATACAGGAGTTCGTGGTTTACACCATTTAGTATATGAAGTTGTAGATAACTCAATTGACGAAGCCTTAGCGGGATATTGTGATACCATCAGTGTGTTTATCAATGAAGATAATTCTATTACAGTTGAAGATAACGGACGTGGAATTCCGGTAGATTTGCATAAAAAAGAAGGCGTTTCTGCATTAGAAGTTGTAATGACTAAAATTGGAGCAGGAGGTAAGTTTGATAAAGATTCGTATAAAGTTTCTGGAGGACTTCACGGAGTAGGGGTTTCTTGTGTAAATGCACTTTCAAATCATTTACGTGCAACGGTTTTTCGTGATGGTAAAATATACGAACAAGAATACGAAAAAGGAAAAGCTTTATATCCAGTAAAACAAATTGGAGAATCTACCAAAAGAGGTACTATGGTTACCTTCAAACCAGATAACACCATTTTTACTCAAACTACCGAATTTACTTATGATACTTTGGCAAGTCGTATGCGCGAATTGTCTTTTTTGAATAAAGGAATTACCATAACTCTTACAGACAAAAGATTCACCAATGAAAAAGGAGAATTTGAAGGCGAAGTTTTTCATTCAAAAGAAGGATTAAAAGAGTTTGTTCGTTTTTTAGATAGCGGTAGAGAGCCAATTATTTCTCATGTTATTGGCATGGAAAATGAAAAAGGTGAAGTTCCTGTAGAAGTTGCTTTGGTTTATAATACAAGTTATTCTGAGAATATTTTTTCTTATGTAAATAATATCAATACCCACGAAGGAGGAACTCATCTTCAAGGGTTTAGAATGGGATTAACCCGTACTTTGAAAAAATATGCCGATTCATCAGGTTTATTAGATAAACTTAAATTTGAAATTTCAGGAGATGATTTCCGTGAAGGTTTAACTGCTATTATTTCTGTAAAAGTTTCTGAACCTCAATTTGAAGGACAAACGAAAACGAAATTAGGAAATAGAGAAGTTGTATCGCCTGTAAGTCAAGCTGTTTCTGAAATGTTGGAAAATTATTTGGAAGAAAATCCAAATGATGCCAAAATCATCGTTCAAAAGGTTATTCTTGCTGCTCAAGCTCGACACGCTGCTAAAAAAGCACGTGAAATGGTGCAAAGAAAAACGGTACTTGGTGGTGGAGGATTGCCAGGAAAATTATCAGATTGTTCTGAACAAGATCCAGCCAAATGTGAAATTTTCTTTGTAGAGGGAGATTCTGCAGGAGGAACGGCGAAACAAGGTCGTGATAGAAATTTTCAAGCGATCATGCCTTTGAGAGGAAAAATATTAAATGTTGAAAAAGCAATGCCTCATAAAGTTTTTGAAAATGAGGAAATTAGAAATATTTTTACCGCATTGGGTGTAACTATCGGAACCGATGAAGATAGCAAAGCATTGAATATTGAAAAATTAAGGTATCATAAAGTTGTTATTATGTGTGATGCCGATGTCGATGGAAGTCATATTGCCACACTTATTCTGACATTTTTATTCAGATTCATGCGTCAACTAATTGAAGGAGGTCATGTATATATTGCAACACCACCATTATATTTGGTTAAAAAAGGGAACAAAAAAGAATATGCTTGGAATGACGATCAACGAGATCTAGCTAACGAACGAATGGGCGGAAGCGCTGGTATTCAGCGTTATAAAGGTCTTGGAGAAATGAATGCTGAGCAATTATGGGAAACCACTATGAATCCAGATTTTAGAACTTTACGAAAAGTTACTATTGATAGTTTGGCTGAAGCCGATAGAGTTTTCTCTATGTTAATGGGCGATGAGGTTCCGCCAAGAAGAGAATTTATTGAGAAGAATGCCGTTTATGCTAATATTGATGCCTAATTTATGAGATGTTTTTTATTGTTTTTTTTGTTATCCGCCCAAATCACCTTTTCACAAACGCAAGCTTTTTTAAATGATCTAGGATTATTTATTAAAGACGCCATTTATTATTCAGATCAATACATAACTCCCGCTACTGATGCAGCTGTTTATCAATCCTCATCAGCATGGGTAAATACCGTTAAAAAGAAAGACTTATGGAATTTTTCTTTAGGTATAAATGCCAATATTTTTTTGGTTCCAAATGGAGATAGATCGTTTCAGTTGAAAAATTCAGATTTATCTTTTTTCACAATCGAAAATGCAAATTCAGTAGAAGTTCCAACCGCTTTAGGAAATAACACACAATATTTCTTGTCAGGTGATTTAGATGGAACCCCAGTTGGAGTTGATTCACCACAAGGAATAAATCAGCAATTTGTTTTTTATCCCCATTTTCATGGCTCGTTGACACTTTGGTATGGCACTGATTTGTTAGTAAAATTCTCACCTTACACAAAATTGAAAAAAAGTGAATATCAAGTTTATGGTGTTGGTTTAAAACACAATTTACATCAATATTTCAAATCATTAAAAACCAAACATATAAATCTTGCAGCAACACTTACGTATTCTAAAGAAGATGTTCGTTTTGCTTTTTTAGATGTTAATACTCCTTACGGATCATTAGGAATTAATCAACTTTCAGGTTTGGTTGATACGTATCAGTTTCAGATTAATGCTTCCAAAGAGTATAAAAAAATAGAATTAATTGCTGGTTTAATTGCTAACACAAGTGATTTTCGTTATGTGTTATCAGGTCCAGTTGGTTCAATAGAATCAGTTATTCCGGTACAAAATGTTTTAAACGAAAATTTGAAAAATATTTATAAAACAAAAACTAATTTTTTAGCGGAAGTTTCCTGTAGATATCAAATTAGCAAAGTTTTTGTTCAATCAACAATAGCATTTGGTAAATTTGTCAATTCAAATTTTTCAGTACAATATGAATTTTAATTTTTTAATATAAATACACAATACAATGAAAGTTACCATAGTAGGAGCAGGCAATGTGGGCGCAACATGCGCAGACGCTATTGCTTACAGAAGAATTGCGAGTGAAATCGTATTATTAGATATCAGAGAAGGTTTTGCTGAAGGTAAAGCTTTAGATATTATGCAAACACAAACCACTTTAGGATTTAATACTAAGGTAATTGGTGTTACAAATGATTATGAAAAAACGGCAGGAAGTGATGTTGTAGTTATAACATCTGGAATTCCAAGAAAACCAGGGATGACTCGTGAAGAATTGATTAGTATCAACGCAGGAATTGTAAAATCAGTTGCCGAAAGTTTGCTAGCTCATTCTCCAAACACAATTATTGTAGTTGTTTCAAATCCGATGGATACAATGACCTATTTGACATTGAAAGCAACAGGTTTGCCAAAAAATAGAATTATTGGAATGGGAGGTACTTTAGATAGTTCTCGATTCAAAACCTATTTATCATTAGCATTAGACAAACCAGCTAATGATATACAAGGAATGGTTATTGGTGGTCATGGAGATACGACTATGATTCCATTAACTCGTTTGGCTTCATATAATGGTATTCCCGTTTCTCAATTTTTGTCGCAAGAACAATTGGATAAAGTTGCTGCAGATACCATGGTAGGTGGAGCTACATTAACCGCTTTATTAGGAACTTCAGCTTGGTATGCTCCAGGTGCTTCTGTTGCTTATTTAGTGGATAGTATTTTAAACGATCAGAAAAAAATGATACCATGTTCTGTTCTTGTAGAAGGCGAATATGGTCAAAATGATATTTGCATCGGTGTTCCTTGTATTATAGGGAAAAATGGAATTGAACAAATTGTTGATATCCATTTAAATGTTGAAGAAAAAGCATTATTTGCAAAAAGTGCAGATGCTGTGAGAAGCATGAATGACGCTTTGAAATCAGTTTTAAGCTAAAAAACGAATATTTATTAAAGAAGACTGCAAAGATTGCAGTCTTTTTTTTGATATAAATTGATAAATAATTTGTTAATCAATTGCATAATTATATATTTGCACGTTTGTAAAAATGTGTAAACATCTTAACTTTTGTGTAATTACTGATTATCAAGAGTTTATTATATTTTAAACGTTTTAAAACAAAACCAAACAAAAATTAATTAATTTTTAGTAATAATGCAGAATAAAGGACTTATTAAATTTTTTGCAATTCTATTTGCACTGGTAAGTATTTACCAACTATCATTTACATTTGTTGCAAGCAAAGTAAAAAACGACGCTAAAACATTTGCTACAGCAAGATTTAACGTATTAAAAGCAAAAGGACTTTCTGGCGATCAATTGCCAGACGTAAATGCTTTGGAGGTAAAGTACCTAGATTCACTTAAGAAAGTGGATGTTTATAACATGGGATTTACTACGTTCAATTACGAAGAAGTAAGCAACAAGCAAATCAATAAGGGTCTTGACCTTGAAGGAGGAATCAATGTAATTCTTCAAATTTCTGTAAAAGATGTTTTGAAAGGACTTGCAAATAATTCAAAAAATGCAGTTTTCAACAAAGCAATTGCTGATGCAGCAGTTATAAGAGAAGGAAACGAATCTTATTTGGATGCATTCTTTAGAGCTTTTGATGCAGCTGCAGCATCTACAAACACAAAATTAGCTTCTCCAGATATTTTTGCTAATAAAAATTTAGCAGATGAGATCAATTTTAAAATGACTGATGACCAAACTAAAAAAGTGATCAGAAAAAAAGTTGATGAATCGGTTGAAAGTGCTTTCGGAGTAATCAGAAAACGTATTGATAAATTTGGTGTAACTCAACCAAACATTGCAAAATTAGGACAAACAGGTAGAATACTTGTTGAACTTCCGGGTGCTAAAGACGTAGATCGTATTAAAAATTTATTACAAAGTACCGCTCAATTAGAATTTTGGGAAACATATAAAGGAGAAGAAATCGGTAATTTTCTTATGGCTGCAAACGAAGCACTTAAGAAAACTGAGAAAACTTCAAAAGCTGCTATTCAAAAACCAGCTGATACCATTAGTAATTTAATTGCTGATAAATCAAAAGATACTGTTGCAGATAAAGCTAATTTAGGTCCTTTATTGGAAAAAATTATTACGCCAGGTTCTGGTCCGGTTTTAGCCGTTTTTTCTGTAACAGATACTGCTACAATTAATTCTTATTTCAAAAGAAAAGATATCAAAGCTTTATTGCCAGGAGATCAGCGTTTTGTGAAATTTGCTTGGAGTAAACCTAAAGAATCAATTGACGAAAAAACTAAAAAAGTTACCGAAACAGTTGATTTATATGCTTTAAAAGGTAATAAAGATAACGTTGCTCCATTAAGTGGAGGTGTTATTACAGATGCAAGAGATACTTTCGGACAAGATGGAAAACCAGCCGTTTCTATGCAAATGAACGGACAAGGTGCAAGCGCTTGGGAAGAATTAACAGGTAGAGCTTACACTCAAAAAAGCTTTATTGCCATTGCACTTGATAATGTTGTTTATTCTGCACCAGGAGTAACAAGCGGACCAATTGCAGGTGGTAGATCTGAAATATCAGGAAATTTTGATGTTACAGAAACTCAAGATTTAGCAAACGTTTTAAGAGCAGGAAAGCTACCTGCTGCAGCAGAAATTGTGCAATCAGAAGTGGTAGGACCATCTTTAGGTCAGAAGGCAATTGATGCTGGTACAACTTCATCTATAGTTGGATTCCTTTTAGTTTGCCTTTGGATGGTATTCTATTATGGAAAAGCAGGTTGGTATGCAAACATCGCATTATTAGTAAACTTACTTTTCTTATTCGGAATTTTAGCAAATTTAGGTGCTGTACTTACATTACCTGGAATTGCGGGTATCGTATTAACGTTGGGAACTGCGGTTGATGCCAACATCATTATTTACGAAAGAGCCAAAGAAGAACTCCGAGAGGGTAAATCATTAGCAGATGCCGTTAAAACATCGTACGGATGGAAAGGGGCAATGCGTTCAATCATTGATGCAAACGTTACGCACGTATTGACAGGAGCTATATTATTTATTTTCGGAACAGGACCAATCCAAGGTTTTGCGACTACTTTACTTATTGGTATTTTCACCTCTTTATTCACTTCAATTTTTATTGCTAGAATTTTTATTGATAGAGATGTTGCAAATAATAAAAAATTAACTTTCACAACTTCAGTAACCAAAAACTGGTTTACAGGATTCCATTTTGATTTCTTAGGATTCAAAAAATGGACATACATTTTATCATCAGTTGTTATTGTTGGTAGTTTTGTTTCTTTCTATGTAAATGGTTTGGATCAAGGTGTTGATTTTGTTGGAGGTAGAACTTTTCAAGTGAAATTTGAAAAAGAAGTAGAACCTACTCAAATTTCAGAAGAATTATCAGCAGAATTTGGTACTTCAGTAGAAGCAAAAATATTCGGTGATAAAGACCAATTGAAATTAACAACCAAATACAAAATCAAAGACGAGGGAGTTCAAGTTGATAAAGAAGTAAACGAAAAATTATTTAAAGTTTTAGGTAAATATTTCCCATCTACTACATACGAACAATTCATCAATTCATACGAAGGTAAAAAAGTGGGAGTTTTACAAGCATCTAAAGTAGGAGCAGCCATATCAGAAGATATCAAAACCAATTCATATTGGGCAGTTTTAGGAGCAATGGCAGTGATTTTCTTATACTTAATGATTTCATTCCGCAAGTGGCAATATTCTCTTGGAGCAATTGCTGCAGTAGCACACGATGTTATTTTTGTATTAGGAATCTATTCAATTTGCTATAAATTCATGCCTTTCCACATGGAAATGGATCAACATTTTATCGCAGCAATTCTTACCGTTATTGGATATTCAATGAACGATACCGTAATTGTATTTGATAGAATTAGAGAATTCATCGCAGGAAATAGAAAAGGATCTTATAAAGAAATTGTAAACGCTTCTATTAACACAACACTTTCAAGAACAATCAATACGTCATTAATGATGATTTTAGTATTGTTAACCATGTTCTTATTCGGTGGTGAATCAATCAGAGGATTTATTTTCGCCATGTTGATTGGTATTATCGTAGGAACGTATTCATCACTTTTCATTGCAACCCCAGTATTGGTTGACTCAATGTCTAAAAAAGATGTAGCCGAAATTGAAGACCGTCATCATGCGTAAGTAGCATAATTCATACAAAAAAAATCTCCATAAGTAATTATGGAGATTTTTTTTTGAAGCTATTTCCAGCTATTCATTACAAGCTTGTTCCATAAAAGCTTTTTTCTTTGGTACAAAAACGAGCTCCTGGCGTCGCTGTTTTTTTACCAAGAAAAATAGCTTTTATGTTCACAAGGCTTTCCATTTCTATCTGGGCTAGGGGTTTAGCATTTTCAAGACAAATTGGTTATTAGTGATTAGATAATGAGTTAATTAGCAAATTAGAAAATTTGCAGCACAATTTTAAATTGTTATTGAAATTGATATTGATATTGACAATGTTGTCATTCCGTAGGAATCTCATAAATGATATTCTTATTTAAAATAAAAAAAAACAAGACAGTAAAATAAAATATTTTCTTTACATTTGGAAATATATATCAAAAACATGTACCGTTTTAAGTTATTTGCCAAATAAAATATGTTAAAAACGCAAGAACTTTCGTATATCTAGTATTTAGGCGCAAGCTTGTGAGACCGACAACGACAGAAAATAAATCGACAATATGACAGAACAAGAAATTAAAAAAGGAGTTAAAGAGGTTTGTGAAATTTCGACAGAAATAGCAACTCTTTATGCCGACAATAATGCTTTAGTAGCAAAATTAAATTCCGTCCCACAGGACGAACTACAAAAGGCTTCCGATTATTACGCTTCACGTTCAGGTGTTATTGTTGACTTAAGAAAAGACGTTTTAAAATTTCTGAAAGAAGGTAATAAACTCGACTTGTCGACACTTGATGGCTTCATTATTAAACATAAGACAGGAAAAGAGAATCAATATCGTGCCTACAAAAACTATTTTTCGATTTTCTTTCCAATTATCACTTTCTACGGCCACAATCCAATAAGGAAATTTATTGATGATTTTATCTCTGAAATAATCAATCGCCTTGACTTAAATGGAAAAGTAAAGCACATATACTTTGACTTTCAAGGAGCAAGACAACAAGGAAGCGATAGACTGTGGTTTGCAATATTCAACAACAAACAAGCAACTCAATCGACAGGCTTACAAATTTTTGCTGACTTTCATCACGGAACAATTAAGTACGGTATTTACAGACATTCAGACGAATCATATTTAAAAGGTCCGATTGAAGTGTCTCCTGAAAATTTTGATTTTGAAGAGATGATAAAGTTATATTCAGAAAACAAAAAGTTGATAATCGATGATGAGCCGATAAAGGATAAATTATTGACTATTCCTCTTAATCAAAGAAGACTTTACAAAATATCGCATGGCTCCTTTAAAACAAAAACTAATGAAAGTATAAGAGATGTATTTAAAGAGAATCAATGGATTGTAATTCATGAAAACACCGGAAAAGGACAAGCCGAAGCCTTTAAAAATGATTTAACAGAAGGCGACTATGTTTACATTACAATAGGCGGAAATGAGTTATTTACGATTGCAAAAGTAAAAGCAGGTTCTTGGGGCTATGTTCCCGAAGATATAACTAATGAAAATGGATGGATATATAGAGAAGTTGAATACATTAAATCAGCGACAAACCCTGACCCTTCTCCTTTAAAATCATTCAAAGAGTTTATTTATCCAAGTGGCAACAGCACGTTTACAGAAATTACGATTGATAAAATAGAAGAAGCAAACACAAATATTTTTGAGCCTCATTTTGGAGTAGAGTTTATTTCCGAAGGTGCTACAAAAATTAAGGTGCAAGGGGAATTACAAAAGCATCCGAACAATATTATCTTATTTGGCCCTCCAGGAACAGGTAAGACTTACAATAGCATTGACAAAGCAGTTGAAATTGTTACTGGAATTAAAAGTAATCATGAAGACAGTAAAGTAATCTTCGACAAATTAAAAAAAGAAGGGCAAATAGAATTCGTCACATTTCATCAAAACTATTCCTACGAAGACTTTATGGTTGGAATACGACCTGATATTGAATTCGAACATTTGCGCTTCAAACCTTACAGAGGAATTTTTTATGAGATAGCAAAAAAAGCAAGAGAGAATTATTTTGCTTCAAAAGAACAAACAGCCTTGGCCAAGTCCTTTGACCAAGTTTTCAGTGAAATCATTAAACCAATTGAAGAAAAAAATGAAAGCATTGAAATCACAATGGTTTCTGGTCTTAAATATAAAATAACCGATGTAAGTGACACAACTATTCATTTTACAAAGCCATCAGGCGGTACTCAACACACTTTAAGTATTCAAACACTTCAAGATGTAGTTGAAGGTATTAAAGAGGTTACATCTGGACTTTCCGTTTATTATAATCCCCTAGCGAAGCTTATCCGAGAAAAAAGAAAGCCAGTTGGCAACGGACAAACAGAGAAACTCAAAAATTTCGTATTAATCATTGATGAAATTAACCGTGCTAATATTTCTAAGGTTTTTGGAGAATTAATCACTCTTTTGGAAGAAGACAAAAGAATTGATGCAAAAAACGAATTACGACTTACATTACCAAACGGAGATAAAGAATTTGGCGTACCGCCAAATCTATATCTTGTTGGTACTATGAATACCGCTGATAAATCAATTGCTCTTATCGACATTGCACTTAGAAGACGTTTTGAGTTTATTGGATATTTCCCTGATTATAGTAAGTTGGAAGAGAGTGATGGCATTTTTCTCAAACACATAAACAAGGAAATATATTCTCGTAAAAAATCAGCAGATTATCTAATTGGGCATGCCTATTTTATGACGGGACTCGATACATTCAAAATAATCAAAAACAAAATTATTCCGCTTCTGATGGAATATTTTTCAGGTAAAACTGAAGTAGTCGAAGAAATATTTAAAAATAGTTCGTGGAGCATCAAATATGACATTGAGAAATACGATTGGATTATTCAACCGATAAGTTAATGTTTACTCTATTTGAATATGGCGAACAGATTACCGTAAAAGACAGAAAAGGTCTTGAGGTTTACTTGCGTTTTCTATGGCAAGATTATAAAAACCTCTGGGTTGATGAAAATCAAAAAACAGAAAATGTTAATAACTCAAATTATCAACCTTTTATTTCTTTTGATGGCGAAAAAGCTAAAGCAAATAATTTTGTTGGCTTCATTAATTGCAATGATGATTCTTTAGAAATATATCCAAAGGTTTTTCAAAATATGCAATATCCAAATAAGGATTTAATGCATAGGCATTTGTTCTTTTGGTTTAGTTATTGTAAAAAAATGAAATTCCCCTTTAACCAATCTTTCCTAGACAACTTTGAAATCGACCGTTTCCCTGAATTGATTATTTATTTAATCGGGAAACAAATCAACGAAACTGTTAGCGCAAAGCCTTATTCTGCTTATGAGGAAGTAGAAGAGGCATTAATGACTCCAAGAGGAAAAATTAATTTTAATAGATACACAACAAGCCTAACTTATGGCAGACATCAATTTATTGATTGTGATTATGAGCCTTTCGTTTACGACAATAAAGTCAATAGAATTATTAAACATTGCGTTCGACTGCTATTAACACAAACGACAATACCTGAAACGCAAAGAATACTTCATGAAATCATTCATATACTTGACGAGGTTGAAGACCAAACCTGTACAATAAATCAACTGAATCAAATAAGAGTACCGACTTTATTTGACGAGTATGAAGATGTGATGCAATGCTGTAGAATGATTCTTGAAAATCAGATTTATTCTCATGCTGAATATGAAATGAAAAATTGGAGTTTGCTATTTCCGATGGAATATGTTTTTGAAGATTTCATTTCGGGTTTTCTAAAAGACCATTTTAGCAAGGACTTTGAAATTGAATCCCAAAAATCGGAACTATATCTTCATCAAAATCCGAAAACATTTAACATACAACACGACATTTTATTGACAAATAAACAGACTAAAGAGAAAATAATTATCGACACAAAGTATAAGCCTAGATGGGATTTAAAATCATCTGACAATAAAAAAGGCGTTTCTCAGACAGATATGTATCAAATGATTAGTTATGCATATCGAAGAGGAACAGACAAAGTAATTCTAATTTATCCGAACACTTCTGAAAAATTAGCAAAAGATTATGTTTTCAAAATTCAGAAATCAAATCAAAATGAGGAAATAAAAATCAAAATTGTTGACGTGCCATTTTGGTCTTCGGTAGACCATTCAGAAATTGAAACAAATTTATTAATCAAGCTAGACAATGTATTACGCAACGACTTTTAACCAAGCAGGACAAGAAGGCCAGACGCCTAACAGCACCTACCCAAAAGGCGGGGTTTCGTGTTCCAAAGACAGTTTTGTTGTTAATCAAACATTAGTTTTTCAAATCAAGTTTTGTGGTAAAAGTCCCGCCCTTCGGGTAGCTGCGAAACGTTACTTATAAAAAATCCCCATATATTAAATAAATCCATGTAATTGGTGAAGTTTCTTCTAAAAAAAGAAATGAAAAGTGTTTATTTTTAAATCAGGAATTCATTCTTATTGTTTATTCATTCTAAAATTTTCTTCTACTTTCATTTTTAATGAATCAAATAGTAATTCAAATGCTGCCAATTGTTTTGAGTTAATATTTTTTTTTACAATTTCAATCCTTTTGTTTCTTGATTTAAAAATATAATCTCCTGCAAAATACTTTACTTCAGTTAAATCACTCAATAAAATGCGCACTTTTGGTAGTGAATGGTTAACAATCTCATTTTCGTTTATCTCAATGTATTTATATTTAAAATCATACAGAAAATAAAATATATAACAAATCCCTATAAATAACTGGACATAATCCCATTTATAATTTTCGTACAGTAAGTTCGTACAACCAATAACAATCCAAACTACACCTAAAAAAAGGTTAATAAATTGAAGTTTTTTATTTGAATTATATAATTTCATGATTTAATCTTTATTTCTTGTTAAGGCATAATAAATTACATAAAACCAACCAAAAATGCCATGAATAATTGCCCACAAAATCGATTTGTTATTAGACCATGAAATAACAATGGCTAAAACGTATCCTAGACCAATTCCGTTTCCTATTAAAGTTTGCTGATTTAAAAATTTAGAAGAGCTAATTACTTCATTTGTTTGTGCATTAAGCAATGAGGTAACAATGAGTAGGCAGAGTGTAAAAGGAGTTTTTTTCATATTTTATGGATTAGATTTGTTTACTGGTTTTTATATTTGGTTTTATATGAATTATATAATTTCATAGTCTAATTTTAAATCCAATTGTACTGTTTTTTAGTTTCAACAATATGCGCTAAATGGTGATTACTGTGCCAAGCATACAATCCAATCGTTTCATTCAATTTATAACTTCTTCCACTTTCAGGATGCGTAAAAGTTTTGGTTAAATCGGATTCAGTTAAATTTTGAATTAAAATAGTCCATCTTGTATGTAACCCTTCAATTATTTTTAGGGAACTTTCTATGGACATCACCTTGCTATCTACTAATTCTGACCAACGTTCTTCATAATAGGGTTTAATAGTTGGATTATCTTCAGTTAATGCCAGTTTAAATCGAATAAAACTATTCATATGACTATCAGCGCAATGATGAATTACTTGCCTGATAGTCCATCCTTCTTTTCTATATCGAGTATCTAATTGTTTATCGTTTAAGTTTTCAACTTCATTTCTTAATCGCAAAGGGAATGTCGAAAGTTCTTGGATCCAATTTTCAATATTGCTTTGGTCAATAGTACCCTCACAAATAAATTTTCCTATTGGATATTTTAATTGCTCTATATTCATCTTTTAATTTAAAAATACTTTCATCCCAAAGATTAATCTTCCATTTCCGACTCGTCCATGGTGTGATACACGTTCATCACGTCATCATCTTCTTCGATTTTGTCTATCAATTTTTCAACATCAGCAATTTGTTCTGGAGTTAATTTCTTAGTTACTTGTGGTATTCTTTCAAATCCAGAAGATAAAATTTCAATTCCTCTGTTTTCTAACTCTTTTTGAATAGCACCAAAACTACCAAAAGGAGCATAAATTAAAATACCATCTTCATCAGCAAAAATTTCTTCGGCACCAAAATCAATAAATTCAAGCTCCATTTCTTCAATATCAACGCCATCATTTGGAATTCTAAAATTACAAGAATGGTCAAACATAAATTCTACAGATCCTTGAGTTCCCATGGTTCCGTTGCATTTATTGAAATAACTTCTTACGTTTGCTACGGTTCTGTTGTTGTTATCAGTAGCCGTTTCAATCAATAGAGCTATTCCGTGTGGCGCATAACCTTCAAACAACACTTCTTTATAATTTGCCGTATCTTTATCAGTAGCTTTTTTGATAGCTCTTTCTACGTTGTCTTTTGGCATGTTGGCTGCCTTGGCATTCTGAATTACTGCTCTCAAACGAGCATTAGCTTCAGGCGAAGGACCACCTTCTTTTACTGCCATTACAATGTCTTTTCCAATTCGTGTAAACGCTTTGGCCATTGCTGCCCAACGTTTCATTTTTCTACCTTTTCTAAATTCGAACGCTCTTCCCATTTCTAACTTTTTTATTCATCGTTACCTATTCAAGATTGAATTGGTAACATTTCTATATTTTTTAATTTACCTTTTGCAAAACTACTTTTCTCAACAAAAATTTCAAAAAAAACTTATGCTTTTTTATAAAATGGCAATTTTACTACTTTGGCAGCAATTTTTTTATCTCTAATTAAAATATAAATTTCAGTATCAACTCCAGCAAATTCCGTCTTTACATAACCCATTCCAATTGCTTTTCCTAAACTTGGCGATTGCGTTCCAGAAGTTACAATTCCGATGTTAGTTCCATCAGCGTCAACAATTTCGTAATCATGACGTGGAATTCCTCTGTCAACCATTTCAAAACCTACTAATTTTTTAGAAACACCTTGTTCTTTTTGCAACAGTAATGCTTCTGAATTTGTGAATTTTTTATCAAATTTTGTAATCCAACCCAAACCAGCTTCGATTGGCGAAGTGGTATCGTTTATGTCATTTCCATACAAACAATATCCCATTTCCAAACGTAATGTATCTCTAGCAGCCAATCCGATTGGTTTGATTCCAAATGATTTTCCTGCTTCAAAAATAGTATTCCAAATTTTTTCAGCTATTTCATTTTTAAAATAAATTTCAAAACCACCCGAACCAGTATATCCTGTTGCTGAAATTATTACATCTTTTTCACCGGCAAAATCGCCAATTTGAAACGAATAATAAGGCATGTTTTTTAAATCAATGGATGTTAATGATTGCATCGCCTCTGCAGATTTTGGTCCTTGAATAGCAAGAAGTGAATAATCATCAGATGCATTAATCATTTCAACGCCCAAATCATTATTTGAAGAAATCCAATTCCAGTCTTTATCTATATTTGACGCATTTACAACCAACATATAATGGTTGTCTTCTATTTTGTAAACAATTAAATCATCTACAATTCCGCCTTCATTATTTGGAAGACATGAATATTGCGCTTTGCCATTTATAAGTTTTGAGGCATCATTTGTTGTAACTTTTTGTATCAATGCCAACGCATTTTCACCTTTTAGAAAAAATTCTCCCATGTGCGACACATCAAAAACACCAATACCATTTCTCACAGTTTCGTGTTCTGCATTGACTCCTTCATATTGAACGGGCATATTGTATCCTGCAAAAGGAACCATTTTTGCGCCAATTGCTTCGTGAATATGTGATAAGGCTGTGTTTTTCATCGTTAAATAATTTATTTGTTAGGGTTACAAAAATACTATTTTTACCGATATCTAAGTAATTATATTTTGAATTGTTTTTTGGATAATGGCATTATATTCAATAAATTCTATAAAAAGGTTTTGCCATATCAAAAGTAATCTTAAAAAAATAGTATAAAAAATAGTTGCTTATTAAGATATGATTATAGATTTTTACATCAAAATTTAAGAAAAATGCCAAATTCACATTACATCAGTACACAAAACCTTACAATTGAAGACCTTCAAGAAATAATTGTTCAACAAAAAACAATTATTTTATCAGATGAAGTAAAAGAAAAAATTTCCAATTGTAGGAATTATTTAGATCAAAAAATGTCGGTTGAAGACCAACCTATTTATGGAATAAACACCGGATTTGGATCTTTGTGTAATGTAAAAATATCATCTAAAAATCTTTCACAATTACAAGAGAATTTAGTAAAATCGCACGCTTGTGGAATAGGGGATGAAGTTCCAAATGAAATTGTAAAAATCATGTTGTTTTTAAAAATTCAATCGTTGAGTTACGGACATTCGGGAGTCCAACTAGAAACCGTTGAAAGGTTGGTAGATTTTTACAATAACAATATTTTGCCTGTAATTTTCACTCAAGGTTCATTGGGAGCTAGCGGAGATTTGGCACCTCTTGCGCATTTGTCGCTACCATTATTAGGTCAAGGAGAAGTCTATTTTGAAGGAAATAAAGTTCCCGCCCAAATAGTTTTAGATAAATTTGGTTGGAGTCCTATTCAATTACAATCAAAAGAAGGATTGGCTTTATTAAACGGTACACAGTTTATGAGTGCTTATGGTTGTTATATTTTGTTGAAATCTAATAAATTATCCTTTTTTGCCGACTTGATTTCAGCCATTTCTTTAGAAGGTTTCGACGGTAGAATTGAGCCTTTCAATGAGCTTATTCATTATGTTCGACCTCATAAAGGTCAATTGGCTACAGCCAAAAGAATTACAGAATTTTTAGAAGACAGCGAAATAATTGTTCAAGAAAAGCAACATGTGCAAGACCCATATTCTTTTAGATGTATTCCACAAGTTCATGGCGCTTCCAAAGATGCTATTGACTATGTTAGTAAAGTATTTAAAACTGAAATTAACTCGGTTACCGATAATCCAAATATTTTTGTTGGCGAAGATTTGATTATTTCTGGAGGTAATTTTCATGGGCAACCCTTGGCATTAGCCTTAGATTTTTTAAGTATCGCTTTATCTGAATTGGGAAGTATTTCTGAAAGAAGAACGTATCAACTCATTTCTGGATCACGGAATTTACCCGCTTTTTTGGTCAATAATCCGGGATTGAATTCTGGTTTTATGATTCCGCAATATACTGCTGCAAGCATTGCAAGTCAAAACAAACAATTGGCAACCCCTGCCAGTGTTGATAGTATCGTCTCTTCCAACGGGCAAGAAGATCATGTAAGTATGGGCGCAAATGCCGCCACAAAATGTTATAAAATTGTTGAAAATCTAGAACGTATTTTAGCAATCGAATTAATGAATGCTTCGCAAGCCATTGAATTTAGAAGGCCACTACAATCAAGTGCTTTTATTGAGATGTTTTTAAAATCGTTTAGAGAATCGGTTCCTTTATTAACCGAAGATCGGATTTTGCATTTTGATATTAAAAATGCGGTTGCATTTTTGGATAGTTTTCAGGTTGAAATCTAGTTTTTTATAAGAAGCTAATCCAGCTTTCCGTTTCAAGTCCTCAGCCCAAAAGGGTTTTTTGTATGCCACAAAAGTAGCTTCCGTTGGTCGCTCTTTTCTGTCAACAAAAAATCCCTTTTGGGCTTCCGGGCTTTTCACTTCAATCTGGGCTAGGAAACCTGTTTACATAAGAAATTTTTCTAAAGTAGATTTTATCTAGATTGTTTAAAAAACCATTGATACATAGCGTCTTCATGAAAAATGCGTTCTACACTGCCATGTGTTCCACCTTTTACGATAATAAATTCGCAAGGTGCATTTTTATCGCATTCTTTTATGGCATTTACAATTTTTGATGATTCAGATAAAGGAACAGCTTTGTCATTATCTCCATGGTAAATCTTGAGAGGAACTTTGGCCAAATTGCAGGCATCTTTTGTAAAACCACCACCACAAATGGCAACGGCAGCTGTAATTTTTTCAGGATATTTTCCTGCAAAATGAAGCGTTCCATAGCCGCCCAAACTCATGCCACAAACATATATTTTTGAAGTGTCTGTATTGTAGTTTTTTTGTACATATTCCAGTAATTGCAGTACTTTATCTGGATTCCAGGAACCAGATGCAAGTTGCGGAGCCACAACTATTGCGGATATATTTCTACCTTTTTTGATGGCACTCAAAACGCCATATCTTTTTACTTTATCAATATCTGTTCCAGAAAGACTTTTTCCATGAAGTACTATCAAAACGGGTTGTTTTTCTGTTTTTTCATTCTTGGGCACCTGAATCCAAAATGGATAATCTGTTTCTCCAATGACTGTTTTTAGTTGTGCAAAAAAGGTGTTTGTGGATAATATAAATAATAAAATAATGATTCTATTCATTTGAGATTTGATTAAGTACATTTAGTTAATTCTTTTTAATGAGTGAAAGTATGATTTTTTGTCTTCATAAAGTATTTTGTGATTTTAGCACCAAGTTCTTTTCAGGATTCTAATTTTGCAAAAGACCATTGTTTCTTACCCCCGATGGTAGTGGAAATCCTTTTTTCAAATCTTGGTTTTTTTTAACCAAGATTTGAAAAAAGATTGAAACGGACAGCGGGAAAATGGATTATAGAAATGCCCGAGCCATTTGGTTGTACTTATTTATTTTTTGAATTTATCAGAAAGTACCACATTATAATTTTTGAGATTTTCTATGGCTTGTTCTGATTTGTAATCAAATTTGTTTTCTAATTCTTTGTATTTTTTTTTATTTTCGATACGATAAACGCTTTCATAAAAGCGTCTTATTTCGTTATAATCGGAAAGAATTAATTGAGGTACTTTGATGTTATTTCCGTTTTCGTCTTTGGCTATCATTGTAAAATAACTTGAATTGCAATGCTTTATTTTTCCTGTTTGAATGTGTTCAGAGGTAACTCTGATTCCTACAACCATTGAGGTGTTTCCAGTATAATTTACGGATGCTTTGAGAGTTACAAGTTCGCCAATTTCAACTGGATTTAAAAAATCAACAGTGTCAACAGAGGCGGTAACGCAGTAGCAACCAGAATATTTTGAAGCACATGCAAAAGCTATTTGATCCATTAGTTTGAGTAGATAGCCGCCATGAATTTTGCCACTAAAATTGGAATGTGATGGCAACATTAGTTCGGATATTTTAATTTTTGAGGCAGATACAGTGTTTGTGGTTTGCATTATTTTGAATTCAAATAGGGTGATTTTTCAGGGGTTACTTTTATGATAAAATAGTGCGTATCGCCCCACCAAGGCAAAGTTTTTAAACGTTCGTTGTATTCTAATTTTACGTATTGACCTTGGTATTTTTTTAAATCTTCAATAACTTGTTCTTGTTTGTCTTCGACTGAAAACGGGAAAAAACGGGTTGCTCCAAAACCTTCGTTTAATTCGCCTTCCCATGTTTTAATGAGTATTCCTTTATGGCTGAATTTTGATAAAATGCCGCTTCTAACACCCTCACTTACATTGAAATAATAAATAAATAAAGTGTAGAAAGTAATTGATAGCGTAATAAAAAGTAAAATATAGATTATAATTTTTCTTGCTGTGTTCATGTTTTTTTGGATTTGATTTAATTAATTTATGTTTACCATTTAAAATTCTTTTCAATAGCTCTGATCATTTCTCCTGCAATGTCTTTATTGGTTGCTCCTTCAATTCCTTCCAATCCAGGAGATGAATTTACTTCTAATAATAAAGGTCCTTTTGAAGAACGAATAATATCTACACCAGCCACTTTTAAATCCATAGCTTTGGCAGCTTTTACTGCAATTCTTCGTTCTTCGGCAGTTGGTTTAATCAATGAGGCAGTACCGCCTAAATGTATATTTGCTCTAAATTCACCTGGAAGGGCTACACGTTGTATGGTTGCAACAACTTTTCCGTCGATAACAAAAAGACGTAAATCTTTACCGTTTGCTTCTTTTATGAATTCTTGAACTAAAATATTGGCATTCAAGCTTTTGAAAGCGTTAATTACAGATTCTGCTGCTTTTTTGGTTTCTGCAAGTACAACACCTTTTCCTTGTGTACCTTCTAGTAATTTTACAATAAGAGGCGACCCACCAACCATTTTGATTAAATCGTCAGTATCTAACGGTGAATTTGCAAATCCTGTTGTTGGTATGTCAACTCCATGATTTAAAAGTAGTTGTAACGAATAGAGTTTGTCTCTTGATTGTGTTATAGCTGCTGCAGAATTTAAACAATACACTTTTAAAGCTTCAAATTGTCTGGTTAAGGCACATCCATAAAAAGTGATGCTAGGTCTTATTCTTGGAATGATGGCATCGAATTTGTCCAAAATTCTTCCACCTCTATAATGAATTTCGGGCCTATCAGCATCTAATTTCATGTAACATTCTTTGATGTTTAGAAATTCCATTTGATGCCCGCGCATGGTTCCGGCTTCCATGATTCGTCGGTTACTGTATAATTCTGGATTACTAGCAAGTAAACCAATTCGTAACCCATCTTTTTGTTCAGCTTCAGAAACATAAATTTGTTTTAATGTTTCTAATGTTGGTTCTCCGAGTAAATATTGTTTTTCTGGATCTACTAAAATCCTTCCGCTCATGGCTTCTCGTCCTAAAAGCATACGGAAACCCATAGAATCTCGATTGGTTAGCGTCATTTCTATGGTCCAATTAGTATCGCCAATGGTTATGCTAGATTGTATTACATATCTTTGTTCAGTATATCCACTTGAGCTTTTAACTATTCGTTTATCTATTAACATTGCCTCGCAATGTTTAACGGTTTTAAGGTTGTTTTGAATTGGGTTGATATCAAACTTCACCCAATTGGTGTCATCTTTTACAAAAGGTACAATATTTATTGCGTGTAATGCAGATGTTTTGGCACCAGAGTCAACACGTGCTTTGATTGCTGGAATTCCTAAATCGGGAAAAGAACACCATTCTTCTGACCCTAATATGATTTTGTTTTGAGGCATGAGTACCAAATTAAAATAGATTCCGAATGTACTACTTTTTTTAAAATGAAAAACCACTATTAATATTATTTTTAGATTAATAGTGGTTTAACTTGAATTTTAGTTGTTCTTATTTTGCAGGCTCCTCTGTTTTGCTGATTTTCACATTCAGTTCTTGAGCTCCTTCTTCAATATCCATAAAAATTTCATCACCCATTACAATTTTAGCAGTGATTATTTCTTCTGCCAATGTGTCTTCAACATATTTTTGAATGGCTCTTTTTAATGGTCTAGCACCAAATTGTTTGTCAAACCCTTTATCTGCAATGAACGATTTAGCTTTTTCTGATAATGAAAGATTGTAGCCTAAATTTTTAATTCGAGCATACAGCTTTTCTAATTCGATTTCAATAATGACATTGATATCTTCTTTTTCTAAAGCATTGAACACAATAACATCATCAATTCTGTTTAAAAATTCAGGTGCAAATGTTTTCTTTAATGCATTTTCAATAATGCTTTTAGAATTGCCTTCAGCATTTGCTACACGTGCAGCGGTACCGAAACCAACACCTTGTCCAAAATCTTTTAATTGTCTGGCACCCACATTTGATGTCATGATAATTATAGTGTTTTTAAAATCAATTTTTCTACCTAAACTATCAGTCAAATAGCCATCATCTAGTACCTGAAGCATCATATTGAATACATCAGGATGCGCTTTTTCAATCTCATCCAATAAAACCACACAATAAGGTTTACGTCTCACTTTTTCTGTTAATTGTCCTCCTTCTTCATAGCCAACATAACCTGGAGGTGCACCAATTAATCTAGAAATTGCGAATTTCTCCATGTATTCACTCATGTCTATACGTATTAACGCGTCTTCTGAGTCAAATAATTCACGTGCGATAACTTTGGCTAATTGTGTTTTACCAACTCCTGTTTGACCAAGAAAAATAAAAGAACCAATAGGTCTGTTTGGATCTTTCAATCCGGCACGATTTCTTTGTATAGAACGAGCAACTTTCAAAACGGCTTCATTTTGTCCAACTACTTTGCCTTTTATTAGTTCGGGTAATTGTGCCAATTTGTTACTTTCAGTTTGTGCAATTCTATTAACAGGAATCCCCGTCATCATGGAAACGACATCAGCAACATTATCTTCGGTAACAATAATACGATTGTTTTTAGAATCTTCTTCCCATTTTTCTTGTGCTATTGCGAGGTCTTTTTCAATTTTCTTTTCATCATCTCTCAATTTTGCAGCTTCTTCATATTTCTGTCTTTTGACAACTGCATTTTTATTTTCTTTGACTTCTTCTAATTGTCGTTCTAAATCAAGAATTTGTTTCGGAACGTCAATATTAGTTATGTGAACTCTAGAACCAGCTTCATCAAGTGCATCAATAGCTTTATCTGGTAAAAATCGATCCGACATGTATCTATCCGTAAGTTTTACACAAGCTTCAATAGCTTCTGGCGAATAGATAACACTGTGGTGGTCTTCATATTTATCTTTGATATTATTCAAAATGGTAATGGTTTCTTCAACGTTTGTTGGCTCCACGATTACTTTTTGAAAACGTCTTTCAAGAGCACCATCTTTTTCAATATATTGTCTATATTCATCCAAAGTTGTTGCGCCAATACATTGAATTTCACCTCTTGCCAAAGCGGGTTTAAACATATTAGATGCATCTAATGAACCCGTTGCACCACCAGCGCCAACAATGGTATGAATTTCATCAATAAAAAGAATGATATCGTCATTCTTTTCTAATTCGTTCATCACGGCTTTCATGCGTTCTTCAAACTGCCCGCGGTATTTTGTTCCAGCTACTAAACTAGCTAAATCCAAAGTCACAACTCGTTTGTTAAATAATATTCTCGATACCTTTTTTTGGATAATTCGCAAAGCCAGACCTTCCGCAATGGCTGATTTTCCCACACCAGGTTCTCCAATTAGTAATGGGTTGTTCTTTTTTCTACGACTTAAAATTTGAGAAACTCGTTCAATTTCTTTTTCACGACCCACAACAGGATCGAGTTTGCCGTCTTCTGCCATTTCAGTTAAATCTCTACCAAAATTATCTAAAACAGGAGTTTTAGATTTTTTATTTGATTTATTTGTTGGCGTGTTAAAATTATCAATTTTTGATGAATCATCAAGTCCAGAATCATCATTAAACGATTCGTTTTTTGGTAAATTTTCTAAAAAATCTTCTTCTTTTGGTGTCATATCTATGTATTGTTCTTTTGCTGTATCGTAATCGACTTTCATTTTATTTAATAACTTGGTGGTAGGGTCACTTTCATTTCTTAAAATACAAAGTAACAGATGAGCCGTACTAATAGATGAACTTTGAAAAACTTTTGCTTCCAAAAAAGTAGTCTTCAAAGCTCTTTCTGCTTGTCGGGTTAATTGCAAATTGCGTTTATCTAGAGAATTGTCTATGTTTGGATTTGGTGGACTTAGTATTTCTACTTTTCGTCTTAAATATTCAAGGTCTATAGATAAACTGTTAAGAATTGTTATTGCTTTTCCGTTTCCGTCACGAAGTATTCCCAGCATAAGATGTTCAGTACCAATAAAATCATGGCCCAACCGTAATGCTTCTTCTTTACTGTAAGATATAACGTCTTTTACTCTAGGTGAAAAATTATCATCCATATTTGTTTGTTTATTGATGTAAATATAATCAATTCAAATAGCAATGTCAAAAACTATTCCGAATGTGATTATATTCTATGCTAATAGACAAAAAAAATACGGATAATAAAAGTAATTATATTCTATTTTATTAACTATTGATAGGGGTTGATTTGTTAATAAATCATTGAAATATGTCGTTAAAAACTCTTTAAAGATTACTTATTAATTGTATCTTGCGCGTTAGAACAAAAAATTAATATATATAAAATTTATAACTATGTCTGACGGAGAAAAGTTAATTCCTATTAACATTGAAGATGAAATGAAATCATCATACATTGATTATTCAATGTCTGTAATTGTTTCAAGAGCATTGCCAGATGTACGTGATGGTTTGAAACCAGTGCATCGAAGAGTACTTTATGGAATGTATGATTTAGGAGTTTTTTCAAATAAAGCACATAAAAAATCAGCTAGAATAGTTGGTGAAGTATTAGGAAAGTATCATCCACACGGAGATACATCTGTTTATGACGCCATGGTGCGTATGGCTCAAGAATGGAGTTTACGCTATTTATTAGTCGACGGTCAAGGTAACTTTGGTTCTGTTGATGGTGATAGTCCTGCTGCCATGCGTTATACTGAGGCAAGAATGAAAAAAATGTCGGAGGACATAATGGCAGACATTGACAAAGAGACAGTTGATTTTCAGTTGAATTTTGACGATACTTTGTATGAGCCTAAAGTAATGCCTACTAGGATTCCAAATTTACTAATTAATGGTGCATCAGGTATTGCAGTTGGAATGGCAACAAACATGGCGCCACACAACCTTACGGAAGTTATTGATGGCACGCTTGCATATATTGACAATAACGATATTGAAATAGATGAATTAATCACTTACATCAAAGCGCCCGACTTTCCAACAGGAGGTGTTATATATGGTTATGAAGGTGTTCGTGAAGCCTTTAAAACAGGTAGAGGTAGAATTGTTATTCGTGCGAAAGTTGGATTTGAAGAAGCAAATGGTAAAGATGTCATTATAGTTTCTGAAATTCCATACCAAGTGAATAAAGCAGAAATGATTAAAAAAACGGCTGATTTAATTAATGATAAAAAGATTGAAGGTATTTCTAATATCCGTGATGAATCGGATAGATCTGGGATGCGAATCGTTTATGAATTAAAACGTGATGCCGTTCCAAATGTGGTGCTTAATACCTTATATAAGTATACTCAACTACAATCGTCTTTTAGTGTTAATAATATTGCATTAGTTAAAGGAAGACCTCAAATGTTAAATCTTAAAGATTTAATTCATTATTTTGTAGAACACCGTCATGATGTGGTAGTAAGACGAACGCAATTTGAATTACGAAAAGCAGAAGAAAGAGCTCATATTTTAGAAGGATTGATTATTGCTTCAGATAATATTGATGAAGTAATTAAAATTATTAGAGCTTCTAAAGACGGAGAAGAAGCTAGGGCTAAATTAATTGAGCGTTTTAAATTATCTGAAATTCAAGCAAGAGCTATTGTTGAGATGCGTTTACGTCAGTTGACAGGTTTAGAGCAAGATAAACTACGAGCTGAATATGAAGAGATTATGAAATTAATCAACCATTTGAAAGAATTACTAGCAAGTAAAGATTTAAGAATGGCATTGATTAAAGAAGAATTAAATGAAGTTAAAGCTAAATATGGTGATGACCGTCGTTCTGTTATCGAATATTCTGGTGGTGATGTAAGTATTGAAGATTTGATTGCTGATGATAATGTGGTTATTACAATATCTCATGCTGGTTACATCAAACGTACGAATTTAAATGAATATAAAACTCAGAATAGAGGAGGAGTAGGACAAAAAAGTGCTGGTACAAGAGATCAAGATTTCTTAGAGCACATGTATGTTGCTACCAATCACCAATATATGATGTTCTTTACTCAAAAAGGGAAATGTTATTGGATGCGTGTTTATGAAATTCCAGAAGGAAGTAAAACGGCAAAAGGTAGAGCTTTACAAAACCTTATAAACATTGAGTCTGACGATAAAGTAAAAGCATTTATTTGTACGCAGGATCTTAAGGATAAAGATTATACCAATAGCCACAATTTAGTAATGGTTACTAAAAAAGGTCAAGTTAAAAAGACATCTTTAGAAAAATATGCAAAACCACGTATAAATGGAGTTGCAGCAATCACTATTAAAGAAGGTGATGAATTATTGGGTGCTCAATTGACAAATGGTGAAAGCCAAATTATCATGGCCGTTAAGTCGGGTAAATTGGTTCGTTTTGAGGAAACAAAAACAAGACCAATGGGAAGAACTGCTTCTGGAGTAAGAGGTATAACTTTGAAAGATGAATCTGATGAAGTTATCGGTATGGTAACTGTAAACGATATGACCAGCGAAATATTGGTTGTTTCTGAAAACGGTTACGGAAAACGTTCAAGCCTTGACGATTACAGAATTACGAACCGAGGTGGAAAAGGAGTAAAAACATTAAACATAACTGAAAAAACGGGAGATTTAATTTCTATTAATTCGGTTACTGATGCTGATGATTTAATGATTATCAACAAATCGGGTTTAACCATTCGTATGGCAGTAGAAGATTTACGAGTTATGGGTAGAGCCACTCAAGGTGTAAAACTTATCAATATTAAAGGTAAAGATTCAATCGCTGCTGTTACAAAAGTAATGAAAGATGATGAAGAAGAACCAATCGTTGACGAAGAAGGAAATATTATTGAATCAACTGTTATTGAAAGAGTTAAACCTGTTTTAGAAGTATTAGAAGACGATGGTTCTGTTGATGAAGATGAAGACGATGAAGAAATTGTTGAAGATGAGGCCGACGATTCTGATGATGATTCGGATGAATAATATTTAGAAATAAATCTATTTGTAAAAATATAAATAGTTTTAAAATTTAATCAATTTAAAAATTAATATAAATAAAAATGAAAGTAAAACAAATAATAATAGCAGGTACATTATTAGTTTCTGTTACTACTTTTGCTCAAAAAGATGAGCTTAAGTCTTTAAAGAAAATTTATGGTAAAGAAATTCCGACTGTAGAAGATGTTAATCTATACAAATCGAATGTTGCAAAATTAGAAACACTTGCAACAGAAGAATCGGATAAGGTTTATTGCAATTTTTATAAAGTGATGATGCCAGTTTTGGAAATTACCGCTTTAGGAAAAACAGCAACTCCTGAACAGATTAGCAAATATATTTCAGCTGAATCAATTGATCAACTTGCTACGGGTTTGAATGCTACTTTGGCATTTGAGGTAAAATCGGGTAAAAAAGTATATACAGATGACATAAATGAAACCATTACTTCATTCAAGCCAATGTTTTTAAATTATGCTGATGGTTTAAGCAAAGAAAAAAAGTACAAAGAAACTGCTGCAATACTTTATTCTATATATAAATTAGACAAAAAAGATGCTGATAAATTATATATGGCGTCAAACTATGCTGTTAGTTCAGAGAATTATGATGAAGCTTTAAATTATTACAATGAATTAAAGCAAATTAATTATTCTGGTGAAGAGACTCAGTATTATGCTACTAACAAAACAACTAAAACAGAAGATTATTTTGGTACAAATCCTCTTCAACGTGATTTGATGGTAAAAGCGGGTCAATATGAAAAACCAAGACAAGAATTGATTCCATCAAAAAGAGGCGAAATTTACAGAAATATTGCTTTAATTTTACTTCAAAAAGGTAAAAACGAAGAAGCAAAAACAGCTTTAGTTGATGCTAGAAAAGCAAATCCAACAGATACTTCTTTGTTAATAAGTCATTTAGATTTATTGAAAAAATTGAAAGACAACGATGGGTATACTAAACTTGTTGCTGAAGCTTTACAATCCTATTCTAATAACGCGGAATTAATTTTTAACATTGGTTTAATAGAATCAAATGCTAATAATATTGTTGATGCTGAAAAATATTATAAAAGAGCCATTGAAATTGACCCAAAATATGTTAATGCTTATATTAACTTAACAGAGTTAACTTTGAGAGATGATGAAAAGTATGTTGTTGAAATGAACAAACTTGGAACTTCTGAAAAAGATACAAAAAGATATAATTACTTAAAAATAGAAAGAGAGAAAAACTTTAAAAAAGCATTGCCTCCTTTACAAAAAATAGTAGAATTGGACCCTACAAATGTGGATGTTAAAAAATTGTTGCTTAGTGTTTACAATGCATTAGACATGACAGACGAATACAAAGCTTTAAAAGCAAAAATGTAATTCTATTTTGATAAAATGTAAAAAAGTCTCCAAATGGAGACTTTTTTTATATGATTTTTTTAATAACACGAAGTCGATGCGTGTGCCTATTTGTTTCAGCATTATAAATACCTAAATGATCCAATCTATCAATTCTAACTTTGCCACTTGCGTGAATAATATAATTGTCTTCTAACATGATTCCAACATGTATGATGGATCCATTTTCATTATCAAAAAAAGCCAAATCTCCAGGTTCGCTTTCTTCAATAAAACTCAAAACTTCACCCTGTGCAGCTTGTTGTGATGCATCTCTAAGCAATTTATATCCATTTAATTTATAAACCATTTGGGTAAACCCCGAACAATCGATTCCAAATGGCGTTTTTCCTCCCCACAAATAAGGAGCATTCAAATACATGAAAGCGGTTTCTACAATATTGGATTTAGGATATATTCCTGATATTTTTAATCCTTCAAATAAGTAAGATTGATTGTTAATTTCGGCATCATTTAGAAAAGCTACACTAGCTCCAAGAGTAATAGGTATTAATGAATTGGAGCCATTTGAAATATATTCAACAAAATCTGAATTTAGTTCAATAGGCAGATTTGATAACCTATCAAATTGTTCTTTTGATAACAGCTGGTACTGTTTTGTGTCAATCCAGCCCTCATAATCATCAAAGTGTAATTTAATTTTAGACCATTGTTTATCTACTTCCAATATACTAAAATGCTCTCCAAAAAGTACTTGCGAAACAATTTCGCTTCGGTCATTGGGTTCTATTCGTAAAGGAATATTAGATAAATTACAAATGGCAAACATCAAGATCATATATTGAATTACATTCTTTCAATTACAATGGCACTTGCACCTCCGCCACCGTTACAAATTGCTGCAGCACCAATCTTGGCATTGTTTTGTTCTAAAACGTTAAGTAATGTAACAACAATTCTTGCGCCAGAACACCCTAGCGGATGACCTAACGATACAGCACCGCCATTAACATTTAATTTATCATTAGATAGACCTAATATTTTTGCGTTAGCTAATCCAACTACTGAAAATGCTTCGTTAAACTCAAAATATTCAACGTCTTCCAACGAAATTCCGGCTTTGTCCAACGCTTTTGGCAATGCTTTTGCAGGAGCTGTAGTAAACCATTTTGGCTCTTGGGCTGCATCTGCATAACTTTTTATAAAAGCAAGTGGTTTTAATCCTAAAGAAATTGCTTTTTCTTCAGACATTAATATTAAAGCTGCTGCACCATCATTAATTGTTGAAGCATTTGCTGCTGTAACAGTTCCATCTTTTGTGAAAACTGGGTTTAATGAAGGAATTTTATCGATTTTTACATTACTAAATTCTTCATCTTTACTTACAACAATTGGGTCTCCTTTTCTTTGTGGGATGGTTACCGGCACAATTTCAGTATCAAATTTCCCTGAATTGGATGCAGCTGCTGATCTTTCATACGATTGAATAGCAAAAGCATCTTGTTCTTCTCTAGAAATTTTATGTTCGCTAGCACACAAATCGGCACTAACACCCATAGCATTTTGATCGTATGCATCAACCAATCCGTCTTTTTGCATGCCATCAACTAATGAAGTTGGACCAAATTTAACTCCATTTCTCAAATGCACATAATGCGGTATCAAACTCATGTTTTCCATTCCACCTGCAACTACAATTTCGGCATCACCTGCAAGAATTGCTTGTGCTCCAAACATAATAGATTTCATACCAGAGGCACAAACTTTATTTACGGTAGTACAAATAACAGAATCGGGTAAACCTGCGAATATAGCTGCCTGACGAGCCGGAGCTTGTCCAACTCCTGCTTGAACTACGTTACCCATATAAACTTCATCAACAAGTTTCGGATCTAAATTAATTTTTTCTAAAGCACCTTTAATGGCTATAGCTCCCAATTGTGTAGCAGGAACAGTAGAAAGTGAGCCCATGAAACTCCCAATAGGGGTTCTAACAGCAGATACAATAACGATTTTCTTAGTCATATTATTTATTTGTTGTAATTTTTGATGTTTATATGTAGTGCAAATTTACTATTTTTTAATGATATTACATTTTTGAGTTCAAAATATTAAAAATAAATTAGTAATTATCTTGTATATAATTGATTTTTAAGGTTTTCATTATCATATTAAATTAATGTAAAAAAAAACGGTTCAATTACTTGTAAATATTGATGTGTTATCATACATTTGCAACCGCTTAAAAGATATACGTTCATTGAGCTTGGAGAGTTGCCTGAGTGGCCGAAAGGACATGTTTGCTAAACATGCGTATGGGAAACTGTACCAAGGGTTCGAATCCCTTACTCTCCGCTTAAGTTTCTTCGGGGTGTAGCGTAGCCCGGTTATCGCGCCTGCTTTGGGAGCAGGAGGCCGCAGGTTCGAATCCTGCCACCCCGACTTTTTTATCTTTTATGGTCTCATAGCTCAGCTGGATAGAGCAACTGCCTTCTAAGCAGTAGGTCTCAGGTTCGAATCCTGATGGGATCACGGTAAGGGACAAATCTAATTTTTTAGATTTGTCCCTTTTTTTTTCAACCCGTGAAGCCCTGTTAACACTGGCTATTTTCAATAATATCGGATTTAAATCTGCGGTTCGAACTTTATTATTTTCAAAGTGGAATTTATTTGGAAATATCGAACCAATTATACGTCTTTTCCCATCAATATCAGATTCAATAAACTGACTATCAAGACCTTCCATTTTATTGATTGCTTTTTTATACAATTCTAAAATCTCTTTGTCATCAATTACAGCAATCTCGAGTTCTTTAAGTTCATCGTAAATAACTTTGTATCTTTCTTTAGCAACTTCATATTCTTTTTTGTCCATTTCCCCATCAACATAAAGATCCTGTAATCGTTCCATTTTGCCCTCTATTTGTTTCACTTTTTCATAATGTTTGGGCCCCAGCATTTTTTTATCCTTTTCAGCGCTCAGTCCATCAATAACCATTTCTGCAAATAATTTTTTTACAGTAGGAGTGAAGGAAATACTTTTGAGATAATCATTGATCCAAAGATTGACATCTTCTAATTGATATCTCCCTTTACAGGGACTAGTACAATGATAGTAGGAGTAGTGCTTTGACCTTCCTTTTGATGTACTTCCAGTTAATGGAGAGTTGCACACAGGACATAGAAGAAAACCTTTTAACGGATAGGTTTCATTTATTTTCTTGTGTATAACATGGTGTTTTTTTCTTCGGCCAGTTAAAATAGATTGAACTTTAGTAAATAAGGCTTTAGTTATTATTGGTTCATGAATTCCATCTACGATACATTCCTTTTCATCTTTGTATGCTTTGATAAAAACACCACCATAGTAAATTGGATTTTTTATCAAATTAGAAAATGATGTTTTACCAACATTAAATCCTTTCAATTTTAGTTTTTTTAATACTTCTGCTTGATTGTATAGCCCCGTTGCGAGTAACTCAAATGCTTCTTGAACAAACTTTGCATCATCATTAGGTATCAAAATAGGCTTATTAGAGCCATCTTTTCCATTATCGTATCCCTTTGGTGAACTTCCAACATATCGGCCTTCTTTAAAGGCTCTACGCATTCCAGAAATTACATTGAGTGAACGTCTGTGATTTTCTACTTGCGGTATCGATAAATATACCGCAAGCATTAATCCTTGTTCTGGAATGGTTAAGTCTAAAGGTTGTTCGATTGCATTTACTTGAATCGATAACCTATCGAAAATTTCAATCATTTGGTATGATTCAGAAGTATTTCTTGAAAATCTATCCCACTTTATGAAAATTAGTTGGTGAACCTCCTTTTTGTTTTTCTTGCAGTATTCTAACAATTTACTAAAAACGGGTCTTTTAAACGTTTTAGCAGAGTAATCCTCACGATAAATCTCCAATACATTTAAGTCATTTGCTTTGCAATAATTTAATAATTTTTGCTCTTGGTCTCTCAACGAGTAACCTTTGCTTGCTTGTTCATCTGTTGAGACTCTAACGTAAAGGATTACATTTTTCATATTCTTTTTTGGATAATAAGTTATTGATTTTAACTTTTGCAAATACTTCTAACAGTTTGATGATTTCTCTTATTTCTTTGTCAGAGTATTTTAATTCATTTTGTTCATTTAAATTTTTTTTTGCTTTTTCAAATTCCATGTTTCCATAAAAGCGAAAAGGAGTAGGGCATACTCGTTTTAACTATTATGTGGTGAAGTGCTAAGGGGTACTTAGGACTGTTTGTTGTAATTATTTTTTTTCAATCGTTTCTTTAATTGTGTTTTTAACTACCATATGTTTACCATTTCTAAAAGTGACTTCTGCTCGACTATATTCTTTGAGCCCTAAAATTCTTCTCAAATTTTTTGCTTCTTCATCTTTAATGTTTTTTTCATTTGTAGTATTGATAGTAATGTTTCCACTATCATGTTTTATGATTGTAATTTCTTTACATTGATCGTTTCTGAACTTATCAATTATGTTACTTTCTTCAGGTGAGAATAAACCAAAACTAGAAAGATAACTTTCCATTTTTTCATTTTCAAATAACTGAACAATAATTGGAACAATAGGAATATTGATAAATGTTTTAGTTGAACACTTTTTTGAATAAAAATTATAAAGTTCTTCTTTTTCATTTAGCGATGTTGTATTGTTTTTTATTGTAGCAAAATAATAATCAACATTATCGTTTTGTTTTACTATCATTATAGATGGACTTCTCTTTAAAACAAGTGCGCTAAATAGTAAACTACTCAATTCAGTTAAAAAAAGACTTGCTTGATCATCAAGTTCTTCTTTTATTGTATTGATGAAATATTGTTTATTGAGATTATCACCTAATTCTTTTACTGTTTTTTCGGGTAAATAATCCAAAAGGATTGAAACAAAATCTTCATTTGATAGTTGTTCCATTTTCTTTTCAAAACTATCTGATGCAAACATATCTTCTTTTAAGCTTTTGATTGTTTCAAAGTCGATGTTAACATTTCGCATTTCTTTCACAATCAATAACCACAACGCATTAATAACATCTAAGTAAACCCATTTACGTTGTGTTTTTCTTTCAATGCTGCTATTTATGTCGTTAACTACATTATTTATAATTTTCGCTTCTTTCCAAGCAACATAAATTCTGGGCGAAACACCTAAGATTGCCAAGGGTATTTTCTTTTCGGATATTTTTGGATAATAGTCTTTTAGTTCCATCTTTTTTTATTTGCAACAAATCTAATAAATTTATTTTAATTCGCATAAAGTAATTAAAATAAATTTTGTTTTCAAGCAAAACATTTTAAGCAATAAAAAGCAAACAATAAAAATGTAAAAACAAATGAAGGTACTGTTAAGATTCATTGTAAAGAAAACCAATAGAAGTTTCTTTGTTAAACGACATGAAAAAGAGGTGTTTTTATTTAAAAGGATTGGAAATAAATGCCACGCTCATTTACATAAACAAATCAATATAATGAACTATAGAATTTTGGGCTTATTTTAAATAAATAAAGTTAAAGAAGTAGACGCAAATCTTATTTAGTATGTATGTTTTTTTATTGCACTGATTCCAAAAAATGAATTTTTTTATTTTAGGTAATAAACAATTCATTAACCTCAAAAGAATAATAGACGTTATTTTATTTACAATAAAGAAAGTAACCTTCTTTTTGACCTATTTTTTCAAATGTTACTTAGAAAGAATTTGTAGCAAAGAAACAAAAGCGTAAAACGGTATTTTATTAATTATGAATTAACAACTTTTTCTTCTTTTTTTGTTTCCATTTCTATTTTATTTAGGGCTTTAAAGTTTGATTTTTTTTTAGATATGCAATTTGTTGTTTTGGAGCTGTTAAAAAATATTATTTTAAAACAAATTAATTATTATTTACAATAATTTTTATAAATCAAGTAGTTGCTAAATTTAATGTAAATAATTGAATTACAATAAGTTATATTTATATACAATAACGATGAGCGTTTCTCTGTTGGCAATGAGTAAGTTACTTTAGTGACATGCTTACCACTTTTTATTAAAGTTACTAGACAAGAACTTTTTTTATCCATTTTACCCAACGTTACATGATTGTGCAATTTTTTTGAGCAAAATTTATAGTTCTTCTATCTTAATGATCTGATTTTTTAATGTCAATGTAACTACATCAGTAATGTTTTTTTGATTTGTTTTTTGGATTATTCTTCGTCTATGATTTTCTACAGTTCGGGTACTGATGTTTAATTTTCTTCCTATAGTTTCATTATCTTTTTGTTGGGATATCAATCGTATTATTTCTATTTCTCTATCACTAAGATTGTAATGATTTAAAGCATTTAATTTAAGGGAAGTTTTATATTCAGATAATTCAGGTAGAATTGCTTTTGTGTTTGAATCAAAATACATTCGCTCACTCATGATTGACTTAATAGCAGTTTCAATTTCATTTGGGTTTATTAACTTGCTACAATATCCATGTGCTCCAGCTTTTATAAGACTTGATATGGATAATTCATTTGCAAGTTGAGTAAGCACTAATATTTTGATTTGAGGATAGTTCTTTTTTATGTAATTACAAATTTCAAGACCACCCATTTTATTCATTTGTAAATCTAAAATAAGTAAATCTATCTTAAATGACTTTACGTATTCGAATAGTTCATTTCCATCATCTGTATCAAAGACAACATGAATATCTTGGATTTTTTTTAATGTTTCAATAAATCCATGTCTGACTAAGTGGTGGTCCTCAACGATTGCAATTTTTATCATAATACAACAGTGATTATAATGACATTTTCAGTTTCATCTTTTTTTTGCTTGAGTTTTGCATTCATAGATTTCAAGCGTTCATTGATTCCTAATAACCCAATACCCCCCGAATTATTTAATGCTAATTTGTAATCAAAGAACTCGCCATCATCCTTAAAAATCAGTTTCAATTTGTTTTTAGTTTCAAATATTGAAAGTTTACAAAGGCTAGCTCTGTTGTGTTTGATAAGGTTATTTGTTATTTCTTGTATGATTCTATAGATTTGATAATTTGTATTTTCATTAATATTTAATTCTTCATCTTCATATTCCAACTCAAAGTAAGTTTGACTGCCTTTTGAAAGAGTTGCAAATCGATCATTTATAACGGGAATCAAGCCGATGGACTTTAATTTTGAGGGCATTAATGAATAGCTAATATCTTGAATGTTTTTACTTGCTAAGTCGATCGATTTCTCTAAATTTTGTAGATATTTTTTACGCTCTTCAATATGTTCATCAAAGGATAAAAGATTTACGTAGTTTTTGATTGCAACAAAATCATTTTGTAATCCATCATGCAAGTCATGTGCAATTCTAGCTCTTTCATTTCTTTCTAAATCAAGTTTTTCTCTAAAGCTTTTCTCTGCATCTAACCGCTTCGAGTTTATGTAGTATTTATGATAGAAAATGGCTACGCCTATTTGAACAAATCCAAAGAGAAAAACTACGATGCTCGATATAATAATAACTTTGTTTAAAGTTTCTTGGCTTTCCATATTGCAATATAAAACGATAATCTGTAAATAAATATTAATATGAGATTTACGTACCAAAAGTAAAGTAAAACCGAACTTTTCGTATTTCTAAACATACTCTCTAATCCAAAGATAAAAAAGGTTCCAGTGTAATAAAGTATCATTCCGGATAGGATGTAAAAAATAGGGGATTGAAATAAACTGCTAGCTTCAAGTTTTTCAAATTGTAGCAAAGTCCACTTGGTGGAAAAACTAAAAACCAGTAAACAATTTGATATTGGAATAAATAATTCAAAAAGATTAACGTTGATTTTCTCGAAAAATAATGTAGCAAAAATTGCGAAGATTATTGTGTAAAATACGGTGATATATAAGAAAACTGATTGTTTGATTCCAATCAGTTTTCTAAAGAAAATAAGAAGTGTAATAAATTCCAGATAGGAATAAATTTTAAACCAAATTTCTGAACTAAATTTAAAATAAAATGAGAACACTAACTCGTAAATTGCACCTATTCCAATTAAAAAAATAAGATATTTAATTTCCAATAACTTTTGGCTTTTAATAAAAAAGCACATTAATAATATAGAAAATAATGAAATTAATAGGAAAAGGTAATAAATCATGTTTTTAAAGTTCAGATATTCCGCAATAAGGAGGGCAAGGTATTGCTTTGTCTAAAATATACTCTTTTGTCATGTCTTCATTATTACTATTTACACCCACAATAACTAAATTAGTACTGTCGGTATCTTTATCATAACCATTATAAATTCTTAAGCCAACACAATCTTCTTGCTGTAAAATTTTGTCAAAATGATTAGACCCTGCAAAATAACCTTTTATTGCTTCAGGAAAACGTTGTCTAAATTCGTTTACCATCTGTTGAGCTTGAACTAGCGTAATTTGTTCACCCGAGTTTTTGTTGATTTCCATATAAAAAAAATTAAAAATTAAATGCGTAAATATACTCGAATAACCTATAAGTGTATTGCGTAATTTTACGCAACACATGTTTTTTTTTACTCAATAGATTTGCTAACTATTGGTATGAAAACAAATATAAATATTTTATCGATTGATTCAGGAGGAGTGAGGAATTTAATTTCTGCTTATGTGTTAAACCGAATTGAAGAGGCTATACAAATAATGCATAATGACCCACAAGTGAAAATTGCGAGTATATTTGACACCTTTATTTCTGTTGGATCTAGTACATTGTTAAGTAGTCTTTATCAAATCTCTGACGTTAATGGAATGTATAAATCGGCTCATGAAGTGTCTGGGCAATATGAAAAGTTAGCGGCCAAAATTTACAACAGAAAATTTAGCTCTTACATGCGACTCACAAATACATTATGTAGTCAACATAGATTGAATAAATGTATACATCAATTATTTTTTTCAAAAGATGAAGATATAAATTCCAAAAAAAACTTTGTACCATTGTTTAACTTATCCATAGGAGAAATAGAGATTATCAACACTTTTTTTCATGATGACACAATCCAGGAAATAGTAAAAGCATCAATGTCAACGTATCCTTTTCTTTATCCAACTAAGTTAAACGAAACTCTTTATTGTAGTGGAGAACATATTTCTGCAAATCCAAAATTCTGTCTTGGAGATTCAAAGTTTAAAAAAGTTCTTTCATCATATGATGTGGTAAATATTTTGTCGATAGGAGCAGGTAGTAGTACTAAACATTCCAAAGCTAATTCAATTGATAGGATAGTAAAAGATTGTGCTACTCAATTTGTTGAGGACAATTTTCTACCTGATCAAATGATTAATTATTTTAGGATAGATGTACCTACAAAAAATTTTAATATCATAAATCCACTTTATAACAACTCTTATATTAATTTTTCTAAAAAAAATATTGCTGCAATGCAGACTGCAGGTCAGCTAGCCATGGGTGCAATAGATAAAAAAGAATTAGAGAAATTCATAGCATTCTTGTAACATTATTTTTTTATCTATATCTCGATTACTTCTTGTATCTGGAGTTACTAATGATTAATTAAGTGTTGCATTTAAGTTATTAAATCTTCAACATTAGTAATAAATTAAATATTGCGTAAAATTACGCAATGATCTTCATTTTTTAATTTCAAAATTGCGAAACTTTTTTAGGGCATTTTAAGAAGAAATCGCCTACATATTAATCGCTATTTATGAAAAAAATTTATTTCAAATTTGTCGTATCCATATATACTATCGTTTTAGGATTACAATTTAGTTGTGCACAAGGGAGTTTGTTCAATGAGAATCCTAGTATATGGATTAAAGGAAACCCTACAGACTCAATATTTTTTAATGGTAATGCTGTTTTTAAAAACAATGAATTGCATGAGTTGAAAAACAAATTAGCTGGAAAGTCAACGTTATTTGTTGTCTTAAAGTCAAATCCAATTGATTCTACAAATTTTGTAAGATTAGATTTTGGTCCCGAAAAAATATTTATAAGGAACAACAAAATTCTTAATCAGCAAAATGAGTTGGTTTGCAACTTGTTAAACTCACCTCATGGCCAAATCATTACCTATTTTCAGAGCAATAGTAAATTAAGTGCTAAGTCAAGAAATAAGTTGTTTATTGACTTATTAGGTCAAACTAACGATAATTGTCAATTTTTGGAATTGATTTATTTTCCTAAAATTTTGAGTCCGGTTGCTACAAGGAAAATAGAAACGTATTTGTCAGTTAAATATGGAATTTCATTGAAACCAGATAAAGACTATATCTCGGTAAAAAATGATACAATATGGAAAGCGGTCTCAAATTCTGACTACTCAAATAGAGTAACAGGTGTAATGAAAAATATTTTCCACACCCAACTACGATCGAAAAATTCTGAAAACGACCACTTTTTCATTGCTTATGATACTCTAAATAATGCTGTTGATGAAATGCTTCTCGTTGGAGATAATAATAATTCCTTATCCTTCAACCAAGAATTACTTTTTAATCGTAAATGGCATTATATTAAGAGTCAAACTGCTGATTCTTTGGGTATTTCAACTTTTAAAATCCAATTTAAAAAATCAGTTTTAGGAATTGATACAAATAATATTAATTTAATTGTAGCACCTTCAATTGAAAATTTTGATCAAATTTCGAGTTGTACTGTATACCCAATAACTAGTCAAGATTCATCCTACATATATTTTGATGGACTCGTATTTAATGACTCGGGTTATTTCACTTTTGCCACGACAGAAGCACTTTCAATTTTAGAGCGAAAAACGTTAGACTGTAAGTCAAATAGCCTACTTGCAAAGTTTTCAATTTTAGGAGGATCCCCACCGTATCAGGTAGTAATTATAGATGAGAAATTAGACAATAAGAAATCTTTTAATCTACAGAAATCTTCTCAGTTCAATCAACAAATTAGTGCATCAAACAACATAAAGGTTGAAGTAACTGATAAAAATAATCGAAAAGCAGTTTACTCTTCAAAAAATCAATCTATTGAAACATTTGTAACTATCCCTCGAGAGGTATACTTTGTAAAGGGGAATGAAAAAATAATAATGCCAACAATTAAAGAAGAGAAGTTAACTAAATTAAGTTATAAGTGGATATATCTTGATTCTGTAATTAGTACTGAAAAACAAGTAACAATCACACAACCTGGTTTATATAAGTTGATAGTAATAGATGGTTCTTGTGAATTAAACTTTACTATCAATGCAATAGAAGTTCAAGAATTAGTCTCTAATTACTTGAATTTGATTCAGAACCCTATTGAAGCAAATCAGAATTTTACCATAGACTACCAACTGATAAATAGTGAAAACATTGAACTTAATGTTTTTGATTCGTCAGGAAAATTAATTATTTCTGAACTTCTACAAAATAGTAAGAAAGGGCAGTTGCATGGTCTTATATCTACAAGTGGGGTTTATTTTATTACAGTTAAAACTCCATCATTCTCAAAATCATTCAAATTAATAGTACAATAAATTTAGTCATGAATACAATTACAAACAAAACATATGGAATTTCCAATCGTGTTTGGCAAACCATACATAAGATAGTATTAATATCTATGCTGCATTCAACTATTGTTTTGCCAGCTCAAACTTTGGTTTATGCTCTAAACAATGGTAATAATATTATCAATCAAGTTTATTCATTACCTAGTAAAATTGAATTAGATTCAGAAAGTAATTTAGATTCAGACAAACATGAGAATTCCATAGTAAATAAAGAGTATTCTAAATCCAACAAAATTAATGTACATTATTTTTCGGCTGATATAAAATCAGGGGTTATTGGATATTCTAATCAAATTAGTTTTGATAGTCCTAAAGATAATTTTTTTACTATTTCTATTGATTCACAAACACTTAAATCAGCAAAGCAGTACGTACTTGAATATGAGGTTTATGGGCTAGATGGAGTTTCAACAATTGCTAAAAGCATCAATAATCATCATGTAACTGGGGGAAATGTTGTCAAATGGAATTCCTCTTGGTCTAAAAAAAGAGAAGTAATTAATTCAGATTGGTTGCAACAGAAAAACACAATTTTCTTTACAATCCCCAATCAAGCAAGTTATTCTTATAAAGTAAGGAATGTTCAAATTAAAGTTGAAGACGCAACTTTATCTAATTTGGTTTTGTCAGAAGATAAATTTATTAAGACAAAGCAGGGTAAAGTACAATTACAAGGTTTTATTCCGTCTGCACACTCAATTAAATGGTTGAAAGCAAACAATACAACAATGCATATTGAACAGAACTCATTTGATGGGATTATAGATGTAACTTCAAGAAATACAATAGAATTTGTCTATGAAGATGTTCAGGGAAAAATTTTTCACGAAAAAAAGAAAATAGATATTTCTTCTAACGCCGATACTAGCTATGATATAGAGCAGCCAAGCTTAATTTCTAAAACCTTAGAAATTGATCCTGTTTCTCCAATTAATTTGGATATTGATGGGTTCTCATTACGTGCATTTTCTGTTGAAAATAAAAACACTCAAGTTACAATTGAACAACTTAGAAAAACAGATTTAGCGCCTCTAGAATCTGGAATGATAAATGTTACTAAAGGTAAGACAGGATATAGGGTTGCAAGCAGCACTTCATTAGGCTTGACCACCACAATAGAATTGCAATATGATACGCAATTAATTCCCGATGGGTATTCTGAGAAAGATATTAAAACATTTTATTTTGATCACAAACAAAAAACATGGGTTCCCACTCATTTTGAATGTTTAGATGAACAAAGTAAAATCGTAATATCTAATACAACACAACAAACCGATTATATTAATGGTATTATTCAATCACCAGAAAGCCCGCAAACCAGTGCTTTTACGCCAACAATGATGAATGATATCAAGGCAGCAGACCCATCGAGTCAATTAACTTTAATAAGTCCTCCCAGTGCTTCTCAAAGAGGAGACGCCAATTTATCATATCCAATTAAAATTCCGGCTGGTAGAAATGGCATGCAACCTCAAATAGGTTTGCAATACAATAGTGAATCTGGGAATGGTTGGTTAGGTGAAGGTTGGAATCTATCAACACCTGCAATCTCTTTAGACACTAGATGGGGAACACCTACTTTTGATGCAAATACAGAGTCAGAAATGTATGTTCTAAATGGAGAGCAATTAATGTTCCCTAAATTAAATGGTAAAGATTGGATGCCTAATAGGCATTATGAAACCAATTCAGGAGCTTATTCTACGCAAGATCGAGCCCGAATTACCAATGCTCAATTTACCTATCGTAAACAAAATAGTTTTGATAAAATTGAACGAATAGGTGATTCACCAATCAATTATTATTGGAAAGTCACTTCAACAGACGGGACAATAAGTTGGTATGGTGGCAAAGAAGATATAATTGAAAATGCAGTAATAAAGAATGATCAAGGAAATATTGTGCAATGGTCATTATACATGACTGAAGATGTATACGGAAATAATGTAAAATATTATTATTCATCAACTTTAGTGTCCAATGCAACCGGAGACAATACAAATATTAATGGTGGATTGAATTATCAAATTGATGAAATAGTATATACTGGCTATCAAGGTGCCGACGGTAATTATAAGATTAAGTTTGAAAGTCAAAATGTTTATAGAAACGACATTTCAATCAATAATATGCTTGGGGTAAAAATAGTAGAGCCTTATTTATTGAATAAAATAGCTGTCTCTTTTGATGACACATTGATCCGATTTTACAAGCTTAATTATAGTATTGGAAAGTTCAATAAATCATTACTTGATAAAGTAATAGAATCTAATGCAGAGGGCACTATTGAAAACGAGCATAAATTTGAATATTTTGATGATGTTACTGACGATAAAGGTGTAGAAGTATTATATGAAAAAGGAAAAGAAATAGCGATTGAAACTAGTTCTAATCCAGATTATTTACTCAATGTTGGTAATTTAATAAATGCATCAAAATTAAATTCAACTCAAAAAACTGAATTTAGTTGGGATTTGAGGCCAGCAGTTGGGATGGAACTCTTTTATGTGTCAAATAGTCCACAACGTAATTTTACAGTTGGTTTTCCATTTGGGGAATCGTATTCCGAAAACAAAGGTAAAGTCTCGTTTGTAGATATCAATGGTGATGGATGGGATGATGTTCTGATGAAAAAAAACGGTAAACTAATTTACTTTCCAAGAATCATAGATGAATTTACAAACGGAATAAATTTTGGGTCAGACATCGAATTGTCGAATGTTGATGAGTTTTCTAAATCAAAATCTAAAACCAAAACGATGTTTTTAGAATCTTTTGATTTGATGTTTGGAGGGTTTTATGTGGGTAGAAAACGTTTCAAAACAAATGAAACGACCTCGGTATACTTGAACGATAGTAATAGCGATGGTTTAATTGATGTTGTAAAAAACGGTAAAGTATATTTTAACACGGGGAATAATGTATTTGAGACTACAAGTGCAAATACGCCAAATTTATTGATCACCGCAGCTACCTATAGCCATGAAAATTTACCAGACCCTGAGCCTGAGACAACAGACTTTGAATACGATAAATATGATATTGTTAGAGTTTGGGAGGCTCCTTATGATGGCAAAATAAAAATTACAGATAGCATGGAGTTTTTCCCTACTACAGCAAATAGTAAAGTTTTATACACCATCGAAACAAAATTAATAGAGACAAATTCAGTTCCATTTAGAATTTATTTGAAAGAGTTTACCAATGCAATCACACAACAAATGGTTGATATTACAAACTATAGTGGTAACAACCCACCTCTTGGCGCACCAAGCAATGAGTTAATTGTAAAAAGAGGGCAAAAGCTATTTTTTAGAGTACATAAAAACACAAATATTGTCAACGATGTTTTTAAAACTTCTCCGGTAATTCAATATTTGATACCAGGTGTAAATACGGATTCTAATTCATTTAATACAAAACTATACAAGCATTCAGAAGGTTTTAAACTCGATTCAGGTACAGGTGAAGTAGAAGTTAATCAATTAGGAAACGTTACCATTTCGTGGCCAGACTTACCATTGAATAATCTGTCGGATAATACTAAATTTAAAATTACTAAAAAACAATATGATGAGTCGGGTCAATTTCTTGAAGAGAATATTCTGTTTGAATACGACTATGTAGCAAATAGCAATGATATATTACCAGGTCAAAATATTCAAGATGCTATTACAAATAAAAGAAGTTCTAACTGCGGTTATGTTTTTGAAGTAATTTCTGACTCAAACATTAACTGGAATAGTGAAGATTGGTATCCGTTTTTTGAGTTTTCTGCTTTAGAGAATACCTCCACGGCTTCTTTTTTAAAATATGCAATCCCTTCACATACTATTTTTCAAGAGGCAACCGATTTAAATATCAGGAATGCAGGAAATATGAACTCTCCGTATGTTTTTAAATGTAATACCATTAACTATTCATTCAATAGTACAACCAACAACTATTTTGTAACTCCTATAATGCCAGTGTCTGCACCTTCTAATCCTTATGCTTTTTCTTCAACAGACAATGCAGCTTTTACTTTTGTGGTAAAAAAGAATGGTATTTTATTAGGAAAAAGAAACATATACTTACAGAATGGTGTTTTTGGTACAAATGATTCCACGCCAATTCCGGTTAATTTAACAAGTGGAACCGATATTTCTAATGTTAATTTTGAATTTTACTTGGATGGTGTGGCCAATTTAAAGATGTTCTATAAATACACTAATAATGTATCGTATGCTCCAAATTGTGGTTTAAGTACGAACAGTATCATGAATTTCATCCCTAATGCGGCTAACATTGCCATAGGAACAGCCAATGAATTAGCCAATACATCTTCTGGTCTAGTAAAAAGAGTATTGCTATATCCCAACACAAATTTATACAACCATTTAGGAGGAATGCATCGAAATTGGGGACAATTTATATACAATTCTAATTTCAATTTGAATACTTCAATACCTTTTGACCAATTTAGCAAGCTAATTGATGAACACGAATTGGAATTTAATGTTAATCAATTAAGTTCATTATATGCAAATTGCCAAAATTCAACTGCTACAGAAGCAGAATATGAAAACTGTGTCAATAATGCTATTAACAGTCAACTTAATTTGCCAGCAAACAATGAAGCCATCACTTTTGATAATGTTGAATCCATCGTTGATAGTATTGCTCAAAACCCTGTTGTGAGTGGTGTATCTGTTAATGCTGCTTTTATGCAAATGGAAGCTAAAATTGAGCTGAGTAATTTGGCTAGAAGATGGAATGGTAATTTTCAAAATCAATACTCAGAAAAAAGTTTTTGTAAAGCGGGAGAAATTCAGTCAGGATTATTTGCAACGGATTATTTAGGAAGTGATTCGCCAGAAATGCCCGAATTAACAATCAATAGTAATACAGGTATGTATGCGGTTGATAAAGATTATAGAAGTGTCGCACTTTCCTATTCTGCAGGTTATGGTAATTTCACAACATCCTACAGCGGTTCTAGATATAGTGATTTACTTTCTGATTTTGTGGATTTAAATGGCGATCGATATCCAGATATTATTTCATCCAATTCCTTCTGGAAAACTACCAAAACAGGAGGGCATAAACTAAGTAATCAAATTTCATTAAGTACTGTTAACGCCTCAAAAAACTTCAATGTTTCAGCAACGTTAAAGGGTGGATATCCAATTGCAGGACGATGTGATATAGATTCATTTTATAGCAGTAAAGCAAATGGATTCTTTTCTGCTGATAATGGAATTGCCAGCAGTATAGGGAATATGGGATTAAATTTGAATTTAGCAGGAAGCAATAAAGAGTTTCAAACCTTATTAGATTTAAATGGCGATGGACTTACCGACTTGTATGATGAAAATAGCGGCATTAGATTTAATTATGGATCTTATTTTAATTCGGTGAATGAACCATTTTCTTCGATGGTTCCTGCAGAAACAAAACCAACTCCAAAGGAAGTACCCTCCATTTCTTTAAGTTCTACAGACTTGCCAGTGAATACTTTGCCGTTTTCACTTAATTTAGGATATTCAAGATCAAACGGAAATTCAAACAAAGTTTATGTAGACATCAATGGAGACGGGTTACCCGATTTACTTACTTTAAATGCAACTGGGGGTGAAGTTAAATTTAATTTAGGAAATAAATTCTCATCTACTGCTACCAATTTAAATTATGCACAAGTAGCCCCTTATATTACGCTGTTCCAAAATAGCGAACAAACCTCATTTTCAGTTTCTGGAAGTTATAGTAAATTTAAGGGAAAATGTGTTTTTTATATAATAATTCCTTTTGTTGCAGTTATTCCTTTCATACACATTAAAGCAGGTGTTACTGTCTCTGGAAGTGCTAATTTATCAATTTCTGAATCCAATAAGGAGTTTAAAGACATGGATGCCGACGGACACTTAGACTTTGTTAGCAAACAAGGAAATAAATACCTTGTTTACTATTCTAGGGTTAAACGTACAAATAAATTAAAGCAAGTGACAAATCCACTAGGGGGAAGTTTTAATTTGGATTATACTTTACAAAAGGCATCTTATAACAACCCACATCCAAAATGGGCTTTGACCTCTGTACAAGTTAATGATGGATATGATTTAGCAAACGATGGTGCCGATACATTAACCACCTTTTTTAAATATGTAAATGGTAAATATGACCGTCGTGAACGCGCATTTTATGGTTATGAAAAAGTAATTGAGCAAGTAAAAAAGGAAGGAGTTGTTTACAAAACAAATACGACCGAGTTTCACAATCAAAGTTATTTTTTAAACGGATTAGTAAAGAAAACAACCGTTGCAAAAGGCGAGGGTACAGCTCCCACAGATGTCTATAGTACTTCAGAAAATACCTACGGATTATATACTACTAATTCAGATGGCACTATCAATTTGCTTGATGAAAAACCATTCACCTTTGATGTGGGTGGAACAGAAGGGCGCAAACAAGCCAGTGTGTTACTCAAGCAAACCACTTCTACACTGCAGGAATATACTGCAACAGGTATTACTTCCAAAGTGTCTTTTAACTATGATAAATATGGTAGAGTAATAAAGTACAACAACCAAGGGGATACCGCCCTTATAGGAGATGAATACACTACAACAATAGTCTACCATGTTCTGAATAATAACCTACTTCATGTACCTAAGAATTTAACCGTAAGCACAAATGGTCAAACGGTACGCTATCGCGAAACGCAAGCCAATATGACCACTGGTGAGATTGAGCGCATTAGCGTAAAGCTCAACAATAGTGAGTACGCTATAAGTAATTTTACCTATGATTCTTACGGTAATTTAGTTCATGTAAATTTACCTGCTAATCATCAAGATCAAAACATGAGTTATAGTTATCAATATGACACGTATTTAAATAAATATGTAACTCACATTACAGACGCGTTTGGTTACAAATCTTCAGCTTCTTACGATCCTTTGTTTGACAATGTAATACAAACAATTGATTTGGCTGGAAACGAAATGAACTATTCCTATGATTCAATGGGTCGAGTGATTCAGGTAACCGCTCCCAATGAACAACCTAACGGTTATACGATAAAAATGGGTTACTTCACCCAACACGCCCAATTACAAGAATCAGAATTTCAAGATTGTATTCAATCAGCTCAGTTCATGCCGGTTGCCTTTACCCAGCATTTTGACAGCCAACATCCAGAAAACCCAATCGAAACCATTACTTTTATGGATGGACTTGCTAGAGCTGTTCAAGTAAAAAAAGACATCGAATTAAACCTTGGATCACCAGAAAGCCCTCAATACCAAGAGTACATGTCGGTTTCTGGAGCCACAACGATTGACGAATTAGGTAGAGCCATCAAGCAATATCATCCAACAAAAGAGGTCAAAGATTGTTCTGTAAATATGCAAATAAACCAGTTGAACGACCCTGATGCGAACTATTTTACCGAAACCCAATACGATGAAATCAATCGAGCGGTTAAATCGATAGATCCTGCAGGAGTAGAGAGCTTGATTTCTTTTGACTTGGCTACAGATGTATTTGGACATGTAACGCTTCATAGTCGATCCATAGCCAATCAAAATGCCTCAACCCAAATCATATCAGATGTTTTCAAAGACATTCAAGGAAAAACAACCGCTACAAATAACGTGGGCCCTGACGGTGATATATGGACAAAATTTCACTACAACGCCCTTGGAGAACTCATGAAGTATGAAGACGCAGAAGATTTACCAACGGTTTATGAATATGATCTTGCAGGTAGAAAAACCGCCATGTCAAATCCCGACCGTGGTACAATGAAATATTTATATGATCCTGCAAGTAATTTAATAAAGTTACAAACCTCTAAATTGGCAGTCAATCATACTTTTATCGATTATTTTTATCATTATAACCGTTTAGAAAAAATTATTTTCCCACTACAAAACGACCAGCCCAATATAAGTAATGTCAGCTATACCTATGGAAATGACGGAGAGGGTAATGAAACAGGCAGGCTAATCTTACAGGAAGATGCCACGGGTAAACAACAATTTAAATACGGTTCAATGGGTGAACTTGTTTACAATAAACGTGTGATTGAAGCGCCCAACTTGCCAACACGAGCCTTTGAGACTAGTTTTGTTTACGACAGTTTCAACCGTATTAAAACACTCATTTACCCTGATGGTGAGAAATTAAACTACACCTATGACCTAGGGGGTAATTTGATGCGGATGAAAGGAGAAGTACAAGGCAATGGTTATACCTATGTAGAACAAATAGACTATGACCACTTTGAACAGCGTACCTACATTAAATATGGTAATCAAACAGAAAACAGGTATGCCTATACGCCCAATTTACGTCGATTGGATCATTTAATTAGCACGGCCAGCAACGGACAAGATATGTTGAATAATACCTACAGTTATGACCAAGTAGGTAATGTTGAACAATTGAGTAACTCGGCTACTTTTAATGATACCAACCAATTAGGAGGTGTTTATTCGCATAATTATACATATGATAATTTAAACCGATTGGTGGGTGCCCACGGAGACTTTTTAGGGAACAATGCCAATTCAAACACAAACACGGCCAATTATGAACTTGCTATGGAATATAACACAACCCATGGTATTCTTTACAAAAAACAATTACATCATAAAAACGATGCAGTGGTTGAAGATAATTCCTACAAGCACCATTACACGTACAAAGAAGGAACCCACCAAGTAGAAAAGATTGAGGGGGGTGATGTAAACGAGCATTATTATTATGATGCCAATGGAAATCTTGAACACCGTACAACTTCTACGGGCGAAATGCGCCATTTACTTTGGGACGAGAGCGACCGCTTGCGTGTGTTGATGGACCGCGACCAAATGCACCATTTTATTTATGATGCTTCGGGCAACCGTACCCTTAAAGCCAGTACACACTATGAACAAGTTTTTGAAAATGGACAGCTGGTACAAAACCAAAATGCCACGTTAGAAAATTACACGACCTATGCCAGTGCCTATTTGGTGCTAGATGCCAACAAGCAATACAGCAAGCACTACTATGTGGGTAGTGAGCGCATAGCCACCCAATTGGGTAGTAAATCCATAAGTATTTTTGAAGAAAACTCTTATTTAAAAAATGGAACCCCTAGCAAGGAAACAACTACGGCGCAACGTCAAGTGGCTGATTTAGAATTCTTACTAAAAGACCAGAAACTGAATAAGGTAACGTTTGCACCCTACAAGCAAGCCGCTGCAAAACAAGCTGAAGAAATAGATAGTACTAAGGCACGTGCTACTACGGCCATGGTAGAAAATACCCGAGGTATTTACTTTTTTCACAACGACCATTTGGGTACAGGTACATTTTTAACCGATGGAAGTGGTAATCCTTACCAATTTTTTGTAAATTTACCCTTTGGAGAAACGTTCTTTGAGCAACACAGTTATACCGAAGATTACAACAATCCGTATAAGTTTAACGGCAAAGAGCTGGATGAGGAGACTGGGCTTTACTATTATGGAGCGAGGTACTATGACCCTCGAACAAGTATATGGTTGAATGTTGATCCTCTTGTTGAGAAGTTTCCAAATTTATCACCCTACGTATATTGTAATGACAATCCAATTAATTTAATTGACCCTAATGGTAAGTCGCCAAATTATCCATATTCTGGATATGACCCACCAACAACAAAACCAAATTTTAGAAACATAACAAATGTTGAAAATGTATTAAGAGGTAAAAAGTGGATTGATTACAATAATGTACATGATTGCAATGAATCTGCTCGATTACAAAATAAAGAATCAGGTCTTTCTAACACAACTCCAGATGGTGCAGGCTACCAAATAAATATGTATATAGATAAAAATAGGCAAAATCAATCAACAAATAAAACACCAGATGTGAATTTACAAAAAGGAGTTGATGTGATGATAGAAAAATTAAAAGAAGGTAAACCAGTTATGATTGGTGTTATGTATGAAAGGAGATACGGAGCAGATGGTAATTATGGAGTAAATTCTACTGACAATAATAATGTCGCTACAAATCATTATATTACAGTAGTTGGAATGGGGGTTGAAAAAGGAGGGATACCATATTTTTCTTATTATGACAATTATGTTAGTTCTGAATATGATGATAGAAAACGGATTGCAACTGATTTGAAAGAAAATCGATTTTATTTGAGACAAGATTCCAAAGGAGGATATTATTTTTCGGATAATAGCACAAAAACATTTGGGGAATCACATGGGAAACAAAAATTGAATTTTATTTTAACAGAAGTAAGAGATAACCATTAATATTTTAGTATCATGAGATTAATAATTTTAATATTTTTTTCAATAATATTTTTTAGTTGTAATACTATAAACAAAGATTTTTTAATACAATTTAAAAAAGTCAATAGTGTTGAGGAATTGAATTCGTTTTCAGATAAAAAAATTCCCAATGTGAACTTAAATATATTAGAAAAAACAAATGAAGTAAATTCTTTTGTTTTTAATATAAATACAGAATACTATTTTGGTAATCAATATAAACTAAATGATGATTTTATAATTTTAAGTTACAAGAAGATTTATAGACCTATTTATAAACCTGTATTTAACATGATAAATTGGAATGATGTGTTTTTATGTATTTATTCGTTAAAAAAAAATGAAGTTGTTTCTAAATTAAAAATCTCATCTTCTGATCCAATGTATTCAAAATATAAATATTCTTCAGAGACTTTTAATATTAAGTCTTTCTATTTTTCATATAGATATAATGAGGAAAATAATAGTTCAATTTTTGTAAGTGATTCAATTGAAGAGAGATATAAGGTAGTTGAAAACAGATTTGTTAAAATAGATTAACAAAATACAAATGAAGCCGATGACGCGGATATGCCCTACAACGGATAGCGAGGATTTGAAATTTGTGCCTACAAAAAAGAAGTATAATAAACCACAACTTAAAAGTTGTGGTTTTTTTTTGTGGGAAGCGTAAAATTACGCAATGTTGATAAAATAGGGTAGAGTACTTTTACATTTTGAAAGTAGAAAATTATATATTTATGATAAACTATTAAACAAGCCGCCACTTCGCAAAGCCGCGGAACGTTATGGGCAATGCAACCACAACGCACAAACAAAAAGCATCTAACATTAAAAATAGAAAAATATGGCGACCATTCATTTTTAAAACGTACTCGAAGGAGACTGTAATATTATAAAACACAATTCAGGACGAATTACAGTTATGGATGTAAGTAATGCCTATAATGATGAAGACACTGATGAAGAAAAAGCTGTAAAATCTTCAAAGGAAAGAGAAGAAATGAGAAATAGAACTCACGTTCCATCCAATAAGACAAACTATAACCAAAAGAAAGAACCCGATAATCCAATTGATTATTTAAAAACCAAACTAAAAGTTAGTAGCATTTTTAGGTTTATTATTTCTCATCCAGATATGGACCACTTAGATGGAATTAAAGATTTATATGAAGAATTTGAAGTTGTAAATACTTGGGATACTGACAACGATAAAGACATTGACCTCAATAATTTTTTTGGTGGATACAACAAAGAAGATTGGAAATTTTATAAAAATTTGAGAGCAGGTAAAAATACAGATACCAAGCGTCTAACATATTTTTCAAAACAAAGCAATCAATATTATAATGAAGACGACATTACAATTTTATGTCCAACAGCTGAACTTGTAAAAAATGGCAACGACACAGAAGACTACAATGATGCTTCTTATGCTATATTATTTACACCACCAAAAAAGGACGGTGGAAAGTGGAAGATACTATTAGCGGGCGACACTCACGATGATTCATGGGGTTATATATTGAAAAATCACAAAAGTGAAGTTTCTAATATTGATGTTTTGTTTGCACCACATCATGGAAGAGATTCAGATAGAAACTACGATTTTTTAAATACTCTAAAACCAAAAGTTACTTTATTTGGTAATGCAAGTTCAGAGCACTTGGCATATAATAAATATCCGAAAATAAGAATTACTAATAATCAAGCGGGTTTTGTGATTTTAGATACAACAGAAGAGCACTTAAAAGTCTATGTGAAAAATTTTGAGTTTGCAAAAGATTTCCGTGCTGAGTGTGGTTGGGATGCACCTCAATTTAATTCTACTCATCAGGCATATTTTCTCTTTATGTATAACGCTTAATTATTATGGCAGTTAATAAATATTATTTCAAAGCGAGACTTTTTCCAACAGTATTGACATCAATACCTGTAATAATTTTATACAATAAGTTTGTCTCTATATTGTATCACGATAAACTTGAAAAAATATTTTCATTGTTGCCTTCGGTTACTGATATTATACTTTCATCCGCAATCATTTTTTTACTTGTTCAAGTAAATAGATTTTTATCAAAGGAAATATTCCAAAGATTATATTTCAAAGATGAAAAAAATATGCCTACTACAAATATGTTGTTGAAATCAAATAATGAACTTGAAATTAGCGTCAAACAAAAAATAGAAGATAAAATTAAAACAAAATTTGGAATTGACCTACTTTCCATAACAGACGAATCTTCGGACGAATCAAGAGCAAGAAAGTTGATCACAACAGTAGTTTCTCAAATTAGAAATGTTTTAAGAAACAATACTCTTTTGTTGCAACACAATATTGAATATGGTTTTTTTAGGAACTTAATTGGTGGCTCATTTTTAGCATTTGTAATTTCAATAATTATTGTAATTCTTTCATACCATACCCACGACTTGACAATAAGAAATTTAGGTTGGATTTTAACTATTGTCTACTTTGTACCTATTTTATGTAGCAAACTTATTATAAACAGATATGGTAAATATTATGCTAAAATATTATACGAACAATTTTTGACAATTACTTAAAACAATACGAAACAAAATACACTGCCCATAACAGCATATTTATGAAATGGCGGGTTAAGTGCTAAAAACAAACTTTGTGCATCAAAGAAAGTTAAGTGCTAAAATGAAAAACCCGTTTTCAAAAGCCGCCACTTCATAAATATGCAAAACGTTATACCTCATTTTAAAAAGCCGCATAAAATGCAACAGAACATTACTGCTTTTGCAGACGAATTTGGAAATAATTCCTTTGATTTTAATAGTCAAGGTACTCATTTTATTGTTGCAACTATTATCTGTAAAAATGAGAACTTAGAAAAACTTCGAGAAGATATTGATGCTATTAGAAAACAACATGGTTTTCAAACTGGTGAAATGAAATCAAGTGGTGTTGCACAAAATCATACAAGAAGAAAAAGAATTTTAGCAGACATTACTAAATTAGATATTACAATTTATGCTGTTATTGTAGATAAGACAAAACTTAATGGTAAAGGATTTGCTATAAAAAAATCTTTCTATAAATATCTAAACAATTTAGTTTACAAAGAACTTTATAGAACTTTTCCAAAACTCGAACTTCACGTCGATGAACATGGTGGAAATGATTTTATGAAAGAGTTTAAAAAATATGTTGAAAAAAATCACGAAATGAATCTGTTTTCAGGTTCTGAATTCAACATTCAAAACAGTAAGCAAAGTTATTTTATACAAATAGCTGATTTTGTTGCCGGAACGTTAGGATATATTTTTGATGAAAGCAAAAAATCAGAACATAGTGAAGATTTTCAGCAATTAATACAACCGAAAATTGCAAGTTTAGATTTCTTTCCTAATGACTATTCTTTTCAAGAACTTGTTGATACAAATTTAGATGAAAATTTTGACCCAAAAATTGCTTCGGTTTGTCATCAAAGAATAAAAACATTTATCGAAACTGAAAAAGGAACTGACCAGCAAAAGATTGATCAAATAAACTTTTTAAAATTGCTTTTACTTTTTCAGCGTGCAAACATTAAGAATAGATATATTTCAACTAAAGAAATTTTTAGCCATTTAAATCAAAGTCGATACGAAATATTGAAACAAGAATATTTCCGAAGTAAAGTAGTTGGAAATTTAAGAGACCAAGGAATACTTATTGCTTCTGGGAGAGATGGATATAAAATACCATCCAGTTCAAGAGATTTAGATTCTTTTATCAATCATGGAAAAAGAATTGTTTTACCAATGCTGAATAGAATAACAGAAGCAAGAGAAGCTATTAAACTTGCAACCCACAACGAATTAGACATATTGGACAAGGAAACCTTTGAAGAATTGAAGAAAATACTAGACAAATAAAAAAAACGAGGTATAACAGCGGTTCCTATGTAAAGCAACAATAGTTATCAACAACTTTTTAAATTGAGCAATATGTAGTTATTTTTCGAGTATATGAAGTTATTCCAACAAACGGCTTGTTGAAAAAGTTAGCATAACTTTTTGTCCGCCGAAGGCATTGGACTTTAAAAAGTTATGCTAACTTTTTAAATAATGCCACTTTTTATTTTCTACTCTTTTATTCCATATTTTATCTTTTGGTAATCTTAAATCTCAAGCTCCTATTTGTGGTCTATATCAATAGCCACCAGCACCTTTTTGGTTGTAAGATTTTGTAAAATAGCTGCCTGCTTCGCGATGTAACTTACCAAATTTGCAATTACCACGGCTGTTTTGCAGTCTATTTCTCTTGTATTATTGTGAGATTTTTAAGATGATTAGTATTTGTTTTTTATACTTTATATTTTTTTAAAAGAAAATCAGCTGCCTGCTTCGCGTTGTGGCTTACAACAGGTTGCAACCACCACCGCTGTTTTGCAGTCTGATTTTCTTGAATTTTTATGCTGATTTCTTCTCATTTTTTTCTAAAATTAAATTTACATTTATTTGATAAGGTGTTTGTTTTTTAATGATCGATAAAATTCTTCGGGTCATTTTGTGTGCTACTTTTACAATAATATTCTTCACATTTTTTCCGTGATGTTTTCTGTAATACTGCTGCATCTCGGCATCTTTGCGTATTGCTATCCAAGCAGCTTCTATAAGGTAACTTCGCAATTGACTTCGACTTCTAGGTGTAATTCCCAAACATTTTTCGCCTCCACCACTGTTGTACATTCCTGGCACAATTCCCACAAAACTGGCAAACTGACTTTCTGTATTAAAACGGCGTAAATCACCACATTCGGCTATAATAACTGCGGCTAAATAGCCGCCTATTCCTGGAATACTCTTCAATAAATAATAATCGTTTTTGTGTTCTTTTCGGCAATAGGCTCGCATTTGATTGGCTATTTCAAGATATTCTTTTTTGATAAACCCAAACATTCGTATCTTTCCTTGCAAAGCCAAATCGCCGCAAACAGTACTAAACTTGAGCTTTTCTAACCATTCAATAAATCCATTTGACCAATTAGGATTGTCATACTGCTCAGGAATATCAATTCCGTGAAAGAGTAATAAACTCTTAATATGTGATTTTGTTTGACGCAATTTTTTAGTTACTTGTGAACGATGACGTGCTAAGGAAGTAAATTGATCTTCTGCTTCTGTTGGAATATTTATACCTATTAAAGTTCTAGACTTTAATTGATTTGATAAATTTCGGGCATCCAAACTATCTGTTTTTTGATACTTTTGTTTGTCTCCCGTTTTCACGTCGGCTGGATTAACCACTAGAACGTTCCATCCTAAATTCAAGAAATAGCGCGCTACAGAAAATCCACAACAACCCGCCTCGTAAACTAAATTTATGTCATGATTTGGAAAAATTTTCTCTACATAGTCATACAGATCGAGCGATTTAGAGGGCATAGAATAGGTTTTGTGAAAAAATAAATCAGATTGAATAGAAACTGTCCAACTTTTTTTGTGAATATCTAATCCAATATATATCTTTGGACTAGCAGTAATTTGAGTTTTCATAATATATAAATTAAGGTAGACAGTATTCTGTACTACACGGTTACTTAAGATAACTATAATTTAATGGGCTCAAATTTACTGCTTTTACATAGATGCTTCAAGAAATGGCGAAAATTTCGGAAAGTTCACATTCTTCTTTCGCAAGAAATTTTTTCTTTAACAGAACATATAAAGTTCCGAACTTCTCAACCTCGCTAAGCGACGTAACGTCTCCCGGGTATGCAAATTTTTAACCAGTACTATTAATAATTTAAAATAAAATACCACAATATTTGAGTTGTGGTTTTTTTTGTAGGTAGCGTAAAATTACGCAACGATTTTAATTTTCAGGCAGTTAATTTTACGTTAGATAGTAATTAAAAAAAGTTATAATATGAAAACTTATTATGTAAACAAATTAAAACAAGCAAATGGTGATCACGAGGTACATGAATCAACTTGTAGTTATCTGCCAAACAATCAAAACAAAGAATACTTAGGTTTCTTTAACGATTGTAAAGATGCAGTAAAAAAAGCAAAAGAAAAATATCCAAAATCCAATGGATGCTATTATTGTTCAAATTCATGTCATACTACATAACTTATTGATTGAGTCTTCTATCTAATTCTACCTGTTCTCTCTCGAAACGAAGTATAGTGAAGCTAATTCTACGCGTGGAGTAAATAAGTTAATGAATCAAAAACCAGCAATTTTTATGACTTGCACGATTTTTCCCTTATGCGTAAAATCACGCAATGATTTTAATATAGAGTAGGTTGCTTTTAGAATGATATACTTATTTACTTGTATTAGTATGTATGCGGTTGCAGATGTTTAAGGGATGATTTATTAATTGTGTGTATATACAAGTTATCTACAACTTTTAATTCCACCCTCCCATTTGCACTTAAAGTGCCGTATTCATTGACATTGTGAAATTAGTAAAAGCAGAATAAAGCACAAAAAAGCAACGAAATACTTGTTTTGTTGTACCCAATGTTGTACCTTCGTATCACGATGCACCCGAATGAAAGCCCAGTATTTACAACACTTTCACTCGTTTGCTTTCCTTTACAAATATAGTACAACCTTTCTAAATTACTAATTTTATGGCATCAATTAAACTAATTTTAAGAACGCACCAGGTAGATCAAACAGGACACAGCCCTTTGTATATCCGAATTATAAAAGATAGAAAAACGAAATTTATCACTGCTGGAGTAAAGCTCAAAGAGAACGAGTGGGATGAAGCAAAGCAGAAAGTAAAAAAGAACCATTCTAACAGTGCCCGGATGAATGCTGCATTATCTCAAAAGATTGCTGATGCCGAAGGTCAGGTTGCAGATATGGAACGCAAAATAAAAACCGTATCGGTTAAAAAGCTCAAAGAAGCCATAAAGGGAAAAGAAGTGCCAAACTTTTTTGAATATGCGAGAAAGAGATTAGAGAAAATTAAAAGCACCGTTTCTTATTCCACATACAAAGCATACACCTCTCAGGTTGATAAATTTGAAAAATATATGGGAACTAAGGATGTATATTTTGATGAAATAACGGTAGCTTTATTAAATGACTATAAATTTCATTTAGGCAATGTATTAGGAAACGGAGATACAACGCAACGACTTTCCATAATTGTGCTAGGAACCATTTTTAGAGATGCAATTCGTGAAGAAGTAATTCCCGAAACTATGTTTCCATTTAGCAAAATAACCCTCAAAATCAGCTCTTCTAAAAGATTATTTCTTACTAAAGTACAGATTGACGATTTAACCCAATTAAAGCTAATAGAAGGCAAAAAAGGGATGATGTGGAGAGATTTATTCCTTTTCTCTATTTATGCAGGAGGATTACGTTTTAGCGATGTTATCGAAATGCAGTATTCAAATTATAATGAAGCTGAACATAAAATTCAAAAACACATTCGTAAAACTGGCAGAGTACACCAGTTCAAAATTGGAAAAGTGGCTATCGATATTTTAGAAAAATACAAAAAGGAAAATGCCAATCACGATGATTTTATATTCCCGGTTATTGTCGATAAAGAAGGCTATTTGACCAGCGAAGCAAAACGTTATTTTCAAACAGCAGCTTTCAATAAATTGGCAAATTGGCATCTTAAAAAAATGGGAGAAAAAATGAAATTACCTTTCGACCTTTCTTTCCATTTATCAAGACACAGTTTTGCAACAAATGCGTTAAATAATGGTATGAGAATTGAGCACGTTTCTAAACTTATGGACCACCGTGACATCAGCACAACGCAAGTATATGCCAAAATCATCAGCGAAGAATTAGACAAAGCAGTAGACAACTATATTTTCTAAATAACGTGTAAAGCCCTTATTTTATTGACTTAAAACGATTGTTAATAACTTCAATTAAAATCCTTTAACAAGGATTTTTTTTATTTTCTACATTTGCATTATAGAAATCTAGTAATTTTTAAAGCAAACAAATCGAAAAAAAGATGATTGCTCTTTACAAGCCAAATAGCAACAAGAAAACATCAAATTTTAAACCGCTTTTAATTACAATTTTTAAGTAAATGAATAACAAAAAAGACAATATTACAATTGAATTCAAAGGATCAAAATATGCAAACTGCAGAGTTTGTAGAATTATTGGCAGTGCCACAGGCACAAGCCAAAAATCCTTTATTTGATATTATTATTGAGGGCAAAGTCAACACTCAAAACTATTGCAATGCCCTAATTGCAAAAATCCTAGAACTCAAACAATCTCAATTTCCTTTATTTATTGATTATCAATTCAACCTGGTTAAGAACCCAGAAGTATGGATTTGTAAACTCGAAAAACTATTAGCCAACAATGAAGCTTTTTTTAGCTCCAAAACGGCAATGAGTAGATACAATAAATTGTACATCTTAATCGAGAAAAAACGAACAGAACTGCAAGCTACGAGAGTAAAAGAACCAGTTGCAAAAACTCCAAAAAGACTAATAAATGCAGAAAGTGAAGAAAGATATTTTTCGTTTTCAGAGGTTAAAAAACACATAGCTACCCTAACTAATTATCCAGATAAAATCCTTTATTTGAATGAAGAAATATGTGAGTATAAGCAATCAGAAGTATATTTTATCAACAACAAACTATTGGATTACAAAAAACAATGCAAAGCTTTATTGAAACAAATCCAAAATGAAAAAATCTTAAAATGTCAATTAGAGAAAGAGCAACTGGAAGAAAAAAGTAAAATGGCATCAGAGATAAAGCCAACATTCAAAATCCAAATAAATGGGCCAATTAATATTTTAACTGATGCTTACAAACAAATGATGTATGAGGTAAAACCAAATGGAACACCGTACATCCAATATAAAATAAAAGAGGTTACTAAATTTATCTGTGATAATTACATTGACGAACACGGAAATGAACTTTCGCCTTTGACAATTAGAACCTATTTATCACCAACTAGAAGCGATAAAGACCCTAACAACGATTGGAAAATAAAACTGTAGTCTTATTTTTTCCGAAATTAACATTTCTACTTCTTAATATCCATAGGGGCTAACAAACTATTTAGTCTTATAAGACTAAATAAGTCTAATAAGACTTTTTTTAATTTCGTCCATTTGCATCATAACAATTTAAAACTTTTAAAAATGGATGCAATTATCTTCACAAAAGACCAGTTCACAGATCTAATGACAAAATTAGACACTATTCAATCCCAACTTTCTATCAAGGCAGACCCAAAGAAGGAAACCTTTTTAGACAATCAAGAATTCCTTTTACTGATGAAAATTTCAAAACGTACAGCTCAAACCTGGAGAGACGAAGGCAAAATTTCATTCAGTCAAGTAGGAAACAAAATCTACTACAAACTTTCCGATGTTGAAAAGCTATTGCAAGAGCATTACAACAAATCATTTAAAGGACGATAGTATGAGCAGCTGCAACGGAACTTGTGAGTTTTGCGATTGCAAAACTCACAAAAACGAGAACCAACAACTGCCAATCAACAACTATCAACTTTAAACTATGGTAACTATATTCAAGAATTTCAACGAAGTTGTAGAACACAAAACAATTGCAACAATTTTAGAAGAAATCAAAACAGGAAAGTACAAACCCGGCATTATTTACTTGCGTAAATCACTGGCTGAAAAGAAAGAAGAAGCATATAACAAAGCCAAAAAATCACTTCCAGCATTTACACCTTCAGGAAAATTTGTTGGTGGTCGTAAATTGGAATTCCTAACAGAGTATTCAAAGTTTATAATCTTAGACATCGACAAATTAAGTACAAACGATTTACAAAAATCAAAAAGTATAGCTGCACAAAGTGAGTTTACTTATGCGTG
>CAMAWT010000009.1 GCA_945862065.1 Flavobacterium psychrophilum | reverse complement strand
ATGAATAAAAAAAATATTTTTTTCCTGTTTGTTCTATTGTTTTGTACAAGCCAGTGTCTTTTTGCTCAAGATCAAAAAAAATTAGAGCAGTTGATAAAAAAATCAAATTCAGAGATGTATGATAATCCTGAAAAAGTAATAACCATTGGAATAAATATTTTACAACAAGCAAAAAACAATATTGATTTAAAAATTAAAGCTTACAAATTAATTTCTGACGGATATTCATCCAAAAGAGATTATCAAAAATCATTAAATTATCTCATCAAGGCAATTAAATTATTACCAAAATCGGATGATAAATTACTCAATATTTCTATTGATACAAAAGCCGGAATTCAATACCATCAATTAAACATTTACCAAAGTGCGATTGTCTATTTGGATAGGGCCGAAAAAATGAGTTTGGAATACCCTGTTAGAGATTCTGTAAGCACTTTTTTAGGAGTAAATTACATTGTTCGTGGATTCATTTACAAAGAAAAATTAAACTGTGATATTGCTATCAGTTTTTTTGACAAAGGAATTAAAGAGTTAATGTCAAATAACAAAACAAATGAAAATTTAGCTAAAATAAGTATCGCCAAATACAATAAAGGTAATTGTTATTTGATGTCTGAACAAAATAAATTAGCTGAACAAAGTTTTAAAGAGTCTTTACGTTTTGCCCAAAAAGCAAATGCCAAAAGCCTTGTAGCCTTTGCCCAAAAAGGGATTGCTCAATTTTATACCTTAAATGGCTCCTATACTGAAGCTATTGCAGAATTAAATAAATCGTATGCCATTGCAAAAAACGTGAACGATTTGGTGTTAAATAAAGAAATTTATAAAGGTTTGTCAGAAAACTATTTGGCAATCAACAAACCTGAAAAATACAAGGAATACCAACAAAAGTTAATCCAAACGGAATCCAAATTAAAAGAAAACGAATGTGCTTCTGTTGAGAATTTGTTACTAGAAAATAGTCGAAATTTAGAAAGAAAAGCCAGCAAAGAACTTTCTAATTTTTGGATACAAATATTAATTTATGTAGCCATCAGTACTTCTGTTGTACTTCTATTTTTAGTTAGTAAAATGAATAAAAACATCCGTGATTTAAAAGATAAAATAAGTAAAATAAATTCTAATTTCGATACGAATAATTAATTTCGTAGTTGATCCTTTTTACTTAATTAAGCTAATTTTATAATGACTCTCTAAAGCATTTTTTAGAAACTAACTTGTCTTAATATAGTTTTTCCAATTGGAACAAGTTTAATAGTTTCAATTTGATTATTTAATTTGTTTTTAGCTTTAATTTCTATTTTTCCATTATCATATTTCGCTTGATTTTCTAAAATAAATTGATAACTATTTTTTTCTTTTGGGATGTAAATCAAATCATCAAAATTTGTTGCATACGTTTTCCCTTTTTGCTCAATAGCTTCAATGGATTTGGCATAAAATAAAGCACCATAAGTAAAATATTTTTCATGATTTACATCTTCTTTTATTTGAACATTGGCATTGAATTCTAAATTAATGGTATCTTCTTTTGCGAATTTTCTATCAAAAATTAAAAATTCATTTTCTAAAACATACTTTTCATCAGTCACTACTTTTGTCGCCCAAGATGGTTTTCTAATTTTGATTATAAATGAAACGTTTTTAGGATTTGATATTTTGAAACTGAATTTATTTTGATAAGGATATTCGGTAACAGTTTCAATTTTTACGGTTTGATTTTGTATTTTAGTTTCAACTGTATTTGGCATCAACATTGCATTTACCAAAATGTTGTCGCCTTCTTTTAACCAAGATTTTTCAACAAAATAGGTAGTAATTCTTCCTGCATTCGGATTGCAACAAACCGCCACATCTTGATGAGCTGCAGAATATTTATAACGGGTTTGTTTTCGATTGGGCTCCACTTCTCCATTTCTGGTTCCGTCCATTGTAAAAGAATTATCCGTTTTTAAATAGGCAATACAAGAATGTTCTGGGTTTCGTGATCCTTGGGCCGCATTGTAAAAAAGGGTTTCTATGGCATCAGCGGTTTTTGGATTTCCATCTTTTTGAAACAAAACAGAATAACTGTCTAGTAATTCATGCAAAGAACAATATTCATAACCCGTTTGGGTTGCATCTGCTGTTCTTTGGGCAATCCATTCATCACCAATTGCACCTCCAGTTAAAGTGGTTGATTTTTCAATTCTTTGAATATAAATTTTAAGTGCATTTTGTAATTCTGTATTTTTTGAAGCATAAGAAGCTACGATAAGTGGACGTAAATGCTCATACGTATGAACTCCATGCGATTGTAATTTATAATTTGGGTCTAAAATATTTTTCAATTGCACATCTTTTTCTGATTGATAGGTTTTGCAAAAATCTTTATATAGAAAAAGAGCATAATCGGTATATTTTGTGTCGCCCGTAATTTGGTACATTTTATCTAAAACATCGGTGAAAGTCAATCCGTGTGAAACGCCACCGTTGAATTCATTCCCAGAAAAGTAAGGACTTGAATTGTCAATTGGATAATTTGTCATCACATTGTTAACTGCTTTTACAATCGCCTGCCACAATTTTTTATCTTTTGAATGTTCATAATAAGCTAATAATCCGCGACACATAGTGGTTTTTGACCAAAGTTCTCCATTTTCTGAATTGAAATTGTATCGTAATTCTTTATCGTAAATCCCAATATAACCGTCTTCGTCTTGAGATTTCAAGATTTTTTGAATGTAATTTTCTACTTTTTCAAGTCCTTTTTTATCGTTTAAAAGAATTACATTTCTAATATAACCGTCCCACCAATTGGATTGTGTTTCGCTATTCCACCATTTGTATTGTTCAGATCCTTCCATGTCGCCTTCTTTATTGTTTCCCAAATCTTTCAATTGACTGTTTTTGTGCAATCTACCAGTACTATAAATGGGATCATTGATTAATTCGGGCACTAATTGGTCCAGATTTCCAACAAAACCATCGATGTCTTTTTGCATTTGAACTTTAATCCAGCCCGAAGGTTTGATACTTCCAAACGGCAGAATTTGGTATTTTTCTTCGACTTTGTTTTGATTCTTTTCTTGGGAATTCATGGTGTAAGTGAATAGAATTAGTAAGGTTATGATTGTTTTTTTCATAAGAATGTTTATTTATTTGTCATTTGAAAATGTAAAGTACCGCCAGACATTATTTCAGAATAATTAATGAAAGGTCTTGACAATTCAGAATGGTTTAATTTTGGATTTTCTTGATAGTGATTTTTTGATGAGAAATTAGAAGTTTCAACGGTAAAATTTTTATTATTTTTCAAATGTAAGATCGCTTTTTTAAATTGCGGCACTCCCAAAACAAATTCGCCATTAGAAGGATTTACAGGATAAAATCCTAACGATGATAAAATATACCAAGCAGACATTTGTCCGCAATCATCGTTACCAATCATACCGTCGGGAGTGTTATTATGAAAATTAGTTACAATCGAATTAATGTATTTTTGACCCACTTTTGGTGTTTCTGAATAAGCATACAAATAAACAATGTGATGACTTGGTTCGTTTCCATGAGCATATTGCCCAATCATGGCTTCTTGCCCTAAAAATTTGTTCGGATTTGAACTTTCAATAGTAAAGAAATCGTTTAATTTTTTGGTAAAAGCTGTTGTTCCGCCAACTAATTTTTTCATTCCATCTATATCATATTGAGCGGGTGTCCAAAAATATTGCCAAGCATTTGCTTCGGTATAATCTCCCGGATTGTTCATGGGCGAAGTCGCTGTGAGTGGGTCAAATAGTGTTCTCCAATTTCCAAAGGTGTCTTTTCCTCGGAATAATTGCGTTGATGGATCAAACAGATTTTTGTAATAATGAGCTCTTTTTTCAAATTCAATGAAATTTTCTTTGTCATTCAGTTTTAATGCCATTTGAGCCACACACCAATCGTCATAACCGCTTTCTAAGGTTCTTGAAACGGCTTCGTTATCCAATTTATCATAAGGATAATAACCATATTGGTTGTACAATTCCCAATCAGAATTAAAATGACTTTTTGTAGCCGTTTCCAACATGGCTTTAAGAGCTTCCTTTTGATCAAATCCCGAAAAGCCATTTTGATAAGCTGATAAAATCATTGGTATGGCGTGGTTTCCAATCATACAATAATTGTCCTGACCCCATGCGGTCCAAATAGGTAAAAACCCCGCCGCTTTGTGATGCAAAAGCATCGTGTATACAATACCATCAATTTTTTCTGGTGCAATAATTTGAAGCAATGGAAATGCTCCTCGGTAAACATCCCAAATGGAAAGGGTAGAGTAGTAGGCATTGTTTGTGGCCAATGCAATTTTATCATCTGCACCGCGATAATTGCCATTTACATCCGCAATGTTACTAGGTTGTAAAAGCAAATGATACAACGAAGTATAGAAAATTTCTTTTTGTTTTAGAGAAGCTTTAATCTCAATTCGATTCAAATAGTCATCCCAAATTTCTTCTGCATTTTTCTTTACCAAATTAAAATCCCAACCGGGTATTTCCGAGGTTAAATTCAGTTTTGCACCTTCAACACTTACTGTTGATAAGGCAATTTTAACTTGTAAAACTTTATTTTTTGGCAGTTGAAAATCCAAGATATATTTTGGTGCATTTTGTTTTTTTTCTTTCGGAAGTTCTTTGGATAAAACAAAAGGAGTTTCAAAATGAATCGTAAAAAAATATTTTTTCGTTACCCAACTTTTCGTTTTGCAATAGCCAGAAATAGTTCTTGAATTCTCAATTTTTATATCATTTTCTAAAACCAAACTGTCCGTTAAAAATTGAATTCCGTGTTGGAAATCCAATAACAATTGTCCTTTTTGATCCGGATAGGTGTATTTGTGAAAAGCTACTCGTTCTGAACAAGTTAGTTCCACTTTGATGTCGTCTTTTTTCAATAATGAATAATATCCAACAGTTGCTTTTTCTGAATTTTTAAAGTAACTATTTTTAAGTTTCGATTTTTTTTCATTGAAAGGAAGCAACAAAATATTTCCCATTTCTCCAATTCCGGTTCCGCTGAAACGCATTTGCGAAAAGCCTAAAAGCAACGTGTCTTTATATTGATAACCACTGGTGTGATTCCATCCTTCAATATTGTTGTCGGGTCCGGGTTGAACCATTCCAAACGGCAAAGACGGTCCGGGAAAGGTGTGTCCAGTACCATCCGTTCCTATAAAAGTATTCACAAATTTTGAATTTCGTTGAGCATTCATTGGATTGAATCCAATAATTAAAAGCACTACAAGTATTATTTTCTTTATTTCCATAATGAATCCATTTGTTCGAGACTTTTATTCTTGGTTTCGGGAATTTTTTTCCAAACAAAAAGTAAAGATAAAAGACAAATTATTGAAAATAAATAGAAAGGAAAGGCACCATTAAAATGGATTTTCAACCATTGATTTTCAACTAAAATTGGAAAAAATTGAGTAACAACAAAATTGGCAACCCATTGAATAAAAACACTAATTGCCAATGCCAAACTTCTAATTTTATTCGGAAAAATTTCAGACAATAAAACCCAAACGATAGGCCCCCACGAAATACTAAAGGATGCCATAAACAGCAATAAAAAAGGCAACACCCAATTGCCAATAGTTTCAAAATAGATAAACGAACCAACTGCTGCTAAGGCAATGGTCATGCCTATTGAACCAATATATAACAACGGTTTTCTCCCCATTTTATCCACCCAACGAATCGCCAACAAAGTAAAAATTAAATTTACAACGCCCAAAATACTTGTTTCCAATAAAGAGACGTCTGTTGAACTTCCTAAGCTTTTAAAAATTTCAGGAGCATAATATAAAATGGCATTTATACCGGTTAATTGTTGTAAAACTGAAAGTCCGATTCCTACAAAAAGAGCTTTTTTAAATAGGGGATTTGCTAAGTGTTTCCATTGATTTTTATCTTCTTGGCGCATCGAATTTTCAATTTCTTCTTGAACTTGAAACACTTCATCAGGGGTATTTATTTTTTCTAAAACACCAATGGCCTCCTCTTTTTTGCCTTTTTGGAATAACCATCTTGGACTTTCAGGAATTAAGAAAATAAAAAATAAAAACAGTATCGATGGAATAATTTCAGATCCAAACATCCATCGCCATCCAATATTCAAATTCCAGTTTGCATCGCCTTGAAGAGCTATAAAATAGTTCACAAAATAAACAACCACAATTCCGATAACGATGGCCAATTGATAGTTACCAACCAAAGCACCTCGTCTTTTTGGAGGAGCAATTTCAGCAATATACATAGGCACGACCATTGATGCAATACCAACTCCAATGCCGCCAATTATTCTAAATATAACAAACATTGAAAAGGAAACAGGTAGTGCAGTTCCAACTGAATTTAAAATAAAAAGAATGGCCGTAATCAACATAGTTGCCTTTCTGCCGAAGCGATTACTCAAATAATCAGAGAAAAAAGCGCCTATCAAACACCCTACTAATGCGCTTGAAATTGCCCAACCCGTTTCAAAGGGAGACAAATGAAAATACTCGGTTAGATTTCCAATTGCGCCAGAAATTACTGCGGTGTCATAACCAAATAATAATCCGCCAAGGGCAGCACTTAGAGCGATAAAAAGGATGTAATTTTTTTTCTTATTTTCCATTATTTTAAAGGTTTTGTTGTAAATATTTTTTCATTTGTAGGTTTGTTTCCAATTGATTTGATAGTGGTTTTTTTGTAAATGGTTCTTCAGGCATGTAAGGAAACGGACCAAATTCTGGTGTAATGGTAAATTGCAAACCGTTTCTTTTTTTGTGAATTTCGATAATGTCTTTCCACCAAGTTACATATCTATCAAGATACGATAGCCATTCTGGAGCAAACGGATCGTTTACTTGCGGACTTTGCTCAAAGCCAATTCGGGCATGAATGTGTTTTATTTTAGGATAAATCTTGGTTAATAATTCCGCTTGATCTTCAAGATTACTCTCAGAAACAACACAAAAATGTGAGAAATCTGCTGTTAAATGTAGCTTTGGGAATAGTTCTAAATAGTGCTGTAACGTTTTCAAATGAAACGAAAATCTTCCACGGTGAATTTCGTGTAAAATTGGAATTCCTGTTTTTACCGAGATGTTTTCAGTTATTTCAATAATCTTACAATTATCACTAAAATCATAGTAATCTTTTCCGGTATGTGAATTGATGAAATCGGGTTTCAATTTCGATAAAAACTCCAATCGTTCTGTAATTCTCTCAATATATTCGTTGACGGTTTCCTTTTTATTCGATAAAACTTGTTGCGCTAAGAATATGAAATCTCTATTAATTTTGGTTCTGATTACATCCAATTCAGCAATAAATTCAGCAATAAATTCGGGGTTATCTGGAAAATTGATTTCAACACCATCATATCCATTCGAAACTACATTTGATAGAAATTCTTTAGCCTTCTGATTTTCACAACCCCAATAAGTACAAATGTATTTGATATCCATATTATTCAAAATATAAAACAGGATTTATCGGTGAGTTAATAATTTCACCAATTTTTGCCCCAGGACACCAAGTATTCCAATCGTGAATTTGATTTTTATTTTCAGGGTTTTTCAATAACATGTCTTTGTCCATATAAATTATGGTCATTACTTTTCTCATTTCATTGGTCACGTTTGCACCTGCACGATGGAAAACCCATCCTGAATGAAAACTGATTTCTCCTAAATCAAATGGTTCAATTACATGTTCAAAATCAGTAACTCGCAATTTTTTCTGAATCAGTTCTTCACTTTCATCACCAATTTCTAGTTCACGTCCTTCAACAATAGTGTGACTTCCGGCGCTGAATTCTAACGGACCCATTTCCAAAGGCGTTTCTTGCAGCGGAATCCAAGCCGTAACGGTTTTATCAGTTTCTAAAGGCCAATAGTATTGATCGGCATGCCAAGGTGTGATTCCTCCGCCACCTTCTTTAAATAAAGCTTGGTCGTGGTACAATCGCACGCCATTAACTTCCATTAAATCAGAAGCTATTTTTGCAATTCGTTTACTAAAAATCAATTCTTTTACAATTGGGTTTTCCAACCATAAATTGAACAATTGTAAAAAAGCTTTGCCATAAGTAGTTCGGTCTTCAAGCGCCGTTTGCTCTTGATTCATTTCATTTACTTGATGACTAATTGCCTCATTAAAAAATGCAATCGTTTCAGGATTTAATACACTTTTTAATTTTATAAATCTATTTTTTTGATAAAAATTGATTTGTTCTTGAGATAAAGTATAAGGCTCGTTTAAAAATTCTGATATTGATTTAGAAGGTGTATGCATTGTTTATTAATTTATTAATATGTTAACCTATTTCAAAATTATTGATTTGAATGCAATACGATATAACATTAATTTGTTCAATTATAACACAATACTGAATTTTTTATAGTACTTTTCATTTTTTTAAGACAATTCATAATTATGAAAGCAATATTAGAGGATGTAAAATTAAATCAAGGAACCTCGAGTTTTTATGCTTTTCGTTACCAAGTTCCGTTTTTTCAATTTAAATGGCATTATCACCCAGAATTTGAATTGACTTATATTGTAAAAGGGAACGGATATCGAATAGTTGGCAATTCTTATGAACCTTTTGGTGACGGCGATTTGGTATTGTTAGGAAGTAATTTGCCCCATACTTGGTCAGGCAAATCTGATGAAGACACCAATTCAGATGCGGTTGTTATTCAGTTTTCAAGAGAATTTATTTCGCCTTTTTTAGAATTTAGTGAAAGTTCATTAATAAAAAACATGCTTGAAAATTCGCTTCGAGGAATAAGTTTTGAGACGGATGATTTGCTAATTTCCAAAATTGTAGAGTTAACAGCAACCAATGGAATGGACAAGATTTTAAAATTCCTTTCAATTTTAGACGATTTATCAAAAAAACAACTAAAACCAATTGCTCCAAATACGTTTCACAATGTCGTTTCAAAGAAAAGCGAGTTGCGTATTAATAAAGTTTGCTTGTTCATCCAAAATAATTTTCAGCACAAAATGTACTTAAAAGAGGTGGCTGATTTAATTTATTTGACCGAAAGCAACTTCTGCAAATTTTTTAAAAAAGCAACAGGAAAAACCTACTCCGATTATTTAAATGAAATTAGAATCAATGAAGCCTGCCGTTTATTAGTTCAAACAGATAAAACGGTCAGTCAAATATCTTTTGAGTGTGGTTTTGAAACGCTAAGTTATTTTAATAGGGTTTTTTTAAATAAAAAAGGAATGACTCCATCGATCTACCGAAAATAATTGAATTAAAAGTGTGGTTTCAAAAATTTAAAAGGAGGGAGGTTGTTTTTACCTCCCTTAAATTATTTCAATTGCTTCTTCAAATCAGCAATAGACTGTGTTGGGTTTTCTGATTTAAATACAAAATTACCAGCCACAAGCACATCGGCACCAGCCTGTACCAATTGCACCGCATTTTTATTAGTAACGCCACCATCAATTTCAATGATAGTTGAAGCACCTTTTTTAGTTATCAATGCTTTTAATTTTTCAATTTTAGAATACGTGTTTTCAATAAATGATTGTCCGCCAAAACCCGGATTCACACTCATCAAACAAACCATATCAATATCGTTAATAACATCTTCTAATAAATCAATATTAGTATGCGGGTTTAGCGCTACTCCAGCTTTCATGCCTTCAGCTTTAATGGCTTGTAACGTTCGATGCAAATGCGTACACGCTTCATAGTGAACTGTTAAGATATCGGCTCCTAAATCTTTAAAAGTTTTGATATAACGATCTGGTTCTACAATCATCAAATGAACGTCGATTGTTTTTTTTGTATGCCTGGTTATAGCTTCCAAAACAGGCATCCCAAAAGAAATATTCGGAACAAATACGCCGTCCATAATGTCGATATGAAACCAATCGGCTTCACTGGCATTAATCATTTCAATGTCGCGTTGTAAATTGGCAAAATCGGCAGCAAGTACGGATGGGGCAATAAGTGTATTTTTCATTTATGAATTTGTTTGTGAAAAAATAGTTATTTTAAAAAAACTCCAAAAGTGATTCCGGAGTTTTTACTTTATGATTTTAAAACTTTCGACTTTCGAACTTTCGACTTTATGACTTTCGACTTTAAGACTAAATTATCCTAAATATGTTTTTAATATCTTACTTCTAGAAGTATGTTTCAATCTGCGAATAGCTTTTTCTTTAATTTGACGCACACGCTCACGAGTTAAATCAAACGTTTCACCAATTTCTTCCAAAGTCATTGGATGCTGATCGCCAAGACCAAAATACAAACGCACCACATCAGCTTCTCTTGGAGTTAAGGTTTCCAACGAACGTTCAATTTCAGTACGCAATGATTCTTGAATTAATTCACGATCGGGATTTGGAGATTCGCCAGAACGAAGTACATCATACAAATTCGAATCTTCACCTTCAACAAGCGGCGCATCCATAGACAAATGACGCCCCGAGTTTTTCATAGACTCTTTTACATCGTTCACAGTCATGTCCAATTCCTTAGCAATTTCTTCTGCAGAGGGTGGTCTTTCGTTAGATTGCTCCAACAAAGCATACATTTTATTGATTTTATTGATAGAACCAATTTTATTCAAAGGCAAACGAACAATACGAGATTGCTCGGCCAAAGCTTGCAAAATAGACTGACGAATCCACCAAACGGCATACGAAATAAATTTGAAACCACGCGTTTCATCAAAACGTTGTGCGGCTTTAATCAAACCTAAATTTCCTTCATTAATCAAATCAGGAAGCGTCAAACCTTGGTTTTGGTATTGTTTTGCCACCGAAACCACAAAACGCAAATTCGCTTTTGTCAATTTCTCCAAAGCACGTTGGTCACCCGCTTTTATACGTTGCGCCAATTCTACCTCTTCATCAGCAGTTATCAGGTCAACTTTTCCAATTTCTTGTAAATATTTATCTAACGATGCGGTTTCACGATTGGTAACCTGCTTGGTTATTTTAAGTTGTCTCATAGTGGGTGTCCTTTGTTTTTATTAAACGTGATAGTTATACGTATCAAGTTACAAAAAAGTTACAATTATTTAAACTTTTTATTCAAAACACTTTTTTTTTAACATTTCCAAGAAGCCAATCCAGCTATCCATTCCAAGCTTGCTCCACAAAAGCTTTTTTTCTTTGGCACAAAAACGAGCTCCTGGCGTCGCTGTTTTTTTGCCAAGAAAAAATAGCTTTTCTGTTCACAAGGCTTTCCATTGCTATCTGGGCTAAGCCCCCTAGCCCTCGAATGGGGAGTTGTTGGAGCGCAAGTTGGGAGAGTGAATTTGGGTTATTAAAAACTTTGCCAATTTTAAGTTATTTCTCTTCTGAAAACTAAACCGCGTTAGGGATAGTAGTGGAAATCCTTTTTTGGGTTGGGTGCGGGCTTTTTCTGCCCGTGCCCACCCCAAAAAAGATTGGAACGGATAGCCCGACCCGTAGGGGAACGCCCAAAAAAAACGGATTAGATTTTAATTGAAATTGTAATTTAAAAAAGAAATTGGTTGCTTTTGCGAAAGTTTGAGCCTAATAATCGCCCTAAATGAAACTAGAAATCTAGAAAATTAACAACATCTTTACCGTTCCATTGTCCAGAAAATTTATAGGGGATAAATCGGGCAAACATCTCTTCTTTGTACCATTTGAGTTTTCTGGTAAGTCGAACAACCTCTTTGTGTTTTTCATTTTTGTAAGCATAATCAATCATTTCGGCTTGTGTTTTCCAAATGCTTAAAGTCGCTTGTTGTATTAAAGGCCATTCGCCAACACCAATAGACAGTGCTAGTCCGTCATATTCTTCCAAACTTTTACTCACATTACCGACTTTTTTCCAAAAAGAAATCAATTTTGTAAGTCGAATACTAGCTCGTGTTAAAACCATAACGGGCTTATCTATAGCCAAAGTGGCATGGGAAACAAAAGGTTGCTTTCCGTCCCATTTTCCGTGGGCTTCTGCGTTATGTGCAAAAACAGTAAACGATTCGGCGCTTTTGGAAGTATAGTTTTTAAAGAACGAATTTTTTTCAAAAAAACTACTGGCATGCATTTCTGATTCCCATATACATAACAACGCATACGTTCCAAAGTTGGGTTTTGAACTAAAACCATTTTCTGCGCCCGAGCCTAACAGCTTGTAAAACACTAGGCCTTTGATGTTTTTGAAATGAGCATGTCCTAATTGCATTTGAGACAAAGCCCAAAGTTTGTTAGAAAAGGTTTCTAATTTAAAAAACGTGCAAGTAGTTATTTGACTCATGTAGTATTTCTTATTGTGCGTACTGCATTTTAGATTTTTTTACAGCATCTTGGATGTACTTTCTCTTGATAATCAACATTCCAAAACTCTCGCCACCTTCTTTTCCGGTGTTTTTGTGGTGCATTTTGTGTGCTCTACGCAACGCTAAAACATAGACGTTTTTTGTTTTAGTAAGCACCTTGAAACGTTGGTGTATTACCAAATCGTGTACCACAAAATAGGCCAATCCATAAAGCAAAATACCAAAACCAACCCATGTGTACCAGGCATATTGGTTCATCATTCCAAACATGATGAGCAACCAACTTGGAACGGCATAAGTTATAAAAAATAAATCATTGCGTTCGAACCAACTTTTGTGGTCTTTTTTGTGGTGATCAGCATGGAAATACCACATAAATCCATGCATGATGTACTTGTGATTTGCCCAAGCAGAAAATTCTGTCAGTATAAAAGTGACTAAAACAATGCTACAATTAATGATTATGTCCATATTAAATAAATATAAATAGTGAGGTGAAAAATATAATTTGTAAAATCAGTATTATGAATGAAACAGAACGATTGCCTTTAATAATGGTAGGATAAAAAAAGTAGGATGTAAAAAAAGCTACTCCAATCCAACCCAAATAATTATGTAAACCTGGTAATCCTCCTTCAAATTGCCAAAAATCGAGTTTTGGCGCCACTTGTTCAATCAGTAAATCTATCAGCGTTACCAATAAAGCAGCCACAAGCAATACTGTTATTTTGTTTGCAAAGATACCACTTATTATTCTGATTCCTGCACAAATAAGCATCGCCCAATTGATAGAAATGATTAGCGGAACTTCAAGTAATTTAATACCCAATCCATCTCCGTAGGAATATTTTCCGAAAACCAAACCCGTTTTTACGCCAATTACTTCAATGATAAAACCTAAAAAAGCGATAGAAAAAAAGGCAATGAGGAATTTTTTATCGGCCAACGGACTGTGAATCAAAAAAACCAAACAAGTAAGCAGTAAGGTGTAAGGTGTAAACGGACTAAAAAATGCTGGGTTTACTACAAACCCAATGGAGCCCGAAACATAGACCAGTATTAAAAAATACAATAAATAAGATTTATAATTTTTTAACATTTCTTTTCTTTTTCTACGATTAATTGACTTGCTATTTTTGCGCTAAAAAGACACAACGGAATTCCACCGCCAGGATGCACACTTCCGCCCACAAGATACAAATTTTTAATACTTGATGAAAAATTGGCATGTCTCAAAAATGCGGCAAATTGATTGTTGCTAGAATTACCATAAAGCGATCCGCCATAAGACGAAGTTTGGTTTTCTATATCAACAGGACTTAACGTACTTTCTGTAACAATATATTTTTCGATATCGGTTTTCAATATCGAATTAATTTTATCAACAACATTTTTTCGAATAGCTGTTGTATAATTGATGCTCTCGCTTTTATTGTGCGGCACATTTACCATTACAAACCAGTTTTCGCAACCTTCAGGCGCATCAGTTTTGCAATATTTTGAGGTAATATTGATATAAACAGTTGGGTCGTCTGTGGGAAATTGTTTTGAAAACAAATGATCAAATTCTTTTTTATAATCATCACTGAACAAAATATTATGAAGACCTAGTTCTGCAAATTCTTTGTTTATTCCCCAATAAAAAACATAGGCACTACTTGATTTCTCTTGTTGGATGAGCTTTTTAGGAGTAAAAGATTTGGGTAAAAGATTCTTGTAAAGCACATGGATATCTACATCACTTGCCACAATATCTAAAGGATAATTTATTCCATTACTTTTAATAGAAGCAATTAGGTTGTTAGATCCAACCTCTAAGCTTTCAACAGGTGCATTATATTTAATTTCCACATTTGCTTCTTCAGCGAGGTGAACCAAGTGTTTTGTAATTTGGTGCATGCCTTTTTTAGGTAAATAAGCCCCAAGATTGAACTCCAAATGCGAAATCATATTGATTAAGGCAGGTGCTTTGTAAGGATTTGAACCATTGTAAGTAGCAAATCGATTGAAGAGTTGTACTGTTTTTGGATTGGAAAAGGTTCTCGAATTTTTTTCGTGCATTGTACTGAATAATCCTAAGAATGGGGAAAGCAATATTCCTTTCAAAGTCTTAAAATTAATAAAATTTTTCAGTTGGTGAAGCGATTGTTTTAAAAACAAATCTTCGGTAGTTTTAAAATAAAAAGCGTTGCGCTTGATGTGTTTTAAAACCGTTTCTTTTTTTTCATTTAGTTTCAGATGTACTTCTTCTGCAAATTCTTCTAAATTAGCAGACGCTTTTAGTTGCGTTCCATCCGAATAAAAATAGTTGGTAATGACGTCTAATTTCTGGTATTCAAATGGATGAGCGCTTCCTTGTAAATGGGTCAATTCATCTATCAATGAAGGCATTGTAAATAAAGACGGCCCTTTGTCAAATCGGAATCCGTTTGAATTTAATTCACTCAATTTACCTCCAGGATAACTATTTTTTTCAAAAATGGTTACCTTAAACCCTTGATTGGCTAGTCGAATTGATAAGGCAAGCCCCCCAATTCCAGCTCCAATTATACCAACGGATTTTGTCATTTTATTTAATTAAATAGTAATGTAAAATTAATTTTTTATGAAAGGTTAAAAGTATAACAAAAGTTAAAAAAATCCTATAAATAAAAAAACTTAAATGCATGTTTGTTTAAACTTAAAAACCCCAACTCAACTAAATGAATTGGGGTTTTCTATATTATGAAAACGTAACTATTCCGCTTTTGGAGTAATTTTATTTTCTTCTCTTGGAGGTCTTGGCAATAACGCTTTTCTAGACACTTTCTCTTTTCTAGTTTTGGGATCAATTCCTAAGTATTTTACTTGGAATACATCGCCCATATTTACTACATCAGAAACGTTTTCTGTACGTTCCCAAGCCAATTCAGATACGTGTAATAAAACCTCGTTTCCTGGAGCAGCAGTATATTCTACCACAGCACCAAAATCCAACATTTTAATTACTTTTACCTCATACGCTTCGCCCATTTCTGGTTTGAAGATAATTGAATCAATTTTAGCCAATACTGCAGCAATTCCATCAGGATCAGTTCCTAAAATTTCAACAACACCTTGCTCGTCCACTTCGTTGATAACAATTGTACAACCCGTAGCTTTTTGTAATTCTTGAATTACTTTTCCACCAGGTCCAATCAAAGCACCAATGAAGTTACCAGGAATTGTTCTCATGATTATTTTTGGCGCATGAACTTTAACATCAGCATTTGGTTTTGCTAAAGTTTCAATCAATTTACCTAAGATATGCAAACGTCCATCACGAGCTTGAGCCAAAGCTTGCTCCATGATTTCATATTTCAATCCGTCAATTTTGATGTCCATTTGACAAGCTGTAATTCCTTCCGAAGTTCCAGTAACTTTGAAATCCATATCTCCTAAATGATCTTCATCACCTAAAATATCAGATAGAACCGCAAAACGTTCTCCGTCAGTAATCAATCCCATCGCAATTCCAGAAACTGGACGAATCATTTGAATACCAGCATCCATTAATGATAATGTTCCAGCACAAACAGTAGCCATTGAAGACGAACCATTCGATTCTAAAACTTCAGAAACTACACGAATGGTGTAAGGACAATCAGCTGGAATCATGTTTTTCAACGCACGTTGTGCCAAGTTTCCGTGACCAACTTCTCTTCTTGAAGTTCCTCTTAATGGGCGCGCTTCTCCTGTAGAAAATGGTGGGAAATTATAGTGTAAATAGAATTTTTCTTCTCCTTGTTCAGATGGTGAATCAATTTGGTTGGCTTCTCTAGATGTTCCTAAAGTAGCTGTTGCCAAAGCTTGCGTTTCACCACGTGTAAACAAAGCCGATCCGTGAACCGATGGTAAATAATCAACTTCACACCAAATTGGTCTGATTTCTGTAGTTTTTCTTCCGTCTAAACGTGTTCCTAAATCCAAAGTTACATTACGAACCGCTTCTTTATTCGTTTTATAGAAATATTTAGAAACTAAATCGCCGTTTTCTGCTAATTCTTCTTCAGTAAACAATGCTTTTACTTCTTCTTTTATTTCAGCGAAAGCTGCAGAACGTTCTTGTTTTGCAGAACCTTTACTTGCAACAGCATAAATTTTATCATAAGCGGCAGCTTTTACTTTAGCATAAATAGCATCATCCGTTTTTTCAGTTTCGTAGGTACGAACTTCTTTTTTTCCAAATGCTTGCGCCAATCTTTCTTGTGCAGCAATTTGTACTTTGATGTGTTCGTGAGCAAATTTAATTGCCTCTACCATTTCAGCTTCTGAAATTTCTTTCATTTCTCCTTCTACCATCGCGATAGAATCGGTTGAAGCACCAATCATCATGTCAATATCAGACAATTCTAATTGTGCACGACTTGGGTTGATGATGAATTGACCATCAATTCTTCCAACTCTAGCCTCAGAAATCAATGTTTCAAAAGGAATGTCAGACAATGCAAGAGCTGCCGAAGCTGCTAATCCTGCTAAAGCATCTGGCATAACGTCTTCGTCATGCGACATTAATTGAATCATCACTTGCACTTCAGCATGATAATCAGATGGGAAAAGCGGACGCAATACACGGTCAACCAAACGCATTGTCAATACTTCGCTATCACTTGGACGCGCTTCTCTTTTGAAGAAACCACCAGGAAAACGACCTGCTGCTGCAAATTTTTCACGGTAATCTACCGTCAAAGGTAAAAAGTCAATGCCTGGGCTTGCTTTTCTTGCGGAAACTACGGTACCTAAAATAACCGTTTTTCCAATTCTTACTACTACAGATCCATCTGCTTGTTTAGCTAAACGACCTGTCTCGATTGTGATGTTTCTTCCATCACCTAAATCGATACTTTCTACAAATAATTGTGGAATCATAAATTTAATTCTCTAAGTTAAACATGGGTTTAGTCGTGTTGTTGTTGCGTAGTTAATGCTCTAAATCCCAATGAAAAACCAACTTTTTTAAGTTAATTCACAAAAAAAAAGAGGCGCGTGTGCACCTCTTTAGTTTTGTATTATTTTCTAATACCTAATTCTTTAATTAACTCACGATATTTTACAACATCTTTTTTCTTCAAGTAGTCAAGAAGACTTCTTCTTTTACCTACCAAAAGTACTAACGAACGCTCTGTATTGTAATCATGACGATTTTTTTTCAAGTGCTCTGTTAAGTGAGAGATTCTAAAAGTGAACAAGGCAATTTGCCCTTCTGTAGAACCTGTGTTTTCAGCTTTTCCTCCGTGTTTTGCGAAGATTTCAGCTTTAGTTTCTTTAGTTAAATACATGCTAATATTATTTAAATGATTATTATGTAGATTGAGTTTATCCCAATACGGGTGCAAAAGTAACAATTAATTATGAATATTTAATAAAGAAACAGCAATTATTTTCATCAAATTTTCACTTGTTTTTTTGCACCAACACGCTTGGGCATTTTCCCAGCCATTTTCCCGCTTTGCGCTGCAATCTTTTTGTTTTTGAAAAAAAAAACAAAAAGGATTTCCGCTTCAATCGGGGGTAAGCCTCCAGCTTTTGGGCATTTTCCAAATTTTGGGCTTTTATTGAATTACGAATTTCAAATTACGAATTACGGTTTTCTAACCTGCAAGGGTTAAAACTTATGGGTTAAAAATAATAATTTGTATTTAATCTACTAAGAGGCTGTTTTTTGGTTTGAAAAAGAGAACATTTAAACAAAATTTTTTTTTGACTTGAAATGTTTCGGGTTTGATTGTTCTTTAAATTTCAATTAGTAATCAAAAAACAACATTATAATTTCATCGCTTCTGATACCAATCGACCTGATTTAAAAGCCGCATTTATAGAACCATTTAATAAATAATCACCACAGATAAAAAGAGTATCGGATATTTTAATCTCAGAAATGGATAATTCATTTTTAACAGAATCTTGAATAGGCAAAGCATAATCAATACGAAAGGTTTTAATCATTTTCCAGTTTTGTACTTGTTTGCCATACCATTGTTCCAATTCTTTTTTCATGTTTTCAGCTAATTCAACATCTTCAACGGCAGCCAATCCATTATAAGAAACAGAAACTAACACTTTTCCTGGCGGCGCATATTTTTTAGAAACATTCGATAAAACGGTTACATTATTAACCCATTTTTTAGTAGAAGAAGCATTCAAAACTACAACAGCTTTTTTGGTTGGAGCTGTAAGCGCTTCAAAATACACATTGGTCACTTGTTGTGCAGTAGTTTTTTGATTGGGCAAAAATTGCTTGGTAAACTCGTTTGCATTGGTTGCAATTACGATTTGATTGGCATCAAAAGTGGTTCCGTCTTCAAGAGTTACTGTATTCTCAACTATTTTAGTAACTTTTTTATGGTATTGAATGCTCGATTCAGGCAATTTACGTACCAATTGTTTGGGTATTTCTTCCATTCCAAAAGCGGGAACGGCAACATCGCCATCCGAAAACATTTTCATCACAAAATCGAACATTCTGTTTGAAGTCGTTAGATTATTTTCAAGATAAATTCCCGATAGGAACGGTTTATAAAAACGTTGAATCATTTTTTGGCTAAAGCCATAATCCGATAATTGTTGCAATGTGGTTTGTTCGGGTTGTGTGAAAATTTCGTCAATGGACATTTTTTGCAATTTATTTTTCAACCAAAGCGTGTTTATTTTATCGCGTATTGTTCCAACTGGTGCAAATAAAGTACTGAACAAAGCCATAGGTCTTCTGACAGGATCTGCAATTTCGAAGCTACCACCATCATAAAGCACGGTCGCTCCGGGCAACATGTTACGAAGTTGTAAATCTTTGTAATTCAACAATTTTTTTGCTTCAGGATACGCAGTCAATAAAACTTGAAAGCCTCGATCTAAAATAAAACCATCCACAACATCTGTTTTTACTCGTCCTCCTGCACGGTCACTAGCTTCTAGAATGAGTACTTTCCTGCCTTGGCGGTGCAAATGGACGGCTGCCGATAATCCTGATAATCCTGCGCCAACTATAATTACATCGTGTTTCATCTTTACATTTTATTTTTTTCAATAGTGAATTTTATTTTTAATTTGGTTTTAATTTGATAACCACAATTTTCTAAATTCCCTTTTTTTATCATAATCACTTGCTTGTTTTTCAATATTGAAATAGCGATGTCCTCTTGGATCGTTGCCAACTCCAGCTAAATAAGCCCAATTTCCCCAATTGCTGCACACGTCATAATCGATTAATTCTTGTTCAAAATAAGCAGCACCAAATCGCCAATCCATGTTCAATTCATTACAAAAATAACTAGCAACATTTTGGCGACCGCGATTACTCATAAAACCAGTTTGTTGTAATTCGAGCATATTGGCATTGATAAAATCAGAAGGTGTTGCTCCATTCATCCATTGAGAAAGAAGCTTGTCGTTCAGGGATTTCGAATTCACTTTTTCGGTTTTTATACCTTCATACAAGAAAAATTTCGTTTGGTATTTTTTAAACATAAATTTAAAAAAGTCCCTCCAAAGTAATTCAAAAACCAACCAATAAGTAGAATCATTGGCGCCAAACTGCTTTTCATATTTTTGGACTTCTGCATATATAAATCGCGCTGAAATACAACCCATTGCCAACCAAGCTGAAAATTTTGATGAATAATCAGCGCCTACCATTCCGTTTCTAGTTTCTTTGTAAGATGACAAACATTGCGTGTCGCTAAAATAATGATGCAATCGTTTAATAGCTTCCGATTCGCCACCTTTATATTGTAAAACAGCTCGAGAATCGATGGTGGTTTTTTCTAACCCTAAATCTTCTAAAGTAGGTAATTCCAAAAGTGAAATTTCTGGCGAATTGATTTTCGTTGGAGCTTCAAATGGCTTTCTTATTTCGGAATCTTTTTCTGTTTTTTTTCTGAAATTAGAAAATACATCTGGAATGTTTTTGATAGAAAAAGGCAGATCTTCAGCGTGATACAAGGTGCTTGTACTGAACGTTTCCAATTCGCAACGCAACTTAAATAATTCATCTTGAACTTTTTTCTCAGTTTGTTTTTCTTCAAAAGCCACTTCTAGCTTGGCAAACACTTTTTGTGCTTTAAACTGATTTACAATTTTAGGGATCTCAATTTCTGGTTTGCCTTTTAAAATTAGCAATCCCGAACCCAAAGTTCTTAACCTAGCATCTAAATCTTGAAGTGATTCCAATAAAAATTGTGCTCTGAAACTACCCGTTTTTTTAAATCCGTAGGAAGTGGTTTCAAAATGGGAATCGTCAAAACAATACACAGGAATTACATTTTCGCTAATAGCGATTGCTTTTACGAGGGTTTCGTTGTCTTCAATTCGTAAGTCGGTTTTAAACCAAACTATTGCTGTTTTTATCATTTTATTTTTGCTTTATATAGGATTTAACGATATTGTTGTTTGTTATTTGCCACAGATTAAAGGATTAATTGGATTGACAATATATTTTAAACCCTCTATTGACTATGTTTTAACTAATCACTAATCACTTTTCACCAATCACTTTACTTACAATTCATTTATATTTTTCAAATAATAATCCGCTTGTTCTAACAAGGCGACTTTATCATCTGGTTTCATTTTTCGCCATACATTATACATCATCCCAATACGTGGATTTTTGCCTAATTTATCTTCGTTTTTGTCATAAAAATTCCAATACAAACTATTGAAAGGACATGCTTTATCTCCTGTTTTAATGGCTTTTTTATAATAACAGCTTCCGCAATAATGACTCATTTTGTCAATATAGGATGCCGAACTTACATACGGTTTAGTTCCTACAATACCACCATCGGCAAACTGACTCATACCGCGTGCGTTTGTAATTTCTACCCATTCAATGGCATCAATATAAATGCCTAGATACCACGCGTCGACTTCGTCAGGATGAATTCCGGCCAAAAGAGCAAAATTCCCAGTAATCATCAATCGCTGTATATGGTGAGCATAAGCGTAATTCAAGGATTGGTTAATGGCGTCTTTCAAACAATTCATTTTTGTTTTCCCCGTCCAAAACCATTCTGGAAGTTTGTTTTCGTTATTGAAATAATTCATTGTGGCATATTCGGGCATTTTGAGCCAATAAATCCCACGCATGTATTCGCGCCAGCCGATAATTTGTCTGACAAATCCTTCCAACTGATTATAGGCAATTTCTTCAGGTCGATTTTCCCATTCTGTAATGGCACGTTGGATCACTTCCAAAGGTGAAATCAATTTTATATTCATTGAAAACGAAATTCGGGCGTGGTATAAAGACCATTCGTTGGGCGACATGGCATCTTGATAACTTCCAAAAAACGCCAAACATTCGGTGACAAAAAAATCGAGTAATTCTAACGATTGGGCTCTATTAATGGGCCAAACAAAATTTTCAGCATCAATAGTTCCGATGGTTTTGATGTCTGTTTTTTGAATTTCAGAAACAATTTCAGATACATTATTATTGAAAACCAAAGGTGGTGTTGGTTTGTGATCTTTTGGCAATTTTTTTCGGTTTTCACCGTCATAATTCCATTTTCCTGTCAAAGGTTTATCGCCATCCATCAAAATATGGTGCTTTTTACGCATCATGTGGTAAAAACTTTCCAATAAAAAGGTTTTTTTACCTTCAAAAAAATCACCTAATTCGTTTCTCGAACTCATAAAATGTTCTGAATCACACACTGAAGTTGTAATTGAAAGCGATTGACATAAATTTTTCAGTTGTTCATCCAAACGGTATTCGTCAGGAAATTGGTATTCAAAAGCGGTAAACTGTTCTTTTTCAACTAAAAATTGAATGTTCTTTTTAAACGATTGTAAATTTATTGTATCATTCAAATGTAAATAAATGACTTGATGTTTTTTTGATTGTAATTCGGAGGCAAATTGTTGCATTGCCGAGAAAAAACCAACTACTTTTTGAATGTGATGTTTGGCATAATCGGTTTCTGTTCGGATTTCCATCAAAACATAAGTCACGGAATCATCAATGGTATCATACCAAGAATGATTGCTGTTGAGTTGATCTCCGAGAATTAATCGTAACGTTTTTGACATTTTATTTTTTTATTTAAAGATTAAAAGATTAAAAAATTTAAATATTCAGAATGTTTTGCAATTTTTCAATCTTTAAATCATTCAATTTTTCAATCTTTCATTTCTGCATCTATCACTACAATATTTAACTTCGTCCCAAACCTTTTCCCATTTTTTGCGCCAAGTGAAAGGTTTTTGGCAAACTACACAAATTTTAGTTGGTAGGTTTTGTTTTTTTACGCCTTTCATATTATAACTGCAATTGATTTCTTTTCCATTCTACACCTACTTTAGACCCTTTAGCAATAAAAACTGCTGCAGGTTTTGTTTCATTAAGAACGGCAAAATCCTTACCGTACATCGCTTCAAAATCGCAATCAATTTTATAATTTGAAATGGCGTGCGTTTTCCAACTTGGATGCTGCAATTTGTATTCTTCGGTTTTTTTATTGTTTACTTTGGTATAACCGTAGTAATGATCGTAAATAAACTGTTCTAAACTATTGTTTTCCATAGTGTTCGTTTCTAATGAATACTGAACATCAATGCTATTCCATTTCGAATCTACGAGCCATTCAAATTTTATTTTTTGGAAATCTGAATGTACAATTTGTTTATGTTTTGTAGGAATAACTGTATAATGTTCTTTATATAATTTATTGGCAACCCAAGCCACAATTGGGTAAGGAATGGTTTCGTTGATAAAAACGACGCCCCTTTTTATTTGATCACCTTCTTTTCGGGTGACATAAAATCGCAAGTTAATTTCTTCAAAAGTACCAAACCACGGAATTGGGATGTTGAATAATTGGGTGTTTTTAAACATAAAGCCTACTAAACTGATATAGCATTTGTCTTCAAACAAGTCTATTTCAACTCCATTTGGCAAGTACGGAAGTAAAATTTGAGGGTCAATTACATAATTTGCCATGATAATATCTTCCCAGTCTGCTTTTAAAAATAGTGCCATTATGTTGTTTTCTTTTTTGTTTTTCGATTCGGATTACTCACGTGTTTTTGTAAAATCCGCTTGCCTTCTATTTTTACTTCGTCTTTTTTTCGAAAACTCCAAACGATATCGCTGGCATATTTTCGGGTTTCTTCAATATTTACTATCGGTGCGGGATAATCTTTACCAATGATGCAGTTGTAAAATTGCTGTTCCATTTCATTCATTTTCCAGGGTTCGTGAAGCAAATGAACGGGAATTTCTGCTAATTCGGGCAACCATTTTTTGATGAAAATGCCTTCCGCATCATGTTCTTCAGAGTTTTTTATCGGACTGTAAATCCGTATTGTATTAATTCCTGTTGTACCAGATTGCATCTGAATTTGAGGGTAATGTATTCCTGGTTCGTAATCTAAAAATTGTCTTGCCAAAAAATGCAATTCGCGCCAATCTTGCCATAAATTAAAAGTAAAAAACGACACTACCATCGCGCGCATTCTGAAATTAATATATCCTGTTGCAACCAAACATCGCATACATGCATCTACAATGGGCACACCCGTTTTGCCTTCTTGCCAAGCTTTTATGTAGGTTTCGTTTTTTGGCTTTACTAAAACGTCATAGGCTCGGTTGGCGTTTTCAAATTCCATTTCGCATTCGTCCTCAAATTTTTGAATAAAATGGCAATGCCAATGCAAACGGGATACAAAATTTAGAATCGCACGTTTATTTTTTGAGGCCTCGTAATGTTGGTTGGTGTATTGATAAATAGCCCGCATGCTTATATTTCCATAGGCTAAATAAGGAGACAATCGGCTGCAGCCTTTTCTGCTTAAAGCTGGTTTCGAAATGTGTTTACTATAATTTACATGTCTTTCTTTAACAAAACTGTCCAAATAACGCCAAGCCCAGTATTCGCCGCCTCGTTGAAAATTTGGATTTGGAGTTATAATTTCATTAGGTAATTCGTTTCCTTTTAGAACTTCATAAAATTCACGATCTAATTCGATCGTATTTAAATCGGATACTTTTATAATTTTCGGCGTATCGCGCATGACTTGCTCCCAACGTTTGTCCCAATTTTGTCTTGATTTTAGTCTACGAATAACCCCGTGCATTTGAAATTCTTTCCAATATATTTCGTTAGAATTAAAAAACGTTTTCATTTCCAAATCTCGATCATAAGTTACTTTATTTCCTATTTCTTGATGCGAAAAAACGGTATTAACTTCATATTTTTTGATTAATTCTGAAAAAACGTTTTTAACTTCGTCATGAAAAAAATAAATCGTAGAATTGGATGGTATTAATTTTGTATTCAAATCTTGAATCGATTCATAAATAAATCGCCAATGCCGCACATCTGAATCATCATAATTCATTACGGTTGGTTCGAAAATATAAATCAGCAACAAAGGCAAATCAGATTGGTAGGCATGAAAAAACGCTTCGTTATCAACCAAACGAAGGTCGCGTTTGAACCAAACCATATTGATTGCTTTTTTGGTCAAAATTAAATGAGTGACGTTATTGTTTTGTCAGGTTTGGCATAACTCAATCTTGAAATTTGAGTCGTTTTATGATAACTATCTAATCCTGAACAAGTAATGGTTTCGGCTTTTTCGATATCGATAAAACCATCTTTTTGCAAACAGTTTTCTGGGAAATAAACTACTTTTACCTCACCGATTATTAAAACGGTATTGTTGATAGAAAGTGTTATTTTTTCTTTAAATTCCATAGCCAATTGGACGTTGCTTTCTTTTACAAAAGGCGCAAAAAAATCATTTTTAAACTCAGGTGTTAAACCAGTTTCGTCAAATTCTGAGCGATCCCTGTCGTATCTTGCAGACGTTTGATGGGCTTGTTTATGAATTTTTTCATTAACATGATTGATAGTATAAAAACCAGTTTCTAATATATTTTCCAAGGAATGTCGCTCTACAACTCCGGGGCGAAATATCATTCCGAACAAAGCAGGATTGCTTCCAATATGAATTATAGAATCAATAATAGCTACATTTGTTTGATTTTCATTGTTTTGTGTACCAATTAAACCAAGGCTTTTGAATCCCGATAAACTATTTATAAAATGAACACGTTCTTGTTTTTCCATGTCCATTATTTGGTCATAAGAAACCTGTTTTAGTTTTGTTGTTGATTCTTCCATTTTAGGGTATTATTAATTGATTTTTTGAAATAAATTTATGTGATATATTTCATGTGGGTTTTTGATTTCAATTAATCCAAATAAAATTATAAAAATTTTGTTTAATATTAATTAAAAAAGATACAACAAAATTATGTAAAATTAATGGAACTTCTTTAAAAAATGCAATAAAAAAATCCGTTAAAAATAAATTTTATAACGGATTTCAAATTTCAATAAAATTAGGTTAAAAGAGCGTAGCCACTTCCTGATTTACATATTCTAAAAATCGTTCATCAGCAGTAGTAAAAGGATCTAGTTCATGCGAATCGATATCAATTTGACCAATATTTATACCATTCACAAACAAAGGGACTACAATTTCTGATTTCACAGTAAAGCTACAAGCAATGTAATTATCCTGTGCGGCAACATCTGGAACTACAAAATTTTGGTTTGATTCTGCAACTTGACCACAAATTCCTTTTCCGAACGGAATAACGGTATGATCGGTTAGTGCTCCTACATAAGGGCCTAAGTGCAAGGTTTTGGTTTCTTGATTTGCAAAATAAAAGCCAACCCAATTATAATGAGCAATTTCTGAATTTAATAAAGTGCAAATAGCCAAAAGTTTTTCATCTCTTGATTGGATGAGGTTATGTACTATTAAACTAATTTCTGGTTTTAATTGATCAAATGTCATAAAATAATTTTTTTATACAAAAGTACTATTGCCAATTCTAACTTTATCTATAAATTTGAAAAAAAATATAAATTGATATCAATAATAAAAGAATACAAACCCTTTTTGCTTTTTTTGGCAAAATTTTTCTTGTCGTATTTATTAATGACAACTGTTTATCAGTTATATTTATCTCAATTTGATACAAAAAAATTTGAAACAGACGGGTTTACAAATGTTGTTTCACACCAAGTTGTTCAAACTTTATCTTTGTTTGAAAAGGATGTGTTTTCAAATCCAAATAAAACAGAGTCAAGTGTAAATATTGTTTACAAACAAAAATGGGTAGCTAGAGTCATTGAAGGATGTAATGCCCTGAGTGTGATTATATTATTTATAAGTTTTATCATTGCATTTTCTGGAAAGTTGAAACACACTATTCTTTTTGTTTCATCAGGCATTTTACTTATTCACTTTTTTAATGTACTACGAATAGCCTTGTTATGTATGGCAATTTATCATTTACCTGCCTATTCCAAATTTTTACATGATATTGTTTTTCCATTAGTAATTTACGGATTAGTTTTTTTATTGTGGATTGTTTGGGTAAATAAATTTTCTTTTTATGCAAAAAAATAAACAAATTGACAAGGTTCAAATAGGATTGCTATTTTTTTTAATTGTAGCATTGGTGTCGGTACGAGTTTTTGAAAGTTCTATTTTTTACGATCCATTAATTGCCTATTTTAAAGGAAATTTCAATGCAACACCGCTGCCAAAAATGTATCAAATAAAGCTTTTTGCAAGTCTGGGATTTAGATTTTATCTTAATTCAATACTTTCTATCGGAATCATTCATGTTTTGTTCAAGAATTCTAAAACCACGAAATTTGCTTTGTTGTTGTACATTATTTTGGGTTCACTTTTATTAATTTCGTTTGTTTTTATTTTGGAATTTTTTGGAGAAACCAACAAAATGAATTTATTCTACATCAGACGATTTATCATCCAGCCTATTTTTTTAATTTTGTTTGTACCAGCTTTTTATTATCAAAACAAGGTCGTAAAACAATAAATAACAGTATTTTAAGAATAATTTAATTCTATTATATTAGCTTTGCACTATGAAATGTAAAAACTGCCTACTTTTTCTTTTGGCTTCTTTAATTGTTATTTCCAGTATTGGAATGGCATTTAATGTGCATTTTTGCAAAGGAAAGATAGTTTATGTTTCAACTGATTTTTCTCAAGGCGAACCTTGTGAAATGTCTGATTTAGACCAAAAAAAATCATGTTGTAATAAAAAATTGGCATCAAAAAAATGTTGTTCAGACAAAAAGGTATCTTTCAAAAACAAAACCGAAAAAATAAATTACAAAACCTCTTTTGCATTATATTCTTTTCTTGTTTTGACAGAAAATAATGTTATTTTCAAAATTCCAACATACTTCATTCAAATCAAAAAGAAGGACGTCTATAGTTTTGAATCAAATGCACCCCCACTTTATAAATTGTACTGTAATTTAACCTTTTACGCATAATTCCTATTTATTTCAAGTTAACTGAAAATAAATAAATAAATTATCATGTAATGAAATATCTATTCGTATTTCTGTTTGGTTTTACCTTTTTTAATGTTTTTTCACAAGAAAAATTAAATGAAGTTAAAGTAGAATCCAATCAAAAAGGAATACAAAAATCACTTAAAAAAGTAACAAATGTAACGGTTGTTACTAGCAAAGAATTACTCAAAGCCGCTTGTTGCAACTTGGCAGAAAGTTTTGAAACCAATCCGTCCATTGATGTCAACTTTTCGGACGCATTAACTGGTACAAAGCAAATTAAAATGCTTGGATTAACAAGTCCTTACATTTTAATATCAGAAGAGAACATTCCATCTGTAAGAGGCGCTTCTCAAGCATATGGGCTATCATTTACTCCGGGTACATGGGTAGAAAGTATCCAAATAACCAAAGGTGCCGGAAGTGTTGTAAACGGATTTGAAAGCATTTCGGGTCAGATAAATACAGAGTTGATTAAACCCAAAAATGACATTCCATTTTTTCTTAATTTTTATGGCGCCACTGAGGGCAGATTTGAAGTGAATTCGCATTTTAATCATCAAATTTCGGATAAATGGGCTTCTAGTTTTTATATTCATGGAAATACTAGAGCCATCAAAAACGATATGAATATGGATGGTTTTCTTGACAATCCTTTGGGAAAACAGCTTAATATTGTCAATCGATGGCAATATACAGACTCTGATAAAGGCTGGGTTTCTTTCTTCAATTTTAAATTTATGAATGATGAAAAGCAAACGGGCGAATTGGCATTTAACCCAAACATTGATAAATTAACTACCAATTATTGGGGATCAGAAATCAACACAAAACGATTTGATTTTACATCAAAAATTGGTTATGTTTTTAAAGACATGCCGTTTCAAAGCATTGGATTTCAAAATGCGTTTAGCAGTCATAATCAGGATTCTTATTTTGGTTTAAGGCAATACAATATAAATCAACAAAGTTATTATTCTAACTTGATTTTTAATTCAATTATCAATAATACAGGTAATAAATTCAGTACGGGAATCAATTTTACTTTTGACCAATATTCAGAATATGTTTCAAATGTAGATTTTAGTAGAATAGATAATTCAATCGGTGCTTTTTTTGAATATACGTACGATTCCATGGATAAATTGAGCTTTATTGTGGGTTCAAGATTAGATTATCACAACCGACTAGGCCTTTTTTTTACACCTCGTTTGCATGTTCGATACAACCCGTGGGAAAAATCTGTGATTCGTTTTTCTGCTGGAAGAGGGAAGAGGGCAGCAAATATTTTTGCCGAAAACCAAGGACTTTTTGGTAGTTCACGAACTTTTTCTATTCTCGAAACCGATGGAAAAGTTTATGGTCTCAATCCCGAAATTGCTTGGAATTATGGTATTAGTTTTACCCAAAATTTTAAATTATTTACCAAAAGTGCAGACATCAGTTTTGATTTCTATCGAACCGATTTTCAAAATCAAGCAGTTATTGATGTAATGCAATCTCCGCAAGAAGTGTTATTTTATAATTTAAAAGGAAAATCGTTTGCCAATAGTTTTCAATTCGATTTTAATTTAGAAATCATCAAACATTTAAACCTTCGAACGTCCTATAAATATTATGATATTGCAACCGATTATCTATCGGGCAATTTTCAAAGACCCTTGCAGGCCAAGCATCGTTTTTTTATGAATGTAGAATATGCAACACATATTGCCGAAAAGGGCAAACAATGGAAGTTTGATTTTACAATAAACAGGCTCGGAAAGCAACAATTACCGACTACTTTATCTAATCCAGAAATCGATCAATTACCGGTATTCTCACCTTCATTCAGCGTGTTAAATACTCAAGTTACTAGAACTTTTTCTTCCGTTTTTGAAATGTATGTAGGAGGCGAAAACATAGGAAATTACAGACAACAAAAAGCTATTTTGGGCTCTAACAACCCTTTTGGAAACACTTTCGATACGTCAATCAGTTATGCACCTGTTTTCGGACAAATGTATTACCTAGGGCTTCGATATAAAATTAAAAACAAAAAATAAATCAATAGTTATGAAAAACAAATTTTTAGGATTGATGCTACTTTTGTTAGCATTTTCAGCACAAGCGCAGGAAAAAAAGAATAAAAATGCCAAATTTACCATCGAAGTTAACGGTAATTGTGACATGTGCAAAAAACGTATCGAAAAAGCCGCCTTTGAAACAAAAGGTGTAAAATCTGCCATTTGGGACATTGATACCCATCAAATGCAATTGATTTTAAACGAAGAAAAATGTTCCTTACTAGCTGTACAACAGAACATTGCAAAAGCAGGTCACGACACAAAAGAAGTTAAAGCAACCGAAGCAGAATATGACAATTTACATGGCTGTTGTAGGTATGACAGGGATTAAATGAAATCTATTAACCAAAAGTATTCTAAACATAACATTAAAAAAGAACAGCTTTTGGTTTATTTTTACTAATTTCACACGCAAATTATCAAACAATAATATGTCACATTTTGATTGGAAACAGCTCTTTAATCCCGAATTTTATATACTACTTGAATTTGGTGGAATAAAAATTGGTTTATATGTAGTTTTATTTATCATTTTTGCCGAAACAGGGCTTTTAGCAGGTTTTTTCCTTCCAGGCGACAGCCTCCTTTTTCTTTGCGGAATTTACTCAGAATTACTCATGAGAGATTTTAGTTTAGGAAACGATTTTCTAAATGTAACCTTATTAGCAGCCTTGATTTCAATCATGGGAATTATCGGAAACACAACAGGTTATTGGGTCGGAGTCAAAAGCGGTAATTACCTTTTCAAAAAAGAAGACAACTTTTTCTTCAAGAAAAAATACCTTTACCAGTCCAAAGAATTTTTCGACAAATATGGTAACAAAGCAGTCGTTTTTGCTCGCTTTCTTCCCATCGTTAGAACTTTTGCACCAGTTATTGCCGGAATCGTAAAAATGGACAAAAAACAATTCATGTTCTACAACATTTTAGGGTCCATTCTTTGGTCGGTTACCATGATATTTTCAGGACATTACCTCTACGAACTCTTTCTAAATCAATTCAAAATTGACCTCAAACATTACATAGAATTCATTGTAATTGGCATCATTGCCGTCACCACAATACCGGTACTTTTAAAACTTTTCAAAAAGAAAAAAGAACAATAAAAAATCAAATCTGTCATCAACTGACAGATTTTTTTTTGGGCGTGCCCCCGTTTACAACGTTTATCTAACAATAGAAAATCCACTACAAACGGGGTCGGGCTTTCCGCTACAAGTCCTCGCCAATTTCCGCTGGCGCTTCAATTGGCTGTGGGCTTTCCACTTCAATCCCTCACGCGAGAACACGTGTTAAACCACGAATTTTGTATATCTAAAAAAAAGAGTACAAAATTTACCTATTCTTTATTGATTTCGATTTATCGTAATGAATGAATTCGAAAGGTTAAACTGAAAAATTCGAAAATTCGTAGCGAATTAATTTTAATTTAACTATACCAAAGAGTTACTTTAATAAAACATAAATGCTTAACAGCTAAATTAATAGCTAATTTTTAGTACATTAAAAAATTGTAAATTATTTAAATCAAATTTGGTTTTTTTATTTTGATTTTATATGTTTGTTTTAAAAGTAACTTAAAAAACACTTACAAAATGAGCAAAAGAGACGAATTAATTGCAAAATATGCCGACGATTTAAAAGAAAAATGCGGTGTAACTCCAGACATGGATTTGTTAACAAAAGTAACAGTAGGTTGCGGCCCATCTATTTACAATGCAGACTCATCAACCGTTTCAGGTTCAGATGTGAAAGAGTTAGCAACAGTAAAAAACAATTTTTTAATAAAAAAATTAGGGTTATCAGACAGCCCAGATTTAGATAAAGCTATTGATGCAGTTATCGAAAAATATGGTCGTTCAAACAAAAGCAAATACAGAGCCGTAGTATATTATTTACTAACAGTTCATTTCAACAAACAATCGGTTTACTAAAACCAAGTTTGTTAAACCACATTTTAAAATCCTATTTATGTAAAATGAATAGGATTTTTTTGTTGCGTAATTATTTTATAAAACATTTTAATCTTCAAAAAAATGGTGTAAATTTACACCACTAATTTTTTCAGTTATGACACGACAAAGTATCACATTGGCCAAACAAAATGATGATTGGTTAAAAGCACAAGTTGCAGAAGAAGAATTTACAAGTAAAAGCGAAGCAGTAAACTATCTCATTAAACAAGCCCGTGAGCGAGAAGCTTATCATGAGTATGTTCAAATGAAAATCGATAGAGGTATAAAAAGTGGTTTTAGTACAAAAACTAAAGAAGAACTTTTTGAGGAAATAAAAAAGCGTTTCAATGTATAAATATAGGTTATCAAATGAGGCAGAGGAAGATGTAGTCAGAATATTCGAATATGGTTTAAATCAATTCGGTTTTTACAGGCTACAAAATATTACGATATGCTTTATGCTAGCTTTAACAAAATTGCGTCCAATCCTTTCATGTTTCCAATGGTTTTAAACTTTAAAAATGCAGATCGGTATTGCGTTTGTGGCGTGGATACCATTTATTACAAAATTAATGGATTTGATATTGAAATAATTACCATCATTGGAAGGCAAGATTATTAAACATTTCTCAATTAAAAAAAATGTGTAAAAAAAAATCCGCTCAATCAAATGATTCAGCGGATTTTTACTTTTTGAATAAATAAATATTACATCATTCCTGGCATACCGCCACCCATGTGGTTTCCAGCTGGTGAATCTTCTTTAATATCTATCAAAGCACATTCTGTAGTAAGAATCATTCCCGCAACAGATGCCGCGTTTTCAAGTGCTACACGGGTTACTTTTTTAGGATCAATAATTCCTGCTGCAAGCATGTCAACATACTCATCAGTTTTGGCATTGTAACCAAAATTACCTGTTCCTTCAGCTACTTTTGCAACCACAACCGATCCTTCAAGTCCAGCATTTTCTACAATAGTACGCAAAGGAGATTCAATTGCTCTAGAAATAATTTGAATTCCAGTTGCTTCATCAGCATTTTCTGTTTTTAATGAAGACAATACCGCTTTTGCTCTTAGCAAAGCAACACCACCACCAGCAACAATTCCTTCTTCAACAGCTGCGCGAGTTGCATGAAGTGCATCATCAACGCGGTCTTTTTTCTCTTTCATTTCCACTTCAGATGCAGCTCCTACATAAAGTACGGCAACGCCACCCGCTAATTTAGCCAAACGCTCTTGCAATTTTTCTCTGTCATAGTCAGAGGTAGTTGTTTCCATTTGCGACTTGATTTGATTCACACGATTTAGAATCATATCCGCTTTTCCAGCACCGTTCACAATGGTAGTATTGTCTTTGTCGATAGCCACTTTTTCGCAAGTTCCAAGCATTTCTAGGGTTGCGTTTTCTAATGTATATCCGCTTTCTTCAGCAATTACGGTTCCGCCTGTTAAAATAGCAATATCTTCAAGCATTGCTTTTCTTCTGTCGCCAAAACCTGGAGCTTTTACAGCAGCAATTTTTAAAGCACCACGTAATTTATTTACAACTAACGTAGAAAGTGCTTCTCCGTCAACATCTTCAGCAATAATTAAAAGTGGTTTTCCAGATTGAGCAACTGGCTCTAAAACAGGAAGTAATTCTTTCAAAGAAGAAACTTTTTTGTCGTATAAAAGAATGTATGGGTTTTCCAGTTCTACATTCATTTTTTCTGGATTGGTAACAAAATAAGGAGATAAATAACCTCTATCAAATTGCATACCTTCCACCACGTCAACGTATGTGTCAGTACCTTTTGCTTCTTCAACGGTGATAACACCCTCTTTTCCTACTTTTCCGAATGCAGTTGCAATCAAATCACCAATAACTTCATCGTTATTAGCAGAGATAGAAGCTACTTGTTTTATTTTTTCTGATGAACTACCTACTTCTTGCGCTTGATTTTTTAAATCAGCTACAATAGCTTCAACAGCTTTATCAATACCACGTTTTAAATCCATTGGATTGGCTCCAGCGGCAACGTTTTTCAAACCTTCTTTAACGATAGCTTGTGCTAATACGGTAGCAGTCGTTGTTCCATCACCAGCTAAATCGTTGGTTTTAGAAGCAACTTCTTTTACCATTTGAGCTCCCATGTTTTCTAATGGGTCTTTCAACTCTACTTCTTTTGCTACAGAAACACCATCTTTAGTAACTGTTGGTCCACCAAATGATTTAGAAATAATCACATTTCTACCTTTTGGTCCTAAAGTTACTTTTACTGCATTTGCTAATGCATCAACTCCTCGTTTTAATCCGTCACGAGCTTCAATATCAAATTTTATATCTTTTGCCATTTTTTTTTGCTTTATGAGGTAGGCTTTATGCTTTAAGCGCTACTAGTTTTTGTTTTGATTTTTTTGCTTTTTGCAGTATGCTTTAGGCTATATGCCTAATGCCTATTGCCTATTGCCTATTACTAAATAATAGCAAGTATATCATCTTCACGCATGATGAGATAATCTTTTCCTTCCAATTTTAATTCGGTACCTGCGTATTTACCATACAATACAGTATCTCCGACTTTAACAGTCAATGGTTCGTCTTTTTTACCATTTCCGACAGCAAGGATGATCCCTTTTTGTGGTTTTTCTTTTGCAGTGTCAGGAATAAAAATTCCTGAAGCTGTTTGAGTTTCGGCAGCTGCTGGCTCAACGATAACTCGGTCTGAAAGCGGTTTAATGTTTAATGCCATAGTTTTTATGTTTAATGTTTATTATTTTTTTTACTAATTTCAGAAATTGTGCCAATTGTTTTTTACTGACATTTTTTCAGCCAAGCCATTGGGATTTGTAATTTCGTTTGGGTTGTAGCCCTGATGGAGCCGATATCCTCCCGATGTCCCGTAGGGCGAGGGAGATAAAGGCGAGAGCAGGAATTGCCATTGGTGATTGGCTCTGACCTGTTGCTTCAAAAAAAAATCCCGATTACTCGAGATTTTGTATGTTTTTCGATTTCGAAATTATTTTTTAATCGGTGCTACTGGAGTTGCTTGTTTTGGAGCAGCTGGCGTTGGAGTTGGTGCGGCAGCTTCTGTTGGGTCAATTGTTTTTAATTTATTGTCGCCTGTTGCTCCTGTAAAGCTTACTCCTGAAATTAGGATTAATGCGATTAAAATAGCTGATAAAGTCCAAGTACTTTTGTCTAAGAAGTCGGTTGTTTTTTGAACTCCACCTAAATTGGTTGCGCCAAATGATGAAGAAAGACCTCCTCCTTTTGGGTTTTGAACCATGATTACTACGATTAGTAAAAAACAAACAATTGTTATTAATACTAAGAATACTGTAAAATTTGTCATTGTTTAAAATTATTGTTTTGTTGTAAATTTTTTATATCTTCAATTCGGACTGCAAATAAACTACTTTTTTCTGGATATTTCAAAATTAATATTTCATAAGCTTGAATTGCGCGGTCATATTTTTTTTGTTCGAGATAAACTTTAGCCAAAGTTTCTGTCATAAAATAAGGTTGCACCTCGGCTGCAGGCTCTTTTGGCAAGACGGGAGCACCTTTAATTGTTGGCGGAATTTTCGGATTTGTTTCAATAAATTTATCGATTAACTCTGATTTTTTTATTTTTTCAGGATCATTGTTTGCACTGTTTTCTTTTCTAATAATGGGTTTTAATCGTGACAATTGCAACCATTCTTGGAAAGAGTGGGATTCGTTTGTGTCGAATTCGAGTGGTTTTCCAATGTCTAATTTTTGTTCGAAAGTAATTTTTGATGCCTTTTCGATTGTGTCCAAAATGGATTGTTCTGTTTTGTTTATCGTTTTAATCGAATTAATCGTTTCGCTTTCAATTACTTCGATATTCAACAGCTCGGCAATTTTTTGTTCATAGAGTCCGTTTTGGACGGTTATGAATTTGTTTGAAGTTATAAAATCAAATAAAACGGCTCTGTCTGTGGTGTAGGCAGCCGCAATTTTTAAGGCGTAATTGTATTTGAAACTGTCTTGATTGTATAAATATTTTAATCGAAGTATTCTGGCGCTTTGAAAATATGGAAATTCTTCGATTATTTTTTCTAATGACACATTGTGACGCTCGTTGATGGCGTCTGGTTTGTTAATTAGATAGGTAAAATCAGTACTATTCATTGGTTTACCACTTGGCTAAAGAATCGTTGAAAATATCTTGTGTTATTCTTGTAAAAATTTCGTCTAAGGCACTTGTTAATTGTGAGCCAACCAATTGATCGGTTCCAGAGTAATCATAAAAAAAGGAGAATGTTTTTTCAAAATTATCTGCTTCTTTGTTTTTATTAAAAAACCGAACACGCACCGAAATACTCAATCGGTTTTGTGCTGCTTTTTGATCGGCAGTTGCAGTCATTGGTGAAATGCGATATTCGGTAATTTCGCCTTCGTATACTAAATCTCCGTTGGTATTGGTTAGATTTAAATTGGTTTGATTTTGAATGATTTTCTGTAATTCTTGTGTAAATGTTCTTTCAATTCCGGGCTCAATCAATTCGGCCGTATTTTGAAAATAGTTTACTTGAAACGTTTTGGCGTCAATTTTTCCAGTGGTTCCAGTAAAATTATATACGCCACAACTTGAAAAAATTGTGAGAATTAATAAGATTACTATGTAGTTGTTTTTTTTCATTTCGATTCAAAGATATATTTTTTTTAGTATAAAATCCAATTGTTTTTCAAAGTTATCATAAGTCGTATTGTTTAATTTTTCGGTATAATGTTCGTTCCGATATGCCTAATTCATCTGCCGCAGCTTTTCTTTTTCCTTTGTTTCGGTCTAATGATTTTTTGATAAGTTCAATTTCTTTGGCTTCTAAACTTAGAGTTTCTTCTTCTTCAACGGTTTCTGCAAACAGATAATCATTTGAGTCTTCATCGTCTTCAAATTCTTCTTGATCCATCGTTTCAGCATCAGGGATATTTGAATTACTTAACGAGCTTTCTTCAAAATCGGTTGTAAAATCTTCTTTTTTACCGTATACTTTTTGAATCAAATTCGGATTGATATCTTGCACCTTGGTCGAACCGTTTTTCATGAGTTCGAGAGTTAGTTTTTTCAAATCATTTAAATCGCTTTTCATGTCAAAAAGCACTTTGTATAATATGTCTCTTTCGGTACTAAAATCACTTTCACTTTTTTTGCTTTTTATTACACTTGGCAAGTGATTCCCGTCTTGAGGCAAATAGGAGGAAAGGGTTTTTAACGAAATTTCACGCGTTGTTTCCAATACAGATATTTGTTCGGCGGAGTTGCGCAACTGTCTAATGTTTCCGCTCCATCGGTATTTTACAAGATAATCTACTGCGTCATCATTTAACTTAATCGCTGGCATTTTGTATTTGTAAGCAAAATCGGATGCAAATTTTCTAAATAACAAATGAATATCGTCTTTGCGGTCTCTCAAAGGTGGCAAGCCAATTTCTACAGTGCTTAATCGGTAGTACAAATCTTCTCTAAATTTACCTTTTTCAATAGCGTCAAACATGTTAACATTGGTTGCTGCCACAATTCTAACATTGGTTTTTTGAACTTGCGAAGAACCCACTTTAATGAATTCACCATTTTCTAAAACACGCAACAAACGCACTTGGGTTGTTAAGGGTAATTCGCCCACTTCGTCAAGAAAAATGGTTCCGCCATCGGCTACTTCAAAATATCCATCGCGGGCGTTGTTAGCGCCTGTAAACGACCCTTTTTCGTGACCAAATAGTTCGCTGTCAATTGTGCCTTCAGGTATGGCGCCGCAGTTTACGGCAATGTATTTACCGTGTTTTCTGTGGGATAATGAATGTATTATTTTCGGAATGCTTTCTTTTCCAACGCCACTTTCCCCAACAACTAATACTGAAATGTCAGTTGGAGCCACTTGAATTGCTTTTTCTACAGCACGATTGAGTTTTGGGTCGTTCCCAATAATTTCAAATCTTTGTTTAATGTTTTGAACTGTTTCCATAATGTTAATACGCAAATATCACGAATTTGCATCAGTTTTATTTTTTATTAAAATTACTTTTGTGCTTAAATAAAATACTCTATTTAAAACTACAAATTGCACAAATTGCCACAAATTTTCCTAACCCCTTAAATGTTTTGATATATAAAACCACAAATTACACAAATTTTCACAAATTCATTTTTATAAATTAATCAATCGTTTATGTACCAACGATTTGTTTTGAAAATTTGCAATTATTCCGATTGGAGTGTTAGCGAGTTTCATGTAATTCAATGTTTGAGCAAGATGATCATTACTTATTTCTTTCACTGATTTTACTTCTAAAATTATGTCGTCATAAACAATAAAATCTGCATAAAATTTATGAGGCAGAATAATTCCTTTATATTCTATTGAAAACTCTTTTTCTCTTTGAAATGGTATATTGTGACTTTTAAATTCTATTTCTAGTGCGTCTTTGTAAACAATTTCTAATAATCCAGAACCTAATAATCTATGAACTTCCATACATATTCCTATGATTTCGTAGTTTTCATTTTTCTTGTAATAATATTCGTTATTTTCAGTCATAAGCTTTTAATTTATTATGAGAATTGTGAAATTTATTAGGCTAAATAATTTCTAAAATTTCCTAGTATTCATTTTTAAAAATAATAATTGTCAATGTTGCAAGTAATACGTTCTAATTTGTGAGAATTTGTGAAATTTGTGGTAAAAAAATTAATTCATTTCTGAATATCCAACTGCAACCCCTTTCAAAGTGCCACTCGTGCATGAAGTAATTTTTACATTCACAAAATCACCTATTTTATAATTTTCTTTCGGAAAAACCACCGTAATACTTTGCGAATTTCGACCCGAAAATTCTTCTTGTGATTTTTTTGACACTTTTTCTACCAAAACTTCTACGGTTTGACCCACAAATTCTTCACTTCTGTACCAAGCATGTTTTTGTTGCAAATCAACAATTTCTTGCAATCGTTTTGCTTTAATTTCCTCAGTAACATCGTCTTCCATTTTGCGTCCTGCCAATGTGCCGGGTCTTTCAGAATAAGAATACATATATCCAAAATTGTATTTCACATACTCCATCAAGCTCAACGTGTCTTGATGATCTGATTCGGTTTCTGTAGGAAAACCTGCAATCATATCTTGAGAAATAGAGCAATTCGGAATTATAGATCTTATATTATCTATCAAATTCATGTATTCTTCACGGGAATGTAATCGGTTCATTTCCTTTAAGATACGATTACTTCCTGATTGAACAGGCAAGTGAATATGCTTACAAATATTTGGATGTTTCGCAATTACATGCAACACTTCTTCGTGCATGTCTTGCGGATTTGAAGTTGAAAATCGGATTCTCATTTTAGGAAAACCAACCGCTACCATCTCCAATAAATGGTCAAATGAAACCGATGTTGCTTTTTGCATTTCAGATGCGTTATCAAAATCCTTTTTCAACCCGCCACCATACCAAAGGTAACTATCCACATTCTGCCCCAACAAGGTAATTTCTTTAAAACCAGTGTCCCATAAATCCTGAATTTCTTTCATAATACTCTGCGGATCACGGCTTCGTTCTCTGCCTCGTGTAAAAGGCACCACGCAAAACGTACACATATTATCACAACCTCGAGTTATGGATACCAAAGCCGTTATTCCGTTGCTCATCAATCGAACAGGGGCTATGTCGCCATACGTTTCATCCTTGGAAAGAATTACATTAATAGCATCTCGTCCTTCCTCAACTTCTGCCAACAAATTGGGCAAATCCTTGTAAGCATCTGGTCCCACAACCATGTCAACAATTTTTTCCTCTTCCAGAAACTGACTTTTCAAACGTTCGGCCATGCAGCCCAAAACGCCCACTTTCATTCCCGGATTGATGCGTTTTACCGCATTATATTTTTCAAGTCGTTTCCGAATGGTTTGCTCGGCTTTATCTCTAATCGAACACGTATTTACAAGAACAAGGTCAGCTTCTTCCATAACCTGTGTGGTATTATAACCAGCATCAGACAGTATAGAAGCAACAATCTCACTATCAGAAAAATTCATTGCACAACCATAACTTTCTATATATAGTTTTTTAGTATTCTCTGTTATATTTATCAATTGTAAGCTTTCGCCTTGCTTATTTTCGTCAATTATCTTCTCCATAAATTATTTTTCCAAAATCAATTCACAAAGATAATACAAAAAATAAAAATCTGACAAGATGTCAGTTAATGTTTAACAAAAGTTTTTATTTTTCAAATAAATCTTTATTTTTCAAATAAACCTGTCCCAATATCAATGAAATTATGAGGTTAAAAAAGTAAAATTTTTCTAAATTTAGTTTCAAAATCTTGATATTTAAAAAAACTGACTACTTTTGCAACATAAAATAAAATAGTAAATGGCAAAGAATTTAGTTATAGTAGAGTCACCAGCAAAAGCAAAAACCATTGAAAAATTCTTGGGTTCAGATTACCAAGTTGAATCAAGTTATGGTCATATTGCCGATTTGCCTTCCAAAGAAATAGGAGTGGATGTCGAAAACGGATTCAAACCAAAATATGAAGTTTCAGCTGATAAAAAAGCATTGGTAACCAAATTGAGAGGATTGTCAAAAAAAGCAGAAATGGTTTGGTTGGCTTCCGATGAGGATCGAGAGGGAGAAGCTATTTCGTGGCATTTGGCCGAAGAATTAAATTTGGATAAATCCAAAACAAAGCGAATTGTTTTTCATGAAATTACTAAAAACGCTATTCTAAAAGCCATTGATAATCCGAGAGAAATTGATTATAATTTAGTAAATGCACAACAAGCCAGACGAGTTTTAGACCGTTTAGTAGGGTATGAATTGTCGCCCGTTTTGTGGAGAAAAGTAAAAGGAGGTTTGTCGGCAGGACGCGTGCAATCGGTTTCTGTACGATTGATTGTGGAGCGTGAACGAGAAATTCAAAACTTTAAACCCGTTGCAACCTATTCTGTTTCGGCAGAATTTGTAAACGAAGCAGGAAGAAGTTTTAAAGCGAAATTACCTAAAAATTTTACCACCAAAAAAGAAGCAGAAGATTTTTTAAATCAAAATATAGGTTCCAATTATAAAGTTTCAGATTTAGAAACAAAACCAACCAAAAAGTCGCCAGCTGGTCCTTTTACCACTTCAACTTTGCAACAAGAAGCGGCTAGAAAATTGTATTTGCCCGTTGGAATTACTATGCAGTTAGCACAACGTTTGTATGAGGCCGGATTGATTACTTATATGAGAACGGACAGCGTTAATCTGTCTAAAGAAGCATTAGATGCTGCTCAAGCAGAAATTATTCGTTCGTATGGTAAGGAGTTTTCTAAACCAAGAACGTTTACCAACAAAAGCAAAGGAGCGCAAGAGGCACATGAGGCTATCCGACCTACAGATATATCGAGACACACTGTAAATATAGATAGAGACCAAGCTCGTTTGTATGATTTGATTTGGAAAAGAACCTTAGCATCTCAAATGAGTGATGCTGAATTGGAACGAACCAATGTTAAAATTGAAGCCAATAATCATAAAGAACATTTTGTAGCTTCGGGCGAGGTTATCAAATTTGAAGGGTTTTTGAAAGTGTATCTTGAAGGTCACGATGATGATGAAGAAGAGCAAGAAGGAATGCTTCCTGCAATGAAAGTGAATGAAAGACTTCAAAATAATTACATTACTGCCACCGAACGTTATTCTAGAGCTGCATCAAGATATACCGAAGCATCTTTGGTTAAAAAATTAGAGGAATTAGGAATTGGAAGACCATCCACTTATGCGCCAACCATTTCTACAATTATTAACAGAAGTTATGTAGAAAAAGGAACTTTGGAAGGTCAAGAACGAAATTATTCTCAGTTAACATTGCAAGCAGGAAAAATTTCTGACAAAATGTTAAAAGAAAATACAGGTTCTGATAAAGGAAAATTAGTTCCGACAGATATTGGAACGATTGTAACCGACTTTTTGGTTAAGAATTTTGGAGCAATTTTAGATTACAATTTCACGGCAAAAGTGGAACAAGATTTTGATGAAATTGCAGAAGGAAATATCGAATGGACCAAAATGATGCAAGAGTTTTATGATAAATTTCATCCGAATGTAAAAGAAGTAGAATCGAATGCAGAAAGAGAATCGGGCGAAAGAATATTAGGAACTCATCCAGAATCAGGCAAACCGATTAGTGTTCGTTTGGGTAAATTCGGACCTATGGCTCAAATTGGTAATGCAGAAGATGAGGAAAAGAAATTTGCTAGTTTACGTCCCGAACAAAATATTGGTAACATCACACTTGAAGAAGCTTTGAACTTATTTTTATTACCAAAAAATTTAGGAATCTATAAAAATGAAGAAGTAGAAGTAAGCATCGGTCGTTTTGGTCCGTTTGTTCGATTTGGAAAAGCATTTATTTCCTTGCCTAGAGGCGAAGAACCACTAGATGTTACTTTAGAAAGAGCGCAAGAAATAATTGAAGAAAAAATTCAGGCAGATGCACCTATTGCAACGTATAAAGGCGAAGGCGTTCAAAAAGGAACCGGTAGATTTGGCCCGTTTATCAAATGGAATGGTATTTTTATTAATGTGAGTAAAAAATATAATTTTGATAATTTATCTCAAAATAACATCATAGAATTAATTGAAGATAAATTACAAAAGAACATCGATAAAGTCATTCATAACTGGAAAGAAGAGGGCATTGTAGTTGAAAAAGCACGTTGGGGAAGATCGGTTATTTTGAAAGGAAAACAAAAAATTGAATTGAGTAAAGATATAGACGCATCGTTACTTACATTGGATCAAGTGAAAGAGATGATTGAAAAAAAATCTCCTGCAAAGAAAACAGCAGCCAAAAAAGCGCCTGCTAAAAAAACACCAGTTAAAAAAACACCAGCTAAAAAGAAATAATAATGGAATTTGAATTTCTTACCCCCGTTGATTTAGATCTATTAATAGACATTAAGCAGCTATCATCTCAGCATTTAGCTCACAAAGTGGTTTTTCATACACAAGATGAATTTCCAGATTTGAACAAAGTCAAAATAGCTATTTTGGGTGTTTTAGAAAACAGAGGAGGAGATTCAGAACAACAACCTGATGTAACAAATGTTCGATTGTCGTTCTATTCGTTATTTCCAGGAAACTGGCATCATACCATTGCCGATTTAGGTGATATTAAACAAGGGAATACCTTAGAGGACACCTATTTTGCAGTTCAAAAAGTGGTGAATTCCCTACTCAAAAAAAATATTATCCCAATAGTTATTGGAGGTTCTCAAGATTTGACGTATCCACTATATCGTGCTTACGACACTTTAGAACAAATGGTAAATATTGTATCGGTAGATTCTAAATTTGATTTAGGAAGAGGAGAAAACCAATCACAATCAGATGCTTATTTGTCTAAAATAATTATTGAGGAACCTAATAATTTATTTAATTATTGTAACGTCGGATTCCAAACCTATTACAATTCTCAAGAGGAAATAGATTTGGTAGAGAAATTATATTTTGATGTGTATAGATTAGGTGAAATTACGGCAAATATTGCTATTTCAGAACCTATATTTAGAGATGCTGATTTTGTTTCTATAGATATTAATTCAATAAAGTCATCAGATTCAGGAAATTTTTCTATTTTTGTTCCTAATGGATTTAATGGAAAAGAAATTTGTTCACTTGCACGATATTCAGGAATAAGCGATAAAGTTTCATTGTTTGGCATTTTTAACCAATGTTTTTCCAAAAGTGAATCCGTTTTAATTGCTCAAATGATTTGGTATTTTATAGAAGGCCATCATTACAGATCAAATGAATATCCATTTGGTAGCAATAAAAATTATTTAAAATATATTGTTACATTTGAAGATGATGAGGAAATAATATTTTACAAAAGCGACAAAACCGATCGATGGTGGATTGAAATACCTCAATTAATTGATAATGAGGCAAAATTTAAAAAAAACACATTGCTCCCATGTTCACATGACGACTATTTGGCTGCGTGTAATAATGAGTTTCCAGAGAGATACTGGAAGGCACAAAGAAAAAATATTTTATAAAAATTACATTTAGTATAATAATACACAAAACAGAGCGTTATCTCTACATAACACAAGCGAAAAATCAAAAACTATTGTGTGTTGATATTGAATTGTTTACCCATTTATTTAAAAAAATAGTGTCAAATAATTGTTTTTTTAAAAAATTATAGATAGGTTTACGCCCTTAAAAATTAAGTATATAATTAACCCGAATTTATATGAAGAAGTTCATTGCATTTGCATCAGTTTTATCTCTTTTTGTTAGCTGTGGTAAGTCCTCAGACAAAGGCGAGCTCGTTGGAGTGAAAGGGAAAAAATGGCATTCAGAAAAACCATATGGTATGACATTAGTTCCTGGAGGCGCTTATATCATGGGTAAATCAGACGATGATTTAGCCAATGTACAAGATGCCCCAACCAAAACAGTTACTGTTAGATCGTTTTATATGGACGAAACTGAAATCACTAATAGTGAATACCGTGAGTTTGTAGAATGGGTAAAAGATTCAACAATTCGCGTTCGGTTGGCAAAATATGCTGATGAGTTAGGTCAAAAGCCTGGTGCTAAAGGTGGTAAAAATGCTGGAAGCATTGGTGACTTTGCATTCAATGATGCCGACCCTGCAAAAATGACTGCTTACGACAAATACATGTATGAAAATTATTACAGCGTAGGTACGTCTGATGATGCTGATGCATATAGAAAATTAAACAGAAAGATTCCTTTGATTAAGGATACTAAAAAATACCCAGACGAATATTACACCGAAGTAATGGATACTATGTACCTTCCTTTATCTGAATCTTTCAATGGTTTGCGAACAATAGACGTTTCTAAACTTCAATTTCACTATTCTTGGATGGACATTGAAGCGGCAGCTAAAGCTAAAACTGGTAAAAGAAGTAAATTCATCAGAACAGAAAATACGAAAGTGTATCCAGATACAACCGTTTGGATAAAAGATTTTGCTTACTCATACAATGAGCCAATGCATAACGATTATTTTTGGCATCAAGCTTATGGCGAGTACCCTGTAGTTGGGGTAAGCTGGGAGCAAGCAAAAGCATTTTGTGCATGGAGAACTTTAAAGAAAAATACCTACGTCAAAAAACAAAAAGGTAGAGATAACGTTAATAATTTCCGTCTTCCAATCGAAGCAGAATGGGAATATGCAGCAAGAGGTGGTCTTCAGTCAGGAGCTTATCCTTGGGGAGGTCCTTACACTAAAAACGATAGAGGTTGTTTTATGGCAAACTTCAAGCCAAATAGAGGAGATTACGCGGCAGATCAGGCGTTATATACTGTAGAAGCTAAGTCGTATGATCCAAACGGATACAATCTATACAACATGGCAGGAAATGTAGCTGAGTGGACAGATTCATCTTATGATGCCGCTGCTTATGAATATGTTTCTTCAATGAATCCTAATGTTTCAGATAATTCAAATAAAAGGAAATCGGTTCGTGGCGGATCTTGGAAAGACGTATCTTATTTCCTACAAGTGAGTACAAGAAATTTTGAATACCAAGATACAGCAAGAAGCTACATCGGCTTTAGAACTGTTCAAGATTATATGGGAACTCAAATAACAGCAAACGCAAAAAAGAAATAAATTAAAATTAACCAACTTAAATAAATTAAACTTAACTAACTAAATTATTATTATTATTATGGCATTAATCAACAAAAAAGTAATGAATTTCGCTTACGGTATGGGAGCGGCAGTTGTAATCATCGGAGCTCTATTCAAATTAATGCACTGGCCAGGTGCAAGCGGGATGCTTATTATTGGATTGGGTACAGAAGCCTTTATTTTTGGATTATCAGCTTTTGATTCGGTAGATGAAGAATTGGATTGGACAATAGTATATCCTGAATTAGCAGGAGGCGAGGCAAAAGCTAGAAAAGTAAAATCAGAAGGTTCTGAAGATACTCAAGGTTTATTATCTCAAAAATTAGACAATATGTTGAAAGAAGCTAAAATCGATGGTGAATTGATGGCTAGCTTAGGAAATAGCATCAAGAACTTTGAAGGAGCTGCAAAAGCAATTTCTCCTACAGTAGATGCCGTTGCCTCAACTAAAAAATATGCAGAAGAAATGACCAAAGCTGCAACGCAATTAGAAACTTTGAATGGTTTGTACCAAGTACAATTGCAAAGCGCAGAAAGAAATGCACAAATCAATGATGAAGTTGCTGAAAACAACTTAAAATTAAAAGATCAAATGCAATCGTTAACATCAAACTTATCTACATTGAATAATGTATATGGTGGAATGCTTTCTGCAATGAATAACAAAGGATAATTAGTTTTATACTAAATTTATATTAATAATTAAAACTAATTAGAAAAAATGGCAGGAGGAAAATTAAGTCCTAGACAGAAGATGGTAAACCTTATGTATTTGGTTTTCATCGCAATGTTGGCATTAAATATGTCAAAAGAGGTGTTGTCAGCATTTGGTATATTAAATAATAAAATTGTAGAGTCTAATGCAATTACAGATGGAAGAAATGAATCTTCATTTGAACAATTAGCTCAAAAAGCACAAGACCAGCCTTTGCAATTTGGCGCTAAAAAGGAAAAAGTAGAAAAAATTAGAGCTCTTTCAAAAGACTTTAATTCTTACATACAAAAATTCAAAGATGAGTTTACAAAAGAATATCCTTTGGATACTGATGGAAATCTTCCTTTTGAACAAATGGATAAAGGTGATGCTGTTGACGAAAAATGGTTTGGTGGTGATAAACCAAAACCTGCTGGAAAGGAGTTTTTAGATAAAATTTCTAATTACGTAGCTCAGTTAAAACAAATAGGAGGAAGTGCAATTACCGAAGGCGAAATGAAGAAAATCCAAAAACGTTTTTCAACGGAAGCTGTATTTTCAAAAAATGAAGGTAGAAAAGTTGAATGGTTAGAATACAACTATAAAGGTTTTCCATTAATAGCTACTATAACTAAATTATCTCAGTTACAAGCTGACGTTAAAACTACTGAAAGCGATATCATTGCAGGTATGTTTCAATCGGATCTTGTTGCTGCGGCTTCATTAACTGCTTATCAACCAATCGTTGTTCCAGAAAAAACAGCTTTCTTTCAAGGTGAAGCTGTTAAGGGTAAAATTATTTTAGGTAAATTTGATCCAAATTTAGTTGCAAAATCTGTTATTGTTAATGGGACATCTGTTAAAGCGGAGGCTGGACAAGCTAACTTCTCTTTTGGTGCAGGTGCAGTAGGAGAACACGAAATTACTGGTTCATTTAACTTTGATGAGAATGGAAAAGTTGTTAGCTTACCAATCAAAGGAAATTACGTAGTAGTTCCTAAACCAAATTCAGCTAATATTTCTGCAGATAAAATGAATGTAGTTTATAGAGGGTTACCAAATCCAATGACAATTTCATTTGCAGGTATCACGGATAATAATGTAAATGCTTCAGCTGCAGGTTTAGCAAAAGCAGGAAAACCAGGAGCTTATAATTTGAATCCAGGTTCTGGTAATGACGTAACTGTAAGCGTTACAGGTAAATTACCTGATGGTACTAATGTTTCTGACAAAAAAGTTTTCAGAATAAAAAACATACCGGCTCCAGTAGGTGCTATTGGTGGTACAATCGGTGCTCAAAAAGGACCAAAATCTCGTCTAGAAGTTTCTCAGGTAGCAGCTTTATTACCAGATTTCTTATATGATTTGAATTTTCAAGTAACACAGTTTGCATTCAAAGTGCCAGGTCAAGCGACTATTATCGTAAATGGTGATAGAGTTAACGCACAATGTAAAGCCGCTTTAGCAAGAGCTTCAAAAGGTGATGTAATTTTAATATCAGACATTAAAACTAAAATTATTGGTGCAGGTGCTAGTATTGTTACAAAATCTGCTGCTCCGGCTACATACGAAATACAATAAAAATTTAATTTAGGCGTTTTTCCTATTTAAATAACACATAAATAATTATGAAATTAAGAAATTTTTTATTTGCTGTTGTAACTGTAATTGGAACTTTTAGTTCCTTCGCACAGTCAAATTTATTGAATGCTAAAACACCAAATGATATTGGTAAAAAAACAGCAGCTCAATTAAATTCAGATAATGACAAGCCATTACCTTACGGATATGTTCACGATCGTGATGTGTTTATGGCTAAAGCTACTTGGGAATTAATCGATCTTGATGAAAGAGTTAACTTTCCATTGTATTATCCTGTTGATACCGCAAACATTGGCAAAGAAAGACGTTCTTTATTTCAAGTATTGTTAAATGGCGTAAAGTCAGGTAAAATTACGGAGGTTTATGGTGATGACTATTTCAATACTAAAAAATCTGTAAAAGATATGGAATCTGTATTTATTTACATAGATACAACTGACGCTGGTAAAGATGAGTTAAATAACTATTACGATGATTATAAATCTGGTAAAAGAAAATTAGATCCTCAATTTATTAGTAAAACAGAATTAGATGCAAGTGACATTGTAGGATACAAAATCAAAGGGTATTGGTATTTTGACACACGTCAAAGTGAATTGAAATACAGACTTTTAGCAATTTGTCCAGTAGCCATTGAAGCTCGTGATAAGGCTAAAGGTAATGATGATGCCATTGAATTATTTTGGGTGTTTTTCCCTTCAGTAAGAAATGTTTTACATGATGCTAAGGCTTTTAATGACAAAAATTCTGCCATGCCTATTACATTTGATCATCTACTTAATTCAAGAAGATTTAGTGGTGTTATTTACAAAGAAGAAAATGTATTTGGCGATAGAACCATCGAAGATTACATGAAAGAAAATGCTCAAATGCAATTATTAGAATCAGATAGAGTAAAAGATAAAATACGTAGCTTTGAACAAGATATGTGGAATTATTAATACTTTCTAATCTTTAAATAATAAAAACTCTTACCATTTGGTAAGAGTTTTTTCTTTTACTTTTGTTTTATGAAATCGCTTAAACATATTCGTTTTTTTGCAAACACCAATAAATAAAAGCGATAAGATACATGACCGCTAAAAAACAAATTTTACATTTATGAAAGATTACTTAATTATTGGTTGTGGTTTAGCAGGAATTTCTTTTGCAGAAACTGCTTTGCGTGCTGGTAAATTGATTTCTGTTATCAATAATAATTCACAAAATTCTTCCAAGATTGCTGGTGGAATGTATAACCCTGTTGTATTAAAAAGATTCAACAGTGTATGGAATGCCCAATCTCAATTGGAATATGCCGCTCTTTTTTATGAATATTTGGAAGTTAAGTTGCAATCTCATTTTGATTTTAAATTACCGCTTTTGCGAAAATTTTATTCGGTTGAGGAGCAGAATAACTGGTTTATAGCTTCTGATAAGTTAGAACTTTCCCCTTTTTTATCTAACCATTTAATTGCTTCAAAATGGGAGTTCATTCCAGCGCCTTTTTCATTTGGGGAAGTTTTGCATTGTGGTTATCTCGATACTTCTTTGTTTTTAGATTCTTACAAACAGTTTTTAAAATCCGAAAAACTCTATTCAGAATCAACTTTTGTATATTCAGATATTGAGTTTAGGGAGGATTGTGTTGTATATGATGGTTGTTCCTACCGGCACATCGTCTTTGCAGAGGGCTTTGGGATGCTGTCTAACCCCTTTTTCAAAGATTTACCTATGGATGGCACTAAAGGCGAAATATTGATCATTAAGGCACCTTTGTTGCAATTGGATGTTATTGTAAAATCGGGGATTTATATAGTCCCAATGGGTGACGATTTATATAAGGTAGGGGCAACTTACAACTGGAATGACAAAACAGATGCTCTCACTGAAGAAGGCAAAAATGAATTAATTGATGGTATTCGTGATTTAATTACGTGTCCGTTTGAAGTTATAGAACACCGCGCAGGAGTTCGACCAACTGTTAAAGACAGGCGTCCTCTCGTGGGTACGCATCCGTTACATTCTAGAGTTCATATTTTAAATGGTTTAGGGACCCGTGGGGTTATGCTGGCGCCTTCAATGGCTAGAGATTTGTTTCATTCAATAGAAACCGGCATCCCTTTAGACAAAAACTGTGACATCAAGAGAATTAAGGGTTTTATGGGTTAGGATAATTGTCTTAAACTAAAATTTAGTAAAACTATTTTTGTTTTCAAGGGCGTTCCCCTCCGGGTCGGGCTATCCGTTCCAATCTTTTTTGGGGTCGGCACGGGCAGAAAAAGCCCGCACCCACCCCAAAAAAGGATTTCCACTTCTATCCCTAACGCGGTTTAGTTTTCAGTTGAAAAATTTCTAAAAATGGACTAAATTATTAAAAAAAGTAACCCAAGAAATAAATACACAATCCAATCCCACCTCAATCACGTTCCAACAACTCCCCCTTTGAGGGCTGGGGGGCTTCCTTCTTTTTATTTTCTTTCCAGTTTTTATCGTAGGAAATAAACATGTTGATGTAGCTGTTTCTGCCCAATCGAGCTGTTACGGGCATTAAAACGATAAGTCCAATTACAATGGCAATAAATGATTGTTTTATGGGAACGCCCAAGAAGACATGAGCAATGACATAGATGGCGACACCAATGGCGATGGTGATGCCATAACTTGTGTACATGGCGCCATAAAAAAAGGAGGGTTCTATTTCATAATGGAGGTTGCAGTGGCTGCATTTTTCGTGCATTTTGAATAAAGTACTCAATTTGTATGGGTTTTTTACGACATACATACTTTCTTGATGGCATTTTGGACAACTTCCTGTTAAAATGCTATTTATTTTGAATCCTTTTTTTAACATTTGCAAAAATTTTCTACAAAGATACCACTTTGAGAGAATGTAATTTGTAACAATAGTCACATTATGCTAAATATTCATAATTTATCGGTTTCTTTTGGTGGTTCGTATCTTTTTGAAGAGGTAACTTTTCGGCTTGGATCTGGGGATAGAGTAGGGCTTGTCGGAAAAAATGGAGCGGGTAAGTCAACAATGCTTAAAATATTGGCTGGCGACTTTAAACCTGATAGCGGTGTTATTGCTACAGAGAAAGAAGTTAGAATGGGTTTTCTTCGTCAGGATATTGATTTTGAAGAAGGGAGAAGTGTTCTTGAAGAAGCATATGAAGCTTTTACAGATATTAAAATTGTTGAAAAAAAGTTAGAACAAATAAATCACTTGTTGGTTACTCGTACCGATTATGAAAGCGACGAATATTCACAAATTATTGAAGATTTATCAGAAAACACACATCGTTTTGAGTTGCTTGGCGGCTACAATTATGTGGGTGACACCGAAAAGATTTTGCTCGGATTGGGTTTTAAACGAGAAGATTTTAACAACCAAACCAATACATTTTCGGGCGGTTGGAGGATGCGAATTGAATTAGCAAAATTATTATTGCAGTCGAATGATATTTTGCTTTTGGATGAGCCAACCAACCACTTGGATATTGAAAGTATTATTTGGTTGGAAGGGTTTTTGAGAAATTTTCCTGGCGTAGTGGTTATAGTTTCGCACGATAAGATGTTTTTGGATAATGTTACTAATAGAACCATTGAAATTTCGTTAGGAAAGGCGTATGATTTTAATAAACCGTATTCGGAATATTTAGAATTGCGACATGAAATTCGCGAAAAGCAACTGGCAACTCAAAAAAATCAAGCAAAGAAAATTGAAGAAACCGAAAAGCTTATTGAAAAATTTAGAGCTAAAGCGTCTAAAGCTTCGATGGCGCAGTCGTTGATAAAAAAACTGGATAAAGTAGAACGAATAGAAGTAGATGAAGACGATAATTCGGTGATGAACATTTCGTTTCCAGTTTCTAAAGTACCGGGTCGTGTGGTGATTGAAGCCGAAGAAGTGACCAAAGCGTATGGCGACAAGACCATTTTAAAAGATATTTCGTTGTTGGTTGAAAGAGGAAGTAAAATTGCCTTTGTGGGGCAAAACGGACAAGGAAAGTCAACGTTTATTAAAGCTATTGTGAATGAATTTGAATATAAAGGTGAAATAAAATTAGGTCACAATGTGCAAGTGGGCTATTTTGCTCAAAACCAAGCCGAGTATTTGGATGGAGAAATTACCCTTTTACAAACCATGGAAGATGCTGCAACAGATACCAACAGATCCAAAGTTAGAGATATGTTGGGTTCGTTCCTTTTTAGAGGCGACGATGTAGAAAAGAAAGTGAAAGTACTTTCGGGAGGAGAGCGAAACCGTCTGGCATTGTGTAAGTTGTTGTTGCAGCCCATCAATGTTTTGGTGATGGATGAGCCAACGAATCACTTGGATATAAAATCTAAAAACGTATTAAAAGCAGCTTTACAAAAATATGAAGGAACGTTACTGCTTGTTTCACACGACAGGGATTTTCTGCAAGGTATGTCGAATCTAGTGTACGAATTTAAAGATCAGAAAATAAAAGAATACTTGGGAGACATCAATTACTTTTTGGAGCAACGCAATTTAGAAAACATGCGCGAAGTAGAAAAGAAAGATGTTACAAAGAAAGAAGCTCCCAAAGAAGAGAAAAAAATATCCTACGAAGACCAGAAAAAATCAAAGTCACTACAAAATAGATTGAGTAAAATTGAAAGTCAGATTCAGCAATTGGAAAAAGACATTCAGGCTGATGACAAAACGTTGGCTTCCAATTATGATAAGCATATTGAAGACGCACATTTTTTCACAGCTTACAATAAGAAAAAAACAGAATTAGACCAATTGATAGAAGACTGGGGAATAGTTCAGGAAGAAATAGATATGTTGTAAATAGTAGGTTTTGCTAATAAATGAGTGGCTATTATTAAATAATACTTTTGCCAAATAAGCAAGCATTTATGGCTAAACCAGTAAGAAATTAAGATTCATTAAGACTTAATTAGCTTAATTTCTTAATGTTTAAGTTTTTTATTTATTTAAACGGATTTCGTTCGTTCCATTTGGCTTCAGGTTCCAAATATTTAAAAATGCGTTCCATCCAATGGTCAATAATTTTCGTTTCATGTTTCACAAAACCAAACATGTCAACTGCTTTTGCCCCAATAGAACTTTTAATTTCCAAAGCTGTTCGGGCAAAAACAATTTTTTTGAAACCTTTGTTTATAGAATAGGCAACCATATCATATAACATATTCAAATAAAGCATTTTCTCTTTTTGAACTTTTGGATCATAACCTAAAAAATAGGTGTCCATCACTTTTCCGTTTTTTATTAAAGTAGAAAAACCTATTAATTTTTCATCAAGAAAGTAACCATAAAATAAAAAATCATGACCCAATTGTTCTTTCAAAACTCTGAAATGATTTTTTGCTAAAAAGAACGTATTGAACGGCGCATTTTTTGCCACGATTTCATACAATTCATGAATGGTAATTTCGTTTAAAATAATTTCTGCAACATTCAATTTCCTTTTTTCAATGCCATCCAGTTTTTTTCGTGCTCTTTTATATTGATCTCGGTATTTTTTTGATAACGATTGGATATAATCAGTCTCTGAATACCATTCTTCTCTAATATCAAAAACCATATTCGGTTGTGCCGAAAATTGATAATGAGAATGCATTCCCGCCAAAGCCATTTCTTCAGCTTCTTCTTTTTCAAAATCTTTAAAACCAACAATATGGATCTTCTTTCCCGTTTTTTCAAATCGTTTTTTCAACGATTCACAAGCCATCAGCAATGCTCTCACTTGATTTGGCAACGAAATGTTTTGATGAAACCGAAAGGCGTTTTGACCCGTAAGCATATTATTGCCAATAAACAAAACATGGGAGCAAAATTTCTTAAAAACAAAATTTCTAACCGTATTTTTAAACAATTTGTCTCGCTCCCCAAAAGAAACCAATTTATTTGAGTCTAAAAATTGGGCTAATGCTATTCCTACAAGTTGTTCGTTTTCATAAAAACCAATGAAAAAGCATTCCATGTTTTCTGGTTTTGAAAACTCCAATACTTTCAAATATTTTTTTTGCAAAAAAACAGTGTCAACTGCCAATGCATCCCAAGAAAAAGGTATGTCTTCAACCGAAGTAAAAATTAAATGTGTGAGTTCTGTTTTCAAAAGAAATAAAAAAATGCCCTACAAAAATAGGGCAAATTATATAAAAATAACGTTACTTTATTTCCAAGCGCAAACTATTCCGCCTATGATAGCTAACGATATCAGCCAATATCCAGCATGTACCAAAATATAACGCCACGATTTGCGCTCAAACAAACCATTAATGCCAAGCAACGGAAAAACAAACATCAATCCAGTCATAAAACCGTGCAAAGCACCGTGTTTAAAAGAGCGGAAAACATTTCTATAATCTTCCATAAAAGCAAAATATGAAGGTTTTGCCAACTTTTCATCGCCACCAATCATACCAAAAGCACCAAATTGATGAATCGTGAACATTTGCATCATAAAAGCAATAAAAAAAGAAAAAATCAATACCAAACCAAAAATCTTCAACATATTGCCTTTTTTCAGTTCTTCATCAGTCAACCCCGCTTCTTGCATCCAAATAGTTCCGAAAACCTTTGGGTGATAATAGACAAACCCAATTAATAATGTTGTAAAAGATGCTACAATAAGCGCTAAAAAATTAATTTCCATACCAATTTTTTTAAAATTCAAAAAGCAAATATAAAAAAAATCCCATTCAAAAGAAAAGGATTTAAATATCATTTAAAATACTATTATTCTTCAGCACCTACAAGCTTCACAGCGCTTCTGTAGGTATACGTACTAAAAATGTGTCTTCTTGCAAAACGTGCAGGCGATTCCGCATTTACCATTTTCACATACACACTTCTTGGCACACCAAAATACTCATATTTGTTTCCATCCAAAAACGTTACATACAACACCGTGTCCTCAAAATGATAATCAGCCACATTCGATTCACTAATCGTTTTTGTGTATTCCGCCTTGTCCTTATCCATTGTTTCAGGAGCAATACTCACCAAAAAATGATACGCCGTGATAATCGTTTTACTCTTCTCCTCAGCAATAGCTCTCGCAGCATCATCCAGCAAAGTATCTGGGTGATTATCTTTCATAAAATTTCTGTACTTCGTTTTCAACTCTTTCAAAGTTGTTTGTTTCGTACTATTGTACAATGTTCTGTACTCAATAATCTTTTTAGTGCTCATGTGTTATTTTTTAATAAACCAAATCCAATTGCAGATATTGCGCTGTATAACAGTCAATTACAATTCAAATTGTTAATTTTTTTGCAAAGGTAAGCAATTTATTTTCAAAAAAACTATTTTGTTTCAATTTGGGCATGTCCCGTTTATCAAATTCACGGCAAACATACCATTTTCGTAAAACGGGACCGGGCTGTCCGCTATATCTTTTTTGCGGCTCCGTACCTCCGCCCCAAAAAAGGATGCCGCTTCCATCCCTCATGCGGGTTTACGTCTTTACAAAAGGATTATACGTTACAACGATAAGTATAATTAGATTATATTTATGTAATTTTGCATTCGCTATTGTACTTTTCAACATACTAGAAATTTTTAAAAATACTATCATTTATAACCACCACAATCATGGAAAAAGAAATCCTAGAACAAACCAACGAACCGATAGAAACACCCAAAAACACATGGCTATACCCAACAGACGATTTGGGTAAACTTGAAAAAGACATTGTTTTTGAGTCCAAAACTTATCAAAGCGGTATTATTGAAACGAAAATAAAAGGGTTTACTATTCGTAAAGCTAGAACTACTAAATCAAAGAAATAACTGTTTTCAATAGCAACATCAAAAATCAATTTTAATAACAATTTCAATAACAATTTCAAATTCCATTATGAATTATATAATTCGCTAATTATCTAATTAACTCATTATCTAATTAACTCATTATCTAATTTTCAAATTATTTTTTTAATTTATAGTTCCAATTCAAAAAAATAATCTAATTTTGCACCCTTAACGAGAGGAGGTGTCTATATTATGTTAATTATACCAATTAAAGACGGAGAAAATATCGATAGAGCATTAAAGCGCTATAAAAGAAAATTTGATAAAACAGGAACTGTTCGTCAGTTACGTGCACGTCAAGCTTTCATCAAACCTTCTGTTACCAATAGAATGAAATTCCAAAAAGCGGCTTACATTCAGAACATGAGAGACAACTTAGAAAGCTAATTTACTTTTTAAGCCCGAATAATAATCGTTAGTATCAAAAGTTTTATAACTTTGTGCTAACGATTTTTTATTAAAAAACTGTAATGGATTCTATAAAAGCATTTCAAGAATACCTACTTCACGAAAAAAACTATTCATTACATACCGTAAACGCCTACGTAAACGATTTACTATTTTTCCAAAAATTCATCGAAATAAATTTTGATGCAATACCATTACAAAGTGTAAACTACAGTTTAATTAGAAGTTGGATTGTAGAAATGGTTGAAAACGGTGTTTCAAACAGCTCTATAAACAGAAAAATTTCGTCGTTAAAATCGTTTTACAAATTTCTACAAAAGATCAGCCAAATAGAAATCAATCCTTTAGTAAAACACAAATCATTAAAATCTCCCAAAAAAATTCAAATTCCTTTTTCAGAAAACGAACTCAATAATGTGTTGCATAACATCACTTATCCAGTCGGATTTGAAGGTACACGAGATAAGTTAATCATAGACCTATTTTATACCACCGGAATAAGACGAACCGAATTGATTCATTTAAAGTTGCAAAATGTTGATTTTTATAACAATACAATTAAGGTATTGGGTAAACGAAATAAAGAGCGAATCATTCCCGTTTTAACAATTATTAACGATCAATTAAAAAAATATATTTCAGAACGTTCTGAAATTGAAAATATTAAAGACACTGAATATCTTTTTTTATTGTTAAAAGGAGTTAAAATGAACGATTCTTTTGTGTATCGATTAATAAATCATTACTTTAGTGGTGTTTCTGAGAAGGTAAAAAAGAGTCCGCATATTTTAAGACATACTTTTGCTACCCACATGCTCAATAACGGAGCCGATTTAAATTCTGTCAAAGAAATATTAGGTCACTCTAGTTTGGCGTCAACACAAGTTTACACACACAGTAGCTTGGCAGAATTGAAGCAAGTATATGGGAAAGCCCATCCTAGAAATCAAAAATAATTTATACAACCATTAAAAAATTTTGATTATGAAGGTAAATGTTCACGCAGTAAACTTTAATGTTGACAAAAAGTTAGTAGATTTCATCCAAGACAGAATGTTGAAACTAGAAAAATTTTACGATAAAATTGTTTCAACAGACGTTTTTTTGAAGGTAGAAAACACAAGCGATAAAGAAAATAAAATCGCCGAAATAAAGATCCACGTTCCCGGCGATGATTTTTTGGTCAAAAAACAATGCAAATCTTTTGAAGAAGCGGTAGAATTAGCATCAGAATCACTTGAAAGAATTGTGGTGAAACGAAAAGAAAAAATAAGTTCACATATTTAATTGAAAAAACACAAAAAAATATTTTGATTAAAAAATAAATTGTCTACATTTGCAGTCCGTTAGAAATAGCGGACTTTTTTAATGTATATTGCCAGCGTAGCTCAGTTGGCTAGAGCAGCTGATTTGTAATCAGCAGGTCGTGGGTTCGAGTCCCTCCGCCGGCTCTTTGATTTATTGAAAATATTGGTTAGGGGAGATACTCAAGCGGCCAACGAGGGCAGACTGTAAATCTGCTGTGTAAACTTCGCAGGTTCGAATCCTGCTCTCCCCACTAAAAAAGTTAAAAGTTTCAAGTTTCAAGTTTTAAAAGCGTGAAACTTAAATATGAAACAAACTTTACCGCCGGTGTAGCTCAGGGGTAGAGTGCTTCCTTGGTAAGGAAGAGGTCACGGGTTCAATTCCCGTCATTGGCTCAAAAAAAGAATATTTGAACACTAATAAATATAAACTAAGATTAAAAATTAAGTAAAATGGCAAAAGAAACCTTTAACCGTTCGAAACCACACTTAAATATTGGTACGATCGGACACGTGGATCACGGTAAAACAACTTTAACAGCAGCAATCACGAAAGTATTATCTGATGCTGGTTACTGTCAAGCAAAATCATTTGATCAAATTGATAATGCTCCAGAAGAAAAAGAAAGAGGTATTACAATTAATACTTCACACGTTGAGTATGAAACAGCAAACCGTCACTACGCACACGTTGACTGTCCAGGTCACGCGGATTACGTAAAGAACATGGTAACTGGTGCTGCTCAAATGGACGGAGCTATCTTAGTAGTTGCTGCTACAGATGGTCCAATGCCACAAACACGTGAGCACATCCTTTTAGGACGTCAAGTTGGTATTCCAAGAATCGTTGTATTCATGAACAAAGTGGATATGGTTGATGACGCGGAATTATTAGAATTAGTAGAAATGGAAATCAGAGATTTATTATCTTTCTACGAATATGATGGAGATAATGGACCAGTAATTCAAGGTTCAGCTTTAGGAGGATTAAACAACGATCCTGCTTGGGTTCCTAAAATTATTGAATTGATGGAAGCTGTTGATGCTTGGATCGAAGAGCCAATCCGTGATACAGAAAAACCATTCTTGATGCCAGTTGAAGATGTATTTACAATCACAGGTCGTGGAACTGTTGCTACAGGTCGTATCGAAACTGGAGTTTGTAATACAGGAGATCCTGTTGAAATCATCGGTATGGGTGCTGAAAAATTAACTTCAACTATTACAGGTATCGAAATGTTCCGTCAAATCCTTGATAGAGGTGAGGCTGGAGATAATGCAGGTATCTTGTTAAGAGGTGTTGCTAAAGAAGATATCAAAAGAGGAATGGTAATCGTTAAGCCAGGATCTGTAAAACCACATGCTAAATTTAAAGCTGAGGTTTATATCTTGAAAAAAGAAGAAGGTGGTCGTCACACACCATTCCATAATAACTACCGTCCACAGTTTTACGTTCGTACAACTGACGTAACAGGAGTAATCATGTTGCCTACAGGAGTTGAAATGGTTATGCCAGGTGATAACTTAACAATTGATGTATCTTTATTAAGCCCAATTGCAATGAACGTAGGTTTACGTTTCGCTATCCGTGAAGGTGGTAGAACAGTTGGTGCTGGACAAGTTACTGAAATCGTAGAATAATTTCTATAAAACAATTTTTTTAAACCAGTAGTGTTTTGGCACTACTGGTTTTATAATACGGGCGTAGTTCAAGGGTAGAATAGCGGTCTCCAAAACCGTTGATGGGGGTTCGAATCCCTCCGCCCGTGCAAATAAAAACAATAACATGTCAAAAGTATTTAATTATTTTTCAGAAGCATTTGAAGAGTTAAAATCAAATGTAACTTGGCCAGAATGGGCTGAAGTACAAAAACTTACTATTGTTGTAGCAGTATTTTCATTGATATTTGCTATGTTAACATGGGGAGTTGATGAGCTTTTTGCTAAAGCAATTGAAGGTTTTTTTAATTGGATAAAAAAAGCATAGTTTTCTTATGGCTGATAATAATGTAAAAAAATGGTACGTAGTCCGAGCTGTAAGCGGTCAAGAGAATAAGGTTAAATCTTATATTGAGACTGAGATTAACAGACTAGGATTAGAAGACTATATTTCTCAGGTATTAGTACCCACAGAGAAGGTAGTTCAAGTACGCGATGGAAAAAAACTTATCAAAGATAAAGTTTATTTTCCTGGTTATGTTATGATTGAAGCCAATTTAACTGGAGAAATCCCTCATATAATTAAATCAATTACAAGTGTAATAGGATTTTTAGGAGAGGTTAAAAACGGAGATCCAGTTCCTTTGCGGATATCAGAAGTAAATAGAATGTTAGGTAAAGTTGATGAGTTAGCTGTAACAGCTGATAACCAAGCAATACCATACAAAATAGATGAAACTATTAAAGTTATTGACGGTCCTTTTAATGGTTTCAATGGAACTATTGAAAAAATCAATGAAGAAAAGCGTAAACTAGAAGTGATGGTTAAAATCTTCGGAAGAAGAACACCGCTTGAATTGAGTTTTATGCAAGTTGAAAAAGTATAATTTTTTGTTACATATATAAATAACATCAATCGCTTCCAATTGAGAGATGTATTAAATTTTTTAAAAAATGGCTAAAGAAATTAGTAAAGTAGTTAAACTACAAGTTAAGGGAGGTGCTGCGAACCCGTCGCCACCGGTTGGACCTGCTTTGGGAGCTGCTGGGGTTAATATCATGGAGTTCTGTAAGCAATTTAATGCGAGAACCCAAGATCAACCTGGCAAAGTTTTACCAGTACAAATTACTGTGTATAAAGACAAATCGTTTGATTTTGTTGTAAAAACTCCGCCCGCTGCAATTCAGTTATTGGATGCTGCTAAATTAAAATCTGGGTCAGGACAGCCTAATCGTAAAAAAGTTGCTAACATAACTTGGGATCAGATTAGAGCTATCGCCGATGACAAGATGACTGATTTAAATTCATTCACACCTGAAGCTGCAATGAGTATGATTGCTGGAACAGCTAGATCTATGGGTATAACCGTAAGTGGAGATTCTCCTCTAAAATAAGAGTAAGATATGGCAAAATTGACAAAAAAACAAAAAGAGGCTGCTTCAAAAATTGAAAAGAATAAATTGTACTCATTAAAAGATGCTTCATCTTTATTGAAAACAGTTGCTTCTGCAAAATTTGATGAGTCTGTAGATATTGCTGTTCGACTAGGAGTTGATCCAAGAAAAGCAAATCAAATGGTAAGAGGTGTTGTAACCTTACCTCATGGTACTGGAAAAGATACTAAAGTTTTAGCTTTAGTTACTCCAGATAAAGAAGCTGAAGCAAAAGCTGCTGGTGCTGACTATGTAGGTTTAGACGATTACCTTCAAAAAATTAAAGACGGTTGGACTGATGTTGATGTGATAATCACGATGCCGGCTATCATGGGAAAATTAGGACCATTAGGACGAATTTTAGGACCTAGAGGTTTAATGCCAAACCCAAAAACTGGAACTGTAACAATGGAAATTGGTAAAGCAGTTGCAGAGGTAAAAGCTGGTAAAATTGACTTTAAAGTTGACAAAACTGGTATTGTTCACGCAGGTATTGGAAGAATCTCTTTTGATTCAGACAAAATTGTTGAGAACGCTCACGAAATTATTCAAACATTAATTAAATTAAAACCAACTGCAGCTAAAGGTACTTATATTAAGTCTATTTACTTATCAAGCACCATGAGTCCTGCTATTGCTTTAGATCCTAAAGCAGTATAATTGGTAGTTAAACAAATTTTATTATGACTAGAGAAGAAAAATCAATCGCGATAGAAGATTTAACTGCAAAGTTGGCTCAATGTAATATTATATATATTGTTGATACTTCTGGATTGAATGCAGAAACTACTTCAAATTTAAGAAGAGCTTGTTTTAAAGCAGGTGTTAAATTAGAAGTTGTAAAAAACACTTTGCTTGAAAAAGCAATGGAAGCATCTGCCAACGATTATGGAGATTTACCAACAATATTAAAAGGAAATTCATCAATCTTTATTTCTGATGTAGCAAACGTTCCTGCTAAAATTCTTAAAGACTTCCGTAAAAAATCGGATAAACCAGTTTTTAAAGGGGCTTACATCAATAGCGAAATTTATATTGGCGACAATCTTTTAGATAGCTTAGCAGCACTTAAATCTAAAGAAGAAGTTATTGGAGATATCATTGGATTACTTCAATCACCTGCAAAACGAATTATTTCTGCATTATTAAACAACGCAGAATTAAAAGGAGAAGTTGCAGAATAATTAGTACGCACTGAATAAAAAAAATAATTACAAAACATTTTAAACGATAGAAAAAATGGCAGATTTGAAACAATTCGCAGAACAATTAGTAAACTTAACAGTTAAAGAAGTTAATGATTTAGCTACAATTTTAAAAGATGAGTATGGTATTGAGCCTGCTGCTGCAGCTGTTGTGGTTGCTGCTGGTGGTGGAGATGCTGGTGCTGCAGAAGAGCAAACAGAATTCACAGTAGTATTAAAAGAAGCTGGTGCTTCTAAACTTGCAGTTGTAAAAGCAGTTAAAGAATTAACTGGTTTAGGATTGAAAGAAGCTAAAGATATTGTAGATGGAGCTCCAGCTAATATTAAAGAAGGAGTTTCTAAAGCAGAAGCAGAAGGTTTGAAAAAATCTTTAGAAGAAGCTGGAGCTGTTGTTGAGTTAAAATAACTCTTACATAGTTTTAGAACAAGGTTTAGGTCTTGAGTTTAGTCACTCAATGACCTAAACCATTTTTCGTATAATAAAATTATTACCAGTTTTATTATAAATTAGTTTAAAATACGAAAAAGTTTTTGATCATTACGATGAAAGAAAATAAACTTATTAGCTTATTTTTAAAGATGTATTGATTACAAAAAGAAAGTATAAATTAAACAGTGTTTTACACAAAAATTACTTTTTTTAAATCAAAATTTTGTCCATTGATGATAACAAATCAGACTGAAAGATTGAATTTTGCCTCTACTAAAAACATACCTCAATATCCAGATTTCCTGGACGTACAGGTTAAATCGTTTCAAGATTTTTTCCAACTGGAAACTAAATCTGACGAAAGAGGCAACGAAGGTTTATACAATACCTTCATGGAAAATTTTCCAATAACCGATACAAGAAACCAATTTGTATTAGAATTCCTTGATTATTTTGTAGATCCACCAAGGTATACCATTCAAGAGTGTATCGAAAGAGGTTTAACGTATAGTGTGCCATTAAAGTCGCGCCTTAAACTATATTGTACAGATCCTGAACATGAGGATTTTGAAACAATAGTTCAAGACGTTTATTTAGGTACTATACCTTATATGACTCCAAGCGGTACTTTTGTAATCAATGGTGCCGAACGTGTTGTAGTTTCTCAATTACACCGTTCTCCAGGGGTTTTCTTTGGACAATCATTCCATGCAAATGGAACCAAATTATATTCTGCCAGAGTAATACCTTTTAAAGGTTCTTGGATAGAATTTGCAACTGATATCAATAATGTAATGTATGCATACATTGATAGAAAGAAAAAATTACCTGTAACAACTCTTTTGCGTGCTATCGGTTTTGAAAGAGATAAAGATATTCTTGAAATTTTTGACCTTGCAGAAGAAATTAAAGTTTCTAAAACAGGTCTTAAAAAATATATAGGAAGAAAATTAGCTGCCAGAGTTTTAAATACTTGGCATGAAGATTTTGTGGATGAAGATACCGGTGAAGTAGTTTCTATTGAACGTAATGAAATCATCCTTGATAGAGATACAATCTTGGATAAAGATAACGTAGAGGAAATTCTTGACGCTGATGTAAAAGTAATCTTATTACATAAAGAGGATAATAATCAAGTTGATTATGCAATTATCCACAACACGTTACAAAAAGATCCAACAAATTCTGAAAAAGAAGCTGTTGAACACATTTATAGACAATTACGAAATGCTGAACCGCCTGATGAAGAAACGGCTCGTGGTATTATCGATAAATTATTCTTTTCTGACCAACGTTATAACTTAGGTGAAGTTGGTCGTTATAGAATGAACAAAAAGTTAAACCTTGATATTCCAATGGAAAAACAAGTTTTAACTAAAGAAGATATCATTACTATCATTAAATATTTGATAGAATTAATCAATGCGAAAGCTGATATTGATGATATTGACCACTTATCAAACCGTCGTGTTAGAACAGTTGGAGAACAATTGTCTCAACAATTCGGAGTTGGTTTAGCTCGTATGGCTAGAACTATTAGAGAAAGAATGAACGTTAGAGATAACGAGGTGTTTACACCTATTGATTTGATCAATGCTAAAACATTATCTTCAGTAATCAACTCTTTCTTTGGTACCAACCAATTATCTCAATTCATGGATCAAACGAATCCATTAGCTGAGATTACCCATAAAAGAAGATTATCTGCACTTGGACCAGGTGGACTTTCAAGAGAGAGAGCTGGTTTCGAGGTTCGTGACGTTCACTACACACACTACGGTCGTTTATGTCCAATTGAAACACCAGAGGGACCAAACATTGGTTTGATTTCATCTTTAGGGGTTTACGCCAAAGTAAATGGTATGGGATTCATTGAAACACCTTACCGTAAAGTTACAAATGGTCAAGTAGATTTAATTTCTACTCCAGTATATTTAAGTGCTGAAGAAGAAGAAGGTAAATTAATTTCTCAAGCAAACATTGAAATGGATGCTGTTGGAAACATTACTGCTGACAAAGTTATTGCTCGTGAAGAGGGTGATTTCCCAGTGGTAGAACCTTCTGCTGTTCATTATACAGATGTAGCTCCAAATCAAATTGCATCTATTTCTGCATCATTGATTCCTTTCTTGGAACATGATGATGCGAACCGTGCGTTGATGGGATCTAACATGATGCGTCAGGCTGTACCTTTGTTACGTCCTGAAGCTCCAATTGTTGGAACTGGTCTTGAGCGTCAAGTTGCTTCTGATTCTAGAGTATTAATAAATGCTGAAGGAGATGGTGTTGTAGAATATGTTGATGCTAATAAAATCACTATCAAATATGACCGATCTGAGCAAGAAAGAATGGTTAGTTTTGAATCTGATGAGAAAACATATCAATTAATTAAATTCAGAAAGACCAACCAAAGTACCTCAATCAATCTAAAACCTATTATTAGAAAAGGGGATAGAGTAACTAAAGGTCAGGTTCTTTGTGAAGGATATGCAACTCAAAATGGAGAATTAGCCATTGGTAGAAACTTAAAAGTTGCTTTTATGCCTTGGAAAGGGTATAACTTTGAGGATGCGATTGTAATTTCTGAAAAGGTTGTTCGTGATGATATTTTCACCTCTATACATATTGATGATTATTCATTAGAAGTAAGAGATACGAAATTAGGGAACGAAGAATTAACGAATGATATCCCGAACGTTTCTGAAGAAGCAACAAAAGATTTGGATGAAAATGGTATGATTAGAATTGGTGCTGAGGTGAAGCCTGGCGATATTCTTATCGGAAAAATCACTCCAAAAGGAGAATCAGATCCAACACCAGAGGAAAAATTACTTCGTGCAATCTTTGGTGACAAAGCTGGTGATGTAAAAGACGCATCATTAAAAGCATCACCATCATTACATGGTGTAGTTTTAGATAAAAAATTATTCGCAAGAGCGGTAAAAGATAAGCGTAAAAGAACACAAGATAAAGATGCATTGACTTCTTTAGAACTTGAATTTGAAACTAAATTTGTTGAATTAAAAGATAAATTAGTAGAAAAATTATTCTTTATCGTTAATGGTAAAACATCGCAAGGTGTTATGAATGATTTGGGTGAAGAAGTTTTACCAAAAGGTAAAAAATACACTCAAAAAATGTTACATGCTGTAGAAGATTTCGCACATTTAACGAAAGGTCAATGGGTAGCTGATGAAGATACCAATAGATTGGTTAATGACTTAATTCACAATTATAAAATCAAATTAAATGATCTGCAAGGTGCATTAAGAAGAGAAAAATTCACCATTACAGTTGGAGACGAATTACCAGCAGGTATTTTGAAATTAGCAAAAGTATATATCGCTAAAAAACGTAAACTAAAAGTTGGGGATAAAATGGCGGGTCGTCACGGTAACAAAGGTATTGTTGCACGTATCGTTCGTCATGAAGACATGCCTTTCTTGGAAGACGGAACTCCTGTTGATATTGTATTGAATCCACTTGGGGTACCTTCTCGTATGAACATCGGACAAATTTATGAAACAGTTCTTGGATGGGCAGGTCAAAAATTAGGACGTAAATTTGCAACACCAATTTTTGATGGAGCAACTTTAGATCAAATTAATGATTTGACTGACGAGGCTGGAGTTCCAAGATTTGGACATACCTATCTTTATGACGGTGGAACTGGAGAACGTTTCCATCAACCTGCAACAGTTGGAGTTATCTATATGTTGAAACTTGGACATATGGTTGATGATAAAATGCACGCACGTTCTATCGGACCGTACTCATTAATTACACAACAACCACTTGGAGGTAAAGCTCAATTTGGAGGTCAACGTTTTGGTGAGATGGAGGTTTGGGCACTTGAAGCTTATGGAGCATCGAGTACGCTGAGAGAAATCTTAACGGTTAAATCGGATGATGTTATTGGTAGAGCCAAAACATATGAAGCAATCGTTAAAGGTGAATCAATGCCAGAACCAGGATTGCCAGAATCTTTCAACGTATTAATGCACGAATTGAAAGGTCTTGGATTAGATATCAGATTAGAAGAATAAAAATAGTAAATAGTTACAGTTGCAGTTTACAGTATTACTGAAAACTGTGACTGACAACTAATTACACAAAATAGAGTTTTTAAAGATTTATACCCGTAAACCGTTCCGATTTTTTATAAAACCTTCAGGTTCTTGTAATTAGCGCTTCAAAGAGAGTTTGAGGTTTAGAGAAGTAATTCGAGGTATATTTTAGTCCAAAGTCAAAAAGTCTTAAGGTCAGAAAGTCTAACACGACTTTTGACTTTTGAATTTCAAACTTTCGACTTTAATAAGAATCAATTTTTTAATTGCAAATAAATCAACAGTAAAGACTATGATGAATAATAGAAACAAAGACAAAGGCACGGCACCTAAAAGATTTGAAAAAATTTCAATCGGATTAGCTTCTCCAGAATCAATTTTGGCAGAATCAAGAGGTGAAGTTTTAAAGCCTGAAACAATTAATTATAGAACCCACAAACCAGAACGTGATGGACTTTTTTGCGAACGTATTTTCGGACCTGTTAAAGATTTCGAATGTGCTTGCGGAAAATATAAAAGAATTCGTTACAAAGGTATCGTTTGTGACCGTTGTGGTGTTGAAGTAACAGAGAAAAAAGTACGTAGAGATAGAGTTGGGCACATCAACCTTGTGGTGCCAATTGCTCATATTTGGTATTTCCGTTCACTTCCAAACAAAATTGGATATATTCTTGGTTTACCTTCTAAGAAATTAGATATGATTATCTACTATGAAAGATATGTAGTAATCCAACCAGGTATTGCAAAAAATGCTGAAGGTGACGATATTAAAAGACTTGATTTTTTAACAGAAGAAGAATATTTAAATATTTTAGATACCCTTCCAGCTGACAATCAATATTTAGATGATTTTGATCCTAACAAGTTTGTTGCCAAAATGGGAGCAGAATGTATTATGGACTTGTTAGCAAGAATTGATTTAGATGAACTTTCTTATAATTTACGTCATAGCGCAAATAATGAAACATCTAAACAACGTAAAACAGAAGCATTAAAAAGATTACAAGTTGTAGAATCTTTCCGTGACTCAAACTTAAACAGAGAGAACCGTCCTGAATGGATGATTCTTAAAGTAATACCAGTTATTCCGCCAGAATTGCGTCCGTTAGTACCTCTTGATGGTGGTCGTTTTGCAACTTCAGATTTAAATGACTTATACCGTCGTGTAATTATTCGTAACAACCGTTTAAAAAGATTGATGGAAATTAAAGCTCCTGAAGTTATCTTAAGAAACGAAAAACGTATGTTGCAAGAATCTGTAGATTCATTGTTTGATAATACACGTAAAGCATCAGCAGTTAAAACAGAATCAAACAGACCATTGAAATCTCTTTCTGATTCATTGAAAGGAAAACAAGGTCGTTTCCGTCAAAACCTTTTAGGAAAACGTGTCGATTATTCTGCTCGTTCGGTAATTGTTGTTGGACCAGAAATGAAATTATTTGAATGTGGTCTTCCAAAAGATATGGCAGCCGAATTATACAAACCTTTCGTTATTCGTAAGTTAATCGAAAGAGGAATAGTTAAAACGGTTAAGTCTGCTAAAAAAATAATCGACAAAAAAGAACCAGTTGTTTGGGATATTCTTGAAAACGTAATCAAAGGTCACCCAGTATTACTGAATCGTGCTCCAACTTTGCACCGTCTTGGTATCCAAGCATTCCAACCAAAATTAATTGAAGGAAAAGCGATTCAATTGCACCCTTTAGTTTGTACGGCATTTAATGCGGATTTTGATGGTGACCAGATGGCGGTTCACTTACCACTAGGGCCAGAAGCTATTTTAGAAGCACAATTATTGATGTTGGCTTCTCATAATATTTTGAACCCTGCAAATGGTGCGCCAATTACTGTACCTTCTCAGGACATGGTTTTGGGTCTTTATTATATGACCAAAGAACGTTTGTCAACACCAGAACATATTATTTTAGGTCAAGATTTAACTTTTTATTCTGCTGAAGAAGTAAATATTGCTTTGAATGAAGGTAAATTGGAATTAAATGCAAGAGTTAAAATCCGAGCAAATGATATTGATGACAATGGAAATAAAGTTATAAAAATCATTCAAACTACTGCAGGTAGAGTATTGTTCAACGAAGTAGTACCGCCAGCAGCAGGATTTATCAATGAAGTTTTAACAAAAAAATCGTTACGTGATATTATCGGAAAAATTTTATCTGTAACTGATGTACCAACTACAGCAGCTTTCTTAGATAATATGAAAGACATGGGGTACAAATTTGCCTTCAAAGGTGGATTGTCATTCTCATTAGGGGATATTAAAATTCCAGAGCAAAAAACACAATTAATCGCAGATGCTAGAGTTCAAGTAGAAGGTATTTCTATGAACTACAACATGGGATTAATTACAAATAACGAACGTTACAACCAGGTTATTGATATTTGGACATCTGCCAATGCTCAGTTAACAGAATTAGCAATGAAAAATATCCGTGAAGACCAACAAGGTTTCAACTCGGTATATATGATGCTTGACTCTGGAGCAAGGGGATCTAAAGAACAGATTCGTCAGTTAACCGGTATGCGTGGTTTGATGGCTAAGCCAAAAAAATCAACTGCTGGTGGTGGTGAAATTATCGAAAACCCTATTCTTTCTAACTTTAAAGAAGGTCTTTCAATTTTAGAATACTTTATTTCTACGCACGGTGCTCGTAAAGGTCTTGCAGATACCGCTCTTAAAACAGCAGATGCTGGATACTTAACAAGAAGACTACATGACGTTTCTCAAGATGTTATTGTAAACTCTGTTGATTGTGGTACCTTAAGAGGAATTGAAGTTTCTGCATTGAAGAAAAACGAAGAAATCGTTGAAACATTAGGAGAAAGAATTTTAGGACGTGTTGCATTACAAGATGTAATAAATCCTTTAACTTCTGAAGTTTTAATCCATGCAGGCGAACAAATTACCGAAGCTATCGTTAAAACAATTGACGAATCTCCTCTTGAAAAAGTAGAAGTTCGTTCACCATTAACTTGCGAAGCTAAAAAAGGTATCTGTGCTAAATGTTACGGACGTAACTTGGCTACTGGAAAAATGACTCAAAAAGGTGAAGCAGTTGGAGTAATTGCAGCACAATCAATTGGAGAGCCAGGTACGCAGTTAACACTTCGTACATTCCACGTAGGTGGGGTAGCAGGAGGTGTTTCTGAAGAATCAAGTATTCTTGCTCGTTTCCCAGGTAAACTAGAAATCGAAGATTTAAAAACGGTTATTGGTGAAGACGCCGATGGAAACAAAGTAAATATTGTTGTTTCTCGTTCTACGGAGTTGAAATTAATCGATGTTAAAACGGGTATTTTATTAAGTACACACAACATTCCATACGGTTCTAGTATTTTTGTTAAAGATGGAGACGTTCTAGAAAAAGGTGCTATCATCTGTAAATGGGATCCATATAATGGAGTTATCGTTTCTGAATTTACAGGAAAAATTGCTTACGAAGATTTAGAGCAAGGTCAATCATTCATGGTTGAAATTGATGAGCAAACAGGGTTCCAAGAAAAAGTAATTTCTGAAGGAAGAAACAAAAAATTAGTACCTACATTATTAGTATATGGTAAAGACGGCGAATTAATTCGTTCGTACAACTTACCAGTTGGAGCGCACCTTATGGTAGACGATGGCGAGAAAATTAAAGCAGGTAAAATTCTTGTTAAAATCCCACGTCGTTCATCAAAATCTGGCGATATCACAGGAGGTTTACCAAGAATTACCGAGCTGTTAGAAGCTCGTAATCCTTCAAACCCAGCGGTAGTTTCAGAAATTGATGGTGTTGTTACTTTCGGAAAAATCAAAAGAGGTAATCGCGAAATCATCATCGAATCTAAATTCGGTGAAGTGAAGAAATATCTTGTAAAATTATCTAGTCAAATTTTGGTTCAAGAAAATGACTTCGTAAGAGCAGGTGTTCCTTTATCTGATGGAGCAATCACACCAGATGATATCCTTAGAATTCAAGGTCCTTCTGCCGTTCAACAGTATTTGGTAAACGAAATTCAAGAAGTATACCGTCTTCAAGGTGTAAAAATCAACGACAAACACTTTGAGGTAGTTATACGTCAAATGATGCGTAAAGTTAGAATCGAAGATCCAGGAGATACCTTATTCTTAGAAGAGCAATTATGTCATACGAGCGATTTTATCTTAGAAAACGATAAATTATACGGAATGAAAGTGGTTGAAGATGCAGGAAATTCAGAAAACCTAAAAGCAGGTCAAATTGTTTCTCCGCGTCAATTACGTGATGAAAATTCGTTACTAAAACGTAATGATCAAAATCTAGTAGTAGCTCGTGATGTTGTTACCGCAACAGCAACACCAGTACTTCAAGGTATCACAAGAGCATCGCTTCAAACCAAATCGTTTATCTCAGCAGCCTCTTTCCAAGAAACAACCAAAGTATTAAACGAAGCTGCAGTTGCAGGTAAAGTTGATACATTAGAAGGATTGAAAGAAAATGTAATTGTAGGACACAGAATCCCTGCAGGAACAGGTATGAGAGAATACGACGACAGAATTGTTGGAAGTAAAGACGAATACAAAGAACAAACAATCACTAGCGAAGAATTTATTTACTAAAATAATTCCTAGTTATTATACCAAACCACTGCTATTGAACAAATCGATAGTAGTGGTTTTTTTATTAAATAAATTGTAGTACATTTGAATATCTAAAACAAAATTCATGAACAATAACGAACAACAAGGTCAAATTAATATAGAATTAGACGAAAAAACAGCCGAAGGAATCTATTCAAACCTAGCCATCATCAACCACTCACAATCAGAGTTTGTACTCGATTTTGTAACCATCATGCCAGGAGTTCCAAAATCAAAAGTAAAATCAAGAATCATCTTAACGCCGCAACACGCCAAAAGATTACTCAAAGCATTAGGTGAAAACATCCACCGATTTGAAGCGGCTCACGGTGAAATCAAAGAATCCGAACAACCACATATACCCATGAATTTTGGCCCAGCCGGTCAAGCATAACTCATAACCTCTCACTTTCGAGAGGTTTTTTTTATTCATTTGGGCGTGCCCCGTTTACATCATCTTTCCAAAAATTGAAAATCTACTAAAACGGGGTCAGGCTTTCCGTTTCAAGTCCTCGCCACTTTCCGCTGACGCTACAAGTGGCTTTGGGCTTTCCACTGCAATCCTTCACGCAAAAACCCGTTTTCAGATTAAAAATTTCATTAAAAAAAGGCACTTTAATTTAAAATGATAAAATAATAACAAAAAAATAATGTTTGTAATTTTTTTTATAATTTGTATAAATTATTAAGTAACCAAAAAAAAATAATTTTATGAATAATAATTACGATTCCGTTGAGGCTAGCAATAATGGTGCTTCAACAAATTTTCAAACAAAAAGAGATGCATCGTACACAGGTTTTAAACGAAACTGGCTTTCGTTTGTAACCATGTTTGTGGCGTTATTTTCTTTTGTATTGGCTCAAGGACAATCTTCAGCTAATTATGCTTTTAGCACTAATACTTCGGGTTCGTTAGCTTTAGATGTAAATAGCAATGTTATCGACATGTCAACTGGAACTACTCAGTTAGTAGCACCACTTTCAGACGCAACAGCATCTTCAGCTACAAATATTGGGTTCAATTTTTACTTTATGAGTGTATGTCTTCAAACTAAATTTGACTTTTCCTAAGAGAGTATTTAGTTAATAATTCAAATTTAATAATAATTTTTAAAAACACTCTCTTAGTTTTTGACTAAATAAGTATACTTTTTGCTGACAATTTACATATCTGGTACTCAAATTACAAATGGTTCAACTTATTACGCAGTTTCAGTAGTAGGTTCTTGTAGAAGTACTGCTTTAGCTATTACTGTAACAGTAACTCTAGACAGAAACACATTTGATGTTGCTAATTTTAATTACTATCCAAATCCAACATCTGATATTTTAAATATTAGTTATTCAGACTCGATTACTCAAGTTAGAGTTTTCAATATGTTAGGTCAAGAAGTAATCATTAGAAAAGTCAATGCTACTTCAACACAAGTTGATTTATCATCATTTGCATCAGGAACTTACTTTGTAGAAGTTACTTCTGATCAAGTTTCGAAAACAATTAAAGTTGTTAAAAAATAATCAATAATTAAAGTTTGAAAGAGTCAACCAAAAGGTGGTTCTTTTTTGTAGTAAAAATTCTACACGGTGGTTAAATTTGTTCTACAGATTTTATTTTTTCAAAGATTTATAACGATGTAAATTTGTCATGTACAAAGCCAGAGCATTTATATTCTTTTTTACGAGCCAATAACAAAAACCATCTTGAAAAGGATGGTTTTTAATTTTTTAAATTCAGATTGTTTTTTGTAGTAAAAATTCTACACGTTCATAAACTTATATCTACCTAAATTATTTTTTCAACTTGTTGATGCCTAGTATATTTGTACCATAGAAAGCCAAAATATTTTTTTTTCATCTTAAAAGCCAAAATATCAATAAAAACCATTCTGGGAAGGATGGTTTTTATTAAAAAAATTGTTTATTTTGTTTAACATTTTCATTTTTACAAGCCTAAAGTATAAGCCTAATGACTTTTATAAAAGCCTAATTAAATTTAAACGCCTATTAGTTTTTTTTAGTCAATTTAAAAAAAAATCATCCAGAAATTGGATGATTTTTTATTTTAAAAAATACTAATTTTTAATCAAATTCAGAAGTGAAATATAATTTCACAGTTGGATATTTACTTTGTGTCATTTGAATTGTAAAGTCTGAATCTGCTAAAAATACTAATTGTCCAAATTTATCATGTGCCATGAATTTTTGCTTAACACGCTTAAACTCTCTAAATTCTTCACTCTTAGCATCGTCAGGTTTTACCCAACATGCTTTGTGCACCGGAAAGTTTTCATAAGTACATTTTGCACCATATTCGTGTTCCAATCGGTACTGAATAACTTCATATTGAAGCGCTCCAACGGTTCCAATTATTTTACGGTTATTTAATTCTAATGTAAATAATTGCGCCACACCTTCGTCCATCAATTGATCAACACCTTTTTCTAATTGCTTTGCCTTTAAAGGATCAGCATTATTGATATATCTAAAATGTTCTGGAGAAAAACTTGGTATGCCCCTAAAATTCATTAATTCCCCTTCGGTTAAGGTATCTCCAATTTTAAAATTACCAGTATCATGAAGACCAACAATGTCTCCTGGATAGGAAATATCAACTATTTCTTTCTTTTCTGCGAAAAAAGCATTCGGACTCGAAAACTTCATTGATTTGTTATTTCTAACATGCAAATAAGGCTTGTTTCGTTCAAAAGTTCCAGAAACAATTTTCACAAAAGCTAATCGATCTCTATGTTTAGGATCCATATTAGCATGAATTTTAAACACAAATCCTGACAATTTTGTTTCATCTGCCTTAACTAATCGTGTATCTGACTCCTTATCTTTTGGAGTAGGCGCAATGGTTATAAAACAATCCAATAATTCTCTAACACCAAAATTGTTTAATGCCGAACCAAAAAAGACGGGTTGTAAATTTCCGTCCAAATACTCTTGTCGATCAAATTTAGGATACACTTCATCAATTAGTTCGAGTTCTTCTCTTAATTTAATTGCTGCTTTATCTCCTATTAATTTGTCAATTTCAGGACTATTAATGTCAGTAATAGCAATGGTGTCTTCAATGTTTTTCCGACTATCACCGCTAAACATATTTACATTTTGCTCCCAAATATTATAAATTCCTTGAAAATCATAACCCATTCCGATTGGAAAACTCAAAGGGGTAACGTGAAGACCTAATTTTTTTTCTACTTCGTCCATTAAGTCAAAAGCATCTTTTCCTTCACGGTCAAGTTTATTGATGAATACAATTATAGGTATTTTTCGCATTCTACAAACAGAAACTAATTTTTCTGTTTGTTCCTCAACCCCTTTTGCCACATCAATTACAACAATAACACTATCAACTGCTGTTAAAGTTCTAAAAGTATCTTCGGCAAAATCTTTATGACCTGGTGTATCTAAAATATTTATTTTTTTGTCCTTATATATGAATGCCAAAACGGAAGTTGCAACCGAAATCCCTCTTTGTCTTTCAATTTCCATAAAGTCACTAGTTGCTCCTTTTTTTATTTTATTGTTTTTAACGGCACCAGCTTCTTGTATCGCACCACCAAAGAGCAATAATTTTTCTGTTAATGTTGTTTTTCCTGCATCGGGATGCGAAATAATACCAAAGGTACGTCTACGTGCGATTTCTTCTGTAAAAGTCATAATTTATTTAATGGTTTGCAAAAATACTATTTATTAAGTAAAAAAACGAATACCTTTTCTATTTCAATTGTTTGAGATGCATTTGAGATTAAAATAAATTACTGCGTTTCTCTTAAGTGATAATGATTGTTAACACAAATCTTATTTTAGATGTTTATAAATTTTTGTTAATACTAAACTGAAGACTTGTTTAATCCCTTTGAATTGTTACTTTTGTTGATTGTAATTAATTTTTTTAAAAAATAAATTTTGATAGTATAATTTATGGAACGAATATTTTTAAGATTATTATTTTTCTTTAGCGTTTGCGTTTCGGCACAAAATTCAAATAAAGAATTGCTTTTTTCTATTAATGATAAACCGTATTACACAGACGAGTTTGTTAGAGTTTATAATAAAAATTTAGATTTGGTGAAAGACGAATCTCAAAAGGATTTAAAACAATATCTTGAATTATTTATTGGATACAAACTTAAAGTGAATAAAGCCTACAAACTAGGTTTACAAAACGGTAAGCAATACCAAACAGAATTGAGTAATTATCGTGCTCAATTGGCAAAAAATTATTTAACAGACTCTAAAGTTACAGACGCTTTGATACTAGAAGGTTATGACAGAATGACCAAAGAAATCAATGCTTCACATATTTTATTAATGGTGAATGAAAATGCAGCTCCTGCAGATACATTAGTAGCTTACAATAAAATTTTGGCACTTCGAGATAAAATTGTGAAAGGCGAAGATTTTGGTAAAATAGCTCAAGAATCGTCTGAAGATCCTTCTGCAAAAGACAATCAAGGTAATTTAGGATATTTTACAAGTTTTAGAATGGTTTATCCGTTTGAATCAGCGGCATACAAAACACCATTAAATCAAGTTTCTCAACCAATACGCACTCGTTTTGGCTATCATTTGATAAAAATTAATGATATCAGAGATAACCGAGGTGAAATTTCAGTTGCACATATTATGTTACAAAACCCAAAAGAGGGCGAAACAAAAACGGCTGAAGAGGTTCAGAAAACAATACAAAATATCTATCAAAAATTGCAACAAGGAGAAAAATTTGATGAATTAGCACAACAATTTTCTGACGATAAATCAACAAGTTCAAAAGGTGGTGAATTAAATCGTTTTGCGTCAGGACAATTAAGTTCGATAGAATTTGAAAATGCTGCTTTTTCTTTAACCAAAGAAAATCCGATATCGCAACCCTTTCAATCGCAATTTGGATGGCATATCGTTAAATTGATACAAAAATATCCGTTAAAATCACTGGAAGAATTACGACCAGAATTAGAAAATAAAATTGGAAAAGACGAACGTTCACGGTTAATCGAAAAATCGATGAATTTGAAACTTCGAAAAAAATATACTGTAGAGAAAGACAAAAAAATGTATGCTTCAATTTCCAAACAAATGACTCCAGATATTTATGAAGCGAAATGGGTAAAGCCTACCGATTCGTTGGCATATTCTTCAAAATTATTTACGATTAATTCATTTCCGGTTTCCGGTTTTTCATTTTTAAAATTTATAGATGATCAGCAAAAATCTGGTGTCACAACGAAACCTGTTGATAAGTTGGTGGGTTCATTGTATGAGAACTTTGTTGATGCAGAGTTAAATAAATACAACGATGCAAATCTTGAAAACGAGCATCCAGAATTTGCAGCTGTGATGGAAGAATACCGTGATGGTTTATTGCTTTTTGAATTAATGGAAAAAGAGATTTGGCAACGTGCCAAAAATGATACTATTGGTTTGCAATCATTTTATGAAACTCAAAAAAGTAAATACCAATGGAAAACCAGAGCAGAAGTTGTTTTGTTGTCATCAACTGATAAATCGGTAGTTGAAAAAGCAGCTGTTCAGTTTAAAAAAGGTATTTCTATTAAAAACATAGAAGAGAAATTCAATTCGAATGGAGTTATTACTTTAATGTCAAACATGGCAATTTACGAAGAAGGGTCAGTTTCTTTGCCGAAAGAATTACCATTAAAAGAAGGTTTCTCGGGAATAATAAAACAAGGTGATTATTATTATTTTGCCAAAGTTAATAAAGTAATTCCACCAGGAGACAAATCATTAGACGAATGTAAAGGAAAAGTGATCAATGATTACCAACAATATTTAGAACAAAATTGGGTGAGTGAATTAAAAAAAGAATTCACCATAGATATTCATCAAGACGTTTTTGAAAAAGTAAGAATTCAGTTAAAGAAATAAAAAAAATGAAATACAATATGAACAGGATTATAACGGCAGCAACTATTTTCTTATTTGGATTTACAGCAGTAGCTCAAGAAATAATTACAAAGCCAGTTTCAAAACCAACAGATACTGTAAAGAAAACCAGTAAACGTCAAAAAATTGATGGAATTATTGCTACCGTTGGTGATTTTAATATATTAGATTCAGATATTGATAAGTCATTTTTGGAATTATCCAGTCAAGGTGCATCTATAAAAGATATTTCGAGATGTCAAATGATTGGAAAATTACTTGAAGATAAATTGTATGCACATCAAGCTATTCAAGATTCAGTAGTTGTTAAGGATGAAGAGATAAAAGAAAAAATGACGCAGCAGTTAAGTTATATGGTTGAGTCATTGGGTTCGATGGAAAAAGTCGTCAAATATTTCAAAAAGTCGAGTGAAGATGATTTTCGAAGTGAATTATTTGAAATTTTAAAGCAACAAAAGCTAGCCAACGAAATGCAACGCAAAATTGTTGATGAAATTCAAATTACCCCAGAAGAAACACGAAGTTTCTTTAAAAACATTAGTGATTCTCAAAAACCTATTTTTGGTGCCGAACTCGAAGTGGCTAATATTGTAATCGTTCCTAAAATTACCCAAGAAGAAAAGCAAAAAGTAATAGATAAATTAAAACTTATAAAACAAGAAGTAATTGCGGGTGCTAGTTTTAAAACGCGAGCCGTTATTTACTCTGACGATAGAGGATCTGCCTCATCAGGTGGTTTTTATAAAATTAATAGAAAAACAGGTTTTGTAAAAGAATTTAAAGATGTAGCATTTTCATTAAAAGAAGGTGAAATCTCCGAACCTTTTGAAACAGAGTTTGGTTTTCATATCATTTTAGTAGAAAAAATAAAAGGTCAAGATCTTGAGTTGAGACACATTTTGTTGATGCCGAAAGTTTCAAACGATGCATTGACTGAAGCAAAAGAAAAAATTGAGTTAATCAAAAAAAGAGTGGAAGCTAAAGAAATTACCTTTGCAGATGCTGCGAGACAATTATCTGACGAAAAAGAAACCAAGGCAAATGGCGGAACATTAATCAATCCAAAAACGCAAGATTCACATTTTGAATTAACAAAAATGGATCCTGAATTATATGGTCAAGTTTCTAATCTTAAAGATGGAGAAATTTCAAAACCAATTTTAATTGATGATCCCAGAGAAGGGAAAAAATTTAAAATTGTGATGGTTACCAACCGAATCGATGAACACGCAGCTGATTACAGTAAAGATTATACAAAAATTAGAGAGTTGGCACTAAAAGAAAAGCAAATTGATGCCATTGCTAAATGGTTTGATGAAAAAATCAAAGAGACTTACATCAAAATAAATGGTGAGTACAAAGATTGTGTATTCACAAACAATTGGACAAAAAAGGCAACTAAATAATTAAATTATTTACTAAACTACAAGTACTATGTCAGACGTAGCAGCTATCCAAAATTTGGTTCAAAAAAAAGAGGCGCTCAAAAAAGAAATTTCTAAAATCATCGTTGGTCAAGATGCTGTTGTTGAACAAATACTTTTAAGTATTTTTTCAGGTGGTCATGCCTTGCTTGTTGGAGTTCCAGGATTAGCTAAAACTATGATGGTTAATACAATATCTACTGCTTTAGGGTTGGATTTCAAGAGGATTCAATTCACACCCGATTTGATGCCGTCAGATATTTTAGGAAGTGAAATTTTAGATGAAAATCGTCAGTTTAAATTCATCAAAGGTCCTGTTTTTTCTAATATTATTTTAGCCGACGAGATCAATAGAACACCCCCAAAAACTCAAGCAGCTTTGCTTGAAGCTATGCAGGAACGTTCTGTAACTATTGCTGGACACAATTATAAATTGGATTTGCCTTATTTTGTTTTAGCTACCCAAAACCCTATAGAGCAAGAAGGAACCTATCCTTTGCCAGAAGCACAATTGGATCGTTTTATGTTTGCAATAAAACTAGATTATCCAACATTTCAAGAAGAAGTTTTAGTTGTAAAAAACACAACATCTGACTTAAAACCCATCATAAACCCTTTGTTTACATCTCAAGAAATAATTGATTTTCAAGATTTAATTCGAAGAGTTCCTGTTGCTGACAATGTTATAGAATATGCAGTCACTTTGGTTGGTAAAACAAGACCAAAAGGACCTCTTTCTACAGATTTTGTTAACAAATACCTTGATTGGGGCGCCGGACCTAGAGCTTCTCAAAATTTGATTTTAGCAGCTAAATCTCATGCTGTATTCAATGGTAAATTCTCACCTGATATAGAAAATGTAAAAGCTGTTGCTACTGGAATTTTAAGACATAGAATTATTAAAAATTACAAAGCTGATGCCGAAGGAATCACTGAGGAAGTAATTATAAATTCCTTGTTATAAATTAATTTTGATATTTTCTAATAACGTCTTTAATAATTATTTATTAAAGACTTTTTTATTGATTGAATTGAAGAAATAGATTACAGTATTTTTATTTTTTAAGTCTAAAAATACGTTTTTTGTAAAAAATATCCATTAAAACCTTCTTTTCATTAAATTATTACAAAGTATAAAGATAGTTTGTTAAAAATTTTCAATTCGAATTCTGTTTTCTTAAATTTGCTTACAAATTAAAATTATTTCATATTATGGATTTAGATACTAAAATGAATCTTTATAGCGATTATATTCAAGAAATCGAAGATAGAAAAGGGCAAGGATTACATCCAAAACCAATTGATAGTGCCGAATTACTAAGCGAGATTATTACACAAATTAAAGATGTTACCAATCCAAATAGAAAAGATTGTTTGCATTTTTTTATTTATAACACACTGCCAGGAACTACAAGCGCGGCAGGTAAAAAAGCTTATTTTTTAAAAGATATTATTCTTGGAAATGAAAAAGTAGATGAAATCACTTCTGCCTTTGCTTTTGAGTTGTTGTCTCACATGAAAGGTGGAACGTCAATAGAAGTATTACTTGATTTAGCTTTAGGAAATGATGTATCTATTGCTAAGGATGCAGCTGAAGTTCTAAAAACACAAGTGTATCTTTATGATGCAGACACTGATCGTTTAAAAGAGGCTTATGAAAATGGAAACGCAACAGCGGCAGCTATTTTAGAAAGTTATGCTAAAGCAGATTTTTTTACAAATTTACCAGCTATACCAGAAGAAATACAAGTAGTAACTTTTATTGCTGGCGAAGGTGACATTTCAACTGATTTGTTATCTCCTGGCAACCAGGCGCACTCGCGTTCTGATCGTGAGTTGCATGGTAAATGCATGATTACACCTCAAGCACAAAAAGAAATTCAAGCACTTCAAGCGCAACATCCAGATAAAAGTGTGATGTTAATCGCTGAAAAGGGGACAATGGGCGTGGGATCTTCTAGAATGTCAGGCGTAAACAATGTGGCACTTTGGACAGGAAGAAAAGCTAGTCCATACATTCCGTTTGTAAACATAGCGCCTATTGTAGGAGGAACCAATGGAATTTCTCCAATTTTCCTTACAACTGTTGATGTTACAGGTGGAATCGGAATTGATTTGAAAAATTGGGTTAAAAAAGTAGATGAAAATGGAACACTTCTTCGTGATGAAAACGGAGAAACTATTCTTGAACAAGTCTATTCTGTAACTACAGGAACAATTTTAACCATCAATACGAAAGCAAAAAAATTATATAGTGGTGATATAGAATTAATTGATTTATCGAAATCTTTTACTCCACAAAAAATTGAATTCATCAAAGCAGGCGGGTCTTATGCCATTGTTTTTGGTAAAAAAATCCAAACGTTTGCTTGTAAAGTTTTAGGAATTGATATTCCAACTGTTTTTGCTCCATCGAAAGAGGTTTCAAACGATGGTCAAGGATTAACTGCTGTTGAGAAAATTTTCAACAAAAATGCTGTTGGAACAACTCCAGGAAAAGTATTGCATGCGGGTTCAGATGTTCGTGTAGAAGTAAATATTGTAGGCTCGCAAGACACCACCGGTTTGATGACAGCTCAAGAATTAGAATCAATGGCAGCCAAAGTAATTTCGCCAATTGTTGATGGAGCCTATCAATCAGGTTGTCATACTGCTTCTGTTTGGGATAAAAAAGCACAAGACAATATCCCGAAATTGATGCAATTCATGAATGATTTTGGTTTAATCACAGCTCGTGATCCTAAAGGAGTGTATCATCCAATGACGGATGTTATCCATAAAGTATTGAACGACATAACAATTGATGAATGGGCGATTATTATTGGTGGCGATTCCCACACTAGAATGTCAAAAGGAGTTGCTTTTGGAGCAGACTCCGGTACGGTTGCTTTGGCTTTAGCTACAGGAGAGGCTTCGATGCCTATTCCTGAATCGGTTAAAGTAACGTTCAAAGGAGTAATGAAAGAATACATGGACTTCCGTGATGTGGTTCACGCAACCCAATCGCAAATGTTGCATAAATTTGGAGGAGAAAATGTTTTTCAAGGTCGAATTATCGAAGTTCATATAGGCACATTAACTGCTGATCAAGCCTTCACTTTTACAGATTGGTCTGCCGAAATGAAAGCAAAAGCTTCTATTTGTATTTCTGAAGATGATACGTTGATTGAATCTTTGGAAATAGCCAAAGGAAGAATCAAAATAATGATAGACAAAGGCATGGATAATGCTTCGAAAGTACTTCAAGGTCTCATCAATAAAGCAAATAAAAGAATTGAGGAAATAAAAACAGGCGATAAACCAGCTTTACGTCCAGATGCAAATGCCAAGTATTATGCTGAGGTAGAAATTGATTTGGATATTATTGACGAACCCATGATTGCAGATCCAGATGTTAATAATAAAGAAGTTTCTAAACGTTATACGCACGATACTATTCGTCCATTGTCATTCTACGGAGGCACAAAAAAGGTTGATTTAGGATTTATTGGTTCGTGTATGGTTCATAAAGGCGACATGAAAATATTAGCCCAAATGCTTAAAAACATTGAAAAACAGGAAGGTAAAGTAATTTTTAAAGCGCCATTAGTAGTTGCACCACCTACTTACAATATTGTTGATGAATTGAAAGTAGAAGGCGATTGGGAAGTGTTACGAAAATATTCTGGATTTGAATTTGATGATAATGCGCCAAAAGCGGCAGCTCGTACAGAATACGAAAACATGCTGTATTTAGAGCGCCCTGGTTGTAACCTTTGTATGGGTAACCAAGAAAAAGCGTCAAAAGGAGATACCGTTATGGCAACTTCTACTCGTTTATTTCAAGGACGAGTTGTTGAAGATACTGCAGAGAAAAAAGGCGAATCGTTATTATCATCTACGCCAGTTGTTGTTTTGTCAACTGTTTTGGGGCGAACACCAACTATTGAAGAATACAAAAAAGCTGTGGAAGGAATTAATCTTACTAAATTTGCTCCACCGCATAAATTGTTAGTGCAATAATTTATTATAAAAATAAGAATGCCCTCATAAGATATTCTTTTTGAGGGCATTTTTTATAAAATAATTGACTAGTAGTACATAAAACGTCTCACTTTAGAGATGTATTTAGCTAATCGAATTACTTGATGACTGTAGCCGTATTCGTTGTCATACCAAACATATAAAATAATATTTTTGCCGTCAGCAGAAACAATAGTAGCATTACTATCAAAAATAGCAGGCGCTGAAGTGCCCACAATGTCAGATGAAACCAACTCGTTGTTCAACGAATATTTAATTTGTTCCACAAGCGATCCTTCAAGCGCATATTGTTTCAAGATGTTGTTTACAGATTTCACATCTGTTTTTTTAGCCACTTCTAGATTAAGAATTACTAAAGAACCATTTGGTACGGGAACTCGAATGGCATTTGAAGTAAGTTTTCCTTCAAGACTTGGTAATGCTTTTGCAACAGCGCTTCCTGCTCCTGTTTCAGTGATAACCATATTTAAAGCCGCTGCACGACCACGACGGTATTTTTTGTGCATATTATCCACAAGGTTTTGATCGTTTGTGTAGGCATGAATGGTTTCCAAATGTCCTTTTGTTACAACCAAGGTATCTTCTATAACTTTTAATATTGGAGTGATAGCATTGGTTGTACAAGATGCTGCCGAAAAAATAGAAACTTCATCAGGGTTGTATTCTTCGTGATTTACACCATATACAATATTTGGAACGCCTTTTCCGGGAGCAGTAAGTAAGACTTTATCAACGCCTTTAGATGCTAAATGTCTTTTCAATGCTTCTTCGGTTGTAAAAGCACCTGTATTGTCAATAACCAATGCATCATGAATATCAAATTTTGTATAGTCAATTTCTTCAGGAGCGTTGGCAGTAATAACATGCACTGTTGTACCATTTATTATGAGGGCATTATTTTTTATATCAACTGAAACGCTTCCTTCAAAATCGCCATGAATAGAATCGTATCTCAACAATGAAGCTCTTTTTTCTAAAAGTAAAGCGTCATTTTTATCGCGGGTAACAATGGCTCTAAGGCGTAATTGTTGACCTTTTCCCACTTTGCTCATTAATTCTCTTGCAACTAATCGACCGATTCTTCCAAAACCATATAAAATAACATCTTTTGGTTTTAATTCTTCCGAGTTTTTAGCATTTTTTAATTTGTCTATCACAAAGGCACGCGCGTCGTTGTATTTAACATTGTCTAAATGATATTCATAAGTCAGTTTCCCGATATCAATGCGCGATGGCGGTAAATCTAAATTCAGTATCGATTTTGCAATTTCAACAGAATCAAAAACATTGATTGGTTTTTCAACAAATTCAACGGCATATTCATGTAGATTGATGATTTCACTGACGTTTCTATCAATTAACTGATTTCTGAAAAGCACCAATTCAATCGATTTATCGTACCATAAATCACTGATTATTTTAATAAATTCTACGCCTGCTTTTCGTCTGTCGGCTTGCAAAGCGATTTCTTTTTCGTAGTTTAAATGACTCATTTTAAGTGTTTAGTTAGTGCGTTCTTGAAAAATTTGTGCAAAAGTAATCAACTATATCGTTTTCGTAAAATTATTTTGTTTTTTTTAACTAATAAGAGAGTTTTGGTTTATGTTTAGATTGATTTTTTTTAACCATTAAGAAATTCAGGTTCATTAAGGTTTTTATTGACTTTGCAACTCAAAAACTCAAAAACTCAAAAACTTCTCAATTGAAAAACTACTCTTCAAGTCTAGCCCCGATTGAGCCGATATCCTCTCGAAGTCCCGAAGGGCGAGAGAGATAAAGGCGAAAGCGGGACAAATTGTCTGATGAAGATATACTTGTGCTTCAAAAAAAAAACCACCTCTATGTTAGAAGTGGTCATGAATTAATAATATACTTTTTTAAATGGTGGTATAACCTAAATAATAATTCGAGTTACTTGCCCCGATTTTGTAATGATACGAAGGCTAATCCCTTGGTTTTCATCTTTGTTATTCAATAATCTTGAAACGGTTTCAACATCAGTAGCGGCTTCATTATCAACATTTAATATAATGCTGCCAACCAATTCTTCTTTGTAGGGAAGCAATCGTTCGTTGACAACGTCGCTGATTTTTACGCCATAATCAATGCGGAATTTCTTTTTGTCTTGAGCGTTTATATTTTCAATTTCGATACCTTTTAACTCCGTTTTGATTAAGTCATTTTTTACCAAAGTAACCGGAATCATTTTTGTATTTCCGTTTCTTATCAAGGTTACATTTACCTTATCATTTGGTCGTTTTGTATTGATATAACCAGATAATTCAGAAAAACTGCTTACTGTTGAGTTGTCTAATTTTACGATAATATCGCCCTTGATAATACCTGCTTTTTCAGCTCCCGAATTTTTATTTACTTTTTTAACATACACACCTTCAGTTTGTTGAACTCCAAGTTCTCTAGAAACGGTGCCATTCAATTCTGTAATTTCTACACCAAGAATACCTCGTTGCACATTACCAAATTCCATAATATCTTCAATTATTTTTCGAGTAATATTGGACGGAACTGCAAACGAATAACCCGTATAACTGCCCGTTGGCGACGAAATCATGGTGTTTATGCCAATCAACTCACCTTTTGTGTTTACCAATGCACCACCTGAATTACCTGGGTTTACCGCCGCATCCGTTTGAATAAAAGACTGAATACCTTTTGTGTCTATATTCCTGGCTTTTGCCGATACAATTCCGGCAGTAACAGTCGATGTTAAATTGTACGGATTTCCCACAGCAAGTACCCATTCGCCCACTTTCACGTTGTCTGAATCTGCAAAAGAAGAAAAAGGCAATTTCTCATCCGCGTCAATTTTCAACAAGGCAATGTCCATTTTGCTATCGGTCCCCACCAATTTCGCCTTGTAAACTTTTTTGTTGTTTAGCGTAACCTCCAATTCAGAAGCGTCTTTTATTACATGGTTATTGGTCACAATGTACCCATCTTCAGAGATGATAACGCCACTTCCTGTACCAACTTGTTCCTGTTGTTGCCCGCCTCTAGATCCATAAAAAAATTCCATAATGGGGTTGTAAACCGTGCGAACTGAAACATTTTTTACGTGCACCACACTGTGAACTGCCTTGTCAGCAGCATCCACAAAATCAACCGTTTCGCTAGATAAACCAACGCTTCTACCCATGTTATCAGCTTGGGTAACAATCGAATTTCGATTTGCACCCTTTTCAATAAATAATTTGTACCCGCCCAAAGTTGTGGCGCCACTCAATAAAGAAACCAAAAATAAACTAGATACTTTTTTCATAAACTTTTTTCAATTTCTCGAAACAAACCAACCCATAAATAGGGGTCAAATCTATTTCTACATTAATAATTACTTTACTAACACCAAAATTAATAAAAAAGTATTTTCACAAATTTGCTTTAACGCTCGTTTAACATACTTTAACGTATCATTAATATTTGTAACTTTGCTTTTTATTGGAAGCAAAAGGCTCGGGCTTTTTCAATAATCCATGTTCCTGCTTTCGCCTTTATCTCCTTTGCCCTACGGGACTTCAGGAGGATATCGGCTCTATCAGGGCTAATTAATTTACCATAAAAACCAAACGCAAATAAACGTGAAATTTTATAAATACCAAGGAACCGGAAACGATTTTGTCATGATAGACAACCGTGATTTGACTTTTCCAAAACACAATATTGATGTAATCAAAACCCTATGCGACCGTCGCTTTGGTATTGGCGCTGACGGCCTCATACTGCTTGAAAACGATTCCGATGTCGATTTTAAAATGGTCTATTTCAATTCTGACGGCAACGAAAGTTCAATGTGTGGCAACGGAGGAAGATGTATTGTTGCTTTCGCAAAAAAATTAGAAATTATCAATCAAACAACCACTTTCATTGCCACTGATGGATTACATGTTGCGACCATTCAAGAAAGCGGAAGTATTTCATTACAAATGAAAGACGTGAACGAAGTACTAATTAAAGATGAATATGTTTTTCTAAATACCGGATCACCACACCATGTTGCACTTGTGGATGACTTACAAAATTTCGACGTGAAGCAAAACGGAAAAACCATTAGATATTCTGATTTATACGGAGATGAAGGAAGCAATGTCAATTTTGTTCAACAAATTTCAGAAGATCATTTTGCCATTCGAACCTATGAAAGAGGAGTTGAAGACGAAACACTCTCATGCGGAACAGGCGCTACAGCTGTTGCAATTTCAATGCAAGCAACCAACAAAACACTACAAAACAAAATTACCATTGATGTTCAAGGCGGTCAACTCATTATTTCTTTCATTAAAACGGAAAAGGGTTATGAAAACGTTTTTCTAGAAGGAACAGCTCAATTTGTGTATGAAGGAGAAATTAATTTATAATTAATTGATAATGATAACATTAAAAGGATCCAAAATCAGTTTGCGTGCATTAGAACCCGAAGACCTTGATTTTATTTACACCATAGAAAATGATGAAACCATTTGGCATGTAAGCAATACACAAACGCCGTATAGTAAATTTTTGATTCGACAATATTTAGAAAATGCGCATCAAGATATTTATGAGGCCAAGCAATTGCGACTTGCTATTTTTGAAAATGACACAAAAAAAACCATCGGATTAATTGATCTTTTTGATTTTGATCCCGCAAACAAAAGGGCAGGAGTAGGGATTGTGATTCAAAATGACCTCCACCGAAATAAAGGATTTGGCAATGAAGCCCTTCAATTAATCATTAATTATAGTTTTGTACATCTACAGTTGCATCAATTGTATGCAAATATTGGGATTTCAAATGACATAAGTTGCAAGCTTTTTACTACTTTTGGGTTTCAATTAGTAGGAATTAAGAAAGATTGGATGTTGCAAAACAATCAATTTCAAGATGAAGCACTTTATCAATTAATAAATAGTCAAAAATAACATGATCGTTTTATCAAAAAAAAATAAAATAGTTTTTGGATCTGCTGCTGCTCTTGCAACAGTTGCATTGTTTACCGTGTGGTTTAATTTTTTTATTTCAAATACTAATTTGCCGAAAGAAGAATTTTATGTAACGGTTCCAACAGGTTCAAATTATGAAGATGTTAAAAAAATAATGACGCCTTATTTGAAAGGAATGGGAGGTTTTGAAATGATGGCTAGCCTTCGTTCGTATGATAAAAATGTTAAACCCGGCAGGTTTTTGTTAACTCAAGGCATGGGAAATTTCAAAATTGTAGCTTCTTTGCGTCGAAATGTTCCAGTAAAATTTGCCTTCAACAATCAAGAACGACTTGAAGATCTATGTGTTCGATTAAGTTCTCAAATAGAACCAGACACTTCAAAATTATTAGCTGTTTTTAAAGATTCTGTTTTTTTAGCTAAAAACAATTTCACAAAAGACAATGTTTTTGCTATGTTTATTCCAAATTCATACGAGTTTTATTGGAATGTTTCAGCCGAATCCTTTCGTGATAAAATGATTGAAGAATATACAAAATTTTGGAATCCAGACCGTTTGGCAAAAGCTAAAAAGTTAAACATGTCACCAGAACAAGTTATTACATTGGCTTCAATCGTTCATAAAGAAACAGTAAAACCAGACGAAAGGCCTCGTGTTGCTGGCTGTTATCTCAATAGACTTGCAGTACCCATGCCTTTACAAGCAGATCCAACGGTCATTTATTCGTTAAAATTGCGCGATAATAATTTCAATCAAATCATTAAACGTGTTTTGTACAATGATTTGTTGATTCATTCATCATACAATACGTATTTAAATCAAGGATTGCCTCCAGGACCAATAGCCATGCCTGATATTTCAGCAATTGATGCGGTGTTAAATCCAGAAAAACACAACTATATTTATTTTTGCGCAAGCGTAAAACGTTTTGGGTATCATGACTTTGCAGTTACCTATGCAGAACATCAAATTAATGCCAATAACTATGCAAAATGGATCAATAGTACGGGTACAAATAGATAATTAAATTTAGATAAAAAGCCCTAACTTCCTAGCTTCTAAAGGTTTTCAGCAATGTATGTTAATAAATCTTTATTATTTTGTTATCGATTTTGCAATTTTGTAGTATCTTTGCTGTTGTAATTCAAGATGGTGACAGGGCTTGAGAAATCTATTTTATGTTCAAAAAATGTTCTTTTTACATTGCAATCACTATGATTGTTTGCTTTGTATGTTCTTCGTTCAAGCCAAAAAAAGCAAGTTTATTTATTTCAGAAGATACACTTACTTTTCTGTTTTATCAATATCCTTCAGAACAACCCACAGATTATATTAACAATTCAATACCTTATGTAGGAAAGCGATTTATTGGATTTAAAGAGGCACTTGGCAACAAGGAATCGCAAGGTAAATACCATAAAATCAACACCTTAGGTTATTTAGGAAAATACCAGTTTGGTTCAAAAACGTTGGAATCAATTGGTGTTACAGATAAAGTAGCTTTTTTGAAATCACCTGAAATTCAAGAAAAAGCATTCATAGCCTTACTACAAAAACACAAATGGTCTTTACAAAAAACTATTCAGAAATACCAAGGTCAAGTAATTGATGGTGTTATGATAACCGAATCGGGCATTTTAGCTGCAGCTCATTTGGGTGGAGCAGGTTCGGTTAGAAAATTTTTAAAATCGAATGGAAAATTTAAGTGTAAAGACAAATATGGTTCATCTGTTAGGCATTATTTGTATATTTTTTCGGGTTACGAAACGCACAATATAAAGGCAAATAAAAATGCAAAAGTACGTATGTAAATTTAATACATTTTGTGTATAATATAAATTGCAGGCCTGTTTTGTAAATCTATTTTTTCTTTTCTCCAAGCTGCAATTTGCATCGTTTTAATGTATTCCGTTTCAAGTGTAATATCAGCGGCAATACACAAATGTGTATTTGGTTGTAAGGTTTGTAATAAATCTTCAATGAATTTATTATTTCTGTAGGGAGTTTCTATAAAAAGTTGCGATTGATTTTTTTCAAAAGATATTTTTTCGAAATTTTTAATCGCTACTTTTTTATCGTTTTTATCGATAGGTAAATATCCATTAAAAGCAAAACTTTGACCATTCATTCCAGAGGCCATCATTGCTAGCAATATGGAAGACGGACCAACCAATGGAACAACTTGAATTCCTTTTTCATGTGCCAATTTTACAATGACAGCGCCAGGATCTGCTATTCCCGGGCATCCTGCCTCGCTCATCAAACCAACGTTGATTCCCTCCATACAGGGTTGAATCATTTTAGTATGTTCAGCAACTTCAGTATGTTTGTTCAAGGTGCTTAATTCTAAGGATGATTGGGGTTTAGTTGGGCATATGCTTTTTATAAACTTTCTTGCCGTTTTTTCATTTTCAACTATAAAATGATTTAATTGATCTACAGTTCTGTCAATAGAAATTGGCAAAACATCCGCAGTATTACATTCTCCTAAAGTTATGGGTATAAGGTATAGTTTTCCTTTTGGTTTCATTTATAAATGTTTCTCAATTAATTTTTTTGCTAGAATACTACAACTTTTGTCAAGTAAATTGAAAACTTCTTCAAAAGCTTTAAGGTCATCAAAATAAGGGTCGGGCACTTCAGCTTTCTCATCAGGAAATAATGAATCCAACATATAAAAAACTTTTTCATGATGGCTCGATTGTGTGGCTAAAACTGTAACATTTTTATGATTGGAGCGATCCATCACAAAAATATAATCGTAATTTTCAAAAAAAGCTGATGTAAAATGAGCTGCTTTTTGATTTGAAATATCAATCCCGTTTTTTTTGGCAATATCAATGGATCTTTTGTCGGGAGAATTGCCAATATGCCAATTTCCTGTTCCTGCAGAATGTACAATAAATTGATCTGCCGGAAGTTTTGATGCAAGAATTCCTTCAGCTAAAGGTGATCGACAAATATTGCCCAAGCAAACCATTACAATTTTTATTGACATACAAAAAACAATAAGTTAGTGTTCAAAGCAAATGGATTGTTACAAAGACAATTTTTTATGAATATCTTCAACAAATTTCTTGAATTGTTTATCGGTAGAAACTAAATTTTCAACGGTTTTACATGCATGAAGAACCGTTGCATGGTCTCTGTCGCCAATTTGTAATCCAATGTTTGCCAAAGAAGCTTTTGTAAATTTTTTCGCAAAAAACATCGCCAATTGTCTTGCTTGAACCACATGACGCTTTCTTGTTTTTGATTGTAAAAGATCTAAATCTAATTGAAAATATTCAGATACTACTTTTTGAATGTAATCGATTGATATTTCTCGTTTTACATTTTTTATAAATTTCTCGACAATTCCTTTTGTCAATTCAAGAGTAACTTCTTTTTTGTTAAAAGAAGATTGGGCGATGAGTGAAATAATAGCACCTTCCAATTCTCGAACATTAGATTTAATATTCTGAGCAACATATTCTATAATTTCGTTAGGCATTTCAACACCATCACGATACAGAATATTATTCAAAATAGACACTCTAGTTTCATAATCAGGTTGGTGTAATTCTGCCGAAAGTCCCCATTTGAAACGAGATAACAATCGCTGTTCAATATCTTGCATGTCTACAGGCGCTTTGTCTGAAGTTAAAATAACTTGCTTGCCATTTTGATGCAGATAATTGAAAATATGAAAGAATACATCTTGCGTGCCAGTTTTTCCAGAAAAGAATTGAACATCATCAATAATCAATACATCGATTAGTTGATAGAAATGGATAAAATCATTTCGGTTGTTTTTTCTTACAGAATCAATATATTGTTGTGTAAACACTTCTGCAGAAATGTAAAGAACCGTTTTTTCAGGATATTTATCTTTTATTTCAACACCAATGGCATGAGCAAGGTGCGTTTTACCTAAACCTACTCCTCCAAAAATCAATAACGGATTGAACGAAGTTCCTCCGGGTTTGTTGGCAACTGCCATTCCAGCAGATCTAGCAAGACGATTGGAGTCTCCTTCGAGAAAATTCTCAAAACTATAATTAGGATTAAGTTGCGATTCAATTTTTAAATTTCTAATTCCAGGAATTACAAAAGGGTTTTTTAATTCTGGATTTAAATTTTTAAAAGGCGCGTCAACGTCTTGTGATTTGATTGGACTTCGATGTGCACTTGGTAATTGTTCCGTAAAAGGTTGTTTATTTCCATAAGTGTTCTCCATTTTAATTTTATAGAGTAACTTTGCACTTTTTCCAAGTTCTTTGGTTAGCGCAACTTTAAGTAATTTAACATAATGTTCTTCTAGCCATTCGTAGAAAAATTTACTTGGAACTTGAATGTACAATGCATTATCAGTAAGTTCAACAGACTTTATTGGTTCAAACCAAGTTTTGTATGCTTGTTCATGAATATTGTCTTTTATGAATAACAGACAATTTTCCCATACCGATTGAGCAGTTTTGATCATTTTAAAGTAAAATTAATATTTTTTGTAATAGTTTTCCTACAACAACAAAGGGCATTTTTTGTTGTTTTTTTGAAGTAACAAATATGTGAACAATTTTTGTTTAAAAAAAATAAATGGAATGTAAATTTTAATTATTTTTTTTGTATGGAAATTGTTAACACAACGTAAATAAATATAAATCACATGTCAGAACATCAAGTACAAATTCGTGTTAGGTATTCAGAAACAGACCAAATGGGAGTCGTTTATCACGGTAATTATTTACCTTATTTTGAAATCGGAAGGGTTGAATGGCTCAGAAACAAAGGAATTTCTTATAAATCATTGGAAGAAAGTGGAATTGCATTACCTATTGCTTCATTGACTTTAAATTATAAAAAATCGGCTAAATATGACGACCTTTTGACTGTTAAAACTAAATTCAAAAAATATAGTGGTGTTAAGATTGAATTTGATTGTGAAATCTTCAATGAATCAGGCGAGTTGTTAACAAATGCTTATTTTTTATTGGTGTTTGTAGATACAAAAACGGGCAGACCAACCAATCCTCCCGATGCAATTTTAGCTATTGTTCAAGAATAAATTAAAAGTTTAATTTTTTTACAGAAACTTCATATAAATCTGAAAAAATGCTGGAAATCATTTCGGCATTTTTTTTTCGAGTGCTCATTTCTATCTCACAATTAAGTTCCATTTTTTGGGAAATAATGTCCAATTGCTTCTCTTTGACAATTCGCATCACCTTATTCATGTTTTTATAATCAAAGGAAACAATGAAATGAATGTTGATTGTTTTTTCTATAATTGTGGCATTTTCAAGACACGATTGCGCAGCCGATTTATAAGCTGATATTAATCCGCCAACACCCAATTTGATTCCTCCAAAAAAACGGACAACAATAATAAGAATATTAGTTAATCCATGCGACTGTATTTGTCCATAAATTGGCGCTCCAGCAGAATTGCTTGGTTCGCCATCATCATTGGCTCTGTAAATAACTTTTTCGGTACCAATTTGATAGGCATAACAAAAATGACCTGCTCCGGGATGTTTCTTTTTTAAATCGTCAAGATGTTTTTTTATATCATCTTCATTTGTAACTGGAAATGAATATCCAAAGAACTTACTACTTTTTTCTTTTAAAAGAATTTCTTCGGTAGGCGATGCAATTGTTTTGTAGGTGTCTGAAGCAATCAAGGAATAAAAGGGTATAGATTATAAAGGAAATTGTTTTTTTGTAAATAAATCGACCACATCTTCTTGTCCCACTTGAAGATTCCAAACATGAATTCCAAGTTCTGAAGCGGCATCCGTATTTTCTTTTTTGTCGTCTACAAATAAAACATTTTTCGGATTCAATTCATATTGATTTAAAATTGTTTTATAAATTTCGGGTTGTGGTTTGCGCATCCCCATTTCATACGAATAAAAAACTTTTTCAAAACATCTGTAAAAATCGGAATAAAACGACATGCCTACACTTTCTTCAAAAAAAGAAATATGAATGGTATCTGTATTCGTAAGTAAGAAAAGACGGTACTTTTGCGAAAGCATTTGTAAAAACTCCAATCGATACAGCGGAAATTCACCAATTACAACATTCCAAGCTGTTTTTATTTCTTCAATCGTACCATTTGGGATGTACTTCAAAAAAGTATTCAAAAATTCAGATTCAGAAATCTCACCTTTTTCAAAAAGTTCATTTTTTTCAATTAATTCCTCGTTTGAACCAAATAAGCCTAATTTTTCAAAAGCTTTTTTAGAAGCTTCTTTTTCAAGATTGATAAAAATATCACCAAAATCAAATAGTATCGTTGTGATCATAAGCGTATAAAGTTACAAGTTCATCATTAATTATCGATTGCCGATTGCTAAAACTCAAATCAATTTTTGGAGCTAAAATTCCTTCACTCAATTTTGATTTTCCTTTAAAGATTCGAGCTTCATCCCATATTTTTGCATCCATAAACGTTTGAATGGTTTGCGTGCCACCTTCAACAATTATGGATTGAATGTTATGTTCATATCCAATATTACAAATGGTTTGAGCAAGTTCTGAATCAAATATACAATTTTTAAAGGTAAGATTTTCAGTAGATTGTAAGTTTTTTTGTTCTGTTATTATAATAGTAAGAATGCTTTTGTCAAATATGTTGTAATAAGTATTTATTTTGCCGCTTCGATCCAAAACAATTCGAATTGGGTTTTTGCCATACCAATCTCTAGTGTCTAGTTTTGGATTGTCATCTAAAACAGTTTGGGTTCCAACCAAAATAGCTTGTTCCTCACTTCTCCATTTATGGGTTATTTGCCTCGAAAATTCATTTGAAATCCATACAGGTTCCTGCGTTTCTTTATGTAAAGGAGCCATAAAACCATCCGAACTTTCAGCCCATTTTAAAATAATGTAAGGACGTTTTTTTTCATGAAACGTAAAAAATCGTTTGTTTAGTTCTTTACATTCTTCTTCTAAAACACCAATGGTAACATTTCGACCCGCTTCTATTAGTTTTTTTAAGCCTCGTCCTGAAACTTTTTCGTTGCTATCAAGACTTCCAATAACAATATTCGGAATATTATTTTTAATGATTAAATCGGCACAGGGCGGAGTTTTTCCGAAGTGGCTGCAAGGTTCAAGACTTACATAAATAGTTGATTTTGAAATCAATTCTTTATTTTTTACCGAATTAATGGCGTTTACTTCAGCATGTGGTTCGCCTGCTCTTTGGTGCCAACCTTCACCAATTATTAGGTCATTATATACAATAACACATCCAACCAAAGGATTCGGATAAGTGCTTCCCAAACCATTTTTTGCTAATGTTATGCAACGTTTTATATATTTTTGATGTATCTTCACATCACAAAAATACTATTTTAGTTTTAAAATGATGCCTATACTTATTAGAGAAATTCAGCAAAATGATAATCAAGCAATTGCAGACGTCATTCGAAAAGTTTTTATTTCAGATGATTATCCTAAAACGGGAACTGCTTTTGAAGATCCGCAATTAGACCTGATGTTTGAAACCTATCAAACAACAAAATCAACCTATTTCGTAATAGAAATGGATGGAAAAATTGTTGGAGGTGCAGGTGTAAGCCAACTTCAAAATTCGGATGAATCTATTTGTGAATTGCAAAAAATGTATTTTTTGAAAGAAGTTAGAGGTAGCGGTTTGGGTTTACTTATGATTCAAAAATGTTTGGAAAAGGCAAAGGAGTTTGGCTATCAAAAATGTTATTTGGAAACACTTCCAACCATGAAAATTGCTCAAAAATTATATCAAAAAGTGGGTTTTGAATACCTAGATTTTCCACTTGGCGCAACAGGTCACATGAGTTGCCCTATTTGGATGATTAAAGTTTTGTAGCTTTGTAAAATGAAAATCACACAATTTAGAACCTATTTTATAGAACAAGTGGCACCTTTTTTTGATGAAGAAGAGGCTGCTAGTTTTTTTTATTTAATTATCGAAAATCAGAGAAATTTAAAGCGAGTTGATTTGGTAATGCAACCCGATTTGTTTTTTTCTGAATCTGAATTAATCCAATTAGAATCTATAATTTTTGAATTAAAACGCCAAAAACCAATACAATATATATTAGGTACCACTGAATTTTACGGAATGTTTTTTCAAGTAAATGAGCATACTTTGATTCCTAGACCAGAAACAGAAGAATTGGTTGAATGGGTTGTGATGAGTCAAAAGTTGGAAGAAGGAAGAAGAAAATTAGAAAATAAATTCATTAAAATTTTAGATATTGGCACAGGAAGCGGTTGTATAGCCATTTCGTTGGCAAAAAACTTACACCAAGCTCAAGTATCTGCCATTGATGTTTCTATTAAACCATTGGCTACAGCCAAAAAGAATGCGGCATTCAATGGCGTTGAAGTTCAGTTTATGCATCAAAATATATTAGAAACTGATTCTTTTTCAGAAAGTTATGATGTCATTATTTCCAATCCACCCTATGTTCGAATGTTGGAAAAACAGGAAATAAAACCCAATGTTTTGGAATTTGAACCGCATTTAGCACTTTTTGTTGAAAATGAAGACGCCTTACTTTTTTATAGAAAAATTGGGCAATTAGCTCAAAATCATTTGACTAAAGACGGTTATTTGTTTTTTGAAATCAATCAATATTTGGCAAAAGAAACCGTTGAACTTTTAGAAAGCTTACACTTTAAATCCATTGAATTACGCAAAGATATTTATGGAAACAACCGAATGATAAGGTGTCAAAAATAAAGATTATTCGTATCTCAATGCTTCAATTGGGTCTAATTTTGCAGCTTTTAACGCAGGATATAAACCAGAAACTAAAGCTACAATAAAACTGGTAATTACTGCTGCAATAATTGCCATCCACGGAATTGTAAAATTAAAATCGATAGCCGTTGCAATACCAAATCCAATTAAAATTCCGAAGATTATTCCCACAAAACCACCAATTTGTCCAATGATTAATGTTTCCATAAAAAATTGCCAAGCAATGGTACTTTTTTTAGCTCCTAATGATTTTCGAACCCCAATTTCTCGAGTACGTTCGGTAACTGAAACAATCATGATGTTCATCAAAGCAATAGACGAACCAAGTATCGTTATAATGCCAATAATCCAAGCAGAAGCATTCAAAACGCCAGTCATTTCAGCTATTCTGTTTACCAAATCATCGCTTCTAGAAACACCAAAATTATTGTCTTCAACGGGACTCAAATTACGCACTTGACGCATCGTAATCATAGCATCGTTTACCGCTTCGTCCAAGAATTCTTTTTTATCAATCATTGAACTAACCTCGTAATTTATATTCGGTATTGAAAAAAGCGATCGAGCCAATTGAATCGGTATCAACATTCTTAAATCTTGACTATTTCCAAAAGTAGAACCCTTTTCTTTCAAAACCCCAATAACTTTGAATTTTGCGCCTCTAACCGAAATAATTTTATCTATCGGATTGACATTTTTTAATAAGCCTTTCGAAGCAAAGTCACTTCCTAAAATACAAACGTAAGCATTATTCGAAATATCAAAATTGCTGAAATTTCTACCTTGAACGACTTCCAAACCAGAGTTTACAGTAAAAAAATCATCTACACCCAAAACCTGAATTTCAGGATCTGTTTTTTCATTTTCAAATTTCACTTCGGCTGCAGCCGTTGCTGTAAAGGAAATGGAAGTATGTGTTAACGGAAAATTGTAACGTTCTTTGTAAGCTTTTGCTTCAGAGTAAGATATGATTGGATTTATTTTTTCGACTTCGCCACCACCATTATTTCGGGTAGAAAATTCATATTGATTGATGGTAAACGTGTTGGAACCCATCGAGGCAAAATTCGAATTTAGCGTATTTTCAAGTGCAGAAACGATGGTTAAAATTCCAACCAATGCCGTTATACCGATAGCAATAATGATAATTGTCAAAACGGTTCGTAAAAGTTGTGTTCTGATAGAACCAAATGCAATTTTAATATTTTCCTTAAATATACCTTTCATAATGAGTTTGACTTATTATTTTTTCGCACCGTTTTTTGTTTAACCGTTTCAAATGAAGTAAAGATTTTTCAAAAAAAATCAATTAAATCTTCGTGCTTGCTCATATTAGATACGAAAATACAGCTTTTGTTACAACTTTATACCAAATCATTTATAAAATAATTGTAAAAGTATGATATTTGCAAAGATATAAGTAATACTTAAAAATATAAAATGGCATCTAAAGCTAGTATTCCAAAAGGGACCAGAGATTTTTCACCTATTGAAGTTTCAAAACGCAATTATATTATTTCAATCATGCGAACCCATTTTGAGAAGTTTGGTTTCCAACCGATTGAAACTCCGAGTTTTGAAAATTCAGATACGTTAATGGGTAAATACGGTGAAGAAGGCGATCGATTGATTTTTAAGATTTTGAATTCGGGTGATTATTTGGCGAAAGCCGATGAAAAAGCGTTAGAAAATAAAGAAAGTAATAAATTAACGGCAAGCATTTCAGAAAAAGCCCTTCGTTATGATTTGACTGTTCCTTTTGCAAGATATGTTGTGCAGCATCAAAACGAAATTGAATTTCCTTTCAAAAGATATCAAATTCAACCTGTTTGGCGCGCAGACCGCCCGCAAAAAGGTAGGTTTAGAGAGTTTTATCAATGTGATGCCGATGTAGTGGGATCCACCTCATTGTGGCAAGAAGTGGAATTGGTTCAATTATATGACGCTGTTTTTTCTAGTCTTGGCTTAGAAGGTGTTACGATTAAAATTAACAACAGAAAAATACTATCTGGAATTGCTGAAGTAATTGGTGCGTCAGATAAATTGATTGATTTTACGGTTGCCTTAGATAAGTTGGATAAAATTGGGGAAGATGGCGTAAAAAAAGAGATGATTGAAAAAGGAATTTCTGAAGAAGCCATAGAAAAAGTACAACCGCTTTTTTCGTTTTCGGGAACTATTCAGGAAAAAATAGCACAATTAGCAGAATTATTAAATACGTCTGAAGAAGGCAAAAAAGGTATAGAAGAATTGCAGTTTATTTGCAATCATGTTTTAAAATTAGGATTGCAAACAGCCCATTTAGATTTAGATGTGACGTTAGCTAGAGGACTGAATTATTACACAGGCGCCATTTTTGAGGTTTCAGCTCCTGAAACCGTGTCAATGGGATCTATTGGAGGCGGTGGAAGATATGATGATTTAACAGGTATTTTTGGATTGAAAAACATGAGTGGTGTTGGAATATCTTTTGGGTTGGATAGGATATATTTGGTTTTGGAGGAGTTAAATTTATTTCCTGAAACGGTATCGTCAACGGTGCGATTTTTCTTTGTAAACTATGGCGAAGAGCAAGCTTTTGAAGCCTTACTAGTGATCAAAAAATTGCGTCAACAAGGCATCAAAACCGAAATATATCCTGATGCTGCAAAAATAGACAAACAGTTTAAACATGCCGAGCGCAAAGGAATTCCGTTAGTAATTAAGGAAATTAACGAACAGTTATTGACCGTAAAAAATATTGCAACTGGCGAACAAATTCAGGTTACCGTTGATGAATTGATGGAGATGTAATATTTGTGTAAGAAAATAATAATCTATTTTAAAAAAAAACAATTGGATTAGCTTATTACTTTTTTGAACAAAGGAATTGTTTTTTGAATATACGGGATTTTTGTCAATAAAAACCTTGTATAAACAACCTACCTTTTATAAAAACAGTTCATTTTTTGATAATAAATCACTAAGTTTTGTTTGATTTTTATAGATAACGGAATCTTTTTCAAATGAATTTGCATGTCTCGAATGATGCATGTCAGATCCTGAAAATGAATACATATCGGCATCTAATAATTTTTGGGACATTTTTAAAACATCAGGGCCATAATATCCTGTCAATGATAAAAGATTGAGTTGAAAATCTAACTCATAATCTTTTAGCCTCTCAAAATGTTTAAAGTCTGAATGAAAATAATTGTATCGCTCAGGATGAGCAAAAACTATTTGATACCCTTTTAATTTCAATTCAAAAAGTAATTCAAATAGGTCAAAAGGCGCATTTAGATAAGATAATTCAACCAAAATATACGAATCCTTCAAACATAATAAAGGTTCAGTCTGAATGCGTTCTATCAAAGAATGGTCTAACATGTATTCACTTGCAAATCCTTTAATGAACAGGCTATTTTCTTTATTAGAAGTCGCCTCTTTGTATGCTTCTGAAATGGTATTTGGAGTATTTTCCCAACAGCCACTAAAAGTATGTGGAGTAGCAATTGCTTGATTGATACCCAATTTTTGCATTCTTAAAACTAAAGAGGTAGTCTCCTCCAAGTTTTCAGAACCATCATCTATACCTGGTAATAAGTGATTATGGATATCAACATAATTCTCTGGCAAAATGGTCGGTAAAGTATATTTTTTCTTTAAAATAGAAAACATTATGGTTGATTATTTGATATCTATGTGTCAAAGATATGAAAAAGAAATATGTAATAGAAAAAATACTACTTTTCAATCCCATATATAATTTTTATATTTGCAAAAAAACAGCAACGGATGAACAAGATTTGGCTTTCTTCTCCACACATGGGAGGTAACGAACAGAAATATATTCAAGAAGCATTTGATGAAAATTGGATTGCACCTTTGGGTCCTAATGTAACCCAATTTGAAACTGACCTTGAAGATTTCCAACAGGAAGGTACTGCCGTTGCAACTTTAAGTTCAGGAACAGCCGCCTTGCATTTGAGTTTGATATTATGTGGTGTTCAACATGGAGATGAGGTTATTTGTCAATCAATGACGTTTTCAGCCTCTGCAAATCCAATTGCTTATTTGGGAGCCCAACCCATTTTTGTAGATAGTGAAATGACTACTTGGAATCTTTGTCCGATAGCTTTAGAAAAAGCTATTATTGATCGAATAGAATTGGGCAAAAAACCGAAAGCAATTATTGGTGTACAATTATATGGTATGCCTTTTCAGGTAGAAGCCATCACTAACGTCACCCAAAAGTATAATATTCCCTTAATTGAAGATAGCGCTGAGTCGTTAGGAAGTACCTATAAAGGTCAAAAATGTGGCACTTTTGGCGAATTTGGTGTTTTGTCGTTTAATGGAAACAAAATCATTACCACTTCGGGTGGTGGCGCATTGGTAACCAAAAGTAAAACACATAAAGAAAAAGCAGTTTTTTTAGCTACTCAAGCACGAGATAATGCACCTCATTATCAACATAGTGAAATTGGTTATAATTACAGAATGAGTAATATTTGTGCGGGCATAGGTCGTGGACAAATGGAAGTATTACCGCAGCGAGTGTTGCAAAGACGAGCGATGAATCAGTTTTATCAAGATATTTTTAAAGATTCTTCAAATATAGAGGTGTTTTCAGAGCCTTCAGATGATTATTATTCTAATTTTTGGCTTTCAGCGATTCTTACAGATTCATACGACACAAGAGAAGCGATTCGATTGGCATTGGATGAAAAAAATATAGAAGCACGCCCTCTTTGGAAGCCAATGCATTTGCAACCTATTTTTGAAACAGCCCCTTTTTATGGCAATCAAGTAGCAGAAGATTTATTTAACAGAGGATTATGTCTTCCGAGCGGTTCCAATTTAACAGACGAAGAAAGAATTCGAATTAAAGAAGTTTTGGTTCAATTTGTTTAAGAAACGTTTAAGTGTTTCTAATTTAATCGTTTATATAAACATATAAGTTAGGAAATAAGCAGCTTTGATTAAGTTCATATAAGAAATTAGTATATTTCAAAAAATAAACATATGAGTCATGTAAGTATCGAGATAAGTGGCTTTGTTTAATTAAGTTCATATAAGAATTGGATTACGTTGCCAATCGCTAATTATCAATTACTTATCACTTTGTCTTTTGTACAAAAACCAAAAAATCCAACTATTCAAAATAATAACAGGAAGGATAAGTACAAAATGAGGTTGGGTAAGTACATATATACTTAAAGCAATCAAACAAACGGCTACTACAAAAATTAATTTTTTGAAATAAGTTTTTTTATAAATCCATGGAAAAGCTAAAAACAACGGATTGAAAAGAAGAATGTGATAGTTCCACATTATTTCTTTATGAAATGAATAGAGCCCTGCAAATGAGAAAAATAGACCAAAGGCTCCTAAACAAAACAGGTATCCCAAATATATTTTTGTAGATCGACTAAGACCAATTAGCACTAAAATAAGAGCAAAGAAATAGCCACTATTCCAAAATGAAAAAGCAGAAGTTGTTGGTTTACCTTCAATTAACGATTGCGTGCTAGTAACGATGGGTTGTTTGTTAATGACCAATTTTGCTAAACTGTTTTGCAATTCAATGGGTAAAAATAATTGTTTGGCAGCAACATCAGTTGGTGCGCCAAAAATGATGTTTATACCTAGTTTGAACCAAAAATGATCTTCAAAATAGGGATACAAAACTTCCCGATAACTGACATCAATGGCATCTACTTTTTTGATTGTGGTATTAGGAATTGTAGTATTTAATTTATCTACAACCATTGTAGTACAATTTCGATCTATAAATTTATAAGTGTAATACCTTTCTTCTGAAAATAGTGAAGTATTTAATTGATCAAATAAAATTTGTTTTTGTGGTAATTCTAATTGAAGCGTTTGCTCAATGACGCTACGTTGTTCATATTGATATTCTGTAATAAAATCACTGAATGTGGATGCTGTAACAAAATAATTAAGATCTCCTTTGATAAATTTTAGATAAAAATGTTCCGTCCGAAAGTCGAATGTTCCATAGTTATAAACCACGTCCAATCCTTGGGAAACATCTTGAATACGAAGTGCCGTATGCCCGAAAGCTGAATATAATTCACTACCACTACCGCAAGTTAAAACACTTATTTTTGAATCATTTGATAATATTGCATTTTGTGCAAATCCAAAATAGGAACAAAAAACGATCAAGAGAAAAGGTATTTTTTTTATCATACTTAATTTCTAAAAATGTTTAAATCAACTTTAACCGAAAAAATATTAGAATACAAAGCAGCACTTTGGTCACCCAAATCGGTTAAGGCATAATCGATTTGGATACCTCGATACTTGAATCCCAGTCCAATATTTGGTTGAAATCCAACTTTTGAAGTCCCGTCGAGTTGCGTAACGTTTTGAAAATTCCCAACACCAGCTCGTAAAAAAACCACATCAGTATAACCATATTCAAAACCAATGGCCGGATCAATACTTAAACCTTTTGTTGAAAAAATATCATTTGTTTGTGCAAACTGCATGTTTAAATTTGCTGCAGCCATAAGACTCGTTTCATTATGGAATTCAAATTTCTTTGACAATCCAAATTGTGCTTTCGGAGCAGTAATTTCTGAGCTTTCAGGAAGTTCTTGGTTTTGATTTGCAACGGCATCTTTTACAGTATTATAGGCTTCTTCATTGATACTCCATATGGTGTAAGTTGTAGTAACATCGCGAAGTAAGAGTCCGAATCTCCAATCATCGCTTTCAAATTGAAGTCCGAAATCCAATCCAAATCCCCATGCTTTCGCAAAATTTCCAATAACTCTTCGAATCACTTTGGCGTTTATTCCATATTGAAAACCAGGAACTTGTAGTTTTCTAGCATACGAGAATGTCAAACCATAATCGGCTGTAGAAAATTTACTTATTCGATCGTAATTAATATTTCCTTGATTGTCAATAAGTTGTGTAGTATTTAAGATGTCGTCAACTCCAAATCGTATCAATGACATGCCCCAAGCACTTCGATCATCAATTGGTTTGGCATAAGCTGCATAATCATATTGAGCAATATTTGCAAAATAACTGGCATGCATTAAAGCGACTTGATGGTCTTCTAAATGAACCAATCCTGCTGGATTCCAATAACCTGCATTGACATCATTTGTGTGAGCAACCATGGTATTAGACATTCCCAAAGCTGCGGCATCAACCCCAATATTCATGAATTCGTTGGAATATTTTCGTACGGTTTGACTGAATCCTAACGAGGAAAGCAAAATCATCAATAAGTAGGCGGATTTATTCAAGTTTACAGTTTTTACAAAATTAGAAATTTTTAAGAAAGAAACGAATATTGGTTACAAAAAGAATACATTTTTATAAACTTTTGATAATAAATTTCAATAATTACTCTAAAAATCTCCCATAAAAACGTTTTTTTAAATAACTTATTGTCTAAATTTGTTCCTCAAAACATTCAAACAAAATTCATGTCTATAAAAAAGCACATTCCTAATATAATTACATTATTAAATCTGTTAAGCGGTTGTTTTGCTTTGATTTTTGCTTTTCAGGAACAATTTGAATTAACTTTTTATTTTGTTTGTTTGGGCATTTTTTTAGACTTTTTTGATGGTTTTTTCGCACGACTTTACAATGTTTCTAGTCCGCTTGGACTTCAATTAGATTCATTGGCAGATATGGTTACAAGTGGCGTTGTTCCAGGTACGGTAATGTATTTCATGCTGTTAAATGCGTTGCAATCTCCCGAGATTTCTTGTTGGAATCCTGACTTTTGGTTGGCTTGTTTTGGGTTTATCATCACTTTAGCGTCGTGTTATCGATTGGCAAATTTTAATATAGACACACGTCAATCTGATTCCTTTATTGGACTTCCCACTCCGGCAAACGCCTTGTTTATTTTGAGCTTACCTCTTGTAATTCAACATACTGAATCTTTGATTTTACTGGAATTATTGACAAATACTTGGGTTTTAATCGCAATATCTATTTTAAGTGCCTATTTATTGAACGCTGAAATTCCGTTATTTTCATTAAAAATTAAAAATTTTAGCTTCCAAAAATACGCTCTGCAAATTGGGTTTGTCATCTATTCAATACTACTTTTATTGTTTTTGCGTTATCTAGCTGTGCCGTTGATTATCTTAAGTTATGTAATTTTATCAATTTTGCACACACGGTTTTCTAAATCATAATCGTAATTATTTGACGGAATTTATATGACTAAATCTCCTATTCGTAAAAAAAAAATTCGTTCCCGCGCCTCAAAAAAGAAATCAAATGGAATTTCAAAAGGTTGGTTGCTTTTTGGTATATTCATTCTAGTTGTTATTTTCTTTTACCGTTACCGGAAGGATATTAAATTGTATTTTAAGGCAGTTTCCGAAAAAGTGTATCATACAGATAAACGTGCAAAAGCTAGGATATTTTCAGTTTTAGAAAATCATAAAGAACGAGCAGTGGGTATTGATGTATCACAATTTCAAGGTACCATAAATTGGGATGATGCGGTAGAAGTTGAATCGGGAATTCCGTTAACATTTGTCTTTGTAAGAGCCACGGCAGGAAATAATAAAAAAGACCATCAATTTGATGTCAATTGGAATCAATTGAAAGAAAAGCAATTGATTCGAGGTGCATATCATTACTATCGTCCTAACGAAAATTCATTAGAACAAGCATTCAATTTCATCAAAACAGTTACTTTACAAAAAGGAGATTTACCACCTGTTTTGGATATTGAGCAATTGCCAAAAGAACAATCTATAGATAGTTTGAAGATAGGATTGCAGCGTTGGTTGGATAAAGTAGAATCGCACTATGGCATTCAACCCATAATTTATTCGGGAGAAAAATACTACACTGATTTTTTAAAAAAAGAATTTTCAAAATATACTTTTTGGGTAGCAAATTACAATGAATGGGAAGGTACGATAAAAGAAGATTGGGCGTTTTGGCAGTTTACAGATAAAGCAGCGATTCCAGGAATTTCAGAGCGTGTTGACCTAAATATTTATAATGGAACTCCGAAAATGTTGCGTTATTTAACCAAAAAAGAGTGACTTTATTTCTTTGGTAAAAAGAACGGAAGGCTTATCGCAATTACAAGTATCACTACAAATAAAACAACCGATTTTGGATTGGCAAAATTAACTGTCCAACCCATCCACGCCACTTTTTTGGGAGGGAACAATCGTTCGTCATCTTTGTTGTAATAAATACCACCAAACTTCCAATTTTCGGGGTCTTTGTGCCAATTATCTAATTGTTCTTTGGAAGGATTTTTCATTTGTAAACAGATGATTAATAGTAAAATATTATTTAATTTCTTCGATTTCTTTGGGAGAATTGAAGTCTATTTTAGTTTTTCTTAATTCAAAATTCTGACCAAGATATACACGTCGAACCATTTCATCTTCCACTAATTCTTCTGGTTTTCCTGCTTTCAAAATACCTCCTTCAAACATCAAATAAGTTTTGTCTGTAATGGCTAGTGTTTCTTGCACATTGTGATCGGTAATTAGAATCCCGATATTTTTGTTTTTTAATTGAGCCACAATACGTTGGATGTCTTCCACAGCAACGGGGTCAACTCCTGCAAAAGGTTCGTCTAGCAAAATAAATTTAGGATCGGTTGCTAAACAACGCGCAATTTCAGTTCTTCTTCGTTCACCCCCAGAAAGTAAATCTCCTCTACTGGTGCGAATATGTTGCAAGCTAAATTCATCAATTAAACTCTCCATTTTTGCTACTTGTTCTGCCTTTGAAAGTTTGGTTAATTGCAAAACACTTAAAATATTATCCTCAATACTTAATTTTCTAAAAACAGAAGCTTCTTGTGCCAAATAACCAATACCGTTTTGAGCACGTTTGTACATCGGATAATCTGTAATATCCTTATCATCAATATAAATATTTCCAGCATTGGGCTTTACCAATCCAACAATCATGTAGAAAGAAGTTGTTTTTCCTGCACCATTCGGACCCAAAAGTCCTACAATTTCACCTTGATTTACTTCTACAGAAATGCCTTTTACAACCGTTCTTCCTTTGTATGTTTTTACTAAATTTTCTGCTCTTAATTTCATGTTTTTTAATTTGTCAATTAGACAATAGGTCAATGTAACAATGTTTCATTATTTTGTAAAAATATTAAATTTAATTACAGATGAAACTTTATTATTATTTGTTTAACTTTTTATAAAAATTAGCACATTGACTAATTATTCAATGGACTCATTTTCCAATGCTTCCCAAAATTCATACGCTCTTCGTAAATGCGGAATCACAATGGTGCCTCCAACAAGGGTTGCTATTCCCATGGCTTCCATCATTTCTTCTTTTGTAATTCCTTCTTTAAAGGATGTTTCCAAATGGTATTTTACACAATCGTCACAACGTAAAACAGCTGATGCTACAAGTCCGAGTAGCTCTTTTGTTTTTACATCAAGCGCTCCTTCGGCATACGCATTGGTATCGAGATTGAAAATACGTTTTACTACTTTATTGTTGTCAGCCAACAATTTTTCATTCATTTTTGAACGGTACTCATTAAATTCTTGAACAATATCAGCCATTTTTTAATTTATTTTTAGTTACAAATACAGAGATAAATATGCTTAATTCATAAATAATCAACATCGGAATGGAAACAATTATCTGACTGATTACATCAGGTGGTGTTACAATTGCCGCTACAATTAATATAATAACGATGCTGTATTTTCTATAATTTCGAAGAAATTCGGGCGATACCAATCCCAATTTGGTTAAGAAATAAATGATGATTGGAAGTTCAAAAAACAGCCCACATGCAATCACTGAAGTTTTTATCATACTGATATAAGAATCGACGGTAAACTGATTTTTAACAATGGCACTTACTTGAAAAGTTGCAAAAAAATTAATCGACATCGGGACTATTATAAAATAACCAAACATCACGCCTAAAAAAAACAATAAGGAAGAAATGATGATAAATTGAGCCGCACTCTTCTTTTCATTTTTATACAATGCAGGACTAATAAATCCCCAAATTAAATACAAAATATAAGGAAAAGCTATGATAAATCCAGCGGTAATACAAGCCCAAACCAATATAGAAATTTGACCTTCCATATCTGTATTTTGAATGATGAAAGGAAATTCTGTCGAACAAATGGAAGTTTCATATCCAAAATAATGAGATAATTCGCACGACAATTGATAAGAAATAAAGTTGGAATCTATAGGTCCAAAAATGATTTTATCAAAAATAAAATCACTAAAAAAGAACACAATTGTTGCCGAAATTATTACGGCAGCTGCTATACGAACGAGCAACCATCTCAATTCTTCCAAATGATCCATGAAAGACATGTCTGCCTTTTTTTCTTTTTTTGCCATTAGATAATTCCTTCTTTTAAAATATCGTGCAAATGAATAATTCCTTTATAGGTCCCGTTATCAATAACGGCAAGTTGTGTAATGGCATAATTTTCTAAAACATCCAGCGCATCGCTTACTAAATCGGTTGATTTAATTGATTTTGCGTGCTTTGTCATGATGTCTTTTGCTGTGAGACCTGTTATGGTTTCTGTTTTATTAAGCATGCGTCTAATGTCGCCATCGGTTATGATTCCGATAATTTCATTTTGATCCATAATAGCAGTAACGCCCAAACGTTTTTCAGATATTTCCATAATCACATCTTTAATGCTGGAATTTGGGTTTACCATTGGTTTACGACTTTCGTCTAATATATCGCCCACACGAAGAAGCAACTTTTTACCCAAAGCACCACCCGGATGATATTTAGCAAAATCTTCACTCTTAAAATCACGCATTTTCATAAGGCATACCGCTAAGGCATCACCCATAACTAATTGTGCCGTTGTACTGTTTGTTGGGGCTAAATTATTCGGACAAGCTTCTTGTTCCACAAAAGTGTTTAAAGGATAATCGGATTCTTTTCCTAAAAACGAAGCTATATTGCCCGTTATTGCAATTAACGGATTTCCAAATCGTTTTAATAACGGAACCAGAACTTTTATCTCAGGACTGTTACCACTTTTAGAAATACAAATGACAGGATCGCCAGGTTGCACCATTCCTAAATCACCATGAATTGCTTCGGCTGCATGTAAAAATAAGGATGGTGTTCCGGTTGAGTTTAGTGTTGCAACAATTTTCTGAGCAATAATAGCACTTTTGCCAATTCCAGTTACAACAACACGTCCTTTAGAACTATAAATTAATTCTACAGCTGCCACAAAATGATCATCAATAAAATCTATTAATTTTGTAATGGATTGACTTTCAGACAGTATTGTTTTTTTTGCTTCGTTTATAATCGTTTCTTTCGTAATCAAAATAGTTGAATTAAAAAGTTGTTTTTATTAAAAATAATGTTATATCTTTATAGTGGTGCAAATTTATGTAAAAAATACCTTTAAAAAAGAATGAATTCGAACGAAATTGACATATATAAAGAATTAAAAAAATATTTTGGTTTTAACCAATTTAAAGGACTTCAAGAACAAGTAATCAAAAGTATTTTAGCTAAGAAAAATACTTTTGTAATTATGCCCACTGGTGGCGGAAAATCATTGTGCTATCAGTTGCCAGCGTTGATACAAAACGGAACGGCAATTGTAGTTTCGCCATTAATTGCCTTAATGAAAAATCAAGTAGATGCCATTCGAAGTTTATCTTCAGAAACTGGTATTGCCCATGTTCTCAATTCTTCTTTGACCAAAACAGAAATAAACCAAGTTAAAAAAGATATCACCGCAGGAATTACAAAATTATTATATGTAGCCCCAGAATCTTTAACAAAAGACGAATATGTAGAATTTTTAAAGACGGTTCCAATATCTTTTGTGGCCATTGATGAAGCCCATTGTATTTCAGAATGGGGACATGATTTTCGTCCAGAATATCGTAATTTGAAATCTATTATCAAGTTAATTGATGATGTACCTGTCATCGGGTTAACCGCTACGGCTACTCCAAAAGTGCAAGAAGACATTCTGAAAAATTTAGATATGATTGATGCCGAAACGTTCAAAGCTTCGTTCAATCGTCCGAATTTGTTTTATGAAGTACGTACAAAAACCAAAAATATAGAATCGGATATCATTCGTTTTATTAAACAACACAAAGGAAAATCGGGAATTATATATTGCTTAAGCCGTAAAAAAGTAGAAGCAATTGCTGAAGTTTTGCAAGTAAACGGCATCAGTGCCGTGCCTTATCATGCAGGTTTAGACGCCAAAACACGCGCCAAACATCAAGATATGTTTTTGATGGAAGATGTTGAGGTAGTGGTAGCAACCATTGCTTTCGGAATGGGAATTGATAAACCTGATGTTCGTTTTGTAATTCACCACGATATTCCAAAATCATTAGAAAGTTATTATCAAGAAACGGGCCGAGGTGGTCGAGATGGGGGAGAAGGTCATTGTTTGGCTTACTATTCTTATAAAGATGTTGAGAAATTAGAAAAGTTCATGTCTGGCAAACCGGTCGCTGAACAAGAAATTGGGTTTGCCTTATTGCAAGAAGTTGTGGCTTACGCCGAAACATCGATATCTAGACGTAAATTTTTATTACATTATTTTGGAGAAGAATTTGACGGAGTAAATGGAGACGGGGCTGACATGGATGATAATGTTCGAAATCCAAAAATAAAAATTGAAGCCCAAGAACAAGTAAAACTGCTACTAGAAGTCGTTCGAGATACCAAACATTTATACAAATCGAAAGAAATTGTATATACACTTATTGGCAGGGTAAACGCGATTATCAAAGCGCACAAAACAGATTCGCAAGATTTTTTTGCAAAAGGTTCCAAATTTGAAGAACGTTATTGGATGGCTTTGATTCGTCAAGTACTTGTAGATGGTTACTTAACAAAAGATATTGAAACCTACGGAATTTTAAAAATTTCAGAAAAAGGCTTGGCATACATTCAAAATCCAATTTCTTTTATGATGTCTGAAGATCATGAATACAATGAATCTGAAGATGAAGCAATTGTTACTGCAGCCAAAACCACAGGAATAGCTGATGAAGTATTGATGGTTATGTTGCGTGACCTTCGAAAAAAAGAAGCCAAAAAACAAGGTGTTCCTCCATTTGTAGTTTTTCAAGACCCTTCCTTAGAAGACATGGCATTGAAATTTCCAATTACAATTGACGAATTATCAAATGTTCACGGGGTTGGAGAAGGAAAGGCCAAAAAATATGGAAAGCCATTTATAGAACTGATCAATCGCTATGTAGATGAAAATGATATTGTTCGTCCAGATGATTTGGTGGTGAAATCTACAGGTGCCAATTCGACTAACAAATTATACATTATTCAAAATATCGATCGAAAGTTGTCATTGGAGGATATTGCTTTTGGTAAAGGAATGGATATGGATGGTTTAATTAAAGAAATGGAACAAATTGTTTATTCGGGTACCAAATTAAATATTAAATATTGGGTAGATGAAATGCTAGACGATGAGCAACAGGAGGAGATTTATGATTATTTTATGGATTCAGAGTCGGATGATATTGAAACGGCATTGAAAGAATTTGATGGCGATTATGATATTGATGAATTGCGATTGATGCGAATTAAATTTATAAGTGAAGTTGCGAATTAAGTCATGAAGTCATAAAGTCGAAAGTCATAAAGTCGAAAGTCATAAAGTCGGAAGGCGTAAAATCTTGAAATATACTATTTTTCAATTATTTATTTTTTTAGTTTTGAAAACTAGGTTGCGTTAGGGATAGCAGTGGAAATCCTTTTTTTTGGTTGGTTTTTCACCAACCCAAAAAAAGATTGTAACGGATAGCCCGACCCCTTGTGGGTAACGCCCATGAAATTGAAACTTTTAATCTAATAAACTTCTGCTCGATGCGGGCGCAAAGCATCTCTGAAAGTGAGCATATCCGTCTCTTCAACCACTACAAAAGCAAGCGAATACATTTCGTCAATAGGTTCAAAACCAGATATTTTCAATGAATAGTTTTCTTTTTCTAAAAATTCTTTCAAATGAATGCCATGATGTTTTGCTGTTTGTGCTGCAGCGGGTCCACGAAAATCCCAAATTAATTTTATTTTTCTTGACATGATTTTGATTTACATAAACCACAAAATTACAATAACAAACAACAAATCACTATTTTTGTAAAAAAAACGTACAATGCCCAGAGAAATTCAAACACAAGTAACACCCGAAGTCGCAGCAAATGAAATGTTATTAAACCATCATATCGCTAAGTTGCTTCCTGTTTCTGTTACTGAAATTCAAAAGGTAATTGTATTGAAAAGATCTATTGATGCCCGACAAAAAGCCATTAAAATCAATATCAAAGCAATGGTTTATTTTGTTGGAGAAATCATTGTTTCTAACAATTTTGAACTTCCAAATTATCCAAATGTTTCAAATAAACAAGAAGTAATTGTGGTTGGTGCTGGTCCGGCAGGATTGTTTGCAGCTTTGCAATTAATTGAATTAGGGTTAAAACCCATCGTTATTGAACGTGGAAAAGAAGTGCGAGGTCGTCGTCGTGATTTAAAAGCTATCAATGTGGACGGGATTGTACATGAAGATTCCAATTATTGTTTTGGAGAAGGCGGTGCAGGAACCTATTCTGACGGAAAATTATACACTCGATCCAAAAAACGCGGTGATATTGATAGAATTTTAAAATTATTGGTTGGTTTTGGTGCAACACCTGATATTTTAGTGGAGGCGCATCCGCACATTGGAACCAATAAATTACCACAAATTATTCAAGATATTCGAGAAAAAATAATTGCATGTGGGGGAGTTGTTTTATTTGAAACTCGTGTAATAGATTTTGTTGTAAAAGATAATGAAATGCAAGGAGTTGTTGTTCAAAACGGAACCATAATTCCGGCAAATAAAGTTATTTTAGCCACGGGACATTCTGCTCGTGATGTTTTTGAATTATTGCATAAAAAAAATATTTTTATAGAAGCCAAACCATTTGCATTGGGAGTTCGAGCAGAGCACGCGCAGCAATTGATAGATCAAATTCAGTATTCATGTGATTATCGAGGTGCTTTTTTACCTCCTTCGCCGTATTCAATTGTGAAACAAGTAAACGGACGTGGGATGTATTCTTTTTGTATGTGCCCCGGCGGCGTAATTGCGCCTTGTGCAACAAGTCCAGGCGAAGTTGTTACAAATGGTTGGTCGCCTTCTAAAAGAGATCAGCCAACGGCCAATTCTGGAATTGTTATCGAATTAAAGTTGGAAGATTTTAAACCTTTTGAAAAATTCGGACCTTTGGCTGGAATGGAGTTTCAAAAAAGCATCGAACAAAAAGCTTCGGTTTTAGGGGGTTCTACCCAAAAAGTACCTGCCCAACGAATGGTCGATTTTACTCAAAATAAAGTATCGTCAGACATTCCAAAAACATCTTATGTCCCAGGAACAACTTCAGTAGAAATGGGACACGTATTTCCAGGTTTTCTATCACAAATCATGCGAGAGGGATTTAAAGAATTTGGCAAAAGCATGAAAGGGTTTTTAACAAATGAAGCGATTTTGCATGCTCCAGAAAGTAGAACTTCATCGCCAGTAAGAATTCCAAGAGACGCTTTTTCGCTAGAACATGTTCAAATAAAAGGATTGTATCCTTGCGGGGAAGGAGCAGGGTATGCTGGCGGCATTATTTCTGCAGCTATTGATGGCGAAAAATGTGCCTTGAAAATTGCCGAATCGCTTGTTTAAAGCTTATTTAGATTCGTCTGGCACAAATTCTAACGAAATAGAATTCATACAATAACGCTTTCCTGTTGGTTCTGGTCCGTCGTCAAATAAATGTCCAAGATGCGCATCACATCTGCCACAAAGCGCTTCTGTTCTAATCATTCCGTAAGATTTATCCAATTTGTATACCACACTATTTTTGTTTTCTTGTTCAAAAAAACTAGGCCATCCACAACTGCTGCTAAATTTTTGATTGGATCTAAAAAGTAAATTTCCACAAGCAGCACAATAATAAGTCCCTTTGGCTTCACTGTCCCATAAATTTCCTGTAAAAGCACGCTCGGTATCAGCGTTTCTTGCAACAGCATATAAATCTGGCGAAAGCACTTTTTCCCATTCAGCATTTGTTAAGGTAACTTTTTCAGTACTTGTTCTAGAATAATGTGATGGTTTCATAGTTGATTTTGTATTGGTTGTTGCAACTTGTCCGCAAGCTGATAGAAAAAAACTGAACAGAAATGTCCATGAAAGTAGCATAGCAAAGCGATTCAATTTTGTATCATTTATTTTCATTTAACAAATATATAAAGGATTAAATCTAATATTCTTTTTTTTAAAAAATTATAAAAAGTTTAACTTTTGTCGGATACATCAAATATTGAACATACGTTAAACTTTGATTGGTTTTCACAAAAACGATCAAAATAAGTTCTTTTTTTGTATTTTTACAGAGTAATAAATTGGTATGCAAGAAGAACAAGTGATTTTAGTTAACGAAAAAGATGAGGAAATAGGTTTGATGGCCAAAATGGAGGCACATGAAAAAGCTGTTTTACATCGAGCTTTTTCTGTTTTTGTTTTGAATTCGAATAATGAGATTATGTTGCAACAACGGGCACATCACAAATACCATTCGCCCCTTTTGTGGACCAACACTTGTTGTAGTCATCAACGAGCAGGAGAAACAAATATTGAAGCGGGTACCCGACGATTGTTTGAAGAAATGGGTTTTGTAACCGAGTTAAAAGAATTGTTTCATTTTATATACAAAGCACCGTTTGATAACGGATTAACCGAACACGAGTTAGATCATGTGATGATTGGTTATTACAATGATGCCCCAAATATCAATCCTGAAGAAGTAGAACATTGGAAATGGATGTGTATAGAAGGCGTACGAACAGATATTCAAAATCAACCCGAATTGTACACCGTTTGGTTTAAAATAATATTCGATCAATTTTATCATTATTTAGAAGAACATAAACTATAAAAAACATGCGCGTAACTATTTCAAGAAAAGCCCACTTTAACGCAGCTCATCGATTGTATCGAAAAGACTGGTCTTTGGAGCAAAATGATAAAATATTTGGAAAATGTAACAACCCAAACTTTCATGGTCATAATTACGAATTAATTGTGAGCGTTACAGGTGCTATAGATCCAGAAACCGGATTTGTATTGGATGTAAAAATACTTAGTGATTTAATCAAATTGCATGTAGAAAATGCATTTGATCACAAAAACCTTAATTTAGATGTTGAAGATTTTCTTGACTTGAATCCGACAGCTGAAAATATTGCCGTTGTGATTTGGAATAAACTTAGAGTGCATTTAAAATCCGAATTAGATTTAGAAGTTGTTTTGTATGAAACACCTCGAAATTTTGTAACCTATAAAGGCGAATAATGGCACTATCAGTAGGGGATGTTGTACCTCAATTTACAACAATTGACGAGAACGGAAATCAATTTGATAGTCAAAGTGTTATTGGTAAAAAAATAGTTGTGTTGTATTTTTATCCTAAAGATAACACGCCAGGATGTACAGCACAGGCCTGTAGTTTTAGGGATCAATATGAAGATTTTTTAAAGTATGGTTCAGAAGTCATAGGTATTAGTTCAGATGGCTTTACATCTCACACCAATTTTAAAAAGAAATACAAATTACCTTTTAGATTACTAACCGATTCTAATAAGAAAATCAGCAGACTTTTTGGTGTTGCCAATGATTTATTATTTATTCCAGGTAGAGAAACTTTTGTCATTGATGCCAAAGGGGTTTTACAGATGAGGTTCGATTCTATGCAAGCCACCACTCATATTTCTAAAGCTTTACAAAAGGTTAAAGCACTTGCATCGTTGTAATGTAGTTTAGATTTTGTTACTTTGTAACTTAATAATAAGGTATGAAATTTTATCCGATTCAATTCGAACCCATTTTAAAAGAACGAATTTGGGGTGGAACCCAATTAAAGACCCTATTGAATAAGCCAATTTTATCTGAAAAAACAGGTGAAAGCTGGGAAATATCTACAGTTACAGATGATGTAAGTGTCGTTGCTACTGGTATTTATAAAGGTAAATCTTTGAATGATTTGATTTCAGATTTCCCAGAATTACTACTAGGAACATCAGTTTATGCTAAATTTGGACCCCAATTCCCATTGTTATTTAAATTTATAGATGCTCGCGAAGATTTGTCAATTCAGTTGCATCCCAACGATGAATTAGCACTAAAAAGACATAATTCTTTTGGTAAAACCGAAATGTGGTATGTGATGAATGCAGAAGAAGGAGCTCGAATGATTGTTGGTTTTAAAGATAAATCATCTTCTGAAGAATATGTTAATCATTTGACCAATAAATCATTACTTTCACTTTTAGATTCTAAAAAAGTGAAAGAAGGCGATGTATTTTTTTTAGAAACCGGAACCATACATGCCATTGGCGCCGGAATTGTGGTAGCAGAGATTCAGCAGACATCCGATATTACCTATCGATTATATGATTTTGATCGGGTTGATGCCAATGGAAATCTACGAGAACTGCATGTTGATTTAGCATTGGAAGCTATTAATTATGATGTTGTTAAAGTAGAACGAACTTATGATGAAATTGAAAATCAAGTCAATACCATTGTTGAATGCCCTTATTTTACAACCAATTTTATAAAAGTTACAGAAAGCGTTACCGTGGTTACCAATATTGAAACTTTTAAGGTTTTGATGATAGTATCTGGCAGTTGTGCGTTGATTATGGATGGCGTTACGTACCAATATGTGAAAGGAGATACACTTTTAATTCCTGCTGCTGCTCCAAATTTTGAATTGGTTGGAACAGCATCTGTGTTAGAAATTTATATTAAATAGTTATATATCTAAAGATTATATGTAGTTTTGCATCAAATTTTAAAAATAGAATAAAATGGCAAGTGTTAAGAATTTAAAGAAAGACATCAATTTTGTATTAGGTGATATCATTGAAGCGGTTTACATTTATGAAATGACTACTTCAGGAAAACCAACAGAACAAACAAACGGATTAATTGATGAAGCAATTGCTACTTTCGATAGTTTAATTGTAAAAGTGAATGCAAAGAAAGTTGAGAATAAAAAAGCACATTTTAAGCAAATAAATGTTGAATTGGAACAAGCTGCAAATCAATTGGTTGATAAAATCAATGCGTTTTAATTAAAAAAATCAATAAAAAAGTTCAAAAATATTTTGCGTAATTGAAAAACGCTATTATATTTGCAATCGAAATGAGACGCCGATGTAGCTCAGCTGGCTAGAGCAGCTGATTTGTAATCAGCAGGTCGTGGGTTCGAGTCCCTCTATCGGCTCAAAAAAAAACCATCTATTTTTGATGGTTTTTTTGTTTTTAGTAAATTTTCATTTGCTAAAAAAACATAGTTTTTCTTTTGAAAATCAAGGAAATATTGACTCCTGCAGTATTTTATCTTCTTTATAAATTTATCAATTTTTATTCCAAAAAAAAATCTTAAAATTTGTTTTTTAAGGGTTTTGTTTTCAATACATAGTAGCGTTAAGCTTTCGCTAGCGTGGGAATGTTGTAACTCATTTTATTAATCTTATAACATTTAATAGTTCAAACTGACCCAATTTTACAACGTTCCAGAAACGCTTCTGTAATACTAAAAAAATTGATATGACAAGTTCAAAAAACATTGTAGCCCTAGCTACAGAAAGTGCCAAAACACTAGCCGCTGCAGTAAAAGCTGCCGATTTAGTAACAACTTTGGAAGGCACAGGCCCTTTTACCATTTTTGCACCAACTGATGCTGCATTTGCAGCTATTCAAAATGATGTAGACAGTCTTTTAAAACCAGAAAATAAGGACAAATTGGCTAACATACTTACTTATCATGTGGTAAGTGGCAAACACTTGGCAGCCGATCTTAAAGACGGTGCAGAACTAACTACGGTTCAGGGTGAAAAATTAAAAGTATCATTAAAAGATGGTAAAGTGATGATTGGAGAAGCACATGTTATAACAGCTGATGTTGATGCTTCAAATGGGGTAGTTCATTTAATTGATAAAGTGTTGATGCCAAAAATGTAAAAAACAAATTTTTGTAATAATTAGTTATAGATTATTATTACAGAATTGTGTTTACATAAAATTTTATACAAAATAAAATTAAAAAAGTCATGACAAAAAATTTGAAATCAATATTCGCAGGTTTATTTTTAGTATTTGCAGGATTTGCAAATGCTCAAACAACCGATGTGGTAGGTGTGGCAATGGGTTCTAAAGATCATACAACCCTTGTAGCTGCTATAAAAGCAGCCGATTTAGTAACTACATTAAAAGGAATGGGACCTTACACAGTATTTGCACCCACAAACAAAGCATTTAAAAAATTGCCAAAAGGTACAGTCGAAAATTTATTAAAACCGAAAAGTAAAGCAGCCTTGGTTAAATTATTAACGTATCATGTTGTTGCAGGAAATTTAAAAGCATCTGATGTTTTGGCAGCCATCAAAGTAGGAAAAGAAAAGCGGTTATCAAAACGATTCAAGGTGAAAACTTAACCGCTAGTTTAGAAAATGAAAAAGTGATTTTAATAGACTCAAAAGGTAGAAAAGCAACCGTTATAACAAATGATTTATTAGCCACCAATGGCGTTATCCACGTTATTGATTCAGTAGTAATGCCTAAGTAATTTTTATCTACTTTAAATTCGTTATTTGAGCGAAATAATTCTTGATAATTGACTAGACTTAAAAAATCGATACAAATTATTTGACAAATAATAAATTAATTAAACTGCATCAAAAAACATTTTTGATGCAGTTTTTAGTTTTGACTAAATCAGTACACTTTTTACTGACGGTTTACAATCGCTTTATTTAAAGTAGTTTAAGTATATTGTTTTTTTGAATTTACTTGTACAAATTCTGAAGGTGTTAATCCCGTTATTTCTTTAAAGGTAACAAAGAAATTCGTTCTTGACGAAAATCCAGTTTTGGGCCATATTCCTTCCATTGATAGTTGTTCTAGTTCTCCATTTAATAAAAATTCTTTTGCATAATCTACTCGTATTTGTGATCTAAGAGTAGTAAATTTTGTTTTTAATATGGAGTTGAAACAATAATATAGGTGGTGTTTAGGAACATCTAATTGTTTAGCAAGATCATTAATGCTGAACTTTGGGTCTACAAATGGTTTTTCAGTAATTAAATAGTATTGAATCAAATTGGCAAGTTCTTTCATTTCTGGATTTTCATCCTTAATAACTTGTTCTTCATCTACTAAGGTAATGTTATTTACAAAATTAGTATTGTTTGATTTAAACAAATCAATTTTTTTTCTTTTAACTTTTGGAATACCATATAACACTTCAGGAAACAGCAACATTATTAGTGGAATTAAGGAGAAAGAAAAAGCAGTTATATAATTGTATAATTCTTTACTGATTTCTTGACGTGTTTTTATATTGTTAATTACAAATTCATAAATTAACCCGATATAGCTCGTGGCACAAATAATCACGATTATTGTAATGAAGTAAAGCCATTTAATGATTTTATCACTTAACGGTGGATTGACTTTGTTTTTTATAGAATATCGAATCAAAATATACAAGGTGGCAATAGAATAGAGAAGCAAAGTTAAAGTTCTTGCTGGTAAATTAACAAAATGATTACCGATGTTATACACATCAATTGAGAGTAGAATTTCTGGAGAGGCTATTATGGCTTTTGCTATTTTTAATTTCACTTCCCAAGGCACAAAATAATAATTAGAAATAGAAATAAATGCAATAATAAAGGGAACAAAATGCAACCCTTTTTTCCAATTAAAGGTAAACTCATCTTTTAAGGTTCCATTTACATACAAAAAAAGCATTGGGCCTTGCAAATATAAAACAGGCATAAAATGAGTATAGAAAAAGGCAATTCCATTTTCTGAATTTGATAAAATAACAAAATAATGAAGTAATCCAGATAAAGATAATAAGAATAATAAGCCACTTAAATAAATTACATTTTTATTAATACTTAAATTGTATGATGTAAGTATACATGTCAAGAATAAGGTAAAAAGCGATAAAAATAATATCATATGGGTGGGTATTTCATGGTTCAAAAATACAATTCAAAAATACAATTTAGTTTTTTGGAACTACACAATTAGTTCAGAAATATAAAACTGAACTACATGTGTTTTATTTTTGAATAAAAAAAAACGCATTGTATATATATTTGTATGCCCCAATTTTTAAAAAACACCTAAATGCTTAAAAACAATTATTTTTCTCAAAAGCAAAAATTAATATTTTTTGATTTTCGCATTTTTATTGATGTTTTTTTTAATTAAAATATCCAAATTTCTAAAAACGAAATTTAGGATGTTTTTTTAATTATCGTTTAATTTTTAAAAATTTAAGGCAAATTAAATTTTGAATTTGATACAATCAATGTTTCAAATTCAATAAAAATAGTTCTTTTCATCTGTCAAACAGTATTCAAAAATATTTTTTTAAATTGAAAAAATCAAATAAAAAGTTAAAAATTACACACATGAGCAACTCTCTACCAAACTGTATTTCCTGTTTAGTTACTAACCGTTCTCAAAAACCCAATTTCAAAACCAATAATGGGTTCTTCAAAAATTTAATAGCAACTTTTGTCTTAGGATTTTTATTGTTTGGCACGAATACCAATCTCTTCGCACAAACCAATGCCAATTTCTACGGGGCTTACAGCCCAGCTCCTGCAAAAGTTTGGGGGATAGCTGAGAAATTTTCATATAATGCTGTAATTTGGAATGGAGGTTCTCAAACTGCGGCGGATTCAGATGGTGATGGGATTTCGGAAATATTAGCTACCGCTTCTGATAATTCGGGCTATTTTGTTTACAAAGGAAACGATTCGAATAAAACCACTGCGATGAAAAAATATGTAATTGCTACCTCTAATGCTCGTTCTGTACAACCAGCTATTGCTAATATTATTGGTGCAGCTTCTTCAGCTCCCGAAGTAGTGATGGTTAACAGTGCAGGTTTTGAATACAAATTAGAAATTCAAAATATAGCTTTTTCAAAAATACTTTTAATTTATTCAATTTAAAATAAAACTTTAATACTTTTTCACATGAGTACATTTTTACCTAACTGTATTACACGTTTAACAACAGCTTCTTGTTCTAAGAACCAAGTATCAGCTAACGCTTCAACTTCATTTACAAAGCAGCTGTTACTACAACTAGCTGTTATTTTGTTTGCAGTAAGTTCGTTTGCCCAAATCTCTAACATGAAATTTAGTTCAGGTACAACTACCTATGCTGATATTTCTGGAGGCACTTCATTAATTGCTGGAGGTAATGTGGCGTTGCTAAATGCAGGATTAAAATCTGCGGTAACACCTATTGGTTTTACCTTTAAGTATCAAGGAGTAGATTATACACAATTTTCTGCGGCTGCAACAGGTATGCTTCAATTTGGAGCTACTCAAGTAGGTGTCTTTGATAATACGAGCATATTGACTCCTAGTGTTCCTTTTGTCTGTGCAGCTTGGGATAATTTTACCGTGGGTACAGCAGCTTCAGGTGGTGGGGTAACCTATCAACTTTCTGGTTCAGCACCAAATCAAGTTTTAACTGTTCAATGGAAAGTAACCAAAACAGCTAATACCGCTGCAGGATATAATTTCCAAGTGAAGTTATATGAAGGTACTAATAAAATTGAATTACTTATTGGTTCAGGTCCTGTGGCTGCGATTACATCTGCTACAGGTTTAAATAACTCGGCGAATGAACACATGTGGGTGTACAC
>CAMAWT010000008.1 GCA_945862065.1 Flavobacterium psychrophilum | reverse complement strand
TGAAAAAATTAAATCAATTCCTTTGATAAATAAAGAGTATGAAAAATGGAAAGGCATTGATATGATGACTTACAAAGATTTGGTTTGGAAAAGTCGTTTCACCACAATTCCGGTTTTTAAAGAGGAAGTCATTTGTTTTTCTGACCAATCTAAGTCAAATGACAGTATTTTGAGATATGCTAATGGAACAATTATTTTGAAAAAAATTAAATTTCCAACGATCGAAAAAGGAAGTCAAGTGTTTATCGATGCTTTAGAAAAGTCAAATGGAGATGCTTATGACAGAACAGGATCAATATTTATTATTCCTGAAAGCAATAAAATAAGTTTTTTAAACGGACTTCAAGATGGGATAAAATCACTTCCCATTTATGAAAATGGAAATACAAAACAATATCAAGGAGTTGTAAAAACTGAAAATTATACGCCATTATTGGAGTTAATGAGGTTTTTTACGCCTTTTGGAATCAGTCATTATAATTATATCGAGTTAAAAGATAAAAATTGGGAAGATAAAGTACATTACAGACAAGATATTTCAGAATTAGCAACTTCAATTTCAAACCAAGAATTATATATTGGAGCATTCATTGGCAATTATGACAAGGGTGGTCATCAATTAAATGTGAATATCACTATCCATAGAGAAGAAGATGCGAAAGAAACTTCTAACTTTAATTTACCTTTATTCAATACAACCAATGTAATGGAAATGGCTGGGCAGGAATATGGAACCATGTTCAATGCCGACAAAGGTTTGCAAATTAGTTTTACGCTTGATAAAGATCTTGATAAAGCGCAATTACGATATATTTCTACAGGACATGGCGGTTGGGAAAATGGTGACGAATTTGTACCTAAAAAGAATACCATTTTACTAAACGAAAAAGAAGTCTTTCACTTCACCCCATGGAGAGAAGATTGTGGTGCTTTTCGATTGTATAATCCTGCTTCTGGGAATTTTCAAAACGGGTTATCCTCTTCAGATTATAGCAGGTCAAACTGGTGTCCTGGAACGGCAACCAATCCAATTTATATTGACTTAGGAGATTTAAAGGCCGGAAAACATACCTTGCAAGTAATCATTCCGCAAGGAAAACCTGAAGGAACCAGCTTTAGTTCTTGGAATGTTTCAGGAGTGTTGATAGGAAAAGTGAATTAAAAAAATGCCTCAATAATTAAATTTATTGAGGCCTTTTTTTATTTTATAGAACCAATGATATCATATTTGGTTATGATATGATGTTTGCCATTTTCCAAATCCACCAAAACCGCTTGCGTTTCTCTTGTGAAAAGTTTAGAAACTTCTTCGATTGGTGTGGACAATTTCACTATTGGATATGGTTTTCCCATTACTTCTTTTATTGGTTTTTCTGAAACATTTTTATCAGAAACGTAACTTTGAAACAAATCTGTTTCGTCAACAGAACCAACAAAACCATTCACGTCAATTACAGGAATTTGAGAAATTTTAAATTTTCGCATCCTATCGATTGCATGCGAAACTAGCTCTTCTGTTCTAACAATAACTAGGTCTTTATTGATATTATCTTTAACGATGTCTCCAGCGGTGGTGATTTCTTCATCCAAGAAGCCGCGTTCGCGCATCCAATCGTCGTTGAACATTTTACCCACATACCTACTCCCTGAATCATGGAATAATACAACGACTACATCTTCTGGCTTGAAATGTTCTTTCAATTGATGAAGACCTTTGACACATGAACCAGCAGAATTACCTACAAAGATTCCTTCTTCAAGTGCGATTTTTCGGGTGTAAACGGCGGCGTCTTTATCGGTTACTTTTGTAAAACCGTCGATTAAAGAAAAGTCAACATTTTTTGGAAGTATGTCCTCACCTATTCCTTCTGTTATATAAGAATAAATTTCATTTTCGTCAAATATTCCGGTTTCATGGTATTTTTTAAAAACAGAACCGTATGTGTCTATTCCCCAAATTTTAATGTTTGGATTTTTTTCTTTCAAGTATTTCGCAACACCCGAAATGGTTCCGCCAGTTCCAACACCCACTACAAAATGAGTTACTTTTCCGTTTGTTTGTTCCCAAATTTCTGGACCCGTTTGTTCATAATGCGCAACGGCATTTGATGGATTATCATATTGATTTACGTACCATGAATTTGGGATTTCAGTTCCTAATCTTTTGGATACTGAATAATATGATCGAGGATCGGTTGGTTCAACATCGGTTGGACAAACAATTACTTTGGCGCCAACGGCACGAAGAATATCCATTTTTTCTTTGGATTGTTTATCTGTAATTACAAAAATACATTTGTAACCTTTAACGATGGCTGCAAGAGCAAGGCCCATTCCAGTGTTTCCAGAAGTACCTTCAATGATGGTTCCGCCGGGTTGTAATCGACCATCGGCTTCAGCGTCTTCTACCATTTTGAGCGCCATTCTATCTTTGGTTGAATTCCCTGGATTGAACGTTTCAACTTTGGCAAGTACCAACGCATCGATGCCTTCAATGACTTTGTTTAGCTTTACTAAAGGAGTGTTGCCAATAGTTCCTAATATATTTTCTGAGTAATTCATAGTTTGATTATAAAGTACAAATGTATTGATAATTTTTGATATTAAAATACGAGTTGAAAGTTGGTTTTGTATTTTAAGAAAGTTGCGTTATGGATGATTATTTTGTGTACGACCATTAGTTTTTTAACCCTGATTGAGCCGATATCCTCCTGAAGTCCCGAAGGGCGAAGGAGATAAAGGCGAAAGCAGGAAAATGGATTATTGAAAAAGCCCAAGCCTTTTGTTGCCTATTTTATTGAAAAAAATTCCAAGCTATACCAAAACGAATGACAAAATCTCGGTAGGGAGAAGTGGGTGTGGTATAAAAATTGTTTCCGGTCATGGCCGAATTGAAATGTTCTGCTTTGAAGAAAATGCGGGTTTGACGAATACGCCCATTTACAAAGAAATCAATTAGAGGGAAATTTCCGATTTGTTTGTTGGTTTGAACAAAAAATTCAGAAAGAACAGGATTGAATTCGTTGGCATAATGCGTTGAAAAATAATTTATTGTAAATCCCGTTTGAAGCTGAAGATTTTTATCGAAAAACTTATTTTTGTAATAAATGGTTGATCGCAAGGTTAATTCAGGAAGGTTAAGTATGGGATTGTTTTGATCTACTTTTTGATATAAAACGGTGGCGTCTAGACCAAATTTTTGAAAAGTAATTTCTTTATTTATTTTGGCAGATAGATAATTGATGGTGCCTGCATATTGAAATGGCTTGATGATTTGTTGGTTTTGGATGGTTGCAATGTCTTTAAAATAAAGAAACTTATCAATTGTTGTGAGTTGGACAGTTGCATTGAACCATTTTGTATCTGCCGTTGCTTTGATAGTATTGGTGAGAATGTTTGAAAAATCGTTGCTCCAATTGTAACTTACATAGCTACTTTGTAATAAGTTGAAATTGTTATTGGGAGCTTTGCTGGAATTGTGGTATTCAAAATGAATGTTGTTTTCTGAATTAATTTTGTAAAACAATGAAGCTTCTACAACTCTTCTTTGTTGGGTTGAAATGGCATTAGACAGTAAGAAATTGCCCGACCATTTTGAATTTTTATATTGATATTGTCCGCCAACAGTATTTATTGTATTTGAAATTGAATTTGGAATTACTTCTGCGTCCAACAAAAGTACTTTATCGTAGTATTGATTATTTCTGTAATCATCCATAAAAAAAGTGACTTTGCCAAGCGTTTTATTTTCGTATGAAATGCCAACTTTGTTGTACAGAGAGTTGAAGTTTGTTCTATCCTGAATATTGGTAGTCAAATAGGAAACTCCGAAACGATTGAAAAAATTGCTTGAACCATTGAGTGATGATAAAACCGTCTTTTGATCGTAAGAATACGACTTGTTTTCGTAAACAAATTGATGATTTAAATAGATGTTGTTGTGTTTGTTTTTGGCATTTATTCTAAGCGAATGATCATAAAAAAAACGTTTCCCTTTTAGAATTGAAGTTGCGTCTTTGAGGAACACTTGGAGTCTAGCTCTTTTGGTGTAATCAGAATCGCCGCTTTCGAAATTATCATTAGACGTAATTCCGCCGTTTTCGCCATTGGTTAAATCTTGACCTGTAAAGTGAAAATTTGAAATATATCTTTTATTTAACGCTGTGTAACTTGCAGTCAAGGTAAAATTTCCAGAAGTTGATTGTTCGTTTATATACTTTCCTAAAGAACGCATACCTCTATATTCTAATGAAAAATTAAATTGAGGAGATGTGTTTATAGCAATCAATACATCCGTATTTTGACCTTGCTGTTGGGTTGTTTTAAAATGCAAATCGGTTAAGGGTGTTGCTACCGAAAAATAATTTACATCAGCAATCTCGATATAATTGAGATGTTTTGCTGTAAACCCCATTATTGGTAATGTTGAATTTTGGTTAAGACCGAAATTTAAGGTGGCATAATACCCGCCGTCATTTGAAAAAGGAAGCAACCCGAACATATCTTTTTTGAGATAATTATGTTTATAGTCGCTTTTTATCGACAAAGAAGTGTCTACGTATGAGGTGTCTTGATCTAAAGTGATGATAGCGTATTGATTGATTTTGGCTTTATTCAAAGTGTCGTTGGTTTCTTTACGAAGTGATTTTGGCTTTTTTTCTTGCGAAAAACAATGTAAAGAAAGAACAAAAAGTAGAAAAGTAAGTAAATATCTCATTTGAATAAATTAGATAGCAAAAATATTGAATTGAAATTAATTAAATCATAAAGTAATGTAAAAAAAAACACCCAATAAAGGGTGTTTCTTTTATAGAGTGAAAAAATATTAATTTTTGATTAGTTTTTGAGAGTAATTAAAGTCTTCTCCTTGAACTTTAACAATATATATTCCTGATTGGAATGCGCTTAAATTGATTGATTGAACATCAGATCCATTTTGTACGTTTTCGTCTAAAATAATTCTACCGTTTAAATCAATTACTTTAATATCTAACTTTCCAGAATATCCGTTAACTTTTACATTAAATATAGAATTAGTTGGGTTTGGATACACATAAATATCATTAGTATTAAATGATTCTGTACCCATTGAACAACCTGCAAAAGGAGTAAAATCTTGCACTTGATCATTTGAATCAAAATTACTTCCCGCTGTAGCATTTAAACCAACTCCACGTCTTCTGAAAACTTCTGTAATTAAACATTTGTTTGCACCGCCAGTAGTTGCTTGGTCTGCAGCGATTAAAGCATCTCTACCGTCAATAACAGTTGGACTACAAGGTTGTGCCTTTAAACCATCTAAAACCAATTTCATTACTTTATTGTTACCACCATTACCTGTGTATTTATTGTCATCATAACCATACGTTTCAATGTATTTCCATGTTAAATCCCAAAGAACAGTTGCCCAGAAATCTCCTGCAACATAACGATAACCTGTATTTGCTGGGTCATCAGGAACTGGTGTGTTTGAATTTATGTAGGTCAAAGGATTTATTGACATATCTGTGGTGTAAGGATACGAGCGTAATCCTCCTCCTGTTGTTTCTTCATTTAATACAAAAGTAGCTAAACCTTTTGGTGTTGCACCAACATCACCCGGTTTTATTTGCATCATCATTGCGAACCAGTCAGACCAACCTTCTCCCATTTGATCATAATTTTGAAGACAACTTGAATTCAATCTTCCACCAGCTAATCTAGTTGAAATACCATGTCCAAATTCGTGCCCTATAACACCATTGTCAAAATCACCGTCTGTATTAACAAAAAGTTCAAGTGGTGTTGGCGATTGTATTTTAGCAACCACTGGTTGACCCGCTTTCAATTTTGCAATGATAGCTTCTCCATTATTTAAAGAAACACTAATTGCAGGTATTGTAATAGTTGTAGTTGCTGCACCCGACATACCTAAATAAGTATTTGGAGCCGTGGCATCATTGTTTACAATGATTACTCCGACAGCGTTGGCTGCTTGAGCAAACTGTACTTTTTCAATAAAAGAACAAGGAGTTCCACCATTTGCTACAGATGTAGATCTTCTGATAACCACTATTTTACCACTAATTGCAGCAGCATTAACAGCAGGTGTACATGCATCTGCGTTATCTGTTTGACCTACGTCTGGAGTTCCATCATCAAATAAAACCAAGTTAGTTTCAATAGCATTAGGTGCTACAGGAACATTCACGTGACCTGGATTGAATAAATTATCTCCTGCATATTTAAGCCCAGCGATATCTGCTGGTGAAACAACATTTAATAATTGAGTAATTTTTCTGTAAGACCAAAGAAACATTTGCATTCTTGGATTACTTGACGTTGAACCGTTATCTGTTGGCGTTGAAAAATTGGCATTGTTAACAGAAGGAGTCGGTGTAATATCAGATCCATCTTGTGCATCTGCCCATACAAAATCATTAGCTCCGGCTGTAGCTGTAGAAGAAGCATAATTTTTAAATTGAAAATTACCATTAACTTCATTGAAACCTGCAAAATACCAAACATCATGCATGATGTTCGTCATGTAAAACAAATTCGTTGTTGCTGCATTAATATATGTTTTTGCTGCTACAGAAGTTCCAGGATACGGATGATCAAAATTTAATAAAGTCCCACCATCTGGAGCATAACCCGTTGCAGTCGATGCAGTTGCAGCAGAATACGTAGTAGGGTTTGTTCCACCATAGTCAGCACGAGCCCATGAATTATTTCCTCTTGTGTACGTATATTTTAGAGTAGCTATGTTACCCGCTAGCGTGTTGGCATCATGCCACCCTTTTGGTGATGCGGTTGCGTTCTCTGGGTTAGAGATTAGTTGTCTTGTTGTATGATTTGGACTTTCAAAATTGAAAGGAATCACACGATAAGAACCACCTTGCGTTTCTAATAAACTAGATGCTTTATCAAACACATTGGCAGTGAAATTAAAATGAGAATCAAAATGAGTGTCTGCAGGTAAACAAGATCTTGATGTAGAAAAATCACAAGATAAAACCATATCATTTTGCTCTAAAACTTCACCCGTAGTTGCATCTATTCTTACTGACCATAAATGATCATGTTTTGGTGTGTCTATAGTAAAATCCCAAGCTAATTTTAATGATTTATCATTCATTTGCTGATATACCAAAACTGCCTGTACATCTGAATTAGTGTTCATCGAATTACTAATCAACAAATGCTTGTCATCAGTAGAACTAACAATTGAAAAAGGAGTTGTATTTGACAATCCGAAATGAGTATATGCTTTACGCAACGCTTGCATTGCAGAAAGCGAAGGCGTCATTGAATTTGCTCTATTGGCAATAGCCGCTTCGAAACGATTTGCAAAATTAATTACTGCATTGTTTTTAATAGAAAAAGTAGAAACTGCTCTAAACAATTCTACTCCATGATAACGTTGAATTACATAATGGTAATTTACAGTTTCATCAGCTGATGTTCCTGAACTTTGAATTTCCCAATCAGATATATCATTAAGAGTTAACCCTAATTGTTTTTGATTGGCTTCTAAATAATTTTTAATTAGTATTCTTTCATTTTGGGAAAAGCCCAAAAAACTAACGAATAACATAATTAATGGTACAAATTTTTTCATAATGTTATAATTTTTTTCAAATATAATAAAAATAAAATAAAAAAAACCACTCTTTTTCAAGAGTGGTTTAAAATATTTTATTTATTTAATACTATTGTTTCCAGAAAGGAGTCAAAGCATTAATTGCAAATGCATCATTTGCAACCATCGCAGGTACGTTTGCAGTGTTTGCAACGTATTCTGAAGTTGGATAAATTAATCTGTAAGGCTTACGTGTTTGAATAGCAACAGAAGAAAGTGGTGTTAATGGGAAACCTGTACGAGTATAATCAATATAAGATTCAATACCGTGTGTACCCATTAATGCAATCCACTTTTGGAACATAATTGCATGTAGTTTATTCGCATCAGTACCTGTCCAACCAAAATTTGGTTTAGTATTGATTTGAGATATATACGATCCAGGAACTGCACATCTGAAAGCGAAATTATCATTAATACCCGCTTCAAAAGAAGACTGAGCATCAGGAAAACCTAAAGAAGGGTATCTTAAAGCCGCTTCAGCCACTAAAAATTGTGCTTCTGAATACGTCATAACGAAACCATCAATACCAAAGAAGTCAATTGCATATCCAAGATTAACTCCTGAAAAAATTTGTGCTTGATCGTATGGGTTCACATTTCCTAAAACACCTAAACGAGAAGGTGGTCCTGGGTATGTTCCTGTTGGAGGTCCAACTGTAACAGAAGAAGCTCCTTGATTAACAGCACGTCTAACCGTAGTACCAACACCCGCCGTAAATAAACGTGAAGAACGTGGATCTGTTACGTTTGGATAATTTACTCCTGAACCTGGAACAATTTCTTGTGAACCAGCTGCAGGGTAATTTGTAGTAGCATACGACTGTAACGATTTGTATGCGTGACCAGCCATTGCAATAAATAGTCTGTTTCCAGTGTTGGTTTGATCAACATTCCAGTAAAAAGTACTTACTGCAGGATTCATATTTGCAGTTGTAGCAGCACTGTATCCAGGATTTATAGCAACATTATCAGATAAGAAAGGACCTGATGCTATGGTAGCTAATTTAGCATCTCTAAAAGTCGCAGGAGCACCTGTAACATTAGACATTCTTAATAACATTCTTAATTCAATTGTGTTAGAGAATTCAATCCACTTGTCAGTATCTCCTTGTAACATTACATCTACAGAGGACATGTCTTCAACAATATCAAGATCTGCATTGTTGATTAAGTCTCTTGCATCTTCTAAATCAGCAATCAATTTTTGATAAACTAAATAATCATCATCATAAGCTGGGGTAGTATCATCATTTCCTTTCCATGCTTCAGTATACGGACAATTACCGTATAAATCAACGATGTATTGCATGTAGTGTGCTTTTGAAATTTTTGCAGCAGCTACATAAAAATCATACTTTCCATCTGGATTTGGATATTTAATAATTGCATCAAAATTTTTCAAGTTACGATACAAACCATCCCAAATTCCAGAGTAAAAAGTATTACTTAGGTTTAATTGCAATTCGTTATCATAACCATTACCGTACGATTGTACGTTACGAGTCCATGAATTCATGAACACGTTACCTAATTGGTTCATTGTTGTTGCCTGAACTCTGTAAGTTGATACTTGAGCTCCAGGTAATAACTGCTTAGGAGTTACTTTACTGAACTCTAAGTTGTTAGGACTTTCATTGATATCCATGTAATCTGTACATGAGAACAATGAGAATGCCAATATTGGCAAAATAAATTTTAAATTTTTCATAAACATTATAAATTAGAATGTTAAATTAATACTAGCACCAAACGTTCTAGTAGTTGGATATTGACCAATGTTAGTATATCCTTGAGCATTTCCAGCAGTTGTAGAAGCTTCAGGATCTAAATACCCTCTGTTTTCATATCCATTTTTAGCTTTCAATAAAGAACCGTCAGCTAAGAATACGAAAGGATTACGAGCGTTTATACCAATTCTGAAAGACTCTAAACCTGCTTTTTCAATGAATTTTTTAGGTAAAGCATAGCTTAAAGAGATTTCTCTAATTTTCAATGCAGAAGCATCAACCATGTTAGCCTCACCTGTAGTTCTGAATGTTGTAGTGAAATAATTCAATACACCCGCAGAACTAGCACCCAATGCAGGTGTAGTGTTGGCTACATACGTACCTGTAACAGGATCCAAGATAACAGAATTTGGAACAACAATACCTAAATTTCTATCAAATCCAGCTGTATCCATATCACCTCCTGTAAATAACATCAATCTTCTCATTTCTGAATACGTTGAAGCACCTGTTCTATAATCAGCCACAACCGTTAATTTTAAACCTTTGTAATCGAAAGAGTTTGTTAAACCAACAATATAATCTGGAACACCTTTACCTAATTTCTCTAAAGTAGAGGTTTTTTGTGGTGTACCGTTTGCATTCACGATAATGTTACCTTGTGCGTCTCTTACGAAAGCAGTACCTTTAATTAAAGGAAATTGCTCACCTACTTCAGCAAAAATACCTACTTCACCATTTGTCAACAAGTTAACGCTTGTTGCTCCTTCAGCCAATTTTAATACTTTCGTTTTGTAAGTTGTATAGTTCGTTCTTAAATCCCATTTGAAATCTTGTGTTTTAACCGGTACAAATCCTAAATCGATTTCAAATCCTTTGTTTTCTAATTCACCAATGTTAGTTAAATAAGATGCATTTCCAGAAGCTGAAGATGAAGTTGCTCTAGTGATCAAATCTTTAGTTTTAGCCATGTAGAATGAACCTTCAACTGTAACTCTATCGTTAAAGAAACCTAATTGAGCACCTATTTCAAGTGTATTTACGAACTCTGGTTTGATATTTGGATTCGTTGGAACTTGATTATAAGCATAAGATGCTAAATCACCATAAGGAAATCCTGAAGGAATAACTGCTAAATTGTTAGTTGCATAAGGACCAACCGCTGACGTATTACCAACAGATGTGTATGATGCATTGATTTTAGCATAGTTAAATTTATCTGATTTAATATTTTCAAATGCTTTTGTAGGAATAAATGAAACCCCTACAGAAGGATAAAAATAAGCATTTTTAACTGCAGAATATTCCTCACCACGAGCTGTAGCATTCAAGAATAAATAATCTTTGTAGTTTAAATCAGCATTCACAAATCCTGCAATTCTTCTACTTCTTGTCAATCTATTGTCAAGTGTAGCTGGATTTGATGGGTTTAATACGTTTGAAATATGGTAAAAACCTGGAACATCTAGATTAGAACCTCCCTGAGAAGTAATTCTAAACATTCTGTCTTGGATGTTGTTACCAACATTCACTTTTAAATTCAAATCTTTTGTTAAATCATAATCAAAATTCACTAACAAATCTGTATAAATATTTGTAGATGAAGCTTGATTTGCAAAATAAGACGAACCTGAAGCAGAACCTCCTAAAGCTTCATAAGACTCCGTTGTAGCACCATAATAATTGTAAGGAGCTATACTGAATGGAGCTGAAATATTAGTGAAAGCATCTCTATGAGATTGAGCATCTGAAGATGAAATCTGAATGTTTGCATTGTAACTTACACTAATGTGTTTGTTAAAGTCATAAGACAATGTAGCAATTCCATTGAAAACATCTGATCTGTTGTCAAAACGAACGGCATCTGTAATCCAATAAGGGTTTTGAGCATAAACTGTCCAGTGTCCTTCATTACCAGAATTTTTAAATCTACTAACTGGTACGTTTGTAGCTGTTTGAATTAAATCTTCAAATAAATCACTGTCTGTTTGAGATGTATTTTGGTTAATGTAGTTAACGTTTCCATCAACTCTGAATTTTCCAAATTGTTTTCCAGCTTTGAACAAAAATGAAGTTCTTTGTAATTGATCATCTTGAACTACGAAATCTGTAGTTTGTCTGTTTACAGACAAGAACGCATATGAATCAGAACCACCAACATTAAAGTTGAATCCGTTTTGAGTTAATGATCCTGTTTTGAAGAATTGTTTGATATTGTCTTTAATTGGAGCATATTCTGTCATAAAGAATGATCCATCAGCTTGCGGCATACCAACTGGTACCATTGCAGGCATTCCTCCACCAACAAAAGCAGGACCCCAAGAACCATTTTCCCATGGCACAAATCCTGAGTTTGCAGGTATGCTTGGTCCAGCAAAACCTGGATCAGTAGCCCATCCTTGACCGTATTCCATTTGTCTTTCTGGAATAAAGCTAATCGATTCAAAATCAATTGCAGAGTTAAATCCAAAAGTGAATTTCTCTTTTTTCGTTCCTTTTTTAGTAGTAACGATGATAACACCATTTACCCCTTGCGCACCATACAATGCAGCACCTTGAGCACCTTTGATAATGTTAACGTTTTCAATTACATCTGGCGGAAGTTGTTGTAATACAGAAGCAGAAGAAATTGCATTATCAATAATTACCAATGCTTGGTTGTCTCCAGTAATAGTTCTATTACCACGTAATACAATTCTAACTGTTGGCGAAACACCATTACTTACAGTTGATACTTGCAAACCAGATACTTTACCAGCCAAAGACTGAACAGCATTCGGGTTGTTTGCTTGAGTTAATTCAGCTGCACCAATTTGCTTTTGAGAAGAAACTACAGCATCTTTCGTTCTTTTGATACCCATGGCACCAACAAAAACTTCTTTCAATTCAGTTGCACCAGCTGCTAACTTCACACTAATTGTGTTTGAAGCACCTACTTTAACTTCTTGAGTTGCTAATCCAAGAAAAGAGAATACTAAAGTTTCTCCTTGCTTAGCTTTGACAGAATATTTTCCATCCATATCAGTTTGTGTACTACGTGTTGTTCCTTTAACAACCACATTAGCACCAGGAATAGGTCCAACATTGTCAGACACAACACCACTTACAGTTTTGTCTTGTGCAAACGAAAACTGCATTGTCAACGCTACTAAAAGCGTAAAAATCCATTTGAACTTCGATCTCATATTAATTTTTTTGAGTTAGTTATTCCGCAAACTTCTTAATAATTTCTTAATTAACCAAATATTAACATGAAATAATGCAATTAACGAATGTTAAATTTTAAATTATGAAGAAATTATATGTAGCATTATTACAGTAACTATTATTTAATAATTTGATTTCTAAACGAATATAAATAAAAAGAGCCCGATACAATCGGGCTCTAATTATTATAAAAACTTCAGGAATTATTAATAACCTGGGTTTTGTTGTAAATTTGAATTTATATCAATTTGTGACTGTGGTATTGGTAATTGCCATTTGAAATTTCCAGCAGGAATGCTTAAAGAAGAAGCTTCTACTTTTTGTCCCGTTCCATCAGCCTTATCACCCTCTACTGCATTTCTTGTCATTGAAAGACCTAATCTTTTTAAAGTAAAGAAACGATCCATTTCACAAAACAATTCCAATCTTCTTTCAAGAAGAATGGCATCAAGCAATGCTTGACCTGTTTCTCCTGGTGAAGTAAATGAAGCATAACGTTGAGATCTTACTGCATTTAAGTGCGCCAATCCACCACCATTCAATCTGTACTGAGCTTCAGCCATATTTAGGTAAACCTCTTCCAAACGTATAACTTTAATATCTAATATTGCAGGGTTTCCTGTTGGTCTAGTTAAATATTTGATTACGTGATTGTAGTTGGAACCTGCATACACACCTTGTCTAAAATAAGCTGTTTTTCTAACATCACTAGCAGTAAACAAATCATAAACACTTTTTTGTAGTACATACTCTGAACGAATTTGACCACTGATTGTTTGATTGAATATAACTCCAGGAGTTACCCCGTCTACTTGATCAATTCTAAGTTTAAATAAAACTCCATTTGAATTTACATCTTGCCATAAAGCTGGAAAGGTTGCTATTGAACACACAGTGTTGCCAGCAACAGCTAGTGTACCATAATCAATAACTTTTTGGTAATCTCCCATATACAAGTAAACTCTTGACAACAAAGCAAATACTGCCGCTTTAGAAGCTTTTCCTGAAGCTAATGTATTTGTAGTTCCTATTTTATCTTTAGCAATTAATAAATCGTTAATGATTTTAGTGTAAGTATCAGCAACTGTTGGTCTAGATGGTTTACCAAATGGATCTACAGTGTCCAAATAATACATCCCTAAAGAAGCATTTGCATCTGCTGATTGGGTAGGGATTTTAGAATAAATTCTAGCCATATCAAACATATTAAGCGCTCTAAGGAAACGAGCTTGCCCTTCGATATTATCTCTAGCTGCACTAGCAGGAGCTACATTAATATTGTCAATAATACGAGTTGCAAACTCTGCAGGTCTATAAGCAGAAACAAAATAATCAAAATGTGAACTACTTGGAACCGACAAAAGTCTGAATCCTGAAGCGTTTGATTGTCTACCGTCTTGCTTTAAAATTATGTTGTCTGTAATTACTTCAGAATCTATTATAAATTCTGACCCGTAACCGCCAGCCCCTCCGTTTTTAATCATGTAAGAGTAGGCTCCGTTAAGCATGTTCTCAAGGTCTCCTTGATTACGTAACACTATTGACTCACTTACAGAGTTGTAAGGAGTGAAAGTAATATCTTCATTTGTACAAGATACAAATGCAAGAGAAAATGCAATTAAATAAATGATTTTTTTCATAATTATGATTATAAATTAATTGATATTCCAAAAAGGAATGATTGAACTGTTGGATAAGAATATAAAGCAAATTGTCCAGGTACTAATAATGAAGTTTGGCTTTCACCACTTCCTGTTCCTACTTCTGGATCTCCATTAAATTTCGACCATGTTAATAGGTTTTGCATTTGAACATAAACTCTCAATTGATCAATAGGTAATGCTGGAATTAATTTTTTAGTAAAATTATATCCAATATTTAAATTTCTCAAACGGATGTAACTTGCATCTTCCAAGAAACGATCTGAAGTTAAATTTGAGTTAACACCAGAAAACTGTCTTGGTCTTGGCAAAGAAGCCGTTGTATTGGTAGGTGTCCAATAATCAAAAGCATTAACTGCCTGATTTCTTGTTGGAGCACTTCCGTCTGCAATCATGTTTTGCCACATGTAGTTATAGGTATAGTTCCCTTGTTTAAATACAAAATCAGTTGACACATCAAATCCTTTGTGCGTAAATTGGAATCCAAAACCACCCTCATATTTAGCATAAGGTGTTTTACCTGTCAATACTCTATCATTTTCAGAAAAAGTAGATGTAATCGTTCCGTCTAATTTTCTGTAAGTAGCTAAACCTGTTGCTGGATCAACTCCTGCGTAAGGAACAAGGAAAAACTCATCGGGTTGAAAACCAACTTTGTTAACTGTTAAACCTCTCAACAATTGATTGTTTGGATCATTTGGACGGTTCAACTTATTAATTTCTCTATCAAAAGAAGCTGCATTAACATAAAATTGTAAGGTTGTATTTGCATTTTTGATAGCAAATGCTTTTAATTCCAATTCTATACCGTTTGAAGTCCAATCTCCTGCGTTAATAAGAGTACCCCATGTAGGTCCTTGTGTTGTACTATCTCCATAAATAAAATCAACTCGCTTATCTTTAAACAAAGAAGTTGAAAATGAAATCCAATTGTTTAACATTGAAGACTCTAAACCAAACTCTAATTTACGCGCTTTTTCAAATCTAAGATCATCATTACCAACTGTACTTCCTGTAATTACAGTAGAAATATTTCCAGCATAAGGTGTAGTTGCGAAAATATTTTGTGCACTATAACTTCCAACACCTGCTGTAGAATTTAATTCACCATAAGAAGCTCTTACTTTCAAATTGTTTAACCAAGTTACATTGCTTAAAAATGATTCCTTTGTTACATTCCAACCGATCGAAGCACCTTTTGCAAACTCATATTTATTGTTTTTTCCTAAAAGTGATGATCCGTCTCTACGACCATATAACGAAACTAAGTATTTTCCGTCATAGTCATAATCAATATTACTGAACATACTTATTGTTGCATTCTCAAATCTAGATGTAGAAGGAACCCCAACAACGGCAGTACCTGCAGTTGGCAAATCTCCATTTACATAACCTTTTCTTGTTAAAGTATGTGATCTGAAATTTGATTTGAAATATTCGTACATTACAGATGCATCAAAATTGTGCTTGTCTTTGATTGAATATTTATAATTCAAAGAGTTTGTAAATTGATACTCTAGGTTATCAGATCCATTGTCTGTTTTTGAACCTCTAGCAGTAGGATCTCCTACAATATTGTCCAAAAATGAAAATGGCTTAGTAAAAGACTCTCTTTGATATCTTTCATAATTCAAGTTCATTTGAGAAGTAAATTTCAAATCTTTAGCAATTTTCATTTGCATGTTAGGTCTTCCGTAAATTCTGAAGTTTCTTGTTTGCTCTGTATTGTTTAAAATTGCCTCTGCAATTGGGAAACCACCTTCTAATACTGTATTGAATACTGGCGCTCCAGTTGCGTCAAGCACTACATTTCCTATAGCATCTCTAGCATATAACGGCTGGTATGCGTTATAGTCATACATAGCTCTAAATGGGTTTTGAGCATTATTTCTATCTCTTGATAAATTAGATTTTTCGTAAGATCCACCTACATTGAAACCAAACTTGAATGTATCGTTTGCTTGGTATTCGCTGTTGTATCTTGCTGTAATTCTATTAAAACCATTTAAGTTTTTAATAATTCCGGTATCTTCAGTGTAACCTACAGATAAGAAATTAGTAAATTTAGTATCTCCACCTTGGTAAGAAAAAGTAGTGTTTTGAATGTTACCGTCTTGTAACAAATCATCTTGCCAATTATGATCTAATGCTCTCCATTGTGCTAAAACTTCTGGAGTTCTACCAATTGAGTTACCTTGACCAATTTGAGTTTCGTAGTCAATTTTTTGAGATGCGTTCATCATTTGAAACGGATCTTTGATTTTTCTGCTAGTTCCTGTAGAACTACTAATTTGGAATTTAGCCTTCGCGTTTTTTCCACGTTTTGTAGTTATTACTACTACTCCGTTTGCTCCACGAACACCGTAAATAGCTGCAGATGCTCCGTCTTTTAAAACAGACACAGATTCAATATCACCATTGTTTAACGATGAAATTTCACCAGCAGATACAAACGCTCCGTCAACAACATAAATCGCTGAAGCATCACCACCAGTAATACTTACCGCTCCACGCACAGAAACAAATGCTCCTGCTCCTGGACGACCGTTTGCATTGGTAACTTGCACCCCTGCTGCTTGTCCTTGTAAGGCATTTGCAACTGTAATAGTTGGTGTTTGACGAGCAATTTCTTCTGCTGAGATTGTTGATACAGAAGAAGATAATTTTCTTGAATCTTTAGAGTAGTAACCAAAATTGGTTTGAACTACAACTTCTTTCAAATTAACTCCTGTTTGTAATTTTACATTGATTACATTAGAAGCTCCAACCTTAACTGATGTGTCTTCCATCCCAACAAAAGAAGCGACTAAAACATCACCTGCCTTTGCTTTGATTGAATACTTTCCGTCTAAATCGGTTTGAACTCCATTTTTGGTACCTTTCACTACCACATTTGCCCCTGGTATTGGTCCAACATTGTCAGACACAACTCCCGTAATTGTTTTCTCTTGAGAAAAAGAAAACTGCATTGTTAACGCTAATAATAGCGAAAAAAGCCATTTAAACTTTAATTTCATAGTTAATTTGATTGAGTTAATAATGCAAACTAAATAAAAAAAAATTAAAATAAAAAATCAACAAGTGTTAAAATTTGAATTAAATTGAAATTATTTTGCTTAATAAAATGGTTAACTGCTAAAATAAAGATAATTTTTCAAGAAATGGCAACAAAATTTAAGTTATTAAAAAAACAGCTTTTTTATATAATTTGAGTCATATCTTACTATTTTTGTGTTTTATAAAAATGAAGATGCTACCATTACAATATTCTGATTTTGATTTAGAATCTGGAACTGACGAAGCCGGCAGAGGTTGTCTTGCAGGTCCTGTTACTGCAGCAGCTGTTATTATGCCGCAACATTTTGAATTGTTACTTTTAAATGATTCCAAACAACTTTCTGAAAAAACAAGAGAAAAACTAAAACCTATTATTGAAGAAAAAGCAATTTGTTTTGCCGTAACTCATTTGGATGCAACTTTTATTGACGAAACAAATATTTTATACGCCTCTGTAAAAGCAATGCAAGCTAGTATTTTGAAATTAAACCCGAAGCCACTCTATATAATTGTAGACGGAAACAGTTCGCTACAAAAAAATCATGACGAAAAAAGTCTGTCAATAAAAAGATTTGCTCCAACCAATTTGAATACTTTTCATAACATTCCGTTTACAAGTATTATTAAAGGAGATTCAAAATACCTAAATATCGCTGCAGCATCTGTACTAGCAAAAACCTATCGAGATGCATACATGAATAAAATTCATGAGGAATTCCCAATGTATAATTGGAAAAAAAACAAAGGTTATCCTACTAAAGAACATAGAGAAGCCATCAAAAAATATGGAATTACGAAATACCACCGAACTAGTTTTAGATTATTGGCTGAACAGTTGGAGTTGGAGTTTTAAAGTTTTCAGTCGCAGTTTTCAGTCGCAGTTTTCAGTCGCAGTTTGCAGTCACAGTTTGCAGTCACAGTTTGCAGTCGCAGTTTGCAGTCGCAGTTTGCAGTCGCAGTTTGAAGTTGCAGTTTGCAGTTGCAGTTTGCAGTTGCATTTTTCGGTCGCAGTTGGCTGTCGCAGTTGGCAGTGTAATACAAAATCGCTTATGAAAACTGCTACTTAAACTAAAAAAACTGTTACTAAAAACTGATAAGATGACTGTGACTGCGACTAAAAACTGTGACTGTGACTGAAAACTGTGACTGCAAACTGCGACTGCGACTGCGACTAAAAACTGTGACTTTGACTGAAAACTGTGACTGCGACTGAAAACTATCTCAAAATCACTGCTTCAAACAAAATCGCAAAATGTTTCAAAATTTTATCCTTTACTTCGTCTTCATCAACATTATTTACTCCCAACTCAACATTCATAGAGGTTACTGCCTTTCCACGAATGCCACACGGAATTATATTATCAAAATATCCTAAATCGACATTTACGTTCAATGCAAAACCATGCATCGTGACCCATCTCGAGGCACGAACGCCCATAGCACAAATTTTTCTTGCAAACGGCGTTCCCGCATCAAGCCAAACACCGGTTTCACCATCACTACGCGTACCTATTATATTGTATTCTGCTAAAGTCAAAATAATCGCTTCTTCCAAAAAACGTAAATATTTATGAATATCTGTAAAAAAATTCTCTAAATCTAAAATAGGATATCCCACAATTTGTCCGGGTCCGTGATACGTTATGTCGCCACCTCGATTGATTTTGTAAAATGTAGCTCCTTTTGCCTCCAATTGTTTTTCGGAAAGCAATAAATTACTCAAATCACCACTTTTACCTAAGGTATAAACATGCGGATGCGAAACATATAAAAAATAATTTGACGTTTCTACAGGTGTTTCAAGACTTCTATTCTGAATTTTTTGATCAACAATTTGCTTGAACAATTCTTCTTGATATGCCCAAGTTTCTTTGTAATCTTTGTTTCCTAAATCTTGATAGTGGATGATTTTATTCATTGGTGTTCATTTCGAATTGCAAAGTTACGTGAATTTTATTTAGTTTGAAAAGGCAATAGGCATTAGGTAAAAGTGATTGTTAATTAGTGAATAGGCAATAGGCATTAGGCAAAAGTGATTCGTAATTAGGAATTGGCATCTGAAAATTAAAAACTTTGTAACTCAAAAACTAAAAACTCAAAAACTTTGTAACTTTGTAACTTTAGAACTTTGTAACTTTGAAACTCTTAAACTCTTAAACTAAAACTCAAAAACTTTGAAGCTAAATAGCCCAAAAGCTTGGAGAATGCCCAAAAGTTGGAGACTTACCCCCGATTGAAGTGGAAATCCTTTTTGTTTTTTTTCAAAAACAAAAAGATTGTAACGAAAAGCGGGAATAAGGTCGGGAAAATGCCTAAGCGATTTGGTCATAATTACATGCGGATTATGAATTATGAATTTTACCCTAACTTCATTACTAATCACTTTTGCCATTTGGCTAATGCCTAATAACTAACACCTACCTTTACACATTATCAAAATATCCTTATATTTGCAAGCTTAAATACAAAATTATGCAACTTTCGGAACAAGAAATCATTAGAAGAGAAAAGCTAACTGCTTTACGCGAATTGGGAATCAATCCTTATCCTGCGAATTTATTTCCTGTAAACACAACGTCTAAACAAGTCAAGGAACAATTTGAAGAAGGCAAAAAAGTAATCCTTGCCGGACGAATTATGAGCACCCGTATCCAAGGAAAAGCATCTTTTGCAGAATTACAAGACAGCGAAGGTAGAGTTCAAATATATGTAAACCGTGACGAAATATGTCCTACTGATGACAAAACACTTTATAATGAAGTATTTAAAAAACTCATCGATTTAGGAGATTTTATTGGTATTGAAGGCGAACTTTTTATTACACAAGTGGGTGAAAAAACAGTAAAAGTGGAAAAACTTTCATTACTGAGCAAAACATTGCGACCATTGCCGTTACCAAAAGAAGATGCCGAAGGGAAAATTCATGATGCTTTTAGCGATGCCGAATTACGTTACCGAATGCGTTATGTTGACTTAGTGGTGAACCCACTAGTGAAAGAAGTTTTTGTAAAAAGAACCAAATTATTTACAGCCATGCGTAATTTTTTTAACGCCGCTGGATACATGGAAGTGGAAACTCCTGTGTTGCAATCTATTCCAGGTGGAGCTGCTGCTCGCCCATTTATAACGCACCACAACAGTCTTGATATACCTTTATATATGAGAATTGCCAACGAATTGTATCTGAAAAGATTAATCGTGGGTGGCTTTGATGGGGTTTATGAATTTTCAAAAAACTTCCGTAACGAAGGAATGGACAGAACGCACAACCCAGAGTTTACAGCAATGGAGATATATGTAGCCTACAAAGACTATAACTGGATGATGGAATTTACGGAAAACTTACTTGAATACTGTGCGCAAGAAGTTAACGGAACCACCGAAGCAACTTTTGGTACGCATCAAGTTAATTTTAAAGCACCTTATGCACGTGTTACCATGACAGATGCTATCAAACAATTTACTGGTTTTGATATTTCGGGTAAAACGGAAGCGGAATTATTTACTGCTGCCAAAGGCATGGGAATTGATGTTAACGAAACAATGGGTAAAGGAAAATTGATTGATGAAATTTTTGGTGCCAAATGTGAAGGAAACTTTATTCAGCCTACCTTTATAACTGATTATCCGAAAGAAATGTCGCCTCTTTGCAAGCAACACAGAGATAATCCTGAATTAACCGAACGATTTGAATTGATGGTTTGCGGAAAAGAAATTGCCAATGCCTATTCTGAATTGAACGACCCAATTGACCAAAGAGAACGTTTTGAAGACCAAATGCGTCTGGCCGAAAAAGGTGACGATGAAGCCAATGGAGTTATCGACGAAGATTTCTTGAGAGCTTTAGAATATGGAATGCCGCCAACATCTGGATTAGGAATTGGAATGGACCGATTGATGATGTTTTTAACAAACAATGCATCAATTCAAGAAGTATTGTTTTTTCCACAAATGCGACCAGAGAAAAAACAAATTGAATTATCTGAAGATGAAAAAGCAATCATCGAACTTTTGAAAGCAAATGAAGGAATCACCATTGGCGAACTGAAAGAAAAAACAGGAATGAGCGGCAAAAAATGGGATGCTGCAAGTAAAGGTATTGCCAAACAAGGTTTAATGAAAGTTATCCCAGAAACAAAAGTAGTTCAGTATTTAGGTAAATAATTATAATCAAAACATAAAATCCCACACAATCATGAAAAAAATAATTATTCTAGCATTATTAATAGTGTCAACTAGTTTTGCACAAACATTTCGCTGGAGCGAAACCAACACAACCGTCGAAAATGAAGCCGATTATAAAATTGACAATTATTTCTATGGTCGTTTGTTCAAATTAAAAACAAAATACAACCAAGAAACTTTTAATAAAGATGTAATTGTAGATATTGTAGATCCTAAAGATGATTTTGAAAGTGAAGTTATCAATGCGTCTTTAGAGCAACCAGCAATGGGACTTACAATGAAAACCTTGATTGATTTATTTCAATTAAACGAGAAAAGTTTTGTGTATTTTGTGACCGAATTTGATCGAAGCACCAAAATGAATGAATTGTTTTGGATGACTGCCAATATTGATACGGGTACCAAAACAAAACATAAATTCATCACTTCATTTGCAGGAAAAAACGGAGTAAATCCAGGTGATTATTATGTAGCACAATCACCAAATAAAGAATTTTATGTTGCTTTGAAAGTACCTTCTTACGATAAAAAAATAAACCAAAAAATCACTTTTACCTTGATTGACAAAACGTTTAAAGTTGTCAAAGAAAAAGAATATGAATTTCCGTTTTCTTCCAAACAATCAGGAAACCAACAACTTTTTGTTTCAAACGAAGGAGTTGTATTTATGGTAAAAGAAATTGAATTACCAAAAGTAAAAGCCTATAAATCAGTCTATATTTGGAACCCAGCAACCGATGCCGTTGTTGAAGAAACCTTAAAATTAGAAAACGATTTACAAATTCACCAAGTTAAAGGTCAATTTTACGCGAATGATTTTTACCTTCAAGGATTATATACAGATAAAAACTCAAGAGATTTTCAATTTAATGTTTCCTATTCAGGTTCAGATGGTGTAAATAGTTTGGGAGTTGTTTGTGCAAAATTTGACAACAAAGGAGCTCGTAAATATGTTACACTCAACAGCACAGGAAAAATCAACGATTTAAACATCAAAGATTTTGTAGTTTCAGGAGATAAAACGTGGGCTTTGATGGATCACATGTTTGTAATGAGCAAAAGACGTCCGTTGGCTCAAACGAACATGAAGATTATTTTTGACAATACCTATTCAAACGACGGAATTGAAGTGGGTTTAATCGACAACGCAACCGGAAAATTAGAATGGCTTCACAGTACCAAAGTTGGCAATCCATCGTCTGTAAATGATAATGGCGACCTGTTATCTTTTATGTACACCGTTACAAATGAAGGTGTTGCATTGATTTACAACCAACACAAAAGCATCTACGAAAGTAAACTTCCAATACTACAAAATTACACAAAAACAGGCAAGTTAATTAGCACAACACCATTGCCTAATTCACTTCCAGAGAAATATTCTTTAGATAATTCCACTTTTGTAAAAGTCGAAAATAACAAATACATGGTTCGATGCAAAATCGGAAATTCAGCAAAATATGGTTATTTAACTCTTTAAAAAAAGGAGCTTCAATCGAAGCTCCTTTTTTGATTTTAACAAAATCTATTTTTAATATTTTCTAAACCAAATGGCTCGGGCATTTTCCGAACCCTATTCCCGCTTTTCGTTCCAATCTTTTTGTTTACCCTGACAGGGTTCAAAACCCTGTCAGGGTAAACAAAAAGGATTTCCACTTCAATCGGGGGTACAACTCCAACTTTTGGGCATTTTCCAAACTTTTGGGCTATTTTTGTGTAGATAAAAAATAAAATTAGAAGTTAAATGTAAGTTAACGATTAAACTTTTCTGAAATAATTCAATCAAATGAACATAACTTAAATAAAAATAAGATGAAAAAATTAGTAGTAATTGCCTTAATGTTGTCGGGATTAACAACATTTGCTCAAGAGAAAAAAGAAGGAAAACCAGGAAAACCTGATGGTGAAAAATGGAGTGTTGAACAAAAAGTAGCTGAAAAAGTTAAACGTATTTCATCAGACTTAAATTTAAACGAAAAGCAAGTGGCAGAAATCAAAGAACTTTTACAAAAGGAAATATCTCAAAAGGAAGAAAACAGAGCCAAAATAAAAGCGATTCGTGAAGAAATGCGTCCAACAAAAGAAGAACGCGAAGCTATGAAAGCTGAAATGAAACGAATTTTAACACCTGAACAATTCGAAAAATTTGTTACTATTCAAAAAGAGAAGAAAAACAAATTAAAAGAAGAAATAAAAGAACGCAAGGAGAAACGTTAATTAAATAAGTTATCGTCATAATAATTTGGATTCCAATTTATTTTTGTTATTTTTGATTTCTATTACCAACAAAACTAACAATCATGAAAAAATTACTTTTTATTATTACATTACTTTTTGCATTCTCATTAAATGCTTCTGCACAAGAGAAAAATGTGGCTTCACCAATAGAAAAAGCAACAGCAGATGCTACCGATTTAGCAAAATTAGTAGGTATTGAAAGTTCATTGCAAGATGGTTTTACAAAACTTTTTACAATGAAATATGAAATGCTTCTTGAAAACTTGTCTGACGAAAGAAAGCAAATTTTAAAACAAACAATGGTTGATAAAATCAAAACATCTTTAACTCCTGCGCAATTGGCAAAACTAAAAGCTAAAAAGGAATTATACGACAGATTGACAAACTAAAATTTTGTTTAAAACATAAAAAATCCCCAATTTACTTGTAAGTTGGGGATTGTTTTTTATAATTTTTTTGCCACTTTTGCCACAGCATTTATTGTAAAATCTAAATCTTCATACGTCAAGGCATCCGTAATAAACCACGATTCATAAGCTGAAGGCGCAATGTAAATTCCTTCTTGAAGTAAGCCATGAAAAAAGGCTTTAAAAGTTTGATTGTCGCCATTTTTTGCAGATTCAAAATCAATAACCGGATTTTTATCAAAATGAACCGAAATCATCGAGCCAACTCTATTAATAGTGAAATCAATATTGTTTTCAACTAGCGCTTTTCTAATGCCGTTTTCTAAATACTTAGTTTTTTCATCAAGTCGTTGAAACAAATTAGCATCTGCATTGATTTCTAGTAACATTGCTAATCCTGCGGCCATTGCCAATGGATTACCAGATAACGTTCCGGCTTGATATACGGGTCCTATTGGAGCTAAGTAATTCATGATTTCATTACGTGCTGCAAAAGCACCAACAGGCAAACCGCCTCCAATAACTTTACCAAAACAAGCAATGTCAGCGGCTATGTTATACAACTCTTGTACACCGCCTTTTGCCAATCGGAAACCAGTCATTACTTCATCAAAAATTAAAAGTGCTCCGTTGGCGGTACATAAATTTCGTAAACCTTCCAAAAATCCCTTTAATGGAAGTACACAACCCATATTCCCTGCAACAGGCTCCACTATAATTGCTGCAATTTGATTTGGATTTGCATCAAATAATTTAGAAACATTTTCTAAATCATTATAATTTGCTAACAAAGTATCTTTTGCAGTACCTTCTGTAACCCCGGGACTGTTTGGTGATCCAAAAGTTATAGCACCACTACCCGCTTGAATTAAAAATGAATCGGAATGACCGTGATAACAGCCCGCAAACTTGATAATTTTTTCACGATTTGTAAAACCTCTTGCCAATCGAATGGCACTCATACAGGCTTCTGTTCCTGAGTTTACAAAACGAATTTTATCAACATTAGGTACCATTGAAACAGCAAGAGTGGCAATTTCAGTTTCTAATTGCGTGGGCATTCCAAAGGAAGTCCCTAATTTAGCTCGTTCGGTAATAGCTTCAATAACAGGCGGATGCGCGTGCCCCAAAATCATCGGACCCCACGAATTTATATAATCAATCAATCTATTGCCGTCTTCGTCATATAAATAAGCTCCTTTAGCACTTTTGACAAAAATGGGGGTGCCTCCTACCGATTTAAAAGCTCTAACAGGTGAATTAACACCTCCCGGAATTACTTTTTCTGCTTCAGCAAATAACTGACTACTTCTTTGATATAACATATTTTTATATTACTGTATGATTAATTCTTGTCCAATCGAAATACTGTTTTCAATAATAGTATTTTTCTTTTTTAATTCTTCTATAGAAATTGCGTACTTTTTTGATATTGAATATAACGTATCTCCTTTTACAACCACATGTTTTATTGCATTTAGTTGTGAATCTGTTTTTGAGGGAAAACCAATTTCGATTGGTTTGGTTTCAACTTTTGTAGGTTGTTGTGTTGTAGTTTCAAGACCTAAAACTTCGCTATCATATTGCTGTAAATTATATCGTTCAATCAATAAATATAATTTTGTCGGATAATTTGGATCGGTGGCATAACCTGCCTCTTTCAATCCTTTTGCCCACGATTTATAATCATTTATTGGCAACTGAAACAACGAGGCATATCTTGGTCTGGATGTCAAAAATAAAGAATGATCTCTGTAAGATTCTTCTGGATTTTTATATTTTCTAAAACATTCTGCCTCTATATCGTCATCATATTTAATGCTTTCTCCAGTCCACTCTTTATGACATTTTATACCAAAATGATTGTTTGCCTGAACGCTTAAAGGTCCTGTTCCAGCTCCCGATTCTAAAATTCCTTGACCCAATGTAATACTTGCTGGAATACCATATTTTACCATATCTTCTTTGGCAATATCCTTATATTTTTGAACGTAATCTTGCACCAAAACGGATGTAACTTGAACCTTTGTGGTTGCTTCTAAAGTAACTGTTTTAGCACCTTTATCTGTTTCAGTTTTTGGCGGATTTGTTGGTTTTAACACAGGTGTTTTTGTAGTTCTGATAATACCCGAAGATGCCGTTGTTTTTTGCTTTACCTCCAAAACACGCAAACCGCCCGTTTTACATGAAACTAAAGCCAACAGACATATAATAATGATACTTTTCTTAATCATTTAGTTTTATTTTTATTTCTTTTTTTCGTTCTAATTCTTTGTTCATTCCCTCAATTCCCTGTAAACCACCTGAGTGAATTAGTAAAATTTTGGATCCTTTTTCAAAAAAATCTTTTTCAATCAAATTCATTATCCCAAAAAACATTTTACCTGTATAAATAGGGTCTAAAGGAATTTTATATTTTTCATAAAAAGAATTAATAAATAAAATCAGTTCTGAGGTCACTTTTCCATAACCTCCAAAATGATAATCCAAATTCAAACTCCAATTATTTTTTTTTGCAAAATTACAAATATCTTTTGTCAAAAAATCACCTTTCAATGCCGGAAATCCTATTATTTTTTGACCCTCAAAAGAAGCATTTATCAATCCCGAAATGGTTCCGCCGGTTCCAACACAAACGCAAATAGTATCATACTCATTATCAAACTCATTCAGAATTTCTTCACATCCTTTTACCGCCAATTGATTGGTTCCGCCTTCTGGAATGGAATAAAAATTTCCATATTTTGTTTTTAATGCATCCACAAAAGACGCATCTTCCTTATTTCTATATACTTCTCGTGATACAAACTCAAACTGCATGCCACAAGAATGTGCAAATACCAACGTAGGATTATCCGTCCAATTATCTTTCAATTCATCCCCTCTAATAATCCCAATCGTTTCAAAATCATGTGCTTTTCCAGCAAAAGCAACCGCCGCAATATGATTTGAATAAGCACCACCATAAGTTACCAATTTCGAAAAATGCTGTTCTTTGGCTGCAGCCAAATTATAACGCAATTTCCTGAATTTATTTCCCGAAACAAACGGATGAATCAAATCTTCGCGTCTCACAAATAACCGAACCGAACTATTTTCTAGCACAATTTCTTGCGTTTCAACTTCAGGCAAATCAAAAAAAGTGGTTGTTTCCATTCTAATAATAATTAAAAAAAACAAACATTTTGCGTTTCTTCAAATAATTCAAATTACGCTCGTTTTCATAAGCTTCTCTTTCAAAACTTATCGATTTATACGCCTTAAACCTGTTTTTTAAAACCATCCATTTTACCAAAAATTCCAATAAATACATCACATAAAAAGGAATAATCAACAACTCCAATTGCTGTCTAAGATGAATTTTTTCATGATTCAAAAACACCAAATCCCGCAAATCTTTCTTGGTATTTACCAACACAAATGGAAATAAAGTCAAACCTCTAAATCCGCGTGGCGTTAAATTTTTACAAACAATAGGTATCATATTCTGCAAAGTTCTTAAATTTGTCACTATGTTTGACAATAAAAATGAAAATAAATTAATAGAAGGCATCGATTTCTATTATACACCAGAAGGCTACAAATGTTTTACAGAAAAATTCCACCTCAAACGTGGCTATTGCTGCAAAAGCGGCTGCAAACATTGCCCTTATGGTTTTGACAAAAAAACAGGACAACAAAAAAAATAATTTGGGCGTGCCTTTGTTGCAGAAAATTTACGGCAAATACATCGTATTTCATAGCAACAAAGTCGGGCTTTCGGCTTTATCTCTCCGTTGCACTACGAGGATATCGCCTCAAACAAAGTTCACTGAACTCCAATGAAAAATAAAATAATTGTGAAGTAATCCCTCACACGGCCCGCAATAAAACAGGAAAAATGACATTTCAAGAACAAATTCTACAAGGTATTCCAAACCAATTACCTGCAATCAAACCCTATGAAAGCAACATCAATCACGCACCAAAACGTAAAGATATTCTTTCAACCGAAGAGAAAAAACTAGCCCTTCAAAATGCACTTCGCTATTTTGATCCAAAACATCATAAAGAATTACTCCCAGAGTTCAAACAGGAACTAGAAACGTACGGAAGAATTTATATGTACCGCTTTCGCCCCGATTATGAAATGAAAGCCAGACCTATTTCAGAATATCCAGGTCAATCTGAGCAAGTCAAAGCCATCATGCTCATGATTCAAAACAACTTAGATTATGCCGTTGCACAACACCCACACGAGTTAATTACATATGGTGGCAACGGTGCCGTTTTTCAAAACTGGGCGCAATACTTGCTAACTATGCAATACCTAGCTACCATGACCAACGAGCAAACTTTGTCAATGTATTCTGGGCATCCAATGGGACTTTTCCCTTCGCATCCCGAAGCTCCACGTGTTGTTGTAACTAACGGAATGGTTATTCCAAATTATTCTAAACCAGACGATTGGGAGAAAATGAACGCATTGGGCGTATCGCAATACGGACAAATGACTGCTGGAAGTTATATGTACATCGGGCCACAAGGTATTGTGCATGGTACCACGATTACCGTTTTGAACGGATTTAGAAAAATAAAAAAATCTCCAAAAGGAGGATTATTTGTAACCTCAGGACTTGGAGGTATGTCGGGCGCTCAACCCAAAGCCGGAAACATTGCAGGTTGCGTAACCATTTGTGCCGAAGTAAACCCAAAAATTACTCACATTCGACATTCACAAGGATGGATAAACGAAGTCATTGAAAACATTGACGAATTGGTTCCAAGAGTGAAAAAAGCATTAGAAAATAAAGAAATCGTTTCAATCGCATACCTTGGGAACGTAGTTGATGTTTGGGAACGATTGGATGAAGAAAACATTCTTATCGATTTAGGATCTGACCAAACTTCATTGCACAACCCTTGGGCAGGTGGCTATTATCCAATGGGTTATACTTTTGAGGAATCCAATGAATTGATGGCAAACAATCCTGAAAAATTCAAAGAGGAAGTTCAAAAAACATTGCGTCGCCATGCAGACACTATCAACAAACATACCGCAAAAGGAACTTATTTCTTTGACTATGGAAATGCCTTTTTACTGGAAGCTTCAAGAGCCGGAGCCGATGTTTTTGCCGAAAACAAAATAGATTTCAAATACAATAGTTACGTTCAAGACATTATGGGACCTATGTGTTTTGATTATGGTTTTGGTCCGTTTCGTTGGGTTTGCGCTTCAGGAAAACCAGAAGATTTAGCCAAAACAGATGCCATTGCGTGTCAAGTTTTGGAAGAAATTTCATGGACAGCTCCCATCGAAATTCAACAACAAATGCAAGACAATATCCAATGGATAAAAGGAGCACAAGAAAACAAACTAGTTGTAGGCTCGCAAGCCCGAATACTATATGCCGACGCAGAAGGTAGAGTAAAAATAGCCGAAGCTTTTAACCAAGCCATTGCAAGAGGCAAAATTGGTTATATCATTTTAGGAAGAGATCACCACGATGTTTCTGGAACCGATTCGCCCTACAGAGAAACATCCAACATATATGATGGGTCACGTTTCACCGCAGACATGGCTATTCAAAATGTGATTGGTGATAGTTTTAGAGGTGCTACCTGGGTGTCCATTCATAATGGAGGCGGCGTTGGTTGGGGCGAAGTTATAAACGGAGGTTTTGGCATGGTTCTTGACGGAACTAAAGAAGCGTCAAAGCGCTTAGAGTCAATGCTTTTTTGGGATGTTAATAATGGCATTTCAAGAAGAAGTTGGGCTAGAAATGAAGGTGCCATTTTTGCCATTAAAAGAGCTATGGAATCGCAACCTTTATTGAAAGTTACTTTACCTAATAGCGTTGACAATCAACTTTTGGAATAACTTTAAATCTACATATTATGAAACTACTTAAATTACTTCCGGTTTTAGCACTATTTTTATTGACTTCATGTGCCGCAATAAAAATTAATTCTGATTATGATAAAAATGTTGATTTCAGTAAATATAAAACGTATGCGTTTCATAAAAATGGAATAGACAAAGTTGAAGTTTCAGATTTAGATAAACGCAGAATATTGAAAGCAATAGACAATCAAATGGCTGCAAAAGGCTTTACAAAAAGTGAAACTCCCGATTTGTTGGTAAATATTTTCACTAAAGAAAGAGAAGAAGTCAGTGTAAATCAATTCAACTCTGGTTGGGGATATGGCTGGGGTTGGAATCCTTTTTGGGGAGGCAACTCAACAACGGTAACCAGAAATACAATTGGCACATTATATATTGATTTTATTGATGCAAAACAAAAAGAACTTATTTGGCAAGGTGAAGGCCAAGGATCACTTACAAAAGACACTAACAAAAAAGACGAGGTGATACAAGAATTTGTTACAAAAATTTTATCGCAATATCCGCCGGTTGCAAAATAAAACCGGTTAATTTTAAATAAAATTAGAGCTCTTTTGAGCTCTTTTTTGTGTAAAAAACTAACATCATTTAAATCTAAAACTTCAATTACAAGATATTCTCGGGCGAGGGATGGAAACGGCATCCTTTTGTGTAGTGCCAACGGAACAAAAGATATAGTGGACAGCCCGGTCAATAAAAAAGAAAAAAAATGAACAATTAACTCCATTTTTTCTTTTTTATTGACGCCTCTAAATAAAAAAATGCATATTTATCTAGTGCTTTATTTGATAAGTATTTTATATCTTTACGATTCAAAAAAACAAATGACTATGGAATCTCAATTTGAAAGTAACCCTTTGATAGATAGGCTTCCGAAGCACTTGAAACAATTTATTAAACCACAAGATTACAGCGAATATACTTCTATAAACCAAGCGGTTTGGAGGTATGTAATGCGTAAAAACGTTGATTATTTGTCAAAAGTTGCGCATAGTTCGTACCTTGATGGTTTACAAAAAACGGGACTTGAGATTGATTCCATACCTAATATGTATGGCATGAACCGAATTCTGAAAGAAATTGGTTGGGCTGCCGTTGCGGTTGATGGTTTTATTCCGCCAAATGCCTTTATGGAATTTCAAGCCTACAATGTGCTTGTTATTGCTTCAGACATCAGACAGTTGGAACATATTGAATACACTCCTGCTCCAGACATCATTCATGAAGGAGCTGGGCATGCGCCGATTATTGCCAATCCAGAATATGCGGAATATTTGCGTCGTTTTGGAGAAATTGGTTGCAAAGCCATTTCATCCAATAGAGATTATGAATTGTATGAAGCCATTCGACTACTTTCTATTTTGAAAGAAGCTGAAAATACTCCAGCTGATGAAATTGAGAAAGCCGAGGAGCAAGTTGCCTATTTGCAAAACAATATGGGCGAATTATCTGAAATGTCACGCATTAGAAATTTACATTGGTGGACCGTTGAATATGGTTTGATAGGAACGCTTGATGACCCAAGAATTTACGGTGCTGGATTGCTATCTAGTATTGGTGAAAGTGCGTGGTGCATGACTGATGAAGTAGAAAAACTTCCTTATTCGATTGAAGCTGCCGACCAAGGTTTTGATATTACCAAACCACAACCCCAATTGTTTGTAACTCCCGATTTTGCTCATTTAAGTATGGTTTTGGAAGAATTTGCAAATACAATGGCATTGCGAACGGGTGGCCTTTCTGGGATTGAAAAATTGATACACTCGAATGCTTTGGGAACCATTGAATTGAGTACCGGTTTGCAAATTTCTGGAGTTTTCACGAATGTAATTTCGCATGAAGGCAAACCAATATATATTCAAACTACAGGAAAAACAGCACTTTCCAACAGAGAAAAGGAATTAGTTGGGCATGGAACTAAAAGACATCCAGAAGGATTTGGTAGCCCGATTGGCAAACTGAAAGGAATTAATCTTGCTATAGAAGATATGAGTCCGAGAGATTTACGCGCTTATGATATTTATGAAGCTGAAGAAGTGACTTTGGAATTTGAGGGTGGCATTACCGTTTCTGGGAAAATAATTACAGGTTCAAGAAATTTACAAGGTCAAATAATTTTGATAAGTTTTGAAAATTGTACGGTGAAACACCATGAAACCATTCTTTTTCAACCAGAATGGGGTGTTTATGACATGGCTGTAGGCAAAAAAGTGATTTCCGCTTTTTCTGGTCCGGCTGATGTAAATAGTTTTGACAGCATTGATCACGTTCCAAATTCACACACTATAAAGGCACTTAAATCTGAAGAAAAAGAGAATTTAGAAAAACTTTACCAAACCATACGTTTGATAAGAGAAGGCAAGAGTGAGGAATCTATCGAAGATATATTTGAGAACTTAGTTGAAAACCATCCAAAAGATTGGTTGCTTTCAATTGAAATTGCTGAATTGTTTGAACTACAAAATAATCAAGAAATGTTGCAAAAAGTGATTAGTCATTTAAAAGCACTAAAAGAAAAGCGACCTGAAATTAACAAGTTGATTTCGAATGGCTTAGAATTGATTATTCAAAAGGCAACTGTTTAACTTTTTTGATTTAATAAAAATTGATTTTTGGAATTTATTTCGTAGCCGTTATATTGCAATTTCCATCCCATCGAATTGGTTAAAATTAAAATTTTTGACAATTCACTTACGAGTCGGTTTTTGGCATTGGTTATCAATGAGGATTTCTGAAGTTTTTTGGTCAGATTAGCTTTGACAATTTTGTTTATTTTGTTGTAATCAGTACCCGTAAACTCATTTAGTGTGCTTTGCTCCACATCATAAAATTTAATATCTGGATAAATTTTTAATTCTTCTTTGGGAATATAGGTAATTGTAACCGTTTTGTTTTTGGCATCAATATCATATTTCATCTTACTTAAATCGAAAGAAACGGTTGCTTCTGCATTGATAACAACGAGTGCTTTTTTTTCAAAAGAAATCATGTCCATCAGATACTTTTTTTGATCTTTGTAGGTCATCACTTCTGAAAAATGACCTTCCGTTACGACTAATTTACCAACATTTAAAATTTGTTTTTGAATGATATTAGTATCATATTCTACCGTTGAAGATTCAGAATTTGAATGAATCATTTGGTATCCAATGATTAACAATAAGCCAATGATTATAATATATGTCAATAATGTTTTTGATGTGGAAGTTAAAAAAGCTGTGGCAAATGACGGGTTTGTGTTTGAGTTTTTATTCATAGCTGAAGTTAATTTTTGGATGAATTGATTGAAGTTTTTGAATTTTTGAATCAAGATTTTTTAGAAATTTTTTATGACTTTCAGTAGCCGGATTGAACGCTCTGTGAGCCAACGATTTCTGAATGGAATCTATTTCTAATAAAATATCTTTTAATTTAGTATCTATTGAAGAAATTGAAAATTTTTCCCAAATATAATCAAGGGCTATTTGCGATGGATGAAGCATATCAGAAGCATAAAACCGATAGTCGCGAAGTTCGTCAATCATGATTTCAAACGAAGGAAAATAGTTATTATTGCTTGAAATACAGTTATGAATAGCCGTAATTAAATGTGATTTGCTTCGTTGATTTTCGACAAAACCATCTTTAATATGACGTACTGGTGATACCGTAAAAATTAAATTACACGTTGAATTAATGTGTTTAATAAGAGCAATAGTCGCTTTTACAGATTTCTCAATTTCATCAACTGAAAGCAGTTTTTTTTTAAAATTAATTTGAGGAAATTTATGACAATTCGAAACTACTTGATTTGATTGATTTTCAACATAAACCCAAGCCGAACCAAAAGTAATGTAACAATGAGAAGCTGATTTTAAATATTCTACAAAATCTTTAAGTGTACTATTCAATTGATTTAACATCAAACTTTTATCTGTCGAACTAAAATCGGAATGAACATCAAATGAATGCCAAAGTTCTTGATGATAAACCAAATCGTTTTCTGTAAACCAATCCACATCAACCGCTCTCTTAATTAATTTTTCTATAGATATTGGATTAAAAATGACCCCAAACGGATTTGCATTTACTGAAAATTTATAATGTTTGAATTTAACACCCATTGAATCAGAAAAGCAAGATCCTAATGTAATAATTTCTGACGAAAAATCAATTGGAAAATTGTTTTTTGGAATTGTAATAGGTGTGGTAAAATTCATAAGTTGCTAATTTCAAATACAAAAATATTGATTTCTAAAATTAAAATGCTTAATAACCAATTAGATTTTTTCTTTTTTGAATAATTAGTATAAAAAAACTCAAAATTGAGAACCAAATTTGAGTTTTTAAATGAAATTTTTATTCAGATTTTTTTTCTTTTTCTAATTATTTTTGAAGTTTTTTGGCTTCCGCTTCTTTCTTATATTTTTCAATCTCTGCTTTTTTAGCTTCAATTTGAGAATTTAAAGAAGTTATAACTTCTGAAGATTTATTTATTTTCGACTTATTTTTTTCAATTTTCGAATTCAATTTATCTATTTTACTTTGATCCTTCTCATTGCTATTTTGTAATTCAGACAATTTTGTGGCTAATTCCTGATTTTTTTCAGATAATTTTTTCACTTTTTTGGTTTCCTTCATTACATAATCTTCCAACGAAAACTGGTTGCGTTGCATTTGCATCATCATTCGCAACTGTTGTTGCTGCGCTCTCATTTGCTGCTGTTGCATCAACATCTGCTGATTTTGCTGCATCATGCGCTGTTGGTTTTGAATCTGATTGTTCACATTATAATTTTGTGAAAACACACTGGCTGATACCATCAAAAAAAAGGCGAATACTACATTTCTCATGTTATTTATTTTTAATTATTGTACAACATCAATCGCTTTTTCCAAAGCATCGGCAATTCCGGCTGTATTTTTTCCGCCTGCGGTAGCAAAGAACGGTTGTCCGCCGCCTCCACCTTGAATAAACTTTCCTAATTCTCGAACTACTTGTCCGGCATTTAGATTTTTATCAGCTACTAATTCTTTCGAAATGTAGCACGTTAACATCGGTTTATCTTCATCGGCTGTAGCCAAAACTAAGAATAAATTAGTGCCTAAATTCCCTAATTCATACGCTAAATCTTTCGCCCCTTCTGGATTCAAATCTACTTGTGTTGCTAAAAATTGAATTCCGTTAACCTCTTGAATTTGAGAAACTAAACTCGTTTTCAAATTTTTCACTTTGTCTTTTACCAAAGCCTCTATTTGTTTCGCCAACTTCGCATTTTCATCTTGTAAATTATGGACGGCTTTCAATATATCTTGCGGATTTTTCAACGACACTTTTATCTCATTTAATGTATTTTCATAAGAAGCAAAATGAGCTTTAACTGCGTCGCTTGTAATGGCTTCAATACGTCGGATTCCTGCTGCAACTGCTCCTTCAGAAACTATTTTAAAATGCCAAATTTCAGCTGTATTGTTCACATGAATACCTCCACACAATTCCATGCTTTCGCCAAATTTAATGGCGCGCACGTTATCCCCGTATTTTTCACCAAACAACGCCATCGCACCTTCGTCCAAAGCTTGTTGAATTGGAATACTTCTTCGTTCTATCAAAGGTAATTGCTCTTGAATGCGGGCATTTACAAAATCTTCTATCGCTTGCAATTCGTCCTCAGTCATTTTAGCGAAATGTGAAAAGTCAAAACGCAAGTAATTTGGGTTTACCAATGATCCTTTTTGCTCTACGTGAGTTCCTAAAATACTTCTCAAAGCTTGGTGCATCAAATGAGTAGCCGAGTGATTTCGAGACGATAAGGTTCTTAAATCTGTATTTACTTTTGCTACAAAACTAGCCGTTACATTTTCAGGTAATTGCTTCGCCAAATGTAAAATAAGATTGTTCTCTTTTTTAGTATCGATGATTTCAATTGATTCATTGGCAGAAACTAAAGTTCCTTTATCGCCAACTTGACCACCGCCTTCAGGATAAAAAGGTGTATTATCTAAAACGATTTGGTACAAAACACCCTCTTTTTTACTATCAATTTTTCTAATTCTAGAGATTTTAACCTCGTTTTCTGTTTGGTCATAGCCTACAAATTGTTCTACATTTCCAGGAATTAAAACCGACCAATCTTCGGTTGAAACTTCCGAAGCAGCGCGAGAACGAGATTTTTGTTCTTGCATGGCTTTTTCAAAACCAGCTTCATCTAATAAATAACCTCTTTCTCTTAAAATCAAAGCGGTTAAGTCAATTGGAAATCCAAAAGTATCATACAATTCAAAAGCTTTCTCCCCAGAAATTTCAGATCCGGTAGTCTGATTCATTACATTTTCTAGCAATTGTAGTCCTTGATCCAACGTTCTTAAAAACGATGCTTCTTCTTCTCGAATTACATTGGTAACCAAGTTTTGTTGTGATTTGATTTCTGGAAAAAAATCACTCATTTGGTTGGATAAAACCGCAACCAACTCATAAATAAATGGCTCTTTTGTATTCAAAAAGGTAAATCCGTAACGGATGGCACGGCGCAAAATTCGTCGAATTACATAACCTGCTCCTGTATTGGAGGGCAATTGACCATCCGCAATAGCGAAAGCTACCGCACGAACGTGGTCTGCAACCACACGAATAGCGATATTCGTTTTATTTTGTTCTTCTGAAATGTTTTGAATTTCGTTGGATGTGTATTTTAAACCCGTAATTTGTTCTATTTTTTCAATTAGCGGCGTAAAAACATCGGTATCATAATTTGATGTTTTTCCTTGCAACGCCATACACAAACGCTCAAATCCCATTCCGGTATCAACATGTTGCGCGGGTAATTTTTCTAAAGAACCATCGGCTTTTCGGTTGAATTCCATAAATACATTGTTCCAAATTTCCACTACTTGCGGATGATCATTGTTAACCAAACTTTTACCAGAAACTAAGGCTTTTTCTGCATCTGAACGCAAATCAACGTGTATTTCTGAACATGGTCCGCATGGTCCTTGATCGCCCATTTCCCAGAAATTATCTTTTTTATTTCCTAGAATAATTCGATCCTCATCAATCAATTCCTTCCATAAATCCCAAGCCTCCTGATCAAAAGGAACGTTTTCGTCTGGATTTCCTTCAAAAACAGAAACGTATAAGTTCTCTTTTGGAATTTTATAGACCTCAGTCAATAATTCCCAAGCCCAATTGATGGCTTCTTTCTTGAAATAATCGCCAAAAGACCAATTTCCAAGCATTTCAAACATGGTATGGTGGTAGGTGTCAAAACCAACATCTTCTAAATCGTTATGCTTTCCAGAAACACGAAGACATTTTTGCGTATCAGCAATTCGATTATTTTTTGGTGTTCCGTTACCTAAAAAATATTCTTTAAACTGCGCCATTCCTGAGTTATTAAACATTAGAGTTGGGTCGTCTTTTAGAACTATTGGAGCCGAAGGAACGATAAGGTGTCCTTTAGTTTGAAAAAAAACCAAAAATTGTTTGCGTACGTCTTGTGATTTCATTGTTATATTTTACTTATTATCTTATTAACTTACTTTTCTGCTACCGTTAAGCCCCAGATAGAAGTGGAAAGCTTCGAGTTTACTATTTCTATTTTTTCTTGAAATGGCAGAGCGACCAACGGAAGCTCCTGATATTTCTTGGAAAAAAGTTATAGTAACGAGAACTTGCAACGAAAAGCTGGAAAAGGCTCATTGTTATTTTTTTCATCTAACAAAAAAATCATTGATTTAATTTGCCGATAATTGAAGCACAAAAGTAGTGTATTTTCAAATATATCGAAAGTTTAGAATGAATGTAAAGAAAAATTCAAAACATTTATTAATTTTGTAAATACAACTATTTTATGTAACTTGGATGTTGCAAAAATAATATAATTTAAGAAATGTCGAAGAAAGTTAAGTATTATTACGATACCGAAAATTTAGCCTACAGAAAAATCAACACAAAAAAGAGAAAGAAATTTGCTTATGTGTTGTTATTTCTAGTGGCATCGGCATTATTTGGTTTTATTTGTTTGGTGCTTTTAATGAATACTCCTTTTTTTAAAACTCCAAAAGACAAATTACAAGCTAGAGAAATTGATAATTTAAAACTTCGATATAATATTTTAAATAAAAAAGTAGGTGATTTAGAAGAAGTTATGGCGAATATTGAAGATCGAGATAATAACTTATACCGAACATTTTTTAACGCTGCTCCAATAAATGATGAGATCAGAAAATCGGGGATAATTGGTAAAAACAGATACAAAGAATTAGAAGGATTTGACAATTCACAATTAGTTGTAAATACCTCCAAACGGGTTGATGTTATTACCAAACAATTGGTTGTTCAATCAAAATCATTGGATCAAATTTTAAAATTAGCTAAAGCTAAAGATAAGATTTTGAGTGCGATACCGGCCATACAACCAGTAAAAAATGAGGAATTAAAAAGAATGGCCTCTGGGTTTGGATACAGAAGTGATCCGTTTACCAAAGCAAGAAAAATGCACCGAGGCATGGATTTTTCTGCCAGATCTGGCACTCCTATTTATGCAACAGGTGATGGAGTTGTCAAAAGGGCAGATAATTCACTTTCTGGATACGGAAATCATATTGAAATAAATCACGGTTATGGATATTTAACATTATATGCCCATTTAAGCAAGTACAATGTAAGACCTGGAAAAAGAATAAAAAGAGGCGATGTTATTGGTTATGTGGGAAGCACCGGCAGAAGTGAAGCGCCGCACTTACATTATGAAGTTCACAAAGACGGAAAAGTAGTTAACCCTATTAATTTTTATTATGGGAATATTTCGGCTGCTGAATATGTAACCATTTCAAAAATTGCAAACCAAGAAAATCAATCATTAGACTAATGCACATCCAACTTTCAAAAGATAAACTATATTTTAGCATTGGTGAAATTGCTGAAGCCTTTAATGTGAATGCCTCGCTTATTCGTTTTTGGGACAAAGAATTTGACATCTTGAAACCTAAAAAAAATGCTAAAGGAAATAGAATGTTTACCCAAGAAGACGTAAAAAACTTGCAGTTAATTTTTCATTTGGTCAAAGAAAGAGGTTTTACTTTGGATGGCGCCAAAACACATTTGAAGGAAGGTCAAAAAAAGACATTGGACAAATTTGAAATAATAAGTAAATTAGAATCAATTAAGGCACAATTATTGAGTATTAAGAATTCAATTTAAACAATAAATAAAAAGAAAATTAAAAATTAAAAATTATGAAAAAATTTTTGCCTTGGATAATCGTAGCTGTAGTAGTCATCATTGGATACTCTTGGTTTAAAGGAATTAACAACACCGCGGTGACATTAAATCAAAATATTGAAGAAGCTTGGGGAAATGTTGAAACAACGTATCAAAGACGTAACGACCTAATTGTAAATTTAGTAAAAACAGTGCAAGGCGCTGCAGAATATGAAAAAGGAACATTAGAAGCGGTTGTTCAAGCTAGAGCAAATGCAACTAAAACCGTGGTAGATCCAACTAATATTACACCAGAACAATTAGAGAAATTTAATCAAAATCAAAGTGCACTTTCTAGATTGTTGGTTACCGTAGAAAACTATCCGAGTTTGCAAGCCAATCAAGGGTTTTTAAACCTTCAGGCGGAACTTACTAGTACAGAAAATCAAATTTTAACAGCTAGAACACGTTTTAATGAGGCCGTTAAACCATATAATACACACATTAAAACATTCCCAAACAGTTTGTTTGCAGGTATTTTTGGATTTATAGAAAAACCTTATTTCAAATCGGTTGAAGGTGCAGAAAAAGCTCCAAATGTAGAATTCAATTTTGACAAAAAAGAAGCTAAATAATCCGTCCAAATGTCAAAAGTAGAAGATTTTTTATCTAAAAAAGAAGAGCAAGAAATTGTTGACGCTATTCAAATAGCTGAAAAAAACACTTCTGGCGAGATTAGGATTCATATAGAACAATCGGCTTCCACAGATTCGTTAACTCGGGCTGTGGAAGTTTTTTATCTATTGGAAATGGATAAAACCAAAGATTCTAACGGCGTTTTGATATATGTTGCGGTAAAAGACAAGCAATTTGTAATTTATGGTGACAAAGGAATAAACGAAAAAGTAGCACCCGATTTTTGGGATACTACCAAAGACGCGATTCAATCACATTTCAAAAAGGGAGATTTTAAACAAGGTTTGGTTGACGGAATATTAAAAGCCGGCGAACAATTAAAGCACCACTTTCCCTATCAACATGATGACATAAACGAATTATCGAACGAAATATCAAAAGGATGATACAAACTACACTTAAAAAATCGTTCTTAATTTCACTATTATTTTTAAGTCTTTTGGTTTCGCAATTGGGTTTCGCCCAATTTACGATTCCGCCAAAACCTGACTTTCAAACTTCAGTTTATGACTATGCCAACCTGTTAAGCACAAATGAAAAAACGCAATTAGAAGAAAAATTAGTACGTTATTCAGATTCAACCACAACTCAAATCGTGGTAATTACTGTAAACGATTTAAAAGGAGAATATATCGCCACAGTGGCAACCAATTGGGCTCAAACTTGGGGGTTTGGTGATGCCAAGAAAGACAATGGCGTATTAATTCTGGTAGCTAAAACTGAAAGAAAAATTTGGATTTCACCAGGTTATGGAGTTGAAGACCGATTGATTGCCGCAACAAATGCTGATATTATTCGAAATATTATTACACCCGAGTTTAAAGCAGGTAGTTATTATAATGGATTAAACAAAGGTGCCGATTCAATTATTGATGTCTTAAAAGGTAAATACAAAGGCAAACGTAAAGAAAAACAAGATGACGGAGGTATTCTTCCGACTCTGCTTTTTATCGTGATTTTTGTAGTTGTAATGATTATAGCATCAAAACGAAACGGTGGAAAGGGTGGAAATTCAGGTTCTAATTTTGGCGGACCAAGTTTACTAGATGTTATTATCCTAAGTAGTTTGGGAAGAGGAAACGGTGGCGGATTTGGAGGTTCGTCTGGAGGTGGATTTGGTGGTTCTTCAGGTGGAGGTTTCGGTGGTGGATTTGGCGGTGGTGGATTTTCAGGCGGTGGCGCTGGAGGCGATTGGTAATTTCATTTTTAGAAGCACGCAAACACATTCCAGTAGACATTTTGTCCTGCTCTCGCCTTTATCTTGCTCCGTAAACTACGCAAGGATATCGGCTCCATCAGGGCTATACCTCACAAGTGATTTTTCAGTTGAAATTAAGTTATACCCCCTAAAAACTTTACTGATCCTAGAAAATTTAAATTTTCAGTTTAATACAATTTTTAATTAGCTCATTTTCTAATTAGTTCATTTTCTAATTAGCTAATTAATTTTAGTTTAAAAATTCAAAAAAAACTTTTTTTAACTAAAAATAAACAAAAACTATAGTTCGGTATTTTAAAATTGTTTACATTTGCTTAACATTTAAATAATATTAAAATAACAAACATAACTACAAATGGAAGCAGAAAATCATCAAAACGAAGTTACCGAAAAGGAAATAATAATGGAAACAAATACTGTGGCAGAACAAGAACCAGCAGTAGAAACGCCAGTTGACAACGTACTTTCTAATCAAGATAGCGAAGTATTAATTGAAGATGACAAAGCCATTCAATTAAAAGAAGAGAAAACTGAAAAAAAGAAAATGAGCACCAATAAACTCCAGAAAAAAGAAAAAAAGGAGATGAAAAAGCAAAAAATAAAAGAAAAAAAGGCGCAAAAGAAGAAAAAAGAGAAAGCCAAAAAAGAAAAAGCTCAAAAAAAATTGAAAGAAAAAAAGGCAAAGAAAAAAGCGTCTAGAAAAAAATCAAAAAATAAATCTAAGAAAAAATAGATTGTGTAAACAAAAAAATCAGAACAAACGTTCTGATTTTTTTTATGGAATATTGAGGTATTTGTGCGTTTGTAATGAAACACGCCATTTCGGATGTTGCATAACGTAATCTACAATTTGTGGCGTCATTTCTTCTTTTTTGCTCCATTCGGGTTGCAAGAACAAAATGGCATTTTCGTTTACTTTTTCGGCTTGTTCTTCAGCAAAAATAAAATCATGTTTGTTGTGGATAATTACTTTGAGTTCGTTTGCTTTATCATAAACAGTTTGGGTGGGCAATTTATTCTTTTTTGGCGAAAGGCAAATCCAATCCCATTCACCTGAAAGCTGATAAGCACCAGAAGTTTCTATATGAACTTGTATGTTTTGTTGTTTTAATTTTTGTGTGATTTGTGTCATATCCCACATCAATGGTTCGCCACCAGTAATAACAACGGTATTGGCATATTTTTTGGCATTGGCAACAATTACATCAGTCGATGTTGGCGGATGCAATGCAGCATTCCAACTTTCTTTTACATCGCACCAATGGCAACCCACGTCACAACCTCCAATTCGGATGAAATAGGCCGCTGTTCCTGTATGATATCCTTCGCCTTGTATAGTATAAAACTCTTCCATCAACGGAAGCATTTCTCCTTTATCTACTGCAATTTGTGTTTCTTTTGTGAGCATTCTTTTTTTACTTGGTTGCAAAGGTACGGAATTGAATTGTTAATTGATAATGGATAATTAGTGATTAGTGATTAGTGATTAGTGAATAGTGATTGTTGATTAATTTTTTTTCAATAAAAATGAAACTTATCTATTTTAGCCCCGATTGAAGCAGTATCCTTTTGTTTTTTTCTTTAAAAAAACAAAAGATAAAGCGTAAAGCGGGACAAAATGTCTTCTGAAAACGGGATGTGTGCTTCAAAAAAAAAAACCGACAACTTTCGTTATCGGTTATATAAAATGTATTTTTTTTTATTTAAGTGCTTTGATGGAATCTAGCGCATATTTGTTGGCTGGATCTAGGGCAAGAGTTTTGGTGAAATACTCAATTGCTTTTGGCTTATCAGTGTTGGCAAATATAGCGGCAATGTTGTTGTATGACTCTATCAATTTAGCTTTGTTGGTTGCTATTTCTTCTGGAGTTTTTACAATCACTAAATCAATGAATTTTTGGTACGAATTTTTTGCAATTTCATCATTTTCTAGCGTATTATTGATTCTAGCTTTATAAAGATATGACTCTAAATACGTTGGAGATGCAGCAATTACAGCATCTAACGACTTATCTGCTTTCATCATTGATTCTTTGTCTAGTTCTTCTGGTTTTTTGTTTCTGTTTTCAGTGTAAATACATAATCCGTAATAGATATTGTCTTCTAAAAAGTTTTTAGTATTTGGCGTTGCAATAGCAAGTTCAAAAATACTAGCCGCTTCTTTGTACTGCTTTTTGGAGAAATAAGCTTTACCGATGGCATTCAAATCATTTGCGATTTTAGCATCCAATTCAATTGCTTTTTTATAGTTTGCTATTACGTCTGCAAAAGCCATTTGGTCTGTAATCATTCCGTCTGGACCTTGTGCTTTTTTGGTTTTAGCCAAAGCTAAATAGAAATAGTCACGAGCGATGATTTTGTTGGTAGATTTTGTTGTAAAATCTGTCAAAGCTGTAATTGCGGCGTCGTTATTTCCGTTTTCATAAGCAGAATAACCAAGGTAACGAAGAATTCTTGGATTTACTTTATCCAATTCTTTCATTTTATTTGCTTCAATTTCTAGCGCTTTATAATCTTTAGCCAAGATTAAGAAATCGGCATGACGCATACGAGATGACAATGAATAATCGGTTAGAGCCATGTATTTTTCATAATATGCTAACGATTTTTGGATGTATTCGGTGTATTTTTTAGAGTCCGTATTTGCCCAAAGATAGTAGGTCTCTGCAAGTTCACGGTAAACTGGTCCGTAGTTTGGGTTTAAAGCAATCACTTCATCATACGCTTTACCTGCTTCATTAAACGCACGCGCTCCTTTTAACAAAACTCCCGATTGCATTTTGGCTCTAATTAATGAGCTATCTGCAGTATATGCGGCACGGTAAGCTACATAGGCATCGTTTTGATTTTTATCTCCATAATACGCATCTCCAAAAGCTAACTGCATTTGTGCGTCATTTGGATTGACTGCTTTTGCTTTGTTAAGCACTTCTATAGCAGCTTTATAATCTGGAGTTGCAGCGTTCATGTAGGCACGTGCTATGAAAACAAATTCTTCAATGCTTTTCCTTTTCATAGATGCGGTTGCTAAAGCAAAATTAGCTTTTGCTTCTGTCATTTTATTATTATCAAGATCTAATTGACCCATACCGATGTTATTAAGGTTTGCTCCTTCTTTGGCAGCAAGTCCTTTCTGAAAATAAATTTTGGCAGAATCTTCAACACTTTGTCTTAAATACACATTACCTAATAAAAAAGAAGCTCTTCCATTAGTAGGAGCTGTGTTAATTATACCTTTTAAAATAGATTTTGCTTTTTCGTATTGTTCTGCATCAATTGCTTTGTTTGCTTGATCTAAATCTTGCGCATTCATTGACGCTGACGCCAATAATAAGATACTAAAAATTTTAAATGTTTTCATATTGATTTATTTATTTTGATTCTTTTTCAATTTGATTTCTGATGATGAGTTTTCTACTCGGAACTTTGAAAGGTGCTAATCCAGATTTAAGGATGATTCGTTGTCCAATCTCTCCTGAAATGAAAGATGAAAAACCCATTCCTAATCCTTCATAACCTTGACAATTTATGATAAACAAATCACGTGCCAAAGGGTATTGTTTTGTGGCTATGTTTTCTTGGCTTGGAAAAAAATAGTCCGTTCCATTATTGTTTTTCACACTTAAAATAATTAAATTATCAACTATTTTTTGTGATTCTGGTTTAGGTTGAGATAACCAATTGATTCCAACAACACCTATCATTCCTGGGTTTTTCTCTACATAACGAATCACTTCATCGTTTGTTTTGAACGAAAAAACACCCTCTTTTGGAATTTCTGATAAGCCGGCCAAACTGTCCATATATTTTACAGTGCTTGAATTTGGGTTATCAAAAACAAGCCCTTTAATGCTGTTTTTTTTACCTTTCATAAAATCGATAACATCCGATAAATTTATAATTGTATCGTTTGTCGATTTATTTTTGATAAATGCAATAGCGTCTGTAGCAAAAAAAGTTTCTCTAGGTGTTATTTTTTTTTGTTTGAATAATTTATTTTCCTCTTCATTTAGTCGGCGAGACAACACAATAATTTTAGCTTTATCATTGGCTAAATCGAGAATAGCTTCTTTTTCTGACTTTGGAAGTAAAGTCAACTTGGCATCGTATTTACTTTCAAAAACAGCTTGAACATCCTCTACAATTGGTTGTATCGATTCATCAACAAGAATGGCAACCGTACCTTTTAAAATGGTTTCTTTATTTTCAGAATTTTTACACGAAACAAAAAAAGCAGTTCCTGTAAAAAGAATTACAAACAGAATAAATATATATTTTTTCATTTAGTTTTCTTTGTTATCATTAAAAAATCTCAAGAAACGAATGGCTGCATAGCCGATTAATAAAACACCAAAAGCGATTCTGTAATTTGTTTCTAACTTTAACGGAAAGGTTTTCCAGAAAATTACGATCAACCCAAGTGTTAAATAAATCAAAAAAAACAAAATTCCTATAAATAGAAGAAATCGCTCTTTAAGCGATTTCTTCTTGAATTTATGTAATGCATTTTGAAACATTATTCTGAAGCAGCTTGAATGTTAATAGGAAGTGAGTATTGAACTCTCACTTTTTTACCATTCTGCTCGCCTGGGGCCCATCTTGGACTTGCATTAAGTACTCTCAATGCTTCTTTAGCTGTACCAAAACCTGGATCTCTTAAAACTTTTATGTCTGTAAGTGAACCATCTTTTTCAACTACAAATGAAACAAAAACTTTTCCACCTTTGAATTCTTCATCCTCTGGTGCTTGGAATTTGTTTCCTACAAATTTATAGAATTTATCAATTCCTCCAGGAAAATCAGGTTTCACCTCAATACCAGCCATGTTGTACACGCTGTTATCTTCCGTTACAGCTGCTTCTTTTGGTCCATCACCAATAGGTCCTAATGTTTGCGGAGCATCTGGATCACCTTCAACCGTTTTATCACTGATTTTTTTATCCTCCAATTCTTTCATTTTTGGTGGCTCTTCAGTAACATCTTCCGTTTTAGCAACAACCGGCTTCACAAATTTAATTTGATCTACTTTTGGAGGTGGCGGTGGCGGTGGTGGAAGATTTTCTTTAGGTTTTTCTTCTTTTGGTGGCAACTTAATGGTTACAATTTTTTTGTTCAAATCTGCATCGTCGTCATTACTTGCATTACCAATTATATCAGCAATTACAGGAGCTGCAACAGCAACAGTAAATAATACAGCACCAATAATAAGTGCTCTTACCAATGTTTTTGAGTTCTCTTTACGCAACGTATATGCACCATAACTCTTGTTACGTCCTTCAAAAACAATCTCTAACCATTGTCTATTTAATAGGTCTAATTTCATCTCTACTAGTTTTTATGGTTTAGGTTGTACTAATTTTAATTCTTCAGGAGTAATATCATTTACAATTGCATACGTTTCTACACCTGAAATAGCCATTTCATCTAAAACATCTACTAAATTTCTATAAGTAGATTTTTTAGTTGGTTTGATGATTACAATTAGTCCTTTTTTAGGCTCACCTGTTAATTGAGGCACTTCGTTAACTAGTTTTAAAACTTGTTTACGCAAACCGTTTTTACCATATACTGCAGTTTTAGGACCTGCAATTGGTGTAGCCAACAATCCGTGAAACCATTGTATTTGATTGTTTTCACCTAATAAAATAGTTAATGTTCTACGCTCATCAACTTTTATGTTTTCTACAGGTTCATCAACTTTATCTTCAGGTAAACCCAAATTCATAGCTTGTGGCTTAGACAATGAGGTAGTCAACATAAAGAAAGTGATCAAAAGGAACGCCAAGTCAACCATTGCGGTCAAATCTACTTTGGAGTTTTGCTTTTTACTTCTTACTTTACCGCCGCCTTTTTTACCACCACCGTCGCCAGTATTTAATTCAGCCATTTTATATTTTTTTAATTATTAGTAGTCTTTACCTCTTAAACCCGTCACCAAATCAAATGTATTGATGTCCTGCGCTTGGTAAATATCCATTACTTTTTTGATTTTTGGGTATTGCAATTTAGCATCACCTTTCAAAGCAAACTTCAATTCTTCTCCATCTGGATTTAATTCAATATTCGCTTGACGAGCGGTATAAATCCAATCTTTTAATTGGTTATTGATAGAATCAAAAGGAATACCCACTTGTGTTCCTGGCTGGTTTCTATCAGCGCTACTCAATTTTAATAATTGGCTCAATCCTTCTATTGGAACTCCAAAGCCTTCCATCAATGCAAATTGATTTTTTTCTTCTTCAGTGAACTCCACTTTATATTTATCACCCATCAATTCGAGTGTTCTTTTACGAATCTCTCTTCCTTTTAAATCAAAGAACACGTTTTCTTTTCCGCCTCCAACAGTTACAACTACCAATTTATCTGATGGTAATTTTGTTTTGTTGGTTGAGCTTGGTGTATCAACGGTAATTGGTTCTGGCACTTTTGCAGTAGCCGTAAGGATAAAGAAAGTAAGCAAAAGAAAGGCCACATCACACATCGCCGTCATATCAATAGACGCTGCGTTTTTGGACATTTTTACTTTAGCCATAATTTTATCTTTTACTTAGTTATAGAAATAATTTCTATACGTATTATTTTAAACTTCCTCTTAATCTTCTGTACGTGTTAACAATGGTAGTACCAGCCTCATCAATTGAGTAAGTCAACGTATCGATTTTAGAGTTAAAGAAGTTGTACATAACGATTGCTAAAGCAGAAGTTGCAATACCTGTAGCTGTGTTGATAAGTGCTTCAGAGATACCTGTTGCAAGTGCAGCTTGGTCTGGAGTTCCAGCAGATGCTAATGCACCAAACGCTTTGATCATCCCAGATACTGTTCCTAATAATCCACCTAATGTACCTAATGACACTAATGTAGAAAGAATAGTCATGTGTTTCTCTAACATTGGCATTTCAAGAGTTGTAGCTTCTTCGATTTCTTTGTGAATCATTTCAGCTGCTTCTTCGCTTGTAAATCCTTCTTTTTTAACATCTTGGAATTTTACTAAAGCTGATTTTATTGCATTTGCAACAGAACCTTGTTGTGCGTTACAAGCTTCGATAGCTTCGTCAATGTTTCCGCTAGTTACAGACCCTTGAACTTTGGTCATAAAAGCGTTTAAGTTGTTTTTTCCTGCTGCTTTAGAGATAACAAAAAATCTTTCAAATGAAAATACAATAACCATTAAGAACATACCTAATAAAACGGGTACGATAAATCCTCCTTTGTAAACCATCCCTAATGTATTCAATGGGTGACCTGTTTCTGGATTTCCACCTTCAAAGTTTGTTGCACTACCCATTACGAATTTCCAAATGATTGTTCCAACTGCAATACATGCTAGAATAATTAATCCTGTAGCCATTCCGCCACCATTTGAACCTTTTTCTTTTTTAACGTTTGCCATTTTTTAAAATTTTAATAGTTTTTAATAGTTTTTTAATTTATTAATTGTTTTAAATTGAAATTAATTATCAATTGGAGCAAATTTATATTTTTACTTCAAATAAAAAAATTTTTTTTTGCTTTAATAACATTAGCTTAACTCTAAATAATGTGAATCTTACAAAAATAGTAGCAAACAGCGAATATAGTAATTAAAACGAACTGAAAATTAATACTTTACGAAAATAAAAAACTCATGAATTATAATAACGTTTTATCAACAATGATTCGTATAATGTTTGATAACTTTATTTTCATTCTTATTTTTATTGATTTTTGCCTATTTATTATATTTAAAAAAAGTAAAAAATATTAACTTGCGCCAACAAAAAGACGTTTAAAACCAAAATCGAGCAACAAATGAGCACAAAAGAGTCGTTTATCAAAGAAATTCAAGAAGGTTACGCTTCAAAAGGGGAAAGCATCTCAATGGGCGCCGCTTTACTACAAAATGAAGTAATTAGTGAAGCCCAAGTGAAAATTCCGTTAAAAACCTTAAACCGTCACGGACTCATTGCTGGGGCGACTGGTACGGGCAAAACCAAGACCATTCAGGTTTTTTCTGAACAACTTTCGTCGTTCGGAATTCCAGTTTTAATGATGGACATTAAAGGTGATTTCTCTGGTATTGCTGCCGAGGGTGAAGAAAAAGATTTCATCATTGAACGTCATCAAAAAATAAACATACCTTATACCAAACAAGCTTTTCCTGTTGAATTGCTAACTCTTTCTGACCAAAACGGGGTTCGATTACGTGCGACTGTTTCAGAATTTGGACCTGTACTTTTTTCTAGAATTTTAGACTTAAACGATACGCAAGCTGGAGTGATCTCGGTTATTTTTAAATATTGTGATGATAAAAGTTTACCAATACTTGATTTAAAAGACATTAAAAAAGTCCTTAATTTCATTACCGAAGAAGGAAAAGACGAAATCAGTGAAGAATACGGAAAAATTTCAACCGCAACTACGGGAACAATTCTTAGAAAAATCATTGAACTTGAGCAGCAAGGTGGCGATTTGTTTTTTGGCGAAAAATCATTCGAAATTGATGACTTATTAAGAATCGACGAAAACGGAAAAGGATACATTAATATATTACGTCTCACTGACATTCAAGATAAACCTAAATTGTTTTCGACATTTATGTTGAGTTTGCTGTCTGAAATTTACCAACAAATGCCAGAAAAAGGCGATGCCGATCAACCCGAATTGGTGCTTTTCATTGACGAAGCCCACCTTATATTTAATGAAGCAAGCAAAACGTTATTAAACCAAATTGAAACCATTATCAAACTCATTCGATCTAAAGGAATTGGCGTTTATTTTATTACCCAAAACCCAATGGATATTCCCAAAGGTGTTTTGGCACAATTAGGACTCAAAATCCAACATGCGTTGCGTGCTTTCACTGCCGATGATCGCCAAGCCATAAAGCAAACCGCCGACAATTATCCTACATCTGCTTTTTACAAAACCGACGAAGTGCTGACGTCACTCGGAATTGGAGAAGCGTTCATCACCGCCTTGAACGAAAAAGGAATTCCAACGCCTCTTGCTGCAACCATGCTCCGTGCTCCTATGAGCAGAATGGATATTTTAACCGATGACGAAATTGAAACCATCAATTCCAATTCTAAATTGGTCAAAAAATACGCTGAAGAGCTTGATAGAGAAAGCGCCTACGAATTATTAAACAAAAAAATAGAAGCCGCCAATCAAGCGCAAGAAGTGCAACAAGAAGAAACGCAAGAAACAAAATCCAACGAACCAAGTACTACAGAAGTTATAGGAAAATCGGTAATAAAAGTAGTAACCAGCGCAAGTTTTATTAGAGGTGCCTTTGGTGTATTGATGAAAATCTTAAAAAAATAACCTTATGAAAAAGTATTTCATTCAAACAAATCCTTTCGTAGTACCAACAACAGATGGCAAACTCATCGAAGAACATCATGGCAACGCCACCACTCAAAACAAAGACATTTCCATTGCCCACATGATTGCGCCACCAGGTTGGAGCGAACCTTTTCAAACGCCAGAATTTGATGAATATACTTATGTAATTTCAGGCAAAAAACAGTTTATTATTCACGACGAAATCATCATTCTAGAAGCGGGTCAATCCATCAAAATAGAAAAAAACACCCGTGTGCAATATTCCAATCCGTTTGATTTTTTGTGCGAATATATTTCGGTTTGCACACCCGCTTTCGATTTAACAAAAGTACACAGAGAAGACTAAATTATTTTTGGGCGTGCCCCCGTTTACATCATTTATCTAAAATAGAAAAATCACTAAAAACGGGGTCGGGTCATCCGCTGCAAGTCCTCGCAACCCTCCGCTGACGCTTCAGGTTGCTGTGGGCTTTCCGCTGCTACCCCTCACGCAAGTTCAATGGCAATATCAAAAATCAATTACAATGTCAATTTCAATGTCAATTTCAAAAATCAAAAACAAAAATCAATTTCAATTGCAATGTCAAAAATCAATGTCAGTTGCAATATTAATGTCAATATTTAATTAATTTTCAAATTAACACATTTTCAAATTCGCTCATTCGCTAATCACTAGTCACTAATCACTTTTGCCTTTTGCCTAATGCCTAATTAAAAAAAAAATGTTTACTTTTACACCTTATAAAAAACACCAAAATGACTTTTCAAAACACGCTTCAATTTGCACAGCAGCTGGATCAACAAGATCCGTTAAACACCTATAGAAACGAATTTATTTTTCCACAGCATAATGATAAAAACGTAATTTATTTTACAGGAAACTCGTTGGGATTACAACCCAAACGTACCAAAAAATATGTGGACGATGTGATGAACGACTGGGCAAACCTAGCTGTTGAAGGTCATTTTTATGCAGAAAAACCTTGGTGGGATTACCACGAACGTTTTGCAAACCCGCTAAGTAAAATTGTTGGTGCTTTACCTTCTGAAATTACCGTGATGAATACACTAACGGTAAACCTTCATTTATTGATGGTTTCGTTTTATAGACCAACAGCAAAAAGATTTAAAATCATTTGTGAAGAAAAAGCATTTCCTTCAGATCAATATATGTTTCAATCGCAAGTAGCGCATCATGGTTTAGATCCTGCAACTACAATTGTTGAAATAAAACGCCGAGATGGCGAACACAACATTCGCCTAGAAGATATTATTTCTAAAATTGAAGAAGTGGGTGACGAACTTGCTTTGGTTCTTTTTGGCGGAGTTAATTATTATACCGGACAAGTTTTTGACATGGAAGCTATTGTGAAAGCGGGTCACAAAGTGGGCGCTTATGTAGGTTTCGACTTGGCACACGCTGCCGGAAACATCAAACTTGATTTACATAATTGGAATGCCGATTTTGCTTCGTGGTGCAGTTACAAATACATGAACTCAGGACCAGGAAACGCGTCAGGTTGTTTTATACATGAAAAACACCACCAATCCAAAATGCATCGTTTTGCAGGTTGGTGGGGACACAATAAAGAACGTCGATTTAAAATGGAACAAACGTTCGACCCGGTTCAAGGTGCCGACGGATGGCAAATAAGTAATTTACCAATACTTTCATTAGCGCCTTATTTGGCTTCGGTGGATATGTTTGACGAAATTGGAATGGACAAATTAATTGAAAAACGAAATTTAATCACTTCGTATCTTGAATTTATTTTGCACGAAATTGACAAAGAAGTTGATAGTACTTTCGAAATTATTACGCCAACCAATCAAGAAGAACGTGCTTGTCAATTGTCTGTTTTTTTACACGGAGAAGGCAGAAGTTTGTTTGATTATTTAATGAAAAATGGCGTTATAACGGATTGGAGAGAGCCCAACGTAATTCGTTTAGCTCCCGTTCCATTGTACTCGTCTTTTGAAGATATGTATCATTTTGGGCAAATTTTAAAAGCCGGAATTTTAGAACATAAAAAATAAGAATTTCTTACAATGACCAAAGACCAAATCATTCAAAACTTTGACCCAAGTCAGCCAGGACTTGCCGATGCCACCATTTTTGGGTTGCCTTTTTCGGCAGATCAATCCGAAATCATCATTATTCCAGTGCCTTGGGAAGTAACCGTTAGTTATGGAGCAGGTGCTTCAGAAGGGCCAAATGCTGTGTTAGACGCTTCGTTTCAAGTGGATTTGCATCACCAAGAGTTTCCAGATTTATGGAAACTCGGCATGTATCTTGCCGAAATTCCAGATGCATGGAAATCCAATTCAGATACATACAAAGCGCTTGCACAACCCATCATTCAAGCACTTGAAGATGGTCAAGATGTAACTCAAAATCCTGAATTAATCAAAAGTTTAAACGAAATTAATTCTGTTTGCAGAAATCTCCATACCGAAGTAAAAGACATTGTTCTATATTGGATGAATCAAGGCAAAAAAGTAGCACTTTTGGGTGGAGATCATTCTACGCCATTAGGCTATTATGAGGCGTTGGCAACCAAGCACACAGATTTTGGTTTGCTGCACCTAGACGCCCACATGGATTTGCGTATTGCCTACGAAGGCTTCACATATTCGCACGCATCCATTATGTACAATGCCCTTCAAATTCCTCAAATTTCAAAAATTGTTCAAGTTGGCATCAGGGATTTCTGTGTGCAAGAAGTTGAAGTGGTTCATCAACAAAACGGTCGCGTTGTGGTGCATACCGATGCCAATTTGAAACAAGAAACTTTCGAAGGAAAAACATGGCACAATCAATGCATTGCCATAATCCAAGCGCTTCCGCAAAAAGTGTGCATCAGTTTTGATATAGACGGAATGTACCCATGGTATTGCCCAAATACAGGAACGCCGGTGCCTGGTGGCTTTTCGTTTGAACAAGCGACTTATTTGTTCAATCTCTTGGCTCAAAGCGGTAAAGAAATAATAGGTTTTGACTTAGTTGAAGTGGCTCCGGGCGAAAATGACGATTGGGACGGTAACGTTGGTGCGCGCATGTTATTCCATATGTGTGGTGTTTTAGCAAAAAACAACGGTCTCGAAACCGGAAATAAAATTATTTTTCCAAGAAAATAAATTTCTTTTATCGGGAGCAATACACTTGGGATTTTCAATAAAAGTTAGTGATTAGTGATTGTTAATGCAAAAACTTTGAAACTTTGAAACTCTTAAACTCAAAAACTTTGAAACTAAATAGCCAAAAGTTTGGAAAATGCCAAAAACTTTGGAGTTTTACCCCCGATTGAAGCGGAAATCCTTTTTGTTTACCCTGACAGGGTTTTGAACCCTGTTTGGGTAAACAAAAAGATTGTAGCAAAAAGCGGGAATATGGCTGGGAAGGTGCACAAGCGTGTTGGTGCTAATTGAAATAAAATTTGGGATGAAACAAATCTGTTTTAATCATCGGTTTAAATAAAAATCAAAAGGTGTGGATAATTTCGCGCCTTTTTTTATATTTGATAATTAAAGTTCCCTAATAATGAAAAAAATAAAAAAAATTGCCCTTTCACTTCTCATTTTGGCTCTGGTAATTGTGGTTTCAGTAGTTGTCTATCTGCAAACGACAAAACCACAATATGAAGGTGAAGTCAAAATTGAAAACATCAGCCAAGAAACAAATGTATATTTTGACGCTTATGGTGTCCCTCATATTTATGCTGAAAATCAAAAAGATGCGATGGTGGTTTTGGGATATGTACATGCGCAAGATCGGCTTTGGCAAATGGAACTTATGCGAAGAATTGCACCTGGCCGTTTGTCGGAACTTTTTGGAAACAAGGCATTGAAAAACGATCTTTTTTTTGCAGGTATTGGTCTCGATGAAAATTCTGAAAAGACAGTTCTTGAAATGGATAAAAATTCGGAGGAATATTTATTTTCTACAGCCTATTTAGACGGAATTAATCAGTACATCGAAAACGGAAAAACACCGATTGAATTTAGTTTGGTAGGAGTTGAAAAAGAAAAATATACGCTGAAGGATGTTTATAATATTTTCGGATTTATGTCTTTTAGTTTTGCCATGGCGCAAAAAACAGATCCGTTACTGACAGATATTAAAAACCAATTTGGAGCCGAATATCTTAAAGATTTTGGATTGGATGGCTCATTGGGTACCACACAACTCAAAAACTATAAAGGGGAAGTAACCGATTATGCTGAAATTTCAAAATCGCTTACAGCTTTGTTAGACAACTCGCCTATTCCGCCATTTATTGGAAGTAACAGTTGGGTAATTGGTGCTCAAAAAACCAAAAACGGAAAAGTAATTTTGGCAAACGATCCACACATCGGATTTTCGCAACCCGCCACTTGGTACGAAGCACACATCTCCACACCTGATTATGAAATGTATGGATATTATTTGGCTGGAACGCCGTTTCCGTTATTGGGTCACAACCGTGATTATGCCTATGGGTTAACTATGTTTGAAAATGACGATTTGGATTTGTTTCAAGAAGAAGTAAATCCGAAAAATGAAATGCAATATAAAATAGGTGCCAACTATAAGGACTTTACTTTTAGAAAAAAAACCATCAAAGTTAAAGACAGTGCATCGGTTGAATTAAGTATAAAAGAAAGTATTCACGGGCCCATTATGAATGGCTTGCTGAATACATTAAAAACCAAAAAACCAATTGCCATGTCTTGGATTTATACCCAAGAAAAAAATCAGATTTTAAAGGCCGTTTATGCTCTTTCACATTCCAAGAACAAAGAAAATTTTTATAAAAATATTGCATTAATACATGCGCCAGGATTGAATATCATGTATGGCGATGCTCAAAATAATATTGCTTGGATCACCTCTGGTAAATTGTATAAAAGAGATGCATCGGTGAACCCAAATTTGATCTTAAATGGTTCAAACGAAATGGATGACAAAAAAACATTTTTAGATTTTTCAAAAAATCCATCAGCTGTAAACCCAAAATGGGGATATGTCTATTCTGCTAATAATCAGCCAGAAGCGTTTGACGGCTATTTGTATCCTGGATATTATTTACCAGAAGATAGAGCCAAACGCATTCAAACATTACTCGAACCAAAAAACGATTGGAATGCGACTGATGTAAAAAATATGATTGTTGACAATACGTCATCTGTAGCTCCAAATTTGGTAAAAAAATGGTTGCAATTTTTAGATAATGCTACTTTAAGTACCAATGAAAAAAGTGCCATTCAGGAATTAAAAAATTGGAAAGGTTCCAATGAATTACATGAAGTTGCTCCGACTCTATACAATAAATGGATGTTTTGCTATTTAAAAAATACTTTTAAAGATGAGTTGGGAACAGATAATTTCAATGCGTTTTTGGAAACCCATGTAATGAAACAACTAGTTGCTAGTCAAAGTCTTAATTCTACCTCAGTTTGGTGGGATGATTTGAAAACAAAAAAGAAAGAAACTCAAAATGATATAATGAATCAATCATTTAAAGAAGCCATACAATCATTGCAAAAACAATTAGGTGATAATCCGAAAAATTGGACGTGGAACAAGGTTCATTCTATAGAATACCAACACGCTATGGGGAAAGCGAAAGCTTTGCGTGGTTTTTTCAATGTGGGTCCGTTTGAAATAAATGGTTCCAATGAAGTGATTAATAATTTAATGTTTACGTTTAACGAAGAAGGTAAATATACGGTTAAAGCGGGTCCATCAACAAGAAGAGTCATCGATTTTTCAGATATTGAGAACAGTTGGAGTATTTTGCCAACAGGACAATCTGGCAATCCGATGAGTTCACATTATGATGATCAGGTAGAAATGTATTCTAAAGGGGTATTTCGAAAAATGTTATTAAACAAAAAAGAGATTCAAAAAACCTCATCGAATTTGATTTTCAGAAAAAAATAAAAACATAAAGCTTCATAAAATATAAATTTAATTTAGCGCGCTTTTGACTCAGATTTCTCGGATTTCTCGAATTATTTCCACAGAATCATTTAAATCCGTGATTAAAAGAAAAAAATCTTGATTAAATGAATGTTGGACATAAATGTTTTTTAAAAATTTGATAGAAAGCTTTTAATTATTCTTAATTTTGCTCAACTTTAAAAAACCCAAATGCAAACGCCACAAAAAATAGCTGTTGTTGGTTCAGGTTTAGTAGGAACATTACTCGCTATTTATCTTAAAAGACGAGGTCACACCGTTCATGTTTTTGACCGAAGTATAGATATCAGAAAAGTTTCTTTTTCTGGTAGGTCTATCAATTTAGTTATGTCAAACAGAGGCTGGAAAGCATTGGCCGATTTAGGTCTGGATGATGAAATCAAAAAAATTGGAATACCTGTAGATAAACGAGCCATTCATATAGAAAAAGATACTGTAAACTACCAATATTACGGTAAGGAAGGAGAAACGATTTATTCGCTTTCAAGAGGAATTCTAAACCGAAAAATGATTGATTTGGCTGAAATAGAAGGTGTTGAATTCTTTTTTGAACAAAAAATATGGGACGTAACTCTTGCCACAGCAACTTTACATATTGGGGAAACAGAACATGGCAATTGGACCGACATCAAATATGACAAAGTTTTTGGTGCAGATGGCGCTTTCTCTAGAATCCGACATAAAATGCAGCGTCAAAGCATGTTCGACTATTCACAAGAATTTTTAAAAATTGGTTACAAAGAACTTCACATTCCAGCCAATTTGGATGGTACACACAAGTTAGATAAAAACTCATTGCATATTTGGCCCAGAGGAAATTTTATGTTGATGGCACTTGCAAACCTCGACGGTACTTTTACTTGCACGCTTTTTATGCCTTTTGATGGTGAAAACTCTTTTCAAAATCTCAAACAAAATTCCGATTTAGTACATTTTTTTGCAACCCATTTTCCAGATACCAAAGAAGTAATTCCCAATTTGGTTCAGGATTTTTTCAAAAACCCAACAAGTTATTTAGCTATTATGAAATGCTATCCATGGACTTTTGAAGACAAAGTAGCTCTAATTGGAGATGCTTCTCACGCTTTAGTCCCTTTTTACGGACACGGTATGAACGCCGGATTTGAAGACATTACTGTTCTCAACGAGTTCATTACACAATTTGGTAACGATTGGCATGCCATTTTTGATGCCTATCAAAAATCTAGAAAACCCAACGCTGATGCTATTTCTGAACTTTCAAGAAGAAATTTTGAAGAAATGAGTTCCAAAACAGCTGATCCTAAATTTTTGTTACAAAAGAAAATAGAAAAATGGTTTTCAGACAAACATCCCAACTTATGGACACCGCTTTACAGTCGCGTAACTTTTAGTGAGCAACCTTATGCTGAAGCTCTAGCTATTGGTGATTTTCAAAACAAAATCATGGAGCAAATTATGCAAAAAGACCAAATCGAACAGAAATGGAATTCGCAAGAAGTTGAAGATATGATCATTCACTTACTTCAAGTTCAATAATTTTTCCCAAAAAAAATCTCGATATTGCTATCGAGATTAAATCTATTGTACCGTGAATTTAGCTATGGGCTTAGCTTTTATAATATCAACATGGCATCACCATAAGAATAGAATTTATATCCTTCCTTGATGGCTTCTTCGTATGCTTTTTTCATTAAATCATGTCCACAAAATGCTGAAATCATCATTAATAATGTTGATTTTGGAGTATGAAAATTGGTTACCATACTATCTGCAATACTGAAATCGTGTGGTGGAAAAATGAATTTATTAGTCCAACCGTTGAATGGATTTAGTGTTTTTTGAGACGAAACAGCACTTTCAATGGCACGCATTGAAGTTGTACCGATGCAGCAAATTCTTTGTTTTTTTGCTTTAGCATTGTTTACAATATCACACGCTTCTTGTGTTATTTTTAATTCTTCCGAATCCATTTTGTGTTTAGATAAATCTTCAACTTCAACTGGATTGAAAGTTCCTAAACCTACGTGTAACGTTACCTCAGCAAAATCAATACCTTTAATTTCTAATCTTTTAAGCAGGTGTTTTGAAAAATGAAGTCCGGCAGTTGGTGCAGCCACAGCTCCTTCTTCTTTTGCGTAAATTGTTTGGTAACGATCGGCATCTTCTGGTGTTACTTCACGTGAAATGTATTTTGGAATAGGTGTTTCGCCAAGTTCGGTTAATTTTTTTCTAAATTCTTCATACGAACCATCATATAAAAAACGTAACGTTCTTCCTCTTGAGGTTGTGTTGTCTATTACTTCGGCTACTAGTGAATCGTCATCACCAAAATATAATTTATTTCCGATTCTAATTTTACGCGCTGGATCTACCAAAACATCCCAAAGTCGTTGTTCTTCATTGAGCTCTCTAAGTAAAAAAACTTCGATGCGTGCACCTGTTTTTTCTTTATTTCCAAACATACGAGCTGGAAAAACTTTGGTATTATTAATAATCATCACATCGCCGTCGTCAAAATAGTCAATGATATCCTTGAACATCTTGTGTTCTATGGTTCCAGATTTTCTGTCAATGACCATTAATCGAGATTCGTCTCTATTCTCTGCTGGGTATTCTGCCAATAATTCTGCTGGAAGATGGAACTGAAAATGTGATAATTTCATTTAAAAAAGTTTATTTGTTTAAAAGTTTAAGGGATTGTAGATTTTACAAACCTTTAAAAATCAGATTGCAAATATACGATTGCCAGATAGGCGTTGTCAAGTGTTTTGCTGTTTATTTTCAGAAAGTTTAAAAGTATCGCTATTTTGTTGTATGAAAGATTAGAAAACAAAGCGTATCAACTTTTAAATTTGATTGATTTTAAATCCTATTTCTTTCAAATCATCCCAAAAAGTAGGGTACGATTTTGAAACGACCTCAGAATTTTCAATAATTATTGAAGTTTTTAGTGCTAATGGTGCAAATGCCATAGCCATTCGGTGGTCGTTATAGGTTGCAATAGAAACATTTGGATTGATTATTTGGGTTTCAGCTAACTGTAAACTGTCATTTGTAACAGAAATTTCTGCACCGAGTTTTGTTAATTCATTTTTGAGTGCTTCCAAACGATCTGTTTCTTTGATTTTAAGAGTATGCAATCCTGATAAATTACAGGCTATCCCGAGTCCGAGACAAGTTACTGCAATTGTTTGAGCAATATCTGGTGCGTTGTTGAGATGTAAGTTTATGGTTTCAAGTTTTGGATTTTGGGTTTTGGAAATTGTTATAGAATTATCCGTATTGAAAAGGGTCGTTACACCGAAATTTTCATAGATTGATACCAAAACAGAATCTCCTTGAAGACTTTCTTTTTTATAACTTGAAAGGGTGATTTGAGTGTTTATTTCTGACAATGCGATGATTGAATACCAGTAGGAGGCAGAAGACCAATCGGATTCAATTATGAATTGTGAATTGTAAATTGTGAATTGGGGCTTTACAATAATTCTATTTTCAATAAATGATGTTTCTACACCAATTTCATTTAATAACCCCAAAGTCATATTAATATAAGGAATCGATGTAATTTCTCCTTCCAAAGTTAGTTCTAAACCTTTCTCTAGTTTTGGAGCAATAAGTAATAGTGCTGAAATGTATTGACTACTTACGTTTGCTGGAAGTGAAACTTTGCTTTTTGTAATTTTTTTTCCTTTGATTTTTAATGGTGGAAATCCACCGCTTTCTTCGTAAGTTATTTCGGCTCCAAGCTGATTTAGTGCATCAACTAATATTTTGATGGGACGCTCTTGCATACGACTCGATCCTGTCAAAATCACATCACAATCAGGAATTATGGCAAAATAAGCGGTTAAAAAACGCATGGCGGTTCCTGCATGATGAACGTTTATTAATTGTGAATGGTGAATGGTGAATGGTGAATGTAAGGCTTTTATCATCACTTCGGAATCATCTGAATTGGAAGCGTTTTCAATTATGATTTGAGGATACAAAGCTTGTAACAACAATAATCTGTTAGTCTCAGATTTAGAACCCGTCAACTTTAATTGTAAATTGTGAATTGTGAATTGTGAATGTAACAATAGGTTCATTTTTTTCCTATTTTTTGTTTAGTTGTTATAATAATTGAAGCTAAAATTTTATTAATCTCAATTATGTCTGATTTCAAAGATTGAAATTGAATTACATTTAAATAATCGGATTGATATAATAATTCTAACCAATAATCAGATTCATTAGCTTCTTTTTGAGCTATTGCTAATTTATGTACAAAATCTAGTCGGCTTTCTGCTTGTTCAGATTCTCGAACCATAGCACCAATTGAAGTGCCGCTTCTTAAAAGTTGTTTACTCAATACGAATTCTTTCTTATCTTGATTCAAAAATTGGTGTAATTTAACAACTCGTAATGCAAAACTAAATGATTTAGACTTAATTATATTTTCACTCATTCTTTTCTTTTGAATTATTTATAGCATTTACCATTCACAATTCACAATTATTTAAGCTTCTCATTATTATGATGTCTGTCTTTATCACGAATAGATTTCAAATCCATTTTTTTATCAAAAGCCGCTTGCAAATCTATGCCTGTTTGATTTGCCAAACATAAAACAACAAAAACAACATCAGCCAATTCTTCACCCAAATCTTTGTTTTTATCAGAATCTTTTTCTGATTGCTCACCGTACCTTCGTGCAATGATTCGGGCCACCTCTCCTACTTCTTCTGTAAGTTGTGCCATGTTTGTTAATTCATTAAAATAACGAACACCGTGTTCATTTATCCAGGTATCTACGTCAAGTTGGGCGTTTTTTAGGTTCATATTATATTTTTCTCAAAATTATTTTTTCATTTTGCTTTTCAATCATTTGTTGAAAGAATTTTTTTAATTTTTCATAGTGTTCGGCTGAAATAATCGCATCATTAATACTAATTGATATAGAAGTTTGGATACTGTTTTCATTATTTGATATTAAATACTTAAACGAACAAATATTTTCAGCAATTGAAAGATTAATTGATTGCGGAAGTGACTCTACTTGATATCCGTTGGGAATTTCAATACTTATTATATACTTATTTTCTTTTGGATACTCAACATCTACAGGGTATTTTCTAATTTCTTGTTTGAATGGATTTTCATTTTCTGAAAAAAACAAAAATGGTGAAAAATAAAATTTGTTATTGATGACCTCTACAGATTTGTTATCGCTAAACGAATAATTTTCCATAATATGTAAACCCTCTTCTGTTTCATTTATTCTAGAATAATCATTTATTTCAATATTTTTTTTCTCTAAATTTTCGATATAAATATCTTGACTTAATTCGCTTTCATCCTCTCTAAATTCGAGTGCATAATAATCTAAAAGGTTTTTACGAACATTTCCTGTAACAATACCTTTTTCATCAATTTTATAAGCTAATGTAACAATTTGTTTAGATAATGCTTTAGGCATCAAATCAATTTCTTCACAAGTCCCATCACTTTCAATCGTTCTTCCTACCCAGTTTAAATCTCTAAGAGGTAAAAAATTAGGAGTTGCATATTTATTTGTTGCATCTAATAAAAATTTATCATTGCCGATATATGCAATTGCAATTACATAATTAAATTTGGATCTATTAGGGAAAAACGCAATTCCGTTGTCTCTTGTGCTAATTAAAACTGGGGATGTTTTAATACCTGCTAAATTAAGCATTGAAACCAACATAAAGTTAATTTCAGCTGCATTTCCTGATTTTTCGGCGTACGCTGATTCGACTCCTTTAGCAACATAATATCCATATTTGCTATTCCAACTCATTCGCTTTTTAATAAAATTAAATACTTTATTAAGTTTTACTAATTGAGTGTCGTTACTATCAATTAACTTCCTTAGGTCATCAAGTAAATATTTTTTTTTCTGGAGTTCATCTCCAAACTCTTTTTCTTTGTAAATTGATTTTGCAACATCTTCCCATGTGGTTGCTATATGTTTTGGTTTCTCTTCGGGCATTCTAATTATTTGTAATTCATGTTCAATTTTACCATAATAATTATCGATATTATTGACGAATTTTTCAGCTGTAAGTTTTGGAATATTAGCTGCAAAATAATTTGTTTTGATTTGTCTGTAATTTAATGACATGTGTTTTCCATAACCAGAGCTGTAAGATTGAGAAGTGTTCTCTATTTCTTCTTTTTTCTGGACATCAATAAAACCACTTATTATTCCTTTGTAAATATAAAATTCTGGTATATTTGCTTGATATTCTGCAAAGGCAACTGGAATATTATATTGAAATTGAAACTCGGGTAAATTTGATAGATTCTCTGTTTTTAAAACATATTTAAATTCTATTATAGATCCTACTTTAACATTCGGAAAAGTAATGACTTTGGTTGCCCAAAATTCATTTATCTTTCTACTATATTTACCTTCACTTTTTAGTTTGTTTTTTTCAATTTTATTGTTTTCTAAATTATAAGTGTAGGCTTTAGATACTACAATACTTTCATCATCAATATTATTGTAACCAATATAATAAGGAATCTCAAAGTTGGCCCATTTTAATCCTTCCTTTTTATAAATTTTTAATTTTATAGTGAATTCAGTGAAAGAAGTAAATCCTTTTTCCTCTTTAAATTCAAAGATAGTTATTGCCTTCTTGAATAGAAATGAAGCTGCAGCAGTTGTGTCATTAGCGTATTGCCTTTCATTCAACTCATTGACAGTTACATTACCTAATTCGGTTTTTTGAGAAAAACTTACTGAAACTTGAAATAATATAATTAAACCTAAAAAAAATCTTTTCATTTTTATATTTTTTTCAAAATTATTTTTTCAGTTTCACGCTTCACAATTTCAGCAAAATAAAGTTTCAAATCATTATAATATTCAGCTGAAATAATAGCTGAATTAAAATCCAAATTCAAAGAAATTTGTATTTGCTTTTCTGTTTTTGATGTAAGCAACTTAAAATTCATTAGATTATCTCCAAAAGGCATTGCAACCGATTCTGGCAAATATTCTACTATATAACCATCTGGTATTGTAATAGTTATAGCATATTTGTCTTGGTTTGGAAACACAAAATCAATTGGATATTCTCTTTTCTCTTGTTTGAACGGATTTTCTTTCATTGCAAAGAAAAACATAGGAGAAAAATACATCTTATCTCCAATTATGTCAATTGCGCCAGAATGTTGAAATTTATAGGTTTCTATAACAGGTTTATCATTTTCTAATTTATTGTCTATTTTAAAATCAGACACTTCAAGTCCTTTGTAATTTCCCTCAAGATCTTCCAAATAAGCGTCTTCTGATAAATCGCCATTATTAGATCTATATAAATAGGCATTATAATCAAAATATTGTTCTCTAATTTGACCGGTTATTTTACCATCCGACTGAATCGTTGCCAACATTGTTATTGCGTCTTTTGAAATTTCTTGTGGAACTAAATCAATCATTTCCGATTCGCCTTCTTTTTTAATGAGTCGTCCAAACCAATTCAGAACTCTAATTGGCACCACATTTATAGATGTATTTTTACTGGTTGCATCCAACAAAATATTTTTACCGTTAAGGTTTACAGATGCAACGACATAATTAAATGAACTTCTAGAAGGAAATAATGCAATTCCGTTATCTCTAGTACTAATTAAAACAGGATTTGCGTCCAATCCTGCATATATTAACATACTAACTAACATTAAATTGATATCAGCTACATTACCCGTATTGGTTTCATAAGCTTTTTTAACTCCTAATTCGCAATAAAGTCCTCGGTAATCATTCCAACTCATTTTGTTTTTAACAAAATTAAAAATGGCAGTTATTTTTTCTTCATTTGTTGAAATGCCAGATATCAAATGATCAATATCTTTTTCGAAATAATTTGATTTTTTTAATTGACCTCCAAATTCATCTGATTCATATATTTTCTTTGAAACATCTTCCCAAGTGCTAGCGTATGATTTATAAAGAGAATTTGGCATTTGCTGGCCTGACAATTCGTGTTGAATACTTGCTCTATAATTGTCAATATTATTTACAAATGATTCATCATTTAATGCGGGAATATCTTTAAGCTTATACGTTACTACTTCCTCTTTATAACTAAAGGAATTATCAGAACGTTGAGGAATAATGGCTCTTCCTTGTCTAACTAACTGACTTGATGATGTATTAACATTTTTAAAAGAAAATGTTTTTTGCGTTGTCGGAATCATAAACCCTTTTGAAAAGGTTTTAAAAATATAATATTCAGGAATAGTGGTTGTAAATTCTGAATAATTTACTGGAATTGAATACTGAAAATTCCAATCAGGGAAAGACAAATAGGGAGATGTTATTTTGTAAGCAAATTCTATTATTGTTCCTTCTTTTACAGCAGGCATTGTTATTTTAGCTCGAGAATAATATTTATCTACTTTCTCTTTAAACTCACCTTCTTTTTGTAATTTGGTTTTTACAATTTTTCCATCAACTAAATTATAACTTACTGCTTTTGAAAATTCTACACGTTCGTTATCTTGCCCAGGCGTATAAATACCAATTGATTTGTTTGCCCAATCGTAACCCTCTTTTTTATAGATTTTTATTCGTGTTTCAACTTCTGTAATAGAAATAAATCCTTCGTTTTCGCTGTAAACAAAATATGATTTTCCTTTTTGAAAAAGGATGCTCGCTACAGCAGATGAATCTGTTTTGTGGCTTTTTTCATTGAGTTCTTCTATACTAACTTTTCCTAAATCGTTGCTTTGAGAAAAGGCGTTATATGAAGTAATAATAATGGCAAATAATACAGTTAATTTTTTCATTTGGGTTGTGTTTAGATTCATTTATAAGTTACTATTTTTGAGACAATACTATTTTAGAATTATCATGTTTTGCAATTTGTTCTTTAAATTTTCTATAATCTTCATATTCAGATTTGTCATAAACACCATTTGTAATGCTTAACTTTCGTTTAAACAAAATTTTGTTATTTGGTTTAAAAATCAATTCCAATGAATAACTACCATATTTACTATCAATGGTTACATTTTCTGGTTTTGCATCAATTTTAAATTGTTCAGAAATGGCAACTTCAATTTCATCAATATCAAGAAAACCTCTGTCAATTTCAAAATTAGTTTTTCTATTTCTATACCGTTGCGGAATGATGTTGTTTTGATTAAAAACATTTAAAGTGAGCATCAAGGTTGTGCCACTCGTACTCATATAATTGGTGGCGGCTATATCAAGCTCTTCTGTAAAAGAAACGGCATCTTTATCATCTGAAAATTTATAGTTTATAAGTTTCAAATTATTTATCCATTTAAAATGAGATTTGTAATAATCATCAACCTCTTGTTTTGGCCGGTCCGTCAATGAATAAACATTCTCATACTGAATTCCTTTTGATACAATTTTAATTTTTCCAGACAAATTACCTTGATTATCAATAACATAACTTCCGTTTGAAATTTGAGTGCTTTTCAACGTTTCAAATTGATTTGTTTTAACCAATTCGCCTCCTTCAGGTTTTACTACTAAAGCAAATCGGTCGTCCGTGAAATCACCTTCATATCCAAATGGCTTTTTCTGACTTGTACATTCTAAAAAATAATAACTCTTTTGATTTGGAATTGCCAAAACTGCATGATTTCCTTGCATCGAAACAAAATCTTCATAAAAGCTTCGTTTATCATCGCCTCCATAAATAATTGTATAATAAGAATCAACCCCAACACTTTTTAATAAAGCTCTGGTGTAATTTGATAAAGCTTTACAATCGCCATATCCTAATCGGTCTACATCAGTTGAAAGCATCGGTTTCCATCCACCAATTCCCATTTGAATACTTACATAACGGGTTTTATCCTGCATAAATTTGTAAACAATTTTTGCCTTTTTGATAGGATCTGTTTCTGGTCCAATAAGTGTTTTTATTTTAGATAGCGTTTCTGGAGCTATTTGTTCATTATTTGTTAAAAAACTAGTATACATCCATGCTCCAAAATCTTTCCAAGTTGTAGCGTTGCCTTCAACACCTTCTAATGAAAATTTTTCCAAACCAAAAATTACATAGGGCATCCTAGCTAAATAGTTTATTGCATACTCTTCAGGTTTTTCAGAAGGAATTTTTTCAGCTAAAAAAGTCATGGAATTAGCTGTTTCTTTTCTAGTAATACCGCGATTTTCAAAATTAAATTCTTTAAATTTAAATCCTAAATTTGAAGGATATGTAATTGAATAAGAGGATTTTTCAACACTTTCATACAAATCGTCAATTGGATACCAACCTGGAATAAAAGCAGTGTTTGAACTCTGAATTTTACTCGAATAAACAATTGTAAAAGGGTATTCAGTTGGCGTATAATCTAAACTAAAAACCCTATTGTCTGTAAAAACGGAGAAACCATCAGCAACACTTTGATCTTTAAACTCTTTTCTTTTGATTTTTTTAATTTCATTTCCAAAAGAGTTTAAAACAATTGCCTCTAATTCAATTATTTTGTTTGAAGAATCATAATATTCATAAGCGTCAATATTACGAATACCATTTTCATTAAATACCGTTATTACTTTTTTGGTTGTAATAACATACTCTTTGGCAGAATTAATTGTGATATTAATTTCTTGAGAGCGAACGACACTATTTGCGTTTTCTTTTAATTCGGCGGGGATAAAAATAGAAGAAAACTCCAGTTTTTGTGATTGCATTGTGATTGTTAATAACAACCAAACAACACAACTTAATTTGTTTTTCATGGAGAATTATTTTTCCCAAAAATAGCAAAATATTTGAAACTATTAAAATTTATTCTTTGTTTTTAGTATCAATAATTATCGTTACCGGGCCATCATTTATAAGTGCAACTTTCATATCAGCGCCAAATTTTCCTGTTTGGACTTTTTTCTCAAATTCTTTTTCCAACTGATGGATGAATTTTTCATACAAAGGAATCGCAATATCTGGTTTGGAAGCTTTTATATAACTTGGTCGGTTTCCTTTTTTGGTAGCCGCATGAAGTGTAAATTGACTCACAACAATGATTTCGCCCTCCACATCTTTAATGGATCGGTTCATTACATCATTTGCATCAGCAAAAATACGAAGGTTTACAATTTTGGAGGTCAGCCAATCAATATCGTCTTGATTGTCAGCATCTTCTATTCCAATAAGCAGTAATAAACCTTGATTAATATGCGCAACGATTTCATTGTCTATGGTTACAGAAGCTGATAAAACTCTTTGAATGACGGTTTTCATTTTTTATAAGGTTTGAAAGATTAAAGTCTAAAAGTCTAAAGTTTGAAAGTCTTAAAGTAAAAAAATATTGTCGGATAAAAATTTAAACTATTCTTTTCGCATTTTTTTTGCCACAGATTTATTTCGTCTGTTCGCTTTGCTCAAGTCACATATTTTATCCGTGATAATCTGCTAAATCCGTAACATCCGTGGCAAATTTTTCATTTAGTTGCGGAATATTATTAAAACAAGTTGGAAAATAATTTAGGCTTTTAAATAATTTAAAATCAAAGCTTTAAAGTCATAAAGTAAAATTAAATAAATTACTTATTCCTGGTTTCATCGCTTGCAATTCGGTCATCATTATAAATATCAGTGCGGTAATGTTCGTCATCGCCTTCAAGGATTTTGAGGTAACTATTATAGCGTGTCCAAGATATTTCTCCTTTTTCTAATGCCTCTTTTATGGCACATTTAGGTTCTTCTTTATGAAGGCAATTATTGAACTTACATTGATCTTTTAGTTTGAAAAACTCAGGAAAATAGCCGCTAATTTCTTCTTTTTCCATGTCAACAATTCCAAATCCTTTGATTCCAGGTGTATCAATTATTTTGGCTCCGAAACTCAAATCGTACATTTCTGCAAAAGTAGTGGTGTGTTGGCCTTGCATGCTTTGTTCAGAAATAGTTTTAGTTTTTAAATGCAAACTTGGCTCTAAAGCATTCACCAAAGTTGATTTTCCTACTCCTGAATGACCAGAAAACATGGTGGTTTTTGCAACCATAATATCCTTTAATTGATCAATTCCTATTCCTTCCGTTGAAGAAACACGCAAACACTTATAACCAATTTCTTGATAAATGTGTTGCATATACAATTGCTCGTCTAATGTAGTTTCATCAAGTGAATCTATTTTATTAAAAACCAAAATAGTTTCTATTCTATAAGCTTCGGCAGTGACTAAAAAACGATCAATAAAATTAAAAGTTGTTGGCGGATTGTTAACGGTAATTAGCAAAAAAACATAATCTAAATTGGATGCAATAATGTGCATTTGATGCGATAAATTGACAGATTTTCTAACAATATAATTCTTTCTATCATGAATGGTGTGAATGGAACCCGTAATGGCATCTGATGACGTATCCAATTCAAAATCAACAACATCTCCAACTGCTATTGGGTTGGTACTTTTGATACCTTTAATTCTAAATTTTCCTTTGATACGACAATCTACAAAGTCGCCTTCGTCTGATTTTACGGTGTACCAACTTCCGGTAGACTTATATACAATTCCTGTCATGAAGCAAAATTACAATTTTAGTTGTATTAATATAAAAAAAAGACTGTTTAAAAAAACAGTCTTTTAGTATTGTATGAATTTTCAACAATTAGTATTTGTATCCAACTCCTTTTTTGATAGCTTGCGATCCACCTAATTGGTTTGAGTTAGCTCCAACTGTTGTTTTATCAGCAGTCATTAAAATGAATGGACAACCAATTGCAGCTGCAGCCATTTTCAATTTTTTCTCTGCTTTTTTATCTCCTGTGTTTCCAGTTTGGAAATTGATTAACCCAGTTTTCCCTCTAACTTCTTCACCTTTTTTCAATCCAGCGATGTAACCTTTTTCTTCTAAGATTACTACTTTTTCCCAATCGTCTTCTCCGTTAATTACAATTTTCTCTGTAATATCTTCCACACGACCTGTTTTTCCGTAAACGATTTTTTCAACCGCATATTTACTTACTGTGTTTTCAGCATCCTCACCATCATATTTAAATACGATTGTGTACTCTTCTAACTTCACAACTTTTCCTTTTACAGTTTCTCCACTGTGTTTTGTTATAACATCAACTTGAGCATTTGCTACTCCAAATCCAAAAAGGATTGCAACGATTAAGATAATTTTTTTCATTTTTGTTTTTTTAAATTAAATTTTTGCACAATATTACAAAAATATTATTAAAAATAATTATCCATTAATTATTTTCTCTTGATGACTTATACTTTCTTGATGTATTTCTTTAAATAATTTAGTGATAAATTCTTGAGACAAGCCTTTTTTGGCACCTTCAGCTATCATTTTTTCTTGAATTTCTACCCAACGATTGCTTTGTAAAACGGCAACATTTGCCTCTTTTTTCACTTGTCCGATTTTATCTGCAATTTTCATTCTTTTCCCCAAAAGTTCTAACAAATTTTCATCTAGAATATCAATGTTTGCTCTCAATTTTGCCATTTTTGAGGTATATTCATCAGAATCACTATGCTGATTTCTAATTTTTAAATCTTTTAGTATTTGCTTTAGAGCATCTGGTGTAACTTGTTGAGCTGCATCGCTCCATGCATTGTCTGGATCAATATGAGTTTCAATCATCATTCCATCATAATTCAAATCCAAAGCCTGTTGCGTAACTTCTTGAATCATGTTTCGATTTCCTGTAATATGAGACGGGTCGATAATTAAAGGCAAATCAGGAAATTTATTTTGTAATTCAATAGGAATTTGCCACTCAGGAATGTTTCTATATTTGGTTTTTTCATACGTAGAAAAGCCCCTGTGAATGACTCCTAATTTTTTAATTCCAGCGGCATATAACCGTTCAATTCCGCCAATCCACAATGACAAATCTGGATTTACTGGATTTTTAATCAAAACAATTTTGTCGGTTCCTTTCAAAGTATCTGCAATTTCTTGAACCGCAAACGGATTGGCAGTTGTTCGTGCTCCAACCCATAAAACATCGATGTCGTTATCTAGTGCCAATTTGCAATGAGCGGCGGTAGCAACTTCAATTCCAATCAATAATCCGGTTTCGGCTTTGGCTTTTTTGAGCCATTTTAGTCCAATTTCACCCACACCTTCAAAACCTCCTGGTCTGGTTCTTGGTTTCCAAATGCCCGCTCTAAAAATAGTCACATCCGAATTTTTTAATTCGTGTGCAATTTTCAATACTTGTTCTTCTGTTTCTGCGCTACAAGGACCTGCAATAACCAATGGATGAGATAAATTAAAATCGTCCAACCATTTTCGCATTTCTTTATTATTTTCCATTTCCTAACTCTTTATTATGCTTAAAATCTGTCTAAGATTTGCATTTTGCTAAATTAATAAATCGCATTCGTAATCCCACATAATTATACGATTTATTGATTTCATTCGTTCTTGTTTTTAATTGCTTAGATAATTATTACATTTGCTACAAATAAAAAACCATGTCAATAGAAGTTACAGCTATTTCAAAAAGTTACGGTGCGCAGAAAGCATTGGACAACATCACCTTTTCGGTTAAAAAAGGAGAGATTGTAGGATTTTTGGGTCCGAATGGAGCCGGGAAATCAACTTTAATGAAAATTTTAACGACCTATATTTCTTCAGATAATGGGACGGCGCTTGTCAATGGTTTTAATGTTGCTACTCAACCAAAAGAGGTGCAATTATCTGTAGGATATTTAGCAGAGCATAATCCGTTATACCTTGATTTATATATTATAGAATTTTTGGAGTTTAATGCCGATGTTTATAAAGTTGACAAATCACGCATTCAAGAAGTAATTAAAATGACTGGTTTGGCGCCAGAACAACATAAAAAAATAGGTCAATTATCAAAAGGTTATCGACAAAGAGTTGGTCTTGCAGCAGCTTTACTTCATAATCCTGATGTTTTAATTTTGGATGAACCAACAACTGGTTTAGATCCGAATCAACTTGTTGAAATAAGAGAATTAATTAAAAATATTGGCAAAAATAAAACGGTTTTTTTATCTACTCACATCATGCAAGAAGTAGAAGCTATTTGCGATAGAGTGATTATTATTAATGAAGGAAAAATTGTTACCGATAAAAAACTTAATAAAATATTAACGGAAGAAACCATCCAAATTATTGAGGTAGAATTTGATAAAATCATTGATGAAGCTATGATTTCTAAACTTTCGAATATTACTTCTTTTTCTAAAAAATCACCCACAATTTGGGAGTTAACTTTTGAATCTAAAGATGATATGAGAGCTGTAGTGTTTGATTTTGCCCAATCAAACGGATTAAAAACATTACAGATTTCTCAAAAAAATAAAAATTTAGAACAAATTTTTAGAGAAAAAACAGCCAAGAAAGTTTAATTATAAATTACTTGCCCTTGAAATAATGCTTGTACAGTCATTATTGGCGGCGTGTTTTTTAAAATTAAATTACCCACATTAAGCAATTTTCCATCTATACTTTCTGTTGGATAAACAATCATATCATTGGACCCACGATGGTAAATACCTATTTTTTTTGCTATCAAATTCGGTGCTTCAATACGTCCGTTTCCTTCATAGAAATTAAGAAAAGCGTGGTTGGTTTTTCCTGAAATATAGTAACGTACAAACGAATTTGATTCTATAAATAATTGATTGTTATCTATTTGAATATGGAAATCATTGGTGCCAACATCGCCGCCTGTATCCAAACTAAATAGCTTCAAAATAGGGTATGTTAAAATCCCATCAGACGAAATGTCTTTTTCAGTATAGGAATGAATTTCTTCTATATTTGGAGCGGTAATATACACTTTTGTTTGACCATATTCTCTAACCCAATTACAAGTTGATTTATCTTTCAAAGTGAGAGTTTGTCCTTCTTGTTGAATGTCGATATTGTCGATTAAATTCTGACCTGTTTTCACTTCACAAGAATACTCAGTTCCTTGTTTTATTATTAACTCAATTCCATTATGAACAACTATTTTTTTGAAAGCTGTAACCGAAATATTTTCTGAAACTAATGCACCCGTTGAGCTGATACAATCTAAAGGTTTTTCGCATGAAGCAAACAAAAAACCAAACGTTAAAAGCAATAAAAATCTCATCATTATTTTACACATTTAAAGTCTATAACCTACTGAAAACTCAAGTGCCTCGGCAAAAAAACCATGGGTTTTGACACCTACACCTGCGTTTATTTTTTTATTTATATAATATTTCAATCCAATTCGATCATAAATCGGAAAATCAAATTTAAACGGTTGGTATATGTAATATCCAGCTTGAAATTCCATTGACATTTTATCAAAAAATAATTCATGCCCTACAAAAATCCCAATTCGTTTGAAATCAGTATTTGGATCAACGTTTTTATTAGGATAGGCAACCGATTGATATTTAATAAAATCCTTAAAAAAATTGGAAATAAATAGTTCAGTTCCCAAGTGCAAAGCACTTTTTTTATTAATGCGTTTGTCAGCAAAAAAACCAATATGATAAAAAGGGTGTTGACCACTATTGACGACCGAACTTTGGTTAGCTCCCGATCGGAATACAATATTATAATGAATGGGTTCTTTATATTTTATAGCCGAAGTTAGGACCGTATCGTTATATTTCTGAATTGTATCTGAAAAATTATACACCAAACCTACATTTACATTTATAGTATTGATGCCACCATTGGGCAATTTGATTCTTCCATTGGAATAATGAGAAAAAAATAAACCAGTTTGAAAAGCTACTTTCTGTTTATAAAGTTGCGTTTTGTAACTTAACCCAACATTTAAATTTGCCATAAATTTGGTCCCAAAAGCAATATTTTTACTATTTGTTTCTTTATGGTATGGATTGGTCGTCATCGCGATGCCTGATGCCGTTTTTAACTGAAAATTTCTTCTGAAAAAATAAAAATTAGATTGAAAACCGGCGGCATAATTTTCACCTAAAAAATCATTTTTAAAATTTTGGTATAAAAAATAAGTTCCAATTTCTGGATAATTATAGGATTGTTGCCAATCTTTTAATCCATCCGATTGTTTCAAAAAACCCATCATAAAACCGTGAGGATGGCCGGTAATCAAATGCTCCAAACCTTTTTTGTGGGTTAAAACATTTCCGTTCAAATAACTAAATTCTAAAGCAAACGAATCTTTGTTTTGTGAAAAAAGTAATGAAGAAAAAATTAAAGAAAACATCAAAATGGAGCGCATACTTTGTTTTATTTGGATTGGAAATAACAAATTTTATACAAATATTGAGCCTATTTTTTAATGAGTTCTAATTTTTCTGCAAAATAATCGCAAAAATCGCGCATGGTATCGGCCATTTTTTCATCTTGGGTAGCACGCTGAAACGTATCTGCCATGGCAGTTAACGTTTGATGAAAAAACAATTTCATTTCATCAACAGGCATTTCTTTGGTCCATAAATCAATTCGGAGTGTTTCTTGCGCTTTTCCATCCCAAACGGAAAGCAACATGGCTTTTGCTTCTTCTAGCTGAACGCCACCGTCTTGGGCTGTCCAAGTAAGTTTTTCTGGAACTCTGTTTTCGTCAAGTTCAACAAGGAACTTTATTTCTGAGGTAATTGTACTCATTATTTTTTGGGTTTGTATTTTGATTTTTCAAAGATCATTTTAGGATCCATTTTTAATAACTGTTGGATGGTGATTTCTGGGTTATTATCCATAAAAGAACGAACAATTTGCCAACCCATCCATTGACCAATTCTGCCTGGAGATTCATTATCAATTTCTAAATAAAATTTTGAAAAGGGCGCTAGATTTATAAAACGTGGACCCAATTTTGCATCGGTGCTGAATAATAAATTATCTGCAACAAATTTTTTCCAAATTTCAACTTCATTTTCCTTACTCCAAATTAGTTGCTCTTCTGAATAACCCATTTTTTCAGCATCGGAATAATCTGGCAATAGCAAATCTTTTAAGTACAATTGTTTTCCGCTGGTAACCATCATCGCAACAAAGGTATCATTATTTCCAGTTGATACCACTTTTTCTGCAAATGACTGAACAACATCGGGTAGCATTTGTCTTTCTTCAAAATTCTGACGAATGTAAGCAGGAATTCCTTGATAAAACTTATGGTCTTTGCCCAAATAAAATTCTAATCCAATGAGTAATTTATCGTTAGCATAAATGGCTTTGTAGTTGTAATCCATTTCTGAAATGAGCGTATAAATTTGAGGCGTTTTTACTGTTGGGAAATAGTACTTTATGTGCTTAAAAAGTAATTCGATTTGCTTTTGATTGTTACTAAAATCGGCATATTTTTTTTGAGTTTCTGAATAAAGGGCACGCCAATCTGGGTTTTGATTTTTTTCTATCCAAACATTATCGGGTGTTTTTGGGTCGAAAAAGTCGGGGAATTGCATTTTTAATTTAGCAAAATCTTCGGGTTTTGATTCAAAAAAAGCTTGATCAAAACGAATAACTTTCATTGAAACAGGAATTGATTCAACTGCTTTTTCTACTTTTGATTTTTTGTTACACCCTATAAAAACTAGGATTGCAAACAGAATGAGTATTTTTTTCATTTAAAAAATTAACTTATTAGTACCGATTTAGCCCAGATTGAAACGGAAATCCTTTCATTCTTTTTGATTTGTTTTTCTTGACGCAAAAAAGCGACCAACGGAAGCTCTTTTTGTGGCTTAGAAAAACAATCAAAAAGGATGAAAGATTGTAGTGAAAAGCTGGAAATTGCTTCTAAAAATAAAAACGTAATTAGTTTTAAATTATTATTTTTGCAAATATACATTACGAATTTTAAAAAGAATAGGTAAATTTATTAAAATGAAGAAGACAAGTACAATTGGGGTTGAAAAAGTAAACGAATGGATAGTAAATTGGTTGAAAACCTATGCTGAAAATGCGGGAGTTAAAGGGTTTGTGATTGGGATTTCTGGCGGGGTTGATTCTGCTGTTACTTCGACTTTGTGTGCACAAACTGGGATGCCTACATTGTGTTTAGAAATGCCTATTCATCAGGCTGAAAACCAAGTAAATAGAGGTAAGGAACACATTGATCAATTGATGCAACGTTTTGAGAATGTATCTAGAGATTTAACGGATCTTACACCAATTTATGAATCATTTGTAGATGGTGTACCTGATGGCGATGACGAAGCGCTTTATTATTTATCTTTAGCAAATACTAGAGCTCGATTGCGAATGACTACTTTGTATTTTCATGCTGGGATACATAGATATTTGGTGGCTGGTACAGGGAATAAAGTGGAGGATTTTGGGGTTGGATTTTACACCAAATATGGCGATGGCGGCGTTGATGTGAGTCCGATTGCCGATTTAATGAAAAGCGATGTATATGCCCTTGGAGCTTATTTGAAAATTCCAGATTCTATTCTTGAAGCGTCTCCAACTGATGGGCTTTTTGGCGACAACAGAACAGACGAAGACCAGCTTGGGGCAAGTTATGATGAGCTTGAATGGGCGATGCAAGCCAATGAAAAAGGAAGTTTGGTGACTGATTTTGAGGGAAGGCAAAAAGAAGTTTTTGCTATTTACAAAAGGCTCAATTCAATCAATCAACATAAAATGCAACCTATTCCCGTTTGTGAAATTCCAAAAGAGTTTAGATAAAAATACTGATTATCAATTATTTCATTTTTTTTTATATATTTATAAATTAAATTAAATTTAAAAAAAAATGATCCAAATTGGTCTTGCAGACAACATCCCAATGGTGCATTATGGGATTAAAAATTATTTTAAAGGAAATTCGAAAACTCGAGTCGCGGGTTTTGCATTTAATTACGATGAACTAACTACTTTTTTGTTGATTCGCGATATTGATGTATTGATTTTAGATATAGAACTAACTGATTTTAGTATCGTTACAGATTTAAAATGGGTTGTTGAACACTTTCCGAAAACTAAAATCTTAATTTATTCAAATTTGGATGAACAAATTTTTGGGTCAAATTGTATTAAATTTGGTGCCAAAGGATATCTCAAAAAAACGGCTTCGCTTAAAGATATTAAACTTGCAATTAAAAAAATTAACAAAGGAGAATTGGTTTTGAGTGATTGTTTAAAAAATTCTTTGTTAAACAAAAAGAATTTTGAGAAAATCCTTATTAATAAATTATCAGCTAGAGAAAGTGAAGTTTTAGTACATTTATGTGCTGGAAAAAAAAACAGTGAAATTTCTGATTTGTTGCATATAAATGTAAAAACAACAAGCACTTACAAAACTAGATTGTTTAAAAAACTAGAAGTAACCAATTTAGTTTCTCTTGTTGCTAAATGTAAGTCATTGAATATCATTTAGTTTTTTGAATGGCGAGAAATAACTCTGCCTAGTTTTTTTGAAAAAACATTCGTTAAACTTAAATAATCCATTACAGAAGAAAGAATTTCGGTGTTGTTTTCTGCATCTGATTTGATATCTGACTTTAATTCATCAATTATTTTATTGACTAAAAACCAACGTAATGTTAATATAGTTTCTGAAACATATTGACTTATGGTGGCTTTTTTTTCTTTTACATAAATATGTTTCGTCTCCCAATTATGTAATGATTCTCGCTCATCGTTCATTAATATTGAAGTAACTTCTTGCGAAACTTCGGGTGTTAATTGCGAAAGATATTGGTCAATTTCAAAACTTTCTGTTTGGTTGTAAAAAGTAATCAAGTCCAAGTAAATAGTTTTAAACAATGGATTTGCAAATTCGACTTCATCTTCTTGCAGACTTAAATAAATCCGATTAAAGACTTTATACCGGTTCATTTCCTTTACTTCAACCATTTCCCCTTGTTCGTTTGTTGCAAGCATGATGTCTTCAAAATCGTCTTCAACGTTTCCGTAAAGAAGCAAAATTTCAATTAATTTATGTTCTAATTCAAACTGAATATCTACGGTAGAAGTAGCTACTGTGATTGCATCGTTTTTATGAACTTCAAAAACAGCTTGTTCTTTTTTACCTTTTTTTTCAAGTTCTTGAATGTCTTTTTGTACTAATTGCGCAAGTGTATTAAAAAGAACCTCTTCAGAAATGTCCATTATTCTAGAACATTCTTTGATGTAGACTTCACGTTTAATGCGGTCTGGTATTTTGGAAATACTTGTAACCATATCTCGAATGAGTTCTGCTTTTTTTATAGGATCGTTTTTGGCTTCTTTCATCAATAACGAAGCTTTGAACTGTATGAAATCCATGGCGTTTTCATCGAGATAAACCATCAATTCATCCAAAGGCGTTTTTTTGGCAAAACTATCTGGGTCGTCACCATCTGGAAACGTACAAACTTTAACGTTCATGCCTTCTTCCAAAATCAAATCAATTCCACGAATGGAAGCTCGCAAACCCGCCGCATCACCGTCAAAAAGAACCGTAATGTTTTTTGTGAGTCGATTTATCAACCGAATTTGGTCTGGAGTTAATGCCGTTCCAGATGAAGCTACCACATTTTCGATACCGGCTTGATGCATCTGAATCACATCAGTATAACCTTCTACAAGGTAGCAATTATCGTTTTTAGCAATGGCTTGTTTGGCATGAAAAATACCATACAGCACTTTGCTTTTGTGGTATAAATCACTTTCGGGAGAGTTTAAATATTTGGCCGCTTTTTTATCGTTGGTTAATATTCTTCCACCAAAACCCAAAACGCGTCCCGACATGCTTTGAATAGGAAACATCACACGCCCTTTGAAACGGTCAAATTGCTTGTCTTCACCTACAATGGTTAGTCCTGTTTTTACTAGAAATTCTAGTTTATAACCTTTGCCAAGCGCTTCTTTTGTGAGGGCATCCCAAGTATTTGGAGAATAACCTAAATTGAATTTTTTGATGGTTTCATTGGTAAAACCGCGTTCTTTAAAATACGAATATCCAATGGCTTTCCCTTCTTCTTGATTGAGTAAAACATCTTGAAAATACTTGCTTGCAAATTCAGAAACGAGGTACAAACTTTCTTTTTCGTTGGCAATTTCTTTTTGCTCGTTTGAAAGTTCGGTTTCTTCAATTTCGATATTGTATTTTTTGGCTAAATAACGAATGGCTTCGGGATACGAAAAATGTTCGTGTTCCATTATAAAAGCAATGGCATTTCCGCCCTTTCCTGAACTAAAATCTTTCCAAATTTGTTTAACCGGCGACACCATAAACGACGGAGAGCGCTCGTCTGAAAACGGGCTCAATCCTTTATAATTGCTTCCTGCACGCTTGAGCTGGACGAAATCGCCAATGACTTCTTCTACCCTAGCGGTTTCATACACTTTATCGATGGTTTCTTTGGTTATCAAATTTGGGTTGCTTTATGGTGTAAAGTTACTGATTATAAATAAAACATTTTAATCCTATAACTTGTAAATTCTATCTCTTCCTTTCAATCACATAATTTACCATCAAAATCAAACTATCTTTATAAGTAGAATTAGGTAAGTCTTGAATAAGTTCCAATGCTTCTTGTTGAAAATGAAACATTTTCTCTTCGGCATAAGTCAATCCGTTTTTGTCTTTTACAAATTGAATGACCTCTTTTACTCGTTTTTTGTCTTTGTTGTGGTTTTTAATTGAATTAATGCACCAAGATTTTTCTTTTGAAGTACAATTATTCAGCGCATGAATCAACGGCAATGTCATTTTTTGTTCTTTAATATCAATTCCGGTTGGCTTTCCAATGGCTTCATCGGTATAATCAAACAAATCATCTTTGATTTGAAACGCCATTCCTATTAACTCACCAAATTTGCGCATTTTTTCAACCAAATCTAAATCATCAGAAACAGATTTAGCGCCAAGTGCGCAACAAGCGGCTATTAAAGTAGCGGTTTTTTGTCGGATGATTTCGTAGTAAATAGCCTCCGTAATATCCAAACGCCTCGCTTTCTCTATTTGAAGTAATTCGCCTTCACTCATTTCTCTAACGGCTACAGAAATAATTTTCAACAAATCAAAGTCGCCGTTATCTATAGAAAGTAATAATCCTTTCGACAACAAATAATCGCCAACCAAAACGGCAATTTTGTTTTTCCAAAGAGCATTTATAGAGAAAAAACCTCGTCTTCTGTTACTATCATCTACCACATCATCATGAACAAGCGTGGCTGTATGTATCAATTCAATGACAGAAGCGCCTCGATAAGTGCGCTCATTTACCTCTCCATTGGCAATCATTTTGGCAGTTAAAAAAACAAACATCGGACGCATTTGTTTTCCTTTTCTATTAACGATATAGTAAGTAATCCTATTTAATAAAGCAACTTTAGACGTCATCGATTCATAAAACTTTTTTTCAAAAAGTTCCATTTCAGCTTTTATCGGTTGTTTTATTTGGGAAGTAACATTCATGGCCTCAAAGATACGACTATTATAAAAAAGTTTAAAAATATTTTATTCAAATTAAACCTTTTATATTTGTATTCATCTAAAAATTAAACCTTAAAAAAATTATCATGAAAAAACTTCATTTATTTTACTCACTTATCATTGCAGTTACCCTATTTAGCTGTACTAATGAGGAAGCTGTTGATCAAACCATAACAGCATCTGACGTTGCAATTGATTCAAAAATTGATCTTGCAAACGATGATATTTCTGATATTGTTGGAAATCAAGAAATGGCAACTTATAGTAACACTGTTTCAGGAAAAGAAATAATTACAACAAGTACAACACAATCAAATTGCGCTACAGTTACTAGAGTTCCAGCTTTTGGTACACAAATAACTCCGGGAACCCAAGTAACCAAAACAATTGATTTTGGAACTGTAAATTGCAATTTAGACAACGGAAATACAGTGAGAGGCAAAATCATTATTAGCTTTGTTTTCCAACCCGCTGCGACTTCACACACTATTACGTACACATTTGATAATTTCTACCATAACAACATCAAATTTGTTGGGACTAAAACATTTACAAGAACCATGTCGGTTGCTTCTGCTACAAGTGTGTCACACCCAATTGTAACCATGCTTTTGGATATGACTGTCACTTTTCCAAATGGAGATGTTTACACGAGAGTTGGAACTCGTACAAGAGAAATTGTTGAAGGATATACAACGGCACCATGGGCAGATAACATTTACCAAATAACTGGAAACTGGACAACAACTCGTCCAAATGGATCAACTAGAACAGCGACTATAACCACGCCATTAAAAATCAGAATGAGTTGTGCGTTGCTACAAAAACCACTTACCGTAAAAGGAATTATTGCTTTTGTAAGTGGTACAAATACAGCTTCAATCGATTATGGAAATGGCGATTGTGATAATGTTGCTGTATTAATCATCAACGGTGTTTCAAGCACCATCAATATCGGGAATTAATATTCATTTTTTTATAAAAGGTAAAAAGCGTTTGACAACTACATCAAACGCTTTTTTTTTATGATTTATTTGCCAATTGTCCGCAGGCAGCATCAATGTCTTTTCCTCTACTTCGCCTGACTTTGGCAACTATATTATGACTGGTCAATGTTTTGATGTACATATCAATTGCTTCGTTTGAAGCTTGTTGAAATTCGCCATCATCAATCGGGTTGTATTCTATCAAATTTACTTTGCAAGGCACATATTTACAAAATTTTACTAAGGCGTCAACTGCTTGTTTATTGTCGTTAATACCATTCCAAACCACATATTCATACGTTATCTTGCTTTTTGTTTTTTGATACCAATATTCCAATGACTCCCGCAAATCTGCTAACGGAAAATTACTTGAGAAAGGCATGATCCTGGCTCTCACCTCATCAATGGCAGAATGTAATGAAACAGCGAGTTTAAATTTCACCTCATCATCGGCCATTTTCTTGATCATTTTTGGTATGCCCGAGGTAGAAACCGTAATTCGCTTTGGCGACATTCCCAAGCCTTCTTCCGACGTGATTTTATCAATCGCTTTGATGACATTGTTATAATTCATCAAAGGCTCGCCCATTCCCATAAAAACAATATTCGACAAAGGACGGTTGTGATGCAATTTACTTTCGTTGTCAATAGCAATCACTTGATCATAAATTTCGCCAGGCTCCAAGTTACGCATTCTCTTTAATCGTGCTGTGGCACAAAAATTACAATCCAAACTACAACCCACTTGACTCGATACACAAGCCGTAGTCCTTGTATTGGTAGGAATCAATACGCTTTCTACAATCAATCCGTCATGCAAACGGACGGCGTTTTTTACCGTTCCGTCTTCGCTTCGTTGCATCGTATCTACGCTCACATGATTGATCACAAAATGGGTTTCAAGCATGGCTCTGGTTTCTATTGAAACGTTTGTCATGTCGTCAAAACTGTGCGCCCCTTTGCTCCACAACCACTCAAAAACTTGATTCCCACGAAAAGCCTTATCTCCGTTAGAAACAAAAAAATCGCGCAATTGTTCTTTACTTAATGTTCGAATGTCTTTTTTGTCAATCATGCAGCAAAGTTACAATTTTATCAGTACATCTATTTGGATTTTGTATTTTTGCCTTCTGAAAATCAAAAGTATGCATTTCATTTCTGAAGAATTAGAACATTACGTAGAACAACATTCGCAAAACGAACCCGAATTATTGGTTCAATTATTTCGAGAAACACATCAAAAAATCTTGCAACCCCGCATGTTGAGTGGGCATTTTCAAGGTCGTGTACTCAGTATGTTGTCTAAGATTATTGCACCAAAATCTATTTTAGAAATTGGCACCTATACGGGCTATGCAGCATTGTGCCTTGCCGAAGGTTTGCAAAAAAATGGCGTTTTGCATACCATTGACGTCAAAGAAGAATTGGTTGCTATCCAAAAAAAATACTTCGATTTATCTGATTGGAAAGATCAAATTGTACCTCATTTGGGCAGTGCCCTCGATATTATTCCAACGCTCAATACGACTTTTGACCTTGTTTTTATTGATGCCGATAAAGAAAATTACATCCATTATTTCAACATGATTGTCCCATTGATGAATCCCGGTGGCATCATCCTGTCTGACAATGTATTGTGGAGTGGTAAGGTTTTGGAGGAACTCAACCCAAAAGACACCAGCACAAATGTACTTTTGGAATATAACAAAATAGTAAACGAAGACCCACGGGTTGAAACCGTTTTGCTTCCCATTCGCGACGGACTCACCGTAACACGGGTGTTGTAAAATATAATTTGGGCGTGCCCTTGTTGCAGAAAAATCACTAAAAAAGGTCGTTTATCAAAGCAACAAGGTCAGGCTTTCGGCTTTATCTTTTGTGGCTGCTCCGTAAACTTCGCAGCACCAAAAGGATACCGCCTCAATCCCTCACGCGGTCCCCGATAAATTGATAGTATTTCTAAAATAAGAAAATCTTGGTGTTTTATTCTTTATATGTTTTTTTTAACGACCAGTGCCAAGATTCGTTTTCGTATCGACTGGACTAAAGTCCAGCCTTACAAAATGTGCCGAACCTACGGCTCTTTCACGTTATGTAAAAGTCCCGTAGGGACGATTCATTTTGTAACAACGGATTTTAATCTGTTGGTTGCAAGATAAACCATCACAAATCTCTATTAGGTTTTTGTACGTTTTCGAGGGCTACTTTATGACTTTCGACTTTATGACTTTGGACTTTTTTTCTTCTGAAAACTACATTTCATATCTAGCCCCGACAGAGCCGATATCCTCCTGAAGTCCCGTAGGGCGAAGGAGATAAAGGCGATGGCGGGACAAAATGTGTTTTGAAACGGGATGGTGTGCTTCTAAAAAAAGAAAAAAATTAATTTCTTGATTTTAGTACGTATTTGTTGAATAGTTGGTAGGCGATGAAACTATAAAATATGCCAAATAGATAACCGGTGATGATATCGGTTGGGAAATGCAGTCCTAAATAGATGCGGCTGTAGGCGAAAATGAGTGGAAATAAAAACAATAATATGGTGTATTTATAGTGTTTTCTTAAGTTTAAATATACAAAAAGTGTTGTTGCCATCGAATTGGTGGCGTGCCCAGAATAGAAACTGTATGAACTGCTTTCTTTGACTAAACGAATGATTGATTTTAACTCTGGGTCGTTGCAAGGGCGCAATCGTTGAAAGGTGTGTTTGAATAAATTGGCGCTTTGGTCGCAAACAATGATTAATAAAGCTATGAAACCGATGGCATATAAAAAATTTGTTCGTCCTAATTTTTTGTATAAAATATAAAAAACAACGATAAAAAAAGGAGCCCAACTGACTTGTTTTGTGATAAGAAGCCAAAAAGGGTCAAATGATTCTGACCCTAATGAATTTAAATAAATCAATAGTTTTTGGTCTATTGAAACGATTTTTTCTAGCATTAATAATTTCTTTTTATGGGACCTGTAATTTCATCCAATTCTTTTTTTATTTCTTCTAGTGGTTTTTCTGTTCCGGTGGTTGTTTCTAACAATGTTTCTTTCACTTTGTCAATTTCTTGAGTAAAACCGCTAGTTAATTCATTCACAGAAGCTGATATTCCGCTTTCTGATGCGCTTTTTTGTATTTCAGATTTTATGTCGTTTGATGCGTTTTTAACTTGCGCCATAAATTTCCCAAACGTACGTGCTGCTTCGGGTAGTTTGTCGGTACCAAAAAGCATTAGGGCAATAATGGCAATAAAAATTAATTCGCCTCCTCCAATTCCAAACATAATAGGTTGTTTTACTTAATCAAATTTTGATTTCACTTCGGTTTTTGGCCACGTATTGTTAGTCACATCGATATCTGCTGTTTCTAACTTTGGATCGATTGTGATTTTAGAAATGATTTTATCTGTTGCAAAGGTACGGCTAACTTCTTTGTCATTCAAGCGCCAAATTTGTGCTGGAAAATGATGATTTTCGGTCGTTCCGTCTTCAAAAGTAATTTCAACAATGATTGGCATTACTAAACCTCCTGGCTTGTCGAAAGTTACTTGATAAAAATATTTCGGTTCTTTTAATTTTGCTTTTTCATCAGCTGAAAAATGTTTGTTTACATATTCGTCAAGCGATTGAAAGTCAACTATTTTAAATGGTTTTTTTAATTCTGGTTTAAAATCCTCGGCGGCTTCGTCAATCATGTAAACCATTTTACCTGGATTTGAATCTCTTCTTCTTCTGTTTTTCATGGCTTCGGTTACTTGCTTGGAAGCTTCATTACTTACAAAGAATTTTTTTACTTCTTTAATTCCAATATCAGTATAATCTGTGGTGTAAAACCAACCTATAAAATACCAATCTAAATCGACTGCAGAAGCATCTTCCATAGTTCTGAAAAAATCTTCTGGAGTTGGGTGTTTGAATTTCCAACGATTGGCATAGGTTTTAAAAGCATAGTCAAAAAGTTCGTGTCCCATGATGGTTTCACGAAGAATATTTAAAGCGGTTGCAGGTTTGCCATAAGCGTTATTTCCAAATTGACGTATGCTTTCAGAATTGGACATGATTGGTTCTAGACCTTTTTGGTCGCCGCTCATATAAGGAATAATATTTTTTGCTGGACCACGACGTGATGGGAATTTTGGGTCGAATGACATTTCTGCTAAATATTCCATAAATGAATTCAATCCTTCATCCATCCAAGTCCATTGACGCTCGTCTGAATTGACAATCATTGGAAAATAATTGTGTCCTACTTCATGACAAATAACGCCTAACATTCCGTACTTTGTTTGATCTGTATATTTACCTTCTTCATCTGGACGTCCATAATTCCAACAAATCATTGGATATTCCATTCCTTGATCTTTTGCATTTATGGAAATAGCTTTTGGATAGGGATAATCAAACGTGTATTTTGAATAACTTTTTAGTGTGTGAGCCACAATTCGAGTGGAATATTCTCCCCAAAGCGGATTTCCTTCTTTTGGATATAATGAAATCGCCATGGCTGTTTTATCTCCTAATTTTACTGCCATTGCATCATAAATAAACTTTCTAGAAGTTGAAATTCCAAAATCTCGAACGTTTTCTGCTTTAAATTTCCATGTTTTTTTCTTTTCAGAAAAACCTTTTTCGGCTGCTTCGGCTTCGGCTTGCGTAACAATAACCACCGGATTATCAAATGATTTTTCAGCTTGTGCATATCGAGCCACTTGAGCTGGTGTAAATACTTCATTTCTGTTAAGTAACTCACCTGTAGCTTCCAAAACATGATCTGCAGGAACGGTAATGTTTACTTCAAAATTTCCGAAAGGAAGGGCAAACTCTCCCGAACCCCAAAATTGCATGTTTTGCCATCCTTCTACATCATTGTAAACCGCCATTCTAGGATAGAACTGCGCTATTACATATAAATTATTTCCGTCTTTTTCAAAAGGTTCGTATCCTGAACGTCCGCCGTCAACAAGATAGTTGTTAATGTTGTACCACCATTTGATCGAGAACACAAATTTTTCTCCTTTTTTCAAAGGTTTTGGCAACTCGATACGCATCATGGTTTGATTTACTGTATGCGGAACTGGTTTTCCTAATGCGTCAACAACATACTCAATATTGAATCCGCCATCAAAATCTTCTTCTAAATATTTTCTAGAAAAGGTTTGAGCGGGAACGACTAATGGAGTACTTTGATTTTCTACTAATGGAGATAGTGACTTTCTAGATTGTTGATTTTGATCTAGTTGGACCCATAAATAATCCAAAGATTCTTTGGCGTTATTGGTATAAGTAACCGTTTCTTTTCCGTATAATTTGGTTTTTTTATCATCCAATTCGATGTCCATTTTATAATCGGCTTGTTGCTGATAATACTCTGGACCTGGGGCACCAGAAGCGGTTCGATACATATTTGGCGTTGCTAACAAATCGTACATTTGTTTGAACTTATCTGGGTTTCTCTCGGTTTGTTTGTCGGCTGTGGGTTGCTGTTGCGCAAACAAAGTTGTTGTGAAAAATAAAAGACTTATTTTTGTGAGGGTGAAATTTGTTTTCATATAAAATAAATTAAGCTATAAAAGTAATTAATTTTGTATAACAAAAAAAATCTGGGGTTATTTTAATGTTCCTTTAAAATTATCTACTGTTAGTAACAGACTTTTTTTATCGCCATCGATGTTGGCTTGAATCACATTTTGTTGGTCGCCATTAAGTTCCATTAAAGCATTGTTTTCTATAGAAAGATTATTTAATTTTGAGATGTTTTTAATCGAAAAATAACACACTAGTACATTAGCTTCTAGTTCATTACTTAAATAATTGAATGATTTTTGCTCACCGTTTATTTTAATAATACATTTTTCGGCAATATACTTTTTCATTAAATCTATGTCGGCTTCTGTTTGTCTATTAGTACCAACATACGCCCTTTTTTTATATTTTTTTTCTAAAGCTTCATTCAAGTCATCAATGAAAATTCTGGATGTTATTTGCACCATTTTCTTTTGCGAAACATAATTCACTTGATAAGTCGAAACATAAAATTTATGAACCGTAAAGGCCGTTAAAAAAAAGAGCAATAAAAAACTAACTGTATATTTTTTGATACCTTTCATTTTTCAAAAATACTATTTTTCGTTTAATAATGCTTTATATTCTTCGGCAATTTCTATCAACAAAAAAGAAGTCATCGCTTTATTTTTATTTGAAACGGCTTGTTTCAAATTTGAATTACTAACGGCATAATATTTAAATCCCTCTACATAATCTGAAGGTATTTTTAAAACATCTATAAAATAATTTGCAGTGTATAAATTGGTTATTTTTTCAATTAACATCTTTTGCCTTTCATTTTCTAACTCTTTCTTTAATCGTTTGGTCCTGCCAGAAATAGCATTGATTAAAGCACCTACATCCATTCCTCCGGCAACTATGCCTAAAAGACTAATGGGTTTAAACACCCCTGCTTCTTTTAATCTTCTTTCCGCAACGGTATATTTTTTTTGATTTGCCGGAACCAAACCTAGAGAAACTTCATTGATATTCCCATACTCATTCACAATAACTTCTTTCAATTGGTTGTTTTGAAGCTCCATTTTTATTTCAACCACTTTATTGGTCAAATCATTTTTTTTAACCACATATTTGGTAGATGAAAGTTGAACAGCTGTTAGTTGCAACGTGTCTCCAACATTTACATTGATTGTAAAAAAACCTTTTTTCTCAGATATTACGGCCAATTCAGAATTTAAATTATATATTGTTATCCCTTCTAAATCTGCGTAATTTGCAATTATCTTTCCGTAAAATGGCGTACTTACAAAAGACTGTGCAATGGTAAGTTGAAAAAATAAAATGGTGACAAATAAAAAGTAATATCGTTTCAAATCGTTCAAAATTAACCTTGTAAAAATACTTTTAATAATCTAAAAAAAATCAGAAGACTTTTGTAAAGTTATGTTAATTAATAATTTTACATTCGCATTATATTTAAAATTTGAGTGCATAACATAAATTAATTACTATGAAAAATTTAATAATCGCAAGTACTTCAACGCTTCATAACGGGACCTATTTAGACTATTTATTATCTGAAATTGAAGTGCTTTTTTCAAATTGTGACACGGTTATTTTTATTCCGTATGCGCAACCTTCTGGAATTTCTTATGACCAATATTCTGAAATTGTGAGTACGGCATTTGCCAAAATAAATAAAAAAATTGTTGGACTTCATACCTTTGAAAATCCTGTTGAAGCCCTTAAAAATGCAGAAGGAATTTTTACTGGTGGTGGAAATACCTTTTTATTGGTAAAACAACTTTATGAAAATAATGTTATGCAAACATTAAAATCTGTTGTAAATACGGGAACACCTTATCTTGGCACTAGTGCCGGAAGCAACATTACTGGCGTTTCTATGCAAACTACTAATGATATGCCCATCGTTTTCCCTCCAAGTTTTGAAACGCTAAGCGCGATAAACTTCAATTTGAATCCACATTATTTAGACCCTGACAATAACAGCAAACATATGGGTGAAACCCGAGAGACTAGAATTAAAGAGTTTCATGCTTTTAATGACATTCCCGTTTTGGGACTTCGAGAAGGTAGTTGGCTAGAGATAAAAGGAGATACTATTCTGTTGAAAGGAGCATTAACAGCTCGATTATTTGAAAAAAACAAACTTCCTGTAGAAATAAATCCGGAAAGTAATTTAAATTATTTGGGAAAATAAAAAACAAAAAAACCTCAAATGTTACTTTGAGGTTTTTTGCAGAGCGGAAGACGAGGCTCGAACTCGCGACAACCAGCTTGGAAGGCTGGAGCTCTACCAACTGAGCTACTTCCGCATTTGTGAGTGCAAATATAAGACTAGTTTTGTTTATTGCAAATTATTTTAGCAAAAAAACTTTTTCAGTACATAAAAAAATAGAACTTTGTATCATAAATGATTTATTAACAAAAGGTTAAACTTGAAATAAAAATTAATGTTTTTTTAAAATGAAACAAATTAAACGAATTTCAGCATTTGAAACTGTTGCCGTTAGACAGCCTGTTCTTCGAAAAGGCATGCCTGTAGCGACTTGCCATTTTGTTGGTGATGAATTAAGTACAACAACCCATTTTGGATTTTTTGAAAATGAGATTTTAATAGGTGTTGTTTCATTGTTTGAAAATAAAAATGGTACATTTATTGATACTAATCAGTTTCAAATTAGAGGCATGGCCATTTTGGAGAACCATCAAAAAAAAGGAATTGGAAAAGCATTGATTCATCATTGTGAAACTTTTGTGTCACAACAAAATGGTGATTTAATTTGGTTTAATGCAAGAGAAAATGCGCTTCCTTTTTACACTAAAATGGGGTTTGAAATAATTGGAAACCCTTTTGAAATTGAACCAATTGGCATGCATTATTTAATGAACAAACGATATTAATTTTTTTTATTTATACGCCCAAATGAATAATTTTTACACATTGATTTTTGTAACCATAGTTACAGCAAGCTGTGGTAGTTTATCAAATGATGATAAAACAGAAGAGGCTTCTTTTTTTTCTGAAATAAATTTCTTCAAATCAGAAAATCTTAAAATTGATTCAACAGTCATTCATTCTTTAAAAAATGAAGATGTCAAAAAATTTTATATCAACAACAAATATGAAATTGCTTGGACTTCTGAAAAAAGCAGAAGTGAATTATTAAACGAGTTGAAAACTTGTAAAAATGAAGGTTTAGAACCACATTTCTATAATTATACCACCCTCAATAAATACGAATCAACGTTTGACGACTTAACTGATTCTACATTGGTTATATATGATATGTTATTAACTCAAAATGCGCAATTGTATTTCAATCATATTCATAAAGGAAAATTAATCCCATCAGCCGTTTACCATGATTGGGGTTTGCCTAAAAAAGATTTTGATTGTCCTGAAAAATTGCTTAATTCACTAAAATACAATAATTTAACAGCAACATTTGAAGAGTTAAAACCTCAACATGTTGTGTATCAAAAATTGAAAAATTCACTTCAAATTCTAGATAAATATCCAGATGATAATCATATCGAACTTGTTGAAATAAAAGGAAAAATTGCCTTTAACAAGAAAAATAAAGCCGTTTATGCCATTAAAAAAAGATTGATGTTTTGGAAAGATTTGAAATTTAAAGATACCATAACGGGGGTGTATGATAAAGAAACGCAAGAAGCAATGAAGAAATTTCAAGTGCGTCACGGTTTATATCCAGACGGAATTATTGGAAGAGCTACCATTGATGCATTGAACTACACTAAAAATATGCGAATGGAACAAGTAATTTCTAATTTGGAGCGATGGAGGTGGTTTTCTGCCGATTTTGGTACTAATTACTTACTAATAAATATACCTGATTATCAATTGGTCGCAATTAAAAATAAGGATACATCACAAATTCAAAAAATTGTGGTGGGTAAAGATTCTAGAAGAACTCCAGTGCTTGAATCTAAAATATCCAATATCAATTTAAATCCAAATTGGACCGTTCCGCCTACAATTCTTAAAGAAGATATTTATCCAGAAGCAATAAAAGACCCTTCTGTTTTTAGAAAAAAAGGATTGAAAATTTATGATAAAAATAAAAATGAAGTCAATCCTTGGAGCTGGAAAATAGAAGATGCTTACAAATACAAATATGTGCAGGCACCAAGCAAAAACAACTCGCTTGGTTCTATGAAAATTAATTTCCCAAACAAATTTTCGGTTTATTTGCATGACACCAATCACCGTGATTATTTCAAGTATTATTATAGAGCATTAAGTTCGGGCTGTGTTCGATTGGAAAAGCCTTTAGAAATGGCAGAATATTTAATAAATGATACCGAAAAATGGGATTTGCAAACGATAAAAGACACTACGGATATTACATATTATGCAAAATTACAAAAGTTAAAAGAAGTAAAATTGGCTCAAAAAAACGCCAAATTGCTTGCAAAAAATCCTCAATTAATTATTGAACCAAAAAAGTTTCCAAAACCCGAATTAAAAACAATTGTAATTCCAATAGAAAATGATGTTTTTATTCATCAGTTATACTGGACGGCATGGGAAGAGAATGGTGAACTACGCTTTAGAGAAGATATTTATTGTTTGGATCACGACGTTTTTGCAAAATTGAAGTATTAATGGATATTTTATTTCAATTTTTTTCGTTTTTGATGTAACATTTTTTGCTTTTTATAGTCTATTAGGACATCAAACACACTTAACCCCAAGCAATGTTTTCAAATCAAATACAATCATCAAGTAGTATTTTAATAGCACTCTTTTTTTTAAGTTTCTTTGGGTATTCTCAAAGTGTAAAGAAAAAACTACAAACCCAATTTACCACCGATAAAATAATTATCGACGGAAAATTTGACGAAGCATGTTGGCAAAATGCTGATATTGCTAAAGACTTTGTAATGTGGATGCCAGATAACGGTACGCCCGAACCACAAACCCAGAAAACAGAAGTTAAAATTGTATATGACAACAATGCCATTTACATTGCTGCAACCATGTATGATAGTGAACCAAACAAAATTCAAAAAGAATTAAGCCAACGAGATGACTCGGGTACAGTGGATCGATTTGGTGTTTTTATCAATGGGTTTAATGACGGACAACAAGAGTTTAGCTTTATTATAAGTGCTGCAGGAGTACAAGAAGATTTTTTGTTTACAGAATCAAACGGCGAAGACTCGTCGTGGAATGCCATCTGGGAATCGAAAGCAAGAATCACAGATTATGGTTGGACTGCCGAAATAAAAATTCCCTATGCAGCCATTCGGTTTTCTGATGAAAACAAACAAACTTGGGGCATCAATTTTATCAGAGATTTTAAACGTGCAAGACAATTTTATTCTTGGAATTTGATAGATGCAAAAATAAGTTCTAGGGGAAATCAAGAAGGCTTGTTGGAGGGAATCGAAAACATTAAAACCCCTACCCGACTATTCTTTATACCCTATGCTTCTTTTTATGTAAATGCCAACGAATATCAAAAAACCAAAGGTCAGTTAAAAGGTGGTATGGATATTAAATATGGCATCAATGATGCTTTTACGCTGGATGCTATTTTGGTGCCCGATTTTGGTCAAACAGCTTTTGACAATGTAGAATTAAATTTGGGTCCGTTTGAGCAACAATTTACAGAAAACAGGCCTTTCTTTTCTGAAGGAACCGAGCTTTTCAGTAAAGGTGATTTGGTATATTCCAGACGAATCGGCGGAAGCCCAACCATTCCGTTAGAAGTTGCTGAAGACGAAATCGTTACAGAATATCCTTCTAAAGTAAAATTATTAAATGCTTTAAAAGTATCTGGTAGAACAAAAGACGGACTTGGAGTTGGAATTTTAAATGCGGTCACCGCTAAAACAAATGCTACAATTCTGAATAAAACCACAAAAGAAATTCGAGAAGAGATGATTGAACCTCTTGCAAATTATAATGTATTTGTGTTGGACCAACGTTTTCGAACCAACTCGTCTGTATCGTTAGTGAATACAAATGTTACCAGAAACGGAAGCTACCGTGATGCAAACGTAACTGCCCTGTTATTTGATTTGAATACTAAAAAAAATACCTACAATCTTTCTGGCGATTATAAAGCGAGTTTTGTAAACGACTTTGGAAGTTCTACAACAAAAAAAGGACATTCTAGTTCCTTATATTTTGCTGAAACAAGTGGTAAATATAGATTTGGCGGAGGTGGCGAATATGTCTCTACCAATTTTGATAAAGACGATTTGGGAATTCAGTTCCAAAATCATTATCATGCTTTGTATGGAAATGCCAGTTATAGAATATTAAAACCAACCAAAACCTTCAATTCGTTCAGTACCAGTCTAAATGTATATTCCGAATTTGATAACAACACCGGACGGGTTCAAAGTGCCGAATACAACATAAATATCAATACCACCAGCAAAAAAAATGATTATTTGGGATTTGGATTAAATGGCAGTCCCATCGTTACCTATGATTTTTACGAACCCCGTTCCAATAATGAAACCAGGTTCTTGGCCATTCCGAGAGCTGTGAATGGAAACATTTATTTTTCATCCAATTATAACCGAAAGTTTGCCTTTGATGCAAACCCCTCATTTGGTGTTGTAAACGAAAAAGACCGAATTAATTATGGAATTTCTGTTGGGCCTCGCTATCGTTTTTCAAATAAATTTTCATTAAATTACAACTTCAGTTTCAACAGACAAAACAATAATGTAGGTTATGCTGCAACCAACTATGCAACCAATGAAATTTTCATGGGAAGACGCGACAGAGTTACGCATACCAATACCATTCAAGGAAAATTTTCGTTAAATAATGATATGAATTTTAACCTTTCAGTGCGTCATTATTGGAGTTATGCCAATTATCATCAATATTACTCGTTGCAAAACGACGGAACATTAGCGCCAACAACTTCCTACACTGGCAATAGAAACGAAAACTTCAATACCTGGAACTTAGACTTATCCTATTCGTGGTGGTTTGCGCCCGGAAGCCAACTCTCTGTACTTTACAGAAACAATGCTTTTAACTTCGAAAAGGACATACAAAAAGATTTTGGTTCAAACCTAAAAAAAGTAACCAACCACAGTAATTTAGACCATATCCTTTCTGTTAGTATTCGCTATTTTGTAGATTACAACAGTCTAAAATCCAAAAAGTAAAGTCTTTTTTTTAGAAGCACCAAATAACTTTTCAGAAGCCATTTTGTCCCGCTGTCGCCTTTATCTCCATCGCCCTACGGGACTTCTGGAGGATATCGGCTCCATCGGGGCTAGACTTGACAAATTGTTTTTCAGTTGGAAAAAAGTCTTTCTTAAAGTCTTAAAGTCGAAAGTCGAAAGTCATAAAGTCATAAAGTAGCCAAGCTCGCCAAAGTATTTCCTATGAAATGCTCCGCAAAGTCTCCCGACTTTGAGGCATTTTTTTATTCATGCATAAAACATTAGGCATGGAAATAAAATTTAATGATAACTAAATTTTGATAGATTTACTTTTAATTGAGCTCAAAGTCGGGAGACTTTGCGCAGCGGGGGACTTTGCGCAGCGGGGTAAAAAACTAACTCCCCTCCACAATCTCAATCTCCTCCTCACTCAACCCATACAACGCATACACCATAACATCTATCTCACGCTCTAAAGCCGATGTATCCGCAGCTGGATTGTCTTTTTTGAGCGAAAGGATTTGGTCAACTTTGTCGATGAAGGGTTGTTGGTCTTTTTTACTGATTTTAAAAATTGGAATTTTTGATAAATAAGCTGGTTTAACATTTACATCAGTATAATATGATCTGTAATAAATATTAATTAAATATGAGTTTAAAATTGCAATCAAATACTTAAGTTCAAAATCATTGTTTTTATCATAAATATAACTTAAAGAGTTCAGTGGAATGTAATTACCCTCAACATATGCTGCTTCAATCCATCTTGCTTTTAAATCTAAACTATTTGTTCTTACATATTGAATAATGATTTTTTTATCTGTAAATGATTCACTAAAATAGCTATTAGGTAAACCCTCAATCGTTTTAAGATACTTCTCCTTCCATTTAATTCCATACAATGATGAAATATCAGCACCAGCAATTATTGGATAATCAGTTATTTCTGATGATATATATTTATTATTATCTCCAGTTCTTAATCCATATTTAATATTATAAACTTCATCTAAAGTTATCGAATTATCATCTATTTTTTTAAATAAAGACCTCAATTCAGGAATTAAGTATAATCTCCATTCATTTCCAGTAAATTCTTTTAATGATGAATTTTGGACTATAAAATTTCTATAAATTTCATTTGGATTTGATGGCAAAACTTGTTGAACCCTTAAATTTGAATCTTTAACTACAGAATTTTTTATTAATACCGAATGACAACGTGTATCCTTAGCATCAGCAAAAGGTTTATAATAGTCAAATACATCTATTAAATCTTTTTCACACAACCATTCTCTGAATAATTTAGCCCCATTATTAGTTAGCCAACTATCAGGTGTTATGTAAGATAAGAAATATTCATTTTTTAATAATTTTAATCCCTTGTAATAAAAAACAATATATGTTTCTAATTCTCCTAAAATTATTTCATTATAAAAGTTTGAATATTCAGGATTTATTTTTCTATTTATGTTTACTCCATAAGGCGGATTCCCAATCACCACATCAAACCCTACAAAATCGCCATCATCATTCAATACTTCAGGAAACTCAAAACGCCATTCAAAAGCATTTTCGTATATCTTATTATTTTTAACTTCATCAAAATGCTTTTCGATTTTATCTATTTCTTTTTCTAATTTTTCTTTCTCCGCTTTTCTTTGTTTTTCTAATTGCTTCTCAGTTTGTCCGTAAGGTGTTTCAGGTTCAAATAAAAATGTTCCCGTAAAACGGTGGTATAATTCGCCAGATAACTTTTGAAGTTTTGTTTTTAAAGGATCATTTAAACGAATTTCAGTAGAAAAGTTTTGCTTAATAGATAAGATAAACTCTTCCATTGCTTTCTTTTCTTCTTTTGAGCTAGCGTTATGATACGTTTTTACTGCATTTTTATAATCTGCAATTGATTTATTCGATTTCTTCAAGGCTTCTTTCAAATCAGCATCCAATCCAAAACGAGAAATCAACGAGTTACCGCATTTAATGTTAATGTCGATATTCGGTAAGGTTTCCAATTCTCTTGCTTCTTGGCTCTTTTCTCTTTCTTCTTTATAATACGCATTTTTCAACAACTCAATCCACAGTCGCAAACGGCAAATTTTTACCGAGTTCGGGTTAATATCCACGCCAAACAAACAGTTTTCAATAATCGTTTGCTTTTCGTGAAAAAGGGTTTCTTGCAAGCGTTGGCTTTCTTGGCTTTTTGGGTTGTAGGCAAAAGGAATGCCGTCTTCATCGGTTACAATTAATTCATCGTTTACAATGTCTATTTGGTATTCTTTTAAGCGTTTGCCATCTCGGTCGGTTAATACTTTTAAATCGTGCTTAATGGCAATCATTTCGTTCAATGCCGAAACCAAAAAGTGTCCAGAACCTACCGCTGGGTCACATATTTTTACGCTGTTTATAATGGCGTTGGCTTCTTGTGTTGTAAAATCTTTGTTTTGGAGTTCTAAAAAGTCTTCGCAATTCCAACCTTTGGTTTCATTGAACTTTTGTACTACGGCACGTCGAATGGTTTCTTTACACATATACATCGTAATGAAACTTGGCGTGTAAAACGAACCGTCTTTGTAGCCGTTTATTTTTTCGAATATTAAACCTAAAACAGAGGCGTTAATCAAGGTTTTGTTGTCTTCTTGTATGTCTTCGCTGCCTTCACTAGCAAAATCATACGCATCAAGAAAGTCAAAGAAATAGTCAATAGCCCTGTGCGTTCCTGTTATTTTTTTACCATTAACATCTTTTATAACGGTACCGCTTAACAATGACAACGGAATGTCGTCTTCTAAACCAGAAATAAACAAGGTTTGGTGTTCCAATTCGGTAGGTTCAAACAACGAACTATTTAGGTAAGGCACTTTGGCAAATGGGTTTTTTACACGGTCGTTTCGGTCTTCGGGTTTCTTTGCTAAAACCATAAAAAACAGCGCATTCAAATTGTCGTAATCGTGCAACAAGCCTTTGTGCAAAAACGCATAACTGTTGTCGCCTTTGTGGTAACTTATCAATTGGGCTTCTAGCAATTTCAAAAACAAAATACGGTTTACCCACGTAATGCACAATTCTAAACCTACGGTAAACAAGCGTTCTTCGTGCGTGTCGCCATATTGTTTCACATTGGGCAAACGAGATAATTTATCCAAACTATCGAGTTGGTTAATCACGTTTTCCAATAACGAACCCGCATTTCGATGTCCTGCTTTTGGGCGTTCTATTAACTTTTTGCCTCCTTCTTTGGTTTCGGTTAAACCAATTAAGTGCAAAAGTTCGTTGTAAAAGTTTTTATCTAAGGAGTTGCTATCGTTGGCAAAAGACAATTTTAGTAAATGCTCTGGCGAAAGCAATTTGTACAAAACAATCAATTTGGTATCGTCTTGCTTGTCGTCGTTACGTAAAATTTTATCGTAAGAAGCTAAATCAAAATACGTATATTCTAATTTGTCTAAAACAGTATCGATGAAAGGTTTGGCAATTTCTTTATAGAAAACATCAGTTGATTTTTTACTGGCTTCAAAATTTTCAAATTGCTTTACAAACGGTTTGTTTTGAGCAAATAATTTTTCGAATAAATGCTCATCAAAAATATACCATTCGTTTACATTGGTTACTACCAAATGTTTAACGTCGAGGTTTTTATGTGAAATACGTTCCCGCAAATAATATAAAACCAACTCTTGCATTGCCTTGCAATTGATGTTCTTTTGCGAAAGCATTTCGGATTTATTTGATGGACTTTTTGCCTCAATAATAACGCCTACATTAGATTTTGCCTCTTTACCATTATGAATTACTAAATCATTTTTTTCTTTGGTATTGATGAAATGATTGGGCGAATAATAGGTATTTTTCAAAAAATCGGAAATCAAATTCTTATGAAATTCTTCCGATTCTTTTTCTTTAATACTGTCTAAAAGCAATAGTAAGTTTTGTTTGAACAACTCAATACCTGAGCGATTGGGCTTTATTTTAAGAAAGGCTTTGTTTAGAGATTTGCGTGGTTGAATTAACATGTTGTGCTTTTTTTTAGATACTTCAAACATAATAAAAAAAAAGCAAAATCAGATACCTATTTTTTGTTTGAATTTTAATTATTTAATCATTGTTGTCCGATAAAAATCAAATGAAATTTTAAGCCTATTTTTTTTGCCACAGATTTGAAGGATTTGAAGGATAAAATCCGTGATAATCCGCTAAATCCGTGACATCCGTGGCAAAATTTTTCATTTGATTGCATCACATTAAAAAGTAAGGCGAAATATAATTTAAGCAGTTAAACTATTCGTAAACATAGCTTTAAAATTTTTGTTATTGATTTTTGAAATTGAAATTGCTATTGAAATTGCTATTGCTCTTTGCGTGAGGGATTGAGGCGGCATCCTTTTGTGGCTGCGTAGTTTACGGAGCGGCCACAAAAGATAGAGCCGAAAGCCCGACGCCGTTGCTATGAAAAATGAACTTTTTATACTAAATTGACTGCAACGGGGGCACGCCCAAATGGATTGAAAAATTACTTTTTACTATACCGATTTCGTTGATTTTTATTTCTTGGTTTTGATTTTGGCAATTGGATTTCGTTATCTTTGTATAAATTCTTTTTACAATGAACAAGAAAGTTATCCTTATGATTTTGGACGGTTGGGGAAAATCGCCCGACCCAAAAGTATCTGCCATTGACAATGCTAATGTGCCGTTTATCAATAGTTTATATACAAAATACCCAAGTGCTCAATTGCGAACAGACGGTTTGAATGTGGGTTTGCCCGATGGTCAGATGGGAAATTCTGAAGTGGGTCACATGAACCTTGGCGCTGGACGCATTGTGTATCAAGATTTGGCTAAAATTAATTTGGCTGTTGCCAATGCCACGCTGGCAAAAGAACCAATGTTGGTTGATGCGTTTAAATATGCCAAAGCCAATGATAAAAAAGTACACTTTTTAGGTTTGGTTTCGGATGGTGGCGTGCACTCGCATACTTCGCATTTGAGGGGTTTGATTGATGCTTCTCAAGAATACGGACTAGACAACGTTTTTATTCATGCCTTTACTGACGGGCGTGACGTGGACCCAAAATCTGGAAAAAAATACCTTCAAGACTTACACGATTATATTGCGCCAACACCCGTAAAAATTGCCTCTGTAATTGGACGATATTATGCCATGGACAGAGACAAACGCTGGGAACGTGTAAAACTTGCCTATGATTTATTAGTTAACGGAACAGGTACTGCAACAACTGACATGGTAGCTTCGATTGCGGCTAGTTATGACAATGATGTTACGGATGAGTTTGTACAGCCATTGGTTGCAGTGGATGCCAACGGAAAAGCATTGGCGATTATTGAAGAAGACGATGTGGTTATCTTTTTCAACTTTAGAACCGATAGAGGGCGCGAGTTGACCGAGGCGCTTTCTCAACACGATTTTCACGAGCAAAACATGCACAAATTGAATTTGTATTATGTAACGCTTACTAACTATGACGAAACCTACCAAAATGTAAAAGTAGTTTACAATAAAGACAACATTACTAAAACTTTGGGTGAGGTTTTGGAGAAAGCCAACAAAAAACAAATACGCATTGCCGAAACAGAGAAATATCCGCACGTAACGTTTTTCTTTTCGGGCGGACGAGAAACACCTTTTGAGGGAGAAACACGAATTTTGAGAAACTCACCAAAAGTAGCTACTTATGATTTGCAACCTGAAATGAGCGCGTACGAATTGAAAGATGCTTTGGTTCCTGAATTGAATAAAGGTGAAGTTGATTTTGTGTGTTTGAACTTTGCTAACGGCGATATGGTTGGGCATACGGGCATTATGGAAGCTGCCATAAAAGCTTGTGAAGCGGTGGATGTTTGTGTAAAAGAAGTGGTGGAAGCCGCTTTGGCAAATGATTATACTACGATTATCATAGCTGATCATGGAAATTGTGAAACGATGATTAATCCTGATGGATCGCCAAACACAGCACATACAACAAATCCGGTGCCTATTATTTTGGTGGATAAAGATTTGAAAAAAATCAACGATGGCGTTTTGGGAGATATTGCTCCAACTATTTTGGAGTTGATGGGAGTTGAAAAACCTGTGGAAATGAGTTGTAAATCTCTTTTGTAAAAAACATAACTGATAATTTGTTGATTATTTTTTAAAAAAAAGTAAACATTTTATTGAGATTATATTTTTTTATATAGATTTGTAAAAAATTAAAAACTAGTACATTATGAAAAATATAAAAATTTTAGTCTTATTTATTAGCTTGTTTGCTACCATTTTTCAGTCATGTTCAACAGGCGAAGAAGCTGTTGCTACACAAAAAAGTGCAGCTTTACGAGTTTTCTTAAATGAATTTAAAGATGTAAATGATATAAGTGGAAAATATACGACTAATGATTCTGACATGTGCTTTGAATTTGTGTATCCTTTGACATTTTCTTACAATAACGGTACAACAGTTAGTGTTGCTAATGAGTCGGAATTAATTTTTATTCTAGAAAATGAAACAAGTGATTTATATCTTGACGGAATTGCATTTCCATTTGATTTACTAGTAGCAGGAAGCCCCACTCCTGTTACTGTATCAAATGAGTCTGAATTTTGGGATGTTATAGAAAATTGTGACTTCGATACGTATGATGACTATATCATTTCTGGTCCTTGTTATACATTTGTGTACCCATTTTCATTATTGACCAATAATAATCAAACCATCGCAATTACTAGCGAACAAGATTTGTACGGTTTGTTTCAAAATGATGATGATGACAATTATATTGTGAATTTTGTGTATCCTTTTTCAGTGATTTACAACAATGCAACCGTTCAAATAAACAATGAATATGAATTTGCAGAAATGAATAATAATTGCAACTACTCAAATTGCAACTGCCCAACGGAAATTGACCCAGTTTGTGTTGACATTGATGGAGTTGTTGTACAATTTTCAAATGCTTGTTTAGCAGAATGTGCTGGATATTCTGAAGATGATTTTGTTGATTGTCAATAATCAACATCTAAAATAATATTAGACACCACAAATTTTGTGGTGTTTTTTTTTGGAATTAAATGATTGAAAAGTTAAAAGCCAAACTACTAAATAAAAGTTAAAATTTCATAATTAAAAGTATTACTATTATATTTGCATAAAAATATATTATTTATGCAAAGTATTTTATCAAATATAAGTATCGCTGTCAACGAAAAAATATACGTCAAAAACCCAGAAACATCTGATTTAGGTAAAAAAATAATCGAACATAGCATTCTATTGATAGACGAAATTGGTTTTGAAAATTTCACTTTTAAGAAATTGGGTGAAAAAATAAGTTCCAACGAAAGCTCTATTTATCGGTATTTTGAAAGCAAACACAAACTGATGTTATACCTTTCTTTGTGGTATTGGGGATGGGTAGAATACAAGCTTGTTTTTGCCACAACAAACATTTCAAATCCGATGGAAAGACTAAAGAAAGCTGTTGCCATTGTTACTGAAAAAGTAGAGGATGATAGCGCTACATTGCATATTAACGAAGCCGTTTTAAATAAAATTATTATTCAAGAATTTACTAAAACGTTACTTACTAAAGAAGTAGATGAAGAAAATAAAGAAGGTTTTTTTATTGTTTATAAACGAATCATTAACCGAATAATTGATATCATCCATGAAGTAAATCCTGATTATGCTTTTGCGAAAAGCTTTGCTTCATCAATTGTTGAAGGATCTTTACACCAACACTTTTTAAAAAATCACTTGAAAACAATTACCAATTGTAACGAAACGACTTCTGTAACCGATTTTTATTTTGATTTAGTAACAAAAACTTTAAGATAACAAATGATGACTCAAACACCTTTACAACGTTTTTATAATTTACTAAAATTAGATCGCCGAGATATTTCTCAAATATTTTTTTATGCCATTTTTTCAGGATTGGTCAGTCTTTCTTTGCCTTTAGGAATCCAAGCTATTATCAACTTAATTCAGGCGGGAAGAGTCAGCGTTTCTTGGATTGTTTTAGTTGTCATTGTAGTAATTGGGGTAGCACTTGTTGGTATTTTATCACTCATGCAATTGCGAATTACCGAGAATTTGCAACAAAAAATATTTGTTCGCTCTTCTTTTGAATTTGGTTATCGATTACCAAAAATAAAATTTGAAGAACTTTATAATCAATATCCTCCTGAATTAGCGAACCGTTTTTTTGATACACTAACCATTCAAAAAGGAACCTCCAAATTATTAATTGATTTCTCTACCGCTTTATTGCAAATTATTTTCGGTATTCTTTTGCTATCATTATACCATCCTTTTTTTATTTTCATTGGCGTTCTTTTATCGATTTTACTTTATTCTATATTTAGATTTTCCTTTCAAGCGGGACTATCATCAAGTTTAAAAGAGTCTAAATACAAATACAAAGTAGTTGGTTGGTTGCAAGAAATTGCTCGAAATAATTTTAGTTTTAGAAAAAAAGAAAATTTTGCTTTTGCTTTAGAAAAAAACAATCATTTGGTGGAAGAATATATTAATTACCGAGAAAAACACTTCAAAGTTATCAAAAGACAATTCACTCAATTAATTGGTTTTAAAGTAATTATAACTGCCAGTTTATTACTTATTGGTGGATATTTGGTTTTGAATCAACAAATGAATATTGGTCAGTTTGTCGCTGCTGAAATTATTATTTTACTAGTAATAAGTTCTGTAGAAAAAATCATTATTGGTTTAGAAAGTTTTTATGATGTTTTAACTTCTGTTGAAAAAATTGGTCAAATAGTTGATTTAAAAATGGAAGAAGTGAGCAATCTAAATTCAGATTTTTGTTTGACAAACATCACTATTGAAACCGAAAATCTTGAATTCAAATTTCCAGATGCTACAGATGCAGTTTTAAGTGATATTAATTTAAAAATCGAGCCTTCAGAAAAAATATACCTTGAAGGGAGAAACGGTTCCGGGAAATCAACACTTATCCGAATTCTTTCGGGATTCATTCAGCCAACTTCGGGTTCGTTTTTTATCAACGATGATACGTATAGAAAAATTGATTTATCACAATACCGTTCACAAGTAGGTGCAATCTTACAAGGAGAAACCCCTTTTGAAGGTACGATTTTGGAAAACATTACGTTGAATAACCCATTGATTTCAAATCAAGATTTAAAATGGGCTATTGAAAGTGTTCAATTAGGATCGTTTATAAAAACATTACCCGATGGACTAGATACTAAAATTTTTCCTGACGGGCGACAATTATCATCATCAAATGCACAAAAAATCATTTTAGCGCGAAGTATTGTAAACAAGCCAAGAATACTCTTTTTTGAAGATCCTTTGGATAAAATGGACGATGAAGCAACGACTCAAATTATTGATTTCATTACCAATCCTTCGCATCAATGGACCGTAGTTGTTTCGTCAAAAAACAAATATTGGAAAGAAAAATGCAGTAGAAAAATTACGCTACAAAACGGAAAAATAATTGCTGACCTAAAAAAATAATACGATGTTAAATATTTCAAAAAAGAATCCAATTGCTGAAAACATTGAACAATATAGCACGGTTAAAAATTTGGCTAATAGGCCACATTATAAAATTTTAAATAAAATTATTTTATATGTGTCATTGCTTGGAATTGTTATACTGTTCTTGCCTTGGACACAAAACATTTCAGGTTCTGGAGCAGTTACAACATTAAAACCAGATCAACGACCACAAACCATTCATTCTTCTATTGCTGGAAAAATTGAAAAATGGTATGTTCAAGAGGGAGATTATGTAAAAAAAGGAGATACCATTTTATTTATTTCAGAAATTAAAGAAGATTATTTTGACCCTAATTTAGTGAAAAACACACAAAATCAAGTAGATGCCAAAAAATTGTCATTGCAATCTTATGGAAGTAAAGTCACCACCTTATCTTCTCAAATTAATGCTATTCAAAATGAAAGGCAGCTAAAATCGCAACAAGCACAAAACAAAATCCGTCAATCTATACTGAAAGTAAAAAGCGATAGCATGGATTTGGAAGCGGTAAAAACACAAATTAAAATTGCAAATACGCAATTCAATCGTGCTGTTACATTGAACAAAGAAGGATTAAAACCAATGACTGATGTTGAGGAAAAGCGATTGAAACTTCAAGAAGTGGAGGCGAAAATCATTACCCAAGAAAATAAATTATTGGCAAGCAAAAACGAATTAATCAATTCAAGAGTAGAAGTAAATCGAATTCAGGTTGAATATTCAGAAAAAGTTTCCAAAGCAGAAAGCGATCAATATTCCGCTTTGAGCAATCAATATGATACCGAAGCACAAGTCAACAAATTACAAAATCAGTATGCAAATTATCAAATTCGCAACGGAATGTACTACATAAAAGCGCCGCAAGATGGCTATGTCAATCGCGCTATTCAATCGGGACTTGGAGAAATCATCAAAGAGGGCACTCAAATTGTGAGTATTATGCCATCAAAATATGATGTTGCGGTTGAAACCTATGTTAGTCCAAACGATTTGCCATTAATTATCAAAGGAGAGAAAGTTCGCATTTGGTTTGATGGTTGGCCAACAGTTGTTTTTTCAGGTTGGCCCAATATGAGTTATGGAACTTTTGGAGGAAAAATAGTAGCTATTGAAAAATATATCAGTCCAAATGGAAAATTTAGAGTACTAATAGCGCCAGATAGTGAAGAAGACGCTTGGCCAAAACAAGTGAGTATTGGTTCTGGTGCGCAAACCTTGGCATTGCTAGATAACGTCCCAATTTGGTTTGAATTATGGCGAACCCTAAACGGTTTCCCTCCAAACTATTACCAACCGAAAGAAGAAAAATCAAAAGAAAAAAAGTAATGAAGCAAATTTCAATTATATTCCTGCTTTTTGGTTCTTTGGTTTGGGGACAAGAACTCAATTTGAAAGAACTCAATTATAATGAATTTTTAGGTTATGTGAAAAAATACCATCCTTTGGCAAAAAAGGCAAACCTAAAAATCAATGTGGCACAAGCCAATTTAATGATGGCTAGAGGTGGTTTTGATCCAAAAATTGAAGCAGATTTTGACAAAAAACAATTTAAAGACAAAGAATATTATTCGGTTTTTAATAGTAGTTTTAAAATCCCAACTTGGTACGGAATTGAAGTGAAAGCTGGTTTTGACAACAGCGAAGGCATGTTTGTTAACCCTGAAAATTCATTACCAAATCAAGGATTGACTTCGCTTGGTATTACGATTCCAATTGGACAAGGATTGCTTATCAATCAGCGAATGGCCGATTTACGAAAGGCAAAAATTCAAATTCAATTAAGTCAAGCAGAGCAAAAATTACAAGCAATTGAGGTGCTTTACAATGCTTCGCTTGCCTATTTTAATTGGAAAAGAAATCACAATGAAGTAGTACTTTATTCTAATTATTTGAAAAATGCACAACTGAGATATACCGGTATTTTATCTTTAATAAAAAATGGAGACAAACCAGCCATTGATAGTGTTGAGGCAGGAATTGTCGTAAAAACAAGAAAATGGAACTTGGAAGATTCCAAATTAAAATTAGCCAAGTCAAAATTAGATTTATCAAATTATTTATGGTTAGATAATAATATTCCATTGGAACTACAAGACGAATTACTTCCAGAAAATAAATTAGAACAAACAATCAGTGAAACCTTAAAAATCAATGATTTACTTATAGAAAATCAGTCAATAGAAAACCATCCTAAAATAAATGCCTTAGAAAATAAATTGGCAATATTAGAGGTTGATCGAAAGCTGAAAGCGAATAGTTTATTACCAAAAATAGATCTTGGGTATCATTATTTATCGGAACCTAATTATTGGAGTGAAACAAATTTTAATAATTACAAAGTTGGATTAAATTTTTCGTATCCATTATTTTTAAGAAAAGAACGAGGCAGTTTACAAGTTGCAAAACTGAAAATTCAAGACATTAAATTTACATTAGATTTTGAACGCGCGCAACTTAAAAATAAAATTAATGCACAACAAACAGAGATTAAATCAATACTCAAACAGCGAGAGTTAATATCAAATTTAGTTCAAGACAATACACAAATGCTCCGTTCAGAAGAACGATTATTTTCATTAGGTGAAAGTTCGATATTTTTTATCAATACAAGAGAAAATAATTTAGTGAGCATCCAACTTACAGAAATAGGATTAGAAAATCGTTTTTTGAACTCAAATGCTGAATTATTCAAGATAATGGCAAATCCGAATTAATATTCTTACTTTTGCAATCTTATTTTTATAAAAATGATTATTGTAAAATCACGTGAAGAAATAGAATTAATGCGCGAAAGTGCCTTATTAGTATCTAAAGTTTTAGGCGAAGTAGCAAAGTTAGTAAAACCTGGTGTTACAACCCTTGCGATGGATAAAATTGCAGAAGAATTCATTAGAGATAACGGAGCAATTCCTGGTTTTTTGGGTCTTTATGGATTTCCAAATACACTTTGTATGAGTCCGAATACTCAAGTAGTACACGGGGTTCCAAACAACACACCTTTAGTTGAAGGCGACATTATATCTGTTGATTGCGGCGTATTGAAAAATGGTTTTTATGGTGATCATGCTTATACTTTTGAAGTGGGAGAAATTGCACCTGAAACAAAACGTTTATTACAAGTAACCAAAGAATCGCTTTATGTTGGAATTCGAGAATTTAAAATCGGAAATCGTGTTGAAGATGTTGGAAATGCTATTCAAAAATATTGTGAATCAAGAGGTTATGGAGTTGTTAGAGAATTAGTGGGGCACGGTTTGGGTCAGAAAATGCACGAAGATCCAGAAATGCCAAATTATGGCAAAAGAGGTCGCGGAAAACTATTTATCGAAGGAATGGTAGTCGCAATTGAACCGATGATTAATTTAGGCACACGTAATATCAAACAACACAAAGACGGCTGGACAATAACCACCGCCGACAATAAACCTTCGGCTCATTTTGAACACGATGTAGCGTTGATTAACGGAAAACCCGAATTGCTTTCGACATTCAAATATATTTATGACGCATTAGGAATTGTGAGTAATGAAGAGGATGAGTTTAGAAAAGACCCAAGTTTGGTGTAAAGTTATTTTATATTAACACAGAATTCTCCAATTACACAGAATTGTATGGAAAATTTTTATATAAAAGATGAAACCTATAAAATAATAGGTTTGTGTATGGAGGTTCATAAAATTTTAGGCAGGGGTCATAGTAAAAATACGTACGCAGATGCTTTGGAATATGAGTTTAAAATGAATAGAATTCCTTATGAAAGTGAAAAGAAATACAATATTGAATACAAAGACATCATTCTGCCTAGATATTACTTTTCTGACTTTACGGTTTTCGGTGAAATTATATTAGAATTAAAGGCAATTGAAAATTTATCAAGTAGTGAGATAAAACAAGTATTAAATTATTTAGCTGCATCAAAAAACAAAATTGGATTACTAATTAATTTTGGAGAAGATAGCTTCAAATATAAACGAATCATTTTATAATTAAAATCTGTGAAATCTGTGAAATCTGTGTTTAAATTCATCCTCAACACCATCCCACGTCCCATCTTAATTAGATTGAGTATCGTGGCGCGCCCAATTTTGGCGTTTTTATTAAAAGGAAATACCTTTACTGATCCAATAGACGGGAAAAGTTTCCGGATGTTTTTGCCCTACGGCTATGGAAATCAGCGCAATAATGTGTTATCTCCAAGTACCCTTTCTTTAGAAAGACACCGTTTGTTATGGCTTTATTTACAAAATGAAACTGATTTTTTTACGGCAACCGAGAAAAAAAAGGTACTGCACTTTGCACCTGAACAAGAATTTTACAAGCGTTTCAAAAAACAAAAAAACATTCAATATACCACTACCGATTTGTTTTCGCCTTTGGCAGATGTAAAAGCTGATATTTGTAATCTTCCTTTTGAAGATAATCAATATGATGTGCTGTTTTGTAACCACGTTTTGGAACACATTCCAGACGACACAAAAGCCATGCAAGAGTTGTATCGTGTATTGAAACCAGGCGGGATGGCCATTCTTCAAATTCCGCAAGATTTGAAAAGAGCCATAACTTTTTCGGATGATTCTATTACGGATGAAAAGGAACGCGCTATAATTTTCGGACAATACGACCACGTTCGAGTATATGGTCGCGATTATTTTGATAAGTTACGAACTATTGGTTTTACAGTTATTGAAGAAGATTATACTAAAAAAATAAGTCCTGAATTAGTTGTCAAATACTGTTTGGCCCCTGGAGAGATCATTCCGGTTTGTTTTAAATAATTTACAAGCAACAATATATTATTTTTAGTAACTTTACGTTTTAGAAAAAACCATTTATGATTAAAAATGTAATTTTACTTCTATCGCTTTTTACCATCAACATCTGTAACGGCCAAGAAACAGAGGTGGTTCCGCCATACAACATAAAATCTGTTTCCTTTGTTCAGGCTGATGCCAATGTAGTTCCGATTTTCCAAATGGGAGATACGTTCAAGTTTCAATTTGATGATTTAAACGGCACCGAAGACAATTATTATTACAAATTAATTCATTGCGATTATGATTGGCAACCATCTCAATTATCCATCAATGAATATATTACAGGTTTTAATGAACAACGAATCCAACAATACGAAAACTCGTTTAATACCGTTCAAATTTATTCACATTACACACTAGATTTTCCAAATAAATTCACCCAAATCAAAGTAAGTGGAAATTTCATTTTATACATTCTCAATGAAGAAAGAGAAGTAGTTTTATCAAGAAAATTCATGATGTATGAATCTTTAGCTACAGTACCGTTACAGATAAAAAGAGCCCGAAATGTAGCCGAATCAACCTTTAAACACAACTTAGATTTTTCCATAAAATCAACATTAATCAATTTTCAAAGTCCGCTCAAAAACGTAAAAGTAGCCTTGTTCCAAAACGGAAAATTCAACAACGCTATTTACAACATCAAGCCGCAATACACTATTGGCAATGATTTAATCTACAAATATGACACAGAAACCCAGTTTTGGGCTGGCAACGAATATTTATTTTTAGAAAATAAAATCATCCGAGCGGCCAACAACAGCATTGCAAAAGTAGACACTGGCAACGGGTTGTATAGCTGCTATTTATATCCAAATCTTGCTAGAAAAAATGTGCCCTACACCTATTTTCCTGATGCAAACGGAAATTTTGTTCCCAAAAACGTAAGCGCCACCAACAACAATTTGGAAGCAGATTATGCTTGGGTTTACTTTAGCTTATCGGCACCAAGTTATTTCGGAAACAAAAATATTTACATCACCGGAATGTTCAATAACAACTGTATTTCTGAAGAAAACAAAATGGAATACGACGAAAAAAAAGGAACGTACCACAAAGCCATGATGATCAAACAAGGTTTTACAAATTATGAATACACTATAAGCGATGCCGAAGGAAATTTAGACCCAGAAAACGCCATCGACGGCAATTTTATTCAAACCGAAAACGAGTACACCATTCTAGTCTACTACCGAGAAAACAACCAACGTTTTGATAGAATTATTGGTCACGGAAGCGCCAGTTCGATAAATATAATAAATTAGCATTTTTTTCACATTAAAATAAACATTCCGAACCAATATTTTTTTTTAACTTTACAAAAAAAATAAATGGTAACCCAAATTACAAGAGGCATAAAAATTTCGGTTAAGACTAGTTTTGAAGGAACCTACTTCAAAAACTACAAACTTCACTTTGCCTTTTCGTACGAGATTACCATAGAAAACCACAGCAAAGATTCCGTGCAACTCATTTCGCGCCATTGGGAAATTTACGACTCGCTAAACACCAAAGAAATTGTTGATGGCGAAGGCGTTATCGGTAAAAAACCCGTGCTCAAACCAGGTGAATCTCATGTTTACAACTCCGGCTGTTTGCTTTCATCACCTCATGGTGCCATGCAAGGTTTTTTCAATATGGTCAACTTTACATCAACTAAAAACTTTAGAGTGATTGTGCCATCCTTCCGATTAAATGCCCCTTTTGCTTTAAATTAAGAAGCCAATCCAGCTATCCGTTTCAAGATTTTTTAGTCAATCCTTTTTTTGTAAGCCATTAAAAGAGCTCCCAAGGTCGCTTTTTAATGGCAACAAAAAATAGGCTTGACTCAAAAAATGCTTTCCACTACTATCTGGGCTAAAAATCACGATACTAAGAAAATCTACTTCTAATAGTTCAAAAATCTTATATTCACAATCCTGCAAAATGTAAAAAATCATTTGTACTTTTGTAACACATTTAGCAAACACAACTATTCGTTAAACATCAAAACAGTAATTATGTCAAAAGGATTTTTTCACGTACCAAAAGCAATAAACGAACCCGTAAAATCATACGCTCCTGGCACTCCAGAAAGAGCTGCAGTTGCACAAACTTACACTGAAATGTGGAATTCTCAAGTAGAAGTTCCCTTATACATCGGAAACGATGAAATCAAAACAGGAAATACAAAAACCATGTCTGCTCCTCACGATCACCAACATATCGTAGGAATATACCATCTTGCAGACAAAACATTAGTTGAAAAAGCCATTACAACTGCTTTAGAAGCACGCCAAAAATGGGCAGCCATGAGTTGGGAAAACAGAGCAGCAATTTTCTTAAAAGCAGCCGAGTTATTGGCAGGACCTTACCGTGCAAAAATCAATGCAGCAACCATGATTGCGCAGTCAAAAACCATTCATCAAGCAGAAATAGATGCTTCTTGTGAGTTAATCGACTTTTTACGTTTCAACGTTGAATTCATGACCAAAATATACGCAGACCAACCCGTTTCAAATTCTGACATGTGGAACCGAGTAGAATACAGACCACTGGAAGGTTTTGTGTATGCCATTACACCTTTTAATTTTACAGCAATTGCCGGTAACCTTCCGTCAAGTGCTGCGTTGATGGGTAATGTTGTTCTCTGGAAACCAGCGGCAACACAAGTATATTCTGCTTACGTTATCATGCAAGTTTTCAAAGAAGCTGGCTTACCAGACGGAGTTATCAATATGGTAATGGGAGATTCTGCGATGGTGTCAGACGTCGTTTTATCAAACCCACATTTAGCAGGAGTTCATTTCACAGGATCAACCGGAGTATTTAACGACATCTGGAAAACCATCGGACAAAATATAGCCAACTACAAAACCTATCCAAGAATTGTTGGGGAAACAGGCGGAAAAGACTTCATTATTGCGCATCCAACAGCCAACCCAGCGCAAGTTACAACAGGTATCGTTCGTGGTGCTTTTGAATTCCAAGGACAAAAATGTAGTGCGGCATCAAGAGTCTATTTGCCAAAAAGTTTATGGCCAGCAATTCAATCACAATTAGAAGCTGATTTGAAATCCATTACAATGGGATCGCCACAAGATATGAGTAACTACGTTACTGCTGTAATTTCTGAAGCTTCTTTCGATAAATTAGCGCGTTACATCGACCAAGCTAAACAAGATAATGACGCCGAAATAATCATGGGTGGAAACTATGATAAATCGAAAGGATACTTCATTGAACCAACGGTAATTTTAACTACCAATCCAAAATACAGCACTATGGAAACTGAGTTATTCGGACCCGTAGTAACCATTTACATTTATGAAGATAACCAATGGTCGGAAACGCTTAAATTGGTTGATGAAACCTCAGAATATGCATTAACGGGAGCTGTGTTTAGCCAATGCCGTTATGCTGTGGAAGAAGCAACTGTTGCATTACAAAACGCAGCAGGTAATTTCTACATCAACGACAAACCAACCGGTGCTGTTGTAGGTATGCAACCCTTTGGTGGCGCAAGAGGATCTGGAACAAACGACAAAGCAGGTTCGTCTCAAAACTTATTGCGTTGGGCTTCTGTTCGAACCATCAAAGAAACTTTTGTAACGCCAGTTGATTACAAATATCCTTTTTTGCAGTCATAAAGTTTTAAAAGTCATAAAGTCGAAAGTTGTAAAGTCGAAAGTCATAAAGTATTGGGACATAATAAAAGACATTTATTAAAAATATAATTGTTTTAAAAAAGTTGAAAAGCCGAATCAAATGATTCGGCTTTTCAACTTCAAGACTTTATGACTTTCGACTTTACAACTTTCGACTTTATGACTTTCGACTTTAAGACTTTCGACTTTATGACTTTATGACTTTATGACTTTCGACTTTCGACTTTAAGACTTTCGACTTTACAACTTTCGACTTTATGACTTTATGACTTAACCTCCAAATGGACTACTTTTTTGGTTTCAAAAAATTCATCATCAAAAAAATCAGCAATATCGTATAATGTAGCTTTCGGGAAATCTTTCAATTCTTCAGTAAGATCGCCGCCTTTCAAGTACAAAATACCGTTTTTTAATTTGTGTTTGTGCTGTTTTTTGATTTTGGTTTTTACCCAAGAAACAAAATCGGGCATGTTGGTTACGGCACGACTTACTATAAAATCAAAATCAACTTTCACACTTTCGGCGCGAATTTGTTCTGCTTTTACGTTTTTCAATCCCAAACTTTCGGCAACAGCCTGAACCACTTTTATTTTTTTTGCAATCACATCAATTAAATAAAAACGGGTTTCAGGGAAAAGTATCGCTAATGGAATCCCAGGAAAACCGCCACCCGTGCCCACGTCCAAAACATACGTACCCGGCTCAAAAGGTTGGATTTTGGCAATAGCCAACGAATGCAAAACATGTTTGGTATATAACTCATCAATATCTTTTCTAGAAATCACGTTGATTTTAGCATTCCAATCTTGGTATAAATCAAATAACTGCTCCAATTGAGATTGTTGCAATTCGGTCAAATAAGGAAACTGTTTAAGAATTTCTTCCATTTTAATAAAATTTATGCAAAAGTAATCAATTTAGAAACGTTATTTTTTATACAATGATGACATATTCCTTCCGAATTATATTTATATTTGTTTAAAATTAATATTATTATAATGGATACAACCCCTCCAACCTTTGCAAAACAAGACAATTTAAAGTTTTTTAGAACTTTAAATTCGAAAGTAAATAATTATTTTAAAGAAAATAATATAAATAAAACCGGAAATTGGAAGCTTCATTTGAAAACAATCATCATGTTTTCTATTTTTTTGACGCCTTATAGTTTTCTTTTAGCAATAGAAATGCCTTTTTGGACCTACTTGGTTCTAAATATTGTAATCGGTGTTGGAATGGCTGGCGTTGGAATGAACGTCATGCACGACGGAAATCACGGAGCCTACTCCAACAAATCTTGGGTAAACAAATTCATGGGCGGAAGTATTTATATTCTAGCCGGAAATGTTTACAATTGGCAAGTCCAACACAACGTTTTACACCACACATACACAAATGTTTTAGGTCACGATGAGGATTTAGAAGCAGGGAGAATATTACGTTTTTCTCAAACTGCAAAATGGTACAACCATCATAAATTTCAACATTATTATTCTGTTTTACTTTACGGATTATTAACTTTCAACTGGTCACTCACGACCGATTTTACACAAATGAAACGTTACTTAAAACGTAATTTATCGTATGGTGAATTCAAAAAACCATCCATTCATTGGACCACTTTAATCATTACCAAAATAATTTATTTTTCTATTTGGATTGTAATGCCGATGCTGGTTGGAGGTATTTCATGGTGGAAAGTAGTTTTAGGATTTTTTGTAATGCATTACACAGCTGGATTAATTTTAAGTATGGTATTTCAATTAGCACATATTGTTGATGAAACAGACAATCCAATGCCAAACGAAAGTGGAGAATTAGAAAACACCTGGGCTATTCATCAACTGTACACTACGGCAAATTTTGCACCCAAAAATTGGTTGGTAAATTATTATACTGGCGGATTAAACCACCAAATTGAACACCACATTTTTCCGAATATTTCCCATATTCATTATAGTAAAATTGCCGAATTTGTAAAAGAAACCGCCAAAGAATGCAACTTGCCTTACAACGAATTTAAAACAACTCGTCAAGCGCTTATGGCACATTTTACCCATTTAAGAGATTTGGGAAGAAAACCGCAACTAGCTTAAATACATAACAAACAAAACTACAAAATTTTTTAAAAACTAAAATTTAACTTCAGAATGAACCCATTATCGGATCGGATTAACAACCTTGCTACCTCACAAACACTAGCAATGGCCGCTTTAGCCAGAGAACTAAAAGCACAAGGAAAAGACATCATTAGCTTAAGCTTGGGTGAACCCGATTTTAACACGCCCGACTTTATAAAAGAAGCGGCAAAAAAAGCGATTGACGAAAATTACAGCACCTATTCGCCAGTTGAAGGCTATTTAGAATTAAAAGAAGCGATTTGCAGAAAATTTAAACGCGATAATGATTTGGACTACAAACCATCACAAATCGTAGTTTCTACTGGAGCTAAACAATCATTATACAACATTGCACAAGTAATGTTAAACGATGGTGATGAAGTAATTTTACCTGCACCTTATTGGGTTTCTTACTTCGAAATCATCAAACTTTCAGGAGGAAATCCGGTGGTAGTTCCAACCAGTGTCGAGTCTGATTTTAAAATAACACCTGCACAATTAGAAGCAGCCATCACACCAAAAACCAAAATGATGTGGTTCAGTTCGCCTTGCAACCCAAGTGGATCGGTATACAGTCGCGACGAATTGACCGCTTTGGTTCAAGTATTGGAAAAATACCCCAACGTATATGTTGTTGCCGACGAAATCTATGAACACATCAACTTTTCTGGTACCTTTTGTAGCATTGCCTCCATTCCTGGCATGTTAGAAAAAACCATCACTGTAAACGGTATTGCTAAAGCATTTGCTATGACTGGATACAGAATTGGATATATTGGCGCACCCGAATTCATTGCCAAAGCCTGCACCAAAATGCAAGGACAAGTAACCAGTGGCGCCAACTCAGTAGCACAACGCGCCACCATTACCGCAGTAGATGCCGACCCATCCGTGTTGAAGTACATGGTCGATGCCTTCCATAGCCGAAGAGATTTGGTTGTTGGATTGCTCAAAGAAATCCCAGGCATCAAAATCAACGTGCCCGAAGGCGCATTTTATGTCTTCCCAGACGTTTCGTCCTACTTTGGAAAAACCTTAAGAGGCACCGAAATCAGAGACGCCAACGACTTCTCAATGTACCTTTTGGAACATGCGAATGTTGCCACGGTAACCGGAGATGCCTTCGGAAACCCAAGCTGCATCCGTTTTTCTTATGCTACCAGCGAAGACATCTTGAAAGAAGCCCTTCGCCGCATCAAAGAAGCCCTATCCTAAAATACATTTTATAAAAAAAGAAAAAACCTCAAGGAAACTTGGGGTTTTTTTAAGTTTAATTAAATTTTAAATAAAATCATCATGCTCACCCACACCCACCCCAAGCTTCCAATGCGCAACAAAGACATAACAAATAACTTTTATTGTACCCAATTGGGTTTTGAGGTTTTTGGTAGTCCTGATTATGACGGTTATTTGATGCTTCAAAAAGACCAGATTCAACTACACTTTTTTGAATTTTCAAGTTTAAATCCTTTAGAGAATTACGGTCAAGTATATATTAGAACCGAAAACATTGAGGCTGTTTACCAATCTTTTGTAAAAAGCAAGGTAACCATTCACCCCGCAGGACATTTACAAAACAAACCATGGGGCCAAAAAGAATTCTCTATCCTCGACCCCGATCATAATTTATTAACTTTTGGGGAAAGTGTTGTTTAGACTTTAGTGACTATACATTAGTAATTAGAAACTTTCAAACTCAAAAACTCTCAAACTCAAAAACTTAAAAACAAAAAAACTACTCCATCATGATGGACACTCTTCTTGCGAGTTGAAGTGCTGTTTTAGATTTAGAATTATTAGAATTGTCTTCACCATTAGCAATAATTTTTAGTCTAGAAGGTGAAATACCACTTGAAACTAAGAAATCATATACTTTTTTAACTCTTCGTTCAGATAGATTTAAATTCATTTTTTCATTTCCTGTTCTATCGGAATAGCCCATTAATTTTAAGTTTATAGTTGGATTTTTCTTTAATAAAAAGATAATGCCATACAAACTATTGTTTGACGCAGAATTTGGCTCAACCATATTAACATCAAAAAAGATATTTACAAAACCATTATTCAAGAGTGATTTAAACACAACATCTTCAGTTTGTTGAACGGCATCAGCTATTTGTTGCATTTTTAATTGTTCCATTTTCTTTGGTTCCAATTCATCAGGATATCCATTTTTGTCAGTATCGATAAACTGTCCTTTTGTATCAACCGTTAAACCGCTTGCTGTATTGTTTTGTAAATCTAAATAATCAACCACACCATCTTTGTCAGTGTCGTTCATTAATGTTTCGATAGATTCAATTCGATCCAATAACTCTTGATCTAATTCAGATTTTTTAACAGGAATAAACCAATCAGAGTGAATTTCTTTTTTACCAAGATAAAAGGTCAATCCGATTGAGGTTGTATATAACAAACCAGCCAAATTATTTTCTCTATCAGACTCTGATCCATCCCAATTAAGACGTTGTCTTACATTTGATAAAACACTAAAATCTAAACTAATAATTAAACGTTCAGACAGCTTTAATTGTGGAGCAATACCAATCATAAAACCTCCATTGGTTTGAAAAATTGCTTCTTGTGAAGTATCTGTTTTAGACTTGAATTGTGAGAATTGAACACCACCATGCGCCAATAATCCAATAGATTTTGAATAGGTATCAAATTCCAATATTTTACCAAAATCTAAAACGCCTTGTACCCCAATTCTACTCTGCATGGATCTAAAAGGTAAAGACCCGTTACCATCTTTGTTTGTAACAGAATCAAATCCAAAATCAGTTTTTACACCAAACTTGGAATTCAACATATAACGAAAACCAAAATCAATGTGATTTATACTTGGGGTGCTTAAAAATTTCTTTTCATTAGAATTGTATCCTTTACCAAAAGGGCGAACAGCTCTATTGGACCCAAAACTTACTTCAAAAGACCATTTGTTAACTTCTGATTCATTATTAATTTCATTTTTGATGGCTTGTAATTCTTTTGAAATTTTTGTTTTAGCAGCATCTGTTTCTTCTGGAATTTCAGTTTTAATAGTTTCTGATTCAACTGAATTCTCTGTTTCAACAGCATCAGATACTACCTCATCTTCTTTTTCCTCAGCGTCTGACTCTTCATTGTTTTCTGTTTCATTTGAATCTGATTCTTCTGAAATCTCTGTTTCAACAGCTTCTGAATCTAATAGAACTTCTTCAGTTTTAACTGGTTCTGATTCTATTGGAATTTCTGTTTTAATAGCCTCTGAATCTAATGGAACTTCTTCAGTTTTAACTGGTTCTGATTCTAATGGAACTTCTTTCGTTTTAACTGGTTCTGATTCTATTGGAATTTCTGTTTTAACAGCATCTGAATCTAATGGAACTTCTTCAGGTTTAACTGGTTCTGATTCTAATGGAATTTCTGTTTTAACAGCGTCTGATTCCAACTGAACCTCAGTTTTGATACTATCTAATTGTACTGGGTTTTCTATTTTAATAGAATCAAATTGTACTGAATTTTCAGTTTTAATGGAATCTAATTTCACATAAAAACCCATTTTGATTGAATCTTTTACTATTGGCGTTGGCACTTCTTGAGCAAAAACAACATTTGTTCCAAAACAAAATAGGAAAAATAATATACTAATTCTTGATGTGATGATTTGAGTCATTTTGTTAATTTAATATTGAATTCTATTTGTTATTCTATTGAACCTGTTTCAGATTTAATTCTAATTATAAACGATTTATAAAACCATTTAACATAATTGAATTTTTATTAAAAACTTCTAACGGCACGAACACTTTGTAAAGTTGTTTTGGCACCATATGTATTATCATAATCTTGTTGAACACCGTTTGTAAAATATTGACCCCAAGCATAATTTAGATTTTGTGATGATGTACTGCCTTCGGTTGAGCTCCAATAAAATGTGCCTGTAAAACCTCCAATTGCTGTTTTGTTCAAATACAATTTATTGAGTTCCTCCTTACTTGGTAAATACCAGTCAAGGAACCCTCCTCCGGTGTAAGCTCTTGCTAAACCTGCTGCATAATTTGTAGCCGTAGCACCTTGGTTTGTAATAATCGTATTGGTATTCGACAATCCTGTTCCTATTGCTGTTCCTGTTGCATTGGTAATTGAATTCGATACGTTTGACCATTTAATTCCAGAACTTAAATCTGTTGTGGCTGCTATCAATCCATGCTGTACATCGGGATCATATCCTGGATCGCCTTCTTGTAGAATATATGCAACTTTACCTCCTCGGAAACTATCTCCAATTGCTACCACCGATTTGGCTGCTATTAATGTACCGTTCAGTCCTAATCCATAAATTTTAGTAAGACCACCATTTTTATTTACATAATTAAGATCTGAATTTGTTTGTTTCCCAAATTTACTTAATACTACAATGTTTTGAACTGTTAAAACTGCATTTATTGCTGTTTGACTAAACGGGCCACTTTCTGCCTGGGTTGCAGTTATTGTAGTAGTTCCTGGCGCCTTTAAAGTTACAGTTGTTCCACTTATGGTTGCTATATTTGTATTACTTGATGTATATGTAAATGCACCAGCAACATTATTGGATGTTGGAGCGATAATATCATATGTACCATCAAAAACTGTTTTTGTTTCATTTCCAAAATTAGTTAGTGTTGACGGCACTATAATAAGAGCCATAGTGATTTTTGCAAAGTTTGATGCTACTGCAGGGCAAGTTCCATTGGTAACAATCGCTCTAAAAAACGTTGTATTATTCAAATTAGTGGCCGTATAAGTGGCGCCCGTAGCATTCAATATATCGGTATAGACACTTCCGTTTAAAGAAGATTGCCATTGAACAGTACCTACATAATCGCTTAACGTTAAAGTACTACTATTAGTCATGGAATACAAAGTTGTACTTCCACTAATAGTTCCAACTGCAAAAGAATCGTTAACAGTAATTGTACCTATAGCACTATAAACAAATCCACAAGATCCATTAGTTACTTTAACTCGGTACATAGTTGTACTAGTAACTCCACTATAATTAAAGACGGTGGTTGTACTCGAAGCATTACTCCAAATAACTCCTTGTCCATCGGTTGAAACCTCCCATTGAAAACTAGTTCCAACAGCACTTGTTAATGTTAAAGTTCCAGAATTTGAACCACCACAATAGGTTACGTTATTTATGGTTCCACCAACTGGATTAACTCCGGATATAACAGTTACAGGATATACTTCAGAATAAACAAATCCGCCAGAAACACAGTTACTATTTTGAATCACTGATCTAAAGAAATAAGAACCTGTAGTACTTATTGGATGTATTATTGATGTTGTGGAAACATTAATATCATTTACATTAGATGAAAAATCACTTACAGTAGAATATTGCCATTTAACAATATTTCCGCTATTTCCATTTAATGTCAATATTACGTTTCCTCCCGAACATATTGTACTATTGTTTGAAGTTATATTTCCAGCGACTGAATAATTAATATCTATTAATGCTGTTGAACTACTTAATCCGTTACAGCCAGACGTATTTACTACAACTCGATAATATCTTGGAATTGAAATATCATTTACTGTAATGGATGAAGTTGTAGCACTTACTACAGTACCCGCAGTTAAAAAATTATCCAATGAATATTCCCAACGAACAATTGTTCCACCGCCACTATAGGTCAAGGTAGTTGTGTTTGTTCCAGGACAAACGGGAGCAGCTCCCGAAATTGTTCCAACTGGAGAGCCAGTGATAATGATGTTTCTCGTGAAAGTTACACTATCAGAAATATCGTCTGTAGACAATCCACCATATTCCACAATACTAGCAAAATTCTTTCCATTATCATAATCATTCCAATTTCGACCATCTGAATACAAATGCGCATAATCTTCATCTCCTGGAGTTTGATTAAATGGCCATTCGTTTGGTTCGCCAGATGCCCATTGGTTATAGACTCCTGAAATATTATTTCCTGGTTTCAAGACCGTACCTTGTGCATTTCCATTTCTCATTTGGGTTCCTTTCTCTGGTCCTGTAACCCAGTGATAGTTTCCTTCTGCTAGCATTTGAGTACTATATTTTGTATAACCAAATGCTCCATTAATCTGAACCGCATTATCTGTAGCTCCCATCCAAGAATTGGCACCAATCAAAGTATTAAGGTAACTATTTTCTGCCGCAGAAGATATTGTTACTAAATATCCTTGTCTTCCATAATAACTTTTGGCTGCAGCTGCATTTCTGGCGCTTGTCCAACTTTGAAGTGTGGATACATATTCATAAAAATGGCCATTGAATAAATTGAAAAATTTATCACTAGGAAGAAAACTTATACTTCTATTTGTTGGATAACAAGAGGATGTAGATCTTAAAGTTACATTTCTAAGCAAATTTTGCCAATTTATGGCAGAAGTTGAACCTGTAAAAGTCAAACTTCTTTTTGTTGGGTTAAACGCTGAAGCACTAATACCCGTTGGTAATGAACCTCTGTAAGATAGTACATCTCCATCTGTATAATCACCTGTTATTGTAACTGTAAATCCGCTTATAGAACCATTAGAATTAACAATAATGGCATCGTCAATCACTGTAGCTACATTATTGCTGATAGTGTTTGGGGTTGTTGTACCGTAAATTCCAAACCTATTTGAATTAGGCATTACAGTTATATTAGCTGTTGAAGAGGTTGCTGCAGTGCAGCTACCATTAGTAACCAATACCCGATAAAAGGTGGTACTGTTCAAATTAGTGACAGTGTAAGTGGATGAAGTGGCTCCTGGGATGGTAGTAAAAGTACTATTATTTGGAGAAGATTGCCAAACAATAGATCCAGAATGCCCCTCTAGTGTTAATACAGTGCTATTTGTACCAATAATAACTGAAGTACCTCCGCTAATACTACCTGAAATAGAACCTATAGCGATTTTGATAGGTAACGTTGATGTACCTGTACCATTGGTAACTGTTAAAACACCATTGTATAACCCAACATTCAATCCTGCAGGTATAACGACTCCTGTCATAATTCCACCACCGTTAAGAAAAGTATATGTAGTAGCGCCTTGGTCTGCCAAACCAGCATTGTTTGCAGTATAATCCCAATCTATAGAATACGAATTTGGACTACCTGCAGATGCCGTGTAAGTCAATGTTGTAGTTTGCGCATTGGCGCTATAACAAACAGAATTTACATTACCTGTTGAAGTAATGGGTGTTGTTGTAATAGTGATTTTAATTACAGTGCTTACATCAGAAGTACAGCCACCACTAGTAACCAGTGCTCTAAAAAAAGTAGATGTTGTTAATGCAGAACTTGTAAAAGTTTGAGCTGTTGTTCCTGTACCTGTGGCTGATGTCCATCCTGTAAGACCATCCGAAGATTTTTGCCAAACTATAGTGCCTGTGTTACCTGTCAAGGTCATGGAAGGTAGTCCACCACTTGCCATAAACATATTTGAAGAAGTTACGGTACCCCCAACCGATGGAGGACTGATTGTTACAGCACCAGATATAGCACTTTTAACGACACAACCATTGGAATTGGTTACTTCTGCATAATAATATTTTGTGCCAGAAACAGTAGTATCTGGTGTATACGTATTTGTTGACGTAGAAGATAAAGTTGTCGCCTCTAGTGTTCCTCCAGTAGTAGATGCAGTAGTATTACTAAACCATTTATAGCGGTACAATGTTCCGCTACCTGCTGTTGCTGTAACGGACATAGCTGTGGCAGTTCCATTAATACAAATGGGTTGCGAGGAAGTAGATTGACTATTTATTACTGGAATAGCATTTACGGTAATCTGTCCTGAAATCTCGCTTGTTGCTGTAAGTCCCCCAGCGGTTGTAACAGTGGCATAGTAATAAAAAGCTCCTGAATCTGTTGGAGAAAAAGTATTCGTAGTTAATGTTGAAGAAATGGGAGTTCCAATTTGTGTCCCTCCTATGTTTGAAGGAGCGGCATTCTTGTACCAAGTATAACTTGCTATTGCATCACCACCACCATTAACAGCAACTGATATGGATGAAGAACCTGCACACATTGTTTGCGAAAACCCTGATGGATTAAAGGTAAAAATGGGTGGGTCATATGAAACGGTTAAAGTTGCCGTTGTAGAACCACTTAAAAAATTACCATTTGCGGCTTGAGTAGCTGTAATAGTACTTGTGCCTCCTCTAAGTATAGTTATTGTATTTCCGCTTACAGTGGCTACCGAAGTATTACTACTTGTATAGGTAAAAGCACCAGAACTATTTGATGTAGGAGCAACAATAGTGAAAGGAGCATCATTATACATTTTACTAATATTATTAAAATTAGATATAGTAGGTGGTTGAAAAAGTGTGGTGAAATTAGTAGTTTGTATTGAGGTGAATACATTGTTAGTTCCATCAAAATATTTTGTTACTGCATATACCGTATAAGCTGTATTAGGGTTAAGCCCAGTAAAATTATACGTGTTAGCTTGGTTAGCAGTAGTTGCAATTGAGCTACTAGAAATCACAGTTCCTCCTGTATAGCTAACACCTGCTTCAACTTGTGAAGCTGTTGGTACCGTTGATCCTGATGGGACCAAAACATAACTTGTAGTTCCACTTTGAGTTGCAGTATAAGAATAATCTGCGGAGTTATAGGTAATGTTTTGAACAGAACTGGCTGCTTGAGCTACCGCAAGGATGATTGCATTAATTTGAGCAAGAGTTCCGGCAGCATAATACCAGTCCAACTCGTCACTTTGATTTACTAACAAATCATTAAAACGGGCGTAAACCGCGTAAGATCCATCACCCGTTTGGGTTGTAACATTTGTAGCAGGATTTTGGTTAGTTGCATTTGTAAAGTAACAACAAGTACTAATAGTTGAATATGCCCTTGAAGAATTACTGAACATCAATATAGCTTCATTTCCAGTAGAAACCTTTATTGCTTTAGCCTGTGTTGTCATATTTGGAATAATAGTAAATGTACCGTCAACCAAATTTCCTCTTTCTTTAGTAGGCGAATCTGTTGATCCAATCCAGTCATCACGAGTACCCACCCAAAGTCTAACATTAGTTGCAGTTGAAGCACTTCTATTGGTAATTTTTGTTTTTACTTTAAAAAAACCATCTGATATTCCAAGTGTATATGTGTTTTCTACAAAAAAGAGCTGTGAAGCAATAGTAATGTTACCAGAAAATTTAATCACTCCATATCCATCACCAGTGCTAGCATTAGTAATTGTAAACCCACTGTAATCATATACAGCATTTGAAACTGATGGGTTGTCAACCATAGTCCCACTTGTATTCCAATTGGATCCCGACCCACCTACTCCCCATCGGATATCTAATGGATACGTGTTATAAGTTAATTTAACCCAATTAGAACCATTTTTATAAAATGGTTGCTGCATATTTCCAGAAGCATTTATTGAATTTTCATTCCCATTTCCAATCCTTCTATTTCCGTTATTTAAAATCCTATAAGTCTGTGCGTTTATCTGCAAAGAAAATAGTAAAAAAACTACTATTATTTTAAAAAAAATAGTGGTTGATGTATTTTTAAGATTCATGTTCATTGCTTTTATATAGTATGTTGAAGGACTTGCCATACCGAGTTTGTTTTTATAAAATCTATTGTAATAGGAATTGTAGTTTCTATACCATTATTTGTGTAATTAAAATAATACCTTACGAACGCTTTATCTCCATCAATATTCATTGTGAAGAAAATAAAATAAGGCTTTGTTGGACTTAACTCTCCTTTACCAAGAAAAGAGATGTTTTTGCCATTTACCATTAGATTTTGTGATAAACCAAATTCATTATTATTTCCAAAAATGTAAAAATCAGTCATCATTCCTTGAACTCCTGTAGGTATTTTATCAATCAAGGGTTGAAACACCAAACACTTTTGAACCAACTGATCATTATCTGTATTTGAAACCGTTGTTTGCGACTGTACGTTTGAAATAACAAAAGTTAACAGTAAAAAGAATATTTTTTTCATAATTTAATATTTTTGTAATTTGTTTTGTTTTAAAATGACTTTAAAAAATTTCTTTACATCATTTTTAACAATTAATTTAATTTACATTTTATTTAGAATTAGCATTAAATGATTTCTGTTTCGACATATGCTATTTTCTTTATTAAAACCTTATTTTTTAATTAAAACAGAGATTATCTAAAGAAATCAATTTGAATTCTATCACCAAGAGCCAAATTATAAGAACCATTGTTGGCTGGCACATACGTTAATGTACTTCCGCTCAATGTGTAAGCTGTATTACTTATTCTAATTCCATTAACAAACATTTTTACTTTACTGTTTGTTGATGGTGTTTGTGTTAATTGAAATACGGTTTGTGATGCCGATGCACTAAATTCTTTAGATTCATCAATAACCGATGCTGTTATCCAAACTAGTGTGCCACTTCCAGTGGTAGACAACACTTGACCGCTTGAACCGTGTGCTTTTGGATAGGTAACTGCATCTGCTGTAAATGTTCCGCTTGTTTTAACATCGGTAACTGCTGTATTACCTAATTGAATGGTATTGCTAGTTGTAACCGTTGCGTTATAACCAATAGCAGTTGTATTTGTTAAAGCGCCAGTATTTACATTTGCGCCAGTTCCAATCATTGTATTATTTGAACCAGTTGTATTAGCATTTCCGGCACCTTTTCCAATACCAACATTTGAACTTCCTGTAGTAGCAATTAGTGATTGATTTCCTACAGAAGTATTAGAAGTTCCAGTTAAAAGCGCAGACATTGATTCTGCTCCCACTGATGTGTTTCCTGTACCTGAAGTTAGAGCAATCATGTTATTGTATCCTATACTAGTATTGTTATCAAAACCAGTTCCAACATAACTTTGCATGGCAGCATATCCTATAGCAGTATTTCTAGAACCACCACTAACTCCATTCATTGCATTTGCTCCAACAGCTAGGTTTTCTGTACCTGTAGTATTTCCTCTACCGATGGTTTGTCCGTTAAAAGAAGCATTTGAACTAAAAGTTTTAACTCCTGCAACCGTTTGTGCGTTGGTAAGATCTACAAAGTTTGAAGAAGAGGCTACTGCCTTTACAAAAGCAGTTGTTGCTATTTGAGTCGAGCTATCAGTTGATGCTGCAGTAGGAGATGTTGGTATTCCTGTTAATGCTGGTGACACAGATAATACGACAGGTCCTGATCCTGTTTCGTCAGAAATAACTCCGGCAAATTCGGATGATGTAGTAGCAGCTAGTGCATTCAATTTATCGGTTGTTACTACCAATGTTTTGGAAGTTGGAATTGCAGTACCATTAACACTTGTTGCAGTTGCAACACCTAAAACGGGTGTAACCAAAGTTGGAGCTGTATCCATTACAAATTTAGATCCTGTTCCAGTTTGAGAATTTACTGAGGTTGTATTTCCAGAACTTGTTATTGGTCCAGACAAATTGGCATTGGTATTATTTATTGATTTTACAAATGCCGTTGTAGCTATTTGAGTTGAATTATCAGTTAACAAAGGTGTTGGTGCAGTTGGTGTTCCTGTTAAAGACGGTGATGCTGCAATAGTAGTTGTGTTTCCCACACTTGTTACTTGCCCTATTAAATTTGCATTAGTAGTTACAGTTGAAGCCGTTCCTGTTAATGATCCAACAAATTCTGTAGCGTTCACTTTTCCTGTTAATGACCAGTCCGTTCCATTGTGACGAGCTTTTATAACTCCGTCACCGCTAGAAAGTATAATATTGTTTGTTAAAGTGGTATCCAAACCTTGAACACCCGCACCAATAATAGTGTTATTAGTACCTGTAATAATACCTCTACCAGTGTTTGTTCCTACAGCTGTGTTACCTCCTGTTCCATTTAATATGTTAAGATCTCTTAAAGCGTTAGCTCCATATGCAGCATTACTACTTCCTGTGGTGTTTGAATAAAGTGAAGCTTCTCCAACACTAGTATTATTTGAACCTGTTGTGTTAGAATATAAAGATGTTTTCCCAATGGCAACACTAGAATCGCCCGAAGAGTTACTGTTCATTGCATCCAATCCTAAAACAGAATTATTAAGGGTCGTACCTTTTCCCTTTCCTACTGTTAATCCATTTACTTTCAAATCTGAACTAAAAGTTTTAGCCCCCGCAACTGTTTGGTCATTAGTAATGTCCACAAAATTTTGTGAAGAAGATCCTGTACCACCATTTGCAATAGGTAAAATACCCGTTACACCTGTAGTCAATGGCAAGCCTGTCAAATTGGTAGCTATACCTGCAGACGGTGTTCCTAAATTAGGGTTTATCAATGCTGGTGAATCATTCAAAATAATACTTCCAAAACCAGAAGTTGCAAGTTCTTCAGCAACTCCTGAACTGTTTCCGACTAATAATTTAGTATTTGCTAATTTATTGCCTAATAGTAATGACCATCCAGAACCATTATTGATCATTAATCTTGAACCTGATGTAGAGGCACAATCGGTACACCAAACAATCATACCTTCTACATTTCCCGTTGCAGTCATTGAATTCATTTGAGCTTCGGTCATTCTTGGAGGTAAAAAACCTTTGGTAGTACTTTCAATTTCTAAAACTGCTTTGGGTTGAATACTGTGTTGATTCGATCCAACTTTTAAAACCGCTTGTGCAGAGGCCGTGTTTGATATCATGCAAAGCATAAATAAACCAATTGAAGCTAATAGTAAGGTACGTTTCATAATTTTGTTGTTTTTATTATTGAATTCTGTTTTATTTTTATTTGTTATTTATAAATGTTGATTAATATCCAAATCTTGCTTTTTGAGCATTAAAATTATCCAATACCTCTGAAGCATTTTGTACTCTATCGTAAATCATTAGTACAGGAATACTTCCAGTAAAAAATGAGTTTGCAGCTGATGGCGCATTCCTTGCTCCTATTCTTAAATCCTTTGTTGCGGAAGTTCCTATAACACCAGTTTGAGCTCTTGAAAAAGCCTCAATTCCATTTACATAAACTCTTTGATATGATTGATCATATGTAATTGTTACTTGATACCATTGATTCAAGTTGAAAGCGATGTTTCCTTCCCAAGACCAAAATGGTTTATATGCATAAGTAATTGCTCCACCACCTGCAGCCAATTCATATTCGTCTTCTTTATTATAAATTATATTTTGGTTTATTGCTCCAGTTGTAGTTGCTTTAAACCAAGTTGTAACTGTAATTAATCCTGTGCTTGGAGCAATGCTTGAAGAATGCGGAATATTCACATAATTTGCACCATTAAATTCCATATTTCCACCATTTACTGTTGGGTTATTTACAAGTGTACCATTATTTCCATTGCCACTTAAATCATACCAAATATTGCCTGTACCTGAATAACTTGAAGAATTATTGGAATCTAAATACAATTTCAATCCATTCGTATTAATATTTGAAGAAGTTGTAAAACTAATTTCATTTCCATAAGAAGTCCCAACACTATTAGTAGCATACGCTCTTACAAAATAAGTAGTGCCAGCTGTTAATCCCGTTATGCTACTTGCAAACGGTGTTGTAGTTCCATCAATAGTCTTAGAATTATCCGTTGTTGGCCCTGATGTTGTGCTCCAACAAACTCCTTGTACAGTTATTACTGCGCCACCTGTATTTGTAACAGTCCCACCAGAACTTGCAGTTGTTGATGTTGTATTTGAAATTGAAGTAGTAGTTACTGTTGGAGCAACCGCTAATGTGGTAAAACTTATTTCACTTCCATAAGAAGTCCCTATACTATTGGTAGCATAAGATCTCAAATAATAAGTAGTTCCAGCTGTTAATCCCGTTATGCTACTTGTAAACGGTGTTGTAGTTCCATCAATAGTCTTAGAATTATATGTTGTTGGTGATGGTGAAGTACTCCAACAAACCCCTTGTGCGGTTATTGCTGCACCACCTGTAGCCGTTACTGTTCCGCCCGAACTTGCGGTTGTTGATGTAGTATTTGAAATTGCAGTAGTAGTAACAGTAGGAGCAACCGCTAATGTGGTAAAACTTATTTCACTTCCATAAGAAGTACCAATACTATTGGTAGCATAAGACCTCAAATAATATGTAGTCGCATAAGCCAATCCTGTAATACTACTTGAAAACGGAGTTGTAGTTCCATCAATAGTCTTAGAATTATCTATTGTTGGTTCTGGAGAAGTACTCCAACAAACCCCTTGTTCAATAATTGTATCGCCTCCTGTATCTGTGACTGTTCCACCTGAAATAGCGGTAGTTGCAGTAATAGAAGAAATTGCAGTAGTGGTAACAGTAGGAACTATCGCTAAAGTTGTAAAAGTTTTTTGACTTCCGTAACCAGTTCCAACACTATTTGTTGCATAGGCTCTTACATAATAGGTTGTAGCATGATTCAACTCCTCGATAAAACTATCGAAAGGTGAAGAAGTTCCATCGCTGGTAATGTAGTCAGCAATTGTTGGTGTTGGTGATGTACTCCAACAAACACCTTGAGCAATTATTTCAGCACCTCCTGTTGATAAAACAGTTCCACCGGAATTACCCTTTCTTGCAGTTATAGAATATATTGACGTAGTGTTAACCGTAGGGATAACAGCTAAAGTTGTAAAACTAATTTCATTTCCGTAAGAAGTTCCTACACTATTGGTAGCATAAGCTCTTACATAATAAGTAGTTCCATTCTCCAATCCATTGATACTACTTGTAAAAGAAGTTGTAATGCCATCAATAGTTTTTTCATCTGTAATTGAAGGTGATGGCAATGTACTCCAACAAACACCTTGAGAAATTATTGTAGCGCCTCCATTTGAAGTTACTGTCCCACCAGAACTTGCCGACGTTGAAGTAATGGCAGTTATTGCTGTAGTAGAAATCGTTGGAAGAATAGAAGTTGTTGTAAAACTAACTTGTCGGCTATATACAGTGCCTAAATTATTGGTAATAAATGAACGAACATAATATTTAGTTCCACCAAGTGCACCAGTAATTGAAATACTATAATTTCCTGCAGTTCCAGTATCTAAAGCAATTGAATTTTCTGTTGTTGGATTTATTGAGGTACTCCAACAAATACCTCTAGAAGTTACAGCACCCCCTTTAACATTTACAATAGATACCGAAAATGATGCTGCTGTTTCCGTAATCGATGCCGCATCAGAAAGTGCTATTCTTGTTATATTTGGCGCTGAAACAATTTGTCCGTTATTTGTTCTTCCAAATCCAAAACCTCTAGCTCCATTTCTATTAGTTGCATCCGATGGAATTATCATTCTTTTCGCATTTTTATCTAAAACTTTAATCATATTAATAACCAAATTTAATGAATTTGGCAACGAAATACATCCATTAATATCTTTAATTACTAAATCAAAATTATAAGTACCCGTATTATTAAATTCGGGCAATGGGATGTCTAAAGGTGACGTCGATATAGCAGCATTCGTAATTGTTTCAAACATTGGCAATGCCGCAGAATTATTTGTATTTAAACTGAAATTAGTAAGGTTAAAATTGGTAGTATATGGAATCAAGAAATGTATATCCATAGTGTTCACTGGGACAATATTTCCTAATGAAAGTACCGGAAGCGGATTTACCGTGACCACAACATCAAATGGACTCGACACACAACTTCCAACATCTCCTGAAGTTGCTGTAACTGTATAAGTTGCCGTTTGAATGAAAACCGTAGGGTTAGATAAAGTTCCGAAAATTCTTGTTTGGTTAGTGCCCGTTGTACCTCCAGTAATTTCCCCTGTAACAATTGGAGCACTCCACGAATAAGTAGTATTAACAGGAATTATTGTAGCTGCATCAGGACTCCCATTAGTTAAAACTTTATCAAAAGTATCATTACTACAAATAACCACTGTTTGAGTCGGTATTACTGGCGTAGGATTTACAGTTACTGCAATTGTAAAAGTATCTCCAACGCAGTTTCCTGCAGCACCCGATGTTGGGGTTACTGTATAAACCACTGTTTGAATTATATTGGTATTATTTGTCAATGTTTGACTAATAACTAACTGACCAGTTGACACATCACTTTGCCCTGTTACATTGGCATTTGGTTCAACAGTCCATGTATAAGTTGTGTTTATCGGAACGATGGTGTTATTTGACGGATTGGAATTTTCAGGTTGTATTAAAAAAGAAGTTCCACTACAAATAGTTTGTGTTTTTTCAAAAATAACTGGTTTTGGATTAACTGTTACTTCAACTATAAAAGTTGGCCCAACGCAATATCCAGAATCACCAGAAGTCGGAGTTACGATATAAGTTGCAATTTGTGGTATGTTAGTAGGGTTGATGAGAGTTGCGTATACAAAATTTTTATCAAATCTTTCAATACCACCAGTAATACCACCAGTAACCGAAGGAGCACCCCAACTGTAAGTAGTATTTAACGGCACAATAGTTTGTGAATTTGGAGTTGCATTTTGCAAATCAATCCCAAAATTTTCCCCACTACAAATAGCAGTCGTTTGTATTGGAATTTCAGGTCTTGGATTTACCGTTACGGTAATCGTAAACGTGGCACCAATACAATTACCAGCATCACCAGATCGTGGTGTTACCGTATAAATTACATCCTGTGCACTATTCGTCAAATTCGTTAAAGTTTGACTAATTGAACTTTGACCCGTAGTTTGATCACTCTGTCCTGTAACATTCGTATTGGTTGCAACCGTCCAAGTATAAGTGGTGTTCGCAGGAACTATAGTGGTTGCTGATGGATTAGAATTCGAAGGAGTTAATGTAAAAGCAGTGGCGCTACAAATAGTATCGACTCTATCAAAAATAACTGGTTTTGGATTAACCGTAACTGTTATATAAAAGTCTGACCCAACACATAATCC